>CAVQBH010000009.1:0-851184 GCA_963710685.1 uncultured Methanomassiliicoccales archaeon | reverse complement strand
TATTATTTCGACTGGCGAAAATACCTGGTTTTAAGGTTATATTATTTGCCATTGTCATGCATTATTCGAGGCCTCGCTAGCATCCTGACGAACCATGCTAATATTCTTTTTCTTCCACCGTTACTCCATTTGCCGTCAATCATATTTGACCCGATAAGAATGGGCTGATTGTCAAGAATCGGTAAGCTCTCTTTCTTTATCTTCCCAACCTTTCCTTGACTTTCAATGTTATTACAACTTGCGATCGTGGCTTCAGTCAGCTCCATCGCTCGGCGAACCGTGGACAGATGTAGTCCATTCGGTCCCGGACGTCGAAGCAGATGGGAATAGTAACCATTTGAAAAAAAAGATCAGGAGCTGAGGAGGCCCCCGTTTGAACTGAAACGAGCCATCTCAATCTTACAAGAATATCAGGCCCACTCCAAATATGATTATGAACACCACAGCCACAACACCGAGTATGAATGAAACCAGGGAGATCAGAAGGCAGTTCTTTCCCACCATCCTCTTTTCCGGATTGGGATCGTGGTCCCAAAGAAAGAAGATTATGATTCCAATGATTATGCTGAAGAATGACAGGAGATAAAGTATGTATTTTAGCGCACCCAGCGGCTCCTGGTACTGGGGTGGGTATTGCTGCTGCCCATACGGCTGAGGTCCGTAAAATGGCTGCGGTCCGTACTGTTGGTTCCCATAGGCTGGCCGGCCGCAATGGGGACAAACATTGTAGGCTGTTGGAATTTGGCGACCGCATCCGGGACAGGTTCTCATTTCTTGGTCTGTCAAATTGATCCATCCTCCTGATATTCACGCCCAGGCAGAGCCTGATTGGAAGGTTGCTTTGTTATTATCATATTCAATACTTAAATTTGTTGGGCCAGAGCGTTAATGTTTGCCCGCTCCAGATAAATATCGTTCAAATAAAAAAATAAAAGATTTGAGGCGCCTTCCGGCTACCCTTGTTCAATAGAACCGCGGGTTTTTGGGGTATCCGCACGACGGACAGAAATCGTGTGTTATCGATATCTCCTTTCCGCAGCCGGGACATATCCTGGTCCCGGTTGGGGCGCCGCCAGATCCGTGCACCAATGCCGCATCCGCTGTGCCGCAGAACGGGCAGAACTTCATTGTGGTGCTTATCTCCTTGCCACAGCCCGCACACTTTTTCGTGGCTGGTTGAGGGGCCGGGACCGTTGCCGGTTGGGGTGCAGGGACGGACTGTACTGGGGCCGGGGCGACCGGAGCGGGCGCTGGGGGTGGTTCAGGAATAGGTACGGGTGCTGTTTGCGGCGTAGGGGTCATTTCCGGTGCCGGAGTGACTGGTGCGAGGGCCGGGACCGGAGCGGGTGCGGGAGCGACCGGTGCCGGCTCGGGGACCGGAACGGGCGTTGGCAGGGGAATCGGGGCGGGCTGCTGAACGGGTTGTTCGCCAGCGGACAGTCTGCCACAGTAGGGGCAGTACTTCAGACCGGAAGGGATATCCCGGCCACAGGACTTGCACTTCTCCATTCCTGAAGGGGCCGGGGTCTGAGATTGGGGAGCCGGGACCACTGGTGCGGGCGCGGGAACTGGTACGGGTATCGGTAGTGGCATCGGAGCCGGGGCGGATGGCGCATAGGGATTTGGTCGGGCACAGTAGGGGCAGAACTTGAGCCCTTCCGGGATCTCCCTGCCGCAGCTGACGCATTTGGGCATGGGTTTCTTAGGATTGGCCGATGGTGGGGAGGCAGGCACTGCCGGTTGGGGTGCAGGGACGGATTGAACCTGGATCGGCGCGGGCTGGATTGAAGGGGCCGCCTCGACCGGGGCCGTGACCTGTGTCGGTTTCCCACAGTACGGGCAGAATTTCAAACCCTCAGGTATCTCCCTTCCGCACCCGGTGCACTGCTTCGTCTTCTGGCTAGAGGAGGGTTGCGGGGCCGTTGCCGCTTGGACCAATGTTCGGCCGCAGTACTTGCAGAATCTGTCTGTGGATTGTACCTTGTTGCCGCATCCTGGACATACCAATTCTTGATCCTTGCTGAACAAACTCATTTTCAAACCCCTCCGGAATCCGTTACGGAGCTAATGTTGGGATTAAGGCCTATTAATATTATCAATATTGTGATGAGGAAATCAATATCCAGAATAGAATAGGAGCGTACAGGGGCAGGACCAGTATCCGGAGCAGGAGAGAATTTGCGATGATGTCGAGAAAATGCCTACTAAATGCACGCACTACGTTGCGAAGGGCAGGCGATCGGTCCGCGGGGAAACGGGAATCTCGAAATAACCCGGGACCGGGGTTCCGCCTCACGAACGGTTTCCATCTCCGGATTCCGATCCATGATTTCCACCGTTGCATCGAAAGATGCAGAAACGAAGTTCGTCGGCCGATCTTACCAATTGGCGCCGATCGGTTCTTTCGGGTCGATGGAAGGTATCTCGACATGTTTATCATGCCAAGGCATCATCCGAAAATGTGAGTGAGGCACCGGTCAAGGTCACTGTGTTCGATGGGGCGGACTGCATTGGCGGGAACAAGGTCCACCTGGGATTCGATGGACATGGCGTGCTTTTCGATTTCGGTACCAATTTCAACAGGATGAGCCAGTACTACGACGAATTTCTCCAGCCCCGTTCGTCCCGGGGGATACATGACTACCTGGACATGGGATTGATCCCCAGGGTGAACTGGTACCGGGAGGACTTGGTCCCGGACGATGTGGACCTCGCCGGCGCCCCCGACCTGCCGGTGGACGCCTTGCTCATCTCCCACGCCCACATCGACCACTTCGGGTGTGCCGGCTTCCTCGACCTGGACATCCCTTTCGTGTCCACCCCGATGACCGCCGCCCTGATCAAGGCGATGAACGATTGCGGAAGGGCAGATCCTGGGGCCGAGTGCGCATATTGTACGATGAAGGCACCGGGAACGGACCGGCGCACCGTGATCTCCGGAAAGGGATCGTACGTGGCCAGGGATTTCTTCCTGACCGAGGGCCATGGCAGCGGGTTCGATGATTTCTGGGCCAGGAGCAAGGGGAAGACCAAAGGATTGGAACCGGGCGAACTCGGGGACGTGGAGTCCTTGGACCTGGAGATCAAGACGATGGAGGTGGACCACTCCATCTATGGTGCGACCGCCTACGCGGTGGAGACCTCGGCCGGTTGGGTCGTCTATAGCGGGGACATCCGGCTGCATGGGTCGTACGGCGAAAAAACCAGAAAGTTCATGTCCGATGCCAAGGCGCTTTCCCCTGCGGCGTTGATCATCGAAGGCACCAGAGCGGGCCGGGATGATGTCCATTTCCAGTTGTCCGAGGCCGACGTGGCCAACAAATGCCGGGCCGCCGCCGAGGACGTGGAGGGCCTGATGATCGCGGATTTCTCGGCGCGTAACTTCGAAAGGCTGGACGCGTTCATCGAGATCGCCCAGGGAACAGGGAGGTCCCTTGTCGTGACGGTAAAGGACGCATATTTCCTGGACGCGATGCGGTTGGTCGACGGGGTGGACCGGCTCTCCAAAGTACTGGTCTACGGCGAACTCAAGAGCAGGGGAAGCAAGGTCAAGGATTCCGTGGAGGAACAGATCGGACGACTGGTGGACCCGATGGAGATCTCCATGCATCCTTGGGAGCACATACTGTGCTTCTCGTCCTACGATATGGGCAACCTGCTGGACATCAGGCCGAAGGGAGGGCGGTACATCTACTCATCCTCGGAAGCGCATTCGGAGGACCAGGTGTTCGATTTCGTCCGCCTGCACCGGTGGATCGCCAGGTTCGGGATGGAGGTGCGCGGGTTCCAGGAGAAGAACGGCGAGGTCACCTTCGAGTCCGGGTACCATGCGTCGGGGCATGCCTCGGCCGATGACCTGGCGAAAGTGGTGGAGATGATTGACGCCGACCTGGTCATCCCGGTGCACACGTTCAGACCGGAATTCTTCAAGGAAATGGATCGGAACGTGGCATTGCCGACCCTAGGGATCTCCATCGAGATTCCATGAACGATGGATAGGGACGGTGCCTGGACCAAAAATGAGAAAAAATGATGGCCGAGGCGTTCAGCTGTGATAGGGGACGTTCGTGCGAAGGCACCCTGCCATATCTTCCAGGACCGGACGGACCCCCTCGCCAGCCCTCTCCCGCATCAGTTCCGCCAGGCTGCCGTTCTCGATGCGCTCCTCGATCAGGGTGAGGTATGGCCTCTCGTCCTGGTTGACGCTCCTTGTTGCTAATGCCAACACCTGGCGCAGCTCTTGCTTCAGGTCCTTTGTCCCGCCCCGAATGGCCGTTTCGGTGAGGGAACGCAGGTCGTCCTCGTCCTCGGTGAGGTTGAAATCCTTGGAACGCAGCAGGGCCAGGGTAAGGGCCGCGATGGCCATGTCGGAATGCAGGCACTCCTGTTCGTCGATGGCCTTTATTTCCACGCAATTGCGGGAGAATCTGACGATGACGCCGCGTGAATCGACCCATTCATGGCACAGCATTTCCGCATCGTGCTTCCTGAGCTCCCGGTACATTTCCTGCTGGATGTCGAGGTAGTCCTGCTTGGACCGCAGTCTTTCCGGTATCACGCCGTGGGCGATGATCGGCATCCTGCGCTGGTTGTCCCGGTAGAATAGGAGACGGTTGTCCTCGCTCCCGGTGAGGTCACCCTCCACGTATGGTGAGCTGGCCCCGATCGCCACCAGATAGGGGATGATCGCCCGGGACCGATTGAATAGGCGGACCAGGCCCTCATCGCTGTTGAAAGGCACGTTGATCTGGATCGCCTGGATGTTCAGCCACCCATGCTGCTTGATGTCGAAGAGACGGTCATAGATCTCGTAGATCTCCTTGTCCTCATGGTCCCACACCGCGGTCTGTTCCAGTTTCAGCAGAGGGTGCATGCCCAGCCCCAGGAACCGGTACCGCTCCTGAGTGGCGAGGTACAGCCGTTCCAGGCCCTTGTATAACGTTCCCTCAAGTTCCTGCACCGATGTGCCTGGAACGGTGGGAACGATCTCGATCACGTTCTTCTGCAGTTCCTTGGAAAGGTTGATTCCGCCGAACTGGAACTCGTTGACGACCTCTCCGTTCAGATATTCGATCAGCCTGTCGTTGATGGGCAGCGGTTGAAAGTCAGCGTCGTTGATCGAATACTCATGCTCGGTGCCGATGGTCATGTCCTATCACTCGATGGTTAGGTTCAGTTCCTCGATCTTGTCGGTGTCGGGCTCTTCGATCCCGCATACTGTCCAGAGTTCGTCCTCGGGCAGGAATGCCACGACCCGGATGATCTTCTCGACGGCCGTCTTGTACTGCTCGTCATAGGCCTCGCGGTCTTGCTTCAGCACCGCCACCAGTGGGCATATCGACTCTTTCTTCAGGTAGAGTTCGATCACGCCATCTTTGACGTCGAAGGTGAAAGGACCGGCCACACATGTCTCCGGCTTGAATTCTTGGATGGCACACAGCCCGTTCTCATTGAACATGACGCACATGCCGTCCTCCTTGACCTTCAGTCTCTTGTATCCGGCGAACTCGATGTTGTCGCTGGACACCTGTTTCTCGGCCAATATGCTGATGCGCTCTTCCGTCAGCGGCGGGTGGGCGTTCTTGCAGCAATGGCCACCGCATTGCTTACAAACCTCTGTGGCCTTCTCATACCATTCGTCGCTCATGCCATTACCTTTCCATCAGGTTCGAGATTATTTTATTATATATTTGAGGATAATATTCATCCTCACCGCTCTCGAGGGAGGGGTTATCATTGACCTCTATTACAAACTGTCTGCCCCCACGCTGTTTGATGTCGACGCTGTAGAGCCCCATCCCGATGGCCCTGGCCGCCTTGACCGCCAGATCGATGGTGTCCTCCGGCACCTGCTCGCGAGGTACGCACTCCGAAGCGTAGTCGGGAATCTCCCCCTCTTCGCTGGCTACGATCTTCTGCGACTCCGTGGGAAGAACATAGCGGCACGCGTACAGGAACTCACCCCCCAGCACCCCGATCTTCCAGTCCTCATCGCTTTCGATGTACTCCTGGGCCACGATCCAATCGGACATCTTCAGGTAGCTTCCGGCGATTCGATGTGCGTCGACCAGCGAGGTGACCTTCTTCACCCGGTTCCCGTAAGTGGTGGACGGCTCCTTCATTATCATCGATCCGTCCATGGATTCCAGCAGCTGCCCCATCCTTTCCTCGCTGAAATCCGATTTCTTCACGAACTCCGTCCGCGGGACCGGGACCTCCGCCTTGATCAGATGAAGGTACATGTTGACCTTGTCGGAACAGATCTGGATCGATCTGGAGTCGTCGATGACCGGAATGTTGTGCATCTCCGCCATCTTGGATGCGATGAAGGAGATGTTAAGCGGGTCGGTGCGGCTCCGGATAAAGAGTGCATCGGTTTTCGGGACCTTCTTGATCTCCACCGGGAAGATGAAGTAGGAACGGTAACCCATGCCTTCCGCGGTGTCGCGGCACTTTATCAGCAATGTCAGTTTACGAGAATAGCTCAGGGCCTGCCGGTCGACGAAAATTCCGAGCGTCCTCAAGTTCGAACACTCCAATGGCCGAACGGCCTCGCATGAAGGACCGTCGATGTACTCGCTGAAACGGCAGACATGTTTCCCAGTTTGCGCCGGAAATGCCAACTCCCCCGGGATATTTATGGTTTCGCTGCCAGGTCACCGAATGCAGGGGGCGCGGGCTTGCCAGACATTCCCCGCCATGGATCGCCGAAACCAGGTCAAAGATGTTAATAGGCAGAGAAAAATGATTCAATCATCTTCCCTGTTCACGGCCTCCCCGTACGACTCGGGCTCTTGAGGGGGGTCTGCCTGCCGTGGCCTTGCGTTCTTGCCATATGCCAGATAGATCAGAATCAACGAGATGGGCACGGCGATGAACACTGGCACCAGGGTGGCCAAGAGATTGATGGGGGAGGCGCCCGCGGACCTTGAGACATCCGGACCGACCCCGCTTTGGCTGGCCTGCTGCATGGGGGTCTGGGAATCGCCGCTGAGGACGGGATTGACCGCGTTCGCCATATAGACCATCAGTATCATCGCCCCGATCAGGACCATTGAGGCGGTGATGAGCACCACTATCTTGGTGTTCTCGTTCGGGGCCAGGATGTCCCGCGCCTTCCAGGAAAGTCCGTAATAGATGAACCCGTGGTCTTCCTCGCGCTTGACGAACCCTCCCTCTTCGAGCTTCTTGAGATGCCGGTGCACGGCCGACTTGTCCACCCCGATGGCTTCCGCGAGCTGGGACACCGTCCTGCGGTTGGGCTGCAGGGATTTCAGAATGTCCATTCTGGTGTCGGACGCGAGCGCGAACAGCGCCTTCTTGTCGAGCTCCACGCGCAATTCGGTTTCCTCTATCCCTCGATGTTGCTCATGTAGATTAATCCCTTTCATCTGATCTCCAGGGCCATCGGTTCTATCGCCGTTCCGTTGCCCGGATAATACCCAAACCAATTAGGCTCGGGGCTGCCTAGCACGATACTGCCACGATAGGACAGGTCTGTCATCGTGTAGGCCGAAATGCAATACTGAGAGCACACGTAGAGCGAATCACGGATGTACAGAGTACGGTCCACTCCGCCGCTGTTGTTCGAACCAGCGGTGCCGACCAGGGAAATTCCTCCCGAGGTGTTGAACACATAGGCGGCACATTCATACTGGCCCTTCGATCCGTCATAGCCAGACACGGGAACGATCAGCAACGATCGGACCGGATCGTAGGTGACCGTGTGCGGGTCATACAGTGAAGGCGAATAGCTGAAGTTCGACAACAGCAGCCTTTGCTCCTCCACCGGCCTGGTCCTATCGCTCACATTGAACAGCGAGACCTTCATGCTGTGGTCCTCGAAACCGAGACCGATCAGATGCGTATCATCGACGGGGTGGAGGTAGGTGGAGAATCCGGGCATCGTCAGTTCCCCCAATATCCTCGGTGAGGTCGGAACGGTGAGATCGATGGCATAAAGAGGATCGACCTGCCTGAAGGTGACCAGATAGAGGGTGTCGTTGATGTACCGGGAGGATTGCATCGTTTCCCCCATTCCTATGCCCCCGATCTGACCCACCAACGACAGATTGGAGGACATCACGGAAACGAGGGTATCGGTCCCGTTGGTGAAGTCAGTGGTCGCGATCCTCAGGTATCCGTCCCTTTCATCGATCGCGTAACGGTCGACGACCGTACCCCGAACGGTGCCTGCGGCGGCGAGGTCCAGACCTGCCCCGGTGATATCGATCTTGAAGATGGTGGTGTAGGACCGGGCCTGGGTCGAGCTTGAAACGGAAACATCGCCGGCCGTCGCTGATGATTGCGCTCCATAGGCATAGGCATAATGGGGGTAGGTGACAAAGATGCTGTTCTCGGACATGTACAGAACCGAGCTGTATCCGGTGAGGAACGACTTCTCCTCCATGACGAGATCCGGGACATTCAATCGGACAAGATTGAGGAAGCAGCTCACCTCGACATTTGCAGGGTCATAGAGTATCGTTTCGGGCTCGAACAAGGTGTCGTTTCCGTCATGCGATGCGGCGGGAATGACCGATCCCCCGTTGGCGTAGTCCCAGGCATACTGGGTGGAGAAGATGTAAAGGTCATTGCCCTGCGCCCGGCTGGTCGTGAACGATCCACTGATGCCGACGGTATGCTCAAGGAGCGGAACACCTGGATCTGCGACGTCGAACACGCTGACGGTTGTCCTTGTGGTCCACACCCGATCGGCCGGAGCCATCGCCGAAACGGCATAGGCCTGTTCGACCTGCGAACCGTTCGACACCTGGCATATCACGATGAGGTCGTGATCGATCAGATAGAGCCCCATGACGTAGACGGAAGAGCCGACCGGGAGGTCGAGCAGTCTGCTCATGTTGAGCGCCGTCAGGTTCTTCATGTCCGATGCGGGGACCCCCTTGACTATGTCCACCGCGGTCTGGCCTGCGGAGTAGATGTAGGTGCCGTCGGTGAGGACTCGATCCTCCTCTTGGACGTCCGATACCTGAACGTTCGTGGTCGAATGGGACTGGGAAGCGTCCCCGGAAGCCATCTGCTCGGTGGATGGATCGCTGACCAGCCCCTTGGACCCGGAATTCCTATCCAGAAAGGAGTTCAGCTCCGCATAGCTGTTGAACGACCGGAGACCTGGTGACGTACTACCTTTTTCAGGCTGGACCAGGACCGCCATGCCCGCGGCCACCAGCAGCAATCCGATCGACAGGGCGAGCGGAACGTAGGGGCTTCTCATGAGGGTTCGAATGAGCTCTGCATATATCATAGGGGGTTTTTGGTTGACATTTCGGTCAATGCAGCATGGTCAGAGATGCGGAAGCTAACGGCCCAGGCAGGGGCGAATCGCGAGGTAACTGGATATTTCGTGAACGAGATAGCCACATCACAATGTGTTAATATCGGAATGGGACATGCCTATGCAATCCAAGTTCCGGCGTCGACCGCTCTGAAGGAACGGATTTGCACGCCTCGGGCAATACCTCGGACCAGCAACTACTGGCCAAAGGTCGTTCGACCAAGGGGCCCGGCCCGATAAAAGTAAAAAGGTCATCAGATGGAACCGATCATACTCATTGTCACATTCGCTTTCCTTGGATATGCTATAAAGTACATCGACCAGGCATATGACGAGCATGAGTTCTCGATCCGGTCGGCTAACCTGGTGGCGATCACCGCAGGCGTCCTGATGGGCACCTTGATGGCGTTCGACAGTCCCTTCTCCACCGCGTTCTTCGTCGCAATGATCATCAGCCTGGTGTTGGCCAAGAAGATCGACAACGTCGCTTTCGCCGCGGGTTCGGCCATTGCATTCGTGATGATGGGGGTGTTCATGTACACCCTGAACACGGACGTCACCTTCCTGGTCATCCCGATCGCACTGTTCCTGTTGGCCGGATTCGTGGACGAGGTAGTGGACGGTTTCGCCCACAAGCACAAGTTGGGCAACCTCGCAGAGAAGTTCTGCCACTACCGGCCGTTCAGCGACTTCGCCCTGTTCGGAATGATCGCCTTCGGCATGTTCGACTGGGTTTACATCCTTCCTTACTTCTCGTTCACCATCGCCTACATGCTGGTGGGAAGGATCAATCCCATGGAGATCGCCCTCGGTATCAGGCAGGTCATCCGTCGCGCGTCCAAGTTCAGGCCATAAGGCGCGTGCTTGATCTGGACGAACATTTTCCTTTTCATCATGCTGGGTCGCCCTTGGTCTAGGTCATGACCGGGAGGCGCAAGGAATCTCTAGTGGGTGAACGAATATGCTACCCGGGACCGAGCAACGCCATACCGCATGTACCCTCCGGACCAGTTGGATCAATAGATTGGAGTGGAAAGATAGTGGAAAGGACGAAAGATGAGGTCATATCGGAACTGAGCATGCTCCCTGGGGTCGGGGAGAACGCCGCCGAAGCACTTTATCGGCTGAGGGTCCGTTCGAGAGATGACCTGGCGGGAAGGAACCCGGAACAGATGCATGAAGAACTGCGCTCGATGAAAGGGTCGTACGCCGAGCCCTGCATGCTCAACTCCCTCAAGATCGCGGTGATATCGGCTTCCAAGAAGTGATCTACGTCACATCCTGACGATGCGGCGACCGCCGACCTTGGCGATGAGCACATCGCCCATCTCCAGACCGCTCCATCCGCCCGGCGTGAAAGGATTGGACGAGACCACAGTGCCGTTCGAAGCGCCGTGGTCACAGAACGCATGTTCACCAACGACCGGACCCAGACTGTCAAGGCGGGCGAAGTTCATGGAGTATTTCTGGTGGTTGATGAAGGCCTTGCTGAACGTGAACAGGACGGTCCCGTCGGTCAGTACGAAATTAAGCGAGGTTGTTCCCTCGCCTTGGTCTCTGCACATGTCCCGGATCGCCGCAAGGACCCTGGCCTCGGCCTGGCCAGCCTGTTCGATCCTCTGCAGCAGATAATGGAACATTATCTCTGAATCCGTGCCGCCTTGCAACGAGTCCGAATAACGTTCCAGCAGCTTCCCCATCATCGAGCCCGGGTCTCCCAGCGTCCCGTTGTGGGAGAAAAGCCACCCATCCTTCTGGAAAGGGTGCGTGTTCAGGACGCTCTTGTCACCGGAGGTCGGGTTGCGGACATGGGCCATGATGAACCCCGGTTCCGCCCTGCGCACCGCCCCGGGCAAGGCAAAACTGTCCGTGGCCTTGATCGGCTCCTTGATGACCATCGGACCTTCGTCAGGGAAGTATCCCACTCCCCATCCGCCGGGATATGCCTCCGCCGAAGAACGGAAGAATTCCATGAGCAATCTTGACTTGATCGCTGGAGGCAAGTCCATACCGGCGGTCATGGCGAGGATGCGGCACATCAGGCTTCGGGATCGCGATGAACGATATAACGCGATCGGCCTGGAGGTCGGCATATGGTTATCGGATCACAGGTAGCGTCCGTCGTAAAGAATTGAACGGAGATGTGGTGGATTCGGTTGACGCGACTTCACTATGCCTAGGAGCCGACCGCTTTCCCGATCCTGTCCACGAACTTTCCGCCATACAAGTAGATCGTCACCACCAAGATCGCGTCAATGCTTGCAATGAGAAGATACGGACCCAGGAAACTAAAGTCCAGACCGTTCGGGAAATAGGTCGATTGAACGAGGTACAGCAGGGCCAGGATGATGAACCAAAAGATGAAGAACAGATCGACCGCCTCTGCGCTCCTGATCTGGCGTTGCCCGCAACTGCTGCAGTATTTGAGATGGGCGTCGCGGTCCGCCCCGCATTCCCGACACTTCATCTGATTTCCCACGAATAATCATTGGCCTAGATGATATTGAAGCTATCGTTCAACTTCCATCATGAGGGTTCAATGAAGGTCAGTCGACCTATCAAGACCGCCCGAAGATATTAAGCCGTCAACAGTGCATCGTCCCCTGGGCCTCATGATGAAGAAGGTTTTCTACTTCGTGGCGCACATGCCAGACGAGCCAGGGGCGCTGCATAAGGCGGCCGAGATCGTCACCAGATACCAGGGCAACGTGGATCGGATCCACTACGACCGGAGAATCGATCCGTACACGGTTTTCTTCGAAATAAGGTGCGACGACAACGCCTATGAACGAATCAAGAAGGAGCTGGAGCTCCTGGGATACCTGCAGGATTCGCTGGCGGTCCCCAGTTTCCTCAAGTTCAACGTGTACCTGCCCAACCGTCCTGGCGCCCTGTTCGAGTTCCTGCACAGCACCACCTCGGCCGGCTGCAACATCGCATTCCTCGATTTCGACGACCGGGGGAAGTTCCCGGAGCGCCTCACCGTCAGCCTCACCATCGAGGACAGCTCGTTGGTCCAAGGGCTCCTGGAAGGGCTCAAATCGAAGTATCCGATGGAGATCCTTGAATACGACACCACAGGGAAGCATCTCGACGACACCGTGTTCTACATCCGATTCGCCCAGGAGCTAAGGCAGCTGATCGGGGACACCGAGGACCAGTTCCTGCTGCGGCTGCTCTCTGACATCAACCATATAGTTCAGGAATTGCACAACCTCGGCGAGGACCCGAAGATCGTGTTCAATAGCGTCCTGCAGACCGGCAAGACCATCAAGGCCACGACAGGAAAGGGGTTCTATGCCGATGTGCAGCGCGTGGAGATGAGCCGCGCCGACCTTTTCTGTTTCCAGCTGCCCTGCGGCGGGAGCGTCTTCGCCCTGGTGTCACCGGAAGAGATCATGCTTGTCGATACTGGCTATGGCATCTATCACGATGACGTGGTGCATATGCTGGCGGACCATGGCATCAATGACCTTTCATTGCTCAAGCGGATGTTCATAAGCCACGCTGATGCGGACCACTCCGGAGGGGCCGGGCTCTTCGATGCTGAATCGCATGCACATCCGGGGACCGTGGACATCGTGGAAAGGTCGAACCGGGCCTACGGCTCGAAGCTGGAATCCTCGATACTGGAGGAAGTATACACCCGGCTCATCAACATGTTCTCCAATTTCTCCCCTCCCTCCGGGTTCAAACTGTTGGAGGACGACCTGGGAATGAGAGGCCCGTTCCGGATCGTGTCCCGAGACCGGTTCGCGGGGATGGAGTTCGAGGTCCTAGAGAGTCTGGGAGGGCACCTGCACGGACAGATCTTCCTCCTGTTCCCGGCGGAGGGCATGCTCTTCTCGGCGGATTCGCTGATCGGTTTCGATTCGCTCACCCCCGAAAGGGAAGAGTTCAACATCCTGGCGAAGAACCTCATGACCTCGGTGAACGTGGACAGCGAAAAGGCCAGCAAGGAAAGGAAAGGACTTCTTGCCCTAGCGGCCCAGATGGATGCCGACCTGGCCGTGTCTGGCAAAAGGTGCATCATATGCGGGGGCCATGGCGCGATATCCGTGCTGGAATCGGGAAAGCTCAAGACCCTGGGCAAGGTCGAAAGGTACAAGCGCAACGGTTCGTTGTAAGGTTCGGGCATTACGCTTTGCCCCATCATCCTGGCCACAGGCTGATGACTGATACCATTCCCCTGTACATATTCTCCATCGTGAACAAGGATGTGAAGACAAGGAAAATGGAATGGTTCGTGGTAGTTAATTCATCGCTGGAATCACTAGGGCCATAATATTCCTTTTCCTGCTGGATCACTACAACATCGTCAACTTAGTGGGTTAACAAAGTTAGAACATAATTCCAACATTCCTGTAACAGGGCTGATGGTGATTCACAAGCAATTAATAGATTATTCACCACAAACATAATGAAGGCACGGATGGATTAGAGCGACGCCCATTCAGCCTACCTGGCGCTTACAACGGTAAACGTTTTCATGATGGAGAATATTCATTGAAAGCTGACTGGTCCAAAAAGTGTGATATCAATGTATTGCCCTCATTGCGGTGCCGATCTGCCTGATGACGCTCTTTTCTGCTTGAAATGTGGAACCAAGATAGCCATGGAGAAAGCGAAACCAGCCGGGACGTCGACACCTTCGATAATTGCACCGTCTAACGTGACGGCGCTCAAATGTCCAAGCTGCAGTGCACCCATTAATCCGAAGTTCGGTGAGATGGTGGTCACCTGCTTGTATTGTGGTTCCACCATTACGCTGGTGAACGATGGGTGGAGAAGCGTCCAGAAGCAAACGATGTTGCTGATCAAGTTCTCAGAGAAACAGCAGATCATCGACAAGATACACGGCCTAATGGACAAGGGACTTTTGCACAGGCATTTTCAGGAGGACTCCAAACTGGAAGAAATGAGCCTGACCATGATTCCCTATTGGATAGTCTCGACCTCTGCGCGAACATCGATCGTCGCCAGCGATGTGGCGGCGGAAGCAGGGCAAATCGCAACCACCGTGGCTCTGGCTGGTCTCATGGGGGCAGCTCTTGGGGGGGGACGGGGCAGAGGGGGAGGTTTCGGTGGCGGGTTCGGTGGACCGATGGTGACCGGCGCAGTACTCGGGGGCACAATGGGTGCAGGTCGCGGCAACGTGAAGAAGACCCAGGAGCTGGACAACAACTATAACTTTCCTATCGTGGCCCTCAAGGCGTTCACGCAGTATCAACCCAGGGACTACGCCTTTGCCCTTGAAGAACGGACGTTCTTTGATATGGCCAAGGTGCCAAAAGATGTGCAGATAATGAACGGGGACATAGGGGAAGAAGTCGCCAGATATCAGGCCAAGACCCTTGTGGACCAACTTCAGTCGGACAAAGCCCATGCCCAGTTTCACATGATCCAACAACTGCAAACCCAGGTCGACGTTTCGGAGACCGAACTGCTTCATGCTCCAATCTGGTTCGCACGCTATGATCATGAGGGGAAGAAGATCGTACTGGTCATCGATGGAAATTCGGGCGGTGTGATCAACAGCATCGGACTAACCTGACCCTTGGTCGGAAATAACAACCGAACATAGGTGCGGTGCATGGGACCAGGGATATAGTCCCTCCAACTATGATGCCATATTCCCTGTTTCACTGGAGCCTTACTTCTTTTTCCTCATTTCCAGCGGGCCAAAGCAATTCCTAGGTGGAAGAATAGATGATATTGCTTTGATACTTTATTCAATCAACCTAGCTCTTTTAATGCAATTCTGACCATATTATCAGACATCATTGTCAAGAACGAACGGGGTAGGATCCATCCGCAGGAAGTCCGGCGACACATGGGCTATCGGGTAATATTCTATTCGTCGGCATCTATCCCTCTTTACCTCAGCCCTGCCAATTTCTGGGACCCAGTTCTATTCAATATTCTGGTACGATACTTTCTATGGGTTGTGCCGGTGGCTTTGATCACTATTAGGGGGCTTATCATCGGGCGGCCTTCCCTTGATCGCGGATGAATCGCTTACCATGAATTGCACGTTCTTAGACTAGCAGAAGGAAATTGTATGCATCTTGACCGTCAACAAGTACTCCAGCCCCGAACTTGGTTTTAATTATTCACCTCCACAATAAACGCCTATCGGGTAAGCGTTCACACGGAGGGGGCGGACATTTAAGAACTCAAAAAGATTAACTTGACGCTGTTGAGGATTAGTAAGATTGCTCTCACCAGATCATAAATCCTTTTTCTAAGCATCATCCAGATGTTGGTCATTTTCGCTATTGACAGCCTAACGCCGAGCGGATATGCTGCTAGCTTTCTATATATTTCTCCGGTCTTCATTTGTCTCTGGGCGCCTAAAGACCGGTGATCTATGGGATGGCTTTAATCGCCACCATACTGACCATTTTCGCAGTGTTCCTTCAGCCCCCGCAGGATCCGTTTGCTGGGCTTTTCAATCGTCCCATAGCCATTGCTGGTATCTGGATAGTCGCAATGCTTTGAGAACAGCGAAGGAGGGGTGAACGAGTGACCAAATAATATGCATATGACCTCACTTGTTCCAACACCGAACTGCAACAGTTTGCTTACGTAGCCAGTCACGATCTGCAGGAGCCGCTGCGCATGGTCATCAGTTACATGACACTGTTTGAGAGGAAGTACAAAGATAAGATTGGTCCGGATGGGCAGGAATATATCCATTTCACCATGTACGGCGGAAAGAGGGTGCATGATCTGATAAACGATCTCCTTGACTATTCAAGGGTGGACACCAAGAGGGACACGGTTGCTCCGGCGGAATTGAACGACATGTTGTCCAAAGCGCTCAATCTTTTGAAGGTGCCAATTGAGGAGAGCAAGGCGGAGATTGTCGTCGATCCATTGCCGACCATCATGGCCGACACATCTCAGATGATCCAACTGATGCAGAACTTAGTCGGCAACGCCATCAAGTTTGTGGAGACAAGGAATCGAAGGTGCACATCTCCAGCTATGACGAGGGAGGCTGGTGGCTCTTCTCCGTCCAAGACAACGGAATCGGCATTGATCCTAGGATAAGGATGGGATATTCCAGATGTTCCACCGATTGCAAACCCGTGAGGGATATGATGGAACTGGCATCGGCCTGGCGATCTTCAAGAAGATTTTAGAGCGACACGGCGGGACGATCTGGGTCGAGTCGGAGGAAGGAAAAGGGGCAACGTTCCTTTTCACCATCCCGAAATCATAATTCAACCGATAGGGCGGGTCAGACAGCTATTGTGGGGATCAGATTAGCCTGCCCTAAAAATCGAAATCTAGCGATTTTATGGTGCCAGACTGACCGTTCTTCAGAAGGTTACTGAGGTCTGAGGAAAATTAGATGGTCGATTGTGATTTCAGACAGACATCATCAAAGCAACTGGCCGAGGGCCAGTTGCCTGTTTGGCATTTTCTTGATCGGATTCATCTTTCCTCGACCGCCTCCATAGCTTCTTGATGTTGTTGCCCATGCTGGCCAGCATCGCTTCCGTCCTGGTTTTTCCATCCCACGCATATGGAACTCCCTCATCCCGCCCTGGTCATTCAGCTGGCCTAAGGTAGACTCGACCGTCTGGCCGCGCAGACGGTATACGACCTTACCTTCGTTCGTACCGAGCAGCAGCTCCATCGCCTGCTTGGTGGTCGCCGGCCTCCCAGCTCGATGATAGGCAGGAGTTCGTCCAGGCCGGCCTTCTTGCGCGACTTAATTCGCAACGAATAGCTCGGTCCCTTCGATACCGTCGACCTCCTTCGTGGAGAAGTAGCCGGCATCGGCCAGCAGCTCCTCAGGCAGGCGGCCGATGCCCTCCCTCGCCAGGGAGAGCATTCGGCGAAGCTTATGCTTTCGTTGCCATCTTGCATCACGTCGCAGGCGACGATGACCTGGCTGGAACAATCGACCACGATCTGGACGTTGTAACCTTGGACGAAGCCGTTCCGCGTGCTCATCGTCCTGGAGTCGGGTCGGAGGTGTTGCGTCGGGACGGTTTGGGTCTTTCTCGACCGGCCTCCGTCCGGGAACCTCCTTTCCTTTCGTCGCCTCTTCCTTTTCCTTCTCATGGCGTTCCGCTAGCTTCCTTTCCTCCTCGACCTTCCTCTTCTCTTCCTCCTCTCTCAACTGGCGTAGCCCTTGCGTATGTGCTCCCTGCGCGCCTTGCGGTCGCGCAGGTGCGCTGGCAGGGAGAACCCGTCGCTCTCCCCACCGTAGAGCTCGACCTCTTCCCTGTCCTTTCGCTCCGCCTCCGTGAAGATCTTCTCGGCGTAGTCGCGGAGCTCCCTGTCAAGCTATTCCTTGGTCCGGTTCTTCGCCATGCTGGCATTGGCCTTGACCTTGGTCCCGTCCAAGGCCACCGCCTTGGCCGGCACCAGGCCGTCCCGTTTACACATTTCAGCACCTGCTGGAACAGCCCGGGCAGCGCTTCCGCGTGATCCGCACGGAAGCGGCAAATCGTCCGGTTATCCGGATGATTGTTTGGTGCCAGCACCCGGAAGGCGATGTTCTCCTGCAGCCCCTTGAAGATCTGTCTGGAAGAAGTTTCGCCAATGCAGCAAGCGTAGATGATGACCTTGACCGTCATCCGCGGTTCGTAGTGCGGCGATCCCCGTAAAACATCATATCTGGCATGGATCGACTACAGGTCCAGGTCGTCGACGACATCGGAGACGAAGTAGCACATCTTCCGGCAGCCACTCGTTCAGGCCAGTGGCGATGAGAAGTGTCTGGTCCGGGTCATAGCGCTGGAACTTCTTCTTCGGGCGGGAGGCCGGCATCATCTGATGCCAGCACTTCCATATTTATATAGAATCTTGAACCGGGTTTGTTGCCAGATTAAAATATAATTGGTGACATTCAAATCATTACTGATGCAGGCTCATTTGATTCCCAATTAGAGAACGAGTCCTCAAGTGATTTCAATGAGACTAGGAAGAGATCTTAAGATCGCTCAGGATGCAGATACTACAAATTATTTTAAAATGAGACCTGCCTTTCCTGTTAAAGGTTCTTGGAGGTCGGACTAGATATGACATCCAAATTACGAGTCAATATGTTTCCGTGCGAGAACAAATCAGAGATCGAGGTTTTATCAACAGACGACGGCAACTACGTCGTCAAAGTGACCAGCACATGCACAAAGGCCCAAAAGTTCATTGAGGGGCTGGGGCCCCTTACGCTTACCGACCTCACGGATAAGAGGGAGAGCAAGATCTTTAGGGATTTCATCATTTCAGACATGAGTGCCAACTGCCTGATCCTCTCTGGAGTCCTAAATGCTGCTTGGATAGAAGCAGGGATGATCGCCCGATCCATGGCCAGGAAGGGGGTACCACTAAGCATTGAGTTTGTCGATGTTTGACCAAAAACAAGGATTGGGCGTTCAATCGATGACTCAGCCACTTGATGCGTTGAGTATTGAGGTCCGGGGATGATGTTCAAGATCAGGAAACTCTGCTCGTCGGTTGATGAATATGAGGTTATGGAAGATGAGAGCATCGACCTGGATTCACTATTTGCCAGGCTCTCAAATAGCCCAGGCATCGATGTCAGTTACTCACCGCCGATTCTTACGATCCTATTCGAGGACGATGGGACGTTTTCAAACTATATCCCAGCGGCAGGGCCATATTCAATGCCAATTTCAGAGATGATGTCGATCGGGCCTGCTCGGTTTCTAATCCGGATCATCCGAGCTAACTACGATCCGAATGGACACGAAATACGAACTGATTAATACCAGACCAGCGCTTAATCGTTTCAACAATAATTGAAATGACTATATTCTACTCAGACGAGGCGGAACGATGACAGATTCAATAGTGGCCGAGGGCTTGACGAAAAGATTTGGAAACTTCGTGGCTTTGGATGGCGTCTCATTCACGGTTCAGAAGGGCGAGTTCTTCGGTCTCTTGGGACCGAACGGGGCGGGCAAGACGACGACCATCAGAATGCTCACGGGCGTCCTTAAGCCCGAAAGCGGAAAGATACTCATCGATGGAATCGACCTTAAGAAAGACCCGCTGATGGCCAAGGAGAGGATGGGAGTCATTCCAGAGGTCGGGACCGTTTATGTGGACCTAACGGCTCGAGAGAACCTGGAACTTTTCGGGAGGTTCTATGGATTGGCCAAAGGAGTCAGGGAGGAACAGGCGGATCAAATGCTTAAGGATCTGGGCCTCCATGACCGGGCGGACGATGTGATAAAGGGGTTTTCAAAGGGCATGAAGCAGCGGATCAGCATCGGCTGCGCCATTGTCCACGAGCCGTCGGTGCTGTTCCTGGACGAGCCGACCGAGGGCCTGGATGTTCAGAGCAGGCGATTGATCGTGGACAAGGTCAAAACACTGAACGCCAAGGGTTGCACGGTCGTTCTCACAACCCACAACATAGAGGAAGCGAGCCGATTGTGTCAACGAGTGTGCATCATCAACAAGGGCAAGGTCATCACCGTTGACTCACCGCAGCACCTCAAGTCCACCTTTGAGAAGACCCAGTCGATCGAGGTCTCGTTCGACAGGAAGGTGGACTGTTCGCTCTTTTCATCGCAATGCATCATCAGGTCGGAGGGCCAGGGAGATAAGGTGAAAATATACACCTCGAACGTCGGTGAGGCAATAGATAAAATAATCTCAGTGAAGCAAGAGCAACGTTTGAACATCGTCTCCCTTACCACGCTCGGACCGTCGCTCGAAGACGTTTTCGTCAAATTGACGGAGGCTAAAAAATGAAATACTCTATTGTTTGGCGCGGGGCCACCGTCACGGCTCGCAAGGACATAAGGATCTATTACCGAAAGGCCCCCGTGTTCATTTTCGGCCTCATCCTACCGACCTTCCTGTTCTTCGCTTTCTTCGTCGGACGACAGCTGGATGTTGCAAGATATTTCCCCGGATTCCTGGCAATGACGATTTTCTTCACTGCTTCCTCGGTAGGACCGCTGATCATCCCATGGGAAAAACAATCGGGCACCTTCGAAAGGCTGCTGACGCTTCCGGTGAGCATTCCGACGCTCGTGCTAGGTGATACGCTGGCTGGTACCCTGTTTGGCATAATCATAAGCGCGATAATCCTTCTGGCGGGAGCGGCATTCTTGTCGATATCCCTGCCTCTGGCGACGATAATAGCCTTGCCGATTCTTTTCTTCCTCGGCAACCTCTGTTTCGCGGCGATGGGGGTGCTTCTATCCGCTCCGGCGGGAAGGGTCCCTTCGAACGTCATGATGCTCTCTGCACTGATCCGGTTCCCTTTGATCTTCATATCCGGAATCTTTACGCCCCTAGCCGAACTGCCAGAGAGTGCGAGGGCCATCAGCATGTTCTCCCCCCTGACCTATCTGTCAGACGGCCTGGATGCTACCATGGGACAAACGGCGGTGATTCCCCTGCTGTTAGATGTGCTCGTTTTGGTGGGGTTCACTGTGGTTTTCCTTCTTGCCGCGAGCGCCACATTGAAGAGAAAAGCACTGAAGGGACTGTGAAAATGTAACCGGGAATTCAAGAAATAATTGCCCCGATGGAATTAGGTGAATTTTCCATGATCATCATTGAAACTCGGGGTACCATTTCCGTCATTTTGAATTTAAAATGATTGGGATTGGTTCGTTTTGAATTGTATTGAAATGAAAAGGTATATTGGATATGATTACATTTCAAATTATATTGAAATATAGTGCAACATTGCCTGAAACCAGAGAAGAAGAACATGGGCAGGCACTAAATGATTGGACTGGTGAAAAAAGTGCAAAAGAAATTGATAATTTTCGAAGGTATGCTTTGTTGCTCCACGGGCCTCTGTGGCCCCGAGCCAAATCAAGATCTGGTACAATTGAGCGAAGATGTCAAGAAACTACAGGCTGAGTTTCCCGATGAGAAGATAATCCGGGCTTCCCTGTCGTTCAACGCGAATGCGTTCCTGGATTATCCCGAGGTCCTCAAGATGGTTAAGGACAGCGGGACCGATATTCTGCCAATCACGGCTCTCGACGGTAAGATCCTCGTTAAACAGAGGTATATGACCTATGATGAGATGAGAGCAGTTCTTCTAGGTCCGAAGTAATTACGGAACTTTTAATCGAATCGAACAAGGAGATGTAACAATTGAATTCCATAATTGAACCAGAAAAAGGCAAGATAAAATTCATATTCTTCAGCGGCAAAGGAGGGGTGGGCAAGAGCACCATGAGCTGCGCCACCGCTTTGTGGCTGGCCCGTAGGGGCTACAAGACGCTTATCGTCACCACCGATCCTGCCCCGAACCTGACCGATATCTTCGGACAGCCAATTGGACACCACATCACGGCAATAGCCAACGTTCCGAATCTGGAGGCGATCGAGATCAACCCGGATGCCGCGTCCCGGGAGTATCGGGACCGGATGATATCCCCTCTGAAGGGAATCATTGACCAAAAGAACCTGGACTCGATGATGGAACAACTGAAGAGTCCCTGCGTGGACGAGGTGGCGGCCTTCGACAGCTTCATTGCGTTCATGGATGACCCCCATTATGACGCCGTCGTCTTCGACACCGCGCCAACTGGCCACACCATACGGCTCCTGGAACTGCCCAGCGGATGGTCTACCGAACTGGATAAGGGAGGCTCGACTTGCATCGGTCCTAGCTCCTCGTTGCAAGGCGCCAAGGTCAAGTACAAAAAGGCTATCGGTTACCTGCAGGACGGCGAGAAAACGTCGTTCATTTTCGTCCTCAAGCCGGAGAGGTCGTCGATTACCGAGACCTACCGGAGCATGGAGGAACTATCTAAGTTGGGAATCAAAACTAGCACCCTGATCATAAACGGCGTATTGCCTGCAGAAGCCGCCACCGATGCGTTCTTCAGGAAGAAGAAGGCGGAAGAGGACATAATGCTGGAGGAGATAAAACGCGACTTTGTGCTCAACGAGCTACAATACCCACTTCAGGACACCGAGATCAACGGCCTTGACCCTCTGCAATCGGTGGCTTCCTACCTGTTCGATGGAAAGAAGATATCGGTCCACACCGCATCCGAAAAAGCGTCCGGGTCGAACGCTAGAGTGAAAAATGAAATGAAGGCCGTCCGAGAACTGCTGCGCCCAGCCAACGGCACAAGATACGTTTTCTTTACCGGGAAGGGGGGTGTGGGCAAGAGCACCCTGGCCTGTGCGACCGCCGTGTATCTAGCTGATGAGGGTTTGAAAACCCTCATAGTAACAACGGATCCAGCATCGCACCTTCAGGAGATATTTGAACAAGAGGTCAGCTATGATCCGACCCCGGTATTGGGGGTAAAGAACCTGGACGCGGTCAGGATAGATCAAAAGGAAGCACTGGACGAATACCGAAAAAGAATCCTCGATTCGGTGAAAGACCAACCGGACGATGTCAAAAGGTCGGTAGAGGAGGACCTCCACTCGCCTTGCGCCGAAGAGATGTCCGCCTTCGAGATGTTCATGAGCTATTTCGAGCTGAAGAATTATCAATGCATCATCTTCGATACCGCACCCACTGGCCACACCCTACACCTATTGGAGCTGCCTTCCGACTGGAAAGGCTTCATCGATCTGGGCACATTATCCAAGAATACCTCCGAAAAGACCCGGAGCAAATATTCCAACGTGATTGAGACGATGAGGACGAAGGAAAGGAGCACCTTTGTATTCGTCGTCTATCCAGAATACACGCCGATCATTGAAGCGTGGAGGGCATCGCAAGAGTTGAAGAAACAGGTGGGCATCGAGACCGCGCTGGTGGCGGCGAACTTCATCCTCCCTAAGGAGTATGGCCATAACGCGTTCTTCGAAAGTCGGAGGAGGCAGCAGGAGAAATATCTGAAGGAGATCGAGCCTAGGTTCCATACTCCCCTGTTCATGGTCCCCCTGCTTGACCATGCGCCGGAAGGAGTTGAAAACCTGCGCTTATTGGCCCAGATAATCTATGAAAAATAATCCTGTGGCCTAACATTTTTTTAATATCGGCTAGAAGGATTTATCTCGAAAAATCTGCGCTGAGAATTCAGCCGCCGATCAACTTTCTTCCTTCCTCGGTCAGCATATAAACACGCCACTTTTTCCGTGGGGATGAGGAGATTAATTTTGCCTGCTCCAATATGCTGAGGTGATATGAAAGTCCTGAATCTGTTAAATCTGTGATCTCTCTTAGTATGCAGGGACATAGATCGATGATCATGAGGGCATGGAGGATCTGCAAACGGATGGGGTCTGAAACTGCCTGAAAACGTTCTGCCTCTGAAGTGAGCTTGTCTTGGTCTGGAACTTGTTTCTTCAACCCTGCCAGCCCTCCTTGCTGACGGAGCGCCTCTTCCATTTCTGCTGGCAGGTTCAACACGTCCGTACAGCATTCTTTATTCCTCGTTTTCTTCACGACCATATCAAACCTCTATGCCTGTGATAATAAAAGCGTATCTATTATCCATTTATTGATTTCATTCCTGCTTTTCTGGAAAGCATGGAGTCTTTCTTCCATCGTTCCCTCGACCTCCGCCGGATCATCGAACCCGTGATGGATTTGTTCCTTTCCCCCGGGAAGAACGGGCAGGTCTCGGGGCATTTGAGCAGACCATGACCGCGTAATCGAATTCCTGGTCCTTGAGCTCGGAAAGAGCTTTTGAGCGCTGTTGAGAGATATCTATGTCAAGTTCTCTCATGGCCTCAATAGCAAGGGGATGGACCGCGCCTGGTTTGTTCCTGCGCTCTTCGCTGTGAGGACCTTTGAGTAAAGCGCGTTTACTAATCCTTCGGCCATCTGTGAACGCGCTGAGTTGTGGGTGCAGATAAACAGGACGCTCTTCATTTTATCTCCAGCTATCGACCTTCTAGGACACTTAACGATAGCAAGGAACTTATTTATATCGACCAAATGCTTCACTTCAACATTAATTGAAACATAGTGGCCATTGCCCACAATAGGGGGGATAAGATGAGCGAGACCATAGGAAATAATAACCCGCCTCCAAGCGGATTGAAGAAGTTGTCGTTCTTGAATAGGTACCTGACCATTTGGATCTTTGCCGCCATGGGATTAGGAGTTGTCCTAGGGGTTTCGATTCCGGGATTCGCGGATTCTTTGAACAGGTTGAGCGTCGGCACCACCTCAATCCCGATCGCCATCGGCCTGATACTCATGATGTACCCTCCTTTGGCCAAGGTAAAGTACGAAGAACTTAGCCAGATCACGAAGCAACCAGAGGCGAAGAGGATGTTCACAGTATCATTGCTTCTGAACTACGTCGTAGGTCCATTGCTAATGTTCGCCCTGGCATGGATATTCCTGCCTGATCAACCCCTATATCGTATCGGCCTGATACTGACCGGGGTCGCCAGATGCATTGCCATGGTACTGGTATGGAACCAACTCGCCGAGGGAGATAGTGAGTATGTAGCAATCCTCGTGGCGTTGAACTCCATATTCCAGATAATTCTATACTCGTTCTATGCTTACTTCCTTATCAGCGTGTTATCCGATGTCGTATCCCCTGGCTCCGGAGTAGGTGTGGACATATCCATCGTTTCGGTGGCCATCAGCGTTATAATCTACCTAGGGGTACCATTCATCACTGGTATCATCAGCCGATATACCCTCAGGCCGAAGATGGGCGCCGACTGGTACGATAACAGATTCATGCCAGTAGCGGGAAAGGTCTCCCTTCTTGCTCTGCTCTTCACAATCGTGGTCATGTTCTCGCTGAGGGCCCATTCGATTGTCGACACGCCCCTCGATGTGGTAAGGATCGCAATCCCGCTCGTAATCTACTTCGTGATAATGTTTCTGTTGTCGTACTGGTTATCCATGAGGCTCAGGATCGATTATGGTCACGCCGCCGCGCAATCTTTCACGGCTGCAAGCAACAACTTCGAGCTGGCGATCGCCGTGGCCGTAGGCGTATTCGGCATATCCTCGGCCGTCGCGTTCGCCGCCGTCATTGGACCGCTGGTGGAGGTGCCCGCTCTCATCTCCCTGGTGAACCTGTCCCTGTACTTCAAGCGGAGGTACTACGACGCGAATGGAAGGTTCAAGGGGACGCCGAAGGAGGGCTGATCCGATGGACCCCCACACCAAGAAGCTGGCGGTCATCGCAGCCTCGGTGGCCGGCGGTTGCCAATCCTGTTTCAAACATCACCTCGGCAAGGCGTTGGAGCTCGAGATCGGCGAGGATGAGATCAAAGAAATTATTACAATAGCGGAACGGGTCGGCAACGCTGGGGGCCAGCGCATGTCCGATTTCGTCGAGATCACCATGAAGGAAACGAAGAAGGAGGAATGAAATGGCCATTGAAGAGATAGACCTGTATAAGCTGAGAGTGGAAGATCTTGTGAAATACCTGCCCGGGCAGAATAAGGGCTGGGCCGAATTCGCTCAGAAATTGATCGACCAGAATGCGAAGGCGGCCGACTGCCCGAAGATTGACAAGAAGATGGCAGATGTGATCGACGCCGTCCTGAGCATAGACATCCGTCTGCCGGAGAGCGACCCCATGCAGCAGAAGGTACCGGAGAAGCTCTTTGAGTACAATTCACCCGACGAGAGTTCCCCCGTGCTTATCACGAGCAATTCTATCATCACACACCAGATCTTGAAATTGATATTCGACAGGTCAAAGGCGAAAGCCTATGTGATCCCGGTGGACACCATCGGTTACACCATGGACAACTCGGTGGTCGGGGGGGCGTTCACACCGATGGCGGTCATGAAGGCCATCAATGATAGCGGAATCGGGAACAAGTCCTCATCGAGGAAGGCATTGATATCGGGATTGGCCGGCGAGCAGAAGAGCGGCATAGAGCGCATCACCAGGTGGAGCCTGGAGGTCGGACCGGTCAGCGGTTTCGAGATACCGATGTACCTGATCTCAAGGAGCTAATCCATCCTCCTTCGCTCACTTCATACAAGGCAAAGAACATAGCGGGCAGTCCATGACTTCGAAATTGAACCGTATCGTCAAGGTAAGAAAGGAGGATCCGGCCCCCTGGCTCCAAGGAGAGGTCAAACGGCACTGCATAAACTGTGAAGCGGTCATCGCAAGGCTGGACCGTTTCCGTCCAGTCTGTTCCTCACCGCTCCGGAAGGAATGTCCGATCTGTCATTATTGGGTGGAAATGGACACCACGTTCTGTGCTTCCTGCAGACACGCCTTTCCTTTGCCATACCCAAAGAAGGGCACGATCAAGATGTGGCATGAAGAGATTGGGAGTGGATAGAATGAAGATGGGGATATTGGGCTGCGATGCGATCCGTAACGATATATAGATCATCACTGCAAACGACCCCGGCGTCGTTTACCGGGAATACCTCGAGTTCGGGCTCCATCTGCATCCGGACGACCTTAAGAGCGCGATCCTGAGGTAACTGGAGTCCCTGCCGGACGATTTGGATGCGCTCTTTTGGGTTACGGTTATTGCCATGCCCTCAAAGATGTTCCGAAGTTGACTACCGTCCCGATCGTCATGTTGGAATACGAGGATTGCATAGCGGCCATGATAACCACAGAGAATATCATCATGAGAAGAACAATGGAGGCATCACCTGGTTCTATCCTGCAGGCTGGCAATTAATGGAATGCCCGGCATCATCCGGCTGTTCAATCTGGATTGTAAGGTTGACGAAGGTTATGCACCGGAATATTTTTTAAAGATGATGTTCGACGGCTTTTCACGATGTCTCTTCATTGACACCGGTATCGAATGTGTCGAGAAATGTAGGCAAAATTCGGAGCAATTCGGACAGATCCTCAACCTTCGACACGAGGGCATCGAGGGATCTCTTCATTTGATTAAGTAGGCATAGTTAAAGACCAAAGCCTTAGCTTCCGAAACCGAACGTGCTAGAATCTCCGAGGCATGATTTCTCCCTCTGAACCGACACCGGTAAGCTCACAAGATTGATGACCGAGCCATATTCTCAGGGAGACGACAAACCAGGATTCTTCCTAGAATCGCCTAGAATGAACCGGTAACAAAAAAAGAAGTTGGCGAGACTTGATTGAGCCAATACCATCGACGTCGACCTGGATTGAATCCAGGCGATCCAGGAACAGATCGAAGGCGATGAATGAGAAAGTTGTACGTCGGAGTATCTGAAACGTCCTGAGGCTCAGCTGATCTCGTCATTCCCCGGCATTGGATATTATGGAGCTCTATTGATCTGGGCGGAGATCGCCGACATTCACCGGTTCAAGGACCCGGAGCATCTATGCTCCTACTCCGGGCTGACCCCTACGGTCAGCCAGTCGGCCTCGACCGTGCATTATGGGGCGATCAGCAAGGAGGGTTCGAAACATCTTAGATGGATCCTGACCGAATCCATCTACTCTCATAAACGATTCAATCCGGACAGCCAGCTATCGAAGTTCCATTCCAAGATCGAGAGGAAGAGAGGGAAACAGAAGGCTACACGGCAGCAGCTCGGAAGCTGCTGCACGTCCTGTTCTGGATTCCAGAACAATGAGCCACATCACAGTCATGGATTCAACCCCGTGGCGAAACCTGCGGCCTAGACCGCGTGAAAAGGATCGGGGCAGGTCCAGGACAATGGACGGAGCGGCCATAGTGCGGGAGAACCGCGGATAGAGGTTTGTCCGCTCATAGCATCGAAACGGCAGCAAATATGCGAAAGAATCAAGAGATGAGAAAAAGCATAAGAGAGGCCGAGTGGGCCCCATTTTAACATAGAGGTTTCGCCAGCTAGATGGCGGAATAGAAAAACCCCGAATTGACTTTCGGAATCGGTTGACTGGATAAAATGATGGCGGACCTGTGGGGATTCGAACCCCAGTCTTTGGCTTCGAAGGCCAAAAGGATAATCCAGGCTACCCTACAGGCCCTTTGGACGACTTCGTTATCACTACTTTGGTTATATAATCTCTCACAATCAAGGCTGTTTCTCACCATGCCGGAATCGTTGTCAATGACGAGAACAATCTTCTTCCCCCGATGTTCGTACTGGGCGAACCATACCGGGGCATGAAGGAGTTCCGTCTCCGAGACATCGACATTGTTTGGAGATCCTGGATCATGCGATATTCTGCGTGCGCGTTGTCGGATTGCAGCCGGTTCACGAGTTCTTCGATTGATACTCTGTCGCCTCCTCGCCTTATATCTGTGTTCAGGTTAGCTGAGTCACCTCATTACTGAAATCGCTGGATGACACTGATTCTCGGATCTCGGACCAATGATGTGAATACGTTAGTGGGCCGAGTAAGGACGGGAGATCGGGTCAGAGCAGGGAAATGAATAAAGACAAAGAGGTGCAAAAGAGGGTCGGGGTGTAAAATTCATGAGCCAAACGATACCCAGTTCTATGAAAGCGGTGGTCATCGACAAATATGGCGGGCCTGAGGAATTGCATACCGCGACAATACCTGTTCCTGAGGTCGGAGAATGGGACGTTCTGGTGCAAGTGGAGACCGCAGGGATCGGCGAATGGGATCCCTGGATCGTTGCCGGTGGACCAGGAGGTGCGGGCGTATTTCCTTTAGTCATAGGTTCAGACGGTTCAGGAAGGGTCGTCGCGACCGGACCGATGGTGAAACGGGTCAAAGTCGGGGATCTGGTTTATGGTTATGCGTTCGGTAACCCGAAAGGAGGGTTCTTCGCCGAATACGTTTGTTTGCATGAGGGCAACTTGGCTTCGATCCCAAAGAACGTGAACCTGGAAGAGGCCGGTGCTCTGGGGGCGAGCGGCCTGACCGCCCTGATCGGCTTGTTGCAGATGGATCTGATCGATGAGCAGAAGGTAATGATATTTGGGGCAAGCGGAGGGGTGGGACACGTAGCGCTCCAGCTGGCCAAATTAATGGGGGCGCAAGTGCTGGCGGTTGGCTCCGGCAGGGACGGGGCACAATTGGTAAAGCGTCTCGGTGCGGACGTATCGGTCGATGGCCGGAACGAGGACCTAAAGGCGGCGGTGAAGAAATTCGCCCCAGAAGGTCTGGACGCCGCCATGGCTTTCGCCGGCGGACCAGAGCTGGACGAGGCATTGAAGCAGCTGAAGGAAGGGGGAAAAATCGCTTTCCCGAACGGTGTGGAGCCGATCCCTGAGGTTAGAACCGATGTCAAGGTCATTGCCTATGACGGTGTTCCCAACACGGAGATATTCGATCATCTCAACGAGCTGATAGAGACGGGAAAATTTACCGTTGAGATCAGCCGGACCTATGCCATGAATGAGATGGGCCAGGCGATGAAGGATGTGCAGAAACATCACTTGGGCAAGCTTGCCCTCGGTGTCAGACCCGGCCGGAAAGAGAAAACGGCGGAGAAGACGAGGTGAAAGATGGCTCGTCGGCCGGTCCGGTTCTAATCCATGTGTGATACGGCAGGACGCATGATAACCGAAGGGATAGAGGAAGTTCTGCGCCAAACATTTAAACCGTTCCGCCCTGATGCGCAGTCATGAAGCGGGTCACGATGGGCCACGGTGCGGGTGGCGAGATGATGCAAGAGCTTATCGGTGAGCACATCGCGCCCTTCCTGCCCAAATGCAATGCAGAGGTGCCCCTGGAATCGTACGACGACTCCGCAGTGGTGGACGATGTGGTGTTCACCACCGACGGCCATACGGTGAAACCGCTGTTCTTCCCCGGAGGAGACATCGGTGCGCTTTCTGTCTGCGGGACCGTCAACGACATCGCCGTCATGGGAGGCCGCCCGCTCGCCCTCTCCTGTGCCATGATCCTCGAGGAAGGCCTGGAGCTGGAGACGCTGGAGAAAGTGACGCAGAGCATCGGCCACTACTCGAAGATGGCCAACGTCCCGGTGGTCACCGGGGACACCAAGGTCATGGAGAAGGGAGCAATCGACAAGATGGTCATCGTCTCCTCGGCCATCGGAAAACGCTCGCCGCACATGGACCACAACCTATCGGTGGCGTCCAAATATCGCAAGGTCGACTCCTGCTGGCTGACCGACAACAACCTTCGGGAGGGAGATGTGGTGATCGCCTCTGGCTATATGGGTGACCATGGCATAGCGCTTCTTTCGTTCCGCGAGGGTTACGGATTCGAGTCCAAGCTGCAGAGCGACTGTTCGCCATTGAACGGGTTCATCGAGGAGATCCTCAGGATCGGAGGGGCGGTGTGTATGAAGGACCCGACCCGCGGAGGGCTGGCCAACACCGTCAACGAATGGTCCTCCAAGTCCAAGATCGGAATCGAACTGGACGAGAATTCCATCCCGCTTTCTGAACCGGTCAGGAACGCCAGCGAGATGCTGGGGCTGGACCCGTTGACGATCGGGAACGAGGGCAAGGTCATCGTCGGATGCGTCCCGGCCATGGCGGAAGAGATCCTGGCCAAGATGCGGAGCCTGCCCGATGGACGGAACGCCGCCATCATCGGCAAGGCTACCAAGAGCACCAGGCACGTCATCCTGAGGACGGAGATCGGCGGAAAACGGATATTGGAGCCGCCGGTCGGCGACCCTGTGCCGCGGATCTGCTGATACTAGAACTGGGCGTCACACCGCGCCGCCGATCAGGTAGCATATGCCGAATGCTATCAGACCGATGAGCGCCATGCGGCCGCCCTTGATCCATGGATTCTTGTTCGCCATTCGTCCCATGAAATATCCAGTGATGAACAGTATGGAGATGGCCAGGGTGATCGAGACCTCTGCCGCGTAGACGATGTCGTATCCCGGAAGAATGAGGAACGGGGATAGGGTCACGGTTCCCGCGAGCAGCGGGGCCATGGAATTGACCACGGCTATGATGATGATGCTGGCCCGGGAGGCCTTTCCAAGGTCCGTCCCGTCGACCGATGACAGCATGGCCCGACTGATCTCGTCCAGACGCCGGCTCTGCTCCAGGCTCTCGGCCTCGTAGACGCTCGAACCGGTGGAGATGGCCAAGGCCACCGCGCTGGTGATGATCGTGGTCTTGACCACATCGAGGTTCGGATGGGGTGAGAGAGCTGAACCGATGATCACACCCAGTATGACGAACGTGGTGTCGAAGATGGTGTTGACGAAGTAGCGGCGGAGCGCCGGGCGCGTCTCCGGCATCTTGAGCGCTCTCTTGAACAATCCCTCATTGGTCTTGGCCATGTATACCCATCTGGTAGCGGTAACATGCAGTGCCCCATGAAAAAGCTTGCTCCGGGCGATCGGGAGCAGGACCCACAGGAATCGATGATCGGACCAAGAACGAATGCGCGATTGGTCATTTCAGATCGATGGACAGGCCATTCTCATCCCAGGTCGGCCTTACGCTTAGATTTTAATACGTTCTCTCCATTGACATAGACGCTGGGCTCATGGTTTAGCGGTTATAACGACGCCCTTACACGGCGTAGGTCGCCGGTTCAAATCCGGCTGAGCCCACCACTTTCGCTATCCACACAATTGCTGTTTGAATTCAATTCAAGCCGTTTTCGCGTTTCACGGTTGTCTTGGTCGGGTATCGTTCTGTATGCTTCATTGGCGCGAGCAACCCTGAGTTCAGCTTTGATGCGGAAGGCCCCCATCATCACAGTCCCGGTGAAATGACCCGATGGTCATGGAAATGATAGAATGGCTTCGTTCCTTCCCCTCGAGAGGGGACCGGGCTATCCGGTCGGGCCTTGGCTACCATCCAGCTACCCTGCCCGGAGGCGGAGACCTCGTCACCTGCACTGACCACGGCGGCCCTGGCCCGCTGGGGTTTCTTCGCCGCTTCGTCTTCGATCTTGAACTGTGACGCGACCCTCTGCAGGTTGATGGCCATCTCGCTCAATGCCTGGGCTCTCGCGGTCATATCCTCCATCGAGGCGGTCAGTTCTTCGGTCGATGCGGCCGATTCCTGCGAGGCGGAGGCGGTCTCCTCGGCGATGGAAGCGATGTCGTCCACCGACTTGGCCGCCCTCTGCGAACCGCTCTTCTGATCCTGTATGAGCGTGGATATGGAGGATATCTCCCCGACCGTGGCAGCGGCCATGGTCGAGATCTCCTGAAAGACCTTGCCCGTGCGGTCCACCATGGTCATTCCGTTCAGTACCTCGGCGGTCCCGCGCCCCATGGACTCGATCGCTCTGCCCGTCTCCTTCTGAACTTCGGTGATCATTTTAGCGATGCGCTCCGCCGCTTCTCTCGAGTCTTCGGCAAGGTTCTTGACCTCTTCGGCGACCACGGCGAAGCCGCGGCCATGCTCTCCGGCCCTCGCAGCTTCGATGGCGGCATTCAACGCGAGCAGGTTGGTCTGATCGGAGATCCGGGTGATGACCTCCACTATCTCGCCGATCTCTTCCGATCTCTTCCCGAGGCTCTCGATGACGCTCGCCCCTTCTTGAACGACCTTCTGAATCTCCTGCATCTTCTTCACTGTGCCCAGGACCGCATCCCTGCCGTTGGTGGCCCCCTGATCGGCCTTCTTGGCGGCGTCCACTGCTGAGGCGGATCGGACGGCCACCGCGTCCATCACCGAGGCCATCTCGGCCATCGCCTTGGCGGTTTCCTCCACTTGGACCGATTGGCTTTGGGCACCTTTGCTTATCTGTTGGATCGCCGATGACACCTGTTCGGTGGAGGCGTTCATCTCCTCAGCGGATGATGCAAGCTCCTGAGAGGTGGAGGATACGGCGTTCACCGAAAGATTGACCTGCCTTAGAAGCTCTGTTAGGGACTCACCGATTTTGTCCAGGGACTTGGCAAGGCGTCCAAAGTCACCATGTGTCTCGATGTTCACCCGAGCCGTCAGGTCCCCTCCGGCATAGGCTCCGGCGATGCGTATGGCCTCATTCAACGGAGCTATTACCGCATCGAGCGTTTCGTTGATGCCTCGAACGATCGTTCGGTATTCGCCCCGGTGCCTCGACAGATCCGCCCTGGAGGATAGCTTGCCATCCACGGCGGAGCGGGAAAGATCGTTGACGTCCAGTGCCAATGCGGAAACGGCATTTACGGCTTGGACGAGGCTCTTGTTGATCACGATGAAATGTTCCTTGGTGACAGCGGTGTAGCGGTCCTCTTCGGAGATAGCGGTGTCAATGGCCAGGTCCCCCTCGGCCAACTTGATGAGGTTCCTGGCCAGGCGATCGACCTCGATCTTGGTATACTCTTCGATCCTGGCCTGGGCGGTGACATCACTGATGAACCCTTCGATGGCCAACATCTGACCTTCCGGGGAGAAGATCCCCCTTCCCTGTTCCCATACCCACTTGATCTCACCCGAGGCGGTGCGGATACGGTAGTTGGTCTTGTAGAGATTGTTCTCTCCCAACCCCGACTGTATCTCCTTCCAGACCCTGTCTCCGTCCTCGGCCAGCATGAGCGACCCGTATGAGATGGTCTTGTTTCCCACCAGGCTTTCGGGGGTGTAACCTGTGATGTCCTTGCACCCGTCGCTGATGAACGCCATGGTGTAGTCCTTGTCATTATTGCACCTGAATGCCATTCCGGGTAGATTGCTCATCAGGGTCGAGGTCCGCCTCTCGCTCTCCTTCAGGGCCTCCTCCGCCCGCTTTCGCTCGGTTATGTCGGAGACGAACCCCTCTATGGAAGTGGCGATCCCCTCGGGCGAGAACGATGGCTTACCCCTTTCCCAAACCCATTTCTTCTCGCCGGACTTGGTCGTAATGCGGTAAGTGGTCGTGTATCCACTCATTTGGGCCAGGCTTCCGTTCACAGCATCCATGACCTTCTTCCTGTCCTCCGGGACGATCAGCGTACCATAGGCGATCTTGTGATTATTAAGGAGGTCGGGAGACATCGTAACCGGTCAATCCGAGGCATCCGTTGGTCACGAACTCCATGGTCCAATCATCATCCAGCTTGCAACGGTAGGCCATGCCGGGGAAATTGCTCAGAAGGGTGGACAGTTTCTTCTCGCTTTCCTGAAGATCGGCGTTCACATGGTTGCCCTCCCTGAGGTTCACTGGTGTGAGCATCACCATCTCTCCCGCCGGTTTGCCCTTCTCTCCAAGGACCGGTAAGTAGGGTGAGCACCGCGGAAAAGGTCTCGCCGCGACTGTTGGAAAATGTGATCGGTCGGGGATCCGGTACGCCGCTGGAGTTCAACGCCTCCAGATTCAGGTCCGGTTCTCCTACCGCGCCTCCCAGCGCGACCTTCAGATCGCTCCCCGACAGTTCCGAGACGGACCGCCCAAGAAGTTCCGCGGCCAGATTGTTTAGGGAGGTTATCCGCCCGGCGATGTCGATCAAGAGGGCGGGAATTGGCGTCTGCCCAATGACGATCTTCGCTTCATCTTCACCAAGTGCCCTGTTATTTACCAAGCTTTGAAATCCCATATTCACTGAGGCAACTTCCTGGATCTTATTTTGGTCAAAACAATCAGAATACTATTTATAAGCTCAAGGAATGATTATCAATGTTGGTTCTGAAAATGTATCTGGCTACCGGCACGGACATTGCCAATTAACTTGTTCGATCATATGTTCACAGACGTTAGCAACTGAGCCGCTGATAGAAATTAGTGGCCTGCATGAGCGAACAGAGCAGCAACTTCGGTCTCCTTTCGGACGTTGGAAGATCACTCAGATCGATGCGTTTCTTCCTCTTGCACTTGGTGTTGAAGTGTATTCCGCCCGAGAATTCCACTGACTGATCGGCCCAGGCACCAAATGATGGTGGTCCGAGACGAGCCATGACATTTCTGGCGGCTATAATGTTCCGACCCTCTGCAGGCCTTAGGTCGTAAAGGCCCAGTTCACACAAACTATTAATGACGCTGGCTGCCTTGAAAGCAGCATGAGGAAGATCATCGTGCTATCCTTCATCACGATCGACGGAGTCATGCAGGCGCCTGGAGGTCCAGAGGAGGACCTCTCCGGCGGTTTCAAGTACGGCGGCTGGACGGTCCCGTATTTTGATGAGTTCGCGGGCAAGGTGATGGGCGAGCAGATGGGAAGGCCATTCGACCTCCTTCTGGGCAGGAAGACCTACGACATTTTTGCGTCCTATTGGCCATATCACAAGGAGGCGGACATGGGGATCAACCAGGCGACCAAGTACGTCGCCTCCCGGCATCCCATGAATTTCACCTGGGACCGGTCGGTCCAGTTGGGAGGTGACGTGGTGAAGGCGATTCAGGAGCTCAAGGCGCAGGACGGCCCCGATCTCCAGGTCCACGGCAGCGGCGACCTGATCCAGACCCTCCTGAAGAACGACCTGGTCGATGAGCTCTGGCTCAAGATATTCCCCTTGACGCTCGGCGCGGGTAAGCGGTTGTTCGTCGAAGGGGCGGCCCCGGCGGCGTTCAAGCTGACCGACTGTAAAATCTCGCCGATGGGAGTCATCGTCGCTAACTACCAGCGGGCGGGAAAGGTCGTCACCGGATCCTTCTGAGAGCGCGCCAAAGTCAGGCGTGTCTAGCCGCTCCAAATCATTCAATTTGGTTTTCGGAACCTGAATCTGGCGATATGCCCATCCGCCTTTGAATCCCCATCAGATCTTCTTATAGCAGAGGTACCAGTCTTTGCACTCGTATCCTTCGCCCAGGCGTTTGTCCAGTTCGGCGATGGTCTTGGGCGGGGCCACGACGACCCTATCCCCCGGCTGCCAGTTGGCAGGTGTCGACACTTTGTACTGGTCTGTCGTCTGAAGAGCCTTTGCGAGCCTGATGATCTCCGGCATGAACCTCCCGTTTTGCAGGGGGTAATAGATCATCGCCCTCATTACGCCCTTGTCATCGATGAAGAACACACATCTGACCGTCACCGTCGAGCTCTGCCCCTGGTGGATCATGCCATACTTCTTGGCCACCTTCATGTTCAGGTCGGCGATGATCGGGAACGGGATGGTGACGCCCATCTTTTCCTTGATGTTGTGCACCCATGCTAGATGGGATGAAATACTGTCGATCGACAACCCGATCAGTTTGACATTGAGCTCCGCTAGTTCATCGTGGATCCCCGCAAAGGCAATGAACTCCGTTGTGCAGACCGGGGTGAAATCGGCGGGATGTGAGAACAACACCACCCACTTCCCCTTTAGGTCAGAGAGTCTAATTGGACCCTGGGTGGTCTCGGCCTCAAAGTCCGGGGCAGGTTCTCCCAGCACCGGAAAGCTAGTGTCCGTTTCCTCACTCATGGGCCAGCCCTCCGAGGCAGTTTTTCATAATTTCATTGACATTGCCAGTGAGGTAAACAAGATGGTTCCAAATATCTTCGCTCATGTTCATCGAGTCCTAGCGCCTCCTATTTACTATTTTGGCTGCTGACTTTCTGAACGCTAGAACGAACACCTGGGGCCGAACTTTCCCAGGCGTTTCCCATCGGAGCTTCGGCGGGTTGTGACCGGGCCCGGGCCGACCTGGTCAACATATCCGCATGCGCCCATGTTCTGCCGATCGATATGATGACGGAGATCGAAGAAAGATATGTCAAGGCCGTAGAAAAGGCCAGCGCCAGCATTGTGAGCGTGCGGGCGGGAGTCTCCCCAAGGAGGTCTTGCTGCGGACCCTCCGGGAGGATGGGTCTGACCTCTGGAATCGTTCTGGACAAGGAAGGATACGTCCTAACGAGCCATCACGCGGTGTCCCAGATGGAGAATTTCACGGTGATTTTGAACAACGGCCATCTGTTCAGCGGTAGGGTCGTCGGTCAGGATCAGCGCACGGACATCGCGGTGATCAAGATCGAATCGGACGAGCTGGTCCCGGCCGAGCTGGGCGATTCAGACAAGCTGAGGACTGGGCAGCCGATATTGGCCATGGGCAATCCCCTAGGTCTTCCCGGAGGACCGGTTGTCACCTCCGGCGTGATCAGCTTCATCCCGCGAGGCCCGTTCATGGGGCAGAGCGAAATGGCGATCCTCGCGACCGATGCGTCGGTCAACCCGGGCAACGGCGGCGGACCTCTGGTGAACCTTGACGGAATGGTCGTTGCGATTAACGCCACCCGGGCGCCTTTCGCTGAGGGAATGAGCCTGGCCATCCCGATCAACATGGCCAATGGCATCGCCGAGCAGATCATCAAGCACGGCAAGGTCCAGAGGTCGTGGCTGGGGATCACAGCCTACGACATCACGCCGCCTCTCGCATATCAATTTCAGCTGCCTGACAATGACGGGGTGTTCGTGGCCGAGGTCCTGCCCAATGGGCCAGCCGAAGGGGCGGGCCTGAAGCTGGGCGATGTCCTGCTTGGTCTGGACGACGAGCACGTGGGCTGCGTTTCCGATCTCTTGACCACGCTCAATGGTATGAGTTCTGGGCAAGAGATCGCCGCGAAGATGAGACGGAACGGAAGGACGGAGGAGGTTCATGTCACCCTCGGGACCCGCCCCTATTAGACCCAGGGACCCTTGGTCCCCCTTCCAGCTCCCTCCTCCTGGAAGGGGACGGGGCCATACCGGCCGTCCTTGTGATGCGAAGCTTTAACGACAAACCTTTTTGCGATGGAGAGGTTTGGTGGAGTTCAAGCATATGACCACAGCGACCACGGAACGCAAGGCGTCAGAACGAAAGGCCTCGGAAGAGCCTGAGGTCCTGACGATCCAGGAGCCCGACCAGGGCATCATCCGAACCCTGGAGGCGGACGGAGGGACCATGGCCTTCCAGGGCCTCCGGCGCAGCTTGAACATTCACCAAGAAAAGCTCTCCCGGGCACTGCATCGGCTGGAAGAGGATGGCTACGTTCAGCACACCTCGAATGGGTATGTGCTGACCCACAAAGGGTCGTTCTTGGCCCAACGGTGGCTGACCGAGCCGCCCAAGGCTTACAGCACAATCCTGCAATCATTTCTCCCGGGGGACCTGAGCCCCAAGACCATGGCCCACCACCTGGAGGGCCGCTGGTTCCACAACCTGCGCTGGCAGGGCATCAGGGATGACGGCAACCAGATAATCCTGCGCTGGGTGACCGAGGCCACCGGGGTTGAGGTGGTGCTTCACCTTGCCTGGGGCCAGGTCAGGGTGGAGACGGACGCGGTCGACCGGGAACGTCTTATCGAGGCGCTCATGGGGGCGCAGAAGGTCTTCGGTTATCTGACCGAGCCGTGGCAGGAAGATTGGGAGCGACTGCATGCTGGGGTCAATCTGCTCGCATGGTCTGGCCGCCACCGGGCCGCGGGATAGACGAGTGCATCTATATTTGCAACATAAATAATATTTATATTGGATGCGCTGATTTCTTAAACGATGCGGTCCCATCGTTTTCATCACGCACCGAAAGTACGTTCAGTCCAGCAGTCTCTTGACCGTCGGATATGATGAAGCCGCCCTCATACTCGAGGTTCAATTCCGGGATGGAGGTGTATACCAATACGAAGGAGTTCCGTTCTCAGAATACATAGCACTGATGGTCGCCCAATCCAAAGGGTCTTATTTTGATAGGCACATCAGAAATAAATACAGTTACAGGAAACGCCACTGAGAGGGCCGCTGCAATGCACTCTGCAAGCTCTATGGATCGACTTGCCCGACACTGGCATCGACCGACGTGAATTCTTTTCCTTTAACCTTGGGGCCAACGATGCCTTCTGCACCTTGCCTTGACCGACTATCAAGATCCTTATTTTATTAAAGTCTGGAACCACACGATTACGTTTGTCGAGGGCTTACAACAGGTCCATAGGGGAAAAAAGGTGGATGACGTCACACCCAGAGCGGTTTTGGCAACCCTTCCAGCTTCAGAAACCTAGTCCTATGACCTGCGGTCGTATCATCTCTCCCTCTCGCTGCGAGCGAAGAAGAAGGTGCCGATGACGAAGAGGGCGATCGAAACCGCCACCGTGATCGAAAGATCGAGCAGCGGGTCATACAGGACGACCCGGCCATAGGTTGGTGTTCCCCAGTAGAAGACACCCCTCATGAGGTCCACGGCGTAGGTTGCGGGCATCAGATGGACCAGCACATCGACCCATCCTGTCGAGTTCCCGATCGGTATGATGGCTCCGGAAAGGAACATCTGGGGGAACATCACTAGCATCACCGCCTGCCCGGCCGTCCGGGGGCTGGCGTTGAAGAGGCCGCTCACCATGACCCCGAAGGCACCGCCCATCAGGAACACGACCGGGATGACGAGCAGGATTAGACCGATCCCTACCACGCTGATCTGGATCCCGATAATGATACCGACCATGATGGTGGTGGCCACGATAACCAGGCTGTTGATGCTTGCTCCCAGGATCTTTCCGATGAGTATCGAGTATCTCGAAACCGGTGAAACGAATATCTCCTGCGTGAAACCGGTCTCCCGTTCCTCCACCAGCGTCGTCACCAGGTTGGCCGTGAACATGAGGGCCATGCTGGCGACCATGCCCAGCAGGACGAACTGCATATAATCGAACGGAAGTCCGCCTCCCAGGTTCTGTCCGATGGTGCTGCCGAAGATCCCCAGGAAGATGGCGGGGAAGAGAAAGCTCATGCCGATGTTGCTCTTCCAGGCCCTGAAGAATCGGACTATATCACGGCCGCAGATGGCCAGCACCGCGTTAATTTCCCTACGGAGCGACATCAGCAGGCCTCCCCTTCATCGGCGTCATTGCTCACGAGATCGATGTACGCCTCTTCCAACGATGGCACGTGCATGCGCATCAGCGACAGCGGGACCTCGATCTGGGAGAGGATCTTCTGGGGTGTCCTCTCGCTGAACATGATCTTTAGGCTACCATCCTCCGTCACCTTTGGGTCGAAACCGGCAAGATTCGCCATCAGGGTCGCCCTGTCCTCGGCGTCCACCACCAGGTATCTATCGATCATGAGGTCCTTCATCGCCCCCGGTGTCCCGTTGAAGAGGACCTTACCATGGTTCACGATGCAAATTCTATCCGCCCCCTCCGCCTCTTCGATGTAATGGGTGGTGAGGAATATGGTCATGTTCTCGTCCTTGTGCACCTTCCGAAGGTATTGCCACAGGGACCTTCGGCTGAGGGCGTCCAATCCCTGCGTCGGTTCGTCCAGGAACAGCACCTTGGGTTTGTGCATGAGGCTGCGGATGATCTCCAGCTTCCGTTTCATGCCGCCGGAGAAGGTCTTGACCAGTTTGAAGACGTCCTGGTCCATTCCCAGGACCCTGGCCAGCTCCATGACCCTATCCTGGTATTCCTTGGGCATCAGGCGGAAACTTGGCCGGTACTGGTAGATCCCATACAGGCTCACGTGGAACCGTATGTTCTCCTCTGCCGTCAGATCGGCGTCCAGGCTCGGATTCTGAAACACGATCCCGATGTTCTGACGGATCTCTTTCTGGTCCTCGTTCATGTCGTAGCCGGCAATCACGACCACCCCGCTCGTCTTCGCCAGAGTGGTAGTCATGATCGAGATCGTGGTGGTCTTTCCGGCCCCGTTCGGCCCCAGGAAAGCGAAGAACTCGCCTGGGTACACATCGAAGTTCACGCCGTCGACGGCCGCTTTTTCAGAATTACGATAACGCTTTACCAAACCTTCCACCCGTATCACGGGCTGAACGGTCTCTTCCTCATTGCTCGCTGTTTCTGGTTTAACATTATTAATCTGATTTAACATCATTAAATTACCTTATCGATGTTCAATTTATATACTTTTCCATCCATGTGCTTATGATGAGGGAACGACCGAACCCGAAGAGCCCCCGCATAGAGCCTGAGGCGGTTGTGAGGGCAGGCCTTGAGATACTGGATGCGGAGGGACTGGAACGCGTCACACTGCGTCAGATCGCATCCAAGCTCGGCGTTCAGGCCCCGGCCCTGTACTGGCATTTCAAGGACAAATCGGACATCATCGAGGATATGGCACAGGCCATCCTGAAGGACGGGGGCTTCGAGGACCTGACCGTGCCCAAGGACGCTTCCGCTTGGGCCGGGTGGTTGACCCAGACCGCGCATTCCCTGCGCCGGGCCATGCTTTCGCATCGGGAAGGAGCTCGCATCGTCGCCGGGGCATCCTTCCGTTCCAACGCCATGGTCAGGCTCAAAACCACATCGACCCAGGTATTGTATGGGGCGGGGTTCGACATCCTGCATGCCAGCCTGGCCTCGGAGACGGTCACCAACTACGTCTGGGGATACGTGATCGAGGAACAGGAACTGCCCCCTGAATCTGATACCGTTCCCTTGCACAAGGCGGTGGCCACGAGGTCCAAGGTATATCCCGAGTGGAAGATGATAGAAGACATCATGGACCACCGGAAAGAGCTGACCGGGGAAGAGCAGTTCGATTGGGGCCTACAAGTGATAATCAACGGGCTGAAATTGTCACTGGACAAAGGTCAGTGTACCCACGATTGAACCGGGACCGCAACATTACGACGTGGCCCCAGGTCAATGCTTAAAAATACATGAACGAGAAAAAGGTTTGAAAGCGAGATTCCGTTCAATTTTCGTTTTAAAGGCTCGGCGAGCTCACTCGCCATCCTCCTTCCAGGTGCTTAGCCCCACCCCGGCCACAAAGAAGATGACGCCCAGGACCGCTATCCCGGCCAGGCAGACCAACGCCGCCGCATCGTTTCCATAGATCATCGAGTCCCTCAATCCATTGTTGATGTACGTGAGGGGCATGACACTGGCGATCGCCCGCAGGTATGAAGGCATCTGCTCCAGCGGGAGGAACGTCCCGCCCAGGAACATCATGGGCATCGTAATGGCGGAGATGGCCATGTTGGATGTCTCCTCGCTCTTGGAGAACCGGGTGAGCAACAGGCCCAGACCGGCAAAGAGGGCGGTGCTCGCCACGATGATGGCCACGGCCATCGGGGTGATGGATATTTTCATCCCATAGATCAGGATGCCTGCCAGCATGATGATGGTGATGGAAATGAAGATCATCACCAGTCCGCACAGTATCTTGGAGGTGAGCCACTGTCCTTTGGTCATCGGGGTGGTCACCAGCTTCTTGAAGAGGCCGTTGCGCTTGCCCTGCATCCAGATCCCACTTATGTAGAAGATCGAATTAGTCATTATAATCAGGCCCATCACCCCCGGGATGAGGAAGTCGATGTAACCGAAGTTGGTCTGGACGATGCTCGCTGGAGCGATGGTCACGTATTGATGGCCCTGCGCCCGGGCAAGATTGAAATCGTTGGCCACCGCACCGACTATGCCCTGCACCGTCTTTGCCGATGTGGAAGACCCATCCGAACGGAGTTCTATGCTCGCGGTCCCGTTTGCTTCGTTCAACGAGCTTTCGAACCCTTTGGGGATGATCATGAAACTGGTGACAGACCCGTCCTTGATGAACTGGGAGGCGTCGACCCCCAGACCCACCGTTCTGATGTCCAGGGCGTGGGTCTGGTTCATGGCATCGATGAATTGGCTGGAGGTCGCCGTTCCGTCCTGGTCCTGCACATAGATGACGTAGGAGGCGCTCCCGGCGCCGGAGAAGATCGCCCCAAAAATTATGATGAGGAATATAGGGAATGCCGCCATCCAGACGATGTTCATCCTTCTCCGGGAGAACACCTTCAGGGTCGCCACCGCATCGGTGATCACCGGATGTCCCTTCATACTTTCCCCTCCGTCTCGTCGAGCCTGCGCCCGGTCAATCTGAGGAAGACGTCCTCCAATGTCGATCTCTGTACCAGCAGCTCATCGTAGGAGGCTTGGCTGGACCCCAGGGCGCGGACCACGTTCGGAAGGACCGATCGATCGGCGGCTTGGACGATAAGGTCACCATTGCAAAGCCTGCAGGGGATATCGAGGGAGGAGACGGCATCGTGCGCTGCCGTTGAAGCCCCCTTTATGACACAAACAGAACCGCCGCCGAATCGCCCTATGATCTCCTTTGGCGTCCCATAGGCCATGAACCGACCGCGGTTCATGATCGCGATCCTGTCCGAGAGAACCTCGGCCTCTTCCATGTAGTGCGTCGTCAGAATGACCGTCTTTCCTTTGGCCTTGAGATTCTGGATGATGTCCCACACCTCACGTCTCGCGTTGGGGTCCAGTCCGGTCGTTGGCTCGTCTAGGAAAACGATGTCCGGGTCGTTCACCAGTGAGATGGCTATGCCCACCCTCTGCTTCAGCCCCCCGGAAAGTTTCTTGAAGAAGACGTCCCGCTTCTCCCCCAGGCTCACCGCCTTTATCAGATCGTCGACCGGGACGGAACGGTCGTAGAGATCGGCGAAGTACTGGATGCTCTCCTGGACCGTCAATAGGTCGTTGGTGCTGAAGTCCTGGGGAATGACACCTATCCTCTGCTTGATGATCTTTTCCGCGCCGTAGATGTCATGGCCCATAATCCGGATGGAGCCGGAGGTGGGCTTTCTGACGCACTCCATCATCTCGACGGTGGTGGTTTTCCCGGCACCGTTGGGGCCCAATATCGAGAATACCTCACCACCATGGACCTCGAAACTTATGCCGTCAACGGCGCTTAGTTCGCCGTACTTTTTGATGAGATCTTTAACTTCGATTACGATTTCAACCATTGTTCCCGCTCCAGTTTGATTTGTTGCCGATGAGCATGGTGCCATAGAGCCGTCTGTTCAACAGATGGGCTCTACACTGACCGTCAATGTTCAACGATGAGATCTTGCATCCTATTCAGCGCCGGCCCAGAATCGCGGTCGACCGAACGGCCTGCATCGTCGACCGGAGACTCACCGCCGATACATATTGATCTGCCAATTCCTTTGCCTGGGGCTTTGGAACGCCGCCCTGGATAAGTTCCGAATAGAATCTACCCCTGGCCCTATTGACGGATCGCTTGATGCGAAGGTACTGAATGCCGACCCGGAAAATCAATACCGGGGCCTGGACGGCCGTGACGGCCATTGCCCGGCGATTCAATGTGACCATTCAACTCACCTATGATCCATTAAGAGAGGTCACTCCATTGGATCCGATTTTTCCTTCTCTCCCATCCTCTGCATCTGCCTTCCCCAGCCGCCGAAGGCCTTGCCAATGTTCAGGTTGCCCATGTACTCCTGGGTTAGCTGGAATGCCTGTTCATTGCTCATCCCGGCGTCCTTGAGGGCTTTGTAGAAGTTCCCGACGGCCTTTCCGAAGTCCTCGCTCTCCTTGACCCCGTATAGTATCTTTGTGAGTTTCTCCAACAGGCCGGGCACTTCCTCTCCCAGGACCTTGAATATTCCTCTCAGCTCTTCCTCGGTAGGTATTTGGTGGTGTTCGTTGCTCATTTCATCGTCTCCTTGTGATTTGTTTACTTCCTAGGTAGATATTGCGTGGACACTCTATTTGGTCAGACCGAGCACTTGTGACCACTTTTTGATCACCGTGCTCGATACGCTGTACGTTTTCACTTTGCCCTCTAGATCGTCCACCACGATACCCTGTTCGACCAGGACCAGTAATTTGGACCGTACGATGCGCCGGGACGAGCTCCCCAGCCGCTTCTTGAGCTCATCAGCAAGCTGGCTGATGTTGAGGCGAGGATGGTCCAGCAGAACCCGGACGATCTCCTTGGAGATGGGGTCCTTGACGTTGGGAATGATCATGTCGATGGATATCCCGCCGTGCGTCTGATACATGTCCAAGAGCCCGAAGTACCTGTTAACGATGCCCTGGACCTGGTCCAGATGCTCTACCAGATCGGCATACGGTTTGGTAATGAGCCGGATCGAGGCCTCGAGCTCGGCGATCCGCGACGCCAGTTCCTCGATCTTCTTGTCCTTATCTTCTTCCGCCAACGATGTAATGAAGAACCTTTGGAATTAAAATGAATCGGTGATTAGGTCCAAAGAAATTCGAATGTTGTCGATTGAACGAGGTTCGTGTCCTGAGGGACGGCTTGACTCCACCGGACTCGGGGGAGCCGAAGCCTACCTGTGCCGCTCCGCAAACGGAAGAAGGCATCCAAATATCGACCGGAGCAGCCCGTCAGCGCTGTCTGATTCCCTCGAGCAACGTCCTTTGCACGTTTTGCATGCCTTCCTTACCCATGTTGCGGACATCCCTTCACGTGGTCGTTGACCAGCCCGACCGCCTGCATGAAGGAATAGCATATGGTAGGGCCGACAAAACTGAACCCTCTGCGCTTAAGGTCCTTGCTGAGTTCCCTTGATTCCGCTGATTCGGTAGGTATGCCTTCCATGCCCTCATACTCGTTCCGCAGAGGTTTTCCGCCTACGAAATCCCACAGATACTTGTCAAAACTGCCGAACTCTTTCTGTATCTGAAGAACGCCCTTCGCGTTATTCACCGCCGCCTCGATCTTACGCCAGTTCCTGATAATGCCGGCGTTTGACATCAGCTCCTTGGTCTTCTTGTCGTCGTATTGGGCCACTACGGACGGCTCAAAATTGTCAAATGCTTTACGATACGCATCGCGTTTCAGAAGGACCGTCTTCCAGCTCAACCCTGCTTGTGCCCCCTCGAGGATCAGGAACTCGAAAAGTAGCCTATCATCATGAACCGGTCGGCCCCATTCGTGATCATGATACTTCTTGAGCTCAGGATCACTGTTCGCCCATGTACAACCGCACTTGTCGTCCATTGCATGTCAAGTCGGGCCGGAAGATAATAACGTTTTTCTAGGTGCTGCGAAAGTGCAGGTCGATCGTTAAGTAATTTCATGTGAGGGGTAATTTGGCTGATGACATCGTCAATCGTCGTTTGGCGACAACGTCCGATAATTGAGAACGGGAATGATGGACCATGTCGATGCTCCCGATTTGCGTTCGACCCGGTATTTTCTAGGATTGGATAGGCTCCGAATTCCCGTAATCAAATACGAAAATCGTGGTCGAATACAGACCAAATCGACATCTGCCGTTATCCGGAGTGTACAAACCCCGAAGATTTTAAATTCCCCCTGCACGTTTGCGAGCAAATCCAATCCGACAGGTGATCAAATGAAGGCGCTATTCGAACCAAATTCCATTGCCGTGGTCGGAGCCTCAGCGGAAGAGCGGAAGATCGGACATATCATGTTCAGGAATCTGATCGCATCGGGGTTCGAGGGCGAACTATACCCGATAAACCCGAAGGCTCCAGAGATCCTCGGCCACAAGGCCTACGCCACTCTGACTGCTGTGCCTAATCCCATAGATTTGGCCATAATAACGGTTCCGAGCACGTTCGTCCCTTCGGTCCTTGAAGACGCCGGAAAGAAGGGCATCAAAGATGTCATCATCATCACCGCAGGCTTCAAGGAACTGGGAAAAGAAGGCGCCCACCTAGAGAAACAGATAGGCGAGATCGGCAAGAAGTACGGCATCCGGATATTGGGGCCCAATTGCATGGGCATCATCAATGCCCATCACCACATGAACGCGACGTTCACGAACATCTATCCAAAGGCTGGCCCGGTCGCCATCAGCTCCCAGTCAGGAGCGGTGTGCAGTTCCATGCTGGATTGGGCCACCAAGTCCAAGGTCGGTTTCTCCAAGTTCGTCAGCACCGGCAACAAGGTGGACATTGACGAGGCGGACCTGCTGACCTACCTGAGGGACGACGATCAGACCAAGGTCATCGGGATGTACATAGAAGGGGCAAATCGGGGCAAGGCGTTCATGAGGGCCGCCCTCAAGACCAGCCGACAGAAACCGATCATCGTGCTGAAATCGGGAAGGACCAGCTGCGGTTCGAAGGCCGCCTCATCCCATACCGGGGCATTGTCCGGCAGCGACAAGGTGTACGACGCCGCCTTCAGGCAGTCTGGGATCATGCGGGTGAACACGATCGATGAGATGTTCGACCTGCTCCAGGTATTCGCCAACATGCCATTGCCCAAGGGCGACGGACTGGCGATCGTGACCAATGCGGGCGGTCATGGTGTCATGGCAGCCGACGCCTGTTCCGACTACGGGCTCACGCTGGCACAGTTCTCCAAGGAGACCATCGACAAGCTCAAGGCGTACCTGCCAGGCGAGGCGAACATCTACAACCCGGTGGACGTGCTGGGTGACGCGACGGCGGCCAGATACGAGTTCGCCATCAAGACGGTGATGGAAGACCCCAACGTGCACTGCATCGCGGTCCTCCTGTCCCCGCTCGATACCGTGGACATTTCGGCGGTCGCGCACCTGGTTTCTTCGTTCGCTGGCCAGGTCCCGATCCCGATCGTGGCCGCCTTCGTGGGCGGACACAAGACCTCCAAGGGCATTGACGCCCTGAGGGAGGCCAACATCCCCAATTACGAATCCCCCGACAAGGCCATACGGGCGCTGGGGGCGATGGTCCGGTACAAGAAGATGAGAGAGGAGATCAATGACACCATCATCCTGACCGTCGAAGGGGACAAAGATAAAGTGAGAGAGGTGCTGGACAAGGTCCATGCGGAGGGCAGGACATCCCTGAGCGAGAGCGAAGGCAAGGAGATACTGAAGGCGTACGGCGTGGGAGTGCCGGCGGAGGTGACCGCCAGAACGGCAGAGGATGCGGCCAAGGCGGCCGCCAAGATCGGTTTCCCGGTGGTTCTGAAGATCGATTCCCCGGACATCGCGCACAAGTCGGATGTCGGGGGAGTCGTCGTCGGTGCCGCCTCCGAGGAAGCGGTCAGGAATGACTTCGAGCTCATGATGTCCAAGGTGGCAAGTCGTGTGCCAGGGGCCAAACTCAACGGTGTGACCGTGTGTCAGATGGTCAAGGGCAAAGAAGTTCTGGTGGGCATGACCAGGGACGAACAGTTCGGGCCCGTCATAACGTTCGGCCTCGGAGGGGTGTTCGTGGAGATCATGAAGGACGTCTCCCAACGTATCGCTCCACTAACGCTTTATAACGTCGAATCGATGATAAAATCTATCAAATCCTACCCCATCTTGACTGGTGCAAGGGGCGGGAAAATGGCGGACGTCCACTCCTTGAAAGAGGCGCTGGTCCGCATCTCACAGATCGCGATCGATTTCCCCGAGATCTCCGAACTGGAGGTCAATCCGGTGATGGTGGGGGATGAAGGTAAGGGCTGCTACGCGGTGGACGCGCTGGTGACAGTAAGGAGGGTGAATTGATGAGACCATTATTCCTAAGCTCGGTGTTCGAAAACTCCGGAAAGAGCATGGTGGCGCTAGGCCTGGCAAAGAACTACAAGGGCAAGGTCGGCTATTACAAGCCGTTCCGCGAGGATGTCCTTTGCATCGACAACCGGGTTGTCGACCGGGACGCTTACCTGATGAAGCACGTCCTGGACCTGGAACCCACGGAGGAGATGCTGTCGCCGCTGAAGTACGACATTTTCAGCCCGGTGAGCATGGACGCCGTGACCACCGGATACGAGCGTGTGAAGGGTGACGCCGAGTTCATGATCGTGGAATCGCCCCAGCTCTTCACCACCGGTGCGCTTCACCGGGTAGAGGGAGTGAGCATCGCACAGGCGATCGGTGCCGACATCGTGCTGATCGCGACCGACGAGCCGGATGCACTGGACAAGGTAGCTCACCATGCCAGGCTGATGGAGAAGGCGGGAATCAAGCTCAAGGGGGTCATCCTGAACAAATCGGACGACCCGGCTGTGGAGAGGTTGCTGGAAGGAGCAGGCGTAAGAGTCCTCGGATCCATCCCGGAGGCGCGGGAGCTGGGATACCTGCACGTGAGCGAGATCGCCGAGGCGCTTAACGCCGAGGTGCTCGCGGGCGAGGAGGGCCTGGAACGGATCATCGAGAAAGTGATGGTGGGCGGCATGACCGCCGAATCGGCAATGAAGGACATGCGCAGGCTGCCCCGAAAGGCCATGATCGCCGGAGGGGACCGCGCGGACATGCTGACGGCGGCGCTGGCGACCGACACGTCCTGCCTTATCCTCTCGGGAGGCCTTTATCCGGCCAGGCAGGTCCTGTCCAAGGCCGACGAGCTCAAGATACCGGTGCTGCTGGTCGGCCATTCGACCGCCGTCACCGCCGAAATGGTGGACCGCCTCATCGCCAGGATCAACCCGAACGACACGGACAAGATCGAGCACATCGCCGACCTGGTCCGGAGGCATGTCAACCTCGAGGCCATCTGGGGCGATTGAGCTCGATCAATGAACCCGCCTTCGATCCCGAAGGTCATCAAACCCTTTCGACCTTTCTCAATATGATGTCTGACAACGGCGAACTGGTTGATATCAAAGAGTGAATTTTTTGCACCAGCAGATATATACACAGAAATGGCTGAACGAAGAACGTAGGCGGGTCGTTCTTCGTGGAAAAAAATTCAAGGATGCTGCCAGAGGAGCTCAGACGCTTCTTTTTGGCTACCGGCGGTCATTCTCTTATCCTACGTGGAAATGCGGGCGTGGGTAAGACCACATTTGCATTGCAAGCGATAGAGGAGATCGACGAGATAGACAATTCCTTCTACTTCTCCACGAGGGTGTCGGACGCCCTCCTACTTACCCAATTCCCCTGGCTGGCGAACAAGGTGTACGGGGAGGACATCGGGGACAGCGTCAGGGCCGAGATGCTGCGCAAACAAGAGGAAGAACTGGTCCAGGAAGTGGCCGCCAAGGCGGCCTCGGAAGACGATAACGAGGGACCGAAGAGGCCCTGGTTCAGCCGTATGAAACTGGTGTGGGGGACGGGCATCAACCTCAGGATGGGGCAGAACCTGCAACAGACGAGGGTCGAGCTTGAACCTCTGGAGAAGATCTATGAGGCCCTGGAACGGTGCGGCAGCGAAAGGACCCTGGTCGTCCTGGACAGCGTGGATGCCATGGCGGAGACCTGCGGGATCAACCAAGCTTCACTGATCACCACGATACAGAAGGACATGGTGGAACGGCGGAGAGCCGATTTCATTTTCATACTGGAGAGCAACGACCGGTACCTGGACTATCTGGGTGACGGAGTGATCGAGCTTTCCGTCTCGGACCATCACCGGAGGCGGCTCCGGGAGATGAGCCTGCTCAAGCTGCGCGGGACGCAGATAGGGCAACCAAAATACCTTTTCACCCTGAACGGAGCCAGGATCAGAACGTTCCCAGACCGGCCTGAGTCGATGGTCATCAAAAGGAGGTGGACACCAATCCCGGACATGTCCGGGAGGGTTTCCCTGGGGCTGAAGGACCTCGACAGGATGATGCAAAACGGCGTGCCGCCGGGGTCGATCGTGCTGGTCGAGCTTGGACCGGACGTACCGCCGGGAGCTTGCAATCTGATGGAGCAGGCGATGGTGGCCAATTTTGCCGCACTTGGGAGAGGTGTGTTCTGGCTGCCGACCAAGAAAGAGACGTCCGGGGGGGCCAGGGAGAGAATGGCCGGGTCGATCGGCGAGGAACGGTTCTCCCGGCAGGTCCGCATTCCGGAAGTGGCATCACAGATCGAGGGGGCCGACGACCCCTACATCATGCCGGTGGAGGGGACTGATGTGGAGGCGGACCTGAGGTGGAAATCGATTTCGTTCTCGCTGAAGGGAACTGCCGCGCCATTGCTGTCCATCATAGGATTCGACACCCTGGAATCGATCTACGGCCCGAACGTCATGGACCATTTCACAGACCATCTTTCCTCCGTGAAGCGGAACAAGGCGGTACTGGTCGGATTCGTCTCCCACTCTAGCCGGTCAAGGGACAAACTGGTGGACCTGGCGACCCATCGCATCCGGTTGGACCGGATCGGGGGCACGACCGTGGTGTACTGCATTGAACCGTTCACCGAATGCAACGCGCTGGTGGTCGACCGGGATGGACGACCTCCCGGAGATCGCCCTGGTGCCCATCGTATGATGGAAGGTCAAGGCACTGGACGATTGGTTTTCGACTCTCGATATGTTTATTTTCGTTGATGATATCCTTGCATTGCCATGGCCGAGGTGGAGATCTCCGGAAAGAAACGATGTCACTGGCACGCGCAGGACGGCCGTTGCGCCAACTGTAAGGCCCGACGCTTCCGGCATGACGCCCTGGGCATGAAGGATGAATATGGCGAATGCCATCCAGATATGGACTATGGGATGTGCGAGTTCTACAAGGAAAAACCGGTCCCTCCCAAGAAACTATAATCAGACACTGGAATCAGTGAACCGGTCGGCAAAATGTCTCCCACGATCAAGCGGTTGAACTCTGACATCCTTTCGGAGGACGAGGGGAGGAGAACTACAGCGCTCAGGGAGATAATGGAACTGGCCCATGACAATGCCGGTGAACTCTCCTCCCTGCCGCCTTTGCTGGTCGTTCTGGATGTAGGGTCGGAGGAATGCCGCCAGATGGCCTCCTGGTCCCTGGGAAAGCTGGCGCAGTCGGGCATCGGCGACCTGTCCGAACTGGAATATCTGGCGGCGGCCCTTTTGGACGAAGATGCTGAGGTCCGGGAGAATGTTGCCTGGGCGCTCGGTGAACTGGCGGGCCATCAGTTCGGCGCGGAATTAGAGCTGGAGCCGCTGACGGCGCTATTGGTGGACCAAACCGCCACCGTCAGGGGCATGGCCGCCTGGGCGCTCGGCCGGCTGGCCCAGCGCATGGGTCTGGTCGATGAGAGGTCGATCGCCCCGCTGGAATCGCTGGTGGCCGACAAGAGTCTCTATGTCAGCAAAGGGGCCGAGTACGCCCTGAAACGGCTGAAAGAGCGGGTCCGATAGCGCGACCGATTTATTCTCAGAGGCCTAATCCACGCCTCCGAAGAGCGCGCTCATCCTATCGATCGATATCAGCCCCAACTCCTCTGGTCCTCGTTAACGACAGGAAGCGCGCTGATGTGGTATTGCTCCATTCGGGAGGCTGCCTCTTCGAGCTCCTCATCCGGCCTCGCCGTGAGCACCGGCTTGGAGATGATGTCCAGCAACGAGGAGTAGCCCAGCGCGACGGCCCGGGCGATATCCCACGAGGTCACGATACCAACCAATCTTCCCTGCTCCTCCAACACCGGCAAGTGGTTGACCTCGCTGTCGAGCATGATCCGGGCGGCGTTCTGAATGGTCGATCTCTCGGAGACCGTAGGCACGTTGATGCTCATCGGGTCTGCCACCACGGTGCGTCCCAGGAATTGACGCAGATAATAGTTAAGCTGCCCTGGCTCCACCAGAAATGCGTCATGGCCTTAGTAGGATTCTATCTCCGCGTACTTGACCTTGACGTTGTTCGCGCTCAGCGCGGTGACGAATTTCCTGGGACTGGTACGGAGGATACAGCCAGTCCGAGGATACGGCGATCACCATCGTGTTTGAACCCACACCGGAAAGTCCTCGGATCAGGGAGCCCCTCCTGGTTCAGGTCAAAGTAATCGATCGCCTTGGTGATGTAAAGGTACGAGTTCGCATCGAAGCGCTTCACGAATGAATCGCCCTGATGGGAAAGATAACTCTCCACCTGGAAATCGGTGTTGAAATCGTAGCCGATGGTCGCCTTGTCCTGCAGCCGTCTCCCGAACTCGAAGTACATCGACTCGTCCGAAAGGTAGGTGATGTGGCCGATCATGGGGGGCTAGGAAAGCCCATTGGAGGGGGGGAGGACCTTCCGTAATAATCACCCTCCTTCCATTCTGGATCGGTGATTATGGCCCTTCTGCCGACCGCGTTGAAGGCGATCTGCTGTGGACTGGAATAGGCGCTGGAAGCGATCACCACCGCCCTTTTCATTCTCTCCGGATAGGTGATCGACCACCGCAGGACCTGCATCCCGCCCATCGAACCGCCGGCAACGGCGAACAATCGGCCTATGCCGAGGTGTTCCACCAGGGCCTTCTGCGCACTCACCATGTGCTTGATGGTGACGACCGGGAACCGGATGCCGTAGGGCCTTGCCCGTGGCTGGGTCCGCGGAGGACGGACCTGTCGGAGTTCAGGGACTGCGGGAAGCGGTGGTCCGAGATAGCCAAGGCCGCGATGCCAGACGATTGGGAACCCCTAGGTCAATCGAGACGTCTGATGGTGAAGAAGAACGAACTGTTCGAACGGCAGGGTCCGAAGGCCAGGGATGAGATCGGCAAGATCGGCCAGGAGATCGCCGTTGAGCTCATGCGGACCATCGGGGAGGAGTTCGAATCACTCAGCGGTCAGAAGGCCGCGGACCTCACGGAGGACCTGAGCAAGAGGATCCTGGACCTGGAGAGGTCCGAGGCCGAGGCGTTCATTTCATTGCGGGATGCCATCGGATAGACCGGTGGCAGAACCGGGAATGAAAACAATATAACCAAGGTAAGGCCCTAACGGCATGAGGCTTTCTAAATGGTCCAGTTCCGTCCTTTCCAGGGATATGTCCCGAACATCGGCGCGCAGGAAAAGGTCACCGACCGGGTATCCCCACCCTACGATGTCATCTCGAAGGAGGAATTAGCGGAACTTCAATCCCGTCCGCTGAACGTCACCAACATCACCCTGGGCGGCATCGACGGCAATTACGAGGAGGCCGGCAGGAGGCTGGACTCGTGGATCGCGGAGGGCAGGTTGGTCAAGGACGGGAAGGAATCGTTCTACCTATACCGGCAGGCCTTCACGGAGAATTTCGAGAAAGTACACCGGACCGGGATCATCGGGGCGTTAAAGGCCGAGGGTTACGACCGGGAAGGGGTCATCCCACATGAGGAAACGTTCTCCAAGGTCAAGGAGGACCGGTTGAACCTGCTGCGGGGAGTGGAAACACATTGCGAATCGATATTCTGCCTTTATGATGAGCTCCCCTCCGACCTGATTAACGCTATGGAAAAGAGCGCCGTCCCGGTCCTGGAATGGACCGAAAGGCAAGGCGTGACACACTCGCTCTCACGCATATCCGAACCGAAAGTGGTCCAGAGGATGATGATCGAGCTTAGCGCCAAGAGGCTCCTTATCGCCGACGGGCATCATCGCTATGAGACGTCCGTCAAGTACGCCCAGGAGAATCCGACCGACGAACGCAAGCAGTTCGTCATGGCCACGCTCATCTCGACCAACGACCCGGGATTGATCGTGAGGCCGACCCACCGGCTCCTCTCCGGAATGGAGATCAGCGAGGACGACCTGATAAACAGGCTGGAGGGGTTCTTCTACCTGCGCATCTTCGATCGGCTGCCGGAGATGATCAGCACCCTTACCGCGTCCAAGGAAACCGCGTTGGGCCTGTGGACCAGGAACGAGCGGTACATCCTGCTCGTTCCCCGGGAAACCGACCCCACCGACATGATGTGGTCAGTGGACACCTTCGTTTGCGAGAAGGTCCTGCTGGACAAGGTGATCGTTCCGAACGCGGGTAAGGATTTCAAGATCGCCTATGACCACGACCCGATCTCCGTGGGGGACAAGATCCAGAAGGGCGAGGCGGACATGGCCGTCATACTGAGCACCCCCAATCTGGAGGCCATATGGCAGGTGGCCCTGGGAGGAAGGGTCATGCCCAAGAAGTCGACCTATTTCTGGCCCAAGATATGGTCCGGTTTCCTCTACTACCGAATGAAGTGAATCAGAACCTCGGCCCCATCCCACAAGTGTCGTTGAGGACGTTCCTCAGCTCCTTGAAACGGTCGGGATTGAGCTTGAAGGCCTCCATGCACTCCTTTGAGCAGAAGTGATAGGTCCCTTCCTGGTAAACGAACTCGAACTTCGAGTCCAGACCGCTGATCTCCTGTCCGCAGACCGGATCGATGGTGACATGGCGGGCCCGCCCCACCATCAGTCTGGCCCCCATCTCGTGGCAGTTGACGATGCTGTCCGCCCCCACCCTCTTCAGCTTGCCATCGTTGCTGGGGTCCTCCACCTCGGAGACCACATATATCTTCGGATTGAGGGTCTTGGCCGTGAGCACCACGATCATGTTCTGGGAATCCTTCATGGTGGTGATGAGCCCCTTGGCGGTCATGATGTTGGCCCTTTCCAGCACCTCTTCCGATTCGGCATCACCGGAGATGACCGGAATACCGTGCTCGACCATGGCCTCCACCTTGCTCCGGTCGTTCTCGATGACCAGGAACTTCTCCCCTTTCTTGACCAGCTGGTCCAAAACCTCCCTTCCCACATTTCCGTAACCGCAGATGATGTAATGATCTTTCATCCTGATCCTCCTTTCCGGCAGGCCCAGCTCCTTCCTGAGGTCGCGCTTGATCGCCAGGTCGAACAGGCTCTGCAATGTTGAGACGCCGGCCGCAATGCCTAACACCATCACAACCACGGCCACTAGTCTGCTGACGCCAGTGGTCGGAATGATGTCTCCGTAGCCAACTGTAAACACGGTCGTTATGGTGAAATAAAGAGAGACCAACGGATCCCGATGGACCGAAGGTTCGACGAAAACGAAGGCTATCGTTCCGAACACCAGGACCCCGAAGAAGATCGAGATCGAATAGAACAGCCTTCGGTTCATCCTTTTCACCCAAGAATCCAACGAACTAGCAACCGTCCACTATATTTCAATTTTTAAGTAATGCGGCGACCGGGCCGAGAACATGGAAAAAGAGAGCCACTGGAGGGAATTGAACCCTCGACCTATGCCTTACCAAGGCATCGCTATACCTCTAAGCCACAGTGGCAGTGTTTCTCCCCAACCTGATTACCATTGATAAATCTTTCTGAGTGATTGAGCGATACCACCGCTATCAATGGCAAACCCTTTTGTCCATCCAGATGCTAAGGGACATTGATGAAGGGAGAGATGAACGCGTTCGATATCATGGCGATATCGGGCGAGATGCAGGCACTTGTCGGCGGCTTCGTCGACAAGGTGTTCAACTGGGACAAGAGGAACGTCCTATTCCGGATCAACACCCAGCAGGGGAAGAGGGAACTCTATTTCAAGGACACCAAATGGCTCTTCGCTCCGGAGTCGAAACCGGACGCCCCGGATACCCCTTCGAGCTTCGCCGTCCATGCCCGGAAGCTCCTCGGCAATGCCCGGGTCCAATCGGTGGAACAACGTGAGTTCGACCGCATACTGGTCATGAAGGTGGCGAACAAAGAGGCCGCCTTCGACATCATCTTCGAGCTGTTCGGAGAAGGGAACCTGCTCATCGTGGGGGACGGCAAGATAGTGAACTGCATCGAGCAGAAGAAATGGCGCCACCGGGACGTGCTGATCGGCGCCGACTACCAATTCCCCCTTTCGCGTTTCGACCCGAAGAAGGGCGACCAGGAAAGTTTCAGGAAGGCCATCGCCGGCTCCACCGCCGATGTGGTGCGGACCCTGGCCACCTCGGCCAACATCGGCGGCCAGTATGCGGAGGAAGTGTGCATCAGGGCGGGCATCGACAAGTCCCGCAAGGCCAAGACACTGACGGAAGCAGAAATGAACGACCTGTTCCGTTCGATCGGAGAGATACTCAATGCCATAACCACTTCGCCCAGCCCGAGGCTGGTCTTCGACGGTGATCTGGTGGTCGATGTGTCCCCGATCGAGCTGCGCCTCCATTCCTCCCTGCGCTCTGAACCGAAATCCACCCTGTCCGAGGCGTTGGACCTGTTCGTCAAAGGCGTGCGGGTGGAAGAGAAGAAAGAGGAGAAGGACGAGGAGCTGGAACGTCTGCTGCGGCAGATGGAACAGATGACCCAGAACGTCACCCGGCAGCGCGAGGAGTCCGAACGACTGGCGGAGAGGGCCAATTCACTCTACGTCAACTATCAGCAGGCGACCGACCTTTTGGCCCGCCTGAAGGAGATCGCCTCCATGGGAGACTGGGAGGCCATCAAATCGTCGATGCTGGGCATACCGGGCGTGGTCACCGTGGACCCCAAGTCCCACACCGCCACGGTCAAGCTGGGTGAGTTCGAGGTCAAGGTGGACTACACCGCCGGCCTGGAAGAGAACGCCAACCTTCTGTTCCTGGAGGCCAAGGAGGCCAAGTCTAAGCTGGTGGGAGCGGAACAGGCCGCCCAGGAAACCGAACTTAAGATCGCCTCCCGCCGTAAGAAGGGAGAGGCCATCGCGCGCACCGCCGTAAAGGAGGTAAAGCCGACCAAGAGATTCTGGTTCGAGGCTTACAAATGGTTCCTCACCTCCGGAGGAAAGCTGGTACTTGCCGGCCGGGACGCCAGAGGGAACGACCAGGTGGTGAAGAAGCACCTGACCTCCAAGGACCGGTATGCGCACGCGGACGTCCACGGGGCCCCGTCGACCATCCTGAAGGATGGAGGTACCGCCACCGATGACGAGCTGCGGGAGCTGTGCCTGTTCGCCCTGGCCCATTCCAAGGCCTGGAACGCGGGCGTGAGCGAGGGTACCGCCTACTGGGTGGAACCGGACCAGGTCACCAAGACCCCCGACGCCGGGGAGTTCGTGCCGCGGGGAGGTTTCGTGATCAGGGGTAAACGCAACTACGCGCACCACCTGCCGCTGGAATTGGCCGTAGGCGAGATAACCCACGAAGGTGCTAGGAAGATCATGTGCGGTCCGAGGTCCAGCGTCGAGAAGCTGTCGACCAAGTACGCGGTAATTATTCCCGGCAAGAACGTCGGTGGAAAGGCCTCCGCGGTGCTGGCAAAGATCTTCGGGGTTCCGGAGGAGGAGATCGGGCGCATCCTGCCGCCAGGAGAGGCCGAGATCAAGGAGAGGCACAATCTAGAATAAGTGAAGGATAGCGCCCGAGCCGGAATTTGAATCCGGGTCTGGAGGTTCGCAGCCTCCTAGGATATCCAAGCTACCCCACTCGGGCTTTTATCTACCGCCGGAACAGAAATCCAGTCCGGCACGCATCAATAGGACGTGCTCATATCGAGCTTGCCCTTCTTTCTGGCAAGATAGTCCGCATACTTGAATATACCGATTGAGAGGACCAGGAATATCCCTGCGGAAAGTAGCAGGAAGGATAGTATCTGGATGTTGGAAAAATCGCCCAATCCGCTGATGTTGGAGATGCCCGAATCGGGCAGCATCGCCCTCCTCGTGATCTCGAGCCAATAGGTGATCGGTATGACCTGGCCTACGGCCCTCCCCCAGTCGGGCAGAACGGTCAGAGGGAAGATGGCCCCGCAGAACAGATAGAATATGCCCGCCACGCCCTCGTTGATGCCGTAGCCATGCTTGGCGGTGAGGAATGTTATGCCGGCCAGGGCTATGCCTATCGAGACCATGCACACCAGTCCGATCAACAGTGCCAACGCCAGCAGCGGCCAGTCAATGTTGAGCAGGGCCAGGGGCAGGCCCAGCGCCAGCATGCCGAACGCCAGCGTTATGATCACCGCCATCCCAGCCACCGCTATCTTCGCCATGGCCCGCCCGACCAGGTAGACGAGCAGACTGATCGGGGCCATGTATACCTGCTTCAGGGTCTGGTAGTGCTCCCGGTCCTCATGGATCACCCACGTCGTCCCGAATAGCGCCTGGCCTATGAAGATGTAAAAGGCGTTCCCGAGATACATGTAGGAAAAGAACGTCGGGTCCCCGGTCACCCCGCCGAACACGATCAGGTACATGATGACGACGATCAGCGTTCCCGCGATCGGCTTGGCGATCGAGTAGATGAAGAACAGATACCAGTTCGTCCAGTTGGCCTCCATCTGCCAGCCCAGCCAGGAGGCCCAGCGGAAGGTGCGCCAATTATTCGCGAGACGTTCCCTCACTGCCATCTCAGGGTCAGCCTCCCTTCCCTCTTACCCATGGTCTCCATGAATTCCAGGAAGTGTCTGGCCAAAAAGAAGAACACGACCGCCAGAACTGCCAGGATGGCGACCTCCAGGTCCACCGGAAGGAACCCGTTGGAGCTGGCGCCGAACAGCAGCTGGCGCATCCCGTCCAGGCCCAGAGTTATCGGCAGAATGGAGGCCCCCAGCGCCACCCAGTAGCCCAGGGCCCGGACCGGGAAATAGAATCCTGACACCAGATAGATCGGTTCCTGCAGCAGCGAGGTCATCTGCATCGCCGAACGCCCCCACATCATGAACAGGGAGGAGAACATCATGCCCATGCCGTACAGGGCGACGAGCGTGAACGAGAACACGAGGATGAGCTCCAACGGCTGGGTTAGTGTGAAATGTACGTCGAAGAGGAATACGCCCAGGAGCACCGTCGACACCGCCCTGATGGTGGTCATCAGCATCCCGCCCAACGCCATGCCGGCGAGCACGCTCATGCGGGACATGGGGGCGAGCATGTACAGCTGCAGGTTGCCCACCTCCTTCTCCCAGTAGAATTGCGTCGCCATTGACCATAGAACGTTCATCCAGTAGGCCGTCATGGCACCGCCAATGACGATGAAGCCGGCGAACGCCTCCGGCGCGTTCATGGCCCGGTAGTAGAATATGTAGGCGGCGATGCCGAGCAGCGGAAGGAAGATGTCGAAAAGTATCCACGACGGTTCCCGCATGACCCCCAGGATACGGGGGTACGCCCTTCCGATGATCGCCCTCCCGTTCAACCGCCAGTCGATCATTCGAGCCCTCTCCCCACCATCTGAATGAACACATCCTCCAGCGTCGGCTCGTTCTTGTTGAACGAGAGTATCTTCGCATTGCGCTGGGTCAGGTAGGAGATGATGTCGGATATGGAGGACTCGTCCTCGGTGACCAATTTCAGCAGTGTGTGCTCGTTGGTGGCCTCGGCCGAGCATCCGGTGACCCCGCGGAGCTTCGAAAGTCCGTCCACGTCACCGAACGGCGTGGTCTCTATGCTGAACGTGGTGCTCTTCGATATCATTCTCTTCAGGTTCCGGGGAGAATCGCAGGCCAGGATCCGACCGTTGTTGATTATCGCTACCCGGTCGCACAGCTCGTCCGCCTCGATCATGTAGTGGGTGGTGAGCAGCAGCGTCTTGCCGGCGCCGCCCTTGACCCAGGACCGCAGATGCTCCCGTATGACCAGGGAGGCGTTCACATCGAGACCGAGCGTCGGTTCGTCCAGGTAGAGCAGGTCCGGGTCCGTCACGAAGCCCCGGACCACGTTCATCTTCTGACGCTGGCCGGTGGATATGGTGCGCACCTTGGAGTCCCCCTTGTCCAGAAGATCGAACTTGGCAAGCAGGTCCTCGATGGCGGCCTTGGCCTCCTTCCCCGGGATGCCGTAGAACTGAGAGAACATCCACAGGTTCTCCCTGACCGTGAGCAGCCCGTAGCCGGACGTCTCCCCTCCGGAGACCATGTTGATCCTGGGCCGGATCTTGGCCGCCTCACTGACGACGTCGTAGCCCAGCACCTTGGCGGAGCCGGACGAGGGGAGCAGCAATGTGGACAGGATCTTGATGAGGGTGGTCTTGCCTGCGCCGTTGGGACCGAGGAGCCCGAAAAGTTCGCCCTCCTCCACCTGAAGGTCCAGGTGATCAAGGGCTACGCTGGGCTCTGTCTTCTTTCCACCGAAAAGTCGGGTGAGGTCATTGACCTCAATTGCTTTGACCATGGCTCACACCAGATTCTGGGGAGCCATGATATAGTTTCGCCTAGAATTCCTGGTTCTGCCAGTACCGGGAGATGTACCCGGCGATGCGGTTCCTCATCACGATCGACGAGACGTCGGTGAGCTTGGATACCAGCACCTTGTTGTTCTCGAAATCGGCAGAGCAAGCCCTGGGGTACTTCTGCACGAGTTCCATAGCGACACGTTTGATGTAAGTTGGACGGACATTGCCCATAATGACGACCTTGATGGGAGCCGCAAAAGTGTTCGGTCTATATAAGCCTTTTTCAACGCTTTTTCCTTGGGCGACCGCACGACATCTTCCCCTCTGGGCAGGCTCCCCGGACGCATCCAGGCCCCGCATCCTTGAATATTGCAGGGGATACCTTGAGCACCTCCTCGAGCATTATGTCGGCCACCTCCCGTATCTCCCATTGGGCCCGGTTGCAGCACCTCATGGTGAAGAAGTGCAGCAGTTCCCTGGCATTCATGGTGACCATGATGTTGGTGGTGCAGGCGTTCGGGAGCACGTACCTGGCATCTTCGACCGGTATGAGCTCGGCCAATTTCTGGTACGCCTCCCAGGATTGCTCCATGGCCTCCTTGAACCGGCTTTCCGCCTCTGGATCGCCCTTGATGGTGGGCGGAACGACGTAGTCCGGGGTCAGCAGCGACACGTACCGCTGCGACTGCTGCGAGAAGGAGGCCAGACGGTGCCGGACCAGCTGATGGGTCATCGCCCGTGAGACGCCCTCCAGCGAGAATGTGTAATAGGCGTGCTCGATGATCGAATGATGCCCCATCCCCACCACGTTGTCGATGAACTTGCCCGCCTTGGCCTCATCGATGTTCTCCAGTATCCTGGACGGGGCGTCGGAGGAATAGCAGGTCCGGGCGGCGGTGGCGCAAAGCACCTCCGCCTGGTTGGTGTACGATAGCAGCTTGACCTTCATGGAACACCAAGGAGATCCTCTACCGGGTGATTAATCCTTCCTTTACTCTGTTCGGACCGTGAACTGGATGTGCGCCTCGGAAGTGCCGGAACCGGTACGGACGTCCTTCACCTGGATGTCCCGGAGGGCCTTCAGGCGGATCACTTCCACATCCGGTCGGTTGATCAGGGCCATGATCCCGTCGATGTGTCCGTCCCCGACCATCGCCACCACGTTGCCGAACTGGGTCTCGGCGTTCAGGATTCGGGAGCCCATAAGCTGGTTCCTCTCGTCGATGAGCACCCGCTTGATCGTGGGGAACTCCTGGCCCATCTGCTCCAGGTAGGTCGCTTCGTTGTCCTGGAAGTTCTCGATCTCGTTGTCGATGCGCTTGCGGGTCATCAACAGGCCGCCGACGCTGGAGACGATCAGCAGGACCCTCTCCCGAAACTCCATCTCCTGCCAGAGTCGGTTGAAAAGGTTGCCCGCCTCGGCGTCGATCAGGAGCAGGCTGGCATGCAGATCGATCGCCTCATCCGCCGCCGCCAGCATCTCATTGCCGACCTCCCCTCCGTATTGGTGGGCCATACGCCTCTGCATGAATGCCAGCAGTTTGTATGGCAATGGCACGTCCCCCCGCGCCCGGGGATGGCGGAGCGCGTCGTACCTTTCCTGGTCGAGCTCTATGCACACCGCACCCGGGTTCCTTTCCCGGATCACTTGTTTCACCTGTGCGGCGATATCGAAGACGTGCCCGACCCCGACAAGCGTTATCATACTGAAGCCAATGGATTTGAGATTATTATAAGGCTCTCTCCCTGGACCTCCGCTGGCCATGTGAAGGGGAGGTCCTCGGTCAAGGATCTCACCTCCCGCTCCTCCTCTTCTTCTTTGCCGGACCTCTCCTTCTCAGCGCCAGGAATATCAGCAGCGCGATGGCCAGGGCGATCGCACCTATGGCGGCGAACCACCCCCAGTCACCATTGGCGGGCTCCGCGACGGTGTTGCCGGTGACGAGGTTGCCAATGCTGGTGGCATCGACGCTTATACCCTCCCCGTTGCCCAGGCAGGTGTTCAGGCTGACGTTGTTGTTGTCGCATGCCTGCAGGAGCTGGATGCCTTTGCCGCTGTTCCCGTTGCAGGTGTTGGCCTGGATGGTGTTGTTACTGCAATCCAGATAGAGCAGGGTACCGGTGACCGAATTGTCGTTGCAGGAGTTGGCCTGGATGGTGTTGTTGGAACTTTCATTGTAGAGATAGACGCCGTAGTACCCGTTCGTCCGGCAGAGATTTTCCAGGATCTTGGTGAAGTTCGACGAGTAGAGGTAGATCCCGTAGTGGCCATTATCGTCGCAGGTATTGGCCTTGAGCAGATTCTCGGTGCCCGAGGAGTAAAGGAAGACGCCTACCTCCTGATTCCCATCGCAGGTGTTCGCCTGGATCACGTTGCTGATGCTAGCGCTGTACAGGTAGATGCCGTAGTGGGTGTTGTAATCGCAAGTGTTGCCGGAAACTGTGTTGGACAAAGAGCTGTACAGGTAGATGCCGTAGAAGCTGTTCGAACTGCAGTCGTTGTCCGTCACGGAGTTGGAATACGACCCGCCGAGGAAGATACCATAATACTTGTTGCCGTCGCAGGTGTTGCCGGAAACGCTGTCGCCGTTCGCCGAGTCCAGGAATATCCCGTAGTAGCCATTGCCGTCGCAGGTGTTGCCGGAGACGCTGCTGGAATTGCTCCCTTCCAGCGTTATCCCGCTCAATGTCGAGTTGGCGCAGGTGTTGCCGGAGACGCTGCTGTTCCCGGAAGAGCCCAGGAGAATCCCATGTCCATCGCTCTTGCAGCTGTTACCGGACACGATGTTCGACCCCGACCGATAGAGATAGATGCCGTACCCCTCAGCGCCGCACACGTTGCCGGAGACCTTGTTCCCGGTGCTCGACCCGGCGAGATAGATCCCGGTGTTAGCGTTGCCGCTGCAGATGTTGTTCAGGACCGACCCGCTACCGCACCCGGACAGGTCGATCCCGTCGTGACCGTTGTTGTTGCAGGTGTTGTCCTCGATGGTGGAGGAGTTCGATCCGTAGACGAAGATACCCTCGCTGTCGCTGTCGCAGAGGTTGTTCTGCACTTTCACCTTGCCTGAGTCGTTCAAGACCTCGATCCCCGCCCCGTAGTGGTACGGATAATCGTCGGTGTCAGCGGCGATCGCTCCGGAGACCGAACAAGAAGAAACGGTGAAGCTCAAGGTAACGTTGCCCAGGTAGATGCCGTAGAACGAGCCCGTGGCATTGACCTCGAGGTTCTCGATCATGAAAGGGTTCGAAACCGAACCGTCTCCCGGCCATCCCTGACCGGTCGCCTGGGAGACCAGGTCCTGATCCCCGTCTATCCTGAAGGGGACATGCAGGTTCAGAACGGTCCCGCTGGTCAGGCTGGTCCCCGCGCCGGTCCCGCTGGCGCTGGCCACCGTTACGGTGCCTAGCAGGACCGTCAGCAGCAGCAACGAGAACAGTATCGTTGTTACGGAGGTGAAATGTGACACCTTGGAGGAATTCTTGTTCATTTCATTACATCCCAGTGCCGATAGTAGCAACTAGTGATTCAAGGGCACTTTTTCTGTTTATTTAGATGTACCGGACTTTGCCGCGACCGGCCGTGACAATCCTTTAATACCCTCCTCCCGCCTCGGCATGGGCATGGCGAACGAAAAGCACGATTTCGGATTGGTCGCATTCGATATGGACGGCGTTCTGGTCGACTATGAATCGTCGTGGACCTGGGTGCATGACCATTTCGGGGTAAAGAGCGAAGAGTCCATCAAGGCGTTCGTCAAGGGAGAGATAGACGACATGGAGTTCATGCGCCGGGACATCGCCCTTTGGCTCGGCAAAAGGCCCGACCTGTGCCATGCGGACATCAGCACCATACTCGAGCCGCTGCCCATCGTGGAGGGCATCCAGCAGACCGTGGACGAGCTCAGATGGCAAGGCATTAAGACGGTCATCGTCAGCGGTGGCCTGGACGTGGTCGCGAGCAGGATCGCCAAGCGGTTCGGGTTCGATGACTGGGTTGCCAACGGATTCGCCTGCGACACGACCGGCAAACTGACCGGGGAAGGCGTGCTGAGGGTGGAACTGACAAACAAACGCCAGGCCGTGGAGCGTTTCTCGTCGGTCTACGGCGTGGACCGGGAACACGTCTGCAGCGTCGGTAACAGCTTCATCGACGTCTCAATGTTCGAGGCCTCCAAGCTCAAGATCGCCTTCAACCCGATAGACGATTATGTGGCGCATCAGGCGAACGTTGTCGTTCGAAGCAAGGACCTATCGGACATTCTGCCCCACATCCTGGGCGAGCGGAAAGGCCTGAAGGGCTGAGCTTCATTCCTTGAAGCCGTATTCCCCGATCAGTGGGACGAAGAGCACCGACCCCAGGTCCTGCTTCTGCATCTTGCCCCCTGCCTTGGTGATCCGATACAGTTCCTGGTAGGTGCGTCCCCCCACCGGGATCAGCATTTTGCCCCCTTCCTTCAACTGTTCAAAAAGCGGAGGCGGAACCTGAGGAGCGCCGCAGGCGACGCTGATGCGGTCGTACGGTGCGAACTCCGGGTATCCTTTCGATCCGTCCGCCACGATCGTGGTCACCAGGTCGCCGTATCCCGCCGACTCCAGGTTCTTGGTCGCCGAGTCCGCCAGCGACCGTATCCTTTCGATGCTGTAGACGTGACCGTCCGGCCGCACCAGCTCGGCGATCACCGCCGCGTGGTACCCGGAACCGCCGCCGATCTCCAGCACCCTGAGGCCGGGGCGCAGCTCCAGCCCGCTGGCCATCATGCCCACCATGTGGGGCGCGGAGATGGTCTGCCCCTCCCCGATGCCGAGCGGAGAGTCGATGTAGGCCACGCTCTCCATCTCCTTGGGCAGGAACCGGTGCCTTTCCACCTTCTCCATGGCGGCGACCACGTTATTGCCGTACACATAGCCGGACCCGACCAACCCGGCGACCATTCTCATTCGTTCCTGCTCGGTTCCCATAGGACCTTCAGTAGTTCGTCCTGGCCTTCTTGGCGTAGATGCGGACGATATCCCTGGCCCGCACGGCGCCGCTCTTGGCCATTCCGCCGTCCGAGGTCTTGATCGAATGGATGACCACCTCCTCGCGTCCAAGGGTCATCAGGTCCCCGACGAAGAACTCCTCATCGGGCGTGGCGGTGATGTCAACGGAGAGCGTCTTGCTGCCCTTGTTGACCGCTATTCTAACCCTTACCTTATCAAACTTCTTCGCCCAGAGAGTGGATATCTCCTCGGCTTTCGCTTTCATGACCCGGCGCCCGTCGACCTCCAGTCCGGTGATGAGCACCGGCATGTCCTCCACGAACATCTCGTCCTCGTAGGAGACCAGGTCCCCCTGCGCCATCTCCACCTCGTAACGTTTGGAGCTAGCCATCTCAGAAACGATGATCGGCACCATCACCGCCTTCGGTTCCCTGACCACAGTCGTGTACACCTTGCCGCACTGCTGGCATTTGACGGTGGTCTCCAGTACATCGCCTTCCTTGCTGATCTTGCCCCTCAGCACCTCATGCACTGTCTTCTCTCCGCAATCCGGACATTCGAGGTTTAGGGCGTTCGGTATGTTCATATCACTCAACCCGGCCATTAAGCTCCGGTCTGGATAAATCTATCGTTAATACGGTCGACGGCGAACGGTGAATCGTGCCCGGGAACGACGACATCGGCGAAGGAAACGATCTTCCTCATGCTCCTCAGCGCGGCCTCGCCGTCATCGGCGATGCCGGGAGGCACCCAGCGACGCACGTTCTCGAGCGTGGGTATGGCGTCCCCGACGATCGCGTACCGGCGTTCGGCCTCGACGAACACGCTCATGGTGCCGGGGGTGTGGCCCGGGGTGTGGACCAGGGCGATCCCGGGATACAGCTCATGGTCCTTCGTCACGGAGACGAACCGGCGGTCCGGACCCTCCAACTCGTGGACCATCTGTATGGCATAGGCGAACAGGTCGTTGTTGGCACAGTGGTCGGGATGAAGGTGGGTGTTTACCACGATGTCTACCTGGTCCGGGTCGACCTCGTTGGCGGAGAGCGCATCGATCACCCGCGGCCGATAGTCCGCGTCACTGGTATCGACGATCATGATGTGCTCGGGCCAGGTGACCATGGTGACGGACGAATGTGCCTCGAGGATGGCCTTCCCCTCCCTCACGATGCGGCCTTCGCACAGGACCTTGACCTCTATATCCTTCATTTCAGCGAGGATTCAAAGCCACACGAGCACTTAATATTGTTTCCCTTCCACCTGGGGTGCTTGCCGCACTTCGGGCAGACCGCATGGTCGGCGAAATAGTTCAGCCACGCGTTCCGGATGTCCGGATTGGTCTCGCCCCGGATATGGTCCAGTGCCTCCTTGAGCTCCTTCGTGGTGGCCAGCGATTCAAGGTCAGTCACGTCCACCGCCCGGGGCGTCCGGGCCAGCGATTGCGGATAGAGGTGGGCCACCAGCATACCGGCAAGGAAGCCGCCGAAGTGGGCCCCGAACCCGACGCCGCCGCCCACCAGGGCGCTCGGCGTGGAGAATGCCAGGAACACCTGCCAGGCGAACCACGAACCGACCGCCAGCCAGACCGAGACGGCGGGCAGGAATATGATCAGCAGGAACATGGGCACCTTGTCCCGGGGGTAGAGCAGAAGCATTGCCCCCATGACTCCGGCGATGGCCCCGGAGGCGCCGATCATCAGGCTGTCCGACCCGCTCAGCACCACCGACTCCACCAGGGTCCCGACCACGCCGGCGATGAGGTACGTCGCAACGAACTTGTTCTTGCCCACCCTCTCCTCGTAGGCGTTCCCGATCAGGAAAAGGAACAGCATGTTCCCGATGACGTGGAAGAAGGAGGCGTGGACGAACAGGTTGGTGAAGATGGTGTACAAATGGCTCTGGTCGTTCGTGAAATAGGACGCCCTGAACCCCAGGTCGGTCTGGACCGCGGTCAGCCCGCCGGAGAACGGCGTCAGCGGGGCCAGCAGGGTCAGCATGAAGACCCCCAGGTTGGCCACCACCAGGACGTTGGTGTAGCTGAACCGCTTCATGAACCCCGCGGCGACCGCTACCAGCATGACGACGATGGCTAGAATAGAGTAAATGTCCATGGGGCTCGGACGCCATCAAGTGCTCCGGCGCTTAATATTATTTCGTAGGCAACGTCGTCAATGTGGGCCAATCATTTATCCCGCCACCGGGGAATCAGGTCACGAGAGACGCTCATGAAACTGGATACCTCGATCGTCGTGAACTGCCCGGAGAGCGTATATTGCCCGTCCGACGACACGTTCCTGCTGCTCGACGCGCTGGAGGTGGTTCCGGGCGATCGGGTGCTGGAGGTGGGCTGCGGCAGCGGGCTCGTCTCCCTTCATCTGGCCAAGGCCGGGGCGATCGTCACCGCGGTCGATGTCAACCAGGAGGCGGCGTTCGGCGCAAAGGCGGCCGCCAGCCTTAACGGCCTGAGGCTGGAGGTGATCAGGTCGGACCTGTTCCAGAACGTGGAGGGAAGCTTCGACCTGATCGTCTTCAACCCGCCCTATCTGCGGGGAGAAGGCACCGACGTCAGCGACCTGGCCTGGGCGGGCGGGAGGACCGGGACGGAAACGCTGGGAAGGTTCCTGGAACAGGCACCCCTGCACCTGAACCGGGAGGGGAGGATCGTGGTGATCGTCTCGTCCGATATGGAGCGGACCCCGCTGAAGGATATGCTGGACCCCTTCCAGGTCAAGGAATTGCGGGCCCAGCATCTGTTCTTCGAAGAGCTCCGGGTGCTGGAGCTGAGACCCCGGGAGATCATGTGCTGAGCAGCTTCTCGATCTCCCTTTTCAGGAGCTCGCTGATGGTCTTGCCGTCCACCTTTCCACGCAGCTCCGCCATGGCCGGGGCCATGAGAGGTCCGATGGCCGCCATCTTCTTCTCCCTCACGAAATGCTCCCGTTCCTGGACCAGCTTGGCGATGATCAGGCTCGCCTCCCCGCTGTCGACCTGGGTGATGCCCAGCGCTTCGATGGAAGATGCGACGCTCTTGCCTTTCGCCACGTGGCGCAGAAGGTCAGGCAGGGCCTCCTTCGTGAATCTCCCCTTGACGAGCGAATCAAAGAGGTCCCTGATTGAATCGTCCGAGATCGAAGAGACGTCCACGCCCTCCTTTTCCAGTTCTGGGTAGGTGTTCAGGAAGGTGCGCGCGGCCACCCCTGCCTGGTCCTTGAGGGAGAGCTCCTCGAACAGCTGCTCGAACCCTTCCCGGACGATCTGGGCGGCTTGCTGCTTATGTATCCCGTAGGTGCTGACGAAGCGGTTGATGGTCTGTTCCGGCAGCTCTGGTAGGTTCAGACATACCTGGGCCATGCGCTCCGCGGTGATCGGTATCGGCCTGACGTCGGTCTCCGGATACATCCTGCCGGCACCCGGCAGCGGCCGGGAGAAGGCGCTGCCCCCGTCCGGCTGTGGGTCCCGGGTCTCTTCCGGAACGCCGTCCAACGCCGTTCGGGCCCGTTCCGCGGCCGCCTTCAACGCCGCCTCGGCCTTGATCGGGTCGTCGGCGCAGATGGCGAACGCATCCCCATCGCCCAGTGCCATGGCGTTCCGGAGGTCGCTGACCGTCTCCGGGGTAATGCCATAGCCGGGAAGCTCGTCGGAATGGAATATGCCCATCACGCCGCGGGTGCGGGCGTGCTGGGCCATCTCCGCCCCCAATCTAAGCTTGCCGTCGGCGCTCTTCATGACCCCGACGAAGCCAGGGAGCCTTATGCCCAGGACCTTCCCGCTCTTGGCCAGCGCGGAGGTGATGACCTTGGATTTGGACGAGGCGAATATGGCGGTGTAGTCGGCCACCTCGGCGGCCACCTGCGTCACCCCTCTCTCCCTGAGCATGTCCCGGATCCTGAGCAGCGAGCGCTGCCTCTCCACCTCCTTCTCCACGTAGGTGGGCAGCAGCTTCAGGTCCTGCACCCCCTTGATCTCCACCCGGGCACCGCCCGGGATCGAGATGTTGACATCCTCCCGTATGGTCCCAAGTCCCCGCTTCACCTTCTTGGTCGCCCGGAGGATCGAACCGAGGCGCTGCGCCACGTCCCTCACCGTCTCGCCGTCATGCATGTCCGGGCCGGTGGCGATCTCGATCAGCGGAATGCCCAAACGGTCCAGACGGTAGGTGACCTCGCTGGCCTTGGTCTCGACCTTGCGGGCCGCATCCTCCTCGAGACAGATCGAGAGGATCGATATCTGCTTACCGTTGACGTCCAGGACGCCGTCCGTCGAAATGAGCGCGGTCCTCTGGAAACCCGAGGTGTTGGATCCGTCGATGACGATCTTCCTCATGTAATGCACCTCGTCGACGGTCCTGGCCTTGAGCAGGGCAGAAACGATCAGCGAAGCCTGGACCGCCTCCCTGTCCGCGTCGTGCGGCGGTTCCTCGTCCGCTTCCACCAGACAGCATCTGGAGGGGGGTGCCTGGTACCTGAAGCTCATTTTCCTGGCGGCCTGCGCCAGCACAGCCCGGTCGATCTCCCCCAGCTCCGACTGGGACGGCCTCAGCCGGCGCAGCAGGGTGGACCCTTCTTCCTCCACCAGTTCGGATTCGCAGGAGCAGAACAGCTTCTTGGTGCTGAGCTGCTGGTGTATCTCTATGCCGCAGGTCAGTTCGTGCTCGCTCATGCGATCTGCCTCCTTTCGGTGATCTCGCCGCGGAGGTTCGCCGCCATCAGACGCCGCACCTCGCCCTCGTCCGAGGTCTGTCCCAGCACCCACATGAGCTTGACGTAGGCGGTCTCCGGCAGCATGTCCTCGCCCGGGATGACCCCCGCCGAGATCAGGTCCCGTCCGGTGTCGTACACATTCAGGTTGACCCGTCCGTATAGGCACTGGGAGGTCATCACCACCCTGGTCCCGGCCCTGATCGCCCTGTCGATGGCCTTGACCATGTCCTTGGAAACGTGGCCGAGCCCGGACCCCGCGAACACGACCCCGTGGTGGGAGGTGAGCACCGATTCGAAGGCCGAGGGGGACATGCCCGGATAGAAATGCAGCAAGGCCACGTTGGCATCCATCCCTTCCCGCAGAAGTACCTTGCCCTGGGCCCGTTTCTGATGGGCCGCCAGGTATTCGATGCCGCCCTCGAACCCGATCCGGGCGACCGGGCGGCAGTTCACGCTCTGGAAGGCGTCACGGCGGCTGGTGTGCATCTTGCGCACCTTGGTGCCGAGATGCACGGCCCCGGCCGTGTCCGAGGAGGTGTCGTGCATGAGCACGTAGACCCCGGCCGCGTCCCCCTCCACGATGAAGCGGGCGGCGGATACCAGGTTGGTGTGGGCATCGGTGGAGGGCCGGTCCGAGGAGCGCTGGGCCCCGACGAGAACGACCGGTTTGGTCAATCCCTCGAGCATGAACGACATCGCCGCCGAGGTGTAGCCCATCGTGTCCGTCCCATGCGGGATGATGCAGCCGTCGACACCGGCGTTCAGCCGGTCGGCGACCGCGGCGGCCAGCGTTTGCCAATGGCCGACGGTCATGTTCTCGCTGAATAGGGAGAATATGACCTCGGAGCGCACGTTGCATATGTCGCCGATCTCTGGCACCGAGGCGACCAGGTCATCGGCCGATAGGGCCGGATGCACAGCGCCGGTGCGGTAGTCGACGTAGGAGGCGATCGTTCCACCGGTCCCCAGCACCGCCACCGTCTTCTTGTCCTTGGCAGGATGCAAGTGATGCGGTTTCCTTTCCTTCGGCTGGACCTTGGAAACGACCTCGATGGTCGTCTCCTGGCACGTCCTGACCCCGACATTGTATCCGGACTTGAGCTTGACCACGATCACGTCCGGGTCGCTGAACTCGTGATGGGGCATCAGAATGCCCCGGTACTCCCGCTCCGTGTCCTTTACCAGAACGGTATCGCCTTCCTCGGCGTTGAGCGAACGAAGAACGTCAAGAAGTCTTTGAGAATAACCCATCAGATGCACCTGGCGTGGAATGCGCGTACGCTTCTTAATCATTTTGCGCGCATGGGTGGGTAAATGGAGGAAAGGAAAATAAGGGAAAGGGTTGAGGAAAGGGTTTGCCGTCAGCTCTTCCGGATCCGCAACACCACCGCGATCACCACGACCACTACGATCAGGGCGATGATCAGGAGCAGCGGCAGCATGATCGCGTCGATCGTGCTCCTCTGCGCCTGTGCCGATATCGTCTGGCTCTTGCTTCCGTCGGCGGTCTGCGAAATGACCTTGCCATCCACGGTGGCGTTCACCCAGTACGGGGCGGTGATGGCCTGTACGCCGTTCGCATTCTGGGTCCAGCCGGTCACATCGGCCAGGAACTGGCCGTTGCCGTCGGTGAGGCCGCTGGCGACCAGCTTGCCGTTCCCATCAACGATGGTGACCGTCACTCCGGAGAGCAGATCGCCGTCGGCGTTCTTGACGATGACGGTGAACTGATTCAACCAGGTCATCAGGCCGCCGTCCTCGATCTTCTGCTTGCCGTCGAGGGTCGTGGCGCTGATATTGACGCTGCTCTGGTGCACCGAGTAGATGTCGAACCGCGAGGCGTTCAGGGCTGACTTGGATATGTTAGCTCCGGAACCGTCGAGGAACACTGCGTCGTTCTTGCACTGGATACTGCCACCGGTCATGGTCAACTTCGAGTTGATCATGTAGATGCCGTTGTAGACGAAGGTCGGTATGGTAATGTTCTTCGCATCCAGGTTGCTGTTCAGCCACTGCAGGACTATCACGTTGTCCTTCACCGTGTCGCCGAAGGACAGGGTCGAGTTCTCCGCGTATACCGCATAGCTCAGCATGCCGTAGGTGTTGTCGCTGGCGGTCACGTCCGAGTTCACTGCGTAGAGCCCGACGTGGTCCAGCAGCATCGGCATCATGAGGCTCGAGATGTCGAACCCGCCCAGGAGGCTGGTGGAACCCACCGAACTTGTGGCATATTCGTTCTCATAGCTCATCAGCAGGGAGAGGATGGTCGAATACTGGGCCACGTCATCGACTATCCGGGCATATCCGATCTCGTTGTCCTCGACCGACACCACGCTGTTGCTCAGGAAGATCTCGTTCTTATCCAGCAGGAAGATGTTGCCATGGATCTTGCCCGTGACGCCCTCGGCGTACACACCGGCCACGGTGTTCATGGCGAAGATGTTGTCGACCACATTGTCGAGGGTAGCGTTCGTGGCATAGACGCCGCGTTCGTTCTGCATGATCACGCAGCTCTTCACGATCGGCTTCGACCCATCATATATGAATATCCCATCCATCCCGTTCGATGCGATCGTGGTTGAGGATATGGTCGGGCTAGCCCCATCGACATAGATGCCGTTCCTGAAGTTGTTCTGGATCGTGCAGGCGGTTATCGATGCCGTGGACGTGTTCCCTAGATATATCTCGGACCACTCGCTCTCGGCCGAGCTGGTCATCTGCAGGCCGCCGTATACTAGGAACAGTCCCTGGCCGTTGTCGGAACGGAGGTCGGAGTTCTGTACCACCAGCGAGCCTCCCAAATCGACGGTCAACTGGGTGAGACCATTATCGGCCGCACCAACCATGAAGGTGTTCACGGTGTCCAGTGTGAGGACGCCGGAGGCCATTATCTCGAGGTTGCCGAAGAACACGACGTCGTTGTCCTTGACCGATGATGCCGCATCTATGACCCACCTTACCTGGCTGCCAGTGGGCACGTATATCCCATGGGCGTAGTTGTCCTGGAAGGCGCCGTTGTAGATGGTCACCGCGTTGCTGTCCGCGATTAACAGCCCGTAGTGGGCGTTATGATCTATGGTGTTGTTGCCGATGACGATCCCGGTCGATGTTGAGCAGTTGCCCAGTTGTATTCCATCCCCGAGGTTCTGACTGAACACGTTGTTCTCGATGACCGCGTTGCTGCCGCTCACGGAGAGCGCCGAGCTGTACGTGCCGGTCACCGTGTTGCCGGAGATATGGACCGCCAAGGGACCTGACCCGACGACCTCTATGCCGAACTGGCCCCGTGATACCGTGTTGTTTGCGATGGATATCTGGGCGTTGATGGTGGAATGACCGTTGAAGGACAACGGATCGAGGGCCAGCGAAACGCTTATCTGCACCCCGACGCCGGAGCTGGCATCCAGATTGATGTTGTTCCCGGACACAGAGACGCCGGTCTCGAGGATGACGTCACCATCCCGGTAACTGACCCCTTGGTTGTCGTTGACCAACGTTATTCCGGAGTCGTTCGTCCCCTTCATGGTCAGCACATTGTTGGACAGGTTAAGGCCGAGATCCATGGAGGCCCGTCCGTTGAGGGCCGAGACCTTAGCGTACGTGCTCTGGGCGTTGTTGTTGAAGTAGACTCCAGAGTCGGCGTTTCCCGTCATCACAATGGTGTTGCTGACGATGTTCAGTCCTCCATCGATCTTCAGAGAGACAGTGCCCTTGGAGTGGGCGTAGGCGTAGATGTCATTGGTGGCGTAGTTGTACACATTGATGCCCTTGCTGTTGTTGCCCACCATGCTGATGGCGTTGGCCTGGAAAGTGATCGGACCGGAGAGAACGGTCGCGTTTCCGTCGATGCTCGCCGCATTCAGATTGTCGATGTCCATCTTGACCGCTTCCAGGAAGTTTCCTGCCCCATTGACATGATTATTGGCGACCAGCTGGGTGCCGGCGAGCGCGCTAGCGCTGCCACCGTGGGTGGCATAGGAGGTCAGGTCCGGGTCGTACTCGATCCCGCCGGCATTGTTGCCGTTCAAGGTCACGCTGTTGCGCAGGACCTGGATATTGCCCAGGCTGGCGTTCGCCCACTTGTTGCCCTGGTTTGACCCGGCGACGTCGGCGAACCCTCTGGCATTGAAATTGACATAGATCCCATCATAGGGCGACATCAGAAGGCTCAGGTTGGCCACCGTGACGCTGTTGTCCGCGACCAGGACGTTGCCCGTGTAGGCCGCGGTCGTGGCCGTCATCGCAACCTTTACCTCGGCGTATGCGCCGATGGCGATGGTGACGGCCGTTCGGTCGTTCACCAAGACGGTGTTGTTGGAGACGGTGAAGTCTCCGTTCACAGTGCCCTTCGAACTGCCGTAGGAATCAACGTAATTTCTGGCCAAGATGGCCGTGTATTGCTCGTCGACGATGTTATTGCCCAACAGGCTGACCGTCCCCGAAGCGATAATTGTCGAGTTTCCGGTCGCCGTAAGGGTCCTTTCCACATCCATGGCATAGGAGTTCGACACCTGGAAAATGTTGCCGCTGGACAATATGTTGACGGTGGCCGTTACCGTTCCGTTGGTGGCGGAGTTGGGCGTGAACAGAATGGTGACCCCGCCGTTTGAAGAATCATACGCCCGGTTGTCGTTCACGGTCAGATCACCGGCTGCCGTGATCGAGGACCTGGCATTTGCCAGGTAGCTGAGGTTGATGATTACCAGGTTCCTGCAGGAGGTGGCGTGGTTGTTCATGACCAGCACTCCGCCGCTCACGGACAGGGTCGAATTATCGGCCGAGCTGAATCCCGACCGGTCCACCTCGATCATCGTTCCTGAATCGGCGCTGACGGTGTTTCCGGTCGCGGTGACGGCGCCGGAGAATGATGACGATTTGGATCCGGCGGAGGTCATGCGGTCGTTCACGTATAGACCCCGACCGGTGATGGTGACCATCACATTGTTCGTAAAGGACAGGTCGGAGTTGATCATGACAGAGGCTTTGGAGCTGGAGGCGGCGATCGCCAACGTGCTGACATAGGCTCCGTTCACCGCTTGGAATATCCTGTTGGAGTCGAGGGTCACCGTTCCGGATATGGATGCGATCGAATCTTCATAGGCGTTCATCTGCCTCTGGACCATTATTCCATCGCCCGCAGAGGTGATGTTATTGCCGGATATCGTTATCGGGACACTTATGGTGGAGGCTTTTTCGCCGTAGGAAATGATCTGGGCGTATGCGTTGATCCCGTAGACCTGAACGCTCCTCAGGTCATTGTTCAGTATGTGAAGGCTGCCCCCGACGCTTCCCGCATTGTTATGGATCATCAATGGTCCGGCCAGGTTATGTATGGTTATTATGTCGGAGTATCCGACCGCCGGTCCGCTGTTGAAACGGTTCGTGTTTATGGTCGAGTCCCCGTTCACCAATGCCGTCGAATTGTCGTACGGGTCCAGGTTATGAGAGATGGCGATGGCGGATCGCACACCGGTATTGAACCGGTTGTTGTTGATCACCATATTGCTGTTGAGGGTTACCAGGGCATTATCGTGAGATGCTACGTATTCGTTGATCAGGACCGCCGTGCCGGAAAAACCCGGCCCGAAATAGGTGTTGGTGATCGAGATTGGCACATTGAAGGTCTTAATGTTGCTGGCGTTCGAGGAATCAGAGATGAGACCGTAGACATCGTTGATACCGGAAATCGCTGAGGTGAAATTGCAGTTCGTTACCGTCAGATTTCCATTCTTGGAAATGATCTGGAAGTATATGGCGCTCAGCGGAGAGTTGGCGAATTTGGAATTGGTGAAGACCCCGGTGTTGTGGATCGTTATCTGAGTATCATTGTTTACGTTGGCATAGTTCATACTGACCACGGAATTCTCGTTGCCAGTGATTCCGTTCCACATTGTAAGACTGTTGTTCTTCGTGAATGTGACCGTCTGGGATGCCTGTCCGTTGACCATCAGGGAGCCGTCCACGATGATCTGTTGACCCGGATCGACCTTGACCGTCACGTTCGCACCCACGTTGAGAGTTACCCCGTTGGCCACGACAAAGGTCTGATTGACGATGTATGGCGAACCGGCCTCGTTCCAGGTCGTATCCGTAGAAACATCATGATAGACATAGGTCGGTGCTGCGCTCGCGCCTGAGGCGCTCAACAACAGAGCAAATGCGCATATGATCAATAAGGCCCCCACCAAAAGGAATCCCTTTCGCCTGGCGAGTTGTCCTAGTGTCGACTGATTGAAACTGAAATTGCCTGAATACGTGACCATACCTCCTAAATATTAAACAAAAACAGCAAAATAAGACCATTTAAGCCTATTCTTATAAATTCGGGTATGTAGATTTAGTGAATTGAATAAAAAGGAACGCTTTCCGTTAACTATTGCACCTCATGTTATGAAAACTCTGTAATGATATTTATAATAAAATATATGTAAATGATTCGTTCCGATTGGAAAAAGGTTCGAACGACAAGCGTTAAGACGGGATCATCCATCTATGGGCCGTGCACAAGATCAAGAGCATCGGCATGGAACATGACGTGCTGGCGGAGAACGCCCATCTGGCCGAGCACAACCACGAAAGGCTGGCCGCCAAGGGCATTCGGTCCGTCGACGTGATGGGCTCGATCGGCTCAGGGAAGACAGCGATGATCATAAAGATGGCCACTCATCTCAAGAAGAATGGGATAGGCGTTGCGGTTATCGCCGGCGATGTGACCGGTGAGGATGATTACCGGCGATTCAAAGAGGCCGGGATCGAGGCTTACAACGTCAACACTGGCAAGGAATGCCATCTGGAGTCCAATCTGATCGATCGAACACTGGACAAGATGAACCTGGATGGTATCGGATTCATTTTCATAGAGAACGTGGGCAACCTGGTTTGCCCGGCCGATTTCCCGCTGGGCACGGATGTGCGAATGGTGGTGATTTCGGTCACCGAAGGTGACGACATGGTGCGCAAGCATCCCATGATATTCACCTCATCCGACGTCGCGGTCCTGAACAAGGTCGATCTGGCTGGTTACATGGAGGTGGACGTGGAGGTGCTCAGGTCGGACTACACCAAGATCGTGGGGAACAGACAGCTCTATCTGACCAGCGTCAAGACCGGAGAAGGCATAGAAGCGGTCATGCGGGCCATAGGCGCCTCGAAGTGAGGGTCCGCTGGCATCGGTCGGATCAAGCCGGTTGAACCGCCTCTGCCCAGCATCCTTTTTATTAGGCGGCGTCCATTGTCCTGACCGATCGGAAATGAGAATCTTAGTGGTAGGAGGGGGCGGCAGGGAGCACGCCATCGTCAAGGCGCTCGAGAGGAGCGGTTCGGAGATATTCTCAGCGATGAGGAACCGCAACCCGGGGATCGCCAGGTCCAGCAAGGACGTCCTCCTGGTCAAGGAGACGGACGGACAGAAGGTGGGGGAGTTCGCCCTCCGTTCCAAGGTGGAGTTGGCGGTCATCGGGCCGGAGGCGCCTTTGGAGGCAGGGCTGGTGGACCTGCTCGAATCGAAAGGTATCCCATGCGTCGGGCCGACCAAGGCCGCTGCCAGGATCGAGACGTCCAAGAGCTTTGCCCGGGAGGTCATGAGGAAGCACCGTGTTCCCGGGAACCTCGATTTCCATTCTTTCGACGATGCGGTACAGGCCAAGTCCTTCGTCAGGGACATGACCATGGAGGTCGCGGTCAAGCCGGTGGGCCTGACCGGAGGCAAGGGCGTGAAGGTCCAGGGAGAGCACCTCAGGACCAAGCAGGAGGTCTGCGACTACATCGATGAGATCTTCGAGAAGCATATCGGTGGGGCGGGCGTCGTCCTGGAAGAGAAGGCGGTGGGAGAGGAGTTCACACTGCAGTCGTTCTGCGACGGAAGGGACATCGCGCCGATGCCTCTGGTGCAGGACCACAAAAGAGCCTACGAAGGGGACGAGGGACCGAACACTGGCGGCATGGGCTCCTACTCGGACGCCGATCATCTGCTCCCTTTCGTCCACCGGGACGAGTACGAGAAAGCGGTGGAGATCGTCAAACGGATGATCGAGGCGATGCGTGAAGAGGGATGTCCCTACAAGGGAGTGCTCTATTCCCAGTTCATGCTGACCAGGGATGGACCGAAGGTCATCGAGTACAACGCCCGGTTCGGCGATCCGGAGGCGATGAACGTGCTCACCATACTTTCATCGGATTTCACCGGTGTCTGCCAGGGCATCGCCGGCGGTCACCTGAACAAGGTCAGGGTGGATTTTCAGAAGAAGGCCACCGTCTGCAAGTACGTGGTCCCTCAGGGCTATGGCCTGGAATCGAGGTCGGGGCTGCCGATCGAGGTGGATGAGACAGCGATCGAAAGAGAGGGCGCCCGCTTATACTATGCCATGGTCGACGAGGTTGACGGGAAGGTCCTGACCACTTCCTCTCGGGCGGTGGGCGTCGTCGGCGTCGACGACACCCTGGAAAAGGCGGAACAGGCATGCGAAAGAGCTCTTCGTTTCGTCAAGGGGGAGGCCATATACGTCAGGCATGATATCGGCAAGAAGGACATCGTCCAGAGCCGCAAAGAGCATATGAACTCCCTGAGAAGATAAATAACGGAACAAATCATAAGGTCAGCCCATGAGCAACCTGGATGAGATCGTCGCCAAGATTCAGGAGAGACTTGACGAAAAAGACACGGTCAGGGAGATCGCCATCAAGTCATCGCGCGCGACCACCAGACTGGCGTCTGGCGTCGTCCATGGGATTCACAAGAAAGAGAACGTCGAGAGCCTGATGGCCGAGACGATGGACGAATCCCAGCGTCTGAAGTCCCTCCTGGACGAACATCCCGACATCTGGCATTCCGGGATCGTGCAGGACGCTCTCCAGGAGGTCGCCGAGGCGGCGATCGTACTGACCATCACCAAGGGGCTGGACCTGCCGGAACCGGACGAGTTGGACATACCGGTGACGGCATACCTGATGGGTTTCGCCGACGCCATCGGTGAGCTGAGAAGGTTCGCCTTAGAGTCATTACGGGAAGGGCGCAATGACGACGCGGTCCGATACCTGGAGATGATGGAGGAGATGTTCCTCATCCTCATGAAGTTCGATTATCCGGACGCGATCGTTTCCATCCGGCGCAAGCAGGACATCGCCCGTTCCGTCCTGGAGAAGACCAGGGGAGAGGTGGCGGTGGCGGTCAGCATGAGACGCCTGGAGCTGAAACTGGCCAGTCTCGACAAGATACTCTGAGCAGGAACGGCGCCCCGGCGCGCTGACCTTTATTGCAAAATAATGAATCGGGAAAAGGTTTTATTTCTTCTTCCGGGGGGCGGGCCTGCGATACACCAGGTAGACCACTATCAAAAGCACGACGAGCGCCACGTAAAGCAACGCGTTCGTCGTCCCGTAATCTGCCTGGTTATAGTAGAAGGTGGTTGTCTGCACCGTCCCTCCCCTATCGAAACTTATGAAGGTCGCGTTGGGATCGATCTGCACCTTCAGCTGGTGAGATCCGGCCCCAAGGCTGGTCGTGGTCCAGTTGTATGAGACCGCCTTGGTCGACAACGCATCGATCGTCACGTTGGCCACATAGATCGGCACCTGGTTGCTGTCCGAGTAGTCCACGTAGAAGTAGACCGGGATGTTCGACACCGTCATGTTGCCCGTGTTCTTGATGTTCACGGTGAATATGACCGGACTGATGACCTTCACGTTGAAGGTCGTGGTCGTGCTGTTAGCCGTCCCGTCCGTATTCGTCGAGGTGGCGTTGAGCTTTATGGTCAGATCGCCCAGGACCTGGGGCGTGGTCAGGTTGACCTTGAACACGCCGGTCGTCGAACTTCCCGAACCGGGGATCAGGGTGGCGTTGTTGGAGGCGAACCCCGACATCGTGACCTGATACGAGTAGGTACCATTGGAGGTCCCGGCCGGGCCGCCGGTTATGGCGATCGTGTACTGGGTCACCGCCCCCAGGCCCACCACCGAGGGCCCATTTATCGAACCCTGGAGCGTTGGATCTCCCTGGGCCGCCTGGACCGGGATCACCAATGCCGATGTCACGATCATGCACAATACCAGGGTTAACGAGATCAGCGCTTTCTTCGTGTGAACACCCCCTTCTTGATTGTAAGGTAGATGAGGAGCACGAACAGCACCATCACCAATGCCAGCACGACCGTGGTCTCCAAGGGCAGGGTCAACAGGGTTGATGACGTCTTGTCCCCGGTCACGGACAGTCCGCTGCTCGGGATACTGACCTTGGGCAGCTCGGGCGAGAACACGAAATTGTATGTAGTGCTGACGTTGCCGGCCGACTGTATAAGGATGGTTACGCTCAGGTTCAGCTGCGGGACTCCGGAAGTTGCGTTGGGCACCATCGAGAAGTCGAAGTCCTGGAAGCTCTGGCCGCCGACCGTCAGGTTAAGCTGGTCGACGTTGTTTCCGGTGCCCTGCAGGGAAACGTCCCATCCCTCCGATCTCAACAGGTCCTTGTTCACGACGGTTATCTGGTAGGTGTCATCGATGTTGCCATTATTGTTGACCTTGATCTGATAGCGATAGTTCGTACCATCGTTGGCGTAGACCTGGGCCAGGGTGGCGTTCACCTGATACCGAGGCACCACGGTGACATTGGCAAATGTGCTGGCCACCACGGAAGCATCGTTGACCGAAGAGGCCGTGAACGTAATCGAGTTCTGCGTGACCTTGGTCGTACTGGACGGCGTTATGGTCATCTGGATGGTCGCGACCCCAGCGGCACCGAAGTCGAGGCTGACGTTCTTTTGCGACAGCGAGACGTTCCATCCGGTCGCCGAAGCGGCCAGGTTGTACACGTCCGCCAGATCGCCGGTGTTGGTCACCGTTATGTTGTACACGGCGGTCTGGTTGGCCTTCAGCGTGGCCTGCTGGGACGGGTCCCAATAGACCTTGACGCTGCGCGTGTTGGCGCGTTCCAGTATCAATTGGGCCGTGGTATCGGCGGTCAGGGTTTGGGTGAAGGCCTTGGTGTATGGGATGTTGGTCCCCTGTTCCACCAGGAATGCCGAGGCCTGCACTGCATAGCTGCCGGCGGGCAGATCGACCGAGAACGTTCCATCGGCCGCGGAACTGGCGGTAACGTTGCCGGTGGAGGCGAAGGTCAGGGTGGCCGAGACCGGAGAGGTTCCGATCAGGGTGGTGCCGTGGTATGTCAGGCCGTTCACCAGCTGGAGGTTCGTGGTCTGGTTAAGGTAGCTAGATACTGTGACCTTTCCCAGGAACACTCCGTTGGCCCCGGCATTGGCGTACACATTATAGTTACCAGGAGCCAACTGGACGTTTATCGACCCGGTGGCAGTGGTGTAGTTGGACCAGATCGCGGTGGCGGAATCAGGAGCGAAGGTTATCGTTCCCGACGCGGCCCCCCCTCCCACTGCGGTCATAGTGCCGGTCACGGTGCTGTTATCCAAGGCCCGGGCGGTGTCCACGTTCAATGGGATCGCTGCTGTGCCTACGTTGATCGTGTTCGAGCCGGTGTAGCGCAGATAGCGGTTCGCCCCGTTGAGCACACCGACGGTGTGGACGTCGGCCTTAGCTGTCAGCTGCCCGGAGGGCATGTACACCCCGAGATAGCCGGTGGCGTTGGTGGTGGCATTGTAGGTCGCCCCGTCGGCCGAGATGAACGTTATCGTGGCACTGGCGTTCAACGTTTTTCCGTTGAATTGGACCTGTACCTGTACCAGGCTGGAAGGGACCGCCACTATGTCATAGGTGGTCGGCCCGGCAATGGTCGTGGTGGTGAAGAGGGCGGTATGACCGGAGGTGGAATTCACATCCGCATACACCCCGTAGACCCCGTTCATGAGGTACACGCTGTAACCAGCCCCGGCGCCCAGCGTCTCTGCTCGCACGTCCTTTCCGGTGAAGGTCACATTGGTCGCGCCGCCGGCGGAGACACCCGTAACCAGGAAACGCTCGACCGCCGTCAGGTTGAGCGGCGCCGGGTCATGCCCGATCAGGACCGAGAGGGGAACGGTCCCCGCGCCCAGCTGGTACTGATCGTTGGTGTTGTTGGTCACATTCTCGCCGATAGTGATGTCGTACAGACCGGGACGCACGTTGAGTGTCAGGGCACCGGCGGCGGTGGTGACCCCCTGTGTCGTGATCGCGCCCTTACCGACGGCGGTCATGATTACCGTCAGCGGCTTTGCCGGCGCGCCTCCGTTGAAGGTGACCGTCATGGAGACGGTGCGGTTCACCGGCACAAGCTGGATGTTATTAACCGTCGAGGTGTTGAAGTTGGTGTACGTGAAACTGTTGGTCACATAGTTCACCAGGGTCTCGGTCATGGTGTAGGTCCCGTTGACCACCAGGGGCACACTGTAGGCGCCTGTGCTGTCGGTGATGAAGGTGAGCTGGTTTCCGGCCTGGTCGGTTACCTTGATGGTCGCGTTGCCGACCCCCTCGCTCGTCGCCATCGATCCGTCAGAGTTGGCATCGAACCACACCTTGCCCGAGAGCGTCGCGGCATTTACCAGGGTGATGTTCTGGACCCCGGTCCCGGGCAATGTCAGGTCGGCCCAGAAGACCAGGGAGGTCTCGAACGCATAGACCGAGTAGACGCCCGCCGGCAACAGGACCTGGACCCCGCCGGTCGAATTGGAGATGGCGTAGATCTCCGCCGGGATCGATTTGGAACGGATGACGAACTGCACACCGCTCAGACCGCCGGTAGTGTTCACCTGCAGGCTGGTCGGGTTCCCGGAAGCCAGATTCAGGTTCTCCGTCAACGAGCTGGCGGAACCGGTCACATTGGTCAGGGCCACGAGTTGGACCCCTTTGACCGTGGCGAACGAGTAGACCGTGTAGTTGTCAAGCGGTACCGTGATGGAATAGTCCCCGTTGACATCGGCCGAGGTCCATATCTGCCTTAGGCCGTTCAGGATCTCGATCTGGGCATAGGGGACCGCGTTTCCGTTGTTGGACACGAGTCCGGTCAGCGTCATGGAGGAGTAGATCGTCAGCGCCTTGTTGAGCACCTCACCGGCGGTCAAGTTGTACGTCTGCACCCCCAAGCTCATTGCGGAGCTCGCGGAGCTCAGTGCGTATTCACCCGAGAACAGGAGGTCGTACGTGAACTGCCCCGCCGCGCTCGTCGTGGTGTTGATCAAACGGGATGTCGTCAGGTCCTTCAGCTGGAGCTGGACGTTGGCCGCCACATCTCCCGACGGGAGCATGATCACTCCCTTCACCTGGGCTGGCTTGATGGCCAGGTCCTGGGTTATGTTGCCATTCTTCGGGTTCAGGTCGACGGAGACGTTCCCGATGATGTGGCCCTGGTATATGGCATACATATTGACCGTCGCCGGGGGAAGGCCGGAGAACGAGTAACCGCTCGCGGTGCTCACCTGGCTCTTGTAGTAGCCAGTGGTCTTGTTCTCCAGGACGACCGTGGCATTGGTGATGAGGATGTCCGTGCCCACGGTGTACTTCGAGTCGCCATCCCTATCCCAGTAAACTTTGCCCGATAGGTTTGCGGCGTTCAATGTGATATTGCCATTGATTTGAGACTGGTTCCCACCGGCCCCGGTCGCTCCCATGGCCTGCGCGTAGCTGATCTGGTAGGATCTGGTGGTTATGACTGTGGCCAGCTGCGTGAGGTTGTCCAAAGTGCCATAGCTGTAGGCGATCGTGGTGTTGCCGAAGGGGGCGATGATGCTGTAGCTCCCGTTCGCGTCCGTCTTCACCGTCTGGTGTGGTATCCCGTACGGATAGTAGGTCGGATCACGGTTATCGTCCAGGGCGGTCACATAGACGTTCGCCATGGGCTCACCGTTCTGGGAAACGGCCTTTCCCGAAATCGTCACACCATCGTAGTACTGCAGGAAGACGACGGCACTGTAGAGGCCTCCGGCGGACAGGTCCACCGTTCCGTTCATCTTGCCGGCATTAATCAGCAGCTCATACTCCTGGCCCTGGGTGTAGTTGATCGCTACCCAGGCGTCGGTGTGGTTGCTGTAGTCGGTGTACGGATTGTAGTAGGCGGTGCGGTAGACCATCTTGAAGTGGGTCAGGTTCCAGCCTTCCATGGGCGGGTAGTAGGTGAGGCTGCCACTTATGCCTGGTATGCCCTGGGACGTTAGACCGATGTCGTAGGGACCATAGCCCATGAATGCACGATACAACATCGTCTGGTAGAACAAGGCGGTGTAGTGTATGTTGTAGCTGGCTATGGTCATCGTGGAGGTCACCTCCGACAATGGATACTCGGTGCCGTACTGGTCCACCGCGGTTATGGTATAGTAGTCCGTGGGTGCATTGGACAGCGGGTCGATATTCTGGTCCGCTAACTTGGCCGGGGCATAGAAGATGTTCTGGCTGGTGGCCGAGAACGGGAACAGCCGGCTGTCGACCGCGAAGTAACCGATATTGTAACCGGTCAGGCCACGGAGGTCATGGTACAGCGATACCAGTTTGTTCTCGCCTATCTTGGACAGTTCGACCCGGGAGGCTGCGTAGAATGCGTTGTAGGCAGACAGATCGGGGGAATACGGGCCATAGATAGCAGGGTTGTTCAGGACCACGCTGATGTAATCGGCCGGCCGGGCCATGATGTGGTACATCTCACTGAGGTTGACACCGTAGCTCTGCAGCAATGCAATCGTGGAAACAGATACGTCAGTGCTGTTGTCCAGCCGAACCGTTTCCAGGATCCTGGTCACCATCAATGCGATGGCGCCGGTCTCGTTCGAACACATGAGGAACGATGCAGCCATATTATAGCCGTTCTGGAAGTTGTCGGCGACGGTCGGATGTCCCCCAGCCTGGATGGCCTCGAAACCATAGTCCCACCAGGAGAGGTATGCCGGCCTTTCCAGAGGATTGGTGATGTTTGCATCCCGTTCATTGAACCATATCCATGCCGCTGGATAATACGTGGTAGGCAATGGCAGGTCATAGGAGAACGCACCCAGGTACCAGTAGGTCCCGTTCGTGACGTCATAGGTCGAAGGTTTAAGGATGTCTGGCGTGGCATCATAGATCTGCCGGTCATACGCCTTCTTGGTCTGGTTGGGGATGCCTGCATCGAGGGCCGTCCAAACGTTTGGCAGGACCACGAGGCCCAAGACCACCAGGAACACGAAGATGTGACGGAACTTGATCGATTTGCGCAGGTTGCGAAGCAGGCTGCCCCGTGAGCCGGCCATTGACTTGTAGAACCCGCTGAACTCGGCCCTGTCGATGATCAGCATCAGCACCAGGCCGGCCATCGCAGCTACGCTTGGCGCTGCATTGAGCAAAAATCTGGCCGCAGATGCGGCCATATAAACGGTGACCGCGGTCCAGACCACGAAGAAGACAGCCGGCATGGACGGATTCTTCCATAGCTTTGTGATGACGTATCCGATGCCGACCACGGCCAACCAGAAGGTGGCCGCGCCAAAGGATAGCACCAGCGTGGAGAACTCCGGAGCTGTCGCCTCGGCAATGGTGGAATAAAGCTTATTCTTTACCAGATAACCTTGTCCGGATATGATCGCATTGAAGAAATTAGGTGAGATTATGACGCATGCTATCATCGCCCCTATCGAGATCAGGATTATTATGGGCAGGGTAAGGGTCCAGGGATAGTCCCTCGTCACCACGAACACCATCCCGGCGATCATGGCGACCACGAATATCTCCACAGGAGTATCAAGCCAGACATTCACATAACCCGCCTGGATATACAACGGGGCCATGACCAAAAAGGCGACACTGAACATTATTCCGACAGAAACCACCAGGCCCAGTGAATCACTGTTCCGGAACCTGTCGATGATGATCTGAACAATGAAGAATACGAGCACGATGATCAACAGGTAGTCGTAACCAGTCCAGAACATTGCGATGAACGCGACGCACACGCCACCCAGTGCGGCATACAACATGGATGCCGAGTTCATGGATGCGAACGTTTTCAGTCCGGTCTTGATATCCGCGAACTTACTCCAATGGGCAACCCATTTCTCGCCCTTTATGGTCTGGAGCGAGCGGATAAGGAAGAAGAACGCACACACAGCGAAGAACAATGCCGTTGCATCGTGATCCGCATCTGAGAACACTGAACGCGAAATGGCCGCGGCACTTACGGCGAACAACATTGCAGCCAGTATCGCTGGTTTTTTCCCGAATACGGTTTTAGTGACCAGGTACACGGGGATGACCGTCAATGACCCCCAGATAGCTGTCGACCAGAGCAGGGAATAGCCAAGACTGTCAGACAGTGAGATCCCGGTCACGGAGTGCAACAACATCCCGGAAACGGCGACGGAGAAGTCGTACAGTGGAGGCCTTTCGTTCCTGACGCCAGCTGGATAGTTCAGCATCGGATCATGGAAGAGCCATTGCCCAGAGGACGCAAAGTTGTCGATCACGCGCTCGTGATAGTACGAATCAGAACCTCCGGAAACGAGGAAACCGTTGTTGACGGCGGTGGAGTATGCGAAGTAGGTTCTGATGAGCAGTGCTACGACCACCAGTAGCACGATTATTAGCACCGTTTGCCAGTTCCTTCCCAGCCAGGTATTCGAAAATTTCGAATTCAGTCTGGAAATTCCTGCAGAACGCTTCTTCTCGGCGGGGCTCTTCGGCCCTTCCATTGATGATGCCATCTGTATTCTCCTGAGGAAAATCTAGCAGTTGATGCAGAACGAGCTATTAAAACCTTAGTCCAATTATTAGACATTTATCTCGATTGTCTGGATAGTACAATACGGACCCCTCTCAAAGGCCTAAAATCTCAGACCTTTGATTTCCTCGATATATCGGCTAGCTGATTCCCTCGGATTAGAGTCACCATAAATCGCCCGACCTACGATCACGTAGTCAGCCCCCATCTCCAATGCCTTGGTCGCCGAACCGCCCTGCGCCCCCACCCCCGGGGAGAGGATGGACAGACCCGGACCGATCACCTGTCTGATGGCCCTGACCCTCTCGGGCCTGGTGGCCGGCGCGATGACCCCGGACGCACCACACTCCACCGCTATCCTTGCCAGTCGTTCGGCGGCCGGCGCCGTGAACTCTGAGCCGCCAGGATGGCTCATCTCCGTGACCACGTAGATGTCCTTGCCCTCGGCGGCCTCCACCGCGGCCTTGACCGAATCGCTCCCGGTGAAGGCATGGACGATGACCCCGGAGGCGCCGCGTTGGACCGCCTCGGAAACGATGAGCTTGTTCGTGTTCGGGATGTCTGCCACCTTGAAGTCGCAGATGACCTCGGACCGACGGGAAAGCCGGGTGATGATCTCCGAGGATGTGGACAGAACTAACGGCCAATTGATCTTGATCGCATCCACCAGGTCACCGACGGAATCGGCCACTTCCAAGGCCTTCCGCTCGTTCGTCTCGTCAAGCGCCAGAATGAGCCTCGACCTTTTGCGCATTGTCTTCTCCCGGTAACGGAAAACCGTCGCTCCCTTAGTATCTTTGGTTTCCTCCGGGGAAGTTATATTAGTCCGTTCGGCGTCCGAATCTCCGATGGTACAGATCAGGAGAATGCAGGCGGGCTCATGCTATACCGGAGAGCTGCCCATGGGTTGCATTCAGTGCAAGAAGGGCGCAAAGATGGTCTTGCTGGTCACTGGAAGGTGTCGCATGACCTGTTACTATTGCCCGTTGTCGGAAAAGAAGAAAGGAAAGGACCTGGTGTTCGCAAACGAACGTCAGGTGTTCGACGATTTGGACATTTTGGATGAGGCCCGGAGCATCGCCGCACAGGGATCGGGCATAACCGGAGGGGATCCGCTCGACGTCATGGACCGGACCCTTAACCATATCGGGCTGCTGAAAGGCGAATTCGGCGCCCAGCACCACATCCACCTCTACACCTCCACCGTCGACCGGAAGAAGTTCCGGGCCCTGGCGGAGGCTGGACTGGACGAGCTCAGGATCCATCCCCAGGTGGAGACCTGGGGATCCCTGGAGGACCAAGGGATAGAAGAGGCGGTGGCAGGATTGGGCATCCCTGTCGGCTTCGAGGTGCCGGCGATCCCGGGAGAGGAGAACGGCCTCAGAAGCCTGATCGATTTCGCAGAACGCATCGGGCTCGATTTCGTCAACCTCAACGAGCTTGAGTTCTCCCACACCAACGCCGAAGCGCTGAACGAAAGGGGATTCAGCGTGACCGACGATGTCTCCAGTGCGGTGAAGGGGAGTGCCGCGATGGCCAAGCGGCTGCTCAAACAGGAGCGCCGAGTGGCGGTTCATTTCTGCTCATCCAGCTTCAAGGACGTGGTGCAGCTTCGGAACCGCATCAAGCGCCGGGCCCGCAGGGTGGCGAACAAGTATGACCTGGTGACCGACGAGGGCCTGCTGATCAAGGGGGTCATCGAGACCCTGGACCCGGAGGCGGTGGCGCTGCGGTTGCGTTCCGAGTATGACGTCCCGATGGACCTGATGAGACCAGACCCGGGAAGGAAGCGGCTCGAAATCGCCCCATGGATACTCGAGGAGCTGTTCCCGGAACTTGGACTGGACTGTTATATCGTCGAGGTCTATCCGACCGCCGACCATCTAGAGGTGGAACGGCGACCGCTCCGCTAGGAACAGAAAAAAAAGCTTCTCTTCAGTTCTGTGTGGGTAGGTTGAGCTCTCCCGCGATGAGATAAATCATCGTGTCCCGATATTCTCTGGCCTTGAAACCGTAGGCACGGCGGAACGCCGTGCGTATTTTGTTGTTAAGGCCCTCAGCATAGCCAGAGGTGATCCTCTGGCGTACGCTCTCGATGATGCCTTCGATGTGATTCCTGATGCTTTTTGCCAGTTTCGACATCTCCGGCAGATTACATCCTTCGGCCCAGGCGATCCACTTCTTGAGATATTGCCTGGCCTGGTGTGGTGGCAGTTCCCAGACACGCTGGATGGCCAGCTTGAACTGGTACGCCTTCGCCGTTTTGATGTCAAGCTCCTTGACGTGCAGGAGCATCCGCTCCTGCTTCTCCGACAAGTTCTCTGGATTCGTCAGCCAGAGGAACTTGGTCCTTTTCAGGTCGCCGTTCTCCCTGGCCTCTTCCAGCCTGATCCGGTTGATGGTGTCGTTCAGGAGCTTAATGACGTGGAAATGGTCGAAGACCATTATCGCGTCTGGAAAGGTGTCCCGGCAGCCTCCGATGAACGACGGAGATAGATCCATGCATACCAGCTTGATCAACCTCGGATCGAGGCGGCCTTCCACTGCCTGGACGAAGCTGGTGAACGATTCCTTTCCCTTGCCCTCGGCGATGTGAATCACTCTCCTTCCCTTGAGGTCGTAGAAGAATGTCACATAGCTGTGGCCCTTGGCCACAGCGAACTCATCGATCGCGATCTGGTCGACCTGGCTCAGGTCAACGTTCTTCCTCGCTTCGTTGACATAGTACTGGAGTATTCGCCAGATCGAGTCCTCACCGACATCCAGGTGGCCGGCGATGCCGGCCACGGACATCTCATCGCTCAATGCCAGCACCATCGCTTCGATGTGCAACGTGAACCCAGAATTAGGTCGGGCCCAAGGGAGCTCGACCTGCTTAACTCCGTGCCCGGGACATTTCGCCCTTGGAACTCGGGCGTGCAGAAACGTCTCATATTCGAAGAAGTTGAGATGCCTCCAGGTACGCTGGCTCGTATCGTGGATTTCGCACAGCGTTTTACAGTCGGGGCAAGGGAACCTTGCCCCTCGATTGAAATCAATGAAGATGTCCAGCCTCTTTTCGACCTTGTCCAGCTTGACTTCGCTCACGAACCATGGGGCTTTCAGCCCCAAGGTTGCCTGGAACAGCTGCTTGTCGTCCACGGAACGGGTAACGCTATCCCAAAAGAAATCCCTTTACCCACTCAAGGTTGAAGAGAAACAAAAAAATGGAAAATCGGTTTGAAAGGGGTTTGACTCGTTCAGGCTACGCTGATGCTCTGCACGTTGTGATGCCGGTTCACGATGTCCCTGGCGATCTTCAGGTTGCGCCCGTTCTTGCCGATGGCGCGTCCCTTGACCTTCGGGTCCACCGTTACCGTGGCGTGCACGATGTTGCCGCGGTTCTCGATGACGACCCCCTGGACATTGTAGTTGTAGAACACGTTCTTGATGAACGTCTCCGGGTCGTCCGAGTACTCGACCACCTGGATGTTCTTCCCGGTGGTGTTCTTGAGCCGTATGACGTTCTCGCCCGCCTTGCCCACGGCCCGGTTAGCCTGCCCCGGGTCGACGACGAAGACCAGCTTGTCCTCGGTCTCCAGACAGTCCTTCACGTGGGTCCTGGTTACCGACTCGAACAGGGCGATGTACCTGAGCGTCTCTTCGGTGAAAGTGATCTCTGCCATATCATCCCAACGAAAGAATGTTGGACGTGCCCTTGTCGATGATCGCGATTGCCGAAACCGAGAATGGTTTACCAGCCAGTGCTCCCAGGTCCATGTTCGTGCCTTCGTACACGTGGACCGGGACGCTGTGGGTCTTCGACATGAGGAACTCGCTCGGGCAGTTGTTTGAAACGACCAATAGCTTAGCCTCTCCGCTCTTTACGGCTTTTTCCGCTTGCTGTACACCGAATACCACTTTGCCAGTGGTTATTGCGGTCTTTAAAGATCTTCCCATATCAATCATTTTTACTGCCCCCTACGATTAGGTGCATATACCAGGTTGACGGCTCCGGTGCCGAGAGTAACCGGCTGCCCTACTATAATGTTTTCTGCAACGCCGTCTAGGTGATCCACCTCTCCGGTCAACGCCGCGTGCAACAAGTGCGCCGCGGTGATTTCGAACGCTGCCCTGGCCAGGACACTGGACTTGCGGCCGGAGATACCGTGACGGCCAATGGCCTTCACGTCCCCGTCGTTCGTCATCAGGTCCGAGACCAGCATGATGTGCCTTATGTCGACGGTTAGACCCTGTTCGTCCAGGGTCTTGGACGCCTCGTCGATGATCGAGTTGCGCGCCGCCTCCACCCCGAGCACCTCGTAGATCTCCTGGATGGAGTTCGTGGAGGTCCTCTTCTTGTCCACACGGTCCTTCTCCAGAACCTTCTGGAGGTTGGAGCCCTCGGTGTAGATGACGTACTCGTCGTTGGCCTTCTCTTTCCTTATGATCGCGCGGTGGATGCCCTCGATCCCCTGGATCTTGGAGTCCTTGACCACGTCGATGATGTTCTGCAGTTTCTTGAAGGACGGCTCCTCGGACGAGAGGACGATGGTGTCATCGGCGATCTCTATCTTGCCCTTCAGGCCGCGTATCTTGCTCAGCCTTTCGTGGATCATCTCCAGGGTGAGCGCCTTCTTTTCCATCTTGCGTGCGTCCGGACGCACGATGACCCGCATGTTGTTGCTGTCCGGCTCGATCGTCGCTATGTCCAGCACCTTTGTCGTTTCTATCTCAGAGGCGATGCGCCTCACCTCGTCCACATCGTTCCGGTACTTCGGCTCGATGTAGATGTTCATCATCGGTGTGGAGGGGATGCGCCTCGCATCCACGATCTCGATCAGCCGGGGCAGCCCCAAGGTAACGTTGATTTCCGCGACTCCTGCGTAGTGGAAGGTACGCATGGTCATCTGGGTACCCGGTTCACCGATGGACTGGGCCGCCAATATGCCGGCGGACTCGTTCGGGTCCATCATGTGGTCGGCGTATCGCTCGCCCGCCCGCTTGAGAATCTTATCGATCTTGGTCTGCGGGACGCCGATGCCGTCGATCCGGTCCGCCAGATCGTGGATGACCTTCTTCGACAGCTTGATGTTGAGCTTCTTGCATGTGTCGTCGAGATGCTTCTCGAAGGTGCTCGGTTTGCGCTGCTTGTCCGGGATGCTGATGTCGAACTTCCTGGCGGTCGCTTCCGGCTCAGCTGCCTTGCGGATGGTCTTGCGCACCGGGGTGCGCTTCGACTTCTGAGCGTTCAGCTTCTCCAGAACGTCGACCACCTCATCCTTGGCCAGACCGGCCGCGAGCAGGTCCTCCTTGGTGGCGCTCTCCACCTCTCCGATGGAGGCGAACTTGGTGGTGATCTTGTCGGCGACGTCGTCCGCTATCTTACGGCGGCGGAGCGCGTTGATGGTGTCCTTGCGGGCCATTACTCTTCACCCCCGCCCTCGAACTCGACTTCCTCCGACTCCTCTTCCTCTTCCGATAGCTCCATCAGGTCCTTCTCGACGGTTCCGTAGGTACCGACCTTCTTGTCCTCGATGCGCTGCAGCAGTTCGGCTTCGTCACCGAGCACTTCCAGCAGCACGTCGTCGATGTCAATCGCCTCTCCGCCGACACCCCGGCAGGGATCGATACCGTCCTCGCCATATTCGAACTGGATGATGCTGTCGGCCGTGTTCCGGACGGTGTGGTCCTGTTTCAGCTTCAGATCCTCCAGGGCGTTGATCAGCCGCCTCTGCATGTAACCGGATCTGCTGGTACGGACGGCGGTATCGACCAGTCCTTCGCGACCTCCCATGGAGTGGAAGAAGAACTCGGTCGGGGTAAGCCCGGACTTGTAGGAGTTGGTCACGAATCCCTTGGCCTTCGCACCCAGGTCGCCCTGTCGGAAGTGCGGTAATGTCCGGTTCCAATATCCCCTGGACAGCCTCTCTCCTCTGACGGCCTGCTGCCCGATGCACCCGGCCATCTGGGAAAGGTTAAGCATGGAACCCCTGGCGCCGGACTTGGCCATCTGCACCGCGGCGTTCTCCAGACCGAGCTGGTCTCCTGCTATCCGGCCCGCCTCGTCCCTCGCCCTGCCCAGTTCCTTCATGGCCTCGACCTCCAGGGTCTCCTCCATGGATCGACCGGGCATCTGCTCCAGCTCGCCCTTACGGTAGGCGGTGACCAGCTGATCGACCTTGTCCGATGCGTTCTGCAGCATGTCCTGGATCTGGAGCTGCGATTCCTTGGGGATGTCCTCGTCGTCTATGCCGGTGGAGAACCCCTTGACCATGATGGCGCCGATGGCGATCTTGGTCACGCTGTCCAGGAACTCACGCGAGTAGTTCGACCCGTAGTCACGCGCGATCTTGTCCAGGATCTTTCCCTTCATCGATCCGATCGCTTTTTCGTCGATCGTCCCGGTCAGGAGCTTTCCGTCCTTGATCCGCACATAGGCGTCGTTCTCGCACTTATCCTTCTTGCACTGGGTGCACTTCTCGCAGATGGAGGACTTGAACACAACACGCATGTCCTTGGGCAGGATGGAGGAGAAGATCATCTTCCCGGTCCAGAACTCCTTTCCGTCCTTGATCAGCGGCGGCGGGAGTTCGTTCCCCTTCAGCCTGGAGGTGATGATCAGGGTCTGGCTCTTGTTAAAGACCGGGTTTAGGTGGGTGAGCATGTATGTCCCGGTGATGTGGTCGTGGATGGCGCCGATGACCGGCCCGCCGAACCTGGGCGACAGGATGTGCTCCTGGACCTTCATCAGGATGGTTGCTTCGGCCCGGGCCTCCTCGGACTGCAGCACGTGCATGTTCATCTCGTCCCCATCGAAATCAGCGTTGTATGGCGGGCAGACGCACAGGTTCAGCCTGAACGTCTTGCCTGGCATGACCCTGACCGTGTGCGCCATCATGGACATCCTGTGCAACGACGGTTGCCGGTTGAACAGCACGATGTCGCCGTCCATCAGGTGCCTCTCGATGATGAAGTTGATCTCCACCGTCTCCGCCACCGTCTCGGCGTTCTTGTCGGTGACCCTGATCCTCCTTCCGTCCGGCCGTATGACATAGTTGACGCCCGGCACGTAGTAGTCGAAGTGGGGGGTCGGTCCGCGTTTAACCATATCCTTCAGTATCTGGAGGTTCGAGGCGGTCGCGTGCACCGGCAGCGTCAGTTCCCTGGCCGCCTCCGTAGGCACTCCGACCTCATTGATCGAAAGCGCCGGGTCGGGAGATATGACGGTACGGGCCGAGAAGTTGACACGCTTACCCGACAGGTTGGAACGGAATCGTCCTTCCTTTCCTTTCAGCCTCTGGACCAGCGTCTTCAACGGACGGCCGGAACGGTGCCTTGCGGGCGGTATTCCGGACGTTTGGTTGTCGAAGTAGGTGGTGATGTGGTACTGCAGCAGTTCCCACAGGTCCTCGACGATTAGCTGCGGTGCACCGGCGTCACGGTTCTCCCTGAGACGCTGGTTGATCCTCAGCACGTCGACGAGCTTGTGCGTCAGGTCATCCTCCGACCGGTCTCCGGACTCCAGGGTGATAGACGGACGTACGGTAACCGGCGGCACCGGCAGGGCGGTGAGCACCATCCATTCCGGGCGGCAGGATGCAGGGTCTATTCCCAACGGCACCAGGTCTGCGTCCGGAATCCTTTCCAGACGCTCGCGGACCTCCTTCGGGGTCAGCTTGTGGCCGTCCTCGCGGAAGGTGGTGGGCTTGTCCAGGGTGATCTTCAGCTGCTCGGCGCCGCAGTGCGGGCAGACCTGTCTGGAAGCGGCGTCCTTGGCCGTGTCCTTCGAGACCAGCCTGACGTCCATCGAGTCGCCTCCCAGCTCCTCGACCTGCTCCATCGTCTCCCGGTACTCCTTGGCCTGCTCCTCGGTGAGCAACAGGCGGCCGCAGGAGCGGCAGGTGGACTGGAGCAGCTTCTTGATCTCCTTCATGAAGCCGACGTGGACCACTGGCATCGCCAGGTCTATGTTTCCGAAGTGCCCGGGGCACTCGTCGACCTTATGCCCGCAGGTCTTGCATCGCAGTCCCGGTTCGATGACGCCCAAGTGCGGGTCCATCAGACCCATGTCGATGGGGAACCCGTCGTCGTCGTACGTGTCTGCGGTGATGATCTTTGTGGCCGACATCTTCCTGATCTCATCAGGAGAAAGGCAGCTGAACTTGATCGAACCGATCCGTTTTGAAACTCCTCGCATCATCGCAAGTCCTCCAGTTGAAGACGCATGGCCACACCTAGCGACAGCAGCTCATCGAGGAGCAGCTTGAACGCATACGAGGTCTGGACCAAGTGAACGTTGGTGTTGTTGCCACACACCGGGCAGCGTAAAGAGCCGCGCCGGTCGAGCATCGCCATGTGGCCGCAGTTTCCGTTGCCGCATACGTATTGGAACGTTCCGTCGGACTCGTCCAGAAGACGGTCCTTGATGACCATCGCGGCTCCGTGCCCGATCAGGCAGTCCCTCTCCATCTCACCGAACCTCAGACCTCCTTGCCTGGAACGACCCTCGGTCGGTTGCCTGGTAAGGATCTGGACCGGTCCCCTTGACCGGACGTGCATCTTGCCGGACACCATGTGGTGCAGCTTCTGGTAGTAGATGACGCCGATGAAGATGTCCGCTCCGATCATCTGGCCGGTGAGGCCGTCGTACATGACCTCCCTTCCGGAGTGCATGAAGCCATTGCGCACCAGCGACTCACGGATAGCGTCCTCCCTCTCACCTGAGAAGGGCGTGCCGTCGATCAGCCTCGACTCCATCGAGCCGACCTTCCCTCCGACCATCTCCAGAATGTGGGCGACGGTCATACGGGATGGGATGGCGTGCGGGTTGATGACCAGGTCAGGGATTATCCCGTCGGTGGTGAACGGCAGGTCCTCGGGCGGGGCGATCAGACCGATGACCCCCTTCTGTCCGTGCCTGGACGCGAACTTGTCTCCCAGTTCCGGTATCCTCTCGTCACGGACGCGGATCTTGACCAGGCGGGAACCGTTCTCGGACTCGGTCAGCATGACCGAGTCGACCCAGCCGGTCTCTCCAGCACGGCAGGTGATGGAGGTCTCGCGCCTCTTCTGGGGCGTGAGGAAGTCGGTCTCCTCTTCCAAGAACCTTGGAGGCGACGTCTTTCCGATCAGCACGTCTCCGCCCGTCACGGACGTTTCCGGACTGATCAGACCGTCCTCTCCCAGGTTGCTGTATGATAGGTCCTGTCTTGCTCCTCGCACGTCTGGCGGCGGGATCTCGAAATGGTCCTCCTGTCCGCCTGGGTAGCGGCGCTCCTCTGCCCGGTACGTCCTCATGAACGAGGAACGGCCCAGGCCGCGCTCCACGCTGGCGCGGTTCAGGATAAGCGCATCTTCCATGTTGTAGCCGTGGTAAGACAGGATCGCGACCACGAAATTCTGGCCAGCCGGCCTCTCGTTGAACGCGACGAACTCCATGGTCTTGGTCTGCACCATCGGCTTCTGCGGGTAGTGCATGACGTGACCGCGGGTGTCTGGCCTCTTGCGGTAGTTGCTGGAAGCCAGTCCCAGCGACTGTTTGGACATACCTGCGCCCATGGTGACACGTGGCGAGGAGTTGTGCTCCGGGTACGGGACCAGGCCGGCGCAGACACCGAGGATGACCATCGGGTCCACCTCCATGTGGGTGTGGTCCTTCTGCATCAGAAGCTTTCCAGATATTATCTGGTTGCAGTGCTTACACTTCAGGTTGGCCTGCTTGTCGTTCGTTCCGGGGTTCATCCAGTCGACATCGATCGGAGATAGCGCACGGGAGCACTTGTCACACCGTTCCGGCACTTCGAAGGGGTCGACGCAGATGAAGGCGTCCTCCTCTTCCTCAGCATCGATCCATTCCAGGACGCCCTCGCGGATCAGGTCGGACCACTTGCTCTTGCCTTCACGGATGTCCTCGATGTTCTTGCGGGTCAGGGCCAGTTTGCCGTCGTTAACGACCAGCAGCGGCCTCCTCAGCCGTCCCTCATCGCAATTGATGATGACCTCGTCCATCTCCTGGTCGTAGCGGATGTTTATCTCGTGCGACAGGAGCCCGCTCCGGCGGCGGTGGCGCATCTCGGCGATAAGCTCCTTGGCCTTCTCCGAGACGCCCTTCAGGTCGCCGTTGACGTAGACGCGGGTTCCGCTCTTCTGCCCCTTGACCTCTTTGACCCCGAGGTCCTTCAGCAGATAGGCGACATCTTCCTCGCGGAAGCCTTCCGAGACGTCGATGATCAGTGCGGCGTTCTTCACCAGTCCGCAGTTCTGACCTTCTGGGGTCTCGCTCGGGCATAGCCGACCCCATTGGGTCGGGTGCAGGTCACGGGCCTCGAAGTGAGGCTGGGACCTTGTCAATGAGGAGGTGACACGCCTGAGGTGAGATATCGTGGACATGTTGGACGTTCGGTCCAGAAGCTGCGAAACGCCCGCCCTTCCGCCGACCCAGTTGCCGGTGGCGAGTGCGTGGAGCAGCCGGTGCGTCAGCAGGTCCGGCCGGATCGCGCTGGCGATCCTCAGGTCCTTCTTCCTGGCGTAGGAACGTTCCAGCTGGTACTTCAGGTCCTTCATCAGGTTGGTGAAGGCGACCCGGAACAGGTCCTCCATGAGGTCTCCGGACAGCTTCAGCCTCTTGTTGGCGTAGTGGTCCTTGTCGTCCTCGCCCCGCTTCTCCAGGTAGAGCTCCAGCACGGACCTTGCGATCCTTCCGAGGAAGATGGCCTTCTTCATCCGGTCGTCCTTGGTGTCGCCCAAATGGGGCAGCAGGGAACGGTCGATGATCGACTCCACCTTCTTCAGACGGTACTCCTTTGCCTGACCGGTGGCGAACTTGCGCTCCAGGTAGAGGTTCGCGTCGTCCGGCGTGAAAATTCCGTTTGGCGGGAACAGCTTCTTGTCCTGGCATTCTTCGATGTTAGCGTAAACGATGTTGTGCATCTCGGGCATGGACGCGACGGCCTCGAATATCTCCTCGTCGGTCTTCATACCCAATGCCTTCATCAGTGCGACCAGCGGTATCTGACCGGATGCAGCCGGCACCGTGACCATGAGCATCCCATCCCGCTTCTTCTCGACCAGGGTGAGCGCCCTGTGACCTTCCCTCTGCGAGAATACCTTGGCCACCTCCAGCTTGGTGCCGTACCGTTCATTGTATTCGACCATGACCCGGTTAGGCGCGAGGTCCTCGAGGGTGATAAGGACCCTCTCCGTACCGCCGATGATGAAGTATCCGCCGGGGTCCATTGGGTCCTCTCCGGCCTTCATCAGCCGCTGGCTGTACTCGTGGTCGTTGATCTCCCTCTCCTGTTCCATGTTCTCCTTGTAGAGGGTGCACTTCTTCGACTTGACCATGACCGGCAGGTCACCGATATGGACCCTTTCTGGCTCCTTCTCGATGCCGTCCTCGACCACGGTGAAATCCAGATAGACTGGTGCCAGATAGTTCAGGTTCCTGAGCCTGGCCTCCATCGGGCTGAGATCGTGGACATAACCGTTCGCCTCCCGGACGACCGGCAACCCGACGTGGATGGTCGGACGCGACTGATTGTCGATGTTCCCGGTCTTCTCGTCCCTTTTCCGTCCGACGCGGATCTCCACGATCCTGCCGTCGGTCTTGTCCGGGTCGAGCCTGATGAACCCCCGGTCCAGGTCCTCGGCCGAGACACGCAGGTTGTCGACGATCTTCTGCATCCTGCTGTTCGGGTTATCCAGTGTTGACAGGAAGTCGTCAAAGCTGGAGATGTGATGATTTACAATGCTTCTTTCTTTGAAATAGAGTTCTACTAGATCACGCAACGAATTCACCCTCTGACAACTAAGCGATAGGCAACGGTGGTCTCGGCGGTCGCACTTCGACGCACGATCTTTACCACTCTACCTTCGGTGATAGGGCCTTCCAGGTTCTCCAGAAGCCTTATGCAGGCGTCACCCTTTCGAATCTTCGGTAACTGATCTTTCTGGATCTTCAAGGAGGCCAGTACCTTCTTGGTTTCCTCGTCCGATAACAAATAATGCTCTGGCACGAGGTCGTGCTCTAAGACGTTAAACTGTACAGTGTCGACCATAGCTATCACCTCGACGAAATTAAGCCCGGACCTTCTTTCATACTAAGTAGCGGCCTTATAAAAATGCATCGGAATCTCTCGAAACGGATGTTCACTTTTCAATCTCCCATGTCGTTTCTTTGCCTACGCAAGCGGGCCTGAAGGGATTTTCGACATCACGGAGTTACCGTGGATGATTCGAACCCTTGGCCAGCTGGTTAAAAGCCAGCTGCTCTTTCTAGGGACGCATGTTGCCATACGTCCTACCTAGCTGAGCTACAGGCCCTTGGTAGGTATGCCGGCGTGCAGAGCCGAGAGAATCCGGTGCCATTATTTAACCTTTCGCTCCAACTCAGTGACGTAGAGAGAGGATTCGGCGTTCTCGACCGGTCAAGTAACGATATACTATCATAATAGCATGCTCAGATGAGAACTTATTTGTTTGCGATGTTCGAAACGACTATTCACCGCTCCCGGAACCCCCTTATATATTTATACAAGAAGTCTAATCTCGCACGAGCGATTGCTATGGAGAATGAGAAAGTCTGCAGTTCATGCGGCAAGAGATTGGTCGGAAAGGGTATCACGTTCTTCAAGTGCCCCAAGTGCGGTGTCACGGAGATCGGAAGATGCTCAAACTGCCGCGACCAGAGTGTAAAGTATAAGTGTGAAAAGTGCGGCTTCCAGGGACCTTAAGGGTGTTCACATGGGACAGGTCGCCGCCGTTCATGATCTCATGCCAGATTCGACCGACTTCGACCTCGAAGCGCTCTCGAAGAAGATCCCGAGCCTTGTCCCGGAAGGTGTCAAGGTCGTCAGGTCAGAGGTTCTGCCGCTGGCCTTCGGGCTTTGCATGCTCGAAGTCACCACCATCATGATGGACTCCGGTGGCTTGATCGAGAAGCTGGAAGAGATCTACCGTTCCGTGGAAGGCATCACGAACGTAGAGACCAAGGAGGTCGGCCTCATCTGAGGCTGACCCAATAAAACGACTTTGAACAGAATCAGTATACGTTTCGACGAACATCCGGCCGCTTGTGCCACATGTTTCGTTCCTTTGTTTTGGAGCAATTTCCGACCATGACCCTTGTCGCAGTGATCGATGGGTACATCGATGAACCGGGATCGCTGGGCGTGCCGCCCTACATCCACCCGTTGATAAGGGCGGCCTACGGTGCGGCCATGGACACGGGTGCGAAGGTCAGCTACCACACCATCGATGATCTTCGACAGGGATGGCTACCGGACAAGGCGGATGTCGTAATCTTCCTTACCGGGAGCGCCGTCCCGGGAAGGTATATCAGGGCGTCCCCGGCATCGAGAAGGGAGGTGGAGAGGTTCCTTCCGCTGATGGGCGGCATCAAGGTCCTTGGCGGACCGCTCACGATGGAGAAGGGAATCGAGGAATCTGGCCTGTTCCACATCCTGGCCACGAGGGACCCGGCGAGCTGCCTTTTCGATTATCTGACCGGGAGCGGCCCTTCCAACCGCTGGCGGACAGTGGATGAATGGAACCGCTGGCTGATGATGGGGGCGGAAATCGTCACTAGACATCGTGACTTTCCCCAGCCATTGGTGGCGGAGATCGAGACCTATCGAGGATGCGTCAGGTACAAGAGCGGCGGCTGCTCCTTCTGCGTGGAACCGCTCAAGGGGATCCCGGTCTGCCGTGAACCCGAAGACATAGTTGCCGAATGCAAGAAACTGCATGATCTGGGCGTCCGTAACTTCCGTCTCGGGGCACAGACTTGCTTCATCTCCTATCATGCCCATCTGGACGGGACCGAGACACCCAGACCGGATCCAGAAGCGATAGAGAAACTGCTCTCCGGGGTCGCCTCGCTCGGTGTGGACCTGCTCCACCTGGACAATGCCAACCCGGCGGTCATCGCGGCGCATCCGGAGGAGTCGGAGCTCATCCTTCGGAGCATCGTGCGCCATTGTACCAGCGGGAACGTCCTGGCCCTAGGGATGGAGAGCGCCGATCCAGCGGTCGTCAGGGCGAACAACCTGAACGCCTCGGCCGAACAGGTCATGAATGCGATCGAGATGATCAACCGGATCGGCAGGGAACGCGGACCGACCGGATTGCCCGCCGTGCTCCCGGGCCTGAACTTCATCATCGGTCTGGACGGTGAGACCAAAAAGACCTTGGAGCTCAACTATGATTTTCTGCGGACGGTCCTCGATAAAGGCCTCCTACTCCGCCGGATCAACATTCGGCAGGTCATCGGCATCAGGCGAAAGTTCGAACAGGGCGTCTCGCATTCGGACTTCCTGAAGTTCAAGGAAAAGGTCCGGGAGACTATCGACAGGCCGATGCTGGAGCGGGTCGCTCCGTTGGGCACCGTTCTGAGGCGGGTGTACACGGAGATGCACGAGGGAAAGACCACTTTCGGCCGGCAGATCGGGACCTACCCGTTGTTGGTCGGTTTCTCATACCCGATGGAGCTGGGCAGGTTCATCGATGCGGTCGTGACCGGTCACGGCTACCGCAGCCTGACGGCGGTGGAGCATCCATTGATGATCAATAAGTGCTCGCTCACGGCGATCGCGTCGCTTCCCTCGGTCGGCAAGAAACGGGCGGCCAATATCCTTGTCCACCGCCCCTACCGGTCCAAGGAGGAGTTCATCGCCTCGATGGACGATCGCGCAGTGGGGGAAATGCTGGCCAAGATGCTGGACTTCTCTTCCTGATGTCCCGCGGTTCTGTTGCGCTAACTGAATGCCCATAAATATCGGGATGGCCCTCACAATCGCCAAATGGATGCGAAGTTTCTCGCCCGGTACCCTTTCGTCAAAGGCGCATCTGATTTCGTCAGGAGCAACGAAGTTTCCCTCGAGGACCTGATAAGCCGGACGGCCTATCCCGAGGCCAGGAGAAGAGGGAGGAAGAGGGTCGTGGAAGCTCTGAACGACACCAAGATCCAGACCAACCCCTCGAGCACGGAGGAGGAGTTCCTGGCGGAGGTCTTGTCGTACCCGGTGGCGAGAATGATCGTGTCCAGCGTGGGGGACGATTTCCTCATCAGGCGCTACGCCATGGGGGAAGCAAAGACCCTGGCGGAAAGGCTGCACACCGAGGATGTGTCCCTGCAAATGGAGGTGGCGTCCGATCTCGGCGTCTCGTGCCAGCTGGACGGGGAGCTGCCATCGATGCATTTCTGTGATTTTCTTCGATACACCTCAGGCATCCGGGGCAAGGAATGGAAGCTGGTGAACCAAGAGGTCAAACGCGGATTCATCTCGCTCTCCAAGGTGAAGTTCTCCAGGGTGCTCGAGCAGGCGCTGGACGAGAAGATAGAGCATGAGCTGCCGCTGCCGGTCACCGAGGCCATCATCGCAGCGTTCAAGGAGGAGGTGGAGGAGATCACAGCCCAGGTCGAGGAGATCCGCAGCAAATATAAAGGGAACGAGTTCGGAGAGGTCAGAATCGTCAACTTCCCTCCCTGCATGAAAGCGCTGGTGTCCCAGGCCCAGGCGGGCAAGAACATGCCCCATGCGGGACGATTCGCCATGACCACGTTCCTGAACTACATCGGAATGCCGACCGACCAGATCATCAAGACCTTCTACTCCTCGCCTGACTTCGACAACAAGATGACCGAGTATCAGGTAAGACACATCACCGGGGACGGTATGGGCAAGAAGTACTCGTGTCCGGAATGCTCGACCATGAGGACCAACGGCATCTGCGTCGACCAGGATGCGATGTGCCGGTCAGGCAACATAAGGCATCCGCTCAACTATTACCGGTACAAGACCATCGACATGAAGAGGGGCAAGACCGAGGCGAAACCGCCTGAAAAAGGGAAAGAGGTTAAGCCCGGGAAATGATCATTTTCCCTTAAGCTCGACCCACGTTCCCCAGGCCCGCTGGATCGCCGTGATGTTACCGACCACCGCGAACCACAGCATCATCATCTCGAAAGCGGACAGGCGGATCGACCCGAAGGTCAGCCACCCATCCCCGTTGACGGACATAATGACGAATTGGACCAGCGGGATGATCAGGGAAAGGACTATCCGGTCGGCCCGGCCCAGAAGGCCGGAGTATTTTCTTCCGGCGCCGACCGCCTGCGCTTGGGTACCCATGTAGCTGGTGAGCAGAACCCCGATGATCGCCGCCATTCCTAGATAGGGATTGCACCAGGCACTGACCGCCACTGCGCCGATCATGAGAACGTCGGCATAGCGGTCGAGCACGTGGTCCAGGAAATCGCCCCGTTTCGATGTCTTACCGGTCAGCCGGGCCACCTTGCCGTCCAGGGCATCGAACAGCCCGGACACCAGGACCAGAACGGTGACCAGGGGCAGCAGTATCTGCCAGTGTTCCGGGCTATAGAACGTGGCCAATGCCGCGAAGACCGCCACGATGAGCGACATCCCGGAGATGGCATTGGGAGAGAACCGGGTGAAAGCCTTTGCGATCGGGGTGAGAATGAACTCCACCTTGCCGCGCTTGGAATCTAAGACCAATCCAATGCCTCCTCGCTCCAGTCGATATTTCCGATGGCGTACTTCTCCTTTTCTCCGACCAGTATCTCCTGGACGGCGTCCGCCGTCTCCTCTGGGGAGATGCTGGTGGTGTCGATCTCGTAAACCTCCCGGCCGGTCTCCACCGACTCGACAAGAATGACGTCAAGGGCCTCTGCCTCGGCGTTCTCTGCCACCTTCTTCTCCGGATAACCGCGGGACCTCAGCCGGGCTGCCAGCACCAATGGGCGGCAGCGCAGGACGATCACCATGTCAGTAGTAACAAGATGCGAAAGGTGACCCACCAGGATTACGGTCCGATCGGCCTCGGACTCGCCGACCGCCAGATCGAGCTTCTTGACGTCCACCTCGTAGGTGCCGCGCCTGCGGTCTAACTTCCCCAATAACTTCTTTTCTTTGGCAAGATCCCCCAGTTCTGTGATCTTCATTCCCCTGGACGCTAATATCTTGGCGACCGTGGACTTGCCTGTTCCCGGCGTTCCCGTCAGAGCCAACTTCACGAGCGGTTGTAACGCGGTCCATGTTAAAAAGTGGATATCATGCGGGACGGAGTTTTGCTCCGTCCCGGCGTCGTTTTTCCCGCGGTCCTTCTCCAAAGACCTACAAGCTGCTTCCTTCAGCCTAATCCAGGGGACCGCTGAGGGGCTATATGAAGGGATTCGGAGCATGCTACAGTTAACCTTATATATTAATACGCATGGGGCTGAGATGCTGGATGGTTAATCCAATCCACATCTGACGGAGAGCGAATCGTAGAATAACAGCTCGATCATTTTTTCGGTCCTTTTTTGCCGTGCCTTCCTTTCCAGGGTGGGCGGGCAGGCCTCCAGGAAATCGATGCCGTAATCGATGTCCATCAGCACCAATCCTTCGGACGGGGCGAGTCCGAACGACACCTCTCGCCCCTCCAAAGCCTCCCTTATCTCCTCTATCGTCGCACCCCCTTCGGAAACGGACGACAAAGCCGCCACGATGCGCCTGACCATGTTCCGGAGGAATTCCCTCCCCTTCAGGTCTATCACGACCAGGTCCCCGAGACGCGTCAGGACGATGGAATCGATGGTCTTCTCTGAACTCTTTCCCTCCGCCTTGCAGAACCGTTTGAAATCATGCCTTCCGACGAACTCCCGCGAAGCCAGTTCCATTGCCTCAAGGTCCATGTCCTTCTCTAAGGGGAGGAAGTACCGATACCAGCGTTGTTTTGCTCTGCGGGGGGAGAACCCTCCGTCCACTTCCGCATAGGCATAGAAATAGACGTTCTCGGACGCGGCGTTCAGGGCCTGCAACAGGCTGTCCTGCTTGAACCCGGTGTCGAGAACGATGACGTTGCACAGGGCCGACACCCCCCGGTCGGTACGGCTGGCGACCCTGAACCTCGATTCCTTGACCGAATCGATGGCGTGGACCTTCCTAAGGGCCCGGATGCACTCATCCTCAACTGTCATCTTGTCTGGCTGTCTCTGGGATCCGGTGAAATCGCGCCCGTCATAGGCGATCTTGATAGCGGCATGCCAGAGCATCGCAGGAGATACGTCCTGAAACGTAGTTAGCCTTTCGGTCTTTCGGACCGTCTGCTCAACATCAACGCCTCCATCCCGACAGAATTAATACAGTCCTCACCAATAGTTCAGACCTATGCCTGAGGGCACCGGAAGAACCGGCCTAGAGATCGTCGAGTGGCTGATATCATCGCCAGAACCCACCGTGCGGCTCGCTGCATTGAGACTGTTGGAAGGATTATCCGAAGGAGAACCGGAGGTCCAAAGCGCCCTTCATGACGCGATGCGGACCGGGCCGATCCAAAAGATACTGGCGAAGCAGGACCTGGGCGGTTTTTGGGGCACGGAAGAAGAGTTCTACATCAATTCAAAATACAAAGGTACGGTCTGGAACGTCATCCTATTGGCACATCTGGGGGCGGACGGCAAAGACGTTCGAATACGATCGGCGGCGGAATTCATGCTGAAATGGTCCCAGCATGAGAGCGGGGGATTCGGATATCACGGGTCAGCTGACGGAGCGACCGCCAGAAGCCTATTGCCCTGCCTCCATGGCAACATGGTGTGGTCGATGTTACGATTTGGCATGAAGGATGACGAAAGGGTCCGGACGGGAATCGATTGGATCGCGAAATACCAGCGTTTCGATGACAATGAGGGACCGGGGCCGAAAGGATGGCCTTACACCAGGAAGGACTGCTGGGGCAAGCACACCTGCCACATGGGTGTGGTGAAGGACCTGAAGGCGATAACCGCCGTCCCAACCGAAGAAAGGTCCGCAGCATTGAACAAGGTCGCCTCCGCAGGCGCAGAATATCTGCTCGATCACCATCTCTACAAGAAGAGCCATGATCTGGGAACGATCGCCAAACCGAGATGGACGCAACTGGGATTTCCGCTTTTCTGGGACACTGACGCCCTGGAAATGCTCGAGGTCCTGACCGACCTCGGATACCGGGACGACCGAATGGAGGACGCGATCGAGCTGGTCCGATCCAAACGCGGGCCGGACGGCAAATGGAGGAATGAAAGGAGCTACGCCGGAAGGCTGCTGACCAACCTGGAGCGTCAAGGAGCGCCGAGCCAGTGGGTCACCCTGAAAGCGATCGCGGTGCTCAAGAAACTGGACCGCATCGACTGAAGTTCTTGGTGCCCTTCCAGAAAACAATTATACCCAGGGTTGATTGGCGGAGCGAAGGGAGTTAAATGACCAGCTTCAGGATCGTCCTGGTGGAGCCCCAAACGGATGGGAACGTAGGAGCGGTGGCCAGGTCGATGGGCAATTTTGGTTTCGAACGTTTGTTCATGGTGAACCCATGCGAGCTGACCGAAGAGGCGTTCAAGAGGGCGAAGCACGGCAACTATATCCTGAGCGGGGCGACGACCGTGACGAGCTTCGAGGAGGCGATTGCGGGATGCTTCCTCATCGTCGGCACCAGCGGCATCATCACCTATGGTGACAAGCACTTCATCCGCATACCCATCACCCCCAGGGAACTGGCGGAGAGGATCAAGGACCAGGAGGACGAGGTGGCGCTGGTCTTCGGCAGGGAGGACATCGGGCTGACACAGGAACAATTGACCCGCTGTGACATCCTGGTCAACATACCCTCGAACGAGGAATATCCTATCCTGAACCTTTCCCACGCGGCGACCATCGTCATGTACGAGATCTTCGCCAGCCATGGCAAGCCCAGCAACCCGAAGAAAGCGACCGAGTTCGAAAAGGACAAGCTTTACCAGTTCTTCGACGCCCTGCTCGATGCGGTCGACTATCCGGACCATCGCCGGGAAAAGACCAGCATCATGTTCCGCAGGATGATGGGTCGGGCCATACCGACCAGCTGGGAGTTCCACACCATCATGGGCGTCATCGGCGATGCGGCCAAGAAGATCAAGCGATTGGAGAAGAAGGAAGTTGAGAAGTGAGCGGCTCAGCGCCGGTATTTTCCGATCATGACGTTGACGTCATCGAGAGACCCGGAAGACGGCGGTAGCTCGGAGATGCCAGTGACCAGGGCGATCAGTCTGATGGTCTCGTTGTCATCCTCCACGGTCCTGACGCCGAACTTCACGTTGGCGTCCACGTCGAGCTCTTTGGTGAGCCCTTCCACGATGCGGTGGACGCGCCTGAGGGTGAGCTTGCTGCCCCCCGAGATATGGATCAGCGCACCGGTCCCGCCCTTTATGTCCACGTCCAACAGGGGGTTCTGGATCGCGTCTTGGACGACCCCTTCGGGATCCGCGTTCTCGGCGTAGAGCAAGGTCGATATCCCTCCGTGCTTTATGATGGTCCGGAGATCGGCGAAATCGAGATTTATCAACGACGGCTTGGTGAGCGCGTCCACCAGCCCCTTGATGAGCTCGGAGACCAGCGCGTCCATGACGCCCAGGGCCTGGTTCATCGGCAGGTTATCCACCATCTGCATGAGGCGGTTGTTGTCCAGGACCAGCACTGTGTTGGAATACTCATTGAGCCGCTTGAGCCCCATCATGGCGTTTCGACGCCTGGTGCCTGACTCCATCTTGAACGGCATGGTGGCGATTGATATGACGATGGAACCGGCCTTTTGCGCGAACTCGGCGATGACCGGCGCCGCTCCAGTACCGGTGCCGCCGCCCATTCCGGTGATGATGAACGTGAGATCCACGTCATTGAACATCTCGCAGAACAGGTTGGCACAGTTGCGCGCGCATTGCTCCCCGACCTCCGGAAGGCCACCGGCGCCCAGCCCATGCGTATAATTGGCACCGATGAGAACGCGACGCTCGCAACGGGTCTCTTTCAGACTGCGCTGGTCTGTGTTGATGGCAATGGTCATGGCTGACTCTAGGCCGATCTTGTTCAGCCTGGTGATGCTGTTACACCCGCCGCCACCACAACCCACGACGAGTATCTTCAAATCAGGAGCGTCGATGCCTGACTGATCTTCCCATCCAGAGCCAATCCCCATCTTGATTACCTCACGGGAAGCGTGTCTTCACTTCAACTCGCTGACGGCCTTTTCCAGGCGCATCCTTACATATTCCCGGACGGCGTTTCTGATTGCGTCGTCTATCGATACCGAATCCCCGTCCTTGACGAGGGCCTCCAGCTCGACGATCTTGGTCTTCGGCAGCTCCACGGTCACTCTTCCGATGTAATCGGGCGTGGTATGTGTTTCGACGAACGTCTCGATCGCCGCCCTGATCGCGTCGGAGATGGTCGGGAACTTGCCGGTATCCACCAGTGCCTGTAATGCCTGTAGCTTTTCGGCAGGAATCCTAACCGTGATCCGTTCGCTGTCGACCATGACACAACTCTTATCCCGTTGATCTGTCTGACGCTTTTTGCCAAAACGTCTGACAGATTGGATGAGTCACCTGAGAATATTTAAAAGTTAGCGACCCAATTATCAAATGACCCCATTATAGATGAAAGGGAACCGGGCACTTACTCATATGTATGGCGAATGTTGGTTAAGAATCTTTTCAGGGCAACAGTTACTAATATTCCCATAAGACGGTGTAACAGGGCAGGTTCAAGAATCGACCTCACCCGCATAATGCTATGAGTCAACCATGAGTTCCTATCCACCATTTCAATCATCTACCCGCTCGCATGCTGAGACAACGCGGTCATGCTTGAGAGAGTGCGATCCGCCCCTCCGGCGATGGGAGCGCCCACCTCGGACATGTCACACGGCGCTCAATGGCTGGATCTTTCCCGATTTGGTCCATCATTCAGAAACCCAGATGACCTATTTTCCGAGCAATGTCCGCAGATGCTAAATGGTCTCATGACGTTGGGGTGACGCGGGCAAGATGACCTTGCTCGGTGTTTAGGGGCGGCCAAGATGAAGATAGACTTCCCGATCATGGACAACCACCTGCATCTGCAGACCAAGGGCCGCAACGTCGAGGCCATCAAAGAGTTCGAGAAGGCCGGAGGCACGCACGCCATTTTGAGCCACATGCCCTACGTGGAGCTGCCGATAACCTGCGGAGCCGATTTCGAACGTTCGTACCACATCACGATGGATATGGCCGATCGATGCAACCGGGAATCGGGTGTGAAGGTGTTCGTGACGCTGGGCCCCTATCCGGTGTTGCTCATAGACCTGGCCAAATCCTACGGCCTGGAATCCGCCACCGAAATGATGAAGGAAGGTATGGATTCGGCCGCCATGCTCGTGAGGGAGGGCAAAGCGATTGCCATCGGCGAGGTTGGCAGGCCCCATTTTGAAGTGCCGGCCGAGATCATGGAAGCCTCCAACGACATCCTTCGCTACGGTATGTCGCTGGCCAAGGAGGCCTCCTGCCCCATCGTCATCCATGCCGAGACGGCGACTCCAGAGACCATGGAGGACCTTGGCCATATGGCCGACTCGGTCGGAATGGAAAGGAGAAAAGTGGTAAAGCACTACTCGCCCCCCCTGGTGCTGGAGGAGGAGAACAGGGGGCTGATGGCATCGGTCCTGGCATCGAGGAGCAATATACAGGAGGCCTTCGGCAAAGGCAGCCGTTTCTTCCTGGAAACCGATTTCATGGACGAGCCGACCCGCCCGGGTGCGGTTCTGCCCATCGACACCGTGCCCAAACGGATCAAGGGCATGGTCCAGTCCGGGGTCGCCACATCGGAACTGATCGATGCGGTCTGGAAGGTCCACAAGGACAATCCGAAAAAGGTCTACGGGATAGATCTGGAACGGCTCTGAGGACTACAGTATCTCGAACCGGTCGTACTGGTTCCGGTACTCGGCCCACACCAGCCCGATCTTGTCCACCCGGGCAATGGGGTGCTCATCCCTCAGCATCCGGATCACTTCCTCGATGTCCTCTTTTTCACCCTCGAAGACGGCTTCAACGGTGCCGTCAGAAAGGTTCTTGACCCATCCGAACACCCCCATTTGAAGGGCGAACCTTCGTGTGAAGTCACGGAAATAGACGCCCTGGACCTTACCTTTGAAAATCGCTTCGACCCGGGCTTTCATGTTGAATACCGACCCCTTAGGTCAAACGCCCTTTCCGATTAATATTTCTTCCCAGCTAGATGTCCCTTTGCCCCGTGAACCAACTAGCTCTCCTTTTCGCCTGGCAACAATACCCCGATATGATTTTTATAATCCGTCCGCATATGGGGATTAATATTAGTGGTCACTTCGGGCTATCAGGAAGGGAAATGGGATGTTGAAATCATTAGTGGAGGATGCACTGGCCAGGGACGATGTACCTGTGCCAAAGTTCGAGCAGGCGCCGGCGGGTCAGCCGGGCTTCAAGCAGGCAGACGGTGTGGATGACGAGCTCATTGCGATTCTGCAGACACTGAGGACCAACATTAAGATCATCGGTGTCGGAGGAGGCGGTTCCAACACCATCAACCGGATCTACGATGAACAGATCGTCGGGGCAGAGACCTACGCGGCCAATACCGACGCGCAGCATTTGCTAATGGTCCGGGCCCAACACAAGATCCTCCTGGGAAGGAGAAGCACCCGTGGATTGGGGGCAGGGGCGCTCCCGCAGGCGGGGGAGCAGGCGGCTCAGGAGGCCGAGCAAGAGATAAGAAAGGCGGTACAGGACGCCAACATCGTCTTCGTGACGGCGGGAATGGGCGGCGGCACCGGTACCGGTGCGGCAGCGGTCGTGGCCGGCATCGCCAAGGACGCGGGCGCGCTGACCATCGCGGTGACGACCACCCCCTTCAAAGGCGAGGGCAAGATGAGGATGGAGAACGCGGAGTGGGGTCTGGAGAGGCTCAGGAACTCTGCCGATACCGTCATCGTCATCCCCAACGACAAACTCCTGGAGTTGTATCCCAGACTATCCCTTAACCAAGCGTTCAAAGTGGCAGACGAGGTCCTGACCAGGGCGATAAAGGGGATCACCGAACTGATCACCAAGCCTGGCCTGGTGAACCTTGATTTCAACGATCTGCGCACGATCATGAAAGGCGCTGGAGTGGCAATGATAGGCATGGGTGAGTCCACCGGTCATGTCGAGGACAGGGCGCTGGAAGCTATCCAGATGGCCCTCAACTCCCCGCTGCTCGAGGTCGACATAAGCACCGCGAACGGAGTCCTAGTGAACGTGGTCGGCGGTCCGGACATGACCATCGGCGACGCCCAGAAGGTGGCGGAGGAAGTGCAGAAACGGGTCAGCCCCAATGCCAGGATCATATGGGGTGCGGGCGTGGACCCCGCCCTGGAGCACAAGATAAGGGTGATGGTGGTCATTGCCGGTGTCCACTCCAAGCAGATCCTCGGAAAGTCCAACGAGCAGGCAAAGCTCAAGGGCTCCGATGTCGACTTCATAAAATAAGACCGACGCCGGCCAAGAAACCTTTTCATTCTTCTTCTGTTACACATCTTTCAAGTCGAACAGGAACACGTCCTCGATCCTGACCTTGAAGAACCGGGATATTTTGAAGGCGAGCTCGAGCGATGGGTCGAACTTCTCGTTCTCCACGCAAATGATCGTCTGCCTGCTCACGCCTATCTTCTCGGCAAGCTCGGCTTGTGTCATGTTGGTGAGCGCCCGGTATACACGCAGATTGTTTTTCATGTGATTCACTGGGGACAATACTCATGACGATGTATTGCATTGTGTACATATTGATATTAATACATTACTTATTGTAACGAATTCATTTCTTTTAGTAAATATTACATTACATGAGATGTTCAAGAATACTCATTAACAAGGCTTGAACACTGAAACATTGACCATCCAGACATTGGATTTTCTTAGGTCGTTATTCCAGGAAAAATCAATTATATCTAAAATTATCACCGAAATGTTTTATACACCGCAAGCCTCTAACGACATTAACCATCCATTGCCAGCGAAGCAGTTGTGGTCATACTCCGGAGGAATTCACCTTGAAATCGTTCATCACCGACGCCCTTACCCGCGCGGGACCTGCAGGCGCCGCAGAGCCAGTTCAGACGCAGTACGGAAAATCCAACTCTCAAGAGGACGAGGAACTGACCAAGATCCTAATGGGCCTGAGGACCAGCATCAAGATCATAGGTTGCGGGGGCGGGGGGTCGAACACCATTGACCGCCTCTACGCGTCGAACATCAAGGATGCCGATCTTTACGCCGCCAACACCGATGCCCAGCACCTCTTGGTGACAAGGGCGCATAAGAAGATTCTGCTGGGCCGGAGAAGCACCCGCGGACTGGGCGCCGGAGCGCTGCCCCAGGTGGGAGAAGAAGCGGCCAGGGAGGCAGAGGAGGAACTGCGGAAGGCGCTCCAGGGGGCGGACATCGTCTTCGTCACAGCCGGACTTGGCGGAGGCACGGGCACCGGTTCAGCGCCTTACATTGCTCAGCTGGCCAAGGACATGGGTGCGCTCACGATCGCGATCGTCACATCCCCGTTCAAGGCCGAGGGGACGATCCGGGCAGAGAATGCCGAGTGGGGTCTGGAAAGGATGAGGGCGGTCGCTGACACGGTGATCGTAATACCGAACGACAAGCTTATCGAACTGGTGCCAAGATATTCGCTCAACCAGGCATTCAAGGTCGCCGACGAGGTCCTGATGAGGGCCATCAAGGGCATCACCGAGCTGATAACCAAACCTGGCCTGGTCAACCTGGATTTCAACGACCTGCGCACGATCATGAAGGGCGGAGGCGTGGCCATGATCGGAATGGGAGAGGGAGAGGCAGATGACCGGGTGGAGGACGCGGTCAACGAGGCCATCAATTCACCGCTGATCAACGTCGACATCTCCGGAGCGAACGGGGTGTTAGTGAACGTCACTGGGGGGGAGGACATGTCCATAGGGGACGCCCAGAAGGTGGCCGAACTGATCCAGGCCAAGGTCTCGCCCGATGCCCGGATTATCTGGGGTGCGTCGGTCGATCCGGCCCTGGAGAACCGGATCCGGGTCATGGTGGTCATCACCGGCGTCAAGTCGAAGAACATCCTCGGACCGAAGGAATCCAAATCCGTAAAGGCGATGAACGTAGATTTCATCAAATGATGCAGATACGTTAGGAAAGGATTATCTACAGAAAACTAATAGGCCCCTATTCAAGAGTGCTTAAAATGGACATCGTCGAGAAATCCTGGGAAGTCCAAGAGACTATCGAAGATCGGGTCAAGAGGATCGGCAAGGGCAGGTACGGCCGAGTCATAAAGATGGCCCGGAAGCCAACCCCAGACGAGTATGTTAAGACCGTCATGATCACCGGTATAGGCATTATCCTCATCGGCGGGGTCGGTTTCGCAATATACTTAATATGGAAGTACTTGCCGGGACTGTTCGGCTAATGTCCGTTTCATTGCCGGGGTATAACGTATGACCGATGAAGATAACCAGACACTAATGCCCCAGACGCAGGGCGCCGGTTCCATCTCCCTTAGCGGAGAGAACGCCCCCAGCATCATGGCAGCAGGATCCATTACGACCTGGCCGTTACAGGTGAAGAGTAACGACAGCGGCAAGAAGAGGGTCGTTATACGTGCGAAGATAACCCTGGAAGAGGGTGCGCCGGAATGGGAGATCAAGATCACCGATGCCACGGGCACCTCCCTATGGGAGAGCCAGGCTGCTGGTGCCGCCCAGGCCGAGTTCAATCTGGACGGTCCGCGTCCCAAAGACATCAAGCTCATCGTTGAGGCGCCCAAGGGCGCCCGATATAACGATAAGGTGACCATCGAGTTGGAGGTCTGCCTTGCGGACCAGGTATGCGCGACCAAAGAGTTCAGCGCGTCCGCCAGACAATCGATCCTGGTCCTTAAGACCTCGATAGGCCATGAGAGGAACGTCGCAGACGGCGTTTCCAGCAAGGCCAAGACCGGCAACACCGGAATTTTTGCCATACTTGCCCCGGGCAAGTTGGATGGTTACGTCTTCATGGAAGCGATGAACACCGACCTAGTGAGGGAGACCGTCAGAGGTGTCCGCAAGGCCAAGGGCCTCGTGGAAGGCGAGACGAGCTTCAACGAGATCGAGCACTTCCTGACCCCGAAACCGCTGGTTTCCGGGATCATGGAGGGTGACGTGGTCGAGCTGGTCGCCGGTCCGTTCAAGGGCGAGAAGGCCAGGGTCCAGAAGATCGATGAGAGCAAGGAAGAGATCACCGTCGAGCTGTTCGAGGCGACCGTTCCGATACCGGTCACCGTTAGAGGCGACCACGTGAGAGTTCTCGAGAAGGAGAAGTGAGTGTAATGCCAGAGACTATTGAAGTGTTAGTAGATGGTGGCAAGGCCACCCCCGGACAGCCGCTCGGCCCAGCGCTGGGCCCGACCGGGATCAACGTCGTCCAGGTAGTGCAGAAGATCAATGAGAAGACCAAGGCCTTCGCAGGTATGAAGGTCCCGGTCAAGATCATCATCGCGGCCAACAAGACCTTCGAGATCAAGGTCGGAACCCCGCCGACATCCGCGCTGCTGTTCAAGGAAATGGGCGTCGAGAAGGGATCGGGCGCCCCGAAGACGACCAAGGCCGGCGACATCACGATGGAGCAGGCGATCAAGGTCTCAGAGATGAAGAAGGACTCCCTCATGGGCAAGGACCAGAAGAACCGTGCCAAGGAGGTCATCGGAACCTGCGTCTCGTGCGGAATAACCGTCGAGGGCAAGGAGCCGAGGGACATCCTGAAGGAGATCGACGAGGGCAAGTGGGACGCGAAGTTCGCGGCCTGAACGACCCCCGTCCCTTTACAATAGTATTATAAACGGTAGGTCCATTCAGGGGCCTACCGCTCTGTAGGAGAGGCAACTCGTTAATACTACAGGAGGAATCGCATTGGCAGAGAAGACAACACTAACGGCCGTCAAGAAGGCGCTGGAGAAATCTCCAAAGCGCAATTTTAGAGAGACGGTCGACCTATCGATAAACCTGAAGGACGTTGATCTTTCTATCCCGAAGAACAGGATACAGGAAGATATCATCTTGCCTCATGGTAGGGGAAGGGCTGTCAAGGTCTGCATCATCGGCGGTGGCGAACTTGCCCAAAAGGCCAAGAACGTCGCCGATAAGGTCGTCACCCCAGAGGAGCTGGGAACCCTCGCCGACAACAAGAGGGAGGCAAAGAAGGTTGCCGCCGCACACGATTTCTTCGTCTGCGAAGCGCCATTGATGCCGACCGTCGGTAAGAGATTGGGTATCGTGCTCGCTCCGAGGGGAAAAATGCCTAGGCCAATCGCCCCAGGCGCCGACCCGAAGTCGATGGTGGACAACCTTAGGAAGTCCGTCGCCATCAGAAGCAAGGACAAAATGACGTTCCATGTCCCGGTAGGTACGACTGATCTGACTCCGGAACAGATCGCAGACAACATCGACCTCATAATCAAGAGGATCGCGGTCAAACTGGAAAAGGGAACGATGAACATCCGGTCGGCTTACATCAAGACGACCATGGGCCCCGCGGAGAGGCTCATCTGAGGAGGGTCAATCATGGCACATGTCGCAGCTTGGAAGAAGGATAAAGTCCAGGAACTGACGAATGCGATGACCAGCAAGAAAGTGGTCGCCATCGTTGACGTACACGGCATACCGTCCGCCCAGCTTCAGCTGATGAGGCAGGGACTCAGGGCTAAGGCGTCCATCATGATGTCGAGGAACAACTTGATCGACATAGCGATCGAGGAAGCGGCCAAGGACCGCCCGGGACTGGAGCAGCTTCTGAAGTCTGTCAGTTCCCAGTGCGCCGTGGTCACCACCGATGTCAACCCGTTCAGGCTATTCCGCGAGATGGAGTCGACCAAGAGCGCAGCGCCGGCAAAACCAGGCGACATCGCGCCCGAGGACATCCTGATCAAGGCGGGGGACACCCCGTTCAAGCCAGGCCCGATCGTCGGTGAACTGCAGAAGGCAGGGATCCCCGCCGGTATCGAAGGCGGAAAGATCGTCATCAAGAAGGACAAGGTCCTGGTCAAGAAGGGCGATGCCATCTCTGAAGAGATCTCCAAGATCCTACCGAAGCTCGAGATAATGCCGATGACTGTCGGCCTTAACCTCGTAGCCGCTTACGAGGGCGGAGTTCTATACGGAAGAGATGTACTGAACATCCCAGAGGACTACTACAGCTCGATGCTGTCAATGGGTTCAAGGCAAGCCATGGCCTTGAGCATGAAGATCGCGTATGTGACACCGCAGACCGTCGTCCCACTGTTCGCCAAAGCGTACAGAGAAGCGATGGCGGTCAGCGTAAAGGCCGTCATACCGACCAAGGACAACATCAAGATACTCTTGGCAAAGGCGAACGCCGAAATGCTAGCCGTTTCAGCGCTCTCCGAGAAACACGAAAAGAAGTAAGAAAAACAAGGAGGTAAACAAAATGGAATACATATACAGCGCATTGGTGCTTCACGCAGCAGGAAAGTCGATCACCGAGGAAGGCGTTTCCGCAGTCCTAAAGGGAGCGGGAATCGAGGCGGACGCAGCCAAGGTTAAGGCCTTGACCGCATCCCTCGAGGGCGTCAACATCGACGAGGCAATCGCCTCCGCGATGATCGCCGCAGCCCCAGCAGCAGCCGCTCCGGCAGCTGCCGCGGCCCCGAAGAAGGAAGAGAAGCCGGAAGAGCCGGCAGTCACCGAGGAAGAGGCCGCAGCCGGTCTCTCCGCCCTGTTCGGTTAAACGAACTGGGTGCCTCTGAGGCGCTTCAAACCCCTGGGGCGAAAGCCCCCAAATCCCTTAATCCCATCTTTTTGATATTCTGATCACGGGACGGCATCGCGGTCTTTCAATGGACCGTGAGAAACGTTGATTTCGTGCATGATCGTCTGTCCGGGACGACCCATCGATTCTAACAACCTATTTCTAATGCATACACATTTTCATTGAACGGTTGAAATGAAGCTCATCGACATCTACAAGCTTGCGGTCCAGATGGGGATCGACGCGGACCTTAGGACGAAGGAGCAGATAGAGGTCGAATTGAAGCGGGTCAAGGACCGGTATGAGAAGATGGATACCGAGGAACAGCAGCTGTTCGACAGGGACCAGCTATGGAACCCCTACGCCGATTCACGTCTGCTCTACGGAGATCCGTCCACCGAGGTCGAAGGGGTCCTCTGGGGCATCGACATCGGGACCGGGGAGATCATGATGGCTGACCGGCTCCGCGAAAAGGGCAGGAAGATCGACGCCGTCATCGGACATCACCCGAAGGGTCGGGCCCACGCCAACTTCTATGATGTGATGCACGTCCAGGAGTGCCTGATGCAGCAGGCCGGCATCTCCATCAACGTGGCCGAGGACATCGTATCGCCGAGGATCAGGGAGGTGCACAATGCCATCGCCTCCAGCAACCACGAGCAGGAGGTGGACGCCGCCCGGCTCATGGACATGCCGTTGATGTGCCTGCACCAGCCCACCGACATACTGGTGCAGCGTTACCTCGAGGACCTGATGAAAGAGAAGTCCCCGGAGAGGATCGATGACGTGCTCAGGACGTTGACCGCGCTGCCGGAGATGAAGTGCGCCGCCGGCCATAACAACCCGCCGGAGGTCTGGGTGGGGGACAGGTCGCGCCACGCCGGAAGGATCGCGGTAAAGATGTGCGGAGGGACAGCATACCCTAAGGATGTCTACGAGAAGATGTCCCAGGCAGGCGTCGGTACGGTCATCTGCATGCACGTCCCGGAGAGCCACATAGAGGAGGCCCGGAAGAACCACATCAACATCATCATCTCCGGCCATATGGCCTCGGATTCCCTCGGAATAAACCTGTTCGCCGACAAGGTCGAGCAGAACGGGGTGGAGATCATCCCATGCTCTGGCTTCATCAGAGTAAAGAGGAGTGAAAATTGAGACAGGTCACGCCACGCAAGCTGTTCAAGGACGAATCGAAGCTCTCCTTCGACTATGTGCCAGAGAAGCTGGTGCACAGAGAGCGGCAGCTGGACAAACTGTGGATGATCTTCCGCCCGGTGCTGGAAGGGGCCATGTCGCAGACGGCGTTCCTCATCGGCAACGTGGGTACCGGAAAGACCGCCACGTCGAAGCGGTTCTGCATAGACCTGAAGAAACAGGGGGGCGAGGCCGGCCGGGTCATCGACTACATCATCATCAACTGCCGGCAGCGCAACTCGGAGAGCGCGGTCCTGCAGCGGTTGGTCACTCATTTTGACGAGCACTACCCCGATCGCGGTTTCAGCATAGCGGAGATGCTCCGCGCCATCCGTAAGCATCTGGAAAAGAACAAGATGCACCTGGTGGTGGTCCTGGACGAGGCAGACATCCTGATCCGGAAAGGGGCCAGCGACCTCATTTATCAGCTCTCCCGGTTCGACGAGGAAACCGTCGGGGCCAGGCCGTCGCTCTCGCTCATACTGGTCTCGCAAAAGTATGTCCTGGACCTTCTGGACCCGGCGGCCTTCTCCACCTTCCGCCGCGCGAACGCGATCCAGTTTGACAGGTACAACGCCGAAGAGCTGCGGGACATCGTCGCCGACCGGGTAGAACTGGCGTTCCATCAGGGCATGGTCCGGAGGGACTCGATCGACCTGGTGGCGGACATCGCCTCGGAGTGGGGGGATGCCCGTTTCGCCATCGAACTGTTGGACCGGGCCGGCATGATGGCCGAGGAGGAGACCGCCCCCTCGGTCGCCCCGGAGCATGTCCGGGCCGCCAAGGCGCTGACCTACTCCATCGTCACGGAGAGCAAGGTGGACCAGCTGGACCGGCAGCGCAAGATCGTGCTGCTGGCGGTGGCCAGGGCGATGAGGGACGAGGCCTATGTGACGACCGGGGACGCGGAGAAGGTCTACAAGGTGGTCGCTGAGGAGTATGGCGAGAAACCCCGGGCCCACACACAGTTCTGGGCGTACATCCAGGGGATCGCTAACGAGGGGATCGTGCAGACCAAGGTCTCCGGTGATGCCGCCGGCGGCCGCACAACTTACATATCCATCCCGGACGTCCCAACCAAGGTGCTCAAGGAAATGCTAGAGAAGATGCTTACCGTCGAGTGAGCGAGGCAAACCTATTCTACGGGGGAGTGGGTTCTTTTGGGCATGAAGAGGACCCCTTTGTATGAATGGCACGTCTCGGCCGGGGCACGTATGATAAACTTCGGTGGATGGGAGATGCCGCTGCAGTACACTGGCATCGCGGACGAGCACCTCAACGTGCGCAAGCGGGTCGGGATCTTCGACGTCTCCCACATGGGCGACATCATGATCCGCGGGGAGGGTGCTGAATCGCTCGTCGCCCAGCTGATGACCAACGACCCGGCGGGCATTCCGGTCGGCAAGGGCATCTACGGTCACATCCTCAACGATGAGGGAAAGATCATCGACGACACCATCGTCTACCGCATCGGTGAGGACTCCTTCCTGCTGGTACCCAACGCCTCGATGACCGGGACGGTGCTCGCCTGGATCAACCGGCACAAGACCGGGCAGGACGTTCTGGATGTGACGGAACAGATAGCCTGTTTTGCGGTTCAGGGTCCGAAAGCGGCATCCCTCCTCGAACTGCTCACGAACCAGAACCTCTCGACCGTCAAACGATTCCATTTTGTCATGGCGTCCCTGGAGGTCGGCGGCCAGCCGAATGACCTGCTCACCGGATTGAGACCGTCCTTGCTTTCCGACAAGGAGGTCGGTCTGGGTCTGCAGGGAGAGGGGGTCTGGGCGGGGGGACCTTTCGGGGGCCGGGTCATGCTGTCCCGGACCGGATACACCGGCGAGGACGGGTTCGAAGTGCTATGCGACGCACGCGAGGCCGTCGCCATCTGGAACCTCATCATGAACGTGGGCGGGAAAAGGGGCCTCCTTCCGGCCGGTCTAGGGGCGAGGGACAGCCTCAGGCTGGAGATGGGATACCTTCTGTCGGGAACGGATTTCGACGGAGACCAGAGCACGGTGCAGACCGGCCCGGCGTGGGCGATCAAATGGGATCATGAATTCATAGGAAGGGAGGCCCTGCGCCGAGACGCTGGCCTTTACCTTCCGCGGCTGGTGGCGGTGTTGCTCGATGACCGGGGCATCCCCCGGCATGGCTACTCACTGCTGAGCGACGGCACCGAAATCGGGCACATCACCAGCGGAACGCTGTCGCCCTGCCTCAAAACCGGCATCGCCCTCGGTTACGTGACGCCTGAGCATTCCGAGCCCGATATGGGACTGACCGTCGCCATAAGAGATATGCGTGTGCCCGCCCATGTGGTAAGACCACCGTTCGTGAGGAAGTGAGCTATTGGCAGAGGGCGTCGTTGAGACACTTATCGATATGATACTGATCGGGAGCGAGGAGAGGCAAGACAAGGACGAGATCGTCAAGTACGCCTCGGACTGGCTCAAGGACCTGGGCATGGAGGTGGACATCGTGGGGGACAAACGCTACCCGGCAATATGCGCCTACAACGGCTTCCGTGGAGTGGCGCTGTCGGGTCATCTGGACACGGTCCCGATCGGAGACCGCTGGACCAAGGACCAGGGAGAGATGTCAGATGGCAGGGTGTTCGGCCGGGGCTCGGCGGACATGAAGGGTGGCTGCGCGGCCATGCTGCACGCCGCCAAGGCGCTGATGGCGGACGACCTGGACTGCTATCTGCTGTTCACCACCGACGAGGAGGACCTGATGACCGGGGCGAACGCGCTCATCCGAACCCACGGAGCCAAGAACGCCAGGGCCATCGTGATCGGCGAACCGACCAATATGCGCCCGGTGTACAAGGAGAAGGGAGTGGCCCGGGTGGGGTTGAAAGCGTACGGCAAGGCATCGCATGCCAGCATGCCTTGGCTGGGCGAGAACGCCATAATGACGATGTCACGATTACTGGACAAGCTTGGGGCGCTGAACGCCGAAGGCCGTGAGGCGGCCGAGGGCCTGACCATGAACGCCACCACCATCAAGGGCGGGGACATGTACAACGTGATACCCGACGAATGCGAGGTGGATCTGGATGTGCGCTTTCCCGCCATCATGAACGCGCACGAGGTCTTCTCCTCCATCCTGGCCACCCTCAAGGGCGAGGACTGTGAGCTGGCCCTGCTGCATGAATTCCCGGCGTTCGAGACTGACCCAGAGTCGGCCCTGGTGAAGGTGGCGACCGCTTATCTGAAGCAGGAACCGATGGCCGTCCCGTACGCCACGGAGGCGGCGGTCTACGCCAAGGTCAATCCCAACATCCTGATCTGCGGACCGGGCGACACGGACGTGGCGCACACCGCGGACGAGTTCGTGGAGATGGTCCAGCTGGACCAGGCGGTGCAGTTGTACCTGCACCTGGCCAAGACCCTGGCTCAGGGGTAGACGCGGGACACGGTCCGGGGGAACGGGATGGCATCACGGATGTGCTCCATCTTGCACACCCAGCGGACGATGCGCTCGACCCCCAGTCCGAACCCGGAATGCGGCACCGAACCGTATTTCCTGAGGTCCAGGTACCATTGGTACGAATCGACCGGCACGCATTGCGATTCCAGCCTTTCCATGATCTTGGCCAGGTCGGTCTCCCTTTCCGAGCCGCCGATGATCTCCCCGTAACCTTCGGGGGCCAGCAGGTCGGCGCACTTGTAGGTGCGGGAGTCCTCCGGATCCTCCTTCATGTAGAACGCCTTGCATTCCTTGGGGAAGTTGGTGATGAAGGTGGGCAACGACTCGTCCGCCGTCACCGCCCTTTCTTCCGGTGCGCCCAGGTCCTGACCCCACTCGATATCGAACCCCTGCTGCTTCAGCCTCTCGATGGTCTGGGCGTAGCTGACCCGGTTGAACGGGGGAACGATCATCTTGAGCTGCTCGATGTCCCTGCCGACCAGCTTGAGCTCGTCCTTCCTCTCTTCCACGATCTTCGCGACCATCGCCGAAACCAGCTCCTCCTGGATCCTCATGTTGCCGGCATTGTCCGTCCATGCCTCCTCGAGCTCCAGATGCCAGTATTCCGTGAGATGTCTGGTGGTCCGGGATTTTTCGGCCCGGAAGGAGGGCGTGATGGAGTATACCCTCTCCAGTGAATAGATGAGCGCCTCCAGGTACATCTGGGCGCTCTGGCTCAGGTACGCCTCCCGGTCGAAGTACTTCAATTTGAACAGGGTAACGCCGCCCTCGCAGGCATTCTGGGTGAATATCGGAGGGGTCACTTCGGTGAAGCTCTGCTGGTCGAGCCATTCTCGGGCGCCCTTCATGGCGCTGCCCTTGATCTTCATGACGGCGTTCTGCTCCCGGGACCTTATCCAGAGGTGGCGATTGTCGAGGAGAAGCTCTTCGCTCTGATACTCGGTGATGGGGAAAGGCTGGGACGGGCCGACCAGCTTGAACCTGGTGGCTCTTATCTCGTAGCCGCCGGGGGCCCGCTTGTCCTCGGCCAGCATTCCCTCCACGATGACCGACGATTCGATGGACGATGCGACCGCCTGTTCGAAATCCTCTTCCGGCAGGCCTCCCTTCTTGACCGTGACCTGGACAATACCGGTGGAATCCCTCACCACAGCGAAAACTATCTTGCCGCTGCTTCGGGTCCGGTAGATCCATCCCCGTACGGCGGTCTCTACCCCCACGACCGGAGAGTCCAGCAAATGTTTTATCGGAACCGGGGAAATCATGATCTACCCACCAGGGTTACAAATGGCACTCTACTATCTTTTTATTTCGGTGGACCTGGCCACACATTATTAATATTCGCTGTCGGGATGGAACTCTATGCACATCCGGGAAGCCGCTTTAGTCGACCAGGATGATCTAATGCGCATCGAAGAGGGATCGTTCCAGGAGGAACGGTTCAGCAGAGAACTCCTGGAGATGTTCGTGAAGGAGGAGGAGTTCGATACCCTGGTCTGCGAGGTCGAGGGTGCGGTGATCGGCTACGCCGCGGCCTACACCGAGCCGGGGGTGAAGACCCGGGTTCTATCATTGGCGGTGGAGAAGAGATGCCGGGGCAGAGGGATAGGCCGCGGATTGATGCGGGAGATCGAGCGCCGGGCAAAGACCCTGAGATCCGGCTCCGTCACCTTGGAGGTGCGGACCACTAACCTCGCGGCAGTGAACCTGTACCTGGAGGAAGACTACCGGATAAGGGGGACGATAGCCGACTATTATGCCAAAGGGGAGGACGCATTCTACATGGAGAAGAAGCTCTAGAGAGAAAACAGGACCAGGTATTCCGTGAATCTATTATTGAACTACCAGGAAAGTCGGCGATAACCGGCTGCGCCTTTATGGTTGTAAATCTTTGATGGCGCTTTGATTGTGTATCTGGGTATGTTTTGAGAAATATAGGTAGACGTCGCAAAGCATTAAGTAATTGACCTATTATTGGTGGTTGTCATCAACACTAGCAGTTTGTTGGCTAGGGGTGCGTAAATGGAAGAGTCACTTTGCAACGTCGAGTTCCTTAAGAACAACAACACTTACATTGCCCGTGTACAAAGCGACCTTGGTGGCCTCAGGGAGTACCAAAGTTCTAACCTAGAGGAAGTCCTCGAGCAGGTCATCATCGACCTTCAAGAGGAGTTCGAGACCTCCATCTGAGCGCTCAAGGCCAAGAAAGCGGGCCACGGTCTTCCAGAGGCAAACGCTTCTGGATAACTTGGGCTCCATCCATTAGGAGGGGTTCAGGTGCAAGAAAAGGAAGGTAACGAGATTGATACGGTAATGTCCTCTTACTACGGGGAGGAGCAAGTTACTGCGATTATTAATCTCAAGGTCGACACAAAGGCCGCCGATACCATCGCGGAAAAGGTGGCCAAATATGCACTTGTCGAAGATGTCTTCCTCGTCACTGGTGATACTGACATCGTTGTCAAGACCAAATTTCACAACTACAATCAGCTCAAGCGGTTCCTTGTGGATGAGATCTCGAACATCGATGGTGTGAAGGACACTAAGACCCTTATGGTGGTCACGACCTTCAAAGAAAGGGGAAAGATCGTATCAGAATCGCAGGAGCCAAGCAAGTAGGCTTCATGATGCAAATTAATCTCAAGAGGTGTTTAACATGGTAGTAGTTGATGTCAAGCAAAAGATGGGTCAAATTTTGGAAGTACTGGACCAGCTCGCCGAGGATACATCGGTCCCACGGAACATCAGGCGAGGGGCCACCGAGGCTAAAGCCAAATTAGAGATGAGCGCTGCCTTGGACGTGCGGGTGGCCGGGGCCATCGGCAAGCTGGATGATCTGGCCAACGATCCGAACATACCGATGCACGGCAGGACCATCATATACCGGATAATCACCGAGCTGGAGAACCTGCTGACCAGCGCGCAGAAGTGATCGTTTCATTTCTCACACAAACCCATTAGCCCGCCGCGGGACATCTTCCGGCGCATGCTGGCAAGGTCTAGGCTGAAAAGGTTTAAGATATCGGGCCGGATTTGGTAGCGCACAGGCGGCCATAGTCTAGTGGTTAGGACTGAAGCTTCCCAAGCTTCGAACTCGGGTTCGAATCCCGGTGGCCGCACTCTTATTCTTATCCAGTCAGTTCATTTTGAGATTCAATCAGGGGTCTTTTTGCACTTCGCCGTCTGGCCTGAAAAACACGTTACCGTGCTTTGAGGGAAACGCGAGAGAGAAAAAGGAAAGTGCAACCATGAAGAAGATCGAAAGAATAGGCGAGAAGAAAGTAATGCTAGATACGGACAACGATGAGATGCTCTACGACTCGAAGAGAGCAAGGGCATATCAGGGAGGCAACTCTCCGACCAGGGGGCTGGACCTCTACGTCCATCAATGCAAGGACAAGAGCTCGGTGTTCTACCTGTTCCATTGGACGCAATGGCAGGGCGAGCGCTCGTTCATCGAGCCGCTGAGCAAGGACCGGGCAGCGGTGTTCGCGGAGGAGAACCTGGAGGACATCGAAGAGGGGCGAGTGACCGAGCTAGGGTTCATCGACGCGGAGGCGATCGAGTGAACGAGACAATCCATGATAGCGATGTAAACGGGGCGAAAAGCCCCGACTTTTCTTTGATTCCGACAAGTTCAACCGAGGCAATAGCCAAGAATAACGAAGGAAAACAAGCATTGGCCGAAGCAAATACCGAATCAACCGAAGCAGTAACACGAATTTATACAGAAACGCACACGCTTGAACATTGGGACCTGGTGCACCTGACCATTGAGCAACAGAACGCCATCGACTTGCTGATAACCGGCTGTTCCGATCGCGAGGCAGCCGAAAAGGTGGGCGTCACCCGTTCCACGGTGACACGTTGGCGGCTCTATCATCCGGCATTCCGGGCCGAGCTCAATATGCAGAGGGCGCAAGTGTGGGGCGTGGCGCGGGAAAAGCTCAGGGCCCTCGTTCCCGAGGCCGTGGACATCGTGGCAGACGCCATACGCGACCCGACCAACCCGGACCGGGCCAAACTAGCCCTAGACTTGTTACGGTCGGTCAAGGTGTCCGATGGGCTGAGCAAGATCGATGGACGGACCGAGCCCAAGGCCATCCTCATGGCCGAAGCCTATCAACAACAATATTCCTCGATCGGAGAACCGACCGCATACCAGATCATTCGCTACGCAAACCAGACGCAGGCGAGGCTTAACGGGCTCTCAGATGACGAATACAACGAACTGGTAGAAGCCGAGAATGAACGCGAGGCAGCCGAGGAACGGGCCGCACGGAAAGCGGCTAGGGAAGCAAAGAAGAAGGCACATCTTCCGACCTTGGAACAATTGCAGCAGCCGACCCCGTTACCTGCGGTGACGATCGCCATAAGCGATGGAACCGACGCGCTCCAGGACCGCGACCGTTACCCTATTGATGAGGATCCTTGAGCTCTTTCTCAGACCAACAGTTTTAGAACGTAATAAGTGTGGAAAAAAGTGAACAGCGGTTCCCCAGAGATCTTATATGACGTTGTATTCTTAGGTGAATAGCCCGAAGGATTCCCAACAGAGTACTATTTTATACTGTCATCCTCATTTTATCCAAATCAGAAGGATGAAAGATGAAACACTGTTTTAACTGTGGGGCGGAGCTCGCCGACGATGTTCAACGTTGCGGTAAGTGCATGACCGAACAAACTGGTGGAGCGCGACCAAGTGTCCCTGAGAAAAAGAATGCGCCCTTACACACTGTCACAAAATGGACGGGGTTGACCGCTCTATTTACTATCGCATATAACTCGTTCTACACCTTTCACAGTGATAGCATGGCAGCGGTATTAATTATCTGCGCGCTTGTCGCGGCGGGTGTGGTGTGGATGGACGACAAATTGGATGGATAAAAAGGTGCTTCCGTCTCGATAGTCGGGCGTGTCGATCAGGGCATAGGCCCGGTAACAACCAACCGACTCTGGCTATCGAAGCCGTCGCCGATATGGGCGGTTCGAGATAGCCAGCATGGATAATGAGGCCGAGCTCATCAAACATGGATACACCAAGGAGGAACTCATGGAGCCCCTCACCGACTAGTCTTACTCTCCTTTTTTTCTAACCCTTAACCTTTCTTCTTCTATCTTCTCTCTACTGGATAATAAAATATCATTAGGGTAAATGGTGGGTAGCCCCTGGGTAACTTGGCAATTGGTTTACCTAAATCATTAAGCTATCAGCAATCATGATATGTTGTAGTTTGGGGGATCGAATGAGGAAGAGAACGGGGACAGTCGTAAGTATATTAGTCGTAGGAATAATGCTACTTTGTAGCGCACTGGTAGTCATCGGAACGAATACGGCAACGGCAGACACGACCCCGACTGTTCCAGGCGCCCCGACCGGGCTGACAGCAACCCCTGGCGGCAACCAAGTAACCCTAAGTTGGATTGCCCCGGATGATGGGGGTCAAGGTCATGTTATATACCAAGTCTATCAAGACGGAACTCCACTAAATCTTAATTCAATATCGGGCACATCTGTCGTAATCATGGGACTGACCAATGGAGTGGGATATAGTTTCAGCGTTGAGGCGTATACCTTCTTTGGGGACGTTCAGTCTTCTGCAGTCTTGGTAACTCCGAATCCGCCAGTTGGCACTCCAAGTGCACCGACCGGACTGACAGCAGTGCGTGGGATTAACAATGCGACTCTAAGCTGGACCGCACCTGTTTCTGAGGGAAGCAGTGCAATTGATTATTACATTATTTATGAAAAGCTGATTAATCAGGAAAATCCTATGTATTGGACCGAACTTCCTGATCATCCGACCGGACTGACAGCCACTGCGGATACTTTTTATGGTTATGGCATGATGCAATCTAAAACCTACAATTTCATGGTTGCGGCGCACAACTCCGCCGGAACTGGCGCCAAAACTGATATAATAATAGTCAACCCGCTCATTCTTCCATCTGCTCCGCAAGCATACATCACTCCCGGAAATGGCCAGGTATCCATTGAGGTTACTGATGACCATGATTACCAGATGCAGGGCACAGGCCCTGGTATAGACTATTTTGTCATCTATCAAGATAATGTTGACATTAGACACGTAACTGGCTCATTCGATACTGTTTGGAACGAGACGATCACGGGCCTGACAAACGGCCAGACATACGACATTTCCGTCGCCGCCCATAATGAGGCGGGAATCGGCCCCCATGAGAATAGTAAGGAAATTCCAATGGCCACACCCGATGCACCTACCGGTCTTACGGCAACGCCCGGCAATGGCCGAGTATTGCTTAGCTGGAACCCCCCCGCCAACAGCGGTGAGTCTTTCATCAATGGGTACAACGTGTATCAAGATGGTGCTATGGTAATTGGAACTAACAATACATCCACATCTGTCACTATCGCCCCACTCATCAATGGTCATACCTACAAATTCTCGGTCGCCGCCTATAATGCTCTGAATATTCAAAATACCTATAGGGAGAATGAGGGAGCAAGGTCGTTTGTCGTTTCAGCGACTCCAGGACCTGAGAATAGCAGCGAACCGACCGGTCTGGTCGCGACACCGGGTAATGGCCAGGTAGCTTTATCTTGGTCGTCGCCAGGTTATAATGGCGGAGTGTCCATCGACCAATTCGTGGTCTATCAGGATGATATTGACGTTAAGCACGTAACTGGCAGTTCTGTCATGATCACGGGGCTTTCAAATGGGCAATCTTATACATTCAACGTGGCCGCCCAAAACAGCGTCGGCATGGGTCCTAATTCGTCCGTCGTTCAATCCACGCCATACACCGTTCCCGATGCCCCAACCGGTTTTGCTGGCGTTCTTGGCAGCGGAAAGATAACCTTGAACTGGACCGCACCAGTCTTCGATGGTGGAAGGGCGATCGACTACTATGTTGTATATCAAAACGGAGCAGCACTTCCCTATCATCTTAGTGGCCCGTCGACGATTATATCTGGATTGATCAAAGGTCAGACCTACTCCTTCACCGTTTCCGCACATAATCTCGCAGGATTAAGTCAACAGTCAAGCACTGTGAGCACAACGGCCTCCGGAGTCCTGACCGCTCCAGGAACACCGACTGGTCTCGTTGCGGTTCCAGGTAGTAATAAGGTGTCACTCAAATGGACCGCACCGATCAGTAACGGAGGCACGGCCATCGACTATTACATCGTTTATCAGAATGGAACCAGTATCGCACATCCAACATCCACGAGCCAGATTGCCACTGGGCTAGTGAACGGCGTTTCGTACACGTTCAATGTGGTTGCACATAACTCGGCAGGAAATGGATCGCGGTCTTCTAGCGTTTCAGCAACGCCGATCGCCCTGACCGCTACCCCGACCGTTCCGGACGCTCCGATCGGTCTTGTCTCCACACCAGGCAACGGCCAGGTATCCCTGTCTTGGGCCTCCCCTATCAACAATGGAGGCACGGCCATCGACTATTATATGGTCTACCTAAATGGGATCGTCGGATCGACCCACTACACAACCACATCAGCGACCATCACCGGTTTGACGAACGATCAACAGTACAGCTTTGCCATAACAGCCCACAACTCTGTTGGTGAGAGCTCAAAGTCATCGGCATTAACTGTTTCCCCCACAAATGTAGCAAAGGTTCCGGGAGTACCGATAGGACTGACAGCGACGCCGGGAAATGACCAGATAACATTATCCTGGGCCTCACCTAACAATAATGGAGGGACGGCGATCGATTACTATATTGTCTATCAGGACAGCACCGATATTTCCCATACCGCAGCAACCTCCGAAAACATTACTGGTCTATCGAACGGACAGTCCTATAGTTATTCCGTGGCGGCACACAATTCGATCGGGATCGGGACACAAACATCATCGGTAACGGCAACGCCGACGATTAACGCAGTGCCAGGAATTCCGACCGACCTCAACACTACGGCAGGAAGTGGAAAGGTGACATTGAACTGGACTTCTCCATCAGGCAATTCTAGCATAGACTATTACATCGTCTACCAGAACGGGGTTGATGTCGGCCACACATCCGCCACCTCTGCCACGATCACTGGATTGACCAATGGGGAAAACTATACCTTTACAGTGGCAGCCCACAACGCGGGAGGGGCGGGCGCTCAATCCTCGACTCAGATCAGCTCACCCTCGCTAACGGCAAAGCCTACAACAGACCCCATAGCACCGGGAATCCCCACCAACCTGCTCACCGTTGCTGGAAACGGAAAGGTGACGTTATCCTGGACGCCCCCATCAGGCAATTCCAGTATCGATTACTACATCATTTACCAGAACGGCGTCGACATAAGTCATACACCAGCTACTTCGGTCACCATCACTGGATTGACCAATGGGGAAAGCTATACCTTTACAGTGGCAGCACATAATGCAGCCGGTGTAGGAATTCAGTCCTCCGCTCAGAGCAACTCCCCTTCGAGCTCCAATAGTGCAGTGGCGTCTGCTGGCGATAACATAGCCTATCTCTCAATAGGCTTAGCAGCCTTGATTGCAGCCATAATTGCCGGGTTTATAGTGGTGAGGAGGAATCGAAAAAAGGAACAATGATTAAAAGGGAGTGATTCGTGAGTAACTGGGCATAGAAGTTACCCTTTCATCCCTCTTGGTTTCTTTTTCGTTGCAGTCTCAAGACTATCCTTCTTATTGGGTTCTGTCTTGCGGCCGCTATTTTCACTATGCAATGTGTTGTCAATGGCATCTATGGCGTTGATAAGATAAATTAACCAAGGCAGTAACCCTGCAGCTTGTTTAGGTTCGTTTTTCCAGGCGTCCTCCATGAACTCCGTCCCGGCTTTCCAGTCCTCCCCCCACCATCTAGGTATTGTCATCTTTCTTCTAAATTGCAACAGTGACAGAGATTCCTGCAAACTTTCGCATTGTCGTAGCAAGAGCGTCCTTTCCTGACGACGCATGAAATTATCCTCCAATATGATTTGAGAAGGCATTGAGTGACCAAAATTCGGCCCCACGGGATCGCGTCCTTCCTCCTTGTCCTTGTTTCTTTGTTTTTCGATAATTGCAAGGTGCATTTCGTCAAATTCTCCATCTGTTTGCCGAAGAAGCCCAGAGGTTATTATTCGAGAAACCATCCGCTCGCACTCCTCCATCAAGAAACGATCTAGATTCGATGGCGGGGATTTTTGGAAGGTTATGAATGACGATTCTATTGTGCAATAGCACACTCCGCCGTCCCTTGGAATCGATTTGATCCGAGGTTTTGATCCCGAAGTAAGTTTCTTGAGGTGTCGATAGACATTTTTCCCATCTCCCCCCCAAGTCTGGCTGTACCATATTTCGAGTTCCTTAGAACGGATATATGGACGCTGTACTATCAAATCTAGTATCACTTGATCACGCGTTTTTCCAATAGACCCAGATAAATCATAAACGGCCATTAATGATACTATAGTTTCACCATGGTATATAAAACACAAGTAAATAATGGCATATTTGGTATAATTTATGACCAAAAACTACACATCTGACCATACTCAGATTCATCTGAGACTACCGAGTTGGTTAATGGAGCGTATCGCCTTCCAAGCTGAGGCAGTCGGGCAAACTTCAAGCGCCGAAATCAGGCGGGCGTTGGTGGGGGCTTTCGGGAAGGATGAGCCAAAATGTTGCCAATGTCCTAAAATCGCTGAAAGTAACGAGGAGGGCCCTCAATGAACAACCCTTCGAATCCAAAGGATTCTGAGCCCTTGAGGGAATTTAATCAGCAAGTCCCTAAGAGCGACTTATGCAGCAATATCCGTGATTGCGATCGCTGCAAGGCCGACCGAGACCAAAGACACGTCGAGCTCTTGCTAGACGGTATCTACGGGGCGAAAGCAGCGAGACTATTGGGAATCTCAAAGCAACTGGAAGCTGATAATAGGGCACGTTTCGTAAAGGCAAAAATAATCAAACGCAAGGGGAAGGGAAGGCCAATTTTCTACGAGGAAGGACCTTGCTCCACGTTAGCATGGTCGAGGAGGCCTAGGGGTACAAGTCAACCCCAAGTCAACCACGGGTTTTCCCGATCTCACGTGAACAGCGACAGCCCCTTTATCATCGAGGTTAGGGGCGTCGGGGAGATGTTCAAACCATCAATCAAAGTTCCTCCGGAGGCTATCACGTCCATCCCGATCTTCGGCAAACCCATTCCAACCAACAAAGGTAAGTATGGTTCTCAAGGGGGTGAGCAATACAAAGCAATTGTCACCGTGTCAAATAATATCACGGGCTTTGAGTGTAGCACGGCGACCGTTCAGTTCATGGCCTCGGCTAACCCCAAAACTGAGGACAAACTCCAGATATGGCCTCCTCCAACCCTCCAAACCGCCGAGGGCATCCAGGCAGGGACCAACCCGTTCAAGGCAACGATCGACCCCATCCACAACTCGCTCACCAAGTACCAGGGCTGGAGGCTAGGGAACGTGACCTGGAACGGCCATGTTCATTATGCCATCCCGTTCCCTGGCTACGAGAAGATCCTAAAAAGATTCGAACATCGGGACACAGAGAACAAGATTCTCTATTGGTGCGACTACTCCGAAGGATTCCCAGAGCTCGAGACGGACAACCCCGAACGGGCCGCGTCCTGGTTGCGATCGCTCGCACCCATCCGTGAGGATGAGCTCAAGGTAAGGGACTGGCTCCAGACAAAGCAGTACGAGGGGCACTAAGCCAAGGACCCGGGGCTTGCCTATGTCTTCGCCTAGATCATCCTCTACTGGGCCGCGTCGTATCAGCGAAGCGGTAAATACCGGCCAAGGACATGCTCTAGGCGAGGGGCATTATGCCAAGCGTAAGGCTGGCAAGAGCTCCTCGGTGGTCAATAGGCGCGTCGGCAGGAAGAGGGGGGCGCGGTCAATGGGCCGATTCCCTTTCGTAGCCTACGCGAACGAGTACATGGAGGTTGTCGGGCCGACATTCTCCATAGACACGCAGAAGGAACGGATGAGGAGGTATAGACGCATGGATAAGGACTTCCGGGCGCTGGTCGAGGAGGGGAAGGCGACCACGCACAACCCCGAGAAGATCACCGACCGGGACGTTATCGCCTTCATCGGGCGTCTTAGGTCCAGGGGAGTCGGGGACACGGGCATACAGCACGAGATCTCGGCGCTTAGCAGCTTGCTCAAGTTCAACGGGAACGGGGCGGTCGAAAAAGCGAGGCTAAGGGTTCCGAGCGCCTTCCCGAAGAAGCATACCAGCCGCCTTCCTCCGATGAGCGAGGCGGAACGGGCCCGAATCATCCGAGAGGCCGAAATGGTCCCCGAAAGTGAATGGAGAAGGCTGGAGGCCTATGCGATGAGCGTAACTGCCATGTGCTCCGGTCTTCGTTCCAAGGAGCTCAGGTTATCCAACCTCAGCGACCTGGACACCATCAACTGGACAATACACACCGACCACGTGAAGGGCGAAGGCAGGTATGGCCAACCAAGGGACCCACCGATTGACCCGGACGGACGCAAGACGATCGAGAGATATATCAAGGTCCGTAACCGGATGGTCGCGGAAAGATGCCCGGAAAACAAAGCTTTGTTCCCGGCGCTGAACGACCGGAGCGGGGATGGTTACTTCGCTACGAACAGCCTGGGAAAGCTCAGGGAGATCATAAGGAAGGAGACCGAAATCGACTTCGACGGCAGGAAGTGCCGCCGAACCTATGGACAAAAATGCGTCGATGACGGGCTCAGCATCGAAAGTCTCTCCTTGCTCCTAGGGCATAATAACACCAATACCACCGAGGGAAGCTATTGCCGTAAGAAGGAAGGCAAGGCGGTGACTGAAGTTCAAAAGATATGGGCGGAACGTGACGCTAAGATACCAGCAACGGTTCCCCCGATCGCAGAACCGAAGCAAATACAAGAATGCAAAAACCTCTTGATTGAAAATAAATTTGCACCGACTGGCTATCAATAAGGATAAGGCCCGGTGGCCGCACTTCTATCTTTCCATATCGTCATGGCATATCTATTGCCGCTGTCAAGACTTAAAGAAGCGTTTTGTATTTGCTGTGGCCGTTTTCCGCCTAAGATCCAAGATATCAATGAGCATGAAAATGCCATTTGTTTTCTTTTTATATAATTCAAAGGTTAATTCTTTAAATCTTCTAGATACTCAGTATGTCGAATTCCGATGTGGTCTGAGTTTCTTATCTTCTGTTATTCCGCCTTCATCGTTTCTAGCATCATCATCTTCATCTCTTTGTTGGAAAGAAGGCCCCTGCGGGTGAGGTCCGGTTTGGTGATGATGCCGGCCTGTGCCCTGCTTTCGGTCGGGGCGATGATCCAGGCCCTCCACCCAGACTATACGACCCTTCTGGTATTCTATTACCTGAACACCCTGATGTTCGTCGTGGTCTTCACCTGCTTCATCATTTTCGTAGGTGAGTTCACTGGCATGTTCAACCCCTACAGCAGGAAAAGCCTCGGTCGCATCATGGCGATGCCGTCGCTGATGGTGTTCGCCGTAGTGACCGATCCCTGGATCCATCTTTACAACTCTTCCTTCGAACTGGCGAAAATTCCAGACTATGAACTGCCATTCCTGAGAACCGATCCCTTCCTGGTGAACTACATTTGGACCATCTATTGCTATGTAGTGGGGGTCTATATCATGTACATCCTGGCCACCAGGCTCTACAGGGAAAGGAACCGGGTCATCTTTTTCGTATTCCTTTTCTGTGTGGCGTTCTGTGCCCTATTGAACGTAGGTTCACTGTTCATAGTCGATCTCATGGTCATACCCATCGATGGACTGTCGTTCACCTTTGGCGCGTTGTTCGTTTACACCGCAGCCCTGGGATTTGGGGTGTTCGACGTCGCCCCGGTGGCAAGGAAACAAATGCTGGATGTGATGGAGGATGCCATATTCGTACTGGATGCGCAGGGAATGCTGAGCGATGTCAATTCCGCCGGGCTAAAATTAATAGGAAAAGAACGGAAGGACATCCTGAGGAAACGGCCAGACAGCGTTGAGGCAAAATTCCCGCAGATGACCAAGCTGATCGTCGGGGGCAGATTCGATTCGGGGGTGGAGATAGTTGACGAGAATGGCAGAATCTTCGACTCCAGATCGATCCCATTCGAATACGGGAAAATGGACCAGAACGGGCAAATGCTGGTGATGCACGACATCACTGAGAGGAAACTGATCGAAGAAAAGATCAGGGTCGCCGAGACCCAGATGAAGGTGGCTGAAACGGACAAAAAATACCGGACGCTGGTTGACAATCAGACGGAGGCCATCATAACATATGATGGAGAGGGAATGATCACCTTCGGGAATCCCGTGTTCGAGAAATTCGTGGAAAGGAGCGGGTTGGCACTGGACGGTGCGAATATCAAAGACCTGCTGAAGGCGGAGGACTACGATATCATGTGGAGGCAGGTCAGGAAGACCACCCCCTCAGCACCGGAATTCCATTTTGAACACGCCATCGATCTGATCGACGGGAACGAGGTTTGGCTCCACTGGCAGGGCAAGGTGATCTTTGGTCCGAATGGCTCGTTAAAGGAGGTGCAGGCGGCGGGCATAAACATCACCGAGAAAAAAAGGAGCGAGGCGGAGTACCGGGCCATCGTCGAATGCCAGAAGGAAATGATCATGAGAAGGACCAGAGACGGAAAGATCAGCTTCGTCAACCAGGCATTTTCCAATTATTTCCATCTGCATGGCAGGGACCTCGTGGGGTCGAACTACTTCCCCTCGGCCGATGACAATGATGTCGCGGCGTTCATGGATGCCATCTCGGACCTGACCCCCGAAGCGCCGGACCATGACTTCCTTCGGCTCAGGGTGTTCCTGGAAGACACGACGAGGACCACAGAATGGAAAGCCAGAGGAATATTTGATTCGAAAGCGCAACTGATCGAGTATCAATGCGTGGGGAACGATATCACCGAGAGACTGAAGATGGAACAGGAACTGGTCCGGACCCAGAAGCTCGAGTCGATCGGGATCCTGGCGGGTGGCATCGCCCATGATTTCAACAACCTTCTCTCTTCCATTGTCAGTAACATCGAGGTGGCGACGCTGGAGACCGCGATGGAGCAAAGCTCCAGGCATCGATTGGATGAGGCCATCCGGTCGGCCATGAACGCGAGGCATTTGACCCAGCAGCTGCTTACATTCTCCAAGGGAGGGAAACCGGTCAAGGAACCGGTGGATGTGGCGACGTTGCTGAGAACGAACATTGAGTTCACCCTGGCGGGGTCAAAGGTGAAAGCGGAGTACGATTTCGCGGACAATCTTAATTACATCTCCGCTGATCCATTTCAGATAGGGCAAGTGGTCAACAACATCGTCATCAATGCGGTTCAGGCTATGCCCGAGGGGGGCTACATCTTCGTCCGGGCCTCGAACATCGCATCTTTGGATTCAAGGCTCGGCGAACCAGAATCGAACGGATTCGTCCAGATCGCCATCAAGGACCAGGGGACGGGGATTCCGGCGGAAAACCTCAACAAGATATTCGATCCGTTCTTCACCACCAAAGCGAAGGGAACGGGTCTGGGACTTTCGACGGTCCAATCCATAGTCAGGAATCATCACGGGACGATCGATGTTCGGTCCGAACCGGGGGAGGGAACGGTCTTCACGGTATCGCTGCCCGCATGCGAACCGGTGGAAATGAGGGCGGCCGAACCTGGGCTAGACGATCTGACCGTGGCGGGCGCTCGCGTTCTGATCATGGACGACGATGAATCCATCCTCGATGTCCTTTCGATCATCCTAACGGAAATGGGTCACGACGTGAAAATTGCACGGAACGGCGAAGAGGCGTTAGAATCTGTTTCCACCGCGTTGTCGGAAGGAAGGCCTTTCGACCTGCTCATCATGGACCTGACGATAAGGGGAGGGATGGGGGGCAAGGACGCCATCGCGAAGATCCGGAATTTGGACCCGAAGATCAGATCCATCGTATCCAGTGGATATTCGAACGACCCGGTCATGGCGGACCCTGGGGTCTATGGTTTCGACGATATCCTTCAGAAACCCTATACCATCAAAGATCTTAGGGAGAAGCTCTCGACCATCTTGAAGAAAGACGGCCAGGAACACGGAGAGGAGAACGATTGATCGTTCCGGCAATCGCCACGGTCATTGCCCAGATTGGACGATGCGGGCCTGGACCAGTCGATGGAATGAAGGGTTCAAGGAGAGAAGTGGTTCTTGACGGAAAAAGCAGGGAATAGGTTTGGCCGGCGTCATGGATGAAGGTTCAGTGGCGCCTCTGGAGTCCCCTCTCCGAGAGGTTCCCGCTCCCGGAGGCGAGCGTCCCGTTCATTGCGGGCACCGGGTTGTCCGATGTCTGGTTCGACACGCCGTTTAGATCTGAATGTCCGAATCCCCCATTGCAGTGAACGCCGTATCATTCTGGGCGATCCGGTCCGTCACGCCGCGGTCATACGCGTGCACGCTTGTTTCGTAGTTCAGGACCATGGAGATGTTATCCGCGGTGTCGTTGCTCAGGATGCCGACGCTGCGCAGCCCGTAGTAGTCTGCCACCAGGGTATACTCCCCTTCCGGCAGGACGATCTGTGCCAGGCCCCCGACGCCCGTCGTGGTCGTTGCGATCTTCTCTATCGTTATGGTCTCGACGGTATCGTTCTCCACCACATTGACCTCATACACGGTCACGTTCGCCCCCTGGATAGGCACCGTCTGCCCCTGAACATTGGCGTACACCGTCACGTTCAAGGTCTTTGCCGAGGTCCCGCTGTCTATGCTCAGGGCATCGCTGCTCCCATCGGTGGCAATCCCATTGGTGGCGACCAACCCGGCAGCGACAAGGCCGCTCGCCAGAATCGCGCAGACCAACAGGGTCGCCCCGATCTTCTTCCGGTCCATTTATCAAGCCTCCTAGGAGGGGATTGGGGACATGGCTATATCCCAAATCGGAAGGCATCGTATGGACGAATCATTCATAGCCTTGATAACCTTTCCAGAACTGGCCTAGTCGAGCTTCATGTTACCACCCCCTCACTGGTTCATGCCATTGGATGCGACGATACAGTTGTCGACCGGGATTATCGCGTTAGCGGTGGCATTGTACGCGTACCGGGGATACCGATGGGTGCAGGAGAGCAGCCTGTTCCGCATCTTCGGGGCATTCCTGCTCCTGGCAGTTGCGTTCATCATCAGCGGGGTGGTGATGTTGTTCGCCCAGGTGCAGCATATGAGCTTCGAGGAGGCGGCAGGGTTCGGTGCCCTTACGCAGGCCGGATTTGCCCTTTATTATGTCCTCAGCATCGCCGCCTACGGAGTTCTAATCTATACCTACTGGCGCAGGCTCGGATGGTTCGCGGCGGCACCGGTTGGTCCTCTGGTGCTGTTCAACTCACCACCGCTGGAACTGATCGTCGTCCTGCTCCTCGGTTTCATCGTATTCGCCCAGCTCGCGCCTGAGAAAGGCAGGAACTGGGGAAGGCACAGCCTGGTTACTCTCAGTTTCATTCTAGTTCTGATATCGCATGTCTTGATTCTGTTCGAATCCGGTTCGAACGATTACACACTGTACTTGTTGGCCAGGGGCCTGCAGATGGTCGGGTTCGCCTTGATGGTGGTCTTCCTATATCGAGTGGGGAGGGTAGCTTGAAGGAAGCACCGGAGAAGGCAAAATACCGGTCGAAGGGCCGCATCTTCGCCGACATCCTCAGGGCCGTCCAGGAAGAGGAAAAAGCGATAACCACCCACATACTGTACAAGTCCAATCTTTCCCACGACCGCCTGACCAAGTATCTCCAGAACCTTGAGGACGGGGGGCTGCTGAAAAGGTCTGAGGAGAAAGACAAGACATTCTACGAGATAACCGACAAGGGGAGGCACTTCCTGTCCGAGTTCCAGCGCATGGAAGCATTTGTAGGCGGCTTCGGTCTCGACATCTGACCGCTTGACCTCTCGGCAGTTCATGCTTTCGTTTCTTGCTCCGTTTTTCAGCCCAGATACGCCTTTGCCAATCAATTTTTTCTACTATATTTTTTCGGTCGGATTATATAGACGAAGATGTGTTCAGGGTTGAGTTCGGGATGGGCCGGTGAACGGCCCTTTTCCCACGTAACAGGTGGATCCAAATGAGCCCCCAGGAATCAGAAAAGTCTAATGGAAATTGGAAGATCCTCGCGATATTGGCGTCCGTCGCGATGATGGTCATGTTCATCGAGATCATGTTGGTGCCGGCCCTGCCTTATGTGGGTGCGGACTTCAATAACCTCCAGTGGATTCCTTGGGTGCTCTCGATATATCTCCTCGTAGGCGCGGTAGCCACACCATTGGCCGGTCGTCTCGGCGACATGTACGGCAAGAAAAAGATAATGATCTACGTCATGTGCATCTACGTCGTTGGATTGCTCGGCAGTGGATTCTCTCTGGACATATCGCGCGCCCTTTTGGGCGAGCCTTCGATCTTCGTTCTGATCTTCTTCAGAGGGGTCCAGGGGATCGGCATGGGCATGTTCCCGTTGGCCTTCGGCATCATCCGGGACACCTTCCCCAGGGACAAGATCCCGACCGCCATAGGAACCGTGAGCGCGATGTTCTCGGTCGGTGTCTCGCTCGGTCTGCTGGGAGGCGGCTACATCACTTCCGTCGGTCACTGGTATGACGCATTCCATGTGGTCGTCCCGTTCTTCATCGCCCTGACCATCCTCACGATCTTCCTCATCAAAGACCCGATTGTGGTCAAGCGGGGATCATTGGACATCTCGGGGGCGGCCAGCCTGGGAGCAGGGGTGTTCTCGCTGCTGCTGGGCCTGACCCAGGGGCAGGAATGGGGCTGGACGAGCCCGCAGATCCTTGGGTTGTTCGTGCTCGCCCTGCTGATGTTCGCCCTGTTCACCTGGCACGAGCTGAAGACCAAGGACCCGATAGTCCGCCTGTCGATGTTCCGTAACCGCGGCGTCCTGGATGCCAGCGTTACCGCGATCTTCATCGGTTTCTGCATGTTCCTGCTGTTCCAGACCCTTCCGTTCTTCCTCGAGACACCGAAGGCGGCGGGGGGGTTCTTCGGCATATCGGACACATTCGTCATCGGTCTCTACATGTTCCCTTCCGCGATCGCCCAGCTCATCTTCGGTCCAATGGGGGGCATCCTCTCGAAAAAGGTCGGAGCAGACAAAGTGCTGATCGCCGGCCTAGCGATAATGTCGCTCGGGTTCGCCACGCTGGTCTTCCTGCACTCCGACTGGGTGGGCATAGTGATCTCGGTGTTCATTGCCGGCGCAGGGATGGCCCTGTGCATGGTATCGATGATCAACCTGGTCGTGGTCACATGCAAGCAGAGCGAGTTCGGGGTCGCCTCCGGGATGAACACGTTGTTCCGGGTCGTCGGCGGGGCGGTCGGGCCGGTCCTGGCCGTCGTGATCCTGTCCAACTATACCCAGATCATCGCTGGCCAACCGGTCTATTCGGAAAATGGATACGTGGCCACCTGGATCGTCGGGGTCGTCTTCTCCCTCATCGGATTGGCGTGCGCCGTGTTTCTGCGCCCTAAGAAAGGAGACATGGAGTGCGACATTGCTCCGCAGGACCTCCCGCCCAGTTAAAGGTCCAAGGCAGATCGTTTGGGTCAATGGCAGGATGATCGACCGGAATAGCTCAGGCCCCTTGGGCAAGGGCCTTGGTATCTTCCCAGGCCTTGACCAGGGCATCGAGGCTGCAGGTGGTGCATTCATGCCTAAGGCCCAGCTGCTGGGAGAACTCCTCGGAAAGACCCTGAAAATGCTCCTTGTCGGCCACACCGGTATCGATGTAGAGGCATCTTGAATAGCCTTCGAAAAGGATCTTCACGAAGTACATCGGCTCATATCCCTGTTCGATCGCGGAATCCAGGCGGAGTTCCTTGATCACTCCCTTCAGCCCCATCTCCGCCCATCCGGAGGTGTTGAACCAGGTCCCTGTCACCTTCCGCTTCTCCTCCGCATACCGCATTGGGCTCAGCAGGGCACCGATGCAATCGTCGGCATCGAGCATCACGGTGGGCACCCGGAGCTCATCCTGGACCCCTTTCAGCGACTGGCATATCGCATATCCCAGGAAGACCGCGTCCACTTTACCTTCCAGGGAGTTGACCTTCTCGATGACAATGGCCTTCAGCTTTGCCGAATCGACGTGAAGCGCAAATTCCAGGTACTCCTTGTGGACGATGCTGGGATCGTCACCGACGACCGCCTCTATCTCGCGCTTCCAGATATCGCAGGCTATGATTCCAATGCGCAATCAGAACACCTTGGTCCGGACCATGGGGAAGAACAGCGGTTCCCGGCGATTAAAGCTTGTGGATTCGTCCTAGAGCCGCCTCCATCTGTCATCGTCCGGAACGGAACGGATCGGTGCTTCATCCGGGTAGATCTTGTGCACCTCATCCGATTTGGTCGGCGGTTCCCAGTTCATATCGTCATCGAATCTGGGCAAAGGGACTTCGATGGTATTGACGTCCCTTACCGCCACCATTGCCGGCGTACCCTTCTTGTTCTCGTTATGGTACCTGAGGCCGTCCCTTTCCAATCTCTGCTGCTCGATCTTGGACAGGGTGATCGGGTCGGTGGTCGACCTGTGCGTCCTCCACATGAGGGCCAGAGATCCCAGGAAGTAGGCCAGGAATATGAGCAGGCACAGATACCAGCCCAGTCTGAAAACGAATGCGGTGGAAGCGATCATCAAGAGACTGCTGCAGATGAACATGCTGATGAAGCTTGAGATCAGTTTTGGGTCCTTGGTCCGGACACCGAGGTTGTCATAGCTGATGGTCTTGACGATGGGGCGCAGTTCTTGCTCCATTATGTAATAGACATAGACCGAGACGGCGATCGCCCCGATGAACATGAGGAACGCTATCTCATTCCCCGAGACCATCGAACCCACCAGTGCCACAAAGTAGATCACCAGCAGGACCTCGATCTTCCTACCCCGCTTGAACAGCTTCAGCGAGCTGGGGAGGATCAGCTTGCTCATGGTCCGGTTCATCAAAGAGGCGCTGTACTTTGCGAAGCTGGGGACCAGCTGTCTGAGGCCGTCGTATATCCTGTCGCTGGTCCTCATCATCACCGGGGTGAGCATGCTCATGGCGAAACAGAAGGTGCCTGCGAACGGGTTCAGCGAGGCCCCCCTGGTCAACCCGGCCGCGCTCGATCCCACGGAGGCGAACATCACCGACTCGGCCCCCCTTCCGCACATGGACGCGCCCATGAATGTCGCGGACCTTCCGGAAAAGCCCAGGAAGTATGCCAATGCCCCGGTCAGTATCAGGTCGCCAATTATCACCAGGGGAACGGCGATCACCACGATCCAGATGACCGTGGGGAACATCCCGGGATCGATCAGCATGCCGAAGGAGATGAAGAAGACGGCCACCAGTGCGTCCTTGAACGGACTTATGCGGTCCTTCAGGCGGTCCGATATCTTGGTCTCGGCGAAGACCATTCCCAGGAAGAATGCGCCTATGATGGCGGGAACGCCGGAGACCTCGGCCATTGCCGAAGAAAGGAACACCAGGCCGAGGGCGAACAGAACGAACATCTCATCGCTCTTGATCTTCTCGAAATGCTTGGCGCAGTGTGGGATCACCACCAGTGCCAGGAATATGAAGAACGTATAGAAGGCCAGCACGCCGACGATCATCGTGGTCAGTGTCAAAGGGTTGCTTCCACCGCTCTTGAACAACAGCCCACCGGCGATGGTCATCAGGATCATGGAGAGGAAGTCCTCCACCACCACCATGCCCAGCAAGAACTCGGTCTCCGGGTTGGACATCCTCTGCAGCTCTATCAGGGACTGGCCGGTGATGGCCGCCGAGCCCATGGCGATCACTCCGGCCAGGAACACCGTGTCTATGATGGGCCAGCCTAGGGCCAGACCGATCAATATGCCTATGAAGAAATCGATCCCGGTGTTGATCAGGGCCAGAATAAGCGCCGACGATTTCGTCTTCTTCAGCTTGCTGACGCTGAACTCCAGGCCGACGAAGAACATGAGGAGCGTCAATCCCAGCGTCGAGAGATAGGAGATGAAGCTCGTATCCTTCATCAGCCCGTCGTATTGGATCCCGAAAATGTTGAAATGGATGAAAGGACCGATCAGTACGCCCGCGACAATGTAGCCTAGGATGACGCTCTGCTTCGCCTTTGTGGCCAGAGCGGCTCCGATGAAGGAGACGAGCATGATCATGCCCACCTCGAACATTATCTCCTGAGTCGCGACCATCGGTATCTGCCTAGAGATGCGGACATGGAACTATGGTGCCGACTGAACAGTTGACCCTGCGTGGTGTTATGCCAGTGTCCATGGTGTCGCCCATCCACCGATTTAATCCAAGATATGCCCATGACTCGGTCAGAGTACAGGCTAGTGCATCCCTAGCCACCTAAATGGACTGAAAGATATAAAAGCGTATTGTGCCAGCTGATAATAATATGAATTGAAAGGAGCGGAAGGCGAAGAATCCGTCATGGGAAATGGCGGCCCGATCACGCCGAAACAATCATCCACGATCGGCTACAATGGTCAGATGGGCTGATGATTTGGGCGGTGACCACCATTCCAAGAGCGCGGACGAAACCCTGTCCATCCTGGGGTCCTCCCCCGCTGGACTGTCAACGCAGGTGGCCGCCGAACGACTCACGGAGTTCGGCCCGAACAAGTTGACCCGGCAGACCATGCCGTCCCCGTGGCGTCTACTTCTGGACCAGTTCAAGGACCTGATGGTCATCGTTCTCATCGTGGCAGCGGCGATCTCCGGCATCCTGGCCTTCCTGAAGGGTTCGATCGAGGATTGGCTGGACACCATCGTCATAGTCGTCATCGTGGCGGTGAACGCGGTCCTCGGGTTCTTTCAGACCTTCCGGGCCGAGAAGACCATTGAAGCGCTCCGCGACCTCGCCGCTCCCAAGACGACCGTCATAAGGGGCGGGGAGGAGATCGACGTCCCTTCCGAGGAAATCGTCCCGGGGGACATCGTTCAGCTGGCGACTGGCGACAAGATCAGGGCCGATGCGCGCCTTATCGATTCCGTCAATCTCAAGACCAACGAGGCGGCCTTGACCGGAGAGTCGATGCCGGTCATCAAGGACCACCGCCAGGTCCTCCGGGCAGAGGCCTTGGTCTCGGACCGTCCGAACATGGTGATGGCAGGAAGCTCGGTCCTGAGCGGCCGGGGAAGGGCAGTGGTCGTCTCCACAGGCATGGGGACGGAGCTGGGCAGGATCGCGCGGATGGTTCAGGGAGAGGATGAGGAAAGTCCGTTGCAGAAGAAGCTTGCACGCCTCAGCAAACAGATAGGCACGGGCATAATCGGCGTTTGCGTGTTCATCTTCCTCATCGGTATCCTGGAAGGGGTGGCCATCGAGGAGATGTTCCTGACCGCGGTCAGCCTGGCGGTGGCGGCGATCCCGGAAGGGTTGCCCGCGATCGTGACCGTCTCCCTTGCCCTGGGCCTGCAGCGGATGGCCAGGAAGAAGGCGTTGATGAGGCGCCTGCCGTCGGTCGAGTCGCTGGGGAGCGCGACGGTCATATGCACCGACAAGACCGGGACCCTGACCAAGGGAGAGATGAACGTCAAGGAGATATTCACCGGACAGACCCTGCTGGTGACGGGAGATGGATATGAGCCGATCGGTGAATTCCTGATCGGGAATGTGAGGACCGAACCGGAGAAGGTGCCGGGCCTCGACGAGCTGATGACCGCTGGAACTCTCTGTAACGATTCCCAGCTCTATCAGGAAGGAGGCCGATGGAAGATAAGGGGCGATCCGACCGAGGGCACCCTGATCATTACCGCCAGGAAGGCAGGGCTTGATCCCGATCAACTGAGGTCGGCCAACCCCCGCATCTTCGAGGTCCAGTTCGACTCGGAACGGAAACGCATGACGACCGTCCATACGGTCGAAGGCCGGAAGATCGCCTACACGAAGGGAGCGACCGAAAGCGTGCTGCCCCTGTGCTCCTCCAGTTGGGAGAATGGCCTGCCGACCTTCATGGATGAAAGGACCAGGCAGGACATCGCCGGATTGAACGATGATATGGCATCACGGGCCCTGAGGATATTGGCGATCGCCCGCAGGGACGTCACCGAGGAGGTCCTGGACGATACCATCGAACAGGACCTCACGTTCCTGGGCCTGGTGGGCATGATAGACGCCCCGAGGAAGGAGGCGGTGGAGGCGGTGGCCCGCTGCCATACCGCCGGCATAAGGGTCATTATGATCACTGGCGACCATGCTCTGACCGCCGTTGCCATCGCCAAAGAGATGTGCCTGCGCTCCTGCAACGAGGCGCTGGCGGTGACCGGGACCGAACTGGAGACGATGGGCGACGAAGAACTCTCCCGGAAGGTGAACGATGTCTCCGTGTTCGCCCGCGTTTCCCCGGAGCACAAGGTGCGGATAGTGGAGGCCCTGCAGAAGAACGGAGAGATAGTGGCCATGACCGGGGACGGGGTCAATGACGCTCCGGCCCTGAAGCGGGCGGACATCGGGATCGCCATGGGCATCACCGGCACCGATGTCGCCAAGGAATCCGCCCAGATGATACTGGTGGACGACAACTTCGCGTCCATCGTGGACGCGGTGGAAGAGGGCCGCGGGGTGTACGACAACATACGGAAGTTCGTTAACTATCTGCTGGCGTGCAACAGCGCAGAGGTCACCTCCATGTTCGTTGCCAGCCTGGTCTATCTGGACCCTTTGATGCTGCCCTTCCTTCTCCCGATCCAGATACTTTGGATGAACCTGGTCACGGACGGCCTGCCGGCACTGGCGCTGGGTATCGATCCCACGGAGAAGGAGGTCATGGAGCGGCCCCCCATCGACCCGAAGGAACCGCCCATCACCCGCCGGGCGGCCTACCGCATTTTCGCCATAGGCGCGATCATGGCCCTGGCCACGCTGGTCTCGTTCGAGCTTGAGTTCGTCGATGCCACGGTGTTCATGGGACTTTCCCGTGCCGATGCGGTCCAGCGGGCCCGTACGGTGGCGTTCTGCACACTGGTCCTGGCACAGCTCCTGTACGTGTTCTCGGCCCGCTCACCGACAAAGACAATTAGACAGACAGGAATCCTGGACAACAAGAAGCTCCTCGCGGCGGTCCTGATCTCCTTCGGTCTTCAGATGGCCATCGTCTACCTCCCCGGGATCGACACAGCTTTCCGAGTGACGCCGCTGGGATGGGAGGAGTGGGCCGTGATAGCCCCGATGGCCTCGGTCAGCCTGGTGGCGAACGAGATATGGAAAATGGTGCGGTGGCGGAGAGCCCGTGGGTGATCTAATGATCGAGATAGACGGATCGGAGGGAGAGGGAGGTGGCCAGATGCTACGGACAGCGCTGGCCTTGTCGGCACTGACAGGTCGTCCGTTCAAATTCGAGAACATCCGGGCCCGGAGGGACCGGCCGGGACTGGCGGCCCAGCACCTGACCGGGGTCAAAGGGGTGGCGGAGATATGCCACGCCGTGGTGGACGGGGCCAACGTTGGATCGACATCGCTGACGTTCGAACCCGGTACGGTCGATGCCGGTGACTACCGTTTCGATGTGGGCACCGCCGGCAGCATCACATTGGTCCTTCAGGCATGCATGCTGGCGTGCGCCCGCACACGAGCCAGGACGGAGTTCGACATCATCGGTGGAACGAACGTCCGGATGTCCCCGCCCTCGGACTATCTGGAACACGTCCTGTTCCCGCTCCTGCGCAACATGGGTTACGACATCGACATCAAGACCCCTGCCAGGGGCTTCTACCCCCAGGGAGGAGGGGAGATGGTGGTGGGGATGGCCAGGGGCGAACATGTGCTTCCGTTGAGCCTGGAAGAACGGGGGCGGTTCCAACGGATCACGGGCGTCTGCTTCACCCAGAAGCTCCCGGACCATATCGCCGAACGCATGGCCTCCACGGCGAGAAAGACGCTGGTGGGGCGTGCCCCGGTCAAACTCACCATGGACCGCAGGCAGGGCCATTCGATCGGCGCCGGTATCTTCCTGGCCGCGGAATACGAGAACACCGTTCTGGCCAGCGACGCCCTGGGGGAGAAAGGGATAAGTTCGGAGAAGCTCGGTGAGCTGGCGGCCGCCACCCTGCTACGCGAGATGGGATTCGGGCGGAACCGTCGACGGACATGCCGCCGATCAGATACTGCCTTACCTGTCATTGGCCGCCGGACCGTCCACGTTCCTGGTGAGCGAGCTCAGCATGCACTTCCAGACCCAGGTGGACATGATCACCAGGTTCCTCCAGGTGCGGATCGAGACTGAACCGGCTGGGAGCGTTCATAGGGTATCGGTCAAACCTACCCATACATGATGGAGCGCTTCTTGGCCGCCTCTTCGGATTCCCCGGTCTTCTTGTTGATGTCCTTGAGGGCCTGCTCCAGCACCGCCGCCTCCTCGAGCAGCGGCTGGGTGTCCAGGCCGCTGTGGAGGATCAGTTTGTCTATCGTGTGGGTGGCGGCCGCCGCGGCCCTGGCGTCAGGGTAGTCGGCGTGTGCCTCCGACAGGATCGAAACGACGTCGAAATTGCGGTTGACCCCCTCGTTCAGCAGCACCCCGGCAAGTCCGACGACCACGCCGTTCTCGAAAATGGGGATGTCGTTGCGCAGCAGGAGTTCCCGGGCGAAAGGCGTCGAGCCTACTCCGTACACTGTGATGTCGTCGCCCTCTTTCCTTTGTTCAGTGACGGCCTCCGGAACCTCCACGCTGGTCTCACCCGCCTTGTTGGCCAGGCCTTCGGGGGAAAGCACCATCTTGCAACGCTTGTCCTCCACCCAGTCCATGATGGTCTGGGCCAGCGGTTTGAGGATATCCTGGGGGGGCTCGAACTCGGAGACGATGACGACGATCTTCTCCGACCCGTTACCGATGGGGCCGGAATAGACCCGGACCGGGCTATACGGAATTCCCTCCCGCACGATGGAGACCGAGGGAAGGAAAGGAGAATCGATAATGGCTATCTGTTCCAGATCAAGTAGGGTGACCAGATAATTGGCGGTGATCGACCCGACGAGCCCAATGCTGGAGAAACCCTCAATGACGTATGCGCCCTTGCAATTGTTCCTCTTCAGCTCGACGACGTCGAAATCATTCATCGGGCGAATAACACCAAAAGGGTATTTTTCTTTTGGCAACGAAGTAGATCACGACTTCAGCAGAACGGAGAAAATAATATCGTGCAGGAGTCACTATATTTACCGGGGAGTGAGGGGAATGAAATGTCCTATTTGCGGTGACGAGATGGAGCCAGGCATGATGAGGACAGATAGTCTTTTCGGGAGCGCCAAATGGATCGGCACCCCATACAGCAGGGTGAGCAAGCACACCATCATGAACCCTGATTGGCTTGGATATATCCAGATGGCGGGTTTTCGATGCGTCAACTGTCGCCAGCTGGTCCTTAGATATTGACCGCGAACTCCTCAGAACCGATGTCACAAGACCAGCCATCGCCTGACCACAAGATTAAATGTCACGGGTACGATTTTCTGACCGATGAGGCCCCGAGTCACCGTCAACTGCGCCATGTCCCCTGATGGGAAGATAGCCACCAGGGAACGCCGGCAGATCAGAATATCATCGCCCCAGGACATGGAGCGGGTCAGGGCCTTGAGGGCCTCGGTCGATGCCATACTGGTGGGCATCGGGACCGTATTGGCGGACGACCCCCACTTGACGGTCAAGGGCCTTCCGCCAGAAAAGAACCCGCTCCGGGTGGTGCTGGACTCCCACGGAAGGACACCGGACGGGGCCAGGGTGGTGAATGACAATGGTCGAACCCTCATAGCCACGAACGAGTCGTGCACCAAGACCTGGACGGACGTTCAGGTCCTGCGCGCCGGAAAGGACGTCGTGGACCTCACCGTGGTCTTGCCCAGACTGTACGAGATGGGGGTCAGGACCTTGCTGGTCGAAGGAGGCGGGGAGACCATCTGGTCCTTCTTCAGGACGGGCATGGTCGACATCTATTCGGTGTACATCGGCAATGACGTCCTGGGCGGCAGGACGGCACCCAGCCCGGTGGACGGGGAGGGGTTCTTGGAGGCGGACAGGGTCCATGTGGAGCTGCGATCGGTGGAAAGGCTTGGAGACGGGGTGCTGCTCACCTATGAACGCCTAGGACCAGGATGCCAGTGAAACAGGGACATGACCAGACCACGATTCTCCGCCGATGAGATGCTCGGGTCGCTGGCAAGATGGCTGCGATTGATGGGTTACGACACCCGTTACGAGTTGGACAGCGGCGACACGGAAATTCTGAAGCGGGCGGTATCCGACGGCCGGGTCCTCTTGACCCGCGACAAGAAGCTGGCCGAAAGGGCTGGTGGCCTGGGGCTGTATGTCAAAGACCGCGACCTGGACCACCAGATCAGGCAGGTCGGCATGGCCTACGGCCTGACCTTCAACGAGGATCTCTCAAGGTGCGCGGCCTGCAACGGCGAGCTGTCGCCAATCACCAAGGAGGAGGCGGCAGAGGGCGTGCCCGAGGGGGCACTGCGATCCAATGAACAATTCTTCCGGTGCAGGTCCTGCGGCAAATACTACTGGAAGGGAAGCCACTGGAAGAACATCAGGAAAAGGTTGGATGCCTTGAAACGTCCGGATCAAGAGAGCTCGCGGTAGTAGTCCTCGGAGATTATCTTGCCCGTGCTGGCATTCAAGATCATGACCCCTTTGACGCCTTCGATGCACCAGATGGGCAGATAGAAGATGCCCAGATCGGATAGCTCGATCATGTCGGACTTGGGGGAGACCGTCTTCCTTTCCGTCATGGTGACGTGGTTCTCCTCTTTCACGATGTCCCGCTCAAAGGTGTGCCTCTTCAACACCTCCTGCATGACCAGGTTCCTTGCCTCCTCGGTATCGATCAGGGGTTCCAGGCGCTTATGGGTGACCTCCAGGGAGAACACGATGTCCATGTCGGCCCTCCAGGTGTCCACCTTGTGCGTCAGCCCGTTCACCGCCAGCAATCCCGTTTCGACACCGAGCTTGTTGTCATCGATGTAGAGCGGCGTCCGGTAGCTGAAAACATAATGCGGTACCAGTTCCAGCCTGTGCCGGAAGCCGGCCACCGTCTGGGCGGCGATCTGCTTGACGTCTTCGACGTCCACGATCGGTTTGACGATCTTCTCCCCGAAGTCCTGGTCCACAGCCTTGTCCAGATCCTCCGCGGTCACCATCTTTGGATAATCGTCCGCCCCGAACTCGTCCATCAGACCGCGGTCCTTCTCGCCCACTATCTTCTCGATGTGGACCCGGCCGATCTCGTGCTCGATCGCCTCCCGGTCCCAGACGAAGGTGCGTTCATCGAGTTTTGGCAACATCGCCTCCGGTAGCGGCAAGAGTGTGGCGATGACCCGTTTGCCCTTGAACTCCTTGAAATGCTCTGTGAAATCTGTGATCGCCTTGTCGTCCCTGTCGGCCAACAGCAAGAATATGACCTCTACGTCCTTTCGCTTTCCAGTGAGGAACCCATCCCGCTCGGAAACCTGAAAATCCCGGGATTGGAGTATCTCACTGATAACCGCCCTCAGCGAGGTCAAAAGGACACCTACCTCACCTTATCATGCTTGTCTCATAAATACGTTGGTGCATGCCGCGCAATGGCCTAGACGCCCGATGGAGATCGGAGGGGGGTTCGATCGAGGACGTGCCCGCCGTCATCTTGTTACGGGCGGTTTACGGAACCGGTCGTTTGCCCTCCCCCTTCCGGAGAAGCAGGGGGGCGGTCTCCCCGCGGATGGTGGTCGGCAGTCCGCCGATGGCATGCTGGTCCATCTCCGTCCGCCTGACCCGGGCCCTGAGCGCATAGTTGTTGCAGGTGTTCGTGGAGCATCCGCCGCTCACTATCTGCCTGACCTCGTTCACCGTAAGGTATCTCACATCCTCTTTGGCCTGGAGCAGGTTCCAGCTCACGAACCGCTCTCCCAGGGCAAAAAGTCGCTCCTCGGCCATGCTCCTCCCCAGCGTCCTGACGGAACGCGCCAGCTCCCAGTACGAATGGTATCGGTCGACCATCGACCGCACCTCCTCCATCCTGGACTGGGACATCCTTGTCACAGTCGGTTCGTGACGCAGTTTCCTCCGACTGGCATCCTTTTGGCGGCCGGTCCATTCGTCGAGTACCGATAGGTTGAGAGCGACCAGCAGCCAGGCCGAGGTCTCCCTGAAGATCACCTCACGGACCACCTCCAACACGCGGTCGAACTCCCGGACCATCTCCTCCTCGGTCTCCCATTTTCCCTGCTTGCGCCGGATCTCCACCAATTGCCTCTCTGATTCGACAATCGATTGTTCCAGGTTCTGGGTGATGGAGGAGCGGCCGATGGCCAGCACCCGGTCTGCCGAAGCTTCGTCCAGGGTCGAGTACTCCCGGGAGACCGGGTGTTCGAACAACCGGTCATTGACGGCCTGGGAGATCCCCGCTGTCCGGAGGACGCCCCATATCTTGGTGATGTTCCAGTATGCGTGATGATAGAAGGTGCGCACAAAATGGACATCCTCCCCTTCCACCCGGAGGTCCCGCCTGATGCGGTTCCAGCTGGCATCCACAATCTCTGCCAGGACGGACCAGTTGAACGGGTACATGATACCGGGCAGGAACTCGTCGGCCAGCATGTTCGAATAGAGGTCCTCGCTCATCGTGATGCTATGGTCCCTTCGGGCTTATTTACGTTCGCTGAGAAAATTTCAAGAACGCGGGAAGGAGTGTCGAAATGATGCGCTCTGCAACGGTGCGAGGTATCGGATCCGCTCTCCTGATCGTCGGGCTCTTGGCGACCGCATGGTCTGTATACTCGGGCTTCACCAGGTTCTACCTGGTGGTGATCTTTCCGGTCTTTACCAGCGACAACCTGTTCGGATTGCTCCCGTTCCTGGCGATCTTTGCCGGGATAGGACTGCTGGGGCTCGGCCCCGCATTCGAAGTGGAGGAGACGGACCGGACGGATTCCTATCATCACGGTAAGGATAGAGACAGGGCGAAGGTCGGCGGTGTGGTGCTGATCGGCCCCATACCGATCCTGTTCGGGTCGGACAAGAAGATGGCTTTGATCGCGGCGGCTCTGGCCATCACGATCTTGGCCATTTTTATCCTACTTCTGCTGTGACAATAAAACATCAGCGGCCCTGACCAGGGTCACATTCTCTTTTCGGGCCAGGTCCCGGATGTCGCTGATGACTCGGACGTATGCTTCATATTCCAGCCCGGCCCGGCGCATCTCCTTGCCAAGTACCTTCTCGAAAACATCCTTCTTGCGCAAGATGTCTATCGCCCTGCGCACCGCCTTGATCTCATCCCCGCTCAGCGGTGCCAGTGCTCGACCACCCTGAGGAAGTTCTTGAAGATATCCTCTCCGTGCTCGGTGTTCTCCACCTCGGGGTGGAATTGGAGCCCGTAGAACGGGCGGTTCTTCATCTTGACCGCTTCGATAGGGCATGCATCGGTATGGGCCAGGACCTCAAACTCGGGGGACAGAACCTTCACCTCGTCATTGTGCGACTCCCAGACGTTGAACTGACCGGGCAGTCCGGCAAATATCTCGTCCTCCTTCTCGACATAGAGGGTGGCCTTCCCGAACTCCGCCTGGTCGGCGGCCTCGGTGGTGCTTCCGAAATGGGTGCACATGAACTGCATTCCGGCGCATATGCCCAGGATCGGGAACGCGGCCCGGTCGAGGTAGTCGCCATTTTGACCCATGCGGCAGTCGTCGGTGGCCACGTGCGGAGAGCCACCAGAAAGAATAAGCGCGTCCACGTCCCCGATCTGGTCGAACGGGGTGGTGTTGGGCAGGATCTTCGTATCGACCTTGAGGTACTTCAGGACCCGCCATTCCCTGTGGGTCCATTGACCTCCATTGTCAATGACGTAAACCTTCATCGGGAGATGGAATGGGCATGTCATTAATAAAATCGATGTCCGGACGTGACTAGGGTTGGATATCTCACTTCTGCGTTTCCGAGATTGCCCTTTCGGCTTTGCATATCCTGCATTCCCTGCGCCTGATCATGAAGGCTGCCCCGAAAAGCAGCACCAAGAAGAAGCTTCCCACTCCGAACCAGCTCCCCATCAACAGGATGAGGACACCGACCACCAGATTCACCGCGATCAGGAAAAGCAGCAGGAGATCGACCAAGTCGAACAGGCTCTTCCCACAACGGTCACAGGCATACATATCCCTTCAATGCATTGCCGACCTAATCAACCCTCCCATCGTCCCGCCCCCCGGGTAACTTCGCCACAGGCCATAGGGTTTAGAAAAAGTATTAAGAATCGAAATCTAGCTAGTGCCAGGCCATGAAAGCGGTGGTTTTCGACCTGGGTCACACGCTAATCGATTATTACAGTAACTGGGAGAACCCCGAGCTCAGGGCCGTCGAGAGGGCCTACAAGCTGGCCACGGATAACGGATGCGAGGCCGAACCGGACAAGTTCCAGTCCGATCTCAAGAAAATGCTGGTGGAAGGCCGGGCACGCAAGGAGAAGGAATTGGTCGAGATCCCGCTCTACCAGGTCCTGGACACCATCTTCCAACGATATGGCTGCGAGGTCACGGACGAGATGCTCATCGAGGGCATGGACATCTTCTATGGGGTCCTGGTTGAGGAGAGGCGCCTCGTGCCCGGGACCATCGGGATGCTGGAAATGGTAAAGGCCAAGGGGTACGCCATCGGACTGGTCTCGGACGTGGCCTGGGGGCTGCCCTCCGAATACCCTCAGAGGGACATGGAATACTTTCACATCACCGACTATTTTGACGATATGGTGTTCTCCACCGACGTCGGTCTGAGGAAACCGCATCCGAAGATGTTCAAGGTCGCACTGTCGAATCTAGGGGCGGACGCCGGTCGGTCTATCTTCGTGGGCAACTCGCTCCAATGCGATGTCAAGGGCGCCCTGGGCGTCGGCATGACCGCGGTCCTGAAGAGTTCGGACTACTATCAGCCTGATGACTCCATCGTCCCGGACGCCAACGTCGATCAGTGGTCGGATCTGGTGGAAATACTGGATGAGAATGACGCTCTCTAGTCACTCCCACTCGATGGTGGCGGGCGGCTTGTTGGTGATGTCGTAGACGACCCGGTTCACCTCGGCCTTCATCTCATTCGTGATGCGGGTGGATATCTTTTCCAGGATCTCGTGCGGGATGCGTGAATAGGCTGCTGACATGCCGTCGATCGATTCCACCGCCCTCACCGCAATGGTACGCCCGTAGGCTCGCCTGTCCCCGTGGACCCCCACGGACTGGACCGGCAAAAGGACCGCAAAGTATTGCCACGGCAGCCCCATGATCTTCTTGGCGGCGGCCAGCTCCAGCTCCTCCTCGACGATGGAGCAGGCCTCCCGCACCACCTCCACGTTCTCCCTGGTGGGCTCCCCGATGACCCTGATGGCCAGGGCCGGACCAGGGAATGGCTGGCGTTCGGAGACCTCGATCTCCAGATATCTCGCCAGTTTTCTCACCTCGTCCTTGTAAAGGTCCCGGAGCGGCTCCACCAAAGTGAGCTTCATGTCCTCGGGCAATCCTCCGACGTTATGGTGGCTCTTGATGGTGTCCCTCAGGTGGTCCCCCGATTCGATCCAGTCTGGAGCGATCGTGCCCTGGACCAGATAGTCGGCATGATACTCCTTGGCCTCCCGTTCGAATACGCGGATGAACCGTTCCCCGATGATCTTCCGCTTCCTCTCCGGTTCAGTGATCCCTTTCAGCGCGGCGAAGAATTCGTCCGAGGCGTCGATCAGACGATAGTTGATGTTCAGATTGGAGAACATCTTGTCAACCGTCTCAGTCTCCCCCTTTCTCATGAACCCGTTGTTGACGTAGATCGTCAGCAGGCGGTCGCCAATGGCCCTCGAGACGAGCACCGCAGCGGCGGTGCTGTCCACTCCGCCGGAGCAGGCGATGATGGCCTTTCCCTTGATCGATGTCTTCAGCTCTTCGATCTTCTCTTCCGTGAATTCCTTGGGGTCGAACATCAGGCTTGCACCTCTTTGGAGTCCTTCTCGATCTTGTCCACCATCTCTTTCCGGTATTTTTCCAATTCCGATGCCAGACGTGGATCGGATATGGCCAGCATCTCGACGGCCAGGATCGCGGCGTTCTCTCCCCGGTCCAGGCCGACGGCGGCCACGGGAATCCCGGGAGGCATCTGGACTATGGACAGGATGGAATCCAGGTTGATGGCGCCGCTCACCGGAACTCCGATGACCGGCTTGGTGGTGTAGGATGCGACCGCACCGGGCAACGCCGCCGCAAGGCCCGCCACCGCGATGAAGACCTTCGCGTCGCTCTCCCGGACCATGTTCCACAGGCGTTCGGGTGTGCGATGCGCAGAGGCCACCACGATGTCGGAGCCGACAGCGAACTTCTGCAGCATGGTAAGCACCTTCTTGCCGATCTCTAGGTCGCTCTTGCTTCCAAGGATGATTAGGACAACGGGCATTGATGGACTGACCGATTTCTTGTTCTAAAAAGTATCGGTAGGACCCGTGTTCGGACCCCGTGGCCGCGGAGGCCTCCTAGATCAATCTCTGCTGATTCGCGGGGATGTTCGGCGCTGGACGGCTCATCTCGGATGAGGCCAGTGTGACGGAGAGGGAACCAGAATAGGTTCTCAGTATTTCACCCACGAGTGCGGGATCGAGCTCGCCGGGGGCGACCCATTCCGCCTCCAGATCGTGCGCGATTATCACCGGCATCCGGTCATGAAGGTCGGCCATCACCTTTGCCGCCGTCGTCGTCACGATGGTGAATGTGGAGAGGACGCTCCCGTCCCCGCCCTGCCACACGTCGTAGAGGCCAGCCATGGCGAAATACTCCTGGTTCCTGACCTTGATCATGTAGGGCACCTTGCCGTCCTCCATTTTCCACTCGTAGAAGCCGGAGGCGGGCACGAGGCATCGTTTTCTTTTCAGCAAGGTCCGGAATGACGGCCTTTCATCTAGCGTCTCGGACCGGGCATTGAACATCTTGCTTCCGATCTTGATGTCCTTTGCCCAGCTAGGCACGAGCCCCCATTGCATCTCCACCACCCTTCTGCCCTCGAAGTCGAATATCACCGGTGCCGGCTGCCCGGGAGAGATGTTGAGCCGGGAAGTGCAGGCGATCGCTCCCACTGGGAGCTCAAAACGCTCGAAGAATCTGGCCGTTATCGTCAGCGCAAACCTGCCGCACACCTGTCCCAATAGCAACTGGCAAGGCATAAAGGATGCGGGAGGCTGCTCTATCAGATTTGAACGATGGGAGAAAAATGAAAGATGTTTCGGGAAGAAATTATTGCGATTTAGCTCTTCATGATCGCGAGCAGGAAGACCCCGACCGCGATGAGGGCACCGATGACGGCCGCGATTATGTTGATGAAGGCGGTCCAGATCACATTGCTGATTTCAATCGCTTTACCGTCGACGGTGAACAACAGTGGTCCACCATACATGGTCGCATAGATCCAAAAGATGCCAACCACCAGTCCGACGACCAGCAGAACGACACCGATGATCCTGCTCTTGCCGCTTCCGAAGTAGGCTGTGAAGGCACCCGCTAGCACCATGAACAGGCCGAAAGTCAGCAGAAGTACTGTCAGGAATTCCATTAAATTCATCTTTTCTCACCCTTCTCATTTCATATCTGAGATATCGGTGTCGACGACTGCTTGGGAGGGCTCGCAGAGCGATGTCCAGTCCAATGCCATACATTCACCTTGACGGCCCTTTACGGTTTCCGTGTTATTAAACATTTCCCCGTTCCAACTGGACCAGACAATTAGAACAAAACAAGCCAGACCAATTGGCATGCAATGCCCTTTTCATTGCGATAGTCTCGCCCTTTCCAATACCTCATCCCAGCCTGGCACGTTCGTCAGTGATCCTTTGGACTCGATCACGAAGGAGGCCGCCGATGCCCCGATCTTGGCACTGTCGGTGACCGAATAGTCGCGGTAAATGCCGGCGAAATACCCAGCCCGGAACGCGTCCCCTGCCCCGGTGGTGTCCACGATCTTTGCTGGTCTGATCGCTGGAATCTTCACCTCGCCGTCTTCGGTGTAAACCCTGCTGCCCTTGGAACCGACCGTGTTGATCAGGACATTGACGTGGTCCAGCAGGTCTTCTGGTCTCTTCGCCCCCAAGTATCTCATGGCCGTGGCCAGTTCGTTCTCGTTGCAGAAGAACATGTCGCACATGCTCATCGCCTCCCTGAAATCTTCCGCGGTCCAAATGTGATGGACCTCCTGGGAGGGATCGAAGGAAACGATCTTTCGCAGCCGTTCGCACTCCCTCATGAGGCGAAGGTAATAGTCTGGCCGTCCGGTCATGATGTGGACGAAATCGGCTTCCTTGACCGCATCCGTCATCAGCTCGAACTCTCCCATGTGCCTCATCGGACCCTGGTATACGTAGGCGATCTGGTCATGCGACGGATCGGACACTATCCAGACGGTGGGGGTGTCGTACCCTTCCACCTCCACCAGGTCCCGCAGGTCCACGCCCTTCCCCGCCATCAGCGCCTTGAACTCGGCCGGCATGTCCTTACCGACGTACGACGCCAGAGCCGTCGGGACGCCCAGCGATGCGGCCACCGTCGCAACGTTCGCCCCGGTGCCCCCGAAGTACCGCCGTTTCTCCACCACGTCCACGGAGGTGTTCTTTTCCGGGAACCGTTCCAGTGACATTATGAAGTCCAGGTTGGTGTGGCCGAAGACGCATAGGAACGGTTTCGGCATCATGTCCCTTCCTGCCAGGCCTCCAGATATTTCTTCTGTGCCGGGGTCAGCTGGTCGATGCCCACGCCCATCGTGCGCAGCTTGATGGTGGCGACCTCCTCGTCCATCTCCGGTGGGACGTTGTAGACCTCCGACTTGAGCGTTCTGTGGTTCTTGACCAGATGCTCCAGTGCCAGCGCTTGGATGGAGAAGCTCATGTCCATGATCTCGGCCGGATGGCCCTGACCGGCCGCGAGGTTCATCAGCCTGCCTTCTGCGATGAGGTAGACCTTGCGGTTCCCTGGCAGCACGTATTGGTCCACCAGCTCCCGGACCCGGACCGGCTTGGAGCCATACGATTCCAGAGCCGGTTTGGAGACCTCGTTGTCGAAGTGACCGGTGTTGCCGAGCACACACCCGTCCTTGATGACCTCCAGATGCTCCTTGGTGACGATGTCTTTGCATCCCGTCACGGTGATGATTATGTCCGCCTGCTTCGCTGCCTCCAGCATCGGCATGACGTTGAAGCCGTCCATCTTGGCCTCGATGGCCCTGATCGGGTTGACCTCGGTGACGACGACGTTGGCGCCCAGTCCCTTGGCCCGCATGGCCACCCCTTTGCCGCACCATCCATAACCGGCGACGACCAGGTTTTTTCCGGCCACCAGCAGGTTCGTGGCGTTCATCCAGCCGTCGAAGGTAGACTGGCCCGTGCCGTAGCGGTTGTCGAACAGGTACTTCATCTGGGCATCGTTGACCGAGATCACCGGGAACTTCAGCTTGCCCTCCTTCGCCATGGCCCGCAGCCTGATCACCCCGGTGGTGGTCTCCTCGTTCGCCCCTTTCACATGGGGAAGCTGGTTCGGGCGTTCGGTGTGGAGCATGGTGATGAGGTCCGCGCCGTCGTCTATGACGAAGTCTGGATCGAGGTCCAGCACCGCATTCAGATTGTGATAGTATTCTTCCGTCGTTTCCCATTTCTTGGCATAGGTCTCGATGCCGTACTCTTCCCGGAGGGCGAGCGCCACCGAGTCATCGGTGGACAGCGGGTTGCAGCTGGCGAGCCTGACCTTGGCCCCGGCCTTGGCGAGGGAAACGGCGAGCATGCCTGTCTTGGCCTCCACGTGCAGGGCCATGCCCACCTTCACACCCTTCAGGGATCGTTCCTTGACCAGCCTATCCCGTATCTCTTTTAGAACTGGCATATGTGAGTTGGCCCACTCCAGCCTCCTCACTCCCTTGATAAGCAGATCGTTGTCCGTCACGTGAACCACAGAGCCTACATGCAGGACAGGGAAATTAGGCTTTTGATGACAGCTCGAACTTCAGATGGTCCGAGATGTCCCTCAACACATGACCAAGGTTCCGACGGTTGTTGAACCCGGAGATAAGATCGCATCTTCGCCCTCCGTCATCGGTCAGCTCTCCCACGTGGGAAATCAGATTGGGAACCGCCCTGGTCAGCTCGTCTGTTATGCTGACATCGGCCGCCATCGATGTCCTGGACACCGGGTTAAGGTCGATCGCGATGACCTTCTTACCCGCCTTGACCAATGCTTCGGCCCGATCCCCGTCCTCGAGAGGGATGAGCACCACGTCCGCCATTCCGATGCCTTCGTTCGTGCACAGCGCCCGGTCCGATGCGATCCCCGGGAGGGTGAAGTCCTGGGTCCGGCCTAAGACACCTGTCGCCCCCAGAGACTCCAGATATCCGCAGACCAGCTCTATCCTTTCTACCGAACGGTGGAACAGGTTGACCTCGAGCCGGGCGTTGACCGCCCTGGAAAGCTCGATGAGCTCCTTGGCCGCCAATGCGGCGGCGTTCCCATTGACGGTGATCACGGGATGCTTGGCCTCCATCAGCATCGCGGCCGCCACGCGCTCGGCCAGATCTGCTGGCGGTAGGGTAACCTCTCCCAGCAGGTAATCGAACGCCTCACCCCTGCCATGCGCTATCAGCCCGGTCGGAGCAACAATGCCTTTCCGCATCATCTCCGACATCGTCTCTCTGATGACCAATGATTTGTAACGGGGATGGTCCCTCGAGATTTCCACAGTGACATTAGGAGAATAGCATGTTTTAAAAGCTTGCTGCGATTCGATCGGAACGTAAACATTCGAGCCTCATACATCTGGCCCGTATTATCAAGATAACGAATTGGGCGCAAAGGCTAAAAAGGCCTTAACGAAAACATAATAAAGGTTTGCACAACACTTATATAGCAAATGTTTACTTCTAGGTATTAACACCGGGGAAGAATCGGGTGTGATTGGTGAACCATGCAGTTTCTTGGGAAGGTCCAAGAAGTGACTTTTGACGGCAGGATAATTGTCAAAGGCTCCTTTGCGCCGCTAATAAGGTCCAGAGTAGTCGACAACCGCAATAAAATTGTGGGGAAGGTCCTGCGTATCTTTGGTCCAGTTGATTCGCCTTATGTCACGATCGAGCCGACCGGTGATTTTAGCCTGCTCTCTGCCATAGGTAAGCAGGTTTATGTGGAAGGGGTCGAAGAACATGGCAAAACCAAAGGAAGGGACCGAAGAAGTTGAAAGATGCCCCGAGTGCAACAGCGGGCATCTAGTCAGGGACTACGAGAGGGGTGAGCTCATCTGCGAGGAATGCGGCCTCGTTATCGATGACCAGTTCATTGACCTCGGACCGGAGTGGCGGGCCTTTGATGTTGAGCAAGGCGAAAAAAGGGCCAGAACCGGCGCGCCAATGACATATACCATCCATGACAAGGGACTTTCCACCGAGATCTCCTGGAAGAACAAGGACAGCTACGGGAAGAGCATCCCTACAAGAAACCGGGCCCAACTGTATCGTCTCAGGAAATGGCAGCGCAGGATCCGTGTCTCGAACGCAACCGAGCGGAACCTGGCCTTTGCCTTGAGCGAATTGGACCGGATGGCTTCAGCCATGGGCTTGCCAAGGAACGTGCGTGAGACCGCCGCCATGGTCTACAGGAAGGCGGTCAACAAGAACCTCATCCGTGGAAGGAGCATAGAGGGGGTCGTCGCCGCTTCGCTTTACGCTGCGTGCAGGCAATGCAATGTGCCCCGTACCCTGGACGAGGTCGCGAACTCGTCTCGCGTCGGTCGCAAGGAGATCGGACGTACCTACCGTTTCATGACCCGTGAGCTGAAGCTCAAACTGATGCCCACCCGCCCTCAGGACTACGTGCAGCGGTTCTGCTCCGAACTGAAGCTCTCCGGAGAGGTCCAGTCCAAGGCCGCTGACATCCTGAAGGACGCGGCCAAGAAAGAGCTCACCTCCGGTCGCGGACCGACCGGTGTCGCCGCGGCGGCCATCTACATCGCGTCGATCCTGTGCAATGAGCGCAGGACCCAGCGCGAAGTGGCTGACATCGCGGGGGTCACCGAGGTCACCATCCGTAACCGGTACAAGGAGCTCACGGACAAGCTCGGCATCGAGATCCAGCTCTAAATCCCACTGGCCCATCTTTTTAGGGCCATTCAACCCAATAACGCTAGATATTTATTACTAGTCTGCGATTGGATTATATTCTGGCAGTGTGACCGCAATGCAACGCAAGAACATGCTCTTGAAGCCGCTGGCTGCCTGGCTCATCATCGCCGGCCTCCTCACGATTATCACGATCTTCTACGCCATCTTCGCGGCCCACACCATCGGTGTCATAGCCGGAATCTTGCTCATGCTGGTCCTGGTCCTGGTGGCGGCCTGGGAAATGACCGTGGCCCGCTCGGTATGGGGCTCCCAGGTAGGGGAGCGCGAGAACATCATCCGTTCCATGTCGGTCTCGCTGCTGTTCCGCATCTTTCTCATATACCTGATCCTGGACCCTAACGCGTTCGGCCGGATCGGCCATTTCGGCAGCATGGACTCCGGTCAACAGGCTGGGATCGTGCTCGTCGTTCTGTCGATCGTCTCCGCTGCGGTGGAAGTTTCGATCCTCATCATCGCCACCATCAAAAAGGTATACTTTCAACCCTCGAGGGAGGAGCTGGAGAACGCATTGAGGAAGGTCAGTGGTGCGGCCATCAAGTCCGTCTCCGAGTGCCCGAAGTGCAAGGAGCTGGTGGAGCTGGACTGGAGTTCGTGCCCCAATTGCGGTTCCGCCCTACCCAAATACTGCGCCGGATGCGGTGAGGAGCTCAAAACGATCCAGGACACCTGTCCCAGGTGCGGGGCGAAGGTCGAGACGACCGAATCATTGAAGGCCATGGTCCAGACGCTCAAGGCCAGCGCCGAATCCCCGGCAATGCAGGAGACCCGGTCGGCCAGGTACGCCCGGTTGGCCGAGGCCCAGCTGAAGAGCGGTGAGGTGCAAGACGCCATCGAATCCTACAGGAAGGCCATTCAATGCACGGAGTTCAACCGGAAACGGACCAATTTCATGGTCAAAATGGCGCTCATCCTCTACAACACCGGCAAGAAAGAGGAGGCGATGAAGCTGCTCGAAACGTCCCTGGAAATGGAACCGGAGGATTGGGCCGGGGCCCGCAAGGTCATCGATGGCATCAAGGCGGACGAGACCAACCATCAAGGGGATGCAAGCACCGCTTAGACCGAGCATCTAGGGTTTGACACGCTTCAGCTTCATGTACCCGATGGCGTCCTTGGACACTCGGGCGAACAGGATGTCCTTCTTCACCCCATGAGCCAGCCGGATGGCCCTGGATATCTCTGCCCATACCGTGGAATAGTCATCGGGCACAGCATGCACCAGGTATTCCGAATGGTGGCTGGAGGGGTCCCCCTTGTAGACCCGGAAGTGCGTGCCGTACTTGAATCCGGTCTTCACCACGAGCTTCCGGCTCCTGAGGTCCGAATAGGCGAGCAGCCTCATGTCGAAATCGGGCTGGATCTCCTTTGCCCTTTTGAGGAAGGTCCTCTCCGCCATTTTCCTTCCCGTACCAACGGCCCGAAGCGACAGGCGGCCATGCTCGATCAGATATGCGGTCTCGATGAACGAGAGCTGCAGCATCTTTCCGATCTTCTTTCCGTAGAAACCGTATTGGTAGAGTTTCGTCCCATGCGGTTCGTCCAACACCAGGATGCTCCCCTCCATGAGCAGCCCCTCTGGGACCTCTTTCATGGGGGTGTCGTTCAGTTCGCCCCTGGGCTCGGCGTTCTCCGCGGTGTAGTAGGTGATGTCCCCCTCCTCGTCCACCACTGCCAGCAGCAGCTCTTTCCTGGTGCGTTCCGACATCTCGGCCTGACGCATCAGCTCGACGATGTTGAAAATGTAGCGTTCTGAGACCGCTAGCACCCAAAGGTTGGTCTGAGTGGTGGTCGGTGTCCCACCCCGCGGGTACAGTCTGAAATTGAAATCGCCCGAGTCGGTTTTGACCACGTAACCGCGCTGCCTCAGGTCCCTGTACACGATGAAACGGGTCTCGAGGTCGTTGTGCAGAGCGGCCGCTCGCATCATCAGCTCGGCAAAATCGATCTTCTTGTCATCGGCGAAAACCTCAATGCGGTCCCCTTCCAAGAGGTGCAGGGCCTCGAGCAGATCAAGGTGCAGAGATCCGCCCGATTGAGGATAGCCGAAGAACCCTTTGCTGTATATCTGGCTGGCCTCCCTCTCTTCCTCAACGACCACGGTGTCTCCGACCAGTTTGCCAGGCATGCAACTTGAAGACCGAGGGCGTAGTTAAAGTTTGACCCCCTTGAATGCACGGGATTCGGGTGGTTCATTCCAGTAAGTTATTTATCCTAAGGAAATACCTATTAGTTCGTTAACAACAGCTAGTTAACATCTTGGAAGTGAAACTGATGGATGAATTGGACATATTGCTCTCGGTGATCGAGAATCCCACCCGAAGGCGGATTCTGGAAGCTTTGGTAAGAGAGCCCCACTATCCCCTGCAGCTCTCCCGCGAACTCGGCATGAGCCAGCAGATCATAATGAAGCACCTGAAGGTGCTGGAGGACTGCCGAATGGTACGCTCCTATCCGGAGGAGAGCGACCAGGGCGGGCCGATGAGGAAACGGTATGTGCCGATCAGCGGCTTCACCATCATCGTGGACGTCGGTTCAGGCCTGTTCAGCGTCGAGTCCTCACGCCGGGATATGGAGGATGGACCCGACCGGCAGTATGAAAAGACGGAGGGGGAGGAAGGACTCAGAGAACTTTCCGAAAGGGTTATGGCCCTGCGGCATGAGTTGAGTGTCCTGGACGGCCAGATGGACGAACTTCGCAAGAAAAGGGAGGAGTTCATCGACCGCAAGGAGACCTTGCTGGACGAGGCCGTGCATCTGGTCGAATCGGCCCCCTTGGACTATGGCCAGCGACACGTGGTGTTCGAGTTCATCCAGCACCCGGACATCGATCCCGGACGGCTGGCCGACTATCTGGGACTGAGGGATGATGTAGTAAGGGAAATCCTCAGACCCTACCAGAGAAGAGATGATCAAGATGGATGAAAAGAACAGGGCGCAGGAAATCGCGGAAAGGTATGTCGCACGCATGAAGGTCGCCAGGGACGAGGCGAAGAAGACCTTCGAAAAGAGCTTGTCCGAGATGGACCAGATCGGCACCGAAATGTATGAGGACATGAGGGTCAACCTGAAGGGATCAGGTATCGACCTGGACAGGATGCAGGCCAAGCTGAAGGAGGAACTGACGAAGGACAAGGAAGAGCTTCAGAAGAACTTCTGGCACGTGGAGAGCCGGCTGGTCAAATTCGGCGAGGACGTGGAAAAGGAGATACGAAGGACATTTAGGCAGTCTTAATATAGAAGAACAAATAATCTACTATGTCGTAGCAAGTTGTCTACTCATGGTTGATATCTAACAAGAATGGTCAGGGTAGAACGATAACCACAACAAGAAGGGCTGAAAATGAGCGATTCCGAAAAAGTGCTGAAGGTGGCTGAGGCCAAATCGAAGGATGCCGGAAGGGGCATTGCCAGGGTCGATCCGGCGGTCATGGAGGTCCTCGAAATAACTGCGGGCGACGTCGTGCAGATCGAGGGCAAGAAAAGGACCGTGGCGATCGTTTGGCCCGGATATAACGAGGATGCGAACCGTGGCCTGATCCGGATAGATGGTACGATCCGCCGCAACGCCAGCGTCGGCATCGATGACAAGGTGGCCCTCCGAAAGGTGTCGGTCAAGCCAGCCCAGAAGATCGCATTCGCTCCCATGGAGGAGCTCAAGATAATGGGCGGCGAGGAATACCTGGGACAGGCCCTCGAAGGCAGGGTGGTGACCAGGGGCGATGTGATCGAGATCAACGTCATGGGGCGCAGGATAGACCTGGTCGTGATGACCCATACCCCCTCCACGGAGGCGGTCATAATCATGCGCGACACCGATGTGAAGATCTCCGAGAAGCCCTCCAAGGAAGGCATGTCCAAGATCCCGAAGGTCACCTACGAGGACATCGGCGGCCTGGGGGACGAGGTGAAGAAGGTCAGGGAGATGATCGAGCTCCCGCTGCGCCACCCGGAACTGTTCGAGCGTCTCGGGGTGGAGGCTCCCAAGGGAGTGCTTCTGCACGGACCGCCAGGGACCGGCAAGACGTTGCTGGCAAAAGCGGTGGCCGGCGAGACCAATGCCAACTTCGTCTATATCGGCGGTCCGGAGATCATGTCCAAGTTCTATGGCGAGTCGGAGGAACGCCTGCGCGACATATTCAAGCAGGCGGAGGCGAACGCCCCGACGATCATATTCATCGATGAGATCGATTCCATCGCCCCGAAGCGCGACGAGGTCTCCGGCGAGACCGAAAGAAGGGTGGTGGCCCAGATGCTGGCCCTGATGGATGGCCTGGAAGCGAGGGGCAAGGTGGTGGTCATAGGGGCCACCAACCGCCCTAACGCGCTGGACCCGGCCCTGAGGCGCCCCGGGCGTTTCGACCGGGAGATCGAGATAAACATCCCCAACCAGGAAGGCAGATTGGATATCCTCGGCATACACACCCGGGGCATGCCGCTGGAAAAGGACGTGGACCTGGATAAACTGGCCCGGCTCACCCACGGCTATGCCGGGGCGGACCTGCAGGCGCTGACCAAGGAGGCCGCCATCCACTCCCTGCGCCGGATACTGCCGGAACTGGACCTGGAACTGGAGAGCATCCCATCGGAGGTGCTGGCCAAGATCGTGGTCAAGAAGGAGGACTTCTTCGCCGCGCTACGGGAGATGCACCCAGCAAGCCTGCGTGAGGTGCTGATCGAATCGCCGAACCTGCATTGGTCCGAGATCGGCGGCCTGGCCGATGCCAAGAAGGAACTGATCGAGGCGGTCGAGTGGCCGCTCAAGTACGGCATGCTCTTCGACAAGATGGACGCCAAGCCCCCGAAGGGAATCCTGCTCTATGGCCCTCCAGGCACTGGCAAGACCATGCTGGCCAAGGCAGTAGCCACGGAGAGTGAGGCCAACTTTATCAACGTGAAGGGGCCAGAGTTCCTGAACAAGTGGGTCGGAGAATCGGAAAAGGCGGTCAGGGAAACCTTCCGAAAGGCCCGCCAGGCCGCTCCATGCATCATATTCATGGACGAGATCGACTCGATAGCCCCGGTCCGTGGCACCGGCTCGGACTCGCAGGTGACCGAACGGGTCATCAGCCAGCTCCTGACCGAGATGGACGGGCTGGAATCACTGCACAACGTGGTCGTGATCGCCGCCACCAACCGGCCAGACATAATCGATCCGGCGTTGATGAGGCCGGGCCGGTTCGACAAGCTGGTGCAGGTGAAGGCGCCGGACCTGGAGACCAGGAAGGCGGTGCTTGAGGTACATCTACGGTCGAAACCCCTGGCGGCGGATGTCGACATCAATGAGATCGCCAAACGCACCGACGGCTATACCGGGGCAGACCTGGCCGCGGTGGCAAATGAAGGGACCATGCTGGCCATCCGGGAGCTCGTCGCCGAGGGCGGCGATGTCACGGAGGAAAAGGTCAGTGCCAAGAAAGTAACGATGGCCCATCTGCTGGCGGCGATAGAGAAGTTCCGCCCCTTGTCCAAGAAGGAAATGAACAAGTTTGAGATGGCCTACAAAGATTTCGAATATGTCAGGTGATGAACAATGGCAAGAACGGAGAGGAAAAGGAATGATGACATCAACGACATCTTCTCCACTTTCGATGAGGAGTTCGAGGAGATGAAAGCACACATGGACAGGATGATGGAGCAGATGCTGAACGGACCGGCCAGTTTCGACATGGAACCGAGAGTTTACAGGGTCTCGGTGCATATCGGACCGGACGGCCAGCCCCACGTCCAGGAGTGCGGGAACTTCAAACCGCCGGTTCCCGAACCGGAGGCCTCGCCCTATTCCAGGGAACCCCTGATGGATATCGTCGAGGAGAAGGACAAGGTGCGCGTGATAATGGAACTTCCAGGGATCCGCAATGATGATATCACCGTGCGGGCGGACAAGGTTTGGCTGGACATCGCGGTCGACACGGGGAACAGGAAGTTCTCGAAGCGCATCGAGCTGCCATCCCCCGTGAGGGCGGACAGCGCTGCCTCGAGCTACAAGAACGGCGTCCTGGAGATCACATTGGACCGGGAGCCGCCCAAGAGACGGAAGAAGAAGACGATCGTGGATTAGGGTCGCCTTCCCGTCCTTTCTTATTTTGATCCCAGGCTTCGGATCGGGCGCGGTCCGGACCTTTGTTTTTTCCCAATGGTTATATAGAAGAACAGATGAATCTAGTTCCTTGTGCAGCGCGATGAGCTCATAAACGGCGTGCGAGCCACGCTAGAGAAGGTCGGGTTCACGGTCTCCAAGCCGCTGAACATGCGCAGCATAAGCTTTGACATCGTTGCCAGGCGCGATAAGAACCTGTTATTGGTCAAGATCCTCTCCAATGTGGATGCCTTCTCCAAGGACAATTCCGAGGAGGTCAAGACACTGGCGGAGGCGCTTGGCGGCTCTCCTTTGCTGGTCGGGGAAAGGTCCGGGGCGGGGGAGATCGAGCAGGGCATCGTCTATTCGAGGTTCAACGTCCCGATCGTATCCCTCAACACGCTCAAGGACCTCCTTCTGGAAGAGGTGCCTCCGTTCATTTTTGCCGCCCCAGGCGGACTGTACGTCAAGCTGGACAGCGAGCTCCTGAAGCGGTTGAGAGAGGAGAAGAGCATCTCTCTGGGCAATCTGGCCGAGGTGGCGGGCGTTTCCCGGCGGACCATCCAGATGTACGAGACCGGCATGGGTGCGATGATCGATGTGGCGATACGCCTGGAGGAATACCTGGACCAGCCGATCGTGCTGCCGGTGGACCCCCTCAACTACAAACCTGAGGCCGCCGAGAAGTCCAAGATCAACCTGGAGAAGTACGATCAGTTCACCAAGGAGGTGTTCTCCATCCTCACCGGACTGGGGCTTACGATAACCCCCACCCAGAAATGCCCGTTCGAGGCGCTCACGGTCGATCGTGACATGCTCATCCTGACCGGCCTGGGCAGGGATGACGCCAAGCTCCGGGAGAAGGCCCGGGTGGTCGCCGACATCTCAATCGTCACCGGCCGGGAGTCGGTCATCTTCATCGAGAAGGTACGCACGCACCAAAGCATCGAAGGGACCGCATTGATCGGACGCGACGAACTGCAGAAGATTCAAGAATCGGAGAAGCTTCGGGCGCTGGTCAGCAAGAGAAGTGAACCTGATGAGAAACATTGAGATCAACGGCTCCACGATCCAGTTCCTGCCGGTCGTGAAGGGTCTTGTTTCAGAGGGCGATGCGGTCGAGAAGGCCATCAACGAAGGTGATCCGGATGCCATAGCCGTCTCGATCTCCAAGGAGGAGCTGATGGCCCTGGGGAACAAAGAGGACTACGACAAGTACGAACCGAGCGACATCGAGGAGATCTACTCTGTTCTGTTGGAGACGTTCGGTGAGGTCAAGATCCCTCCTCCATGCTACGTCAAGGTGAGGGATGTCGGCACCGAGAAGGACATCACGCTGGTCCCGATCGACATGAACGAGGAGCTGTACACCGAGACCTATTGCTACGAGGTCGGCGGCGTGGACCTGATCCGGGAGTCGATGTTCGTGAAACAGGCCCACCGCAAGCGTTTCGATTTCACTTCGGCGGGGGCCTTCGCCCTCGACTGGGACAAGAAGATCAACCGGGCAGGTGGATTCCGCAAGCTCAACCAGAAACGCGAGGAGCACATGGCGGAGGCGCTGGTGAAGCTGACCGGAAAATACCACCGGATACTGGCGGTCATCGAGTATGAGAGAGCGGATGGTGTGGAAAAGCACCTAGTCAGTAAACCAGCTCAACATTTTTAAATAGCGCCCAGCGGCCTAACTGATTGATGCCAGCGACGAAAGGCGAAACGGTTTGGGCCAAGTTCTCGGCCAAAGGGGACGGGCTCATCGCGTTCCTGGAGAAGGAACGCCTCCCCATCATCGGCGTCTTCGTCTATGTCATACTGCTTGCATTGGGCCGGGACCTGTCAGAGTACTTCCTTCTGGACGCCGATTTTGTCAACACCGTCCATCCATGGATCTTCAGCATCGCTCACCACGTCTCGTTCTACGTTGTGGTCTTCCTCGGACTGGTGCTTCTTCTCACGGCATTCTCTGGCCGAGGGTTCCGACGTTCCCTCAACCTCATCACCAATATTTACTGGCTCGATCCTAATTCCCCCGTTCCTCGACCACTTCGTTTTCGGTCTGGACCAGAGCTATGCTTACTTCTCCTGGACCGAGTTCGTCAACGCCTTCCTCCATTTCCAGGGACGCACATTCCATCCCGGCCAAGGCCTGGAGATCGTGGCATTCCTGTTCGCGTTGTTCTCCTACGTTATCTGGACCAACAGACAGAATATGTTTTACATAAGGGAAAGGGCGGTGACGCTCCTACGGGTCTTCTTCCTGGTGCTCTTCACCATCGTTTCGATGTTCATCATCGCGACTCCCGGGGCCTATCTCCCGGTGGGCAACATCGATGGGGTCCCAGCGTTCCCATACTTTGACCAAACTAAGTATTTCCAGTTCCATCTGTTCCTGGTGGCGTACTATCTGCTGGCTGGCCTTCTCCTGGTGACCATCATAGCCTACATGACCATGAAAGGCTCGTTCCGCCGCCAGATCGCCAGCATGAGGCCCTTCCAGACCCTGTTCTTCGGCATGATCGTGGCCGGTGGAATCGTGGTGGGCTGGAGGGCTGTCGACCCAGACCTGGTGATGTCCATAGCAGAGACCCCCTATTGGGTCAATTTCACCTTCGTGATACTGTCCATCACCTCGGCCCTCATGGCCTGGCAGGTCAGCACCATCTGGAACGATATAGCCGACGCCAAGTTCGATGACCCGGATAAGAAGGGGAGGACGATCGCGTCTGGCACGGTCAACCGCGACACCATGCTCCAGGGGTCGATCGTCTTGATGCTGGTGGCATTGATGGTGTCATTTCTGCTATCGTTCTCCGAGTTCCTGATCCTGGCCGCGGTGTTCGTCCTTTCCTATCTGTATTCCTTCCGGCCTGTACGGTTCAAGGACCAGGTAATGAGCCCGGCCCTCATCGGCATAGGGGCGATGCTGGCCTTCTCTTATGGATACCTGACCCCATACACGGTGGTAGTGACCCAGTATGAGTACGACACGCCGGTGCGCTTCCTGACCGGGGACATCGGTGTGGCCCCCCTGAGCCTGACCGCGATCGTGATAGCTGCCATGATCTTCCTGGGGCTGGTGATCGGATCCATGGTAACGGACATCGTCGGTTACGAAGAGGACCGGAAGGCCAAGGTGAGAACTGTATACACGATGCTGGGCCTGGCCCGCGGATCGGCGGTCGTGTCTGCGCTGATCGTGGCCGCCTCGTTCACCCCGCTGATCCTGTTCTCGAACACCATCGATGTGCTGGTCTTTCCGGTCCTCGGCATTTTCGCGACGTTTGCGTTCTACAGATACCAGAGCCCGAAGGCGGTCATGCTCATCGCATTGGCCGGTTTCGTTTATGCCACACTTCGGTATCTTGGGATCCTCTGAGCATCACAGGGACGAGAAGAATAGCCCAGGGAAGGAGGGGATCGTCTCCGCCAGCAGCCTTCTCCAGTCCTCCGCTCCAGTGGCAATCCCTTCTGAGGCGTGGACGATCCCACGGTAATTGACCACACTATCGAAGAACTTGTGCGGGTCGACCACGCCGATGAGCCAGTGCAGCACCGGTGAGATAAGTTCGGCGGCGCGCATGTCCCGTACGATACTGTTCCTGCAAAGCCGGTCGTATGCGGAGAGTGGGTCCTTTGCCGAACCTGATAGGAGCTGATCAATTGCGGCCTTGGCGTACTTGGCGCTCTGAAAGGCGTAGGACATGCCCTCGCCGCTGATGGCACTAGTAAGGCCGCCCGCGTCCCCCACCAAGAGAGTCCTCCGGGTGTGCAGGACTTTCCTAGCCCGCAACGGGATTGGGTGGGAGGTCGCCGCACTTACGTCCGGTAGGATGCCTGTCCGGCTTTCCAGACTGGTGGCGACGGTCGTCATGGCTTGTTTGAGGGCATCGGCAGAATATCCTGAACCGACCACTCCCACATTACATCCGGTCCTCAGTGGGAACATCCAACCCATGAGCGGAAAGCCCGGCCCCCAGCGGATGTTCTTGGTTGGCGAATCGATCAGATGAAGCTCGACCCGGTCCCCTCGATCGAACGATTCGTTGCACTCCACCGCCATCCCCATGGAGGAGAACCTTCCTGGATAGGGACCGTACAGTCTACTGGCATTCGTGCTGGTCGAACCTTCTGCAATGATAAGGGACCGAGACCTCAGGGTACTTGCCCCGATGGTCACCTCGACCGAGTCCGCCAGTTCCCGAACGTTTTCCATCTTTTGTCCTTCAAGGATCTCCGCTCCCGCTCTTTCTGCCTTGGTCACCAGGAACGCGTCGAACTTCGACCGGCGGACCGTTGAGATAACCGTCCTGCCCACGTCGATTGTGTGCGATCGATCTCTGAGGACGACGTTGGCGCCGGTCACCCTTCGTTCGACGATGTCCTCCGGGATTTGGAAATCGAGCAGACCCAGTGCCCGCTGCATCACACCGCCGGCGCAACATTTTGAGCGTGGCAGCTGTTCCCTCTCGATCAGGCCGACCTTATACCCACTTCTTGCCAGCAGGTATGATGCGTATGAACCGGAGGGTCCGGCCCCGGATACAAGCACATCGTACACTCCATCACCATGGTTCGAGGACCGCCTCATTTCTTCCTCTTCTTTTCGGCCTTTCCGATGGCCGCCTCAGCCACTACGATTCCGAAGACGCCGAACAGCGGCCAGAGGAGCGACAGGTCGACGTATCCGGTCTTAATATTGATTACAGACCCAGATGAGTCGAGCACGTTGACGGGCTGCTCGTTGAACTGCCATCCGGCGCTGGAAGGCTGGTTATAGTATATCCAGAGCGTGGAAGTGCTTCCTGCGGAATAGGTATATCCCGGTGCGAAACCGATCGCCATTGCGATATCCATGTACCCGTCTCCGTTGAAGTCCCCGGCAGCGACGACCTTGACATCGTATTGGTTACTACCCACTGCCGCCGCTGCGGCGACCACCGGAATGTCCATAGCTGCTTCAAGCTGACTGCCGGAATTGGTGATGATGAACAGCGCATGGGTGGCATCCCCACTGCCCAGCATGGTCGTGCCCACAATGATGTCTGGCTTGCCGTCCGGTTTGTGATCACCAGACGATTTTCCCATGTCAGCCACGGCTATCGAGGTGATGTAGTTCGGGGCGGTGATGCCGGCTATCGTCCTCTGCCATTTAGTGGAGTCATAGCTCCAGGTGACCGCCGGCGAATAATGCTTTATGCTCAGCATGTTAACGCACAGTGTGCTGTTGGTCGTGTCTGTGGTCGCCCTGTTCGTGTCCACGATCTTGACGAAATACTTCGAGTTCTGGGTGTCGATCAGCATTGCACTGTAGCTGGTCTGTACCGTGCTAGAAATCGTAAACAGCGGGAACCAGGTCTCATTGTCCGGAGAATACGTCACATTGAACGTTTCCCCGGCGGCCAGTACTTTCGCGTTGATGGTTAGATTGTGCATGATCTGGGTGGTGTCGTTCGGTATCTGATAGTTCCACTCCAGTTGGCGCGTCGTGGCGAACTTCGCCTCGACCCAGATATAGTCGAACCGGACCGAGTCGGTACCAGTGACCGCCGATGCGTCGTATCTGATGTAGATCGTCTGCAGTTTCGCCCAGGTGTTCACCCCGGCCGCCTTCAGATCAAAGGTGAGGTTGACGTTCGCCTGGTTACTGGCCGGTTTAATGGTGGTGGGGAAATAATTAATGCCGTCCACGGACCATTCCAGGTACGTATTGGCATTGGTCCAGCTCGATCCGACCGAATATTTGGTTCTGAGGACAACACTGGTTATCGGAAGGCCACTCAACGAAGAGTCGGGGTTGGAGAGGACGACACTTAGCTTCTCGGTCTTCGTAACATCGTATGTGTGACCGTCATCGGTCTGCAAATCACTGAGCGTCTTCAGGGTGTTGTCGGCAGCGGTAGTCGAGGCCGGCCTTAGATATTGGATCGAAGAGTTCTGGTAGACCTCGGTCAGGTTCTCCCATTTATTATCGACGCTCACCAGGTTGGCCATGCTTCCGGTAACTCCGGCAGTCGTCCCGACCGTACCCCCGTACTCGAAGGTTGGATTCTTGGTATTGGATACCGGTGTGGCTGGCATGGTGGTGATCACGTACACGGTACCGACGTTGGCGGCCGCCGCGCTCGTGCGGACGATGTCTGGATAGCCGTTACCGTCGATATCCGCTATCTCGATCCGGACCGCCCTGCCTGCAAGGTCCCAGGGTCCGTTCGTTCCCGGAACGGTTGGCACACTTGCCGCGGGGATGAGGGCCGAGGTTGTGTTAAAGGTCGCATCAAAGGGATCTGCCATGCTTTGTACGTTGTTCCACTGGCTGAGCCAAATCTTGGTAACCCCCGTCTCGTAGACCGCGGCTATATCATCAACGCCATCCTGATTGAAATCGCCTACCGCTATGTCAATGGCCGCCGGGTTGTTGTTTCCGTTGGCATCCAGAAGAGTGGCCCCCTGCTTGAACGCAGGGAAGTAATCCCTGGTGCCGTATAATGGCGTCATCTTCCAATCCATCGCTCCGCCATTGTTCCAGAGGATGTAGATCCCCCGGTTGAAGAACATCGGTGTGTTCTCCGATGGGTGGCTATTTGCATCTGAGGCACTAGTGGCGGTTGAATACACGACCACGTGGATCAGGCTGACTACCAGGTCGGTGTGGCCGTTCCCGAAATCACCAGCCGCCATAGCGCCTACGATGTCGTACGAGGATGTGTACGAGGTCCCACCATAGGATGGTTCGAATGCTCCGTCCCTTGACGAATAGACCGTCACATCGGCATTCGCAAGGCCAGTGGAACTTCCTCCAGCGGCTTGGACCCCCGGTGTTCCATCCAATGCCTTCATGAGTCGATAGGGGGTAGACCATCCGGTGCCATCGACGGTTAGACTGCGGTACCAGGCTACGCCCACGTTTGGATCCTGGAATCCGACCGCCAGATCTTGTCGTCCGTCACCATCGAGGTCGGTCTGTACCATTCCCACCGGGCCAGAATAGGTAGTTCCGGCGATCTCTATCTTTTGCCATTGACCGGTCACCTCTCCGTTCTTGAACCAGGCCAGTTCGCTGTTGCTCCACGAAGCTCCGGACGAGCTCCAGGTGTACGAGCCGGAACCGATCCCTGTGATGATGTCGGTCATCGTCCTAGGGGCGGTGATGTTGAACTGGACCGTCAACGAGTGATATGTCTCTCCGGTGCTTGCTCCGGGAAGTCCGGTTGGGCCCATGCCCGTGTCCTGGAATTCGTCGATCGTCAAGGTGTACGAATTCCTTCTCGCAAGCCACCATCCCGCGTTGGCATCGATGGGCTTGAAATAGAACGTATAGGATGCCGAGGGATCGTTGGCCGAAGTTTTGCCGTCGGCAACCCAGTTGATACCATTGGTCGAATCGGTCTTGAACACAGCGCTCAATGGCGCTGTGTACACTGGGGTCTTTCCTCCGGTCGTGGGGTTCAAGACCGGCATGGTCGGGGTCTTCCTGACGATGTAACGACCCGAGTAGTCGCTTACCGTCAGATCGTTCATGAACACGCTGGTCATCTGACCGTCTACGTCGAGGGTCGTCACCTTGACGTATACGGTATCGGTCAGAGAGAAGTTGGTGCAGGGGACCAATTGTGTTCCGTCATAGAGGTAGGTCTGAACCTTCGGATATTGAGAACCGGAAATGATGATCTGGTCCCAGATGTTGACCACGGTCCCGATGTTGTCCTTCAGATTGAACTGAATGGGATAGGTGTAACCAATGGTCGGCGCGGTGAACGTGTAGTTGTACCGATAGAAATCTCCGTAAATACCACCGTAGCCGAACGCCTCGGTAGAGCTAGGCGGCGTCATCACCGCCCCGGTCAAGGGCTGGTATAGGAAAAAGCTATTGGCGTTGGCCAGGTTCCTGAGAGTATCGCTGTATAATTCAATCAGTACCTCCTCACCCGGATTGAAGTTCCTGGTGATGTTGCCGTCCGAGGCACGACGGATGTAATAGAACGTTGTTCCCGCCTCTCCTGTGATCTCCCCGGCCTGACCGCCGCTGGCGTCTGGTGGGTAGGTTCCGTTGGTCAGATAACTGGAATAGTTAGTGTACGGGCCCCCTTCTCCCCCTCCGCCTGAACTGACCCTGGACACGACCACAACGAACTGGGACGAGGCCGACTTCCCTCCCATATCGGTGGCGTTGAAGAAAATCGTCTTGCCATTCCAAAGACTATAGGATGCCTGGTATGAGAGCACGCTCGTGAACGTGCCGTCGTTGTTTGGGTCCGTTAAGGTGATATTGTTGGACAGCCCAAGCTGCTTTGCATTGACATAAACGAAGTTGAGTTTGTTATAGAGGTCTGTGACGGTCACGAAGAAATGAACCAGGTCCTTGTCATAGGTCGGTGAGGGAGTCAATCCTCTGGAACCGATGATGGGAGGCGTGGATTGATTGGCCGTGTTGCCAGCCAGGGTTGCCTGCCAGACGATGCTGCTTGTGGTCTTGTCCACTATCACCAGGCGGACGGTCATCCCGACGTTGTAATTATTGAACATGTAGGACCAGATCTCGCCTATTTTCCAATCTGAACCGATGCTCGGGTTGCTGGACGTTATTTGAAGAGTGGTGGGGACACCGTTCTTAAAGAGATAGATGTTGGTCGAAGAATTGGTGAGCGTCTGACCTCCCTTGTGGGTGATGTTCATGTAGAAATTTGAACTGGATGTCGCGGTCTGGGCACTGAAATCGCTGAGCGTCTGATCTTGTGGTGCGGGCATGTTGGAGACGAAGAATAGGACCCCTGAGAACAGTGAAACGGTTATGGCCAGTATGAGCAGGTTTCCGATGATCTCAGACACGCCGCCACGGCTCTTTCTGAGATTCTTACTATTGCGATGATAATTGCTCTTTTTGTTGGTCATAGGGGTTGCCTTCCACTCTCGAGTGCCTGCGCTCGTGGCAAATTTGCTTATTTCGATTGTCGATATTTAACCAATTGCGGCTGATTATCAAACCCGAATGGATGGTGTCTGAACAAAAATAGGAACCGCCCTCAACCTGGTATCTGGCCAAGCCAGAGGACGGCCTCAGAATTCGATGCCCGCCCGGGCGATTACGCCCCTGTCATAGGGGTGTTTCTCAGCCACCATCCGGGTCACCAGGTCAGCTTCCTCGATGATTTCCGCGGGGGCGTTCCTGCCGGTCAGGATCACTTCCACTCCCGTCCTCCGCTTTCTTAGCACGGACAGCACCTCCAGCGGGCTGATCAGGCCAAAGAACATGGCCACGTTGATCTCGTCCAGGATTATGACGTCATATTCGCCCGATCCCAATGCACCTTCCGCGAAGTTCAACGCGCGGTGCGCCAGTTCCACATCCTCGGGGTGGACGCTGGTCTTCGTGATCAACCGGTCCGAACCGAACTGATAGAGGTCCACTTCCAACCTGCGCAGGGCCAGGATTTCCCCGTAATCCTCACCCTTCTTCATGAACTGGATCATGCAGACCCTGAGGCCCCTGCCCCAGGCCCTGAGCACCAGCCCGAGGGCCGCGGTCGTTTTTCCCTTGCCGTCACCGGTGTATACCTGCAGAAGCCCCAGTTGGTCCCCTTCCATGCAAACCCTGCCCTGAGATGGTCCGTCAGGATACTTCTTTGTTGCGGGGGAAGTTCTGATTAACCACGAGCACCTTCTGAGGTTCATGTTGGAGATAGAGATCAAGACCCGTTCCTTGGACAACGACAGGGTCGAGGGATTGCTGCAGAAGAGAGGAGCGACGCTCCTGGGCGAGCACGACCAGGTCGACGAGTACTTCAACCACCCCTGCCGAGACTTCGCCATGACGGACGAGGCCTTGAGACTGCGAAAAGACACCTCCGGCAAGATCACGTACAAAGGTCCTAAGATCGACCGATTCACCAAGACCCGGGAGGAGATCGAGATGGAGGTCGATGATCTGGAAAAGATGGCCTCGATCCTGGTCCGGCTGGGCTTCCGAAGCGTGGCGAAGGTGTGCAAGAAACGAAAGGAGTACCTGCTGGAAGGGGTGACCGTCAGCCTTGACTCGGTCGAGGGTTTGGGCGACTTCGTCGAGCTCGAGGTCCTGGGGGAGGACGCCATCGAAGGCAGGTGCAGAATAGAAAGGCTGCGGGACGAACTGGGGTTGGCCGGAAGCGAACGCCGCTCCTACCTCGAGATGTTGATATTGGGATAAGGAAAATGACCGGGCCGGGGGCGATGGCCCCCCTCTATGGCCGTAAATTACATCGATCTGATCTTTTCGATGACGAAATCCTTGATCGAAGGATCGTCAGGGATCGTGATGGATTTCTTGAACTTCTCCGTCCCATCGGGTAGGAAGAAACCCCTTGAGAGAGAAATGAACTCGTTCTCCCCCTCCTTGGTGATGGCTTTCTTGCGGGCAACTTCGATGAAGTTGTTTCTACCAAAAGGTATTTTTTCAGCGCTTATCGTTTCAAACTTCACGTCTTTCTCGGTCGCACCCTCATCCATCTCGGTTGCCTCCTTTAAGGACTATTCGAGATAGATTTGGTTCGCTCTTAAATCTTTCCCCTACTATCCAGTATTGAAAAAAGTCACGTTTTGGGAATTCCTATCGGCGCGCATGCGAAATCCGTTCCATAATCATTCAATTGCTTTCGAGGATTCATACCGAAGGATAGAAATAGCGTTCTGGGAATCAAGACGGTCAATGGACCCCGAGGTCTCCTCCAGCGCTGGAATTAAGGGCCCTTCGTGTCCGAATTGCGGCAGGGAGGTGTCTTCCGATGCGGTCTTCTGTCCGTGGTGCGGAAGAAGCATATCGACGCCGGCACCGCCCCAATATCCGTACGGTCCCTATTATCAGAATGCCCAATACGGCTATCCCGCCTATCCTCCCTATCAGGCCTATAATGAGAAAGACAACCTGACGAACGCGATCAGGGGCATGGCCAGCATCGTCGCCTTCGTGCTGCTTCTGCTCGTATCCTTCAACATCATCGTCCTGATATGGGGCATCGGACAGGTGCTCCCCAACGTGAATGGGCATGCGACCAATCTCTTCATAATCACCCCATGGTTGGTGAACATCCTACAGGTCAGCGACATCGGGCTATCCATCTATTACCTGTTCCTGGTGGTCGCCATCACCGCATCGTTCGTCTGGATGCTGAGGAAGAGCCTGCACAAGTTCGCCCATGAGCTCACCTTCCAGATCCACGATGAGGGCCACAGCCCCCTCTACATGATCGCCACGCTCTTCTTCGCGGTCATTGCGTTCAACATCATCTTCTACGTCATCATAGGACTTTCCGGGACCACGCCCACCGTCCCCAGCGAAGGGGCGGACCTGTGGGAGATCTTGTTCTCCTACGCCCAGGCATCCGTCTGGGAAGAGCTGATCACCCGGGTCCTTCTGTTGGGTGTGCCGCTTTTGCTGGTGGCGGTCGCCATGAACAAGGTCAAGGACCCTAAGCACTACCTCCTGGGGGGCGGATTCCAGCTCGGAAAGGTGGAACTGGCGCTATTGCTGATCTCATCGATGATGTTCGGTCTGGCGCACAGTTTCAATTGGGACATATACAAGGTCATCCCGGCGTTCCTGGCCGGCCTGGCGATGGGGTACCTGTTCCTGAGGTTCGGCCTTTATGCCTCCATCATGTTCCATTTCTTCACTGATTACCTATCCGTATCATTGACGATCTGGCCGAACAACGGCTCGCTCGAGCTCGGCATCAGCCTCCTGATCCTGGTGTTCGTGGTGGTCGGTGTCGTCTACTTCCTCCATTATTCCATCAAGGCCATCGGGCTATTCACCGGGATAAAGATAACCAGACGCAAGCCATCCCCGGCAGCGCAAGTCCTACTATCCGCCGAACTATAATCAGAACGGTCAGGGCTACGATCCCTATCAACAGTATCCGCCCTACGTCCACCAGCAGTATCCGCAGAACCAACCGGTTCAGCCAAATCAACCACCGCCAGCACCACCGACGGAGCCGAGGGGACCGGACCAGGGGTTCGGGTTCGTCTGCCCCCACTGTGGCGGCAAGGAAGCACGATATGACAATGGCCGGTTCGAATGCCTCAAGTGCGGCCGCCGGATCTAATCGCCCAGAAATCTCTTCAGGCGTTCCGCGGAGAGCGGGGCCCCTTCTATCCTTCTCGCCTCTATCACGTACCGTCGCCGGTAGCCGCGCATGGCGGATAGAACGTGTGTGAAATCGATCTTGCCATCGCCGATGGTCAGGTGCTGGTCGGAACTGCCGTCATTGTCGTGGATGTGGACATTGGCGAAACGGGAAACGTGCTTGACGAAATCGTCGATGTTGCCATTAGTGTGGGCGTGGCCGATGTCGAAACAGATGCTCAACGAGGTCCCTTCCACCAACGAGAGCAGTTCGGTGGGTTCCGTGCAGGTGGTCACCGGCATCCGGGGCATGTTCTCCAGGGCGGCGAGCACGCCGTGCTCGGAAGCGGCCTTTTCGATCTCACGGAGCGACCTGCGGGTCTCATTCATCACCGCACCGCGGTCGAGCTGCCCCAACGGCGATATGAACCCCGGATGGAAAGTGATGAGGTCGATCCCCATCCGGCCGCAGGATTCGATGGCTAGCAGCACCTCCCTGAGGGAAGCGTCCCTCATCGTGGGGTTCAGTGAACCGATGTTGATATCGCTCAGCGGAGCATGCACGGAATATTCCAGGTCGTAAGATCTCGAAACATCGAGGAACGCTCTCTCGATGTTCTCCAGCCGGTGCCTGCCTTCGGCGACGATCTCCCAGGCGCGGAAGTCCTTGGCCACCGCCTCGATCGCCTGGTCGAAGGGCATCAGGGAGAACGCCGGCGAGGATACCGATATCATCAGACCTCAACCCCGTCCACCGTTCTGGGGGCGACCTCGTCGATCAACCGTTCCATGTCATCTGACTCGATCGTGACCTCCATGTTGCCCAGTGCGGTCCTGCCTTCCGACAACGACACCCGTTTGACGAAAGCGGCCTGCTTGTTCAGCGAAATGTTCGTGGAACCGGGCGTACACTCCCGCCAGGAGCGATTTGCGGACCGAGTCGAGTATCTTTTGATTCCGGATCAGGGTCTTGAAACGATCCAAAGAGGCGGTCTTTCCCACGACCTCGTTCTGGACTAGGGAGATCTCGCATTCCGGGAAAAGGTTCAGAATTGCCGTCCTGACCTTCTCCGGGTCCTCCGTGGGCCGCAAAGGCGTCCTGATGGTAACTAGGGGCATGTCCGGAACATCGAAATGAAAGTATTAAAGGCAGGCCTCGCATGACATTTGATGTGAACAGGGAGTACGTCGTCGACGAACTGGCCAACGCCGGATACCTCCTCGACGCCGAGGCGGAGGAGTTCATACTGGCCAATAGCGATCCGCTGAACTTTGCCAAGGACGCCATATCGCGCCTGATGACCCGCCCCCTGGTGGTCACGATGAGGGACCTGCGGACCGTTTGCCATGTGGAAACCATCGACGCGCTGTCACAGAAAGGCCCCAACCACCTGGAGAGCATCGGGCCCCGGGAGTATCTCGATGGCGACGTGGTCGTACTCCAGGACATCACCGGCGCGTCCCATTGCGTCGGCAGCATCGACGGTTTCTCTCACTATTTCATGAACCGCTTCACCTCCATCCGCGGAATGCTCCAGAAACGGCGGGACATGAGCGGCTCATGCACGATAGCCCGGGCGTCCGACCCGAACCGACAGATGGTGGAGAAGGAGATCAAGATCATCGGCATCGTCAACGAGGTCAAGGAGACCAAGACCGGCGATCACATCATTGAGCTGGAGGATGAGACCGGACGCATCACCGTGATGCTCGGCCGGGACGCGAAAGGCGGCAACGACTCGATCCTGAACGATGAGGTGGTGGGCATCATAGGCAAGCCGGCCCGCCGCGGCGGCACGTGGGAGAAGGGAGGTTCCTCAGGAACGAAGATGAATGCCACCGAGATCGTGAGACCGGACGTTCCCATCAGCAGCGGCATGCCACGAACCGATTCCAGCTCCATCATCGGGTTCATGTCGGACGTGCACGTCGGCAGCAAGACCTTCCTGGCGCCGGAATGGAAAAGGATGATGGATTGGCTTAAGACCGACGCTGTCGACCTGGGCATGAACTACCTGCTGATTCCGGGAGATGTCGTGGACGGCATTGGCATCTACCCGGACCAGGAAAGCGAGCTGGATGTGCCGGACATCTTCGAGCAGTATCACGTCCTGGCGGAATACCTTAAGGAGATCCCGGACTCGATCCAGGTCATCGTCCAACCGGGCAACCATGACGCGGTCAGACCGGCGGAGCCGCAGCCGGCTTTCGAGGGCGATTTCGCCAGCATGTTCGATTCCAACGCCATCCTGATCGGCAACCCTTGCTACCTGAGGGTGGAGGGCCGGACCATCCTCTCCTATCACGGCAAGAGCTTCGATGACCTGATGTCTTCGGTCAAGGGGCTGAACTACTCCAAGCCCATCGATGCCATGAAAGAGATGTTGAAGCGACGTCATCTGGCCTCGACATATGGCGGCAAGACGCCCCTGGCCCCGGAGCCCAGGGACATGATGGTGATCGATACCGTGCCGGACATCTTCGTCACCGGGCACGTTCACGCGGCGGGACTCTCGCACTACAAGGGGGTCCGCCTGATCAACGCCTCCACATGGCAATCGCAGACCTCCTTCCAGAAGATGCACAACTTCACTCCGGACCCGGCAAAGCTGTACCTGGTGCACCTCGGCACCGGCGAGACGGACATGCAGAGCTTCATGTTCTGAGAACGGAGGCGGAACGGCCTTTTTCAACATGGGGCTGACCGCTCAACCTACCTGAACGGCGGTAAGCCTGCAAGATCGATGATAAGAAAAGAATGGGAAAGGCCTAACGGCCTCGATTTGGATCTAAAGATTTGAAGATATTCCTAGTCGAGACCGCCGTTGACGATCTCGATCAGGATGAAGATGCAGCCCAGTACCAGCATCCCGTAGGACACGTACTGGGCCAAGCGGAACAGGTGCTCTCGACCCTCGGGGGTCGTCATCGAGAAATACCGCTCTATCCGCTCGATCATGCTTTGTTTGCCTGCGCCTTCTGCTTGATGCGTTTGAGCCTGAAGATGTTCTCCCTCTCCATCTCCTCGAGCCTCATCTTGATGAAGGTCTCGGCGGCCTGGTATTCCGGGATCACCTTGAACTCGAGCGCATTCACACGCCGCTTGGTCTTCTCGATCTCATCCAGCAGTTTCTTCATCGTGGTTTCGATCTCTGCCGCCTCGATGAGCGTCTCGACCAGGTTCTCGAACCCTTTGGCCGCCTCGTCGATGTAGACCGAGGTGCCGATGACGCCGTAGCCGCGCTTGTCCATCGGGGTGCGGATACTGTTGGCCTCGATCTCCGGGACGACCAGCCCCATGACGTTCTTGCTGCGGAGCGTTATCTCCGGGTGAAGCTTCAGGGCGAAGGCGGACGATTGGACCGTTATCGCGCCATCGACCGCCTTGGCTATGGCGATCTTCTGCATGGCGTTCTGGTAGTCCTTGTCGATCTTCTCCCGGATCTCCTTTGCCTGCTCCAGTATCTTGAAGAACTCCAGGATCAGGCCGTCCCGCTTCATCTTCAGGATCTTGTGGCCGGATTTGGAGAACTTGATCTTCTTCTTGATCTCGAGGAGCTCTGACCGGGTGGGCTTCACTTCACGCGCTGGCATTTTTCATCAACCCTGCTTGTGGGCTGGGTGGTACTTGTCGATGTACTTCTGGTCGATCCTGGTCAGCTGCCTCTCGTCAAGGCTTGCCAGCAACTCCCAGCTCAGGTTCAGGGTGGTCTCTATGTCCCGGTCCTCGTCCCTGCCTTGCCGGACGAAGCGCTTCTCGAACATATCGGCGAACTCCAGGAACTTCTTGTCACGCTCCGAGAGAGCGTCCTTGCCGACGATGGCGACCAGTCCCCTCAGGTCCTTTCCTTCCGCGTAGGCGGCGTAGCACTGGTCAGAGACGGCCTTGTGGTCTTCCCTGGTCTTGCCCTTGCCGATACCCTCGTTCATCAGCCTCGACAGTGACGTGGAGACATCGATCGGGGGGTAGATACCGGCCCGGACCAGTTCCCTCTTTGCCACGATCTGGCCTTCGGTGATGTAACCGGTAAGGTCGGGGATCGGGTGGGTGATATCCTCACCGGGCATGGACAGGATCGGGATCTGGGTGATCGAACCTTTCTTCCCCTTGATACGTCCAGCACGCTCGTAAAGCGTTGCCAGGTCGGTGTACATGTACCCTGGGTAACCGCGACGGCCAGGCACTTCTTCCCTGGCTGCGCCGATCTGCCTCAGCGCCTCGCAGTAGTTGGTGATGTCGGTCATGATGACCAGGACGTGGTATCCCAGCTCGTAGGCCAGATACTCCGCGGTGGTGAGCGCCAGCCTGGGCGTGATGATACGCTCGATGGCCGGGTCGTCCGCGAGGTTCATGAAGACGACGGCCTTCTTCAGCGCGCCGGTCCTTTCGAAGTCCTTCATGAAGTAATTGGCCTCTTCATTGGTGATGCCCATGGCGGCGAAGACCACTGCGAACTCCTCGTTGGAGCCCAGAACCTTTGCCTGCCTGGCGATCTGCAACGCGACCTCGTTGTGCGGCAGTCCGGACGCGGAGAAGATCGGAAGCTTCTGACCCCTGACCAGGGTGTTCATCCCGTCGATGGTCGATATGCCGGTCTGGATGAACTCGGATGGTGAGTCCCGGGCCCACGGGTTGATGGCCGCGCCGTTGATGTCCAGGCGCTTCTCCGGCACGATCGCCGGACCGCCGTCCAATGGCTCTCCTGAACCGGACAGTATCCTGCCCAGCATGTCCTTGGAAACGGGCATCTTCATGGTCTCGCCCATGAACTTGGCACCGCAGTTCTTGTCGATCCCGGAGGTTCCTTCGAACAATCTGGATGACGACGAAGTCCTTGGATGTGTCCAGCACCTGTCCCTTCTTCTCGGTGCCGTCCGCCAATGGTGACGACGGCGATCTCGTTGAATCCGATCGGCTCGGTCTTCTGGACGAACACCAGCGGACCGGCGATCTGGGAGACCGTATGGTACTCTTTAGATGTCATTTACTTCGCCCCCAGTGCTTCGAAATCCTTGTCCATTCCGGCCATGATCGCCTCGAGGTCCTGGTCCACGGTCGGCTCGAGCTTGGCCCTCTGCAGCCTTTGCCTGATGGGCATGTTCGAGATGGCCTCGACGGACACTTCGTTCTCCACTGCCTTCTCGGCGTGGTCGGAGAACATCTTGATGACCTTCATGTACGCGTACTGCCGCTTCAGCGGGGAGTACGTGTCCACCGGGTGGTAAGCGTTCTGCTGCAGGAAGACCTCACGGATCATCCTCGTCACTTCCAGAATGAGCTTCTGTTCCTCGGGCAGCGCGTCGGAACCGACCAGCTGCACGATCTCCTGGAGCTCCGCTTCCCTTCTGCAGCAGCTCAGTGGCCCAGTTCCTCAGCTCGGGGAAGTCCTCGGCGACGTTCGCCTTGTACCATCCGTCCAGCTGTCCGGCGTACAACGAGTAGGACGTCAGCCAGTTGATGGCTGGGAAGTGCCGCCTCTCACGGAGCTTGGAGTCCAATGCCCAGAAGACCCGGACGATACGCAGGGTGTTCTGCGTGACCGGCTCGTTCAGATCGCCGCCTGGTGGGGAGACCGCTCCGACGACGGAGATCGATCCGGTGCCGCCGGCGACGGTGTTGATACGGCCGGCCCTCTCGTAGAACTCGGACAGCCTGGCGGACAGGTAGGCGGGGTATCCTTCCTCGCCTGGCATCTCTTCCAGCCTGGAGGAGATCTCCCTCATCGCCTCGGCCCATCTGGAGGTCGAGTCGGCCATCAGGGACACGTTGTATCCCATGTCACGGTAGTACTCTGCGAGGGTCATTCCGGTGTAAACCGATGCCTCACGAGCCGCGACCGGCATGTTGGAGGTGTTCGCGATCAGGACGGTCCTGCCCATCAGTGGCTTTCCGGTCTTGGGGTCGTCCAGGAACGGGAAGGTGGTCAGAACCTCGGTCATCTCGTTGCCGCGCTCGCCGCAGCCGATGTAGACCACGATCTCCGCGTCGGACCATTTGGCCAGCTGCTGCTGGGTAACGGTCTTTCCGGTACCGAACGCCCCGGGGATGGCGCCGGTACCGCCCTTGGTGAGCGGGAACAGCGTGTCCAGGATCCTCTGCCCGGTCACCAGCGGTGTGTCCGGGGCGGTCTTGACGCTGAAGGGCCTGCCGATACGGACCGGCCACTTCTGCAGCATCGTGACGTTCTTGCCGCCGATGACGGCCACGGTCTCGTCGATCGGTGAATTCGCCCGACTTGATCTCGTCGATGGTGCCGGAGACTCCCGGCGGAACCATGACCTTGTGGACGATGGACTTCTCCGGAACGGTTCCGATGATCTGTCCAGATACGACCTTGTCGCCCTTCTTGACGATGGGCGTGAACGGCCACTTGACCGTGTGGTCCAGTCCAGCGGCTGAAACTCCCCTCTGGATGAAGTCTCCCATCTTGGCCATGAGGACCGGTAACGGCCTCTGGATACCGTCATAGACGCTTCCCAGCAATCCCGGGCCCAACTCTGCGACGAGGGGTTGTCCGGTATCGACGACCTTTTCTCCCGGAGCGATGCCGGATGTATCCTCGTATACCTGGATGACGGTCTTGTCACCGACGATCTTGATGACCTCACCCATCAGGCCTTCTTTGCCGACCTGGATAACATCATACATCCTCGGGGTGATGCCGGTTGCCGTCACGACAGGTCCCGCAACTCTATAGATTTCGCCTTCCTTTGCCATAAAAACCCCTCATTACTTGTATAGATCCACGCCAATTGCTCTCTTGACCTTCTCTCTAAGGTCCCCTTCTTTCTCGCCCACCATGACCACGACCGGGGCGATGGATTCCGTCGCCTTCTTCCGGCCGTTAGGGCTCAACATTTCAGTGTCAACAGAATCGATGGCCAGCACGCCGATCGATGCGTCCCCCAGGAGCTCCAAGAGCTTCTGCCTCATAGTTCTCCGGCTTGACCGTGTAGACGCGTTTGACGCCTCCCAGCCTGAAGCCCAGGACGAATTCGTTGCTGCCCAGAACGGCTATGTCCATTATACCACCAGTAATTCTTTGATATGGTCGACATCAAGCTTGCTCTCTTTTCCGCGAGCGATGATCCTGATGTTGTCGACCTCGATCTTCTTCCTGATCATGTAATCAATAATCGGGAGAACGGAGAGCGGATACATGTGAGAGAACTTCTGCGATTGGTCCGCCAAGTGCCTTTGCAGGGCCAGGGCGACGAACGTCAGCGAGTTCCTCTCCTTTGCTTTCTCCAGTGCTTCCTTTATCTGATCGTAGAAGGAGAGCTTCGTTAGCTCTCCCATCGTGGCCTCGAGCGACTCCATACCAGCGAGCCGGTTCAGCTCCTTCAGCGGCAGTTCCTGTCCGCCGTCGATGAAGTAGCCGCCTATCTTGTCCACCTCGATCCCCTCACGCTTCAGTTTCAGGAGGGTCATCAGATTGGTGACGTCGATCTCCTTCCTCACGAAGGTCATGAGTAACCGCTGTGGCCTGGTATTGCCCGAGACGCTCGATATGAGCCTATCGTAGAACAGCTTGTCCAGATAGTCCTCCACCGGGGCCAGGGTCCCGGTGCTCTCGTACATCGCCTTGATCTCTTCCGGAACCGTGATGTCGGTCCGCTTCTTGGTCTCGTCCAACACGTCCCTCACGGTGGTCAGCGACATCAAGAAATTGATGGTCTCGTCGCTCATCTTGCCCGCGGCAACGATGTCCTCTTGGATCTCTTCGACGGTGGCCCCGTAGAACTTGCCTCTCAGAATGGTCTTGACGTTATACATGTCCCAGCGGGCCAGGTATTTCTCCACCATGATATGGAGGTCCCCGCTACAGAACCTGAGGACCTGCGTGTTCATCCGGGCCAGGTTCAGGCTGGTTCCCAGCTCGATCAGGTTCACTCCTTCGTAGCGGGACGCAAGTTCCGTCATCTCTTCCTTGTATTGCGTCTCTCCTAGGAATCTGCCGATCTCGCTCAGGTCCATCATCAAGAGCTTGGGGTAGGTTTCCTTGTCGAGGAGGAATTTCTTCTTTGCCTTGACCCTTGCACAGGCATATGCATAATTGCCCTTTCTACCCCTCATTCCGAACATTCATTCACCCAAACAGAACGTTTGATACGTTCTTCAGTTCCTTTTCCCAGACCGCTGCGAGCATCGTGTTAAATCTGTAGTCCAGACGGATCGTCCCGTCCTGGCTTTCCAGAACTAGCCCGGCGCTCATGTCCGTCTCCGTCACCGAAGTGATGTCGCTGTCCTTGTGCACAAGCCGGGACTCCCCCTTGGGGCAAATTACCTTCGGCTTGGAGATGCTCTTCTTGGCATTGGTCAAGATCTTTTCGTAGACCCGCACCTTCTCCGCCTCGGACATCGACTCCAGATCTTTCAGCGTCTCCTTGAACGATCGGTCAAGGATCTCCTTCTTGGCGTTCAGGACGATCCTCTTGGCCTCCAGCTCGGCGCTGGAAATCTCCTGTTGCCTCAAGCGCTTCAGGGCGATCTCCAGTTCCTTGTCTTGGGCCTTCTTCTTGTTCGCGATCGTCTCATCGGCTTGTCTGAAGGATTGCTGCCCTCTCTTTCTCTGCGGTCGCTATTCTCGCCGCTGCTTCCGTATTGGCGGTTTCCAGTATGTTTCCGACTACCTTTTCCAATGCCATGAATGGGCCCCTCTGTTCGTTATTTTTCAGTCTTATCGCCTATTTACATCTTGATCCAGAGCAGAATTGCCATGACTAGACCGAAGATAACGATGGTTTCAGGAATAACGGTCATGACCAGTCCCTTACCGAAGAGCTTCTCGTCCTCGGCCATGGCACCGACTGCCGCTGCTCCGATCGGGCCTTCGCCGATACCGGAACCGACACCGGCCATTCCCACTGCTATTCCTGCTCCTATTGCAATTAAACCAGATTCTATTGCCATTCTATTCACCTCTCGATTGTACGCTTTCTCACTATTCTCAGCGGATTGAACTTTACTCCGCCGCCTTCGTAGAATTTTTGGAAGAGCTCAACATAGTGAAGCCTAATGCCGTGAATTCCGGCCGATAGGATCCCTAGGATGAACACCGTCAGATGTCCTACTATCAATATCACCAGTGCGATGATGATCATTATGATCCCCGCGTTCGTAAATGTCGCCGCCTGGGTCGCCTGCGGGTTGAAGCCCAGGATGGTCTGGAGGGCGATCGTATTGAACGCCAGCGCCAACCCTGCCTTGGACATGCCTACTGCGGCAAGACGAGCATAGGATATTATGTTGCTCAACAGACCGGGGAGTTCCAATATCGAAGTTGGTCCTTCGGCCTATGAACAATATCAATATCCCAGGCACCAGGGTGGCTATCCCCAATATCAGGAATATCGTTGCCAGCGAACTGCTAAACAACCATGTTGCGATCAGCAGCTGGACCGCGTACAACAGAAGGAATGTGCCCCCGTGAGTATGAAGAGCCAGCTACCCCTTTCCATGAAGGCATGTTTGAATCCATGCCTCATGGCCTTGTTGACGAACCCCAGCCCGAATCCCAGATACAGGTGGATGATCCCAATCCAGATCGTAATCCAGAGCAGGATCTTGACGTCGTTCAGCTTGCTGTAGATACCGATCGGAACGCCGAACAGGTTGCTCGGAAATGCGACCCCGGTGAGGCTTGACCAGGTCATCTCATTGCCCAAGGGTACTGCCGCTTTTAGGGCCTCTAGGCTCGAATAGCTCGAGCTTGCGAGATCCCACCGGGCTGAGAAATGCAGGCCGAACGCTTCTCCGAACAGGATGAAGCCGAACAGAGTCGCCCATATGCCTCCGTAGAAGAGCATGGTGGCGATCGTGCGCCATTCCTTGGTCGTGCACTTCTTCAGACCGAGCGCCCCCAGGACAAGGAATGGTATCCCATAGCCCATATCGCCGACCATCAGACCGAAGAATATCGGGAAGGTGATGGCCAAGAAAATGCTAGGGTCGATCTCGTTATAGCGCGGGACCGAGATGAGCTCGGTCAGGAACTCGAACCTCGAAACGGTCTTGCCGTTCCGCTGCAGGGTCGGGACCTTTTCCACCGGTTCCCGATGTGGCAGCCCCGCCGTGTGCTCCGGTTCATGCTTCTCTGCCCGGGGCGCTTCGCTGATGACCTCCAGCAGGACGTTGGAGCCCAATTTCGCGGCCAACTCCTTCTCTATGGCGCTGATGTCGTCGGAAGGGACCCATGCGTCCATCGCAAATGCGTGGGCGGTGGTTCCCACCCGGATCGGCGTCTCCGCCTTCTCCACCTCGATGCTTAGTTGCTCGTCCGAGGCCAGGATGAAGGATTGGTGCTTTACCCGGAGATCGTCGATCTTCTTTGTGGCGTCCTCCAGAGTCTTCGTTTCCACCGCATACTCCTCATCGAGCCGCTTTACCTCTGCCGCCGGTTCTCCCTTTCCGGTCGGCGCAGGCATGTCGGAATAACCGTTCTGGATGAGGACCTTCTGCGCCTCCGCGGCTTCCGATTTGGGGGTGAAGACGGCCACGAAGTTGCCGTCGGTTGATTTGTAGATCTCGAACTGTTTGACCGCCTGTGTCAATGCCGCGGTCGGGTCCATTTTGACGTAGCCAGTGAAGACCGTCAGGCTATCGTAGCCGGAATAGAGCTCCAAAGGCAGCGGGACCGTCATGAAGGGTTCGAGCTGCTTCTTTTTCTGTTCGATCTCGTGCATCCTGGCCTGGGAGTTGCCCTTGGTCTCGACGACCCCGACGATCTCAGCCTCGAGCGTTCGGATGGTCTCGTCGACCTCGGAGTTGATCTTCTCGATCGGGATGACCTCGATCTTCATTCCCTTGACCTCTTTGATGTCAAGGTCCCTTTCCATGGAACGGAGCTTCAGAAGCTTTTGCGAGGCGTCCGACGCTGTCGACAACGGCGAGCCCAATGCGAACCCTGGCTCCTCCGCTGAGAAATCCACTAGGTGCACTGTCTCCAGACCATACAGAATGTCAATGGTCTGCGGTAGGGAATTCTTGGACCCCACGACCAGGATCCTAGTCATTTTCTCTGGCAGTATCATCTAAAGTCCTCTCAGATGTTCGCTTCGAAGGCCTGCTTCAAATGCTCTTTGGCCTTTGGAATGTTACGTTCTGCTTTTCCTTTGACGCCTGAAGCCTCTGCCTTTCCGTTGCGAAGGATCTCGTCCCTTTGGGACGATACCTTTGCCTTTTCGGCGGCATAGGCGGATTCGAATTCCACCCTCTGCTTCTCTTCGGCATCTTGGATCTTTCTGACGGCGTCCTTTCTCGCGGAGGCAACCAATGCTCTCTGCTTCTCGTCCGCCTCAATCATTATCTGTGACGCTTTTGCTTCTGCGTCTTTTATCTGAAGAAGTGTGTCAGCCCTAGTCACAGGACTCGCCCCCGGAGGTTCAGGTTGGGAATATTTTTTCTATATTTAAAGGATTTGCTAAGGTCTAACACGGTGCCTGCAACAATGGTCTCCCGGCGCATTTGTGTAAAATTCCTCTAGGGAATCATGAGCGTTCTTCCAATATGGTGCGATATTAGATTCTTACAGGATTTTCCAAGGCAACGTTTGTTGAATCTAACATTAATATATAATAAAATAAATCAAATTTTTAGGTCGAATCTCCTTACCTTGACGTTGGCCTCGGAAAGTATCGATCTCGATAGTTCATCGACATAGTCGTCCTTGTAGATGATCTCGGTTATTCCGGCGTTGAACAGTATCTTTGCACACAGCACGCAGGGGAAATTGGTGGAGTACACCGCCGCGTCCTTGATGCTGACCCCGAAATAGGCTGCCTGGATGACGGCGTTCTGTTCTGCATGGACACCACGACAGAGCTCGTGCCTGGTTCCCGACAGGATGTGGTTCTCCAGCCGGACACATCCCACCTCCTCACAGTGGCGGATTCCTTTTGGAGCGCCGTTATAACCGGTGGTGAGGACCCGCTTCTCCTTCACGATGACCGCCCCCACCTTTCGCCTCAAGCAGGTCGACCGGGTCGCCACGAGCTCGGCCATGCTCATGAAGTAGGTGTCATTGTCGGGTCTCACGAAAGGCTGCGTCATGCTTACGTTAGTGAATCGCCTCCCGGCATAACAACATTGCTACGGCCCAAAGGCTGAACAACCGCGGACCTGAGTCGGATGAAGGCAACTAGGCGTTCCCATTCGGTGCAGATCGGTCCCTTTGCTGGGAGTTCTCTCTTTTCGTCATTCCTGGTACGAATTCCCGACGGAGGTCACGCCCCACACACAAGTGCGGTGACCAAAAATTTGGAAACATTTTGAAACACAAGGGATTCCTAGAAATCATAATGAACAACCACTGCCGTTAGCCCGACGTGAGCGACGCCTCCGCCAAAGCGATCAAGACCCTGAAGGGTTTCAAAGGGCTGTTCATTGCCGCGGCGATCGTCATAATCGTCATCCTTGGCCTGTTCGCCTATAGTGGACTTTGGCCTCCATTGGTGGTCGTCGAATCGGAGAGCATGCAGCATTCCGACACCACCAGTTACATCGGCGTGATCGATACGGGGGACCTGGTCGTCGTAAAGTCGGTCCCCTCACTATCGGAAATAAAGACCTATGTCTCCAGTCTTAACGATGGCTACAAGACCTATGGCGACTACGGCGATGTGGTCATATACGAAAGGGACGGGAGCGTCGTGGAGCAACCGGTGATACATCGGGCGATGGTGGAGCTCGTGTTCAACAGCACGTCCTACAGTTTCGACGTCCCCTCCCTGGCGAACGTGCCCCTGGACAAATGGAGCGTGGGGGACAGCATTCCGGCCAGTGGTACGACCTGACCTCCACGCTGGAGATCTATCACGTCGGATACCGGGACCAGACCGTCACCATCAGCCTATCGAGCCTTCTGGGCTACTTCGAATCCAATGGCATCGCCCCTCACGGTGGACTGATCACCAAGGGCGACCATAACCTTCTCTATGACCAGTCACCGATGGCCAACATCGCGCATGAACCGGTAACGGCGCAGTGGGTGGTCGGCGTGGCCCGCGGGGAGATCCCGTGGTTCGGCCTCATCAAGCTCTGGGTGGGCGGTAACATGCCGGCCCAGACCCCGGAGAACAGCAAGACGGACCTGATCCTGACGATCGCCGTGATAATCGCCATTCCGATCACCCTGGATGTCACCGAATACATGCTGCGAAAAAGAGGCGTCGACATGTGGGGCAGTGTGCGGGCGTTCCTGAGGATGAAGCCCAAGAAAGCCGGATGTCGAGGATAAACCGGACCGAACAGAAGAGCAAGAAGAAAGGTTGACGCCTTCAGATCAGAGTGGTCTGACCCTTGGGCTTGTAGTTCTTCAGAGCCTGGAAGGTATCATCCTCTTCCAGGACCTTTTTGATGTCGTGCGGAGGGACGCTCAGGTCCATCTCCTTGGTCCTTCCGCCCCGGCCGAACGAACGGACCTTGGCGTGGATGATGCCCATCATGTCCAGTTCGGACAACAGGTCGGTGATGCGGCGTTGCGTCAGAACGCTCAGCCCGACGATCCGGCTGCAGGTCCTTGTACTTCTCGTACACGTCGCCGGTGGTGAGCCGCTCCATGCCCCCCTCGTTCAGGATGACCACGCACATCAGCACCAGTTTTGATTGGGACGGCAACGTCCGTATGGCCTCGCTGACGCAATCCAGCTCCATCTTGTTCTTGGCCTTGTAGACGTGCAGTTCGGTGACCTTCTCGCAATTCTCCCGTTCGGCTATCTCCGCCGCGATCCGCAACAGGTCCAGTGCCCGGCGGGCGTCGCCGTGCTCCTGGGCTGCCAGGGCGGCGCACAGCGGGATCACCGCTGGTTCCAGCACCGCATCATCGAAGGAAAGCAATGCCCTCTGGTTCAGGATGTCCTTCAGCTGCTCGGCGTTGTACGGAGGGAAGACCATCTTCTCCCCCTCCATACGGGATCGGACCCGGGAGTCCAGCATGTCGGTGAACAGGAGGTCGTTGGATATGCCGATGATGGAGACCCGGGCGTTCTTCAGGTCGTCGTTGATCTTGGAAAGGTAGTAAAGAACATCGTCGCCGCTCTTGTAGACCAGCTTGTCGATCTCGTCGAGGGCGATTATGATCACCTGGTCCTGTTCGTCCAGCTTGTCCCGCAGGAGGTTGTACACCTGCATGATGCTGAGTCCGGTGAACGGAATGCGCTGGGTGAAGTTCTGGATGAACTGATTGCCGATGTTCTGCATGACACCATACGGGGTGTCGACGATCTCGCAGTTCATGTAGATGAAATTGACCTTGCTGTTGTCCCCGTCCGCCTTCTTGATCTCATTGCCGATGTACTTGACGCAGGCGGTCTTGCCGGTCCCGGTCTTTCCGAAGATGAGGATGTTCGATGGCCGTTCGCCTTTGAGCGCGGTGACCAGGACTGAGGCCAGGGAGTTGATCTCCTCCTGTCGGTGAGGCAGGACGTCCGGGATATAGGATGGTCTGAGAATCTCTCGGTTATTCTTTTTGAATATCTGTTTTCTGTCCAAGTGTTTCTCGAAGACGTTGTTATCCATCGGTGGTTACCTCTGATCCGTAAACGTAAGTGGGCTGGATTACCCCATCATTTCCTGTGGAGAACCAGCCCTCGCATGAGGGAATAGGTGATTGCCCACCGCTATACTTGAAACCTTTTTTTATCTCATTCCGGAAATTCGAGGGGAAATGAAGGTTCGGATGATTTGTAGGAGGAAAATTGCTGGACTTACCCGGACCCCTTCATTTCCGGTGGAAGTATGAATCAGAGGGAATGGGCTTCGGCGAGGCCCTATTTTGCAGCACGTCAATGCAAAAGTAATATCATCGAATCTCTCATAACCAACGTCGGAAGGGTTTTTTTGGTAGACCGTACGGAACGAAAGGTCGCTGCTGCGTTATTGACCATTAACAGCCGCGTCGCAGAGGTCGAGGAGCTGGCCGATACTGCGGGATATGACATTCTCTATGAGATCATTCAGGAGAGAAGATATCCAGATCCGTCATACTTCGTCGGAAAGGGAAAACTGGATGAGGTCAAGATGATACTGGAAGAGAATCCCATCGAAGCCCTTCTAATCAACGGTGAGGTTGAACCGGGTCAGCATTACATCTTGGAAAACACCCTGAAGGTGGAATGCGTGGACCGGATCAAGATCGTACTGAACATCTTTGCCAAGAGAGCCCATAGCAAAGAGGCCATGCTGCAGGTGGAGAAAGCGAAACTGCAGTATGAGATGCCGTTCCTCAAGGAATGGATCCATAATGCAAAGGCGGGAGAACATCCTGGCTTTCTCGGAGGTGGTGAGTATGCGATCAACACTTACTACGATCTCATAAAGAAGAGGATGAAGAAGATAGACACGGAATTGAAGAGCATGAAGGAAGATCAGGCTCTTCGAAGACTGCAACGGAAAAAGAAAGGATTCTACCTGGTCTGTTTGGCCGGTTACACTAATGCCGGTAAATCCTCCCTGATGAAGAAACTGACCGGAGAGAGCGTGATAATCGAGAACAAGATGTTCTCTACCCTATCCACCACCACAAGAAAGATGGAGAACGTAAAGAAAGAGGTTCTGCTGACCGATACCATCGGATTCCTGGAGAACCTTCCTCATTTCATGATCGAATCCTTCCGGAACACCATTGAGGACATCTTCAACGCTGATCTGGTCCTATTGGTTCTTGATTCGTCCGATGAGATGCCGGAAGTCATCAGGAAACTGAGAACATCCAAAGGGATACTTCTTCCTGACATCGATCCGACCAACATCATAGTGATACTCAACAAGACCGATCTGTTGAAATTCGGAATGAAGGAAAGGATCGAGATCGTGAGAACGGAATTCCCCCAATCCGAGATAGTTCTCACCTCTGTCAAAGACAATTATGGATTGGATGTCGTAAAATCAAAGATATTGGAAAAGTTCACCTATCCCGTCGAGCCTGAATTTTGAGGCACCTCAATCGGGAGAGCTGCAAAGCCTTCTGTCGAGCTTGTATGACAGCTGCGATGTTACGACGATCGAGTACGGTCCCGTCACAAAAGTTTCTCTCAGATGCAAATCGGACGACCGTGACCGGATCGCAAAAACGGTCATTGCGCTCGAAGGAACGGTCATCCCGAACCCCCCTTCCGAGGAAACCGCAGTTCCACCGGAAATGTAGGGGTGTCCCCCGACCGGGGCACATTCCTACTTGATGCTGAACTCCTTCTTCTTGGTCTCCATCTCCTTTTCGTACTTCGTCGGCAGACGCCAGGCAAGGTACTCCGTCTCATCCATGGCCTTTAGGAAATTGGCCTTGCTTTTTTCCTGAAGGGCCTTGCGGAGCTGCTTCACCCGGGCCAGGTAGATCCATAGCCAGATGATCCCGACGAGCAGCAAGGGAACACCGACCATGGCCAACCAATAGTCCCATGCGCCCAAGTTCAGAACGTCATTCGTGGTCAATCCGATGATACCGAGGGCGCTGAGCACCAAACCCCCGATAAGGAAGAGAGAGGCCAGCAAAGGTGCCCTCTCGGTTAGAAATGGCTTGGTCATGTCCGGACAAATGCGCACGAGGGTATTCAAATGTTGTTTTCTTAGTTTACATGTACGGATATCAGAGAAACGTCCCAGCTCATTTATCCGTTCGATGGGAAAGATTGGCCTGAGGTCGTTGATCGTCTCCGCCGGCGTAGCGCTGGTCCTCCTGACGGTGCTCTCGGACCTGGTCCCGGCGCACGTTGACGGGTTTGATGACTTGGCGGTCGGGAAAAACGTGTCGGTGGAGTGCATCGTGGTCCAGTGCAATCACTCCAAGTCCGGTCTGATCATTACTGCACTGGACCGGAACGGGGCGGAGGCCAGCATATTCCTGTCCCCATCGGTCCTGGCCGCACCGGTCCCGGTCGGCACGGTCGTCCGGGTGACAGTGACCCCGTCCGGAGACGACCCTACCTTCATGTTCGCTTCCAAGATCGAGGTCCTGTCCTGAACGTCCGATCTCGTGGCGCTGCGCAACGCTAATAACCCGTTCCACCCTCTCGGGGGCGTAAATGTTCGTCGCGTTTGATGACACGGACTCGGTGGAATCGATGTGCACCACATACCTTGCAACCGAGGTTATCGACGCCATGCGGGACCACGACCTCATCGGACTGCCGCGCCTGGTACGCCTTAACCCCGCGGTGCCCTGGAAGACGCGGGGCAATGCTGCCCTGAGCATGCGGTTCGGACGGGGAAAAGGGCCTTGCCAGATGGTAGGGATGATCAGGGACGGTCCGATCTATTCCTATCCTGAATGTGTGCGGCCGGCGGATCCTGGGGCTCATCATGGACCGGTGTTCCCAGCTGCTCCGGAAGTGGTCCCGGGTGGAGGAGGACGCCAGCCCCGGACTGGTGGTGTCACCGAAAAAACCTCGGGCGGGGCTCTACTGGGAGGCGGTGAGGGGCATCGTTCAGAGGGGCGAGGTCGAGGAGGAGCTCGACCGGATCGGAGCCTCCCGTTACGAGATGGAAGGCGGCAGAGGGATCATCGGGGCGTCGGCGGCCATGTCCTGGAGGCCCTTGGACCACACGTACGAGGTGATAGCCTACCGGGAACGCTCCCGCTGGGGCAAGCCGCGCGAGGTCTCCGACCGATCGGTCAAGGAGATGGACAGGAAGTTCCCGTCCACTTTCAACAACTACGATGAAGAGGCGGGCCGGCGCGCGATATCGCCACACACCCCCTGCCCCGTGATGTTCGGCATCCGGGGGGACATCCTGGCGGACCTGCCGCCGGCCATGGGGACCATCGAATCCGAGCGGATCGACCGCTGGATACTCTTCCTTTCCAACCAAGGGACGGACGACCACGTCATGGGGAGGTGGAGGGAACTGCTCCCGGCCCGGACGTATTCCATCAAAGGGCGGATCGTCTCCACGCCCCGCACGATCGCGGGGGGGCACACGCTGATAACGATGCTCCCGGACCGGTCCCGGCAGGAGCTCGACCTGGCGGCCTACGAACCGTCCAAAGTCGTTCCGGGAGGTGGTGCGCAGGCTGAGGCCTGGGGATGTCGTTCGGGCCGTGGGCGAGCTGCGGGCGGTGCCCCGAACGCTCAATCTGGAAAAGATCGAGGTGCTGGAGCTGGCGAGCACGAAGGTCAAGACGGCCAACCCCATCTGTTCCAGGTGCAAGCAAGAGCATGCAGTCCATGGGGCGGAACGGAGGTTACCGGTGCAGGGTATGCGGCGGCAAACAACCGGAATCGGCGGCGACCACGGAGAGCGAGGTGCGCAAATTGGTCCAGGGATGGTATGAGCCTCCGGTGAGCGCCCGTCGCCACCTGGCCAAACCGCTTGAAGCGAACCCCGTCCTGCGTGGCATCGTCGTTAGTCGATGGCTAACATCGACAATATTTTATACCCCAAGGTTTTTGCTAACTTCACAAATAAACCAGGGCCAGCAGGTCCCCGGGAGGTAATAATCATGGAAGATGTCGTCATATTGAGCGCGGCTCGTACCGCGATAGGCAAGTTCGGCGGATCTCTGAAGGACGTCTCTGCTCCGGAGCTCGGGGCACTTGTCGTTAGGGAGGCGGTCAAGCGCGCCAACGTGGAGAGCAAGGACGTCAGGGAATGCATCATGGGCAACGTGCTCACCGCATCGCTGGGACAGAACCCGGCCAGGCAGGCCGCGGTCAACGGCGGTCTGCCGGTGGAGATCGGATCGGTCACCATCAACAAGGTGTGCGGCTCGGGAATGAAGTCGGTCATGCTGGCCGCCAACTCGATCAAGGCCGGGGAACACGATCTCATCGTCGCCGGCGGCATGGAGAACATGAACCAGGCCCCCTATCTGTTGAAAGGCGCCCGGTACGGTTACCGGCTCAATGACGGGACCATCATGGACAGCATGGTCCACGACGGTCTGTGGGATATCTTCTCCGACGTGCACATGGGCATCACCGCGGAGACCGTGGCGGAGCGGTTCCACGTGACCCGCGAACAGGCGGACGCCATCGCCTACCAGAGCCATGTCAAGGCCACCGCCGCCATAGCGGCGGGCAAGTTCGAGAAGGAGATCGTTCCCTATGTCATCAAGAACAAGAAGGGCGACATCGTCTTCAAGGTCGACGAGGGGGTCAGGAGCGACTCCACCATGGAGGCGCTGGCGAAGCTCAAGCCCTCCTTCAAGTCAGACGGCATCGTGACCGCCGGAAACGCCTCTCAGCTGAGCGACGGGGCCTCCGCGTTGGTCATCGCCTCCCGGAAGTTCGCCGAAGAGCATGGCATCAAGCCCATGGCCGAGATCGTGGGCTATCACACCGGCGGCACCAAGCCGGAATGGATAATGGAAGCGCCGATCCCGACGACCAGGGAGCTGCTGAAGAAGGTCTCGATGACCATCGACGACATCGACCTGTTCGAGCACAACGAAGCGTTCGCCACCGCCTCGGTCGCGGTGAAGAAGGAGCTGAACGTTCCGGACGAGGCGTTCAACGTGAACGGCGGCGCCATCGCGCTCGGTCACCCCATCGGATGCTCCGGGGCCAGGCTGTTGACCAGCAATGGTCCACTCCATGATTGACCGGAACAAGTCCACCGGTCTCGCGACCCTGTGCCTCGGCGGCGGGAACGCCGTCTCCATGGTGCTCAGGCGCTGAACGGGAACGTCCATTGCCTTCCGGGTCGCCCCGCCGGGGGCGGCCCTCATTTATAATCAAGGACCCTCAAGAGAAAGCGCTCCCGAAACATCTGGATGGGTGTGAGACAGTTTCAAAAATGGATAACGATTGACCTAAGTTATTATTAGGGGGGAACGCATTTAATCTCGGGATTCGAATGCCTTCACTTCAGGATTTATTGGCTTCCATCGAGTCAAAAAGGAACGAAATGGTGGAAGCGCTCAGCGAGATCATCAGGATACCTGCCATAGGACCGGAGAGCGGCGGAGAGGGCGAGTTCGAAAGGGCCCGGTTCATCAAGGACATGCTTGAGAACTGCGGTTTCGACGAGGTCGACATGTACGACGCCCTCGATGAACGGGTCAAACTGCGGCTCAGACCGAACATCGTCGCCAAAAAGAAGGGAAGGTCGGAACGGACCGTATGGTTCGTGAGCCACATGGACACCGTCCCGCCCGGAGACCTGGCCGCCTGGACATATCCTCCATTCTCACCCAGACTTATCGACGGCAAGCTCTACGGCCTCGGGTCCGAGGACAACGGGCAGTCGCTGGTGGCATCGATCTCCGCGGTCAAGGCGATCAACGATCTGAACCTGACACCGGACCTGAGCATCGGCCTGGCACTGGTGGCGGACGAAGAGGTCGGTTCGGACAAGGGCATCAAGTTCCTGCTGGAGCAGGGGGTCTTCCAGAAGGAGGACATCGTCTATGTCCCCGATTACGGGAACGCCACCGGGACGTTCATCGAGGTGGCGGAGAAGCACATCATGTGGCTCAAGGTGAGGGTGCTGGGCAGGCAGACCCACGCGTCCACCCCCGAAAAGGGCATCAACGCCATGAAGGTCGGTTCCGAGCTCATAACCTTCATCGTCGACTATATGGAATCGAAGTACGGGGTGAAGAACCCGCTGTTCGATCCGCCGACATCGACCTACGAGCCGACCAAGAGGCTCCAGACCGTGGGCAACGTGAACACCGTTCCCGGCGAGGACATCTTCTTCCTGGACTTCCGCATCCTGCCCCAGTATTCGCCGGATGACGTCATGGAAACGCTCCGGTGGATCGGAGACCTGTTCGAGGACAAGACCGGCGTCAAGATAACCTATGAGACGGTCCAGCTCACCAAGAGCGGGAAACCGAGCTCGCAGGATTCCGAGGCCTACAAGGCTCTCTCGATGGCGATCGAGCACGTGAGGAACGTGGAGCCCAAGGCGGGCGGCATCGGTGGCGGCACCTGCGCCAACTTCTTCCGCCAGGCGGGAATAGATGCCTATTGCTGGGAGAGCTGCGACGACATGTGCCACACGGCAAACGAGTATTGCGTCGTCGACAATCTGGTCTCCGACACCAAGGTGTTCGCGACGGTGCTGGCGAACCTGTGCCACAAATCAGACTTTAACTTGTAAAAAGGCGCCACCGAAACACCTTCCATCTTTTCAAGGATCAGTATCAGCCCAGGCGACCTGCTGGACCTGTTCTGACCGGTACTCCTCATCCTTCGTCGATAGGTCAGCTAAATCCGGACATCCTTGGGCGATCTCAAGGTCAGTGACGTCGGGATCATGATAGACAATCAGAGGACGTCAATAAATTCTGTTCTTCGGAATTGTCCACACGGTCGGGGGCGTTTCTGGTGACCGATAATCATCCAAGGGATTACGACCACTCCAAAGAGAATCTACTTTTCCGAGAACAGCCGGTCGACCATCCACTTGCTGTTGAACTTGATGATCTCCTCGTACGCCTGACCGGTGGACAGGAACGCGATCGGTTTCTTCACCGCGTGGGCAATGGACAGTGCCGCGCCGCCTTTCGCGTCGGTGTCGATCTTGGTCAGGATGACCGCGTCGATCCCGATCTCCCTGTTGAACGTTATCGCCTGCTCGATGGCGTCGTTGCCGGCGAGGGAGTCCCCCACGAAGATGGTCAGATGGGGCTTGGCCACCCGCTTTATCTTCTTCATCTCGTCCATCAGATTGGAGTTCGTCTGCATCCTGCCCGCTGTGTCGACCAGCACGACGTCCTTCTGGCGCGCCTTGGCGTGGTCGATGGCGTCGAAGGCAACCGCCGCCGGGTCCCCGCCCGACTGGTGCTTGATGACCTTGGCGCCCAGCCGGTCCCCGTGAATGGAGATCTGCTCGATCGCCCCGGCCCGGAACGTGTCCCCCGCTGCCAGCACCACCGAGAGGCCGTTCTTCTGCAGCCGGTTGGTGATCTTGGCGATGGCGGTCGTCTTGCCGGTGCCGTTTATGCCCACGAACATGACCACCACGGGCTTCTCGTGCTTGGCGATGTAATCATCAAAATCGAATTCGCTCTGCTTGAGCACGCTCTCGATGGCGTTCTGAAGCGCCAGCTTGACCGCCGCTTCGACCGTGAATTGCCGGTCGACGCGCTTGCCCAAAAGTGATTCCCGGACCGAGGCCTTGATCTCCTCGATGACCGGGAGGGCCACGTCCGCCTCCAGGAGTCCCAGTTCGAGCTCCCAGAGGAGATCGTCCAGGTCCTTCTCCGAGATCTTCCTTCCCGAGTCGCCGACTAGTTCCTCCGCCTTTTCCGGGAGGGGGATGTCCTTGGGCTTGATGCCGAAGACCTTCTTCAGCGACTCGAACATCGATTACCTCAGAACTGGGGTTGCTGCTGCTGTTGCAGCGATTGCATCCTTTGGTACTCTTCCTGAACTATCTGCTGGAGCTGCGCGCTCTTCATTTCCATGGCGTTGCGCGTCTCGTTCATCTTCTTCATGGCGTCGAGCATTTCCTGAACCCGGACGGTCATGAGCTGGATCGAATCCTCGATGTTCTTCTCCGCAGTGATTCCGGAACCGACGCCGATCAGACACTTCTTGTTGTCCGCCACGGTCGCATAGACGTATGAGTTGCCGCCGATCGGCACGAGCAGCTGTCCGTTCTCGGGCGCCTTGGCGAACTCCGTCAAGGTGTCCTTGGCCCGGGAGTACTCCTCGAGGGACATCTGTATGAGCTGCTGCTGCTCGGCGACCGCCTCCAGCTGTGCCTTGTACACCTCCAGGGTGCCCAAGGCCTGACGCAGCTCCTGCTCGTTCATTACTGACCACCGATAAGGTGCTTCACGACGAGGTCGGTGACCTCTTCGTTCTTGAGCGCCGTCATCTCCGAGATGGTGATGTTCTTCCTCTCGATGCGGTGCCTGCTGCCGATGTTAGATAAGATCTGATGAACAGCATCCTCTTCGTCCTTTGCCGCGACCTCGATCTTGAAGTCCTGGGTCTCATGACGGTAATTCATACTGCTGAACTTGTATGAGCCAACTGCCCTGTATCCTTGCATGAAGCTCGCCTCCCCCGAGGAAAGGTGTTTAAGCAATAAACCTTTTGGTCTATGTTGTGTCGAGAAGAGGCTGGAAATCCACCTTGGCGGCGTACTATCCCAGCGGTCGATTTCCCGCGGTTTCGGTCACCGGTTCCCAGTGCCAGCTGGGGTGTGCCCACTGCGAGGGGCACTACCTCGAAGGGATGCTCGCCGCCCAAACGCCGGACCAGCTCCGGGCCTTGGCCAGAGAGTTGGAGGGCCGGAAATGCCTCGGCTTCCTGCTCAGCGGTGGATGTGACCGCGCCGCCAGCGTACCGCTTGGACGTTTCGCCGCGGCCATAGCCGACATCAAGCGCGACACCGGACTGATGGTCAGCGTCCATCCGGGACTGTTGGGAGGCAGGGAAGCGGCCGACCTCGTCGGGGCCGGCGTGGATATCTTCTGCATCGATGTCGTTCAGGACCCGAAGGTGATCCGTGATGTTCTCGGTCTGGAGGTTCGTCCCGATGATTACGAGGATGCGCTGGCCTCGTTGTTCGAGGCAGGGGCCAAACAGGTCGTGCCCGCACATCTGCGTCGGTCTGAACGGGGAGGGGCGTTCCGGCGAGCGGGCCGCCGTGGAGATGGTGTCCAAATACCCGATCTCATCCCTAGCGCTGCTATCTTTCATCCCGACCGCCGGAACCAGGATGGGCCGGTCCCCCATCGTTTCCGACGACCACCTGCTGGACATCGTCATGCACGCCGTCGATATGGTGGATTGCCCGGTCACGCTGGGCTGCATGAGGCCGCGGGGAAATCCAGACCTCGAACTGCGCTGCTTCGAGGCCGGGTATCTCCGGCATCGCAGTTCCATCTCCGGTGACCGTGAGACGACTGGAGGGCCTCGGCGTCAAGGTGGAAAAGAAAGATGTCTGCTGTGCGTTCCATTGATCACTTGTAGATGGCGCCGGCACCCTTCGAGTACGTGTTGGACCGGAGGGTGAGGTAGGCTCCCCACGATCCGTAGGCCACGATGAACATCAGGGCGAGGACCGGGACGAAGCTGTACAGGGTCGGTGAGATCCCGCTGCTGAGCTTGTACGAGATTGTCACCGGGGCTCCGGATTCGGAATATGCCAGCAGGTAGTACTTCGAGTGCGACAGCTCAGGGAAGTTGATGGTGAGGGTGGTGTTGACCAGGTATTGGTTCGTGTTAATGCGGTATTGGCCGACGACGTCCTTGGACTCCCCGCCGAACTGAAGCCAGTTCGCTTCGGAGACGATATAGACGATCGCCGCGCCGGATGATTCGAAGGTGGCGGTCTTGATCGCGGTCACTCCCAGGGGGTCGTCGTTGAAGAAGGTCTTGTTCTCCGGGACGAGCGCCGAGTCGGCCACGATCGAGTCGCTGCTGGACATGGTGTTCTCCAGCGCGGTCGTGATGAACGGCGCCCACAGCACGAAAACGATGGCGGCGCAGGCGGCGATCACGTAGGCCGACCGCCTGATCTGCTGCTTGGAGAGGTAATACTTCGTGCTCTTGCTCTTCATGAAGCCCATCTCCAGGCTGGTGAACACGAAGCTTTCCACCGCTATGACCAGGAGCATGATCATCACGAAATAGATGAACGAGTTGATCGAAAGGTAGAACGGTTTGAGTTCGAATCCCCCTCCCGCCAGTATCAGATAGGATGCGAACACCAGGATGATCAACATCTGCACGATGTACAGATATTTCTTCACACGGCGAATGCTAGCGATCCGGTATCCGCCCTCAAACTCACTACCAGTCTTCATCAGAATGCGGGAGGAAAATTAAGATGGTCAGGTTAAATAGTTATGGTTGCTGGATACAGCAAGTGAAAAGTAGTGCCGCCCCTAGGCGATGGTTCCGTACTTTCTGAGCACAAGGAAGATGCCCGCCCACGTCGGCACCTCGATCTCTCCTTCACCCGTGAACCTTTCCTTCTTCAGTTTCATGTCGATCCGTTTGGCGAGCCTGATCTTCATGGGCGTGTCCGGGTACACGTCGGGGAACGCGTCCCGCAGGGGATCGAAGCCGGTCAGCTCCTCCCGGGTCATCGAGATGACCCTCAGCCCGGTCTTGCCATGGAGTGAGTATGGCAGGCGTATCAGCCGCTTGATGTCCCTGGTGACCGGCTCGTCCACCTGCGCCGAGGAGCGCGCCGGGACCTCGGCCATCAGCCAGCCTATCAACAGCTTCTTCACCCGGTCGTCGATGCAATCGAACGAGCCGTCGCGGAACATCAAAGCGCTGCCGGTGAGGTCCTCACGGACCTCGAACAGCTCCCTCTTCAAAAGGCCGAGGAGCTTCTCATCGACGGCGGCGAACGACTTGTAACGGAGCTTGGCGTCGACGACGCTCAGGTTCTTGAACTCCTCGAATATCCTTCGGGTGCCTTGGTTCATGCGGCGCTTCCAGCCCCCCGAGTCCTCGACCGGGAACGACGTGCCTTTGTCCAGCCGCTGTCCGTTCTTGAACTTGGTGTACATCTTGGTCTTCTCCGGGAACACCCAGTCGAAGTCCAGGTCCCTTCCGGCCACGTAGTCCACGATCTCCGAGCGTTCATGCGGTCTGAGCTTCAGCACCTTCTCGTTGTAGATATGGGCGTGGTATCCCCTTCCTCCGGAGAACGTCACCTCGATGTCGTTCTCTGAAAATCCCAGGTCGTCCAGTATGAAATCGTCCAGGAGCCGGATCATCTCCCTCTTGATCTGCGCCAGCATCTCCTCGTAGGTGAGGCCCGCCGCCCCCGGGATATGGTCCGCATCGAGGTCGAAGATCACGTCCGCCCCCTTCCAGAGCTTGGCATCCATGGTGGGGGCCCCGGGGTTCTGGTAGAGCGCGGTGGAATAGTAGACGTGTGATGGCACGGTGTTGGTCAGGAATCGGTTCAGGGACGCCTGGTCGGTGAACGCCAGGTGCCTTCTGCACGAAGTCCTTGCCCATGTACATGAAACCGAACTCCCGCTCCAGGTGTTTCGGCGGCAGAGGCGGAGGGGATTTGGAATAGTACTCCCGGAACCATTTGTTGACCAGCTCCTCCTCCCGGCTCATCAGTTACTCTATCGACTCCTCGCATATCTCTATTGCCATCGAAGTTCCCGAATTTGATTACCGAACGCCAAGATTTATTATCGGTTACATTTGTTTCTCCCAAGAAGGTTCGGTAATGAAGGCTTACATCAAGGTCGTCTATTCCAGTGAAGGGATGTCCCCGGCTCAAGGTCGAGGGGATATTCAATAATCACGGGTTTCACAAGATGAACGGTCAACAGTCGTTCGAGGTAGAGGTGGCCGACGCCAGCGATTACCAGGAGAAACTGGAATCACTGCACCCGGCCTTGAGGGGAACGGGAGTGGGATACATGTTGACCTCCGGTAAGCCTTTTGAAGGGTCCTCCAGCGTCGGGCCGTCCTGCCGCGAGCGGCTGGAAAAATGGCGCGACACCGGCATCGATGTCGATGAGCTGTCCGACCTCCTCGAGAACGACGTGAACAATTTCCGCAGGCGGGCGAGCGAGATGACGACGATCCAGTTCGAGAGGATCGCCACGGAGAAGGAAAAGGAGCTTCACGAGAAGGCGGTGAAGGAGAAGGCCGAGGCCATCAAGAAGCGCACCCTAGACCTGTTGACCAGCACCGAGGGGCATACCTTCATGGAGCTGGTCAAGTCCTCCGGCATGGAAGAGGACGAACTGCAGGCCATGCTGCTCGACTATGTCGATAAGGGCAAGATCAAGGCCGAGCAGAGAGGGCGCCACGTGGTCTACGTGGCACTCTGATCCTTCTCCTACTCTGAACACCGGGCGCCGACCGGATCGATCGGGTCCCTGGATTTTCCATACCATTTGACGAATTCGACCAGGCCATTGTCCATCGGGACCTTCGGCTCCCAATCCAGGAGCTCCCTGGCCCGGGTGTTGTCCCCCCACATCCGTTCAACGACGTCCTGCCGGGAAGGCAGGAACTCGATCTCCAGGTCCGGCCGGCCGGCCGCCTTCAGTATTTCATTCGCCACCTGGACCATGGTCGTCGCTTTCCCGGAACAGACGTTCAGCGCCTGGCCCTTCGGGTCGGCGCAATCGGCGCAGCGGCGGATGGCGTCCACCGCGTCCGTGATGAAAACGAAGTCCCGGGCCAGGCCTCCGTCACCATGGACCTGGGGGCGTTGACCTCTCAGCGCCCGCTCGGCAAATCCGTTGATGGCCATGCCCCGGTCCTGCCTCGGCCCGTAGACGGTGAAATAGCGGAGGGAAACGGACTGCAGACCGTAGAGGTCATGGAATAGGCGGCAATACTCTTCCGCCGCCAGCATGCCCGCTCCCTGGGAGGATATGGGGGCCGTCGGATCGGTCTCCCTGACCGGGAGGGACCGGGGGTCCCATAGACCGTTGACGATGAGGAGGATATGACCCGCCTGACACCGGCGTTCTTTGCCGCCAGCAGCATGTTCAATGTCCCGGTGGTGTTCGCCAGCTGGGCTTTCGCAGGGTCCGTCACCGATCCCACATCGGCCTGCGGGCTCAGATGGAACACGACATCCGCCCCCACCACGCACCGCCTCAACACGTTCAGGTCCAGGACGCTGCCCGCTTCGAAGCGGAACCTCTCCTCACCACGGTGATGCTGAAGAAAGCGGGGCAATGACGGGCCGCGGTCCTCCACGTTGTCCAGGACAATGACCTCGTTCCCCTCTTCCAGGAGCCGGTCCACCAGCGTGCTTCCGATGAACCCCGCCCCGCCCGTCACCACCGCCTTCATGAATTGACGTATTGTTCTCCGTCCGTATTTACCGATTGCTTGGCGAGGTCGAGCCATGACGGGGAGCGTCTGGACGGTCGTGGCATGGAATACTATCACCATTGCCTTTTTATAGAAGTGATTTCAAATCCTTTATATAGCGATTCTTTCATTGATGCGAAAGGGTGAAAAGAATGGGTGCAATTGGCGCTACTCTAAGGACGATGCTCCTGTTCGTGGTCATGTTCGGTCTGTTCATGGTCATCGGATGGTTGGTCGGAACCTACTTCATAGGTGATTGGCTACTCGGCCTTGTCCTCTTCATAGGCCTGGCGGCTGCGATAAACGCAATATCATACTTCTTTTCCTCGAAGATCGTCCTCTGGTCCTACAAGGCCAAGATCGTGACGATGAACGAGTCCCCGCGCCTCTACCGCACGGTCAAGAGCATCGCAGACCGCTCTGGCCTGCCGATGCCGCAGATCGCGATCATCCCTACCACGATGCCGAACGCGTTCGCCACGGGTCGCAACCCCAAGAACGCGACCGTGGCCGCGACCGAGGGAATAATGAGGTTGCTGGACGACGACGAGCTCCTGGGTGTTCTGGCCCATGAGATGTCGCACGTCAAGGACCGGGACATTCTGGTGATGAGCGTGGCGGCGACCGTTGCCGGCGCGATCTCCTTTGCCTCAAGGTGGGCGCTCTTCGGTTCGCTCTTCGGAGGGGGCGGCAACAACCGGGACAACGGCGGGTTCATCATCATGCTGGTCGTGGCCATAACCGCCCCGATCGCCGCTTTGATGGTGCAGCTGGCCATTTCAAGGAGCCGCGAGTACAAGGCGGACTACGAAGGCGCCAAGCTCATCGGAAGACCGCTGTACCTGGCCCGGGCGTTGAGAAAGCTGGAAGCGGGGTGAGCAGGGACCCGATCAAGTTCGGTAGCCCGACCTCTTCCGGCCTATGGATCGTCAACCCGTTCAACGCAAAGGGCATGGCCAAGCTGTTCTCCACCCACCCGCCGATGGACGAGCGCATCAGGCGTCTGGAGCAGCAGGCCCACGACATGGGTCAGTACTAAACCCTAAAGGGGCGGATGCCCCGATCGATTCTCATTACTGGATAACCACGTCCCTTTCCAATCCGATCCACTTTATGAAATCCTGTCCTGCCTTCAGGTTCACGACCTCGTCGATCCGTCGGTGGGTGTCGGTGCCGATGCTCACCTTGACCTTGCCTTTGAACGAACGGTAGAAACGTTCGGCGTGCAAAAAGTATGGCAGACCTTCGCGGGTGTAGAACGCGGAGGTGCTGATCTCCACGAACAGGTCCATCACGTTCAGTGTGTTCGCCAGTTCGTTCGGGTCGCGGTACGGGAAGATCCGGTCCATGTCCCAATGGCACAGCCCGCAGATCGGCCTCGTGATCTGCCTGCGGAAGTCCTCCAGCCCTTCCAGCTGCCGGCCCCCGTTCATCGAATCGCTGGCATACTCGAACAGGACCACATCCAGTCTGTTGAGCAGGTCGATCGGGAGCGATTCCAGATCGCACCGCAGAGGGTTGGTGTCGATCTCCACGCCGGCCAGCACCTCGATCTTGCCCTTGTACATCTCCTTGAGCGCGTCAAGATTGTTCATGTAGCGCTCGAAGTGTTCCGCCTTCAGCGGCGACGGCACCTTTGCAGTTTCAAAATGGTCCGTGATGGCGATGTGCGTCAGGCCGCCCTGGTATGCGCGCCTGACGATGTCGTCCGGCAGGAAGGCGCCGTCCGAATAGACGGTGTGCGTGTGCAGATTGATCAGCGGACCTGTTCCCATCGCTCCAGCTCCTGGATCGAGGAGAGCGTTCCTCCCCGTTTGATCTCCTCCCGGATCCGGTCCTCCCTTTCGGCGATGTCGATGGACCGGTTCGCCACCTCCACCGCATGCTCCTGCGGTACGACCACGACCCCGCTGTCGTCCCCGATGATCCAGTCACCGGTGCGGACGTTCTGCCCCCCGACGGTGATCTCGTGCCCGATCCCGCCGAAACCCTTCGGCTCGCCGGCGTCCGGCGCCACCAGTTTGCTGAAGCAGGGGAACCCCATGTCCACGATGCCGTCGATGTCCCGGGCGGCGCCGTCGATGACCACCCCGGCGACCCCCCTGAGCTTGGCCGACCAGGATGCCAGTTCGCCCCACACCGCTACTTCGGCGCCGCCGACGTCGATGACGATGACGTCCCCCTTGGAGGCATGGTCGATGGCCTCGACCGGTTTGGCCCAGTCACCCTTCACCGTCTGCACCGTGAGCGCCCGGCCGACCATCTTGGTCCCGTGCGGATTGCGGGCGAGGATGCCCCTCAGGACCCCCCGTTTGTGCTGGGCGTCGGCAATGTTAGGGGCGGAGACCTTGGAGAAGGCATGGAAAAGCTCCTCCTGGGTGTACTTCCGCTCGAAATCGGTGGGGATGACGGTGCCGTTCTCGATCGCCTTCTTGATCTTGACCGCCGCGGCCCTCACGTCCTCGGTCTTGATGATCCCCCCGCCGACGATGATGATCGATGCGCCGTTCTAGGCCAGCTTGCCGGCCGTTTCCGATGTGATGCCGCCGGCGACCGCTATCGGGATCGAGACCGCCGATGCGACCCGGCGCACCAGTTCGGTGGGGGTCGATACTCCCTTCATCTGCTGGTCGATACCCATGTGGATGCAGACGTAGGAGGCGCCCAGTCGTTCCACCTCCTGGGCCCGGGCCACCGTGTCCGGAACGTTCATCAGGTCCACCATTACCTTGGCGCCGTAGCGCCGCGCCACGGTGGAGGATTCCTCAATGGTCGCGTCGTCGCTGAGGCCCATGACCGTGATGATGTCCGCGCCCGCCTTTGCCGCGATCTCCACTTCGAACCCGCCCACGTCCATCGTTTTCATGTCCGCCACGATGACGTGTCCTGGCAGCGCTTTCTTCAGCGCCCGGATGGATTCGACCCCCTCGCTCTTGATGAGGGGGGTGCCGGCCTCGATCCAGTCGGCCCCGCCGTCGACCGCTTCCTTTCCGATCTCCACCGCCCGCTTGAGATGCATCAGGTCGAGAGCGACCTGGAGGACAGGCTTCATGGGAGTTCTAAAGCCCCACTGCGTATTTTTCATTTTGTTTCACATTTGAGAGTACCACGAGTGAAAATCAGTCAGGAAACCCTATATCCTCCGATGGGAATGCTGACAGGGATGGGCAATAAGGCGGATGAACGACGCTGCGTGACTGGGATGGAGGGTCTGGACCGGATCATAGGCGGCGGTCTGCCGATCGGCGGGACCATCCTGGTGGCGGGGATATGCGGTTCGGGCAAATCCGCGCTGGGCATCGAATTCCTGGTCCGGGGCGCGCTCATGGGGCAGAAGGGGATCCTCATATCGACGGTGCATTCGGCGGAGAAGCTCATGATGTCGGTGCCGCCCCTGGACTTCTTCGATAAAAAGATCATTGAGAACGGGACCCTGAAAACCATCGGCATCGAGGAAATATTGGGTTTCGCCAAGGTGGAGCACGATCTCATCGACACCGACGGCGCGCTGCAGATGCTCGCCTCCATCAAGACCCTGATCACGAACGGCTCCGTCAAACGTCTGGTAATCGACTCGACCACGCCCCTGCTCATGCAAATGGAACCTTCCGCCGGGCGGGAGTTCCTGAAGGGATTGGCGAACATGCTTTACGAGAAGAAATGCACCGGCATCCTGGTATCGGAAACGTCCCAGGTGGACGGGTTCGAGACGATCGTTGCCGACGGCATCATCACCCTGGGAAACCTCGAGAGACGAGGGGACATCCTCCGGGTCATCCAGGTGATCAAGATGTCTGGGGCCGCCCATTCCCGTTCCCGGTACGTCACCGATTCGACCAGCTTGGGGCTCCTGTTGACTCCTATGTTGAGAGGGCTATGAGATGACGGAAGAGGCAAAGGAACAGGTCATCGCCAAGATGGAGGAGATAGGCCCCGCCGTCAGCGTGGTGCTGAACATCAGCATGGAGAGCTATTTCGACGTCCTGACCGGGCTGGTCGACACGTTCAGCAGAGGGAAAGGGCTGAACTGCATCTACATCGCCTCGTCCGTTTCCGCGTCCACGATATCGTCGGCGCTCACCTCCCTGGATATCGACACCAAGAAGGTGTACTTCGTGGACTGCGTCTCATACGGTGTGATGGAGAACCTTGACGGCGGGGAGAACACCGTATACGTTGAATCCCAGACCATGCTGGAGAACATCGTCCTCAAGGTAGAGTACATGTTCAGGATGCTGGAGGGAAAACCGAGCCTGGTCATACTCGATTCGATAAACTCGATGGCGATGAACAACGCGACGAACCTGCTGAGCGAGTTCGTGCAGGTGCTTTCCACTATGATCAAGTCGAAAGGGGCCTACATCGTCATACTGAGCGTGGAGGAGCAGCTCAAGCCGGACCTCCGGGAGATGCTGTCGTTGGTGAGCGATCAAATCGTCGTGATCAAATGATAGTATACTATCTTGGTCTTAGGATATTATCAATATTGAACTTTGTCAATTTAGGGTATCTGGCCTCTGATAATTTTAATATTTAAGTCCATAAAACTTCTCTCCATTTTTGATTTTTTGATAGTGAGGGATTAATACTCCCATATCGTTTAACACAATTACCTGCAGGGTTTCCCCTGCTAAGGAGGACTAAATAATGATGAAGAAGATGTGGAAGATGAGAAAGGACAAGAGCGCCGTCTCACCAGTCATCGCCACCATCCTGATGGTAGCGATCACCGTGGTTCTGGCAGCGGTCCTATACGTTATGGTTATGGGATTTGGGACGGGGGGGAGTGCTACCTCACCGACCGCTAGCCTCACCAAGAATGGCAGTTCAGTTAGCGTTACCATAAATCCCCAGACCAACTCGAATAATATTGGTATAAGGGTCACAGTTGGAGGAGTTGTGAAGGTTCCCTCTGCAATCGGAGCTACAACCGTCAACCAACCATCGCAAAAGTGGGTATATACTCAAACCAACACCGGCAAAGTGACAACAGGCGATTCACTCGCATTCACTACGCCAGCAGCAGGGACAATCGTCCAATTAGTTTATATGCCTAGCTCCAGCAACACGACAACTGACTTGCAGGTTATAGGGAATGCAATAACATTCTAATAAATTAAGAATTTAAGCGGAGGGAAAACAAATGATGAAGAAGATGTGGAAGATGAGAAAGGACAAGAGCGCCGTCTCACCAGTCATCGCCACCATCCTGATGGTAGCGATCACCGTGGTTCTGGCAGCAGTTCTATATGTAATGGTTATGGGATTTGGAACCGGTGGTTCTGCCACTGCTCCGACTGCATCGTTGACAAAGTCCGGCAGTCTAATCACTGTAACTATTAACCCCCAGACCAACTCGGCGAATATCGGACTTCAAGTGACCGGAACTGGAGCCAATCCAACCAGCACGGTCCTATTGACTGCCGGGACGGTGACCATCAACGGGGTCGTATATCCTTGGACTTTCACTGCTACTAACACAGGAAAGGTAACCACCGGCGACACCATAACAATGACTGGTACTGGCGCGACCATCCCAGTCAGCATTCAGCTGGTCTATCTGCCCAGCGGAAACATTGCTGGTACCGACAAGCAGTTGATTGGAAACGTAATAACCTTCTAAACCATTTGTGGCTAAACGCCACATCAATTTCCTTTTCTTTGTTCTTCGACATTTTTATTATAAAGGATTCATATGCCGCTTCATAGAATCCTGGTATAAGAATGAAAGATTTTCCTGCTGAAAAATTTACCATATTGTTTCAATCAATTAGTGCGAACCCTCAAACAATCGATGAGATTGAAAGGCAACTGGGAGATGATGCATTTCGCTGTCCAGATGATCTCACCAGGGCCCTCAATATTCTAAAGAAAAAGGGTTTGATAAAATGTACAGTCAGTAGAGAATCAGGAAGAATAGAATGGTGGAAGTAATTGGCTCGAAATTCCCACGTGTGCGCCACTCAGCTCGCCCGTCTCTCATCATCAAATGATCAGTGCTGGGTTTATCATCACGGTGGCTGAGGCTCCATAGCACCTTCTTTTCATAAATCTATCTAGGGACCACCAGAATTCAGCCGTTCCAACCCGGACTTACAACTCAGCAGCAATACATACCTTGATTTGGGTAATCCTGTATTAGCCTTAACGATACACTAGAGTGCAATCCCAATGCACGTTCAGTTTCATCAATGATCGAGAATTCCCGATCATCAGTCCCATCGGAAACCCATTCCGGAACGAATTCCAAACGACCTGGAGCTCAGCACCATGGCCAAGACGCAAAAGAGAACCATACTATTCATGTGCACGCACAATTCCTCGCGCTCCCAGATGGCCGAGGGGCTGGTAAACCATTTCCACCGCGCCCGGTGGGAGGCTTCCAGCGCTGGAACCTCGGCGACCAAGGTCCATCCCTACGCGATAATGGTGATGAAGGAGGTCGGGATCGACATCTCCAAGCATGTATCGAAGGACGCGAACAAGATGTTCGGCAAGCACTTCGACATAATCGCCACACTGTGCAGCGAGGCAGAGGATGAGTGCCCCTTCTTCATCGAAGGTGACGAGTACGTTCACCGGTCGTTCCCCGACCCGACGGAGGCCAAGGGCGGCGAAGAACAGCTCATCAAAGTTTTCCGCAAGACCAGGGACGACCTCAAGTCCTGGATCGACGAGATCCTAAGGAATCAGTGATCCGCATGGCCGTCTCCCTTTTCGTTTACGACGAGCACCAATGCGACCCGAAGAAATGCACCTCCCGCAAGATGGTCAAGTTCAACCTGGTGCAGGAGCTGGCGTCGTTCAAGAACATCCCCTATGGCAGCGTCGTCCTGTGGCCGTTCGCGGAGAAGGCGTTATCCAGGGAAGACCTCTCCGCCGCCCGGTCGCACGGCATCGTCGTCCTGGACGTCTCATGGGGCGCCATCGACGCCGTGCCGCAGCTGAAGAAGAGCGTGCTCCCGCGAGCGCTGCCCTACCTCCTGGCCGCCAACCCGGTCAACTGGGGTAAGCCGCTCATGCTCAGTTCGGTGGAGGCGCTCGCGGCCACCCTGTACATCCTGGGGGAGAAGGAGCAGGCCGTCTCGATCCTTTCGAAGTTCACCTGGGGCCAGCAATTCATCGTCCTGAACCAGGAGCCGCTCGATCGCTATTCGGAGTGTGCCACCAGCGCCGAGGTGGTGGCGGTGCAGGCCGAATATGTACCGGAACCGCGCAAAGACTGAGCGCGTTCTCCACCCCTTCCCTTTTCCAGCAACGGTTTCCGGTGCAACGTTCGAGTATGAAAAAGCCTTTTATGCTCCGGCCTAATCTGCTCCTTGCAAACGATCACACGGCGGTCAAACGCCCCGTCAGGATCATTTGCACCACAGAAGGTGTACATTTTGCCAATTGATTATACCGATGAGGACCTCGCCGCGCGCTGGGAGGAGTTCTTCGAGTCAGGCGAGAACCGCGTCAGGGTAGCGGAGGTAGCCGACCTGTACCCAGAGGTGCGCTCCCTCAACATCGCCTATGCGGAGCTGGACCAGTTCGATCCAGACATGGCGCAGTTCATGCTTGAGGAACCGCAGCGGGTGCTCAACATCGGGGAGACGGTCGTGCGCAAGCAGGTGCAGCAGACCCGCGGCAACTATGAGATCCACCTGAGGTTTAAGGCGCTGGCGCCGGACTCGCGCGTCGACGTCAGGAAGCTCCGCAGCGAGCACCTGGGCAAGCTGGTGGCGATCGAGGGGCTGGTCCGCAAGGCCACCGACGTCCGCCCGAAGCTGGTGGAAGCGGTCTTCCGCTGCTTCCGCTGTCCGGCCAAGATAGTCGAGGTCCAGGACGGGCTTCAGTTCAAGGAGCCGCTGGAATGCTACAAGGACCAGAACGGCTGCGGCCGTTCCGGCGGCAGCACCAAGTTCACGCTGATGACCGAAGAGTCCAGCTACGTCGACACCCAGAAGATCGAGATCCAGGAGAATCCGGAAGGTCTGCGGGGCGGTTCCCAGCCGGAACGCCTCACCGGCTATCTAGAAGATGATCTGGCCGGCACCGTGTCCCCGGGAGACCGCATCGTCATCAACGGCATCCTACGCTCGGTCCAGAAGACCCAGGGGAACAACAAGTCGACGCTGTTCGACATCAACCTGGAAGTGCACTCGGTGGAGTTCCAGGAGCACGAGTACGAAGAGGTCAACATCACCCCCGAAGAGGAGGAGATGATCAAACAGGAGGCGCACTCCCCCGACGTGTTCGGCAAGATCATCAAGTCCATCAGCCCCACGATCTATGGCTATGACGAGGTCAAGGAGTCGATGGCCCTGCAGCTGTTCGGGGGCTCGCACAAGCAGCTGGACGACGGTACTCGGGTGAGAGGGGACATCCACATCCTCCTGGTAGGTGATCCGGGAGTGGCGAAGTGCGTGACCGGAGATTCCGAGGTCATGCTCGGGTCCGGGACCTGCCTGCGGATCAGGGACCTGGTCGAGGAGGCGCTGACCGAGTTCGGCAGCAAGGAGGTCGATGATGGCGTCTACGCCGATATCGACATCCGGGTCATGACCTTCACCGAAAGGGGGGTCATAGAGCCGGGGCGGGCGGTCAGGGCGTGGAAGAGAACGGCGCCTAAGAGGCTGGTGGAGCTCGTCACCGAGGGCGGCCGGAAGATAACGGTCACGCCGACCCACCCGCTGTTCGTGCAGAACGGCATGTGGCTGGCCGCCAGGAAGGCCGGCCAGATCTACGTCGGACAGGAGATCGCGGTCACCGAGGGACAGGGCGAGTGCGGTCGGGAGGACAGCGGCTGGGAGCGCGGGGTGCAATTCGACAAGGTCGTTTCGAAGACCGAGGTCCCGGCTCCGGAACCGTTCGTATACGATCTGGAGGTTGAGGATACCCACATCTTCGTGGCCAACGGCATCCTGTCGCACAACTCTCAGCTGCTACGTTATATGTCAGAGCTTGCGCCCCGGGGAATCTACGCTTCCGGGAAGTCCTCTTCCGCCGCCGGTCTGTGCGTCTCCGGGGACACCAAGATCGAGGTCAAGGGGAAGCTGGTGGAGATCGGCGAGTTCGTGGAAACCCGCATCGGAACTCCAACGGAAGTCGAGAAAGGCGTATTCAGGCAGGAAGTGGGGGTTAACGGCCTTAAAACGGTGTCTGCCGACGGTCTGCCGGTCACTAGGCCAGTGTCATCAGTTTTCCGCATCGACACCCCTTCATTTCTTGTGGAACTCAAAGAAGAGTCTGGAAGATCGATAACATTGACTCCGGAGACTCAGGTTTTGAGCCGCATCGGGGACGAACCGGCATGGATCCGGTCGTCCGACGTATTGGCGGACGACGAGGTGATGACGGTGGGGCCGGCGGGAGATCATTCACAGTCCGATTGGTCCCGCATCACCGGGGTCGAGAAAAAGGTCGACGGGATACCCGAGCACGTTTACGATCTGACCGTCGAGGACGCCCACTGCTTCATCGGAAACGGGTTCGTGGTGCACAACACCGCAGCCGCCGTGAAGGACGAGTTCGGCGACGGGAGATGGACACTGGAAGCAGGCGCGCTGGTGCTCGCAGATAAAGGTCTTGCTTGCGTCGATGGTGAACAACTGGTAGTTCTAAAAGATGGAGTTGCTCGGTTAAAAGATGTGAGACCAGGCAGCACCGTTGTAAATTATCTGGATGGTTGGAATGAGGGTAAGGTCAAGGCAACCACCGACAAAGGAGAAAAAGACTGTCTTAAAATAAAATTATTCTCGGGTGATGAACTAATATGCACCCCTGATCACAAGCTCCTCACAGAAGATGGATGGAAGGAGGCTTCAAGGCTTGAGGAGAATTCGTTCCTTAAGATACCAACCATGGAAAAGATCGATTTCGATATGTTATTCGATAACAGACTCGAAGTTGGATTCTTGCACGGATTCATGTTGTGTGATTGTTACGCGAGCAATAACGATCACAGTAGGCTTAGCGGATTCAGTGCTTCTGTCAAGAACAATGATAGGACAGAATATATCGAAAAACTGCTAAAGGAATACTGCGATACAAAACTAGGTCGATACAAACGATCTCCACAGCATGTTACCATCAGGGGAAAGGCAGTTGACTTTGGGGACGCATTGAGTTGCTATTGCTCATCGCTTGAAGTAAAGGGCATTGTAAAATCAGTAATAGAATCCGACCGTGGAGGTTATTTTGACCTCTCCTATCGGATCGGATTCTTGGCTGGTATCATCAGCACCGACTGTTGTGTCTCGCATAAGCAAGGGCCCAACGGCATCAAACACATTATCGAAATCGTTCTGAGTCGTGAAAAATATGGCGAAGAATGGCTGGAACGAAAACAGACCCTCGTCGTTTCCATGTTCAATTCACTCGGGATAGTAGCAGTGAGAAGGAAGAATAAATTGATGATCACTTCTTGCCGCAGCTTCAACAGAGTGGTCGAGGTCATTGGTCCGTTTGTCGTTGGTAAAAACGAATCTAAGCTTTATCACATCGAACAAAAGACGCAGATACAATCGGACGACGACCTTCTGGACAAAGAGTACCATGATTGGTTCGCGTCAGTCAAATTCAACACTCCGAAAACGGTCGCCCTAGGCCTTCATTCTAGGATATGGAATGCAGTAGATAAGAAAAGAGTTTCAGAAACGTTGATGGAGACCCTCAGGCCACACTGGCATGAAATAACCCTTGAAGAATTCAGAGAACCCGACAAGAAATATCTGCTCAACAGGGTCCTTTCGATCGAGGACGCGGGGAAACGCCATGTCTACGATCTAGTCATCGAAGGCGAACATAACTTCCTGGTCAACGGCGGAATCGTCCATAACTGCATTGATGAGTTGGACAAGATGACCGAACAGGACCGTTCCTCCATGCACGAGGCGATGGAGTCGCAGAGGATATCGGTGGCCAAGGCCGGCATCACCGCCACCCTTCAATGCCGCTGTTCCATGCTGGGCGCGGCGAACCCCAAGTACGGACGGTTCGACGACAATGAGTCCCTCTCTGACCAGATCAACATGCCGCCGGCGCTGCTGTCCAGGTTCGACCTGATATTCGCGCTCACGGACAAACCGAAGGCGGAGACCGACACCAGGATCGCCGAGCACATCATCATGGGCCACGTGCGGGGCGAAGTGCGGCGTCACGAGGACCTCAGCGTGCTGGACGATCTCGGTGTCGACTACAAGAAGATCATGGAGGACACCGACAAGCTCAGGCCGGTCTATGACAAGGAGTTCCTCCGCAAGTATGTGGCGCACTCCAAGCGCTACGTGCCGGTCATGAGCAAGGACGCGCGCAAGATCATCCAGGAGAAGTATCTTGCCATCCGTAAGCTGGGGGAGGTGCAGGGCGCGTCGGTGCCGATCACCGCCCGTCAGCTGGAGGCGTTCATCCGTCTTTCCGAGGCGTCGGCCAGGATCCGTTTGAGCAACATCGTGACCAAAGAGGACGCCGAGCGTGCGGTTCGCATCGTCGAGTTCTACCTGAACAAGATGGCCCGGGACTCTGGCAGCATGGACGTGGACAAGGTGATGACCGGGTTCTCCAAGACCGACCGGAACAAGATATCCATCGTCCGCACCCTGATCCACTCGAACTCCGAGCCAGGGAAGGGCGTGTCGTTCAAGACACTGCTGGAGCACGCGCCGGAGAAGAACCTGACCGAGCAGGAGCTGCGGGACGCGCTGAAGAAGCTGCGCAACGCCGGGGACATATACGAGCCCAGCCATGACTTCTACAAGCTGTCCAGCGGGGACTGAACCAGGCATCGTTCCGTCTCCCGGTCGGTTCCGGCAAAAGTATAATAGCGTGTCAGGGTTTAGTTGGATTCGTAAAAACAAGGACCGGGAATTGATTTGATAACCGTAAGGGTGTACAAACAGGGCAGTGACGTGGTCGTCGCGGCGTGCGACAAGCAACTCCTGGGACAGACGTTCCGCGAGGGAGAGCTGAGGCTGACCGTCTCGCCCGGCTTCTACGAGGGCGAGGACGCCGACGAGGAAATGCTGGTGAACCGGTTGAGCGGATGCACCGTCGCCAACCTGGTGGGCGAGACAGTATGCCGCATCGCGGCGGAGCACGACTTCATCGCTGAAGACGGCGTCATAATCATCGGCGGCGTTCCGCACGCCCAGATGGTAAGGTATTGAAGATGTCGTTCTGCGTCGAGTGCGGCAAGGAAGGCGACGTCATCGAGTCGGTGTGTGCCGAGTGCTTCATGAAGAACAAGCGCTTCACCACCATCGCGGACCACGTCAACCTGTTCCAGTGCGTTCACTGTTCGGATTTCCAGGTCAACAACAAATGGCACGGCTACAAGGTCGAGATCGCGGCCCAGGAGTCGGCGATATCCGGCATCAGCCTGATGAAGGACGCCGACCTGGACAACATCAAGACCACCGTGATCGCCCGGGACAAGGCCAACTACCGGGTCCATTTGGATCTCACGGTCACCTACCGCGGGTTCACCACCAGGGAGGAGCTGGACACCATCGTACGGCTGAAAACGAACGTGTGCGGCAAATGTTCCAAGATCCAGGGCAACTACTACGAGGCGACGCTGCAGATACGCACCCGGGACAGGAAGTTCGACAAGAACGAGCTGGAGGAGATCGTCAACCGCGTCTCCAAGATGGTCAAGGAGATCGGGGCGGAGAACCGGGAGATGTTCATCAGTAAGATCACCATGGTCCCGGGGGCCAACGGCGGTTCGGACATCAACCTGTCCAGCCAGGCGCTGGGCAAGACCCTGACCCACGACCTCGCGGAAATGTACGGGGCGGAGGTCAAGGAGACGGCCAAGCTGCTCACCCAGAAGGACGGGCACGACGTGTTCCGCATGACCTACCTGATCCGGCTGCCCTCTTACCGCTACGGTGACGTGGTCATGTTCGGCAAGAAGATGTACCTGGTGGGTGCGATACACTCCAACAACACGAAGATCACGGAGATCAAGTCCGCCGAATCGTTCACCATGAGCAACGGGGACATGACCGAGGCACGGGTCATCGGCAAGCGCGAGGATATGTTGGAAGTGGTCGTGCTGACCGAGTCGGACAAGGAACTGCAGATCATGCACCCCACCAGCTTCAAGCCGATGGAACTGCGCAAGCCGCAGCGGTACAAGACCAAGGGCGAGACGGTCAAGGTCTTCCAGTACGAGGAAGAGCTGTACCTGCTGCCGAAGTGACGGACGAACAGCTGGATTTGTCCGTCCACACCCTTTTCTTGTTTTCGGATTCATTTGAACGAATCAACATCGAAAAACAGAGAAGAAGTTAGGAAAGGGTTTTCGCCAGTGTCCTAACTGACCATTTCCCTGCGTTTGAACGCCACAAAGCCCAGGGCACCGGTCACGGCGATCCACACGATCTCTATGGCAATGGCCGATCCCACATCCGCATGGTACTGGTGAAGGGTGAAACCGCCACCGCCCCCTGCAGAGATGTTGCTCACCGTGTCGACCGGGTACGGGTTCTGCATGATGTCCGAGATGGTCCCCCCCTCGAAGGTCAGTTCCCCGGTGGGCTTGATGCCCGATAGGGACATCACCGAAGCCACCAGTGTCAGGATCATGAACAGCATGAAGAAGGTCAGCACCAGGGAGGCTGTGGACGTCTTCATCGTGGAACTGATCAGGAACGCGACCCCGGTGGCGGCCGTTCCGTACAGGATCGCCAGCAACATCGAGTAAATGCTCAGCTCGGTGAAGCTGCCAGTGTATACCAGCCCGATGACGATCGCCACCAGGTAGTACACCACGATGACCAGGGACATGACCCCCACCGATGCCAGGAACTTCCCTGCGTACAGGCTCGATTTCTTCACCGGGTTCGGGAACAGCAGATAGCCCGTCCTTCCCTGGAACTCGGAGACGATGGCGTCCCCGGCGAACAACGTCACCCCGATCACGATCAGGGTGTTGACGAAGCCAGTATAGTTGCCGACAAAGCCAGCGACATTATGCTGGTAGGTGCCGTTGTAGATGCCCAGATAGGTGATGAGTATCAGTATCAGGCCCAGGATCACTCCGATGGCCATCAGTCGTTTCGAGCGGATGTGCTTCAATATGTCGTACTTGGCCACCAGGAGGACCTGTTCCGCGTCCGATGGAACTTCGACCTTCAGGTCCTTGTTGATGTTGTAGAGATCAGCCATTGGATCACCTCGAATCCTTGATGAGGGACATGTACAGCGATTCCATGGCCATGCCGCTCTCCTTGAAAGTCACGATCTTGAGGCCGGCGGACTGCAGGTCCATGAGCAGGCTGGCCTGTTCCTCGTCCCCGCCGTCGAAGTCCACTGCGAAGGAGTTCTCCGCCAGGGCGTTGATGCCCTGCACGCCCGGTATCTTGCCCACGTTGACGTAATCGGCCGGTTCCATCTTGTGCAGCGTGTGGACCTCTATCTTCTTGCCCCGGAACTCGCTCAGCAGGGATTCCACGCTGCCGGATTTCAGCAGCTTGCCCCGGTTGATGAGGGCGACGTCGGAACAGACCTCCTGCACCTCGTTCATCAGGTGAGAGGACATGAAGACGGTGTAGTCGCCCTTCTTCAGCTCGCGCAGCACCTCGCGCATCTCGAACATGCCCCGCGGGTCCAGACCCGACGTCGGCTCGTCCAGGATGATGACGCTCGGTTCATGCAGCAGCGCCTGGGCGATCGCCAACCTCTGCTTCATCCCCTTGGAGAACTTGCCAATGCGCTTGTCCTGCCATTCGGTCATCTTGACGACGTCCAGCACTTCCTTGGAACGTCGGCGGATGTCCGTCATGGACATGCCCCGGAGCTGCCCCAGGTACTCCAGCGTCTCGATCGGTGTGAGGTAGGGATAGAACTCCGGTGTCTCCACCACCGCACCGACGTCCGACAGTGCCATCTTCGGGTCCGTCATCACGTCGATTCCATTCAGTGACGCCTTGCCCGACGTCGCGACAAGCATGTTCGTCAGGACCTTGATGGTGGTGGTCTTTCCCGCCCCGTTCGGCCCGAGGAAGCCCAGGAAGGCCTTGTGGGGGACCTTCAGGGTGAGAGAATCCACCGCCCTGAAGCCGCCCCGGTAGTCCTTCACCAGGTTCTCTATCTCGATCGGATATTCCATGGGATCATCCTTGAGGCTCTCAGCACGACCTCCGTCGCTATATGAACTTTGTGAATAAGATATAAAAAATAAAAATATCCTGCGTCATCATGGCAAACTCTATCACTTCTGGCAACGATGCGGTGAGCGATGCAATACGACAACGATCTGATAGAGGAGGTCACCGTCCGACTTTTGAGAACGGCCGCCACCACGCTGCCGGCGGACGTGCTGGGGGCATTGGAGCGCGCCCGCGGGTCGGAGACCGAACCGGTCGCCAAAGTGCAGTTGGACACCATCCTCAAGAACGTCGAGCTGGGGGAGATGCATCTGTTGCCCATGTGCCAGGACACCGGGCTTCCTTTGTTCTACATAACTGGCCGTGGCGATCCGGGGCTGATCCCCGCCATCAGAAGGGGGGTCGAGAAGGCCACCCGGACGATCCCCCTGCGTCCCAACGTCGTCAACCCCATCACCCGGATGAACGGCGGCAACAACCTCGGTGACATGGTGCCGTTGATCCACTTCGAACCGACCGAGCACGAGCACACGGACATCACGCTGATGATGAAGGGCGCCGGTTCAGAGAACATGTCCGCCCTGCGCATGCTGACCCCGTCCCAGGGAGTCAAGGGGATCAAGGAGTTCATATTGGACACGGTGGTGGCCGCAGGCGGAAAGCCCTGCCCGCCGATCATCGTCGGGGTCGGCATCGGGGGAACGGCGGACCTGGCCTGCCACCTGGCCAAAAAGGCGTTGCTCCGGCCCCTGCACCTGGGGAACGGGGACGATTCGCTGCGCCAGCTCGAGACGGAGATGGCCGCCGCACTGAACCGGACCGGCATCGGTCCGATGGGTCTGGGCGGCAGGACCACCGTGCTGGGCGTGAGCATAGAGATGGCGTCCTGCCACACCGCCTCGCTGCCGGTGGCGGTCAGCCTGCAGTGCTGGGCCGCCAGGAGGGCGTCGGTGAGGATATTTCCGGACGGCCGCGCGGTGTTCTCGACGGAGGGTTTCTGGTGAGGTCCCTGATCTCCCCGCTGTCGGAAGAGGTGGTCCGTTCCCTCAAGGTGGGGGACGAGGTCACGCTGTCCGGACCGATCCTTACGGCCAGGGACGAGGCGCACCTCAGGGCGCTGGAAATGCACGAGAGAAAGGAAGGGCTTCCCTTCGATCTCCAAGGGGCGACCGTGTATCACTGCGGCCCCATCATGACCAGGGATGGTCAGGGATGGAGGCTGGTGGCGGCCGGCCCCACCACCAGTTCACGCATGAACTCGATCGAACCTTCGTTCATCAGAACGTTCGGGATCAGGGCGGTCATCGGCAAGGGGGGCATGTCCGGACCGACGGTCGAGGCGATGAAGGAGCAGGGATGCGTCTACCTGGCGTTCACCGGCGGAGCCGCAGTCATCGCCTCCCAGGGAATAGCACGGGTGAGGTCGGTGGACTGGCTGGACCTGGGGATGCCGGAAGCGGTCTGGCATCTGGAGGCCGAGGGCTTCGGCCCTCTGATCGTGGCCATCGATGCCCATGGGCGCAGTCTTTATGACGATATCGACAAAAAGGTCGCCGTCAATCTCGAACAGATAAGGAAGGACCTGGGTCTTTGAGCGTTGTTATTTGATCTCATCCTGGGGTTCTATCCCCAGCAGTTCCGGCTTCTTGCGCACCTTGAAGTTGATGAACAGGGCAACACAGATCGTGCCCAGGGCCATGATCAGGCCGACGATCATCAGGGAATGGGGCAGGTCGAATCCGAACAGGTACGTCGTCGTGTTGTTGCTCTTGGACTTGACGATCGAGACATCGATCTGGCGGTCCTCGAACGGGGCCAGGGATACGGACACAGCTTTCGCATCGAAGTCCTTCTTGGAGAAAGTGACCGTGTACGTGTCGGACGTCAGCTTGAGGCTGTAGTTTCCATTGGCATCCGTGGTGCCGGTCCTTATCGAGTCAGTTCCCTGGGCGGTGACCGTCACCCCATCCTGGGGGTTGCCGTTCTCGGTCACGCGGCCGTACAGCGTGCAGGGTTGGGCCTGCATAGTGGCGTTCTCCAACGATGTGACCCCGCGGGTGATCTCCAGGGGCAGTGAGTTGGTGCGGTCATATCCCAGCTTGGTGAAGGTGGCCACATAGACCCCGGGCCTGATCTTGTTGATGCGGTATTCGCCCAGAGGCGCGGTCGTCGTGGTGGTGTAGTTCCGCTGGTCGTTCGCCAGGAATACGGTCACCCCGGCCACCGGGGCCACGCCGTCGATGACGAACCCATGCAGGGTGCCGAGGATCTCGGACATGGTGAAATTGAGCTCGGCCGAACCATCCGAGGATATGGCCACACCGGTGTACGTGGTGTTGGCGTTGAAGTTGTTGAGCGACGCCGAAACGTTGTACGTGCCCAAGGGGGCTGGCAGCGAGTACGCACCGGCCCCGTTCGTGGTGGTGGTGATGATGAAGTTGGTGGTGGTGTTCCGGGCGGTGATCAGCACCCCGGACATGGGAGCCCCGGTATCGTTGAGAACGGTGCCTTCAAAACCCTGTCCCACCGAGGCCGATAACCCAGGGGAGGTGAGGACCGGGATGGCGCACACTAGGAGCGCGACCGTCAGCAACAGGGTGGCTATCTTTCTCATCTGACTAGCACATGGGCAATTCTACGTAAAACGTTTTGGAGAGGGCCCCGCATCTTTGCCGTGTTCGCCAAGGACCAAGGCTCATCCCATGGCCTTGGGCTCCACGTGGACCTTGCCGTGCACGCTGGTATGGATGGAGCAAGGGTAGGGGAGGTCCCCTGCCTGCCTGAACGTGAACGAGAACGTGGAACCCTGGCCCAGGTCGCCGCTGCCGAACTGAACCGCCGAGCTCGGATCGCTGGTCACCGTGTGGGTGGTCGGGTCGTTGTTCTTCCAGGTGACGATGTCGCTGACGTGCACGTTGATGGGGGTGGGGGAGTATGCGAAGTTGAGGATGCGCACTGGGTCTGCCCCCACCGGCGTCGCCCCCCGTTCCCGCTGTTCTGGGTCGCGATGTAGGCGCCGGCGATCACCACGCTCATCACGACCACCATGATCCCGACGATCAATGATTTCTTCATGGGAGCAGGTCCGAGCGATGCATATATGAAAATACCCCTCAAGGCTGGGGGGTGAATTGGCCGTTCTTCGTCGAGTCCGCCGCTCCGGTCCGGTACGCGCCATCCATCTCACCCGTTCACGGTGAGCGCAGCCGGGCCGGCAAAGACAAAAACGGTAAGTCCGAAGCACAACAACAACGCCCATTTTCGATGTACCTGACAAAAGATAGTAATATGATGATGCGGGATTGAAGCCGTTTAAGAGGGCAAAAATGTCATTGGTAAGAGTTACCAAGAGGTTGTCCAAGCGGGATTTCCTGAATCTGATGGACCCGCTGATAGCCGAATGGTTCGAATCCCGGTTCGACGATCTCACTGAGCCGCAGTCATATGCAATCCCGCTGATCCACGAGCGGAAGAACGTTCTAGTGTCATCTCCCACCGGGTCGGGCAAGACGCTCACGGCGTTCACCTCCATCATCAATGAGCTGTTCAAATACGCCAAGGAGGGCAAGCTGGAGGACAAGATATACGCGGTCTACATCTCTCCGCTGAAGGCGCTGGCGAACGACATCAACAAGAACCTGGAGCTCCCGCTGCAGCAGATCAACGATCTGGCGGTGGAGAAGGGCATGGAGGCCCCCAAGATCCGGGTGGGCGTCCGTTCCGGCGACACCTCCCAGTCCGAACGGCAGAAGCAACTGCGCAAGCCTCCGCACATCTTCATCACCACGCCGGAATCGCTGGCCATGGTGCTCGCCGCACCGAAGTTCCGGGAGAAGTTCGCCGGCGTGGAGTACCTCATCATCGACGAGATCCATGAGGTCTGCGACTCCAAACGCGGGGTGCACCTGTCGTTGACCACGGAGCGCCTGCAGTCGCTGTGCCCGAGGCCCATCACCCGGATCGGGCTGTCCGCCACCTTGGCCCCCATCGAGCACATCGCCTCCTACCTGGTCGGCTACGAGAACGGCCAGATGCGGGACTGCAACCTGATCGAGATAAAGACCAAGAAGAGCCTGGACCTGAAGGTCATCTGTCCCACCGAGGACATCACGACGCTGCCGTACGAGATCGTGAACGCCAAGATGTACGACATGCTCCGGGACATGATCGAGGAGCACAAGACGACGCTGATATTCACCAACACCAGGAGCGGGACCGAGTCGGTGGTCTTCAAGCTCAAGGAGCGGGGAGTGGAGAGCATCGAGGCGCACCACGGGTCGCTCAGCAAGGAAAGCCGGCTGGACGTCGAGGACCGGCTGAAGAACGGCGAGCTCCGCTGCGTCGTCTCTTCCACCTCCCTCGAACTGGGCATCGACATAGGATCGGTGGACCTGGTGTGCCAGATCGGCTCGCCGAAGAGCGTGGCCAAGGGGCTGCAGAGGATCGGGCGCTCCGGGCACTCCCACGGAAAGACCCCGAAAGGCCGCATGCTGGTCTTCGACCTGGACGACCTGGTGGAATGCGCCGTGCTGTGCCGCGCCGCGCACAACCGGAACATCGACCGGGTGACCATACCGGAGAACTGCCTGGACGTTCTGGCCCAGAGCATCGTCGGCATGTCCCTGGAGAAGCGCTGGGAGGTGGAGGAGGCGTACGAAGCGATCAAGCGGTCGCACTGCTACCGCAACCTGCCGCGCCAGCAGTACATGGAAGTGCTGCGGTATCTGGGCTCGAGGGACGCGTTCGAGGGTGTGTACTCCAAGATCTGGTACGACGAGACAGAGATGCGCTTCGGCAAGAAGAAGGGGGCCCGGATGATCTACTTCATGAACCTCGGCACCATCCCCGAAGAGGCCCATTACAAGGTGTTCAACGAGAAAGGCTCGCTCATCGGCGACCTCTCGGAGAAGTTCGTGGAACGCCTGGCCACGCGGGACGTCTTCGTGCTGGGCGGCCGTTCGTACGAGTTCGTCAGGGCCAAGGGGATGAAGGCCTTCGTCAAGTCCGCCTCCGGAAGGAAGCCGACCGTGCCGTCCTGGACCGGGGAGATGCTTCCCCGCTCGTTCGACCTGTCCCTGGAGATCGCCCGCTTCCGCCGCGAGATGGCCGGGCGCCTGGACGACCCGAACGCCAAGACCATCGAATGGCTGGTGGAGGATTTCGACATCGACACCGGCTCCGCCCGCTCCATCCTGTCCTATTTCCGAGAGCAGAAAAAGTCCTCGATGATCCCGGACGACAAGGTGCTGGCCATCGAGGGCTACCGGGACATGGGGGACAACTCCTCGCTCATATTCCATTTTCCGTTCGGCCGGAGGGTCAACGACGCCCTGTCCAGGGCCTACGCCTTCGAGCTGACCCAGAGGCTGGGAGGCAACGTGTCCGTGTCCATCGTGGACGACGCGTTCATGGTCACGACGCAGAGGGGCGTCGACCTGGAATCGGTCAAGGACATGGTGTCCAGCCTGAACCTGGACAACGTGCTGCGCCGCGCGGTCAAGGACTCGGAACTGTTCAAGCAGCGTTTCCGTCATACCGCGGCCCGCTCGTTCATGATCCTGCGCAACTACAAGGGGCGGGAGGTGTCCGTGAACCGGCAGCAGGTGCGCTCGCAGTACCTGCTGGACTATCTCATCTCCGCCGAGGGCGTCCCGGTCATCGAGGAGACGTTCCGGGAGATACTGGAGGACGTGATGGACATCCAGAACGCGAAGGGCATACTGGAGCAGCTGGAACGAGGGGAGATGACCCTGTCGTTCATCCCCTATTCCGGGACGCCTTCCCCGTTCGCCGCCAACGTCGTCCTGGCCGGCACGTCGGACATAGTCCTGATGGAGGACCGGAGCTCCTTGCTGAAGCAACTGCACCGGAAGGTACTGGCCAAGGTGATGGGGGCGGAGGCCAAGGAGTTCGAGTTCGAGGAGGAGCAGGTGGCCACCTATTTCCGCCGGAAGGTTGGGACCGTCGAGGACAAGGCCGGCCTGCTGGAGCTTCTGCGCAAGGCCGGGCCGATGCACATCTTCAAGGAGAAGGGGAAGAACGTCTATCCCTACGCCACGCCGTCCCGGGACCAGATCGACAGATGGGCGGAGGAACTGCTGGCGGAGAAGAAGATCGCCTCCGTTTTCAACGAGGACACCATGTTCGTGGCGGCGGAGCAGGTCCCGTTCTATGCCGAGGTGCTGCACAAGGAGCGTCCGTTCGGCGAGCTGGAACAGCGCATCCTCGGTTTCCTGTCCGAGGAAAGGACGCACAAGCAGATCGAGGGCTTCGCCCAGGCGGAACCGACCAAGCTGCAACGAGCGCTGAGGAACCTGGAGTCCTCGTTCCGGATCGAGCGGCCGCGCTACTCCGACGGCAAGTGGACATACCTGGCACGGACCGTGCCCCCCCGGCCCCGGCAGGAGGCGCTGGACCATGCCCTGACCACCTACCTGGAGCTCTGGGCGCCGGCCACCGCCGAGGAGATGGCCTACACCCTGAACCTGAACGAGATGGAGACGAGACGGGCGTTCATGGACCTGGTCGAGGAAGGGATCGTCGACGAGGGCAAGTTCGTGATCGCCGAAGGCACGCAATACATGCTGAAGAAGGACCACCTACGTCTCAGGAGCAGCAATCTGTCCTCGTACGACAACCGGACCGTCGAATCGTACCGGCGTAAGAAGACCCATGGCCCGTTCCGGTCCATCGTCGAGTGCATGCGCATAATCGGCGAGGCGGGAATGCCGCTGGACGTCTTCAACCGGGTGGACGGGTTCGACATCCGCCGATTGGCAGGAGATGCGCCGCAACGGGGAACTGCTGCTGGGACGCTTCATGCGCGGCCGGGTCCGTTACGTGCTGGCGAGCGAAGGGCCGATGTACGCGTCCATGTTCCGCAACTCCGAGCTGAGCGGACTGGACAACACCATACTCCGGGAGCTAGAGCTCTCCGACGGCATGAGCCTGAGACAGCTGGCATCCTCCCTGAAGATGGACAAGGAGGTGCTCAAGGAGGCGGTGGACCGCCTGGACCGCAACCTCTACCTGGTGCGCAAGTACGAGGAGGGAGAGGATTGGGCCCGGGAGAACATCTACATCCCGTACCATCCGGACGAGTACCTGGGCGACGCCCCGGCCAAGCTGGTGGAACGTTATCTGCGGGCCTACGGGCCGGTGCAGCCCTATTCGGTGGGCACCGCCCTGAACATGATGCCGATGGAGGTCCGTGAGCGGCTGAGGAAGCTCGACGTGGCGACCATCTCGGTGGGCGAGACCCGCACCGAGATGGTCATGCTGGCGGACGAACTGCCCGCGCTGGACCGGTTCCGGCACGCGGAGGAAGGGGTCAGGGTCGTTTCCCTGTACGACCCGGACGTGCAGCCCATGTGGGCGGAGATCGCCTCCCGCTACGGCGAGGGGTGGATATTCCCCATACTGGCCGACGGGCGGCTGGTGGGCGCCATCGAGAAATGGGAGATGAGCGGCTGCACCGAGATACGCTCCTTCGACCTGGAAGACCCCAACGCTGCTGCCGGAGGCGCTGGACGCGATCGACGGGATGATGAGGTACTACAAGCTGGTGGGCTACGACGTGGTACGCATCCGGGAGGTGCTCGGGACCCCGGTCGACGACCTCGACGAAGAGACAGGCCAGGTTCTGCTATCGAAGGGGTACATCAAGCTGGACGGGATGTACGCCAAGGGGAACATGATCCCGTTGCAGGTGAGCGGTAAGGACCTCTTCTCCTATCTGTTCAGCAAGCAGCACATCGGGGCCGGAAGGAGATACCCGGACGAGATCGAGGCGGTCCGTTCCATGGGCGGTCTGCGCTCGGACGCCGCCGCCTACCTGCGCTCCGAGGTAAAGGTCCCGCTCAAGAAGCTGGCCGAACAGGGCAATCTCATCAAGGTGTGGGCCATACCGGAGTATTCCACGTACACGTCGCTGGAGCACGCCGCCCTCTACCGCAAGGTGCGCAACGAGACGCCCTCGGCGGACATGGCCAGCCTGCTGCGCGATAGTCGAAGAGGAGGCGCCCATCAGCAAGCACAAGCTGTTCGACCTTTCGCCGGTCGGGCACCGGCGAAGCTACGATGCGCTCCGGGCATTGCTACGCTCGACCATGGTCTACGCCGACGCCCACGGCCTGCTGAGGCCGGTCCCGGACAACGGCATGGGGGAGCACCAGGCGAAGAAGGAGCTGATGCGGATGGCTTTCCGCAACTTCGGCATCTTCAGCGCCGAGAACCTGTCCCGGTTCCTCGGGTTCATCATGCCGATGCGCGAGCTCCGGTCGATGCTGGCCGAACTGGAACAGGATGGGATGCTGGTCAAGGGGTTCCTGCTGGAAGGGGACGACACCATGCACTGGATGCTGGCGGACGATGTCGGCTCGATCAAGGGGATCGAGGCCCCGGACCGTTTCGTGCTCACTTCGGACGATAATCTGGCCGTCTATCTCCAGTATCCCTGGATCCGGAACCAGTTCGGATGCACCTGCAACGTCATCTTCGAAGGGGTGGAGATGAAGGCGGCCTACAAGGCGCGCACGAGGGGCAAGGACATCGTGATAGTCGAGTTCACCGGCGACCGGGAGGCGAGGCGGACGCTGAACGAGCACATCCGGAACCTTGGCCTCACCCTGCGGGACGAAGAGGGCGATCGCCTTGCGGAGTGGGAGATACAGGAGTTCTTCGAGAAGACCCACCTCGGGGAAGAGGACTGAAAGCGTGGCGGCTGGGCCGGGATGAATTAACCCCCCCCTTAACGGGGTTCATGAAAACCCGATGCCTGGACAACGAAACCGCACCGGACGGTATGATGCATCATGACTGGGTAAAGCTCCCTGTGGCATGTCGGCAATCTTATCAATAGTTTAATCTAGCGCAAAGACGATATTTTTTTCAGATTTTTATGAAGATTCCGTGCGAGCTCATCGTTTGGTATGTTCTGCCCTCGATCCGAAGGGAACTCGCAAGAGAATTGGTCGAAAAACACCATCTCAGCCAGGCCGAAGTGGCCAGGCGATTTCGGTGTGACCGATGCCGCGATATCCCAGTACCTCAAGGCGAAACGCGGCACGAGCAAGGAGATCGAGAACAGCGGCAAGTACGAGGAGTTCAGGAAGGAGGTGGAGGTGGCCGCGGTCCGCATCGTGAACGGCTCCGACATCGTCACCGAGACCTGCCGCATCTGCGAGATGGTCAAGAAGAGCGGGATGCTTGGTCAAGGTCTACGAGATCCACACCGGTCTGAAGGCCCCAGACTGCGTCTGTCCCGGACTCAAGACGCCGCTCATCTGAACCGGTTGGTTCGCTGGAACGAGTAGTAGATGTACTCCTGGGCATACCCGGCGTAGCGGCCGAAATAATCGCGTCCGTACTGGTTCACTCGGCGGTACGTGCCGCTTACCCCGTACATCGCCTCCATGGCTTTCTTGATACGCACGTCGACCGGGAACGCCTCCAGATGGTCCAGGCTGAAAACGGCGACGCAGTCGGCCACCTTGTCCCCTATCCCCGGGCAGGACTTCAGTTCCTTGACGCATTCGCTGTACCGACGTTCCGCAGCGAACCGAGGTCGATCTCGCCCCGGTCCACCATACGTGCGAACTCCACGAACCGGCCGCAACGGTATCCCAGGCCGCAGGTCCGTGCCGCCTCCTTGCCTGCCGGCGATCTGGTCCGGGCGGGGGAAAGCATAGCCGCCGCCTGGTAGGGGGTCGCCGAAAGTACGGCAGACGCTCTCGATCATCTTCTGGATGCGGGGGATGTTGGCGTTCGTCGCCAGCACGTAGGATGCGGCGCATTCCCAGGGGTCCTGGCGGATCAGGCGCAGACCCGGGAGCTCGGCCACCATGGCGCTCATCGCATCGTCCTTGGCGATCTCCTCACGGATGAGGTCCAGGTCGTCGTCGGACCGGAAATAGCGCCGGAGCGTGCGTTCCCCGATCGCCCCTTCGGCGACGATCGAGGCCCCCTTCTGGCGCAGACCGACCTCTTTCCCGTCCAGGATGCCGTTCCAGACCTCCCCCTCCTTATGCCAGCGGAACACCTGGCCACAGCCGAGCGTGCTGTTGAGGTCGAGGGGCCCGACCCTCATGCCGATTTCCTGGCCACGAACACCATGACTTCGCTGGTCTTCTTGAACGGAGAGAGCAAGTAGTCGCCGTACTCCTCGGCCACCTCCAGTCCGCACCGTTCCAAAAGGTCGACCACTTCCCGCTCGAACATGTAGCGGAGCGTCATCGTGGCAGTGACCCGGCGCAGTTCCTGGTCCTGCCGCGAGATGTCGTAGAAGTAATGGATGGTGGTGGTCTGGTCCGGGGTGTTGAACTCCTGCGCCTCCATCTTGGTGATGATCTCACCCTGGGAGGTGAACCGGGTGCCCCGGTGGCGGAGCAGCCCCTCGGGCCGGTCCAGCCGGGGATTGAATATGCTGAATATGAACAGCCCCTCCGGCGCCATGTGGTCGGCCACGTTCTTCAGGGCCGCCTCCTGCTCCTCCGTTTCCAGCAGGTGCAGGAACGCATTGAAGGGGATGATGACCAGCTTGAACTTCTGCTTGCACACGAAGTTCCGGACGTCCCCGTGCCCGATGTGGACGTTCTCCTGCATCGATCTCGGGCAGCTGTCTCGATCTTCGCGGTCAGCTTGTCCAGCATCGCCTCCGACGCGTCGAACCCGGAGATCTCGTACCCTTCCTTGGCCAGCGGGAGCAGTGTCCTGCCCGTGCCGCACATGCAGTCCAGTATCGGACCCCCGGTACGTTCCGCCATGCGCTTCAGGAACTCGACGTCCTCGTTGGAGTCCTCATACCAAATATCATAGTACTTGGCGGTGACCTCGTACTGGTCCAGATAGTCATCGTCAGCGCTTGTATCCGATCTTGCGGAGGAATTCCCTTCTTTCTTTGACGTTTTCATCGTTCTCCACTCCCATTGGCGGCTTGCCGTCGATAACTCCGATAACACCGCGTCCCTCGCCGTCCTTGGCGACGATGACCCGCAGCTCGTTGGCGGTGGCGCAGAAGATGGAGCACACCTCGGGGACGGCCTTGATGGCCCTGAGCACGTTCACCGGGAACGCGTTCCTGAGCAGCACCACGAACGTGTGTCCGGCGCCTATCCGCATCGCGTTCTCCGCCGCCACCCGTTTCAGCTCATCGTCGTTGCCCTCGACGCGCACCAGCCTGCGGGCCGGACGCCTCGCAGAAGGCGATCCCGAACTTCGCCGACGGGGTCGAGTTGACCATGGCCTCGTACAGGTCCTCCGCCGTCTTGATGAAATGCGACTGCCCGATTATGATGTTGCAGTCGGGCGGTATCTCCACCGGCACTCCTTCGGTCTCCATTTCCACTCCATGGATACAAGGGGCTTACCGAATAGATAGCCTTTTTGAGCCCAGCGTACCGGGTTGGGTCAAACCATATATCGGCCGGAGGCTATGCCGACCCGTGATAAGGTTCGGACCAGCGGGTTATCCGGAGGGCGCGAAGGGCGGGGTGAGCGCGGTCGAGCTGGTCAGGAAGAAAGGTCTCGACGCGATGGAGCTGCAGTTCGGGCGCCAGGTGAACCTGAGCGACGAGCGGGCCATCGCCATACGGCGGAAGGCGGAGGAGCTGGACGTCAGGTTGAGCGCCCACGCCCCGTACTACATCAGCTTCAATTCGGTCCCTGAAACGTACGAGAAGAGCAAGGAGTGGGTCCTGCGGACCGCCCGGGTGGCCTCCAAGGCCGGTGCCTGGATCATCGTGATACACGCCGCCACCTACGCCGGCCGGGAACCGGAGATCGCCACCGGGGCGGTGCTGCGCGGCCTCGCCGAATGCCTGGACCAGATGCGGGAGGAAGGCCTGGAGGTCGTCCTGGGCCTGGAGACCATGGGCCGGGGCAGCAGCTGGGGCACCTTGGAGGAGATAGGTTCCGTGGTGCGCGCGCTGAAGGGGGTGCAGCCGGTGCTCGACTTCGCCCACATCCATGCCCGGTATGGCGGGTCGCTGCGCACCCCGGACGACTTCCATCGGGTGGTGGACGACCTGGTCTCGATATGCCCAGGCACGCTTCACTGCCACTACAGCTGCATCGAGTACACCGGGGCGGGCGAGAAACGGCACCTGCCGCTGAGCGCCAAGGACCCAGACTTCTCCCACCTGGTCCCCTCACTGCGGGGACTGTCGCGGGAATGCACCATCATATGCGAGACGCCCCTGCCCGTCCAGGACGCCCTGGCGATGAGCGTCGGAATATGGCCAGGCATATTCTCAGGAAGGGCACCCACGTAAGTAGCAATAAATAACCTAAGGTTAATGAGACAGAGAATAGCAGTCGAGTCGTGATTCGATGGCAGGTTCTAGTTCACCCAAAGAGAAGGAAAATGAATCGTTCGAGTTCGACTGCCCAGAGTGCGGAACGCACATCTCGGGTGATTCGTCGAAGTGCCCCCACTGCGGGGTCGAGTTCGTCATCGAGGAGGTCTCGGAATCGGAATGCCCGGAGTGCGGGAAGATCGATTCCCAGCGACTGCGAGGAATGCCCCTTCTGCGGCACCAAGTTCGAGGTCGTCACCGAGGGCGAGGAAGAGTCGAACGCAGGAAGAGAAGGACCGGGAGAGGGAGCTGGAGAAGCAGAAGGAGCTGGCCCGCCTCGAGGCGGAACAGAACGAGGAGCTGAAGAAGCAGTTCCCGGTGCTGGTGGCCGAAGTGAAGCCGCTGATGGCGATGGCCAAGGATTTTGACATTGACACGTCGGAGTGCCGCAGGATGATCGACAAGGCGGTGCGGGCAGGCAAACAGAAGGACATCGCCACCGCCGTCCAGTGCGTGAAGGAATGCCGCTCGTCGGTGCGGTTCGCGATCGAGGAGAGGCTCACCCGGGACTTCGAACATCTGGAAAAGCTACTGGTGGTGGCCAGGTCCATGGGCGGCGACACGTCCGGGATGACGGAGTCGATCGAACGGATGCGGCAGAACATTTCCAACGGGGAGCTCCTGGCGGCCCTTGAGGAGTCGAAGAATCGGCCGCAAGACCGCCGAGAAGATAACTGGGAAGTACGTCGAGGCCCACGACATCTGCGAATCGCTGGCGAAGCTGGTGCAGAACTCGGAAAGGTTCTACGTGGACGTCAGGGAGGCCCGGAGCCTGCTCAAGGAGGCCCAGGAGGCGGGGGAGCGGGGCGATTGGAGCATGATGGGCATCCTGTCCCGGAAGGGGCGCGAGGACATCATGAAGACGCTGCCGGAAGTGCTCAAGAGCGAGATGAGAAAGGCCAAGAGCACGCTGCTCGACTCGAAGGCCGACGGCAAGGACGTCACCATCATGGTCAAGATCCTGAAGGACGCGGGCATGGCGATGAAGCGGGAGAAGTACGAGGAGACCCTGGACCGCCTGATCGAGTTCAAGGCCGAGATGAAGCGGATCTGAGGCGTCCATCCGATCGCTTCATCGGTCCCGGACCACCCGCAATTCCCGTTCCAGGACCGAGCGCTCCTGCGGGTTCAACGAGTTCGGGTCAACCGACAGCAGGAACACCGCCGAACGCTCCGATATCTTGTCCACCAGGTTGCGGATGAAGCGGACCGCCCCTTCGAAGGTGTTGCAGCTTATCAGGTATTGCAGGTCGTCCACCAGGACCACGCTCAGGTCGTTCTTGAGGATGAACTCCTCCAGTATCACCATGATCTTCTCCAGCGACGGGGGGATGGTCTCCTCGCAGGCTCGACTCGTGGTCGGTGAGCCACAGCATCCGCGGGCTTCTCCCCGTTCGATCTTCGAGCGGAGGAGCCGGGGATTGATCCGGGTGATGCCGATGCCCTTGTAATTGTCCTCCACCATCGAGGCGAAGATCCCGTAGGAGAATCTCGCGGCTCTGCTCCTCCACCAGGTACGACTCGCCCTCCACGATGTCGATCTCCAGCTCATGGTACCCGGCCTTCCGGGTGCCACGCTCGGCGTTCTTCTTGTGGTGCTGGACGATCATGTCCTTGATGGAATCGAGGGTGTCCGCGGGCGGCAATGGCGGGCAGTCTCCTTTTGGACCGGCTGGGCGATCGGCTCAGGCTGGTGCACGGGGGCCTCCAGCCGGTCATGGTAGAAGTTCTCGAGGAACGCGCGGAAGGTCGACCCCGTCCTTGGTCTCGCCCGACGATCTTCCTGATCTCCCTCAAGTCGTTCAGCGCGTGCAGTTCGAGCTGGGATTCGGGGCATAGGGCGTCCCCGCAGGTGAACTCGACCGCCCTCTCGCCCCGGTAGGTCATCTCCACGCTGTTGTTGCCGGACGGCCGGAAAGCGTACATGGCCAGGACCGCCTTTCCCGATTCGACGGCGATGACGCCGTGCGTAGTATCCCCGTCCAGCGTCATCCCGGTCATCAGGTATCCGGTGAAATGCCCGTCCCTCATGCAGTCCAGGAGCGACCGTAAGGAGGTCTGGCCCCCGCGCCGCTGTTCCACCAGGACGCCAGGCGAGATACCGAACTGAGGCTGCAATTGCATCGGGGAACCATGAGCCGGAACGCTTAAATCGTTTTGCCATGCCGCCGAGTTCAGTCGGTCGTCGTGCCCGAGCGTCGTCGCGTCACGGCAACCGGGAGGCTCGTAAGAAACCTTTAAATGATGGGAACATTTGTTGGGAGACCAGTACGCCACCGTAGCCTAATGGCGGGGCGATTGATTCGTAATCAATAGGTTGGGGGTTCGATTCCCCTCGGTGGCTCCATCTTCTCCCGTTCAGACCTCGTCCTTCTTCAGGTATTCCCCGACGATCTTCATGGCGCACACGTCGCCGCACATCGAGCAGCCGTCCTTCTGCTCGGTCTTGCCGCTGGACCGGTAACGCCTGGCCTTCTCCGGGTCCAGCGATTCCGGCGAACATGCCCTCCCAGTCCAACGCCTTGCGGGCGCGGGCCATGCGGTCGTCCCGTCTCCGCGTCGATGCCCCGCGCGATGTCGGCGGCGTGGGCCGCGATCTTCGAGGCGATCAGCCCTTCCTTGACGTCCTCCAGGTCCGGCAGGCCGAGATGCTCGGCCGGTGTCACGTAGCAGAGGAAGTCAGCGCCGGCGAAGGCGGCGATGGCCCCTCCGATGGCGCCGGTGATGTGGTCGTAGCCGGGGGCGATGTCCGTGACCAGCGGCCCCAGCACGTAGAACGGCGCGCCGTCGCATATCGTCTTCTGCATCCGCACGTTCGCCGCGATCTGGTCCATCGGAACGTGCCCGGGACCTTCGACCATGGTCTGCACGCCGGCCTTGCGCGCACGCTTGACCAGCTCCCCCAGGATGATGAGCTCGGATATCTGCGCCCCGTCGCTGGCATCGTGCAGGCAACCGGGCCGCAGACCGTCGCCCAGCGACAGCGTGAACTCGTACTCCCGGGCCATCTCCAGCAGGTAGTCGAACCGTCTCGTACAGCGGGTTCTCCTTGCCGTTGTGCAGGATCCAGGCCACCAGGAACGAGCCGCCGCGGGAGACCACGTCGGTGATCCGTTCCGACCGCTTCAGCCGCTCCACGCTCTGCTTGGTGATCCCGCAGTGCACGGTCATGAAGTCCACGCCGTCCTTGGCGTGCTTCTCGATGCCGTTGAACATGTCGTCCTCGTCCATGTCCACCACGGCGCTGCGGCGGGCCGCCCGCAGCCCTTCCTGGTAGATCGGGACGGTGCCGACCGGGACCGGCGTCCCCTTGATGATCCGGCGCCGGATGGCGTCGATGTCCCCGCCGGTGCTCAGGTCCATGATCGCGTCGGCGCCGTAGCGGACGGCGAGCTTGGCCTTGGCCAGCTCCTCGTCGACGTTAACGATGTCCCGGGAGGTGCCGAGGTTGACGTTCACCTTGACCCGCAGGCCTTCGCCGATCCCGCACGCTGCCGCGCCGTGGATGGGGTTGAGCGGGATGACCACCCGGCCGGAGGCGACCAGCCTCCGGAGCCTCTCCGGGTCCATCCTTTCGTTTCTCGGCGACCGCCTCGATCTCCTTGGTAAGACCGCCCTTGGCAGCCTCCATAATCGTCATGTTCCGGGCAAACCCGCTCCGGTCTAAAAGACATTTCCCCGGACCCTTCGCAAACCGGCGTCGCAACCGTGCCGAAACGGGGCCGCGCAAGAGCCTTCAAACCAGCACCATATTTTCATACCATAGCCAGATGAGGGCATTGTTTAAATACCGCGAAGCCATTCTGTTTTATATAACAGAAGGGATGCGGTTCGACCACCTTTCCCAAGGCAGGGAAAAGTGGCCATGAAGAGTCAGGACATCAGGTTAACGGTTCATTCGGAGTTGACATTATGGAGGATACCAGCTACACGGCCGAGAGCATCCAAGTGCTCGAAGGCCTACAAGCCGTACGAAAACGGCCAGGCATGTACATCGGGAGCACCGACACGCGAGGGCTCCACCATCTGGTGTACGAGATAGTCGACAACAGCATAGACGAGGCGATGCAGGGGTTCTGCTCCCGCATCGAGGTCACCATAAACGCGGACGGCAGCTGCTCCGTGGCCGACGACGGACGGGGCATCCCGACCGGCATTCTGCCGAAATACAACAAGCCAGCGGTGGAGATGGTGCTGACCACGCTGCATGCGGGCGGCAAGTTCGACCGGAAATCTTACAAGGTCTCCGGCGGACTGCACGGGGTCGGCATGTCGGTCGTCAACGCCCTCTCCGAGTGGCTGGAGGTGCGCGTGCGCCGGGAAGGGAAGGAGTGGCACATGCGCTGCGAGCGCGGCATCCTGTCCAAACCCCTGGAGATGGTGGGCGAGGCGGACGGGACGGGCACCACGATCACGTTCATGCCGGACCCGGAGATATTCCCCGACCGGAACTTCGACGACGAGGTGCTGGCATCCCGCCTCAAGGACCTGGCGTACCTGAACAAGAACGTGGCCATCTTCTTCAAGGACCTGCGCAACGGCCGGGAGGAGAAGTTCCATTTCGAGGGCGGCATCGTCGAGTTCGTCCAGTCGATCAACAAGAACAAGGTGGCGCTGCACGAGAAGCCCATCTACCTGATCACCGAGAAGGACAACGTGATCGTGGAGGTGGCGATGCAGTACACCGACGCCTACAGCGAGGCGTTCTATTCGTTCGTCAACAACATCAACACCATCGAGGGCGGTTCCCACGTGAACGGGTTCCGCTCCGCGCTGACGAGGACGATGAACGACTACGCCAAGGAGTACAAGTTCATCAAGGAGGCGGACGAGGGGCTGACCGGCGACGACGTCCGGGAGGGGCTCACCACCATCCTCAGCCTGAAGGTGCCGGAGCCGCAGTTCGAAGGCCAAACCAAGACCAAGCTGGGGAACTCGGAGATACGGGGCATCGTCGATTCCGTTCTAAGCGCCAAGCTGAAGGAGTTCCTGGACGAGAACCCGAAGATCGCCGAGATATGCATCGAAAGGTCGATACTGGCATCGGCGGCCAGGGAGGCGGCGCGCAAGGCCAGGGAGCTGACCCGGAGGAAGGGGTTCCTGGAGTCCGCGGCACTGCCGGGCAAACTGGCGGACTGCGCCGAGCGCGACCCGTCCAAGTGCGAGATCTACATCGTCGAGGGTGACAGCGCAGGCGGCTGTTTCTCCGGCGACACCAGGGTCGTGCTGGCCGACGGCCGGGAACTGACCTTCCCGGAGCTGATCGCGGAGAACGATTCGGGCAGGGAGAACTGCTGTTTCACGATCGGCAAGGACGGAGATATCACGGTCGAGAAGATCCTTTCACCGAGGATGACCCGGTCGATGGCCGAGGTCGTGAAGGTCTCCCTCGACAACGGTGAGAGCATCCGCTGCACACCGGACCATCCGTTCATGACCCGGGACGGGAGGTACCGGATGGCCAAGGACCTGGTCGAAGGGGATTCGCTCATGCCCTTCCGTATCGAGGACCCGCAATCCGGACCGATGATCTGGAACCCCAACAGCAGCGAATGGCTCTCGTTCTCCGGGCCCGGTGAACCGATCTCCTTCGAAGGTCATCTGAAGGACGTCATCACCTGCTGGAACCACAAGGTGGTGTCGGTCAAGCCGCTGCCGGAGAGGATGGACGTCTACGACATCGAGGTTCCCGGAACGCACAACTTCGCACTTGCGTCCGGGGTTTTCGTGCACAACAGCGCAAAGCAGGGCCGCAACCGTGAGTTCCAGGCCATCCTGCCCCTGCGGGGCAAGATCCTGAACGTCGAGAAGGCGAGAATGGACAAGCTGCTCAAGAGCAGCGCCATACGCGACCTGATCACGGCCTTGGGCACCAACATCGGGACCGAGTTCGACCTGGCCAAGGCCCGTTACCACCGGGTCATCATCATGACCGATGCCGATGTCGACGGGGCGCACATCAGGACGCTACTGCTGACCCTGTTCTACCGGTACATGAAGCCGCTGGTGGAGAACGGCTACATCTACGTGGCACAGCCGCCGCTGTACAAGGTCTACCGCGGCCAGAAGGAAGTCTACGTCTACACCGAACAGGACATGCAGAAGGCGGTCGCAGAGATGGGCAAGGGGGCGAACGCCCAGAGGTACAAAGGTCTGGGTGAGATGAACCCGCACCAGCTCTGGGAGACGACCATGGACCCGGCCAGCCGGGTGATGAAGCACGTCACCATCGACGACGCGGTGAAGGCGGACGAGATGTTCACCGTGCTCATGGGCGACGCGGTCGAACCGAGGCGGGAATACATCATGGCACATGCCAAGGAAGTAGAGAATCTGGACGTTTGAGGTGAGCTAAATGGCAGATAACGAAGAACACAACGACAAGCCCGCCGAAGAGAACGTGCCGGAGAAGACGGAGGAGCAGATAACACCGGTGCCATGGAGCAAGTCCGCATCGCCGGCGGCCCCAACGTTCGTGCCGGAGGACAAGAACGCTGGCTTCCAGGTGGTCCCGAAATCGATAGAGATCGAGATGAAGAAGTGCTACATCGACTACGCCATGAGCGTCATCGTCGGCAGGGCTTTACCTGACGTGCGCGACGGTCTCAAGCCGGTGCACCGGAGGATCCTCTACGCCATGAACGACATGGGGATCACCGCGAAATCCGCTCCCAAGAAGAGCGCCAGGGTGGTCGGAGAATGTTTCGTTCCAGGAACCCGCGTTCTCACGGAGAAGGGATTGATCCCGATCGAGAACGTCAAAATCGGGGACATGGTCTACACCCAGTCAGGCAAGTGTCCGGTCACCGAATTGTATGAGATGCCGGAAAAGGAACTCATTAAAGTAACACTTGAGAATGGAATATCGGTAACATCAACCCCATCACAACCATTCAAGGTCCTTAATCGTGACCTGAAATATGAATGGAAACAGGCTAAGGATCTTTCTTCTGGTGACAGCGTGGTCATGCGGTTGGAGTATCCAGACAATCTGCCCAATGTCAAATTGTCAGACTGGCAGGGTCAGCCCAAAGAACTCAATGAGAACATCGCCTATTTGATTGGTCAATTCTTGTCGGACGGGCACATTGAAAAGCGCTATGGTAACGACATCAAGAAAGGGGTCTTCAACTTCTTCTCGGCGTCTCCTGGCGTTATCGAGCATGTACAAGCTGCATTGAAAGCTGAGTTTGGTTTGGATGTTTCGATTCAGTGCAGGAGCACCAATCAGGAAGATGCATACAACCTCGACAAGATAATGCATCAGATCAGGATAACCGACAATGAACTGAACGATTATCTGGCCGAAAATTTCGGAATCGATGTCACTTGGAGAGCCGAGAGCAAGCACATTCCAGAAGCCTTTTACCAGTCCCCGAAATCTGTAATTGGAGCCTTACTTTCGGGAATGATCGATGGTGATGGATCCGTTCACAAAGATAGAAACATCGTCCATTACGGTACAATATCCAAACGAATGGCTGACGAAACCCAGCTACTGATGCAACAACTAGGAGTGATGGGGCATCAATATGTTCAGGACTCGACAAATGAATTCAGCATGTTGAATGGAAGCATTGTTCGTCACAACCTGCCTTTGAATTCGATTGAGGTTCGGGGTAGATTCGCAAAGGAACTGGCGAAGTTTCTCGACTTGCACAATGAGGTCCGGAAAGAAAGGTTGGAAAGAATCGAAGACTCTCCAAAGATGATTTCGTCATTCGACCGGATTCCCTTTGCTTCAACGGCGATTTTCAATGACCTTTCTGAACATCATAGAGGTGGAGGCTGGTATGAGGATAATGCTGGTACCAAATTCCGTTGTGGAATAACATATCCAAGCGGTTCAAAGATACGCTATTCTTCAGACCTCAAAGAACATCGGCTGGGTCGTACGCAAATAATGGATTGGGGAATTCAATCTAAGCTGGAGCGGATCGGTTCGGACCTTGCTCCAATCATCGAGGAGATCGCTGAGAAGAACATCTACTTCCTCAGCGTGAAGGAAATTAGAATTGCGCCAGCAGAACATACGTATGATCTCCAGGTCGCTGTCGCTCACGAATTTGTTGCAGCTGGTATGGTCGTTTCGAACTGCCTTGGGAAATATCACCCGCACGGCGACATGGCCGTCTATGACTCGATGGTCCGCATGGCCCAGACGTTCTCGCTGCGTTACCCGCTGATCGACGGGCAAGGCAATTTCGGTTCGGTCGACGGCGATTCTGCCGCGGCCATGAGGTACACCGAGGCCCGTCTGCAGAAGACAGCCGAGGATATGCTGGCCGACCTGGACAAGGAAACGGTCGACTGGGTCGACAATTTCGACGGTTCGTTGAAGGAGCCGTCCGTTCTGCCGTCCAAACTGCCGAACCTGTTGATCAACGGCTCGTCCGGCATCGCGGTCGGAATGGCCACGAACATACCGCCGCACAACCTGCGCGAGGTCGTCGACGCCATCATCTATCTGGCCGATCACCCGGAGGCGGAGGTGATGGACCTGATGCAGTTCATCAAGGGTCCGGACTTCCCGACCGGCGGCATCATCTACGGCATCAACGGCATAATCGAAGCCTACCAGACCGGCCGGGGCAAGATCAAGGTGCGGGCCCGGACCATCAAAGAAGAGGTCGAGGGCAAGCAGCGCATCATCGTCAACGAGATCCCATACCAGGTCAACAAGTCCACATTGATCGAGGCGATCGCCGAACTGGTCAAGGACAAGAAGATCGAGGGCATCACCGACCTGCGCGACGAGTCCGACCGGGACGGCATGAGGATCGTCATCGAGCTGCGCAAGGACGTCATGGAGGAGGTCGTCCTCAACCAGCTGTTCAAGCATACCCAGATGGAGGTGACCTTCGGCGTCATCAACATCGCGCTGGTCGACAACCAGCCCAAGGTGCTCACGCTGAAGGAGATGATGCAGCACTTCCTGGACTATCGGGTCAGCGTCGTCACGAAAGGACCCAGTTCGACCTGGCCAGGCGCGGAAGCGGGACCACATCCTGCAGGGCCTGATCAAGGCCGTGGACGCGCTGGACGAGACCATCCGCATCATCCGTGCGGCAAGCTCGCCGGAGGAGGCGAGGCACGGCCTGATCGATTTCCTGGTCATAGACGAGGAACAGGCCAAGGCCATCCTCGACCTGACGCTTGAGGAAGCTCACCGGCCTGGAACTGGTGGCGCTCCGCGCGGAGTACTTGGAGATCGAGAAGCTGGTCCGCGAACTGGAGGCGATACTGGCATCCACCGAGAGGATCATCGGCATCGTGAAGAGCGAGGAGCTCGACCTTCGGGAGAAGTACGGCGACGAACGGCAAGACCGAGATCGTGGCCAACGCGCTGGACTTCGATATCGAGGACCTGATCCCGAACGAGGACATGGTGGTCATGGGGACGTCGGACGGGTACATCAAGAGGATACCGCTGGACACCTACAAGCAGCAGAAGCGCGGAGGCATCGGCCTCATCGGCATGGAGACGAAGGAGGAGGACAACGTCACCGACATGTTCGTCACGCTGACGCATAACAAGCTGATGTTCATCACGAACCTCGGGCCGCGTCTACGTGCTCAAGGCGTGGCAGCTGCCGGTCGGCGGCCGGCACTCCAAGGGCAAGCCGATAGTCAACCTCCTGCCCAAGCTGGAGGAGGGCGAGAAGGTGGTCAAGACCATGCCGGTCAAGGAGATCGGCGGCGCCAGCTACCTGGTGTTCGCGACCAAGAAGGGAGTCATCAAGAAGACCCCGCTGGAGGCGTACATCAACGTGCGCTCCAGCGGCATCATCGCGGTCGGCCTGGAAGAGGGCGACGAGCTGGTCGACACCAAGATGACCGACGGCACCAAGGAGATCATCCTGGCGACGTCGAACGGCCGGGCCATACGGTTCTCCGAGCGGGACGTCCGGCCGATGGGCAGACCGGCCCACGGCGTGCGCGGAATACGGCTGGGCGAGGGCGACAGGGTGGTCAGCATGGCCATCGTCACCCAGGACGCCAAGCTGCTGACCATCACCGAGAACGGCTACGGCAAGATATCCATCGTCGGCAAGCGCGGCACCGCCGAGGAATCGGACGAGGCTCCGGCTCCCCGGAGGACGAGGCGGAAGAGGAGCTGGCCGAAGAGGAGATCGAGAAGGCCGGAGGAGACCGAGGAGATCTGCGAGGAGGAGCTCCCCGGCGCCGAGCAGCGCGACGAGTACCGGAAGACCCACCGGGGCGGAAAGGCGTCAAGGCCATCAAGGTCTGCGAGCGGAACGGCAAGGTACTCCAGGTGCTCGAGGTCTCGGAGGAGGACGAGATCATCCTGGCCAGCAACAAGGGCAACATCATCCGCTTCCCGGCGTCCGACTTCCGGGTCCTGGGTCGGGTGACCATGGGCGTGCGGGCGAAACGGCTGGAGGAGGGGGAGAAGGTCATAGCCGTGGCCCGCCTCATCGGAAAGGGCGAGGAGCGCATGGTGGAAGAGACCGAGGCCAAGGGCGACTCGCTCCGGGCCGAGGGCAGCGAGGAAGGGGAAGAGTAACCCGTTTCCGCACCGGCCCGGCGGCCCTCACAAGGCCCTTTTTCCATCATGGCCAGCATGCACCGCCGTCTGGACCGCCGTTCAAATTATCGAAACTACGGTGCCCAGCTCGAAAAGGTTTATTACCTGACCGCCGATAAAATAAGGAAATCCGGGCGGTGCGATAAAGTGTTCAGGAATTCCATTCAAGGGTTGGACAAGGTATTCAGGACGGACATCGAGGTCCCCAAGGTGGTGCTGATCACCGGACCTCCAGGCTCGATGAAGACCTCGTTCTGCTACTCGATGATGTCTTCCTATCTGGATAAGACCAACGAGTTCGGATTGTACATCACGCTGGAGGAGACGGCGGACAGCCACATCCGGAACATGAGGTCCCTGAACCTCAAGCTCACCTCGAACCTGGAGATCTCCGATTTCACCGACCTGCGCGAGCTGGACGAGATCGTCGAGGTCGATTCACCCACCGACTATCTCCAGTTCATCATCCAGACCATCGGATACTACAAGAAGAAGCATGGCGACCGGTTCACCGTCTTCAGCCTGGACTCGTTGGGGGCGCTGTACTCCCTGATGGACGACGTGAAGGGCATGCGCAAAAAGATGTTCTACTTCTTCAAGACGCTGAGGGACTACAATCTGATGTCGTTCATCGTCATGGAGCGCAATCCGGGCTCGCCCTCCGACCTGCTCGGGAACGAAGGGTTCCTGGTGGACGGCATCATCGAGCTCGGCCTGGACCGTACCCGGGGAAAGCTGGTGCGGTACATGCGGGTGGAGAAGATGAGGGCCACGGAGCATTCGATGGAACGCCACACCATGGAGGTGGGCGATCATGGGCTTACTATTCTGGGGCCAACGTTGGCCTAGAGTTGACAGCTTGAGGGAAGATACCAATGGCAGATGATTCAGTACCGATTTGGCAAGTCATTGAAGAGTTCAAGGACAAGATCAAGAGCCAAGAGACCGACATAAAGAAGCGCCGCGAGGACCTGGACTCGATGGAGCCCAGGCTGCGCTCGGACCAGCGCGACCTGGCCGAGAAGGAGAGCAATCTTGGCAGAAGGAGAACGAGATCAAGAAGCGCGAGGGCGACCTGGCCCCGAGGGAGAACCGAGCCAACAAGTTCCAGGAGGAGCTGTCCCGGCATGCAGGCCGACCTGCAGGCCAGGGAGGACGACATCCAGGCGGGCCGCGAGAACCTGGACAAGCGCCAGGGGGAGATCGCCCGGCAGGAGTCCGAACTGCTCCGCCTGACCGAGCTCACCACCGCCTACGAGAAGCGTCTCCGCGATTCCGGGGAACGCATCACCAAGATGGAGGAGCGCATGCTCGCCGAGGAGTCGGACCTGAAGAAGATGGTCGAGTCCCTCAGCGCCAAGAGGGAGGACCTCCTGGCCAAGATCAAGGTCGTGGAGGAGCAGAACGATCTGCTGGCCAACAGCAAGAAGATCGTGCTGGAGGAACAGAAGCGCTTCGTGGAATGGGAGCGCACCCTGGCGGAGAGGGAAAAGGCCCTCACCCAGAGGGAGGCGAGTGGAAGGGCGCCACGCCCGGGCCCCGGTCAAGCCCCACGTCCCGGAACCGGTCTTCGAGGCGACCAAGCCTGAGGAGATCATGGAAGAGGACAACGCGGCCAAGATGGAGGCCAGCGTCGAGGATGATGCCCCCCAGATGAACTCGATACCGGCACCCATGGATGAACCCGAAGAGGAGGAAGAGGAGCCGGCCGAGGAAGAGGAGATCGCAGAGGAAGAACCGGCCGAAGAGAAGAAGGAGGAGTTCGAGTGCCCCAACTGCGGCACCATCATCGATTCCAAGTCAGAGCGCTGCTGGGCCTGCGATGCGAAGCTCAAGGACGGCAAGATGATCGAGGCCCCGAAGAAGAAGGACTCCCGCCGTACCGAACCGAAGAAGGAAGAGCCCGAGCCGAGACCGAAGGAGGAAACGGTCGAAGAAGAGAAGCACGTGGAGGAAGCGTCGGCCGAGGAAGAGAAGCCCAAGGAGCCGGAAGAGGAGAAGAAATCGGAAGTAAAGCGTTCCGTTTCGATAAGAAAGATAATCAAGAGGAAGTGAGGGCGGCCCCCTCCCTATCCTTATTTTTATGCTCCTATTTTTTGCATTTTGGTAATTATTTTTCCATTTGTTGGCGATATGCTGGAAACAGCATATTCTTAATTTCTAAGTGTGATAGAAGTACCCATCTATTTATAGAGTCAAACGTTATTTTCCAAAATATCAAAATGGTCATTTATCGGGTGTTATAATGAGGCTGGGTGCTGGATTCAACAAGCTTGTTAGCTTCGCAATCGTTTGGTGCATGGTAATATCATCTTTCCTGGGGGTATTGCTGATAGCGGTCCCCCCGGTGGGGGTATCTGCCCAGGGAGAGATCCCGTACGGAGACACGATCATAGGTACTGGCTATTCCAAAAACCTGACGGTTCAGAACCAGGGTTCATTCCCGTTCGATGGAAACCTGACAATCAGGGCCGGCGGAGTGGTCCAGATAGTGAACTCGACCCTGGTCTTCCGTTCTACCTATACCGGTAATGTCCCGATAGGCACCGGCGTAAAGGCACTGACGTTGACCGTTGAAGATGGCGGCATACTGATCCTTGACAACTCGACACTGACCGTCGACGTTCTAGGAGGCAACCTCATCCCAGCACTTGGGGTTGTGGTCAGGCACGGCGGCTACCTCGAGTCAAGAACGTCGAACATATCGTTCTCGGGACACATCCTGGTCGATGACGCAAAATTCTCATTGATCGATTCCACGGTGTCCGGATTGACCACCGTGTTCAATTCGACCTATTTCCCGACCCTGGCGTTCAGCAGCTCACCGGTCATGCTCTTCATGTCCAGTGATGTGACGATGATCGGCTCCAGGGTCCTCAACATGTACGACAATGGCACCTACAACTCCATTGCGGCGCCGACCGCTCCCTACAGCAACAACTACCAGTTCGCCTCGGACACCCGGGCCCGGCAGTACGTTGATTATTACCTGGAGAGGGACGTGAACGCCGCGTTCGGCCCGCTGAGCACGGTGATACGGCGGTCAAAAGGCACTGTCAATGACCATGAACGACACCAAGAACGTGACCGTTGCTCCGAACCAGAAGCTCTACACGACCGGTTTCGACATGGGCGGACTGGTCTTCGAAGCGGCTGACATATCGAGCATCATTCTGCATGTAAGTTACAAGACCAGCACCACCATGGCGATCGCAGGGACGAATGACGCGTTCTACTACACCCAGCAGTTCGGAACGACAAATGTCACCACCTTGACGACTGACCCCACCTATGATCCCAGCTCCCCCTCGGGCACGAACGTGAACACGACGATGAGTTTCCCTCTGCCGAAGATGTCGGCCCAGAGCCTGGGCAAACTGGTACTGAACTACACCAACTCGAGGTCTGGAAACGTTTACATCGACAGGATCTGGGTCACGATCGACATGAGGCTGCCGACATACCGCAACATCACCATCGGCGGATCGACGAACTTTGTGGCTGCCGACTCGTACATCCCGCTGAACAACATCAATGAGAACAACGGGTTGAATGCGGCAAAGGGCGCTTACCACAAATTGGTAGCACTTGATCAATCGGTCGCCAATCTCTATGGTCTGACCGTTAACAACAGCACCGGTGGTTATTCCGGCACCAACGTGTTCAAGACCAAGAATCTGGCCAAAGTGATTACCAGCCGATGCGACAAGCGACGCGACTGGACAGAATGTTGAATGGACTTGTATGCTCAAGGTGACGCGTTGGTCTATAACGTTGCTGAATGGACAAAACAATGAATATTGTGAGCTATAATCTCGGAGATTTGACAGGCTCAATCAGTAGTCTTACAGTTCATTTGTTTACTATACAGAAACGCGGATATTCAACAACGAACTATCTTCAATACTCAGTTGATGGTTCACCATTGAAGAATACAAACTTGAGACCTTCTCAGAATCTTGGTCAGACACAAAGTGGGTCTTTTGATTTGTATGCTAACGGCGTTAATACAATAAGCAAACTGAAGACTTTAACATTGTCTTTCACCAATATTGGAGGGGCAACGATTCACTTTGATCGATTGTCACTCAATATACAAACGCAACCAGAAGTGGCCCTTTACCGCTGGTCCTCATTGGATGTGACCGACAGTCAGAACGTGCCGGTCGGAAACGTCGGCGTGACGCCCACCAATCTCGGTACGGGCGCAGCCGCATTCTACCTGGGCCAGACCGGACCAGTAGCAACCCCTCCGCAGGCAATCCTTACCTACCTCGGCAAGACCGCATCCAATTACAACCGGACAGCGACTAACGGGATGGTCAAGATACCGCTGCTCAGCGATGTGCTGAACAGCTCGAACCTGAGGAACGGCAAGGCTTTCGACTACAATCTCGCCTTCAGTTACCGGAATGCGAACGGATTGTATGTACTGGATGACAGTAACGGTGGAATATCGACCAACCTTGCCCATTTCCCCAACATGGTCCAGAACGTCGACGTCAGGACGGTCGTATTCCCGACCTTGGCAGTTGCCTACGGATCGGTGATCCTTTCCGGAACTAACGTCCTCCCCATCAGCGGAAGTGGACTGTACCAGGTCAAGGGAGACATCCTGATCAAGGACAACGCCAAATTGATCATCACCAACGGCACGCTGAAGATACTGAACGACCTTCCAAACCAGTTCAAGATAACTGTGTCTGGCAACGGGTCGATCGTGATGGACTCAGGGGCGATAACCTCGACCAATTCGATGCAGATCTTCCTGACCGACAACGCCGTTCTTTCGGCCCGCGACGGATCGGTTCTGCCCGGATCGATAAAGGTCATCATCGACGGCCATTCCAAGGTGGTCCTGGCAAATGACAGTGTCGTGGCCGCGAACTTCACCGCTCCCTCGTCTTCATTCGGGAACCTGACCGCCACCAACGTCACCTTCCAATCCAACGTGGCCAATTTCGGCGGGCAAGCGACCGCAGTATTGACATCCGTGTCGATACCGTCGATCGTGCTGCAAGACCAGGCCAGGGCCTGGAGCTACCGCTGGCTGACGGTATCCGTGATGGATGGAACATTGGTGCACGGCATACCCAACGCCTATGTCGAGGTCGACCGGTCGGTCGGGGCGAAATACGCCACCGCCAAGACCGGGGCGGATGGGAACTGCCACGATCAAACTGCTTTCGGACACGATCAGTTCAACCGGCGCACCCCATTTCGACAACTATCGGGTAAACGCCACCTACTGGTTCAACGGCCATGCCTATCAGAGCAGCGGGGGCATACTCGGCGTCTACACGCAGGTCGCTCCAGACCCATTGATCAACAATGGGACCCAAATAGCCAGAAGCGACATCGTGACCAGCGTGAACGTGCTGGGAGCGCTGCCGGAGCTGGACCCGCCCTTCTGGGCGTCCACATACACACCGGCTCGGGGCGTCAATCGTTGAACCTGACCGCCAACGTAACGAACATCGGGGTCGTGACCGCCTACAATGTGCTGGTCCGCTTCAAGGACCTGACGACGGACTCGATAATCGCTGACAGCACTATCCAGTCGATCGCGCCCGGTGCACACTCGAACATTACCGTTCCCTGGGCAGCGACCTATCCAGTGGGCGCTCACACACTGAACGTGACCGTGGACCCGTTCATGGCCATACCGCAGATTAGCCGCGCCGACAACTGGAACCAGACGACCATTTCGGTCGAGGGAGTCCCTGACCTGAGCATCTTCACCAACGAAATAGTGGTTAATCCGGCGACACCGGTGACCAATTCCACCGTTATCGATCCGGGCCGATATCACGAACAGCGGCGACAACATGGACCAGTCGGTCGTGATCAGCTTCTATGATACGTTCCAGGGTGTGAAGGCCCTCATCGGGAACTTCACCCTGCCTGCGATCCGGAGCGGTCAGACCGGCGTGGCCTTGGCGACATGGCAGCACATGCTTCCCGGGGACCACAACATAACGGTCGTGATCGATGAGAAGAACCTGCTCCTGGAATCTTCCAAGGACAACAACCTGGCCAGCCTTATGGTAATGTACTGGGCTATCCAGATCTGGTGGCGACGAGCCTGCAGTTCAAGTTGTCCGATTCCCTGGTGACACAGGTGTTCATAGGCGATTCGGTCGATCCTGACCGCCACCGTTATGAACACCGGTGAGTCCGTGGCCACGGACTTCATGGTGCGCTTCTGGCTCGGATCGACCAGCACCGGTACGAAGATCGGTGATGTGATGGTACCGAGCATCGCCTCCGGGGCGACCGCCGAGATCCAGCTCCCATGGATCGCCAGCACCTTGCAGGGATCGGGAAACAACCAAAGCCGCTTGATAACGGTCGAGGTGAACCCGTTCACCCATGGTAATGACACCCCGATCACGGAGATGAACTACAAGAACAACGTGGTCTCCAGTTCACTCCTGGTGGTCGACAACCGGGCCGACCTGCAGTTCCTGGGCGGTGTTTCCGTGGCACCGTCCGGAGTGGCGAGCACAACCTCCGAAGCGGTTCAGGGGCAGACGATCGACATCACGTTCACCATTGCGAATGAAGGCCTGAAGCCGGCGGACGGCGTCGTCGTAAGCATCTATGTCAAAGAACGACAACGGCACTGAATACCTGACGAACATGACCAAGGACCTGGCCGGCGGAGCATCGACCGAGATAACTTTCCCGTGGGTGGTGAACGTCACCTCCGGGGTCTATGACTCTCGTGGTGGAGATGAATTCCCGGCAAGCGATCGACGAATCGAACTACACCAACGACATCGACAGCCAGGTACTTCACCATCAACGCGCCGAACCCACTGATCGTCATCAACGTGGGGTCGAAGACCGACTTCCAGCCGGGAGATTCGATACTGGTCACCGGAATGATCACCAACGTCGACGGCAGCTACCCCCTGGCCAACCAATCGATAACGATCAGGCTTTTGGACGCCGCGGGTCTGCCGGTGGGGCAGGCGATGACGACCAAGACCGACAGCACTGGCGCCTACACGCGGTTACCTCTTCATACCGACGGACCGGTCCGGTTCACACTCGGTCAGCGTGACGCTGAACTCCGGCCCGACCTACAGCGCTGCTCATCCCGATCAACATCGTGGAGATATTCAAGCCCCAGTCGGTGCCATTCTGGATATTCATCCTCATAGCGGTCATCGTCCTGGCCATCATCCTGGTCTTCTCCGTCTACCTGTACAAGCACGGGTTGAGCAAGATGGTGGAGTGCGGTGAATGCGGCGCCCTGATCCCGGAGAGCTCCAAACGCTGCCCCCGGTGCGGCACCGAGTTCGAGACGGAGACGGCCAAGTGTTCCGAGTGTGGTACCTGGATACCGGCGAGGTCGAAGGAATGCCCGGAGTGCGGCGCGAAGTTCATGACCGAGCCGATGGAGGTGGTTTCCGAGGACGACTATATGACGTCGATGAGGAGGCCAGTACGAGGAGTATGTCAACGGGTTCCGGGAGCAGGCCAAGGCCGCCCTGGGCAAGAAGTACTCGGAGGACAAGTTCATGGACTGGCTCAAGACCGAGCCGGCATACCTGACCTTCGAGGCCTGGGTGGCCAAGCAGGAGGAGGACCGCAAGGCCGGCTCCATGCCCTGCCCGGCATGCGGCACCCTCAACCCGAAGGGGGCCGCCATCTGCTCCAAGTGCGGCACCGTGTTCGAAAAGGCCCCCGAGGTTCCCCAGGCCGGAGAGGCCGTGGATACAGGCCAAGCCCTTCCGCAAGATCGTCAAGCGCTCGTCCGAGCGCAAGATGGTCCCGAAGAAGGTCGTCAAGGACAGCCCCGAACAGACCGAGCCATCGGAGACGGCCAAAGAAGATAAGAAGTGAGCCGGGACCCGCCGGAAACCTCTTCCAAACGCCTTACCCATTTTTTCGGACCCTTCGGACAGTGGCAGCGGTGGCCCGGGCGAGGGTATTCTATGGGGCACCTGTCTCATCGAGGGAGCGTCATTCGATTCGGAATCATTCATGACCGGCATAGAAATGGCCGCCCCGGCCACAGAGATGTGCTGGGCGATTCCCTGGCCACTGATGAATGTTTTACCCGAAGTTCTGGACGTTCACGGCGGCTTTGACAAGGCTTCAGAAGCTGGTCTGTCCATCGGCCCACAGCGATGATCAGTCCATTTAACCGGAGCGGGGACCTTCAGGCGTTGCCTGATGCGCGATGTCCCGCTACTCCAGTGAAGACCCAATTTGCCATACCTCGATGAGAACGAATGAGAAAAGGCGACTCGCACCCTCAGTTCACCGGGGGAGGTGCCAGCTGTGCCACGGTCATCTTCTCCCGGATCTCCTTGATGGCCCTCTCCGGGCTCTTGTAATAGGCGGAGATGATTCTAGCCACCTGCTTGTAGTTGTCGACACCGGTCTTCTTCATGTACTCCAGTATCTCGACGCGGCGTTTCACCTCTCGCTCCATCTCCCGAGGCGACCAGGACTTGATGGTCCTGACCTTTTCGAAGATGTACGAATGACCGGAATAGTTGAAGGTGTCATCGGCCGGGTTCCAGCTGAATACCGCATTGGTGATCAGCTCGCCCGTCTCCGCGTCCATGCCGACGATCTCGGTCAGCGACTTGACCCTCCTGGTCATCTTGGTGCCGACCTTGACCTGGGCCTGCAGCATGACGATGTCCAAGGCGGTCATCAGCGCCCGGGGCAGGTTGATCGGGTCGTTCTCCATCCTGTGCACCATCGACTGGACATCCTCAGCATGGAACGTGGAGTAGGATGTCTTACCAGTGGCCATGGCCTGGAAGACGACATACGCCTCCTTGCCACGGACCTCACCGACCATCAGGTAGTCGGGGCGTTGCCTCAGCGCCGCGGTCAGCAGGTCGAACATATCGACGGAACCGGTGCTGTTCGCCTTCTTGCCGCCGAAACCCTCCCTGGTCAGGCCGGGGATCCAGTTCTCGTGGGGCAGGTTGAGCTCCCTGGTGTCCTCTATGCTGATGATCTTCTTCTGGGGCGGGATGAACAGCAAGACTGCGTTCAGAGTGGTCGTCTTTCCGGAGGCGGTACCGCCGCACACCAGCATGGACGAGCCGAACTCCGTGGATATCCACAGGTAGGCCATCATCTCGGTGCTCATGGTCTTGAACTTGAGCAGGTCGATGGGCGTGAACGGGTTCTCCTTGAACCGTCTTATGGTGAACGATGAGCCTCTCTTGGTGACGTGCATTCCCAGGGTGGCGTTCAGCCTGGAGCCGTCCGGGATGGTCGCGTCCAGCATTGGGTTGGCCACTGAGATGTGCTTTCCACATTTCTGGGCCAGCCATACCACGAACGAATCTAGCTCCACCTCCTTCTCGAACTTGACGTTGGACCTGATGGAACCGTACTTGCGGTGGAATATGTAGAGCGGGATGTTGACCCCGTCGCAGGAACAATCCTCCACGTTCGCGTCAAGCATCATGACGTCGATCGCTCCGTAGCCGATGAAGTCGCGGCGCAGATAGTAGAGGATGCGCTCCTTGGAAAGCGCGTTCGGATTGACGGCGAAGACCTTGAGGAGCTCATCGGTGGCCTTCCGCAGGATGTCCATCTTTTCCTTTCCGTTCTTCTTGATGGTCAGGTTGAGGGTCAGGATAAGCGACGATTTGAGCATGTCCAGCAGGTACATCTCGTCGTCGGATAGGTGAGGCTCGATGACCTCGTAGATGTACTCCGACGAGGTATTGTCGAACTTGATCCGTACGAAGGAGTACGGTTTGAGCACCGGTGTTATTTCCACCTCATCGACATTGTTCTCAGCGATCTTTGGAACCTCAGTGATCACGCCCGACTCATTCTCCGGCAACTTCGACTCGGAGGGAAGCATGACCTTCATGGGCCGGTTCCTTATCTTCAGCATGAACCCCAGGTACCTGCTGCCCAAGCCCTTCTGGGAGGTCTTCTTGCCCTCGGGCTCGACGATTCCTCTTCAGGACCTCCTCTACCTCGTCCATCGGCTCTTTCGAAGCTTCCATCTCAGGTGCCTCCCAGCTTGATGCCGATGAGGCCCAGCAGCAGCATGATGAACGAATGCCTCAGTCCGTTGGCGATGCGGCCGTCCTGCAACACTCCAGCAAGGATGCCATCCCCGAAGGCGTGGATGACCACCGAAATGACGAAGATCAACTGGATCTGCGGGATGACCGCGGTCTTGATGGTGGCTGGCATGTTGGTGATGCCCGCCGCTGCCGCCCCTGCGGACACCTGCGCGCCCGCCTCCGCCATCTTCGGGAGGAAGGTGGCGTTCAGAATGAAGATGGTGGCCAGGAACACCGCGAACGCCACATATATGACGACGGTGTAGGTCGACATCTCCAGGCTCCGCTCGCTCTGGTCCAGCATGCTTTCCCGGGCGTCGTGCGCCACCATGGTGAGGACGTCGGCAACGCTCCCGCCGGCGTCGTTGGCCTTGATGATGATCGAGATCATCCGGTTGACCAGAGGGGTGTTGACGCGTTCAGCGAAGAGTTTCAGCGCTTCCGCCGCGGGCACTCCCCATTCGATCTGCGCCGCCATGCGCTGGATCTCCGGCGTCAGCGGCCCGTACCGGCCCCGGGACGATACTTTGATCGCTTCAGCCAGGGTCATGCCGAAACGCCCGGCCTCGGCGACGTCCCGAAGGAAGTCGGGAAGACGGGCCTCGATGTTGCAGACCTTTTTGTGCCTGTAAGTGCTGTAGAAACCGTATGGCCCGGAGAAGCCCATCAGGGCCAGTGCCACATAGTCTATCCAGTTAAGGGGCGTCTCCAGGCCACCGATGGCGTCCAGAAAGCCGATGATCAGGAATATCACGCCGATGACGATGCCGACCGCCAGCATGGTCTTGGTGAGGTCGCTCTTCTCGTTCCTGAGCTGCTTAAGGTCCATTATGTCCAGGTTCTTGTCAGTGGCCATTGAAGCACCTCACATCGTTGACTCCTTCGTGATGTTCCAGATGAAGAAGATGAAACCGAACTGCGACATCGGCACCATCAGGCCCACGACCGCATAGAGCAGGGTTATGGTCGTACTGGCGCTCCCGCCGCCGCCGGGCACGATGGCCATGATGGCCATGATGACGATCAGGAACAGCGGGAAGGCGACCACCACGGTGACGAACGATTCGGCCATGAGGCCCAGTGTCTCCAGCTGGCCGCGTATCTCGAGCTTGTGCTCCTTCTCGAACTGCTCCGCCTTCTGCAGGAAGTAGGGTTTCAGCTGACCGCCGGAAGTGGAGGTGGTGACCACTCCCTGCAGGAACTCCTGGAATCGCTGCGACGGGGTACGCTGCGCCGCCTTGCTGATGGCGGTGAGGATGTCGATGCCCAGCAGCTCCGTGTCCCGGGTGATCCACTCCGACTCCTTCTGGATCTCCCCGTAGATCGGCTGGCGGGAAAGCTCCTTGAAAATGACGTCGATGTTGACATCGGCGGACGCCATGGCCGAGATGAAGGACATCGCTGGACCGATCCGCTTGTCGATGTCCCGTTTGCGCGCCTTGGCCCTCGAACCGGGCGTCCCGTTGATGAGCACATAGGTCATCAGGGTGGGTATGATCACCACCAGCACTGAAAAGAATATGGCCAGCGCCGGACTTATGTGGAGAAAGGCGATGAAAACGGTGCCGAAGAAGACGCTGATCAGTGCGGCGATGATGCCGACCAGCAGGGTCGTCATCCAGACATAGGCGACGAACTCCTCCTGCCGCATCCGCATGTGCGCCTGGAGCAGGAGCGATTCCTGCTTGGGGTTGGGCTTGGCCCGGAGATGGACGATCTTCCCGATCGTTCTCCAGCAGAACTCCTGGTACTTGGTGAGCTTGACGTAGTCGGGGACGACGCCGTGAGGCAGCCGGACCACCCGGGGTCCCAGCTCCTTCTTGTGCTCGCCTATCTTCTTGGTCTTCATGTAGGTGCTTTTACCCGAATCCACCTTCGAGAACAGGTCTGAGATTTCAGGCGACATTCTTGCTCTCCTCCTCGGTTTCCTTCCTTACCCGGGCGAGGGTCTTCTCGGGATCCTTGTAATAGGCATTGGTGATGGCCCAGATCTTACGGTAGTCGGTCATGTCCTTGAACACCATGTAATTGACGATCTCAATCCGTTTTTGGAATTCGGTCATCATCTCGTCGTGGGTGAGCGATTTCATCTCCATGATCTTGTCGAACAGGAACGAGTGGCCCTTGTAGATGAACCGGTCCGTCGCCTGGTCCCATTCATAGACGGTGTTGGTGATCAGTTCGTTCGTCTCCGGCTCGAAACCGACGATCTCGATGACCTGCTTCATCCGACGCACCAGGTCGTTGCCGACCCGCACCTGGGCCTGGATGAGCACATTGCGCAGGGCGGTCAGCAGGATCCTGGGACAATTGATGGGCGGGTTCTCCAGCCTGTTGACCATCGACTTGACCGAGTCGGCGTGCATCGTGGAATAGGTCGAGTGCCCCGTGGCCATCGCCTGGAACATGATGTACGTCTCCTTGCCCCGGACCTCACCGACTATGATGTAGTTCGGACGCTGTCTGAGGGCGGCACGCACCAGGTCGAACATGTCGATCTCCCCGGCCGACTTGCCGTCCCGGTCCTTCTCCCCCACCCCGGTGCGGGTCATGCCCGGTATCCAGTTCTCATGGGGCAGGTTGATCTCGCGGGTATCCTCCATGGAGACGATCTTCGCCCCCGGCGGGATGAACAGCGCCAGCGAGTTCAGCGCCGACGTCTTGCCGGAGGCCGTGCCGCCGCACAGGATCATCGATTCCCCGTTCTCCACCCCTAGCCACAGATAGGCCATCATCTCCGGGGAGACGGTCTTGTACTTCAGCAGGTCGACCGGTGTGAACGGGCGGTGCTTGAACCGCCGGATGGTGAACGTGGAACCCCTGGTGGTCACCTCACGTGAATATGTTGCCTGGATACGATGCCCTTCGATGGTGGTCCCGTCCAGGATCGGGCTGGAAACGGATATCTGCTTCCCGCTTCTCTGCGATAGCGTCACCACGAAGTTGTTCAGGGAGTCCTCGTTGTCAAAGATGATGTTGGACCGCACCGATTCGTACTTGCGGTGCGAAACGAAGATGGGGATGTTGAACCCGTCGCAGGAGATGTCCTCGATATCGTCGTCGCGCATCATCACGTCGATGACCCCATGGCCGATGAAATCGCGGATGATGTAGTAGCCGAGCTTCTTCTTGGCGATCGGCTCGACCTTGATGCCCCTGGTCTGGATGAAGGAGTCCACGCTCTCCCTCAGATACTCCTCCTTGTCCAATGAGGTGAGCTTCTCCCACTCGTAGCCGAGAGTACGCTGGAAGGTGTCCTTGATAAGGGCCAGCAGATCCTTCTCCTCCCGGTTCAATTCGGGCTCGATCACCTCGTAGAGATATTCGCTGTTCTCGTTGTTGAAGGAGACCCGGACGTAACTGTACGGTTCCTGGACCGGATATGTCTCCAGGATCTCGATGTTGGGGTTCTTGTTCACCGAGATCTCGGTGACGTGTGAACCTTTCTGGATGCGTTTCAGTTCCACGGTCTTTGAGGGAAGTAATACGCGTATGCCCCGGTTGGGTGCGACCCGCTTTAGGAATCGGATGTAGCCCTCCTTAGCCCGAAGCATGGAGCTGTCCTTGGCTTGGTCTCCCTTTTTCCTGTTCTCTCGGGCCATCGGGTCTGCTTCTTTGGTCATGTCAAATCGCCCTTACACACCGATATCAATCTTGACGAACGCCCGGTTGAGCGTTAACGTTCCGGTGTTGATTATCTTCAGGGTAATCGTGTTCGATTTGTCTGTGTTGACGGTTTCGGTCAATTTGTAATCGCTGGGCTGGAGGTTCGCATTCTTTATGGTGCTGTTCATGAAGCTCATGAACGACACCCCATATACCGTGGTGAACTTGAACATGGTCGTGTTCTGATCGGCCCCGGTCCCGAAATGCGGCGTGTATTTCTGGGCATCCAGATAGATCAGGTCGATGTTGACGCCGGCCACCCCGGTACCGGCCATGGTGCTGTTCGTGCCGACGATGTCGATCTGGGTGAAATCGACGTTGACGTTATTTCCAGACTTGGTCAGTCCGAACGAGGGCATGGCCTTCATGGCCTCTCCCTGGTCCTGCTTCACGATCAGGCCACCGTTCTCGTAGGCCAGCCATTGCTCCACATAGTAGCGGTTCGGAGCGTAGAACTCCAGTTTACCGCCCCCGTTCTCGTTGACCGGCACCTTCTGGTTGTTCACCGTGTAATTGAATTGCACATTGACCCCGCTGCCGGAGACGCCAGTTGGTTTCAGGATGACTGCCCCTGCGGTGGGAGAGGCGAAGATCGGTATGCCGTCCGCTCCCATGGTTAGGGTCTGATATGTGTTGATGGTGCTGGTGCCGGTGATCTCTGCGCCCACGATCAGATTGTCGATCTTTCCCTTGATCTCGCCCATCTGATCCTGTACGTCGTTCATGTGGAGTCTTTCGTTCTCCTTCATCCAGATCGGGATGTAGGTGTTGACGAACATCGTCATGAAGGTCATGAAGATTAAGAGGGCCATGATGGTGCCTATTACCGAGGCTATCCCTTCTTCGTCCCGGCGTATGCATCGAGCCCGGCTCGATCTGCTCAGAATGCTCTTTCGAAAGGCAACTTTGACCATACTGGAGCCTCAAAATCGTATCGTGAAAGCAGTTAATCGTGAGTATTTAAACATTCTGAGCTGTCTGGCCATTTGCGAAATTAAGGTTTAGTCTACGATGTATCTGTCCTCGGGTGCATGTTTGGGGCACGGAGAAAGGCATTCGAACGGGCAAGCACGCCATTATCCCGCTGGACCGCGGACATGCCAACCTTTATAATGGTATTCCACTTTCTCTGAACGCCAAGCCGCAGTAACTCAGCTGGGAGAGTGCAAGGCTGAAGACCTTGAAGTCGCTGGTTCGAGCCCGGCCTGCGGCACTTCTTATCCTTCTCTTCTAGGAAGAATAACAAAGTTTGATATCGCTTGCACCGATAGGGTGCACGGTGAATATGCAGGTCAAATCCTTCGAGATGAGCGTCATCGAGGCGAAACGATTCTCCAGATCAGGGGAGCGCGTGGCCAACATCCGCATCGATCAGAACAGCAGCATCACCCAGGTGGTGAGGATCTCGAACGAGTCGGTTTCCGTTGATTTCCGGTTCACCGCTAACTATTCCGGGATGGGCTTCATCAAGATCGAGGGCCAGCTCATCGGTGACGGGAACGCCGACGCCATCATGACGGAATGGACCAAGGACGGCTCGATGCCGGTGGACGATGCGAACGTGGTGCACAACACCGTCGTTTCCAATTGTCTGCCGACGGCATTGCTGGTCGCCAGGGACATCAAGCTCCCGCCGCCTTTCCCGCTCCCGCAGATCAACGTGCAGAAGAAAGGGGATATCAAGCCCGGAACCGGGGTCGTCGGGTACAGTTGAGACCTGGAACGTTCCCGATACTTCGGGTCAGTACCGTTCAGGATGTCATTGAACTCGTCCACCTGACGATGTAAGGGCGTCGCTGTGCGGTCTGATGATTTTTCGGATGCGTTGTTTGGACTGGCCGATCCTTTCCGAAACCCGGTCCGTTCACCGGATGTGGTCCAGGGCGAACGAGCCGATCTGCAATGCATGCTTCGATGCCGTGTACCTGATGTAGGCACGGGACTGGACCTCGCTGATGCCCTGCACCGAGAAGAAGGTCTTCAGCTGGTCGACCTTGAAATCGATCATGCCGTCCATGATGGAGCCGAGCATCTGGATCTCCTGCTCCCCGTGCATGCCCTTCTCGACGGTGAACATCGAGACCGCCTTGTCCCTCTTCCGCTTGCCGCACAGGGGCGACAGGAACCGGAACGCGGTGTTGGGGTCCGAATACGCTATCAGCGTGGAAATGGAACGGAACGCCATCCGGTAGTATTCGTGGCTCTCCCGGAACGACTTGGTGATGGTCTCCACCGCCTCGGATATCTTCTCGTGGTCGGTCGGCTCGTCGATATAGACCGTGAACTCGTCCTTGGACTCGTCACCCATCGAACGTGAGAAGGCGTCTATGTACCGGACCAGCCCCCTCCTCTCATACTCGTCGTAGCCGGAGAGCACGAACTTCATCTCCTCCCGGATGTCCTTGGGGGTCTTGTCGGTGATCACCCACAGCGCCGGGATGCCCTTCTTCAGGCCTTCCCCGATGAACGAGTTGACCATGACCTCCTTGCCCACGAAGGGCGGGCCGTGGACCATGATGTTGGAACCGAACGGTATGCCTCCGAGAAGCAGGTCGTCCAACCTGGTGTTGCCGGTCTTGACCTTGGCCTGGGTCGCTTCGAGGATCCGGTCCTTCTCACGGGCCAGTATCTCGTCCTCGATGATGCCGGACTCGCGCAACCGGATCTCCTCCGCCTTGGTGTTCAGGAACCGTTCCTTGGCGCGCAGGTCCTCTTCCTTCTTCTGGACCTCGTTGCGGAGCTCTTCGATGCGTTTCTTGAGCTCCACCTCGTCGGTGCCGCTGAGCTCCTTGCGGGTCTCCTCGAACTTGAGCTTCTCCCCGGAGAGGACCTTCTCCCGGTACATCATGTCCTCCTCGCGGCGGTTGAGCTCGTCCTCCTTGTAAGTCACGACGTCCTTGATCTTCTTCAGCTCGTCGTCCTTCTCCCGGACCTGGATCTTCATCTGGTCCAGCTCCCTCTGCATTATGGCCGATTCCTTCTCCTTGGCCATCATCTCCTCGTACTTCTGGGAAACGGCCTTCTCTATGTCCGGCTTTCCCAGATTGGAGATCTTCAGCTTGTCGTCCTTCAGCTTGAGGTCCATCGAGAGCCGGAGGAGCTCCTTCTCCATGTCCTGGATGCGGTTGAGCAATTGCTGTTCCTTGTACCTCCACTCCGTCTCCTTCTGCCTGAGCTCGGTGTGGAACCGTTCCTCCAGGTTCGCCTCCACCTCTTTCGATGTGTAACTTGACGCGTCACGCTGCCTGAGCTCGAGCTCCCTCACCCGGGTCAGGAGCTTCGACTCCTTCTCCTTGAGCTCTATCTCTTTCATGAGCAGGGACGATTTGTCCTCCGAAACATTGGCCAGTGATTGTTGGAAATGCTGCTTTATCTCGTCGTTCAGGGTCTGCAGCCGGTCCACCTCGAGCCCCAGCCGGTCCTTCGCCTCGATGAGCTCCTGCAATTTCCGGCCCAGGTCGACCTCCACGTCCTTGCTCGCCGAATCCGAAGCGTTCTCCATGAACGCCTCGGCCAGCTTCTGCTTCAGCAGGCGCAGTTCATCCTCGTACTTCTTCAGCCGGTCCTTGAGCTCGTTGATGAGATCCGAGCTGGCCTCGACCCCGGTCCCCGGTTCGTTGGCGGCCGCCTGATGATCTTCGGCCCCTTCGTTGAGCCAGGTCAGGAAATCGTCCCCGCCTTCCAGCCAGGATTTGAGGCCCGCGCTCTCGTTGGCCTTGGAAGCGATGCTGATGTCGTCGCTGACAGGCCCGGGCTCCAAGCGGATCTCTGGTGGAGGGGCGTCCAATTTCTTACTAGCAGCCATTGTTAATTCCTGTACGGTGAGATTAAGACGATTCATGACCGACCAGACATCTATATAAGATGTTCCGAGTGGTTCTTCGAATGGATATTAAGTTAGCCAGTCAGTCGCGGAATCGTCCCTTTGGATGGGGTTGGAGACTCGATCATCAAGCTCAATGTACAAGAGCGGCCGGAGATCCACTGACGATGTGGTCTTAAAACGGTTTCGGGCAGATTCTCCACCTTCGTTCTTTGTCCAGATGGATTATATAGCTTGGTCCATGATTCGAATCCGAGACCAGGACAATGGCCGTCAGCACGATACTGTTGCCGCAGATCATCGCCACTATGATGTTGGCCGCGGTGTTCATTTTCAGCCTGCGCTTCAGGGACGTTCCAGAGGCCAGATTCTTCCGGGCGGCCATTGCGATCGGGATGATCTGGGCCCTGCTGTACGGTCTGGAGCTCAACGCCGGCCTCCTTTCTGACAAGGTGTTGTTCGAAAGGATCCGCTTCATCTTCCTCCCGTTCATCATGCTGACCTACCTGTTGATGTCGGCCAGTTACGCGGGAAAAGCGCTCTGGCTGACCAAGAGGAACATCCTGTTGCTCTCGATGGTGCCCACGCTGACCGTCCTTGTCATGCTCACGTCTGACTATACCCATCTGTTCCGCTATGACTTCGGTCTGCGCGATGTTGGTGACTTCAGCGTCCTCACCTTCAGCAGCGGCCCCTGGTACTGGATCTACGTGGTCTACAGCTATCTATTGTCCATCGCCACCATCGCCATCCTCATCGGGTCGACCAAGGGCGCCCGAGCGATCTATTCGAAACAGGCGGCGATCCTGATCCTGGGGACCCTGATCCCCACCGCCATCGATCTCCTTTTCAACCTGGGCATCACGCCCATCCAAGGCTACAGCTTTGCCTCCAGTTCGATGATCGTGACCGGGATGCTCTTCTTCTGGGCGTTGTTCTCTTACCGGATAATGGACCTAAGGCCGGTTGCCCGGTCCGAGGTGGTCGACAATCTGTCCGACCTCTACCTGGTCGTCGATGAGAAGGACCGTTTGGTCGACTACAACAAGGCCTCGGCGGTCAAGCTCGGCCTCAGCGGGACCCGCAGCGTCGGTTCGGAGCTGAGCGCGATCATGCCCGCAGGCCCCGCGTTCTATGACAAGCTGGGAGGCCAATCCGATTTCGTCGAGGAACTGGAAGGAATAGTGGAAAGTGACGGTCTGATCTACGAAGCGACCGTGATCGGTCTCTCCCGGGCCGGACCGGTAGGCAACAAACTGATCCTCCTGAGGGACATAACCGAGAGAAAGAAGGCCGAGAACGAGCTGAGGTTGAGCGAGGAAAGATATCGGGAACTGTTGGACTCCTCCCCGTTTCCCATCACCATCGCCAGAAAGGATGACGGAAGACTGCTTTTCGTCAACCGGAGGGCGGAGCACCATTTCAAGGTCGGTAAGGAGGCGGCCCTCAAGACCTGCATCCAGGACTACTATGAGGATCCGGGCCTCAGGAGAAGCGTCCTTCGGTCCATCGACGAGAACGGTCACATGGACGATTTCGAGCTCATGATGAGGGATGCCGAGGGCGGGACGTTCTGGGCCTCCACCTCCGCCATCCTGGTCGATTACCACGGTGCCAACGCGGTCTTTGCCGAATACAACGACATCAGCGAGATGAAACGGCTCAGCGCCTCGGTCCAGTCCGTCAACATGAAGCTGAACTTGCTGTCCACCATCACCAGGCACGACATCCGGAACGACCTGATGGTGATCAACGGCCATACCCAGCTGGCCGAATCAGAGGATGACCCATCGAAACTGAAAGGGCACCTGGCCAAGATCAAGGTGGCTTCGGCCCGCATCGACTCCCTGATCGAGTTCGCCAAGACCTATGAGAGCCTCGGGAACGAACCACCGGGCTGGTACCGGGTCGGGGACATGTTCGAGGAAGCGGTCAACCAGCTCAAGCTGGTGGACGTCAAAGCCACCGCCAGCGTTGAGGGCCTGAAGATATTCAGCGACCGGCTGGTGGGGAGGGTCTTCTACAATCTCGTCGACAACTCACTGAGGCATGGCGGCCACGTCTCCCGCCTGGGCTTGGAGTTCCAAGAGTCCGACCTGGGGGCCACCCTGGTCTATTTCGATGATGGGGTGGGCATAGCAGATTCCGATAAGGCGAGGATATTCGAGAGGGGGTTCGGCAAGAACACCGGACTGGGCATGTATTTGACAAGAGAGATACTGGCGATTACCGGCATGAGCATCACGGAGAAAGGCAAAGAAGGCCAAGGGGTCAGGTTCGAGATCCGGATCCCCAAGAACATGTACCGGGCCAGGATATGATGCCGCTTGCCCTGGCCGGACCGGAGAACGGCCCCACTATCGGTCGGCCTCCAAAAAAGGATATATATTCTCCGACCTATCTTAGAGGGAATCGGGATATTGGCCAGGTGTGGTGAGATGGAGAAGACCGTGCACGTAAAGTTGGACCGCAACAGCGATTTTACGTTGCGAGAGGTGCTCAAAAAGATCGAGGAGATCCAGGCCGAACACCCGGAGTTGGATGTCTTTTTTGACGGCGATGATTACGCCATATGCAGCCGGCCCAGAAAGGCTCCGGAAAAGCAAGAGTGACCCATCGGCCTATGTCATTCTTTAAGTTTGATATACTAGATTCATATGTAACCGGGGGTTAAACTTTGGCAAAGAAAAGCGAACTGTCCAAGAAGACTGTGATGAAGGAGAAGGTCAAGCAGATTGACTTTGACAACATTTCGACCGTCAAGGACCTGATGGAAGCCTACAAGGACAGCTCTATCCAAAGCCGCGCCCTGGCCACCTGTGGTATCGCCTACGAGAAGGCGCTGAAGGACCCCGCAAGACCGACCATCATCCTCGGTCTGGCAGGACCGCTGGTGGCGGCCGGCCTGAGAAAGGTGATCGCAGACATGGTGAAGTTCGGCATCGTCGACGGCATCGTGACCATCGGCGCCATCCCCTACCAGGACTTCTACCAGGCACAGGGCTATTCGCATTACAAGACCTCGCCCCGGGTCGACGACCTGGCGCTCAGGGAGCTCTTCGTGGACCGAATATACGACACGCTGGTCGACGAGGACAAGTTCCGCGAGACCGACGCGGTGATCGGTGACATAGCGGAGAAGCTGGAACCCCGTGGTTACTCGTCCAGGGAGTTCATGGAGATCCTCGGCGACCACGTCAAGGACAAGAACTCGATCCTTTACAACTGCCGCAAGTACGGGGTCCCGATGTTCGTGCCGGCGCTCAACGATTCGAGCATCGGTATCGGGCTCACGGGCCTCTACCAGAGGTCCCGCGCCGCCAAGAAGCCGTTCATGCACATGGACTCCATCCGTGACAACTGGGAGCTGACCCAGATGAAGATCAAGGCGGAAAAGACCGGCGTCATCTACATCGGCGGCGGGGTTCCCAAGAACTTCATCCAGCAGACCGAGGTCATAGCGGAGACACTGGGCTACGACAAGGGTGGCCACCACTACGCCATCCAGATCACCATGGACGCACCCCAGTGGGGCGGACTGTCGGGCTGCACGTTCGAGGAGGCGCAGTCCTGGGGAAAGATCAACCGGGACGCAAACAAATCCGTCGCCTACGTTGAGGCGTCCATCGGACTTTCCCTCCTGGTCGGCTACATCCTCCAGTCCGGGGCCTGGAAAGGCCGGAAGCGCCTGAAGAACACCTGGGACGAGGATATGCTCACGTCGGTGAAGCAGGTCCCGCTCAACATCGAAAAATAAACACCTTCAGGCCTCGGCCTGTTAATTTTTATCGTTCCACGGACAAACCATGAGAGATCCAAGGCGGCTAGGCAGGGCGACCATCGCCATCTACAACTCTTACGACCCGAACAACTTCCGGGAGGCGCATCGCCGCATCCTCGCCCGCGCCGGCCCGCTCGCCTTGGCCTTCGACTGCAACCTGGTAACGCTCGGCTTCCCTTTCCCCCAGGACCTGACCACGCCGCAGGAGATCGCCGATTGGGTGTCGACGACGACCTCCATCGGGGAGGACGGCAGCTACCTGAAGGATGTGACCTCGAAGGGACGGTTCTCGACCTTCGCGTATCCGGGCAAGGGTTTCCAGCCGCAGTTGGGGGAGGTCGTCCTGACGACCTGCAACCCGGACAAAAAGAAGAGGCGGTCGGTCGATGAGGTGGTGGACATGCTGCTGAACGGGAGGAGTGTCTGCCTGGTGTTCGGAGCCGGCCCGAAGGGTGTGCCCAAGGACATCCACGAGATGGCGGCGCACCACATGGACATCACCTTCGGCGAATACTCGATGGAGACGTGCACTGCGCTCGGCGCGTGCGTGGCGGTCATTGCCCACAAGGTCCACGACCGAACGAAGAGAGACTAGGTAATCTGGCGCTTATTCCAGGTCTATCGGCTTGAAAGCGCTCATGTTCTCGCTCCGGATGACCCGACCGAAGTTGTTGAGCCTTTCCAAGGCACGGTCCAGGTCATAACGCTGATACCGTTTCTTACCCAGCTCGTTCTTCAGGTCCTGGACGGTGACGTATTCCTTGCCCTGCTGCCTGGAGATCTTGCGCACGTAGGAGAGCAGGATCATGTCGTTGGCGCTGAGCTGGCCGCTCACCTGGGAACGGACCCCCTTGCGGCCGTAGGAGCCCTTCCCCGGCTTGAAATGGTCCCTGCGGGTGTCCAGGAACTCCCGGTACAGCTCGAAGAAGGTCTCCTTGCTCTTGGAGAACGCGGAATCGTCGATCTCGTCCTTACCGTCCAGGCGACAGATGGCCATGGCCAGCTTGGTAATGGCATAGCGGTCGATGGGCAGTTCCAACTCCACCGATTCCGGCTCTACCTGCTCCTTCACCAGCCTCATTCCCGCCTCGATCTCGTTGATGGCCGAGCGCCTGACCACCGGGCGCAGCATAAGGGCGTACAGCAGGTACTCCAGGACATCGAGGTTCGGCTCTCTTTCCACCCCTATCTTGTGGGCGTTAACGATGGTCGTGGGCACCTGGACAGGCAGTGGTTGAGCGACCGGGTTCATCACCATGAGGAAGTTGAACGAGGTCTCCTTGGACGACGTCACACCGAGGTTCCTCTGGAGCGCCTGTGTCTGCTCGTCCTTCTCGATGATGTCGAACCGGTAACGCTCGCTCTTGCCGGTGAACTCGACCGGGAGGCTGTTCCTTATCGTCGACCGCAGGTCCAGAAGCGGGCCTTTCCGGGTCGACAGGCATATGGACTGGGCCCCTATGCCGCCGTTGCCATAGACATCGGAGGGGCAGGAAAGCAGTTGCAGCGCCAGCGATTTGCCCAGATCGTCATACTCCGCGTCCCTCCATTGTTCGGTCAGAAAGTACTGGAAGTCCCTGGAGTCTATCCTCGGCCGGGGAAGATGGAGGGCCCCCTTCTCCGCACTGCGGACATCGCGATAGCACGCCTTGTATGAAGGGAACACCGACCCTTCCTCGATCTTGATCCCCGCCCATCGCAAAGGTCCCACGTTCAGGTCGATCAGGTCGCCCTCGTTCAGGCGGATGTCCTCCGGGACGTAATAGAAACAGTCGGAATAGTGTTCGGAAAATGGCGAACGCCTGAGCTTGATCACATTGGCGGCCATGAACTTGACCCAGCCAGCATGCCGGTCGGGCCGCATCAGCTCCCTCTCAAAGCCAGCGAACTCGGAGCCGAGCGAACGGGAATTGAGCGAGATTCGTTTCATGGTCAGTAGTTCTCGTAGTGTACGCCCAACGACGGGATCCCGACCCCGTTGCCCGGGGAAACCTGGCCGACCACCTTTGCGCCCTCGCCGAGGACCTGAAGCGCCCGTTTGACGTTCTCCCGTGGCAGCACGATCCCGTAGCCCATGCCCATGTTGAAGGTCTTGTACATCTCCGTCGGGTTAACGTGGCCCAGTTCGGCGATGATCTCGAAGACCGGCTGAGGGCGGATCGGCTCGGTGATCTCGAACAGCACATCCTTCTTCAGCCGGACGAAGTTCTTCAGTCCGCCGCCGGTCACGTCCACCATGCCATGGATCTTGACCTTGTCGACCAGTTCCACGACCTTCTTGACGTAGAGCTCGGTCGGCGTGAGAAGCTCCTGGCCGATGGTCTTTCCCAAGCGGTCGAACTTTTCATCCAGCTTGATCTCGACGGATTCCAGCACCTTTCTCGCCAGCGTCATGCCGTTGGAATGGATGCCCGACGATCGGAGTCCGATGATGGCATCTCCGATCCCCACCTTGCTGCCGTCCACGATCTTTTCCTTCTCCAGCCATCCCAGCGCCGTCCCGGAGAGGTCCACGCCCCGGACGATCTCCGGAAGCACCGCGATCTCTCCCCCGACGATGTCCACGTTGCACTCTTCCGCCGCTCTCTCCAGACCGATGCCGATCTGCTCGGTGATCCTTTCGTCCGGACGGTCGATGGCGATGTAGTCGACGAAGGCGAACGGTTCGGCCCCAACGCAGATGGTGTCATTGACGTTCATGGCCATGCAGTCGATGCCCACGGTGTCCCATTTGTCCAGCGCCTCGGCGATGAGCAGCTTGGTCCCGACACCGTCGGTGCACAGGGTAAGCACCGTTCCGTCGAAATCGATCAGACTGGTGAACTGCCCCTTGATGTCGATGACCCTGCCCTTGCCGGTCCTGCGATAGGTGAGCCGGTTGACGAGCGATGCGATGGAGCGGGACTTCTGTTCGATGTCGACACCCGCGCGGGCGTACGTCCAGTCGTTCTGGGTCATGGAGGGCACCGGAGGTAAATCGGTCCGGCGTCTAAATAGTCTTTCATCACCACCGTTCGTTCCGAGCTCGCAGGTCTTATTATGGTATTGCCCCATTTCCGCCCGGATGAACGGCGGTCCCCGACACCATCTTCCCGGCGACTACGACGGCCATATCGCCAGAACGATACCTTACTACGATCAGATACATCGGGAAATCATCGACCTGGTGTTGTCCCTGAACAGGCCTCCTAGGCTATGGCTCGATACTGGCTGCGGAACCGGCACACTGGTGAAGAGGGCGTTGGACCAGTTTCCAGGCACCCATTTCATGCTCGCCGATCCCTCCGAGACGATGCTCGCACAGGCGCGGATCAAGCTCAAGGGCCGGGAGAGGGTCACGTTCCTGAGGCCGACCTGCTCCCAGGAATTGGATGGCCCGGTCAACGATAAACCCGACCTGATCACCGCGGTCCAGTGCCATCATTATCTTTCCAAGGAGGAGAGGAAGAGGGCGGTGGCGGCATGCTATGACATGCTGCCCGCGGATGGGGCTTACATCACCTTCGAGAACGTAAGACCGCTCACCGAGCGGGGCATCGAGATCGGAAAGAGGAGATGGGAGCGCTTTCAGACCGAGAACGGCAAGACCGAGGCAGAGGCGAAGGCGCACATCGCCAGGTTCGACATCGAATATTTTCCGATAACGGTCGAACAGCACCTGGAGCTCTACCGGGGCGCGGGGTTCCGGACGGTCGAGCTTTTCTGGTATTCCTATATGCAGGCCGGTTTCTACTGCATTAGGTAAGAAAACGGGCGAAACCGTTTCCTCATGGTGCTCGCCGATAACGCCGGTCGGATGTCGGGCGTGCAATGACAAACGTTTTATCTCGGGATTGCATCGAACGACACGTTATGTCGAAGAACTGGCTCTCGGCCCGTCGCAAGGACTTCTTCTACCGTAAGGCGAAGCAGCTGGATTATCGCAGCAGAGCCTCTTTCAAGCTCATTCAGATCGATGACCGTTTCCACATCATGAAACCTGGCTATGTGGTCGTGGACCTGGGGGCCGCACCCGGAGGCTGGCTCCAGGTCGCCTCAGAGAGGGTCACGGAGACTGGCCACGTGGTCGGCGTGGACCTGCAGAGCATCGCACCGGTGGATGGCATGGTCGAAACGATCCGCGGCGACATCAGGAAGCCGGAGACGATCGAGAAATTATTGTACATGATCGCCGGCAAGGCGGACGTGGTCCTGTCCGACATGAGCCCCAATATCTCCGGGGCCTATGACACCGACCAGGCCCGTTCGGTCGAACTGTGCGAGTATGCGCTCAGCTTCGCCCAGAAGACGCTGGTCGACAACGGAACCCTGGTCATGAAGATATTCGAGGGAAAGGACACCAAGGAGTTCCTGGTCGAGGTGAAGAAGCACTTCGACAACGTCCGGATGTACGCGCCCAAGGCGTCCCGGGACAGCTCCTCCGAGGTCTACATCATCGCCCGCGGATACCGCGGAGAAGGCCACGTCATCCTAGCCAAGGCAAAGGATGAGGACTAATCCATAACGATTATAGCGAGGGAGCTAGGTATCACCCTTCATGTTGACGTACATAACCGTCACGTTCAGTTCCGAGGGTAAGCGCCCTTCGGAGATACTGGACGCGCTGCGGAACCTGGGTTTTGAACCGACCAAGGGCAATTATGATGGCATTTACAAATGGGACAAGAACGCCACCCTTGACGACACGATCTACCTTGCGGACAAGGTGCATGCCACCTTGAAGGGGATGAACGTGCTCATGAAGTTCGAGACCGTATCCGATCGCCACGTGGCCCAGGAAGAATGATCGGATCCTTTCGAGTAGGATGGTCTGAATGAGAGGCGGCAAGATTGTCTGCATCGGCCAGAACTACCGGGAGCACATCAAGGAGCTCAAGAACGAGGTCCCTGCGGAGCCGGTCATATTCCTGAAGCCGATGTCCTCCCTGATCGGCAATGAGGGGGCCATCCTCATTCCCGAGGGCGTTGGCAGGGTGGACCACGAGGTCGAATTGGCTCTGATCATCGGCAGGACCGGCAAGAACATTCCGAAGGAAAGGGCGTTGTCCCACGTCTCCGGTCTGGCCGTTTTCAACGACGTGACCGCCAGGGATGTCCAGACCGCATACCGCAAGGATGGATTGCCCTGGACCCTGAGCAAGGGCATGGACACCTTTGCGCCGATGTCCGAGCCCAAGGTCCTCGCCCCGTCCCACGACATACACGACCTGGAGATATCCTGCCGCGTGAACGGCAAGGTCAGGCAGCACGGCAGCACCTCCATGATGATCTATTCGCCGGAGGAGATCATAGCGTTCATCTCCAAATGGATGGTCCTGGAGGAAGGGGACATCATCGCTACCGGTACGCCCAGCGGCGTCGGCCCGATCGTGCCGGGGGACCTCATCGAGATGAGGATCGAAGGGGTCCGGACGCTCACCAACCCGGTCCGGTCCAGGCTCTAATCCCAGAAACGCTTGGTCTTGGCGTAGTTTATCTCGGCGCTGAGGATCTCCCTCAGGAAGTCGTCCTCATTGTCGAAGAACCCGGCCAGCACCCTGGAGGCGGTGTCCGGTCCGATCCCGCGTCCGGCCAGGGCGGTCATGGCCTTCTTGCTGTTCTTCATGACCAGGCTGGCGTTCTTGAACAGTTTGCGCAGTTCCTTTTCCTCCTCCTCGGTCAGGTTCTTCTTCTTCGCCAGCTTGACCAGGTCCTTGTTGTACGGGTTCAGTGCGGCGATCATGTGCCCTCCGCACTTGGGACATGTCAGTGTCCTCGGCGCCTCGCGAACGCGGAGACGCCACTGAGATGCGCAGCTCAGACAGGACATGTGCATCTGTTCCTCCTCCAGTCGCTTCTTGAGCGCCATCAGGATGGAGTGGTCGGCGCGCTGGGGCGTGATCAGCTCCTTCGAATGGGAAAGCCCGGCCCGCCCGATCGGGGTAAGTCCGCACACCTGGAACTCCAGGTCCCCGGACTCGATCCGGCGTACGACCTCCACCGTTCCGTCCAGGTCGAAGTCCTCCCATAGGACCCGGGCGATGGCTTCGTCGAATATGGGGCTGTTCTCGTAGGCCTCGACCAGCCTGCCGAAGTTCACGCTCTTGTAGTCCGCGTCCTTCTCCACCGCGCCGAACTTCTTCGCCACGTAGACGAAGCGCCAGCGCAGATGGCTCGAGTTCTTGATGACCATGCGGACCAGCGCTTCCACGGTGTCGGAGCGGATGCCTTTCAGCGTCTCGATGATCATGTCCGGCTTGATGTCCCGGGGCAGGTCCAGTATGATGCGGTACGGATCGGTGGTCACCGCCACCGACTCGCCCAGGCGGGCGGTCAGCAGGATCGACAGCATCTTGGAAAGCGTCTCGTTCACCTTGGTGCCGAAGCACATGTTGAGGATGGCCAGGCGCTTCCCGATCTCCAGGGTCACCTTCTTGTCGGTGGGCATGGGGGATTTGGCCCTCTGCTCGATGAAATAATCGGTGACCGCCTTCACCGACGCCGCGTCACCGTTGTACTCGGAATAGTTCTCCCGCCTGCGCAGCCTGCCGACCTCCTGGGCCACCTCGTACGGGACTGGGATGTCCTCCCCCACCCAGGAGGGGATGGAGCCGATCTCCCGCACCTGTTCTACGAGCAGCTCGTCCTCGCGGACCTCGACGATGCGCCAGGTCCTTCCCCTGGTGATGAAGGTGGCGTACGGTTCCGCGAAAGAGACCACGAAAGACTCGTCCAGCGTACCCACTATCTTGCGGCTGGACAGTTCCCGGATCATGTAGGTGCGTTCGTCCGGGATCATCGAGATGTTGTCGTAGAAATATTTTCGGCCCCGGGCCGATCTCCGGTAGTCGTCCCGGTCGACGAAGACCAGCCCGATCTTGGCGACCTGGTCCAGGATCCCGTCAAACTTTTCCCGGGTCAGGTCCCGGAACGGGTAGGTGCGCACGCAGGCGGCATAGGCGTCATCTTTGTTGACCTTGCCCTGCATGGTCATGGCCACCAGCTGGTTGGCCAGGACGGTCATCGGACAGGGGCGGACGAGCAATGGTTCGAGCTCCTCGTTCAACGCCTTGCGGGTGATGACCAGCGATTCCACGATCTCGTCCGGGGAGGAGGCGACTATGGCACCTTCCGAGTACGCGCCCACCTGGTGCCCGGCCCGCCCCATCCTCTGGATGAGCCTCGCCACCTGCCTTGGTGAATTGTACTGGATGGCGTAGTCGGCCGAACCTATGTCGATGCCCATCTCGAGGGAGGAGGTGCAGATCAGCCCCTTCAGCTTCTCCGCCTTGAAGTTCTCCTCCATCTCGATGCGGGTCTCCTTGGAAAGCGAGCCGTGGTGCACTCCCACCGAGAACGATTCATCCCAGATGTGGTAGCGGGCGGCCAGCGCCTCCGCCGTGTCCCTGGTGTTGACGAACAACAGAGTGGACCGGTGTTCCTCTATCATCTTCCTGCAGCGCCTCATGCACGCCGTCAACTGGGCGTCGCTCTGCAACGTTCCCGCCAGGTCCCGGTCCTCGTCCGTTACCTCCGGATACTGTACGGACAGCCGCATCTCCTTGGCGATCTGGGCCTTGACGATGGTGACCTGACGCTTGGAACCGCCCAGGAAGTTCGCCACCTCCTGGATGCTACCCACGGTGGCCGACAGTCCGATCCTCTGGAAATCCCCCGCCAGAAAGACCAGACGTTCCATGGCGATGGCCAGCTGCGCACCCCGTTCATCGTTGGCCAGCTCATGTATCTCGTCCACCACGAAGAACTTCACGTTCGCCAGGTGTTGCCTTAGGTTCTTGCCGGTGAACATGATCTGGAGCGTTTCCGGGGTCGTGATGAGCACGTCCGGGGCGTACTTGGATTGGTGCGTGCGCTCCGACTGGGTGGTGTCCCCGTGACGAACGGCCACGCGCAGGTCCAGCGCATCGCCGAACTCTTCCAGCCGCCGCAGCATATCCCGGTTGAGGGCCCTCAACGGCGTTACATAGATGCACCGTATCCCCTTTCCCTCGGTAGAGATCAGCTTGTTGAAGATGGGCAGCATCGCCGCCTCGGTCTTTCCGATACCGGTCGGTGCGACGAGAAGAATGTTCCTTCCGGCCAGTATGTGCGGTATGGCCTCCGTCTGGGGGCCGGTCGGCATGCTGATGTTCTTGTCCGAAAGGACCTTTCTGATTCTATCGTCCAGAAGTTCGAATACCATGGCGATTTGTCCGATGACCTGGTAACGTAAGTGAAACGATACTTGAATCTTTGCGAAACAGCACCGTAAATGCTCTTATCTAGAAAATGATGGCGTGTTAAAGAGGTTCCCCGCCAATATGGACAATAGCAACAAAATCCAAGGCGGGAGAACCAATGAAGTACATAGGATTGGACATACATAAAAAGGAGACCCAGGCTTGCGTTCTGGACGAAAAAGGGAAAGTTATTCTCATCAAACGGGTAAGGACCGATGTCTCCTACATCGGTCATTTGTTTGGGATAATCGAGGAAGGAAAGGATAAACTGGCAGTGGTCATGGAGGCCACCGGTTTCTACTTCTGGATCTACGACCTCATCGTGGCCCGCGGCCACGATGTCATGGTCGTGCATCCGACCAAGGCGAAGGAGATGATGAAATCCATGTCCAAGACCGACAAGAACGACGCTTTCATGCTCGCAGAACTCCTGTGCTTTGATCGTCTGAAAGGCATCTACGTTCCTTCTCTGGAAATTCGGGAAATGAGGGAACTGACCAGGCACAGGGAATCTCTGGCCCGAAAGAAAGGAGATGCGAAGAGGGAGATAATAGTCGCGCTGGACCAGCGCGGCCTCAAGGTTCCTTCGGAATTTAGAACGAACTTCACGGAGAAGTACAAGGTCTGGGCAAGGTCGCAGAACGATTTTGTCATCAACGAGAAACTGGACCTTCTTGAGCTGTTATTGACGAAGATCCGCAACGTGGAGAAGATGATCGAGGAGAAATATGGCAAGGACGAGGACGTCCAGCTGATGCGGACGGTGCCAGGCATCGGCCTGGTCACCGCCGCCGTGGTCAAGGCAGAGATCGGCGACATATCCAGGTTCAAGACGGCGGAGAACCTGGCAGCCTACGTCGGAGTATCTCCTACGACCTGCCAGTCAGGCGAGAAAACCTGGGGCGGACCGACCAGGCATGGGAACGATCGGGTCAAACACGTTCTTATCGAGGCGACGCTGTTCCATTACCATTACTGTCCCGACTCGAAGATATCCAGCTACTATCTGCGGAAGCAGGGGAGGATCGGTAAAAAGAAGGCCGTCGTAGCCTCCAGCCGCAAGCTGCTGGAGGCGTTGTACTTCATGATAGCCAGGAAAGAGGTATTTCACGCTCATTGACTCGAGACCACCCGTTTTTCTCTGCGCCAGCGAGTGCCCCAAAATGATCGTGGCAGGTCGATGAGAAAATGACGACGGACGTGTCATCATACGGCTTTGACCGTGGAAAGGTGGTTGTCAGATCGTCGCGATCGAGACTGGTTCGAGGCAGAGACGGATCGAGGGAGAAATCATGATGTAGAACGAGAGAAAATACCTAGGTCGGCGGGGACCTCTTTAACAAAGGTGAGAAAATAGGAAATGAAGGCCGGTCCTTGACCGGCGCTAGAGTTTACTTCTTCTCCGCCGGCGCGGCCGGGGTTACCGGTGCGGCGGCCGGAGCCGCTGGGGCCGCCGGTGGCAACGGCTCGGTGGCCTCAAGGAGCATCTCGGAGATGTCCATGACCTTGATTTTGGCACCGATCTTCTTCGCGCCCTGCTGCAGGTTGACCACACAGAACGGGCAAGAGGTTGCCAGGATGTCCGCTCCGGTCTCCACTGCCTCCTTGACCCTCTCCGCGGCGATGTTTACCGCCATGTCATTGAAGGCCGATTTGTAGCCGCCACCTGCCCCGCAGCAACGGGAATCCATGCGGACGTGTTTCATCTCTACCAGGGTGACGCCCGGGATTGCCTTGATGCACTCACGGGGCGAATCGAACACCTGTGCATGCCGTCCTAGATGGCATGGGTCGTGGTAGGTGACCTTGGCCTTGATCTCCTTGGTGAACTTGAGCTTCTTGTCCTTGATCATCTTCTCGGCGGTTTGAGAGAAGTGCTGGACCAGGAATGCCGGGTTGGAGTAATATTTGCCATAGTCGTGCGAGGTGGTCTTGTAGCAGCCAGCACAGGTCATGACCATGGACTTTGCACCCATCGTCTCGGTGTGGGTGATGGTATGCTCGGCGAACCTGGCGGTCAGTTTGGTCTGTCCGGTCCTGAGCGCCGGCGACGTGCAGCACCATTCGTCCTCTCCCAGGATGTTGATGGAGGCACCTCCGCGGCTCAGTACGGTCACTCCGGCCTTGGCCAGCTGTGGCGCCCTATAGGACGCCGTGCATCCGGCGAAGAACAGGATGTCGGGCTGTTGGGCGCGCGGCACCTCTTTGGGGAACCAGGCCCCGCGCTTCTCCATAGGCTCGTCGTACGGGTTGCGCTTCTCTTCCAGCCTTTCCTTGATCTTGATGTGGGCGGGCAGAGGTCCATGACCCTGCTCGGCGGCCCATTCCCTGACCACTTCCCAGAACTCTGCGAACTCTATGCTGACGTGACAGACCGTCCAGCACCTGGCGCATCCAGTGCACTGGTACAGGGCTTCGATGAACTCTTGATCAAGAACGACTTTCCTTCCCAAGAGCGTGTCCAGGGCGTTTCTCTTTGCCAATTGGTTCAGATAGAAGACCTTGCCCCTCGGCGAGTTCGACTCCCATCGGTTCTGATTGTAGGTATCGCAGACCTGGACGCAGTATCCGCACTGAAGACATGCAGCCATATCCCTTTCAAGGCTTTTTGGTAATTTGACCATTGAAATACCTCTTGAACACCGGTCGGTATCAGATGAAGAGCCGATAGCCGTTGGTAGGTTGGTAACTAAGCATGGAAGACGGATATAAAAATCTGCTGACGGACCGCCCACTTATACCCTTGTTAAGTGGCATATGGCTTCTCCCGCCGCGGGCGGAGCCCGAGACCGTCTACCCCTCCAAGATCGGCGTGTACGCGTACCAGCTGCCGTCTGTTTTCAACAGCATGAGCGAGGACTCGAGGAGGATCTTGTGCTTCTCCTCGATACGAGTTAGGGTGATGAGGATGTTCTTGATCTTCAGGTCGTCCACCATCGCCGAGGCTTCCTGGTACATCTTCACCGAGGCGATCTCCACGTCCAGTCCGATGTTGACCGCCCGGATCTCGTCCGCGACGGTCAGGCAGGCGCCCTCCGGAGGGAACGGAAACACCTTCTCCGGGAGGATGTCCAGGAACTGTTTTTCCGGTTCAATGCTGTCCAGGTCCAGGCCTGGGGAGAGGTGCTCCATCACCTCTTCGATCGTCTCCTTGTGCATGCGCTCATCCGCGCCGAGCGACCTCATCAGCGCCTTGCCGTTCTCATCCTCCACGCAGGTCGCAACTTTTGAGTAGAACTGGATTCCGAATATCTCGATCTGCCTCGCGGCCGCCAGTATAGAAAGCGCGCTTATCGGTTTGGATGGTGCCATATGCTCAGTGAGGTATCATTTGGGCTCGTCATATTTCTAGCTTTAGAACGTCGACGGAATATTACGGCACCTCGGAAGTTTGATTAGTCGTGCCCATCAATTGATGCATGATGGATGGATCGGACACACTTCCTCCTGCGGGACCCCAAGCGGCCAAGGGACAGGAAGGAACGGAAGCTAGACTTTCAGGCTTGACCTCTCAAGAGGCCGGTCGGCTGTTGGCAGAGCACGGTCCGAATGAGATCGCGGTGAAGAAACAGAACCTAATATTCCAGTATCTTTCGTATTTCAAGAATCCATTGGTTATCATCCTTCTTATCGCCGGTTTTGTTTCCGGCCTTTCCGGGCAAGGGGTTCAGGCCGGCATAATCTTCTTCCTCGTCTTCGTTTCCGTCACGTTGGACTTTTACCAGGAGAACAAGTCCAACCAGGCGGCCCAGAGGCTCAGGGAAAAGGTCACTAACACGGCTTCGGTGATAAGGGACGGCGAACCCCAGGACATCAAGATATCATTGATCGTTCCAGGAGACACGGTCCTGCTTTCTGCAGGGGATATCGTTCCTGCGGATGGGCGGGTTCTTGTGGCCAAGGACTTCTTCGTCGACCAGAGCTCCCTGACCGGTGAAGCGTTCCCGGTTGAAAAGACGCCTTCGCAAAAACAGAAGCAAGGCGACCCCGATGAAGACGCCGTCTCTATGGGTTCCAACGTGGTGTCTGGAAGCGCAACCGTCGAGATCGTCAGGACCGGGGCATCGACCCTCTACGGTCAAATAACGAAGAAGCTGATGGGCAAGGAGACAGACACCGAGTACACGAAGGGGATCAGGCAATTCGGGTACCTGATCACGGAACTGACGATCTTCCTCGTGCTTTTCGTCTTTGTCGTTAACGCGGCGTTCAACCGGGACCTGCTTCAATCTCTGCTGTTCGCTCTGGCACTGGCCGTTGGTCTCACTCCGGAACTTCTGCCAATGATCATAACCGTGGTCCTGTCAAGGGGCGCGATCAAGATGGCCGGAAAGGACGTGATCGTCAAGAAGCTCTCCTCGATCCAGGACCTGGGTTCGATGGATATTCTATGCACCGACAAGACCGGGACCCTCACCGAGAACCGGATCGAGCTCATAATGCATGTCGACCCGGAGGGCAACGATGACGACTCTGTGCTCCTTGACGCTTACCTCAACAGCGTCTTCGAGACCGGTATCAAGAGCCCTCTGGATGCCGCTCTATTGGTGTATCGTAAGATCGACACCTCTCCCTTTACCAAGGTGGACGAGATTCCATTCGACTTCGTCCGAAAGAAGCTTTCAGTGGTGGTGGGGAAAGGTGCCGAACGAATACTGATCACCAAGGGGGCTCCGGAAGAGATATTCAAGGCGTGCTCGAAGTGCCGATTGAAGTCCGGAACCGTAGATATGGTCACTGCCATGGCCTCGGCCCAGGAAAAGTTCCAGCAGATGGGCATGAAAGGCTTCAGGGTTCTGGGTATCGCGGAGAAGGCGCTGGACAGTGGCCGTACCACCTATCAGCCCGCGGATGAGAACGGAATGACCTTCATAGGGTTCCTGGCATTCCTGGATCCTCCCAAGGAGAGCGCCGCCGCGGCGATCAAGTTGATGCGCGATTCGGGAATTGACCTAAAAGTGTTGACTGGCGATAATGAGCTGGTCACCAAGCACGTCTGCGAATCCATCGGGGTCGAGGTGAAAGGCATAGTCCTCGGCAGCGAGATCGCCAACGTCTCGGATCTGGCACTGGCCATCATCGTGGAGAAGGCCAATCTATTTTGCCGCATGAACCCGGTCGAGAAAGAGAGGATCATCAAGGCCCTGCGGGCGAACAAGCATGTGGTCGGCTATCTCGGTGACGGCATCAACGACGCCCCTCCTCTAAAGGCGGCAGACGTGGGGATATCGGTCGACACCGCGGTCGACGTCGCGAAGGAATCGGCCGACATCATTCTGCTAAAGAAAGACCTGAAGGTGTTGGAGGACGGCGTACTGGAGGGACGCCAGACCCATGGAAACACGATGAAGTACATCATGATGGGAACGTCCAGCAACTTTGGCAATATGTTCTCGGTGGCCGCCGCCTCAGTGTTCCTTACTTTCCTGCCGATGCTGCCGATCCAAATACTTCTAGGAAACTTGATGTACGATATTTCGGAACTTACCATACCGACCGACAATGTGGACCAGTCATACATCGAGAAGCCCCGGCGACTTAGTGTCAAGTTCATTCGGAACTATACGATCGTCTTCGGTCTGGTGAGCTCTGCTTTCGACCTGATCACATTTGCAGTGCTGCTGTTCATCTTCAATGCCACGCCCCAGCAGTTCCAATCGAGCTGGTTCATCGAAGGTTTGGCGACCCAGGTGCTGATCATCTTCGTCATCAGGACCCGCGTCACACCTTTCTATCGGTCCAAACCCAGTCGCCTGCTCGCCATCAGCAGCCTTACCATCGTCGTGATCGGCTTCCTTATCCCCTACACACCCATAGGCCCGCTGTTCCAGTTCGTGACACCTCCTCTGGAGTTCTATCTAGCGCTGGTCGGCATCATCGCCGCCTACCTGGTCCTGGTAGAGGTGGTCAAGTTCTTCTTCTATCGGTACTACGGTAAAAGGGGGTTCTGAGGAAAATCGGGACAGGCGTGGGTTCGGATAAACTCAGGGTCGGTACACGAACCGTTTTGGGGTTGCTCCTGTCTCCTCCGGGCCAAAACATGGCCAGGAGGCTCTTGTTAATCGAGCAGTACCACGTGGTCCATCACGTGGACGACTGGTTCGGAGCACACGATTTCGTACTGACAGACGGAAGATTTCAACGGCATCCTCATGACCACAATCTGGCATTACGATCATGGTTAGAGAACGAACGACGGCCTCCTCGTCAGGGGCACCATTCGGCCGAAACGCCAGTGACATTTCCGACCAGGCCCTATGGGATGCGAATCATGTGCAGAACGGCAGTTAGCCTTATTACGGCACCAGGGATTTCGGTCATCTAAAAAGAGACAGAGGTATTCCAGTTGACAGACAGGCTCCTCTTGACCTACATCATCAACCAGGCGGTACATTGGTTCATCCCCGGAATGTTCACCCCGGTGATGGTGCTGCTCTTGCTGGACAAAGGGCTGGACCTGGTCGAGGTGGGTACGGTGCTGGCCCTATTTTCGGCCACCGTCATAGTGCTTGAGCTGCCCACCGGCGGACTGGCCGATGCGGTCGGGAGGAAGAGGGTCTATCTGGCATCGCTATGCGTATCTATGCTGGCCCTCTCATTCATCCTCGTCGGTCGGGACGTGCTGTTCTTCGCCGTCGGATTCATCGTTTACGGGGTGGCGCGTGCCCTTTCCTCCGGTTCCATAGACGCCTGGTTCGTGGACGGGTTCAATCCGGAGCACCCGGGCGGGAATCTGCAGGAAGCCCTCGGCAAGGCCAACACATACATCCCCATAGGTCTGGCATTGGGGGCGCTCGTCGGCGGCCTCATTCCCATGCTGTTCGGTGAGGCCGCCGCCCAGCTTACCGGCATGGGGAGATATTCGGCGAACCTCATCGCCATGATGACAATGGTCGCTCTGCAGTTCGCGCTCACCTCCGTCATGATACATGAGAAAATCGGCAAGGAAGGACGGAAGGGTATGGCCCAGGGGTTCAAAGACGTCCCGAAGGTACTGCACGATGCGGTTGAGTTCGGGATCCGAGATCGGAACACCCGCCTTCTCCTCGCCGCCACCCTCGCGCTCGGTTTCTCCCTCTTCGGTCTGGAGCTGTTATGGCAACCGCAGCTCGAGGGCATCATCGGTTCAGATTCCCAGTCCTGGATATTCGGGTTGGTCGCCGCTGGTTACTTCTTCATGGCCTCCGCGGGCAGCGCCCTTTCAGGAAAGATGGTCGACCTTTTCAAAGGCAATCTGTACCTTGCCCTCGTCGTCGTTGCGGTCTGCATATCCGCGTCGATCGCCCTCCTGGCGATCCAGAGCACGGTCCTGGGGGTTCATAGCCTTTTATTTCGTGGTCTACCTGCTCATCGGGCTTATGGGCTCGCCACACGCGGCGGCCTATAACGCGGGGATTCCATCGGAGAAGCGCTCGACGCTGATGTCCTTCGATTCGCTGGTCGCCCAACTGGGTGGGGTCATCGCCTCACGTCACCCTAGGCTTGGTCTCCGGGCTCTATTCCATCGAAGCCGCATGGCTCATCGGTTCATCTGGTCCTGCTCGCCTCATTGTTCGCCTACTTTTCGCTGTGGCGCGGATCGACCAGGAAGGCCCAGGGCCGGTCGGCCTAGGGGAAGGTCGTTCGATAGATGCTGTAAATCCGGTGGATGACCGGGGCAACGGACCGGGAGGCACGATATGGTCGTGGGAGCCGCCGATGGCTGATTTGTCACTGTCGGAAATCTGACCGAGTAGGATCGAAGGGCAACTCCCTGGAACGGCCAGATGAAGACGGCCTATGATCCCCTTTCTATTGGAGAAAGGGTCATTTGCCATCGGGATTTCTGGGTCTCTACGCTCGTGAAGCGAAGATCGATCCGTCAGTGATCCTTCCTCATCGATGATGGATGCATGACCAGGTCAAATCATTAACGAAAGGTTAAAGGTCAGTATTGATTTTGCCCTAAAAAGCACGGAAGGTCTTCACAACGAGCACGAACTGCAATGGGACGTTGGATCCGCCGAGCAAGAGCGTGACGAGAGCACCGGGGGCATCCATTGGACGCTGATCTGTTCTTCATCCTTCTTACGATAACCGGTCTTGTCGGCGCGGTATCCGCCGTGGCCCTCAGAAAATGGGAGCGGAAATGTGCGGCGGTCTCCTTCAGCGCCGCAGCGCTCACCGCGCTCTTCGGAACGGTCGTGTCCGTTCTGGTGCTGGCCGGTTCGCCGATGAGCATTCAGCTGCCATTTGACACCCCGTTCGGTCACTTCGGTTTCTCGCTGGACCGGCTTGGGGCGTTCTTCCTTCTGGTCATTTCGGTCGTCTCATTCGCGGTCTCGATCTATTCGATCGGGTACTCAAAGGAATACGACGGCAAATACAGCGTCGGCCTGCTCGGGCTGTTGTTCAACCTGTTCCTGCTCTCCATGACCTTCGTCGTCTCGGCGAGCAACGCCATCTTCTTCCTGGTGGTGTGGGAGGCCATGTCGCTCACCTCGTACCTTTTGGTCGTGTACGAGAACCGCAAGGAAGGGGTTGCCTCCTCCGGTCTGTTCTACGTGGTCATGACCCATCTCGGCACCGCCCTGATCATGGTGGCGCTGATCATGATGGGCATCTACGCCCATTCGTTCGATTTCTCATCCTACTCGGGGGTCGGGGCAGTGATACCCAGCGCCCTCAAGAGCACGCTCTTTGTCCTTCTCTTCATCGGTTTCGGCACCAAGGCCGGGATCATCCCCCTGCACGTATGGCTGCCCTATGCCCATCCTGCCGCCCCATCCAACGTCTCGGCGCTCATGTCCGGCGTCATGGTGAAGACCGCGATCTTCATGATGATCCGAACCTTCTTTGATTTCCTCGGCGTCACCGACACCTGGTGGGGTCTCCTGGTCCTGCTGGTGGCCTCGATCTCCGCACTGCTCGGGGTGATGTACGCGCTGATGGAGACGGACATCAAGAGGGTGCTCGCCTATTCCACGGTCGAGAACGTGGGCATAATCCTCATCGGTCTCGGCGCAGCCATGGTCTTCCAGTCATACAATCTGAACCTGCTAGCCGGACTGGCGCTCATCGCCACCCTGCTGCACGTCATGAACCACGCGCTCTTCAAAGGGCGCACTTTTCATGGGCGCCGGGTCCATACTGTTCGCGACGCACACCAAGGACATGGAGAAGCTCGGCGGGCTGGCCAAGAGGATGAAATGGACCGGGATCATATTCTTCATCGGCGCTCTGTCCATCGCCGCCATCCCCCCGTTCAACGGGTTCGTCAGCGAGTGGCTCATATTCCAATCGCTGCTGCAGTCCTTCCAGATACCGGACGTGACGGTCAAGGTCCTGCTGCCGGTGTCCATCGCGATCCTGGCGCTGACCGGGGCACTGGCCGCCGTCTGCTTCGTCAGGCTCTTCGGCATCGTGTTCCTGGCCAAGCCTCGGAGCGAGCACGCTGAGCACGCCAAGGAAGTGCCCCGGACCATGCTGGTCGGTTCCGGGATAGCGGCCTTCCTGTGCATCGCGACCGGGGTCATGTCCTTCGCCATCATCCCTTACGTGGACCAGGTGACCACCCCGCTGGTAGGGGTGTCCGCGGCATCCTCCATCGTCAACGGTTTTGTCATCAGCCCCACGAACCAGCAGTTCTCGGCGATGTCACCGTTCATACTGGCCATCCTGATCGCCGTGACCGTCCCGCTGATCATCGTGATCTCCAAACGCTACGGCGGAAAGAGGAAGACCGTGATCGAGGACACCTGGGACTGCGGCACCCCGCTCACCGCTCGCAACCAATACACCGGCACCGCTTACTCCAACCCGCTGGTCCGGGTCTTCAGCTACATCTATCGGCCAAAGCCAGAGGTCAAGACCGAATCGACATCCTCCCCTTACGTGAAAAAGCGGGTATCCTACGTCTTCGTGGTCGTCCCAGTCTTCGAGAAATACCTGTACCAGCCGGTAGTGGCCGTCATGGTCGCCATCGCCAGCAGGGCCACCAAGATCCAAGCAGGCAGCATCCAAGCCTATCTGGCCTACATCTTTGCCACGCTGGTGTTCCTGCTGATAATATTCAGGTGATGTGAATGGACCAGATATACATCGATATCGTGCTGAGCGTCCTGCAGGCCCTTCTCCTGCTCGCCATAGCACCGCTGGTCACCGGCATCATCAGGAAGATCAAGGCGTACGCTCAACAGCGGCGTGGTGCCAGCATTCTTCAGCCTTACCGAGACATAGCAAAATACTTCCGCAAGGACTCGGTCGTTTCGAGGGACACCTCGTGGATATTCTCGGTCACGCCCTACATCTCAATGGCCGCGGTGCTGATCGCCGCCCTCCTGGTCCCGGTCTTCGTCACCCGGACCCTGGGCTTCGTCGGCGACCTCATCGTGGTGGTCTACCTGCTGGGCACGGTGCGGTTCTTCACCGCCCTAGCCGCCCTGGACGCGGGCAGTGCGTTCGGCGGGATGGGCTCCAGCAGGGAGATGATGGTTTCGTCGATAGTCGAGCCCACGATGCTGCTCTCGATCTTCGCCATGGGGCTCATCACCGGCACCACCAGCCTGGGCACGATCGCCGGTGCGCTCTCCGTCTCCGGGATCGACCTGGTCCGTCCGGCCTTGTTCCTGGCATCCGCCGCATTTTTCATTTCGACCATAGCGGAGAACGCCCGGGTACCTGTCGATAACCCCACCACTCACCTCGAGCTCACCATGATCCACGAGGGCATGATCCTCGAGTATTCAGGCAAGAAGCTGGGGCTCATGGAACTTTCCAGCATGACCCGGCTGGTCCTGTACTTCACCATTCTGTCCAACGTGTTCTTTCCCTGGGGGATCGCCAACGACCTGTCGGCGTTCAGCATCGGCGCCGGTCTGGTCTCCATCCTGGTGAAGGTGTTGTTCCTGGCCCTGATCGTCGCCATCATCGAATCATCGATATCGAAGCTGCGCCTGTTCCGCCTGCCCAACCTGTTGACCGTGTCGTTCACGCTTGCCCTGCTGGCGGTGATGTCATTCTACATTCTATGAGGCGAACGAGATGAGCGACATACTTCTGACCGACGTGATCAACGGGCTGGCCGCCCTGATCCTGCTGTTCGCATTCGTGCTGGTGGCGGGCGTCCGCATGCACCAGATAGTGAGGGCGTACACGCTCGGGTCGCTGGCGTTGGGTCTGCTGGCCGCGGCGGTCGCCTATTACACCAATGCGGACCACATCTACATCGTGGCCATATTGACGATCGTCCTGAAGGTGATAGTGATCCCGAGGTTCCTGGACTACACCGTGGACCGCATCAAGGTCAAGAAGGAGGTCGAACCCCTGGTCAGCATTCCCGGGTCGCTCCTGATCTGCGGGGCGCTCACCTTCATCGCCTACTACATCTCCTCGCCCATCATTGCCCAGGGCAGCGCGATCACCAAGAACTGCCTGGCGATATCGCTCGCGGTGGTGCTGATCGGATTCTTCGTCATCATCGCCCGCCGCAAGGCCATGACCGAGATCGTCGGCCTGCTGATGATGGAGAACGGGCTGTTCCTGGCCGCGATATCCCTGACCTACGGAATGCCGATGATCGTTGAGATAGGCATATTCTTTGACGTACTGGTGGCCGCTATCATCATGGGAATATTCGCGTTCAAGATCAACCATACCTTCGAGACGGTCGACACCACTTTCATGAGGAGGCTGAGGGACTGATGATGCTCGAACTGATGATCTCCATCCCCATCATCACCGGGATTCTGGTCTTCTTCACCAGGTCCCGCCGTCAGATGGAGCTCATCTCCGCCGCGGGCATCGCCGCACTCTTCGCCGTCGCCTGCTACGTGATCTATGACGTGATGACCAACGGCAACATCGAGTACAGCGTATGGTACCTGGATTCGCTGAGCGCGTACATGCTGTTCATAATCACCTTCATCGGGCTGATGGCGATGATCTACTCGATACCGTACATCGGCCACGAGGTCAGGGAGAAGGAGCTCTCGGTGGACCGGGCCAAATACTACTACGTGCTGTTCAACATCTTCATGTTCACCATGCTGATGGTGGTCATCAGCAACAACCTGGGGATAATGTGGATAGCCATCGAGGCCACGACGCTGGCGTCCGCGTTCCTGGTCGGATTCACGGAGAACGACATGGCCGTCGAAGCGGCCTGGAAGTATCTGATCATCTGTTCGGTGGGCATCACCCTGGCATTGTTCGGGACGATCCTTGCTTACGCATCATCGGTCTCCTGGCTGGGGGAGTCCTCCGATGCCCTGAACTGGTCCACCCTGATGAGCAACGCCTCCCACCTGGACCCCACGCTGTTGAAGATATCTTTCATCCTGATCATGGTGGGCTACGGTACCAAGGTGGGCCTCGCCCCCATGCACACCTGGTTGCCGGACGCCCATTCCCAGGCCCCGACACCGGTGAGCGCTCTGCTGTCCGGCGTGCTCCTGAACTGTGCGATGTACGGCATACTCCGTTTCCACCTCATCACCTCGGTCACGGTTCCCGGGTTCTCGTCCACGCTGCTCCTGATATTCGGATTGGTGTCGATGGCGGTGGCGGCGGCCTTCATCATAATGGCCCGGGATTTCAAGCGGCTGCTCGCCTACTCCTCGATCGAGCACATGGGGATCATCGCCTTCGGTTTCGGAATCGGCGGGTTCCTGGGCATCTTCGGTGCGCTACTGCACATGTTGAACCATGCCCTCACCAAGTGCCTGATGTTCCTGGGAGCGGGCAATCTCCTGCAGAAGTTCAAAACCCGGGACATCTCCGCTATCAAGGGGGTTTCCACGCTCATGCCGGTCACCGCGGTCCTGTTCATAGCCGGTGCCCTGGCCATCACCGGATCGCCGCCGTTCAGCATATTCCTGTCCGAGGTGACCATACTGACCGGGAGTCTGTCTGCGACCAACTATCTCGCGGCCGGCACCTATATCCTGTTGCTCTCGGTGATATTCGCAGCTTTCATGTACCACGTCAGCAAGATGATGTTCGGTGAGCCGACGGAAGGGGTACCGAAGGGAGAACTGGAGCGTTCCAGGTTCCTGCCCATGGGGGCGCTGCTGATCATGATACTGGTGATGGGCATATTCATTCCGTCCCAGCTGCATGACCTGCTGGTCAACATCGCGAACCTGTTCGGGGTATCTGCGGGGGCGTTCCCATGAGCGAGGAGTATCTGACGGAAATATTGGAGGACCTCCCGCCGCAGGTGGCCATCGGGGTCGTCTCGACCTCGTTCGAGGGGCGGAACCTTCGCATAGACGTGACCAAGGACTCGCTCCCCGACATGGTGGCCCACCTCAACCGGCGCTATCACGTGACCCTCATCTCCCAGCATGCCACGGACGAGCGGGAGCATACCTTGAACTTCTGCCTGTACACCATATTCTCGCTGCCCCGGAAGGACCTGTTCCTGACGCTGGCCACAAAGATCGACGAATCATTGCCGGCCTACCGCACGCTGACCTCGGAGATATTCGCCGCCTATTGGTATGAACGCGAGATAATGGACATGTTCGGAATCACCGCCTTGGGACACCCGGACCCGCGGCCGCTGGTGCTATGGGACGACTGGCCCCTCGGCTACTATCCGCTGCGCAAGGACTTTGACATAGAGTCGAAGATAGAACGGATCAGGACCGACTATCCCTACCGGCCGGTCGAGGGAGAGGGTGTGTTCGTGATCCCGGTCGGTCCAGTCCACGCGGGGGTCATCGAACCAGGACATTTCCGTTTCAGCGTTGCCGGCGAACCGATAATCAACCTCGAGATCCGGATGGGCTACGTTCATCGGGGCGTGGAGAAGCTGTCCGAGTCCACCCCGTATCATCGCGGGGTGTTCCTGGCGGAGCGGATATCCGGCGACAACGGATTCGCCCATTCCACGGCTTATTGTCAGACCATGGAATCGATCGCCGATGTCCAGGTGCCCGAAAGGGCGGAGAACATCAGGACCGCGCTGCTGGAGCTGGAGCGCATATACAATCACATCGGCGACCTGGGGGGCATCGCACTGGACACGGCGTTCAATGTCGGGGCGCAACAGGCCTACATCCTCAAGGAACGCATCATGGACCTGAACGATTGGCTGACTGGCAGTCGATTCCTTCGCTCGGTGAACACGCTGGGCGGGGTCAGGAAGGACATCAGCAGGGAACACGCCAACAAGATCAAATCGACCCTTGTCGGGACCAAACTGGACCTGGACGAATGGGTGGCGATGATCATGGACATGCCTTCGCTGATGGACCGGATCGAGGTCACCGGGACGATATCGTACGACATCGCCAAGAACATGGACCTGGTGGGTCCGGCCGCCAGGGGAAGCGGGGTCGACCGGGACGTCAGGCGCGACCATCCCTATGCGGCGTACAAGCGCATGAGCTTCACCGTACCGGTCTATCGGGAAGGGGACATTCTGGCAAGGACCAAGGTCAGGATCGACGAGATAAACGAGTCCGTGAGCATCATCGAACAGGCGCTGGACTCGTTGAAGGGTTCGGATATCGCGGTGAAGATGGGGGAAGTGCCGGAGAAGAAGGTGGGGATGAGCCTGGTCGAGACACCGCGCGGCGAAGCGATGCATTGGATCATGGCCGGACAGGGCGTCCCCTTCCGGCACAAGGTCCGGGATCCCTCCTTCAGCAACTGGCTTGCGATAGAGTTCGCAGTCCTGGGTAACATCGTCCCGGACTTCCCGTTGGTTAACAAGAGCCTCAGCCTCTCCTATGCTGGGAACGATCTGTGAGGTGAGCACATGTTCAGATGGTACACCAAGGGAGTGATGAAGAAGGGGGTGGTGACGGGAGACTATCCTGACCGGCCCTACGAGCCCTACGACGGCCATATGGGCATGCCGGAGATCGATGTCCACGCTTGCAGGATGGACAAGGCCTGTGTGCAGGTCTGCCCTACCGGTGCGATCGACGATAGCTACAACACGATCTCCATCGACATTGGCCTGTGCATCTTCTGCGGCGAATGCGCCCGGCATTGTCCGGAGCAGGCGATCAGGATGTCAAAGAAGTTCGAGCTGGCCGCCAAGGAAGCTCAGGACCTGAAGGTGGTGTACCGGATTGACAGAAAACAGTGAGCAGAACTTCGAGGTCCTGGGTCGGAAGCTGGACGAGCGGATCAAGAAGGTGCTTGGCCGTTCGCTATCGATCAGGGAGGTGGATGCCGGCTCATGCAACGCCTGCGAGGTGGAGGTCAACGCCCTCACCAACGCCATCTACGACATTGAGCGGTTCGGCCTGCACATCGTGGCCTCGCCGCGCTTTGCCGACATGCTGTTGGTCACCGGTCCTGTGACCCGGAACATGGAGCATGCGCTTATCCGGACATACAACGCCACGCCCAACCCGAAGATCGTCGTGGCGATGGGGGTGTGCGCCATCAGCGGCGGGCTGTTCGCCGACACCTATGCCTGTTCGCACGGCGTCAGCTCAGCGGTTCCGGTCGACGTCTTCATCCCCGGATGCCCCCCTCGGCCCCAGGCCATCATCCAGGGCATAATGGTGGCGCTGGACCTCATGGAATCAAAAATGAAGAAGGACACGGTCGCGGAAGCGCCGCGGTCCTAGTGGGCTCACCGGACGACTATGACGGTGCATTTGGCGTTACGCACCACATATTCGGAGACGCTGCCGATCAGCACCCGGTCTATGACGGTCTTTCCAGATGTTCCGACCACGATCTCGTTGGCGTTCACCCGGTCCGAGGCCTTCAGGATGGTGTCGTAGGGGGAGCCGGCCTCGAGCATCGTTTTGATGTCGATGCCTTCCTTGGAGGCCATGTCCTTCAGTCGGTCCAACTCATCCAGTCCGATCCTGATGACGCGTTCCTTGTCCTCGTCCGCCTTGGGGCTGACCACGAACACCACGAAAAGCGTAGCCTTATGATCCTTCGCATGATCGAAAGCGTATCTGACGGCCTTGGCCGAGTGTTCTTTCCCGTCCGTTGCCAATAGGATGTTCATGATCCCACCTTCCTCTAGAAGCCATCGACGTGCCCTCCGATATAACTTTTCAAAATACACTTTGGGCGAGGGGCCGAAGAAGCAACCTTTCAGTGGATTCACTGGCTTCAAAACGGTATGGGAACACGCCGTTCGAGGTGGCTAACGTTATTTTACGATTATGATCGGGCATTTGGCCCCTTTGATCAAGCCCTCGGAGACGCTGCCGATCATGAACTTGTCCATGCCGGTCTTGAGGGATGGGCTCAGGATTATCGCCGTCGCCCTGATCCGGTCAGCTTCGAGCAGGATCGACTCCACGGGGGGGCCGCTCTCCAGCAGGGTCTTGGCGTCCACTCCTTCGTCCCCCGCCTCCGTCTTTATGCGGGACATGACGATCTGGGTGAACTTGACCAGGCGGGGATTTTCCTCCAGTTCTTTGCGGCTCAGGACCGCCAGGATGACAAGGTCCCCTCCCATCCGCTTGGCGTACTCGATGGCATACTTTGCCGTCTTGCTGGAAAACGATTGCGCATCGATGGCCAGGATGACGTTCATTATTTCACGGCCCTCTCTTCTCCAGTAACGAAAGCGTCGTTCATAAAGCTTTTACCCAGGCCCTCCTTCATCCGATAGCATCCAGTCGGCACCTTGATGCGGAACAGGGCCCCTTTTCCGGGCAGTCCGATCTCGTCTATCTCCAGCCCGGTGATGCGCAGCACCTCCTGTATGAAGTTCATGCCGTGGCCCAACCGATGCTTGTAGCTCCTGTCGAAGAGCTGCAGCTTCGAATCTGGGGGAATCCCCGTCCCATCATCCTTGAAATATATCTCCAGGGAGTCTTTCCCTTTGAGATAGGAGATCGTGATGTTGGACGCGGTCATGCCATGCTTGACGGAGTTCTCCATCAGGTTGCCGAAGACCTTCTCTATCATCGGATCGGCATATATGGACAGCCCGTCCAGCTCATAACTGATGCCGATGCTTCCAAAATCGGTCTTCGAGATGGCCCGGCTTGCAAGCTGGTCCATGTCGAACCATTCCGGTTCTCCGATACCCACCCCCTGATATTCCCGAATGAATTCCATCTGCTCCCCGATGGATCGGGCGGCCATCATGGCCTTCTCCGCATAGCGGAGGACCTTCTCGTCCTTGGCGTTCTTGTCGATCAGTTCCAGATAACCGGAGAGCATGGTGACCCGATTGAGCACGTCATGCCTGGTGAGGTCTCCGAGCAGGGTAAGCTTCCGATTCGCCAGTCTAACGTTCTCCTGGGCCCTTTTTCGCATTGAAACATCGGTGATGAAGCCTTCCAGTCCGACCATTGCCCCTGTCGTGCCGTATATCGGACATCCCTGTTCCCAGAGCCATCGGACGGTCCCGTCCCTGGCTATCAAACGGTATTCCACATGGAACTGGTTCTTCCCCTCTATGGCCTTTCTTATCTCCTCCGTGACCAACTTCCGGTCTTCCGGATGGATCAGGTCATTGTAGCCGATGAGACTGTTACCGATGATCTCCTGGGGAGAGTATCCGGTGAGGCTGCGGCAACCTTCGGAAATGAAATCCATGGTCCAACGCTCGTCGTTGCGGGAACGGTAGGCCATGCCCGGCAGGTTCCCCATCAGGGTGGACAGTGTGCGTTGGCTTTCCTTCAGCGCCTCTTCCGACCTCTTAAGGTCTATGGCCAGAGCCACGTGGTCGGAGACGAACATGAGAATCTCCTGGTCCATCTCGCTGTATCTGACCGTTCCGGTATAGCTCTGGACCGCCATCACCCCTATGGTCCTCCCCCCCACTTTCAGCGGGGCTCCCATCCAATGGATGGGCAGGGTGCCGGATGGGACGATCTCTCCTTCGGCGATCAGCTTGGCCCACAGAGGCTTGTCCATGAACAGGGGCTTACCGGTCCTGATAACATAGTTCGATGTGGTCCGGCACCTGCGCACGCTGCCGGGGTTGGGGTCCTTTTCGTCCACGAAGTAGGGGAAGGCCATCGATTCGCCGTCATCGGTGACCAGACCGATGAAGAAGTTCTTGGCCGGCATCAGCCCGGAAAGTATCTCGTGCAGCCTGCCGTAAAGGACATCCAGATTGGGCGAGGACACGGTCGCCTGCGAAATCTGGTAGAGCGACGTCTGGAGGTTCTCCGTCTGCCTTCTCTTGGTCACGTCCTCCACCATGGCCAGTGCCAGGCTCCTTCCGTCATCCTGAATTCGTGAGAAGTGCACGTTGCCCCATATGGGCAGGCCATCCGCATCACGATACAGGTTCTCCTTCGTGAACTGATCTATTTCGCCGCTCATCAGGCGGGCGAACTCGGACCGGTCCTTCGCACATTCCGGGTCCATGAGGTCATAGGCTATGGTCCCCCGGAGCTCGGCGCACTTTTTATGGAATGTCCGTGCCAACGCCGGATTGCATTCCAAGATCCTGCGGTCCGAGTCTTCCAGGGCGATGCCGGTGGCCGAGTTCTCAAAGATCGCATGGAACCTCGCCTCCCTTTCCTCGGCCTCCTTATCGGAACGGTGCTTGTCCCTCTGGTCCCGTACGATGGAGATGGCATGTCCGACCCTGTTTATCTCTATGGCATTCGTCGTGACCAGGCAGGGTATCTCCTCCATGGCCTTGGAGAACAAGGTCAGCTCGACGGACTCCTCGCCCTCGCTGGTGCGCAGGTCCTTTACCACGAAATTCTCGCTGGTGCGCCCAGGGGCCAGGAGATCGTTCTTGTCCATTCCCAGAAGTTCCTCGCGGGAGTAGTGAAGCAGCGAGCAGGCCTTGTCGTTGACATCGACCAAACGGCCTTCCCCGTTCAGCTTCCAGACCAGTATGGCGTCCCGATTGCTGTTGAACAGTTTGCGGTACTTGATCTCGTTCTCCTTGATCGACCGGAGGATCCTTTTGTGCTCGACGCTCCGCCGCACCATGTTGGCCAGTTCCGCGAACATCGGTCTGACCTGCACTCCCTTCTGGATATAATAGTCCGCGCCGTTATTGAGGGCTTCCATGGCCACCTCTTCCCGGCCTTTTCCAGTGAACAGAATGAAAGGTATGTCATCGCCCCGGGAGCGGAGACGCTTGAGAAACTGGATGCCGTCCATCCCTGGCATCTGATAGTCGGAGACCACCACGTCATAATCATGTGACGATAGCATCTGAAGCGCATTGAACGGGGACAATTCCACATCGACCACGATGCCAGGGACCTGCTCCAGGAAATCCCTGGCTATCTCTAGAAGGGTCGTCTCATCATCGACGACCAAAACTCTTATGGTCGATTCCGGGGGTTCCGCCATTCAAGGCCTGATTTGCCTTGTCCTGAGATATAGTGTTCCGTCCTTTTCCAGCAGATGATAATAAAAAGATCATACGTCGGGGTCGACCTTTTTGGAATAGTACAAGACCTCCGTACGGAGGACATATCCGTTCCCTTCGAACAGGGCCCGGGACGGCATGTTCTCGGCATTGATCAGGCAGCTGAAGATCTTCAGGGAACGGGCTTTGAAAAGAAGCTCGACCGTTTCCACCAGCTCGGCCGCGACACCTTCTCCCTGGCGGTCGGGGTCGGTGGCCAGGCGGTTCACCCAACCTTTCCTGCCATCGTTGGTGCCGATGACCGAACCGATGACCCTGTCCCCGGCCAGCGCCACCAGGAAGTCCACGTCCGGATCTTCCATCTCCCTTTCCAGACTTGCCCTGGAATCCCTCCCCTCAGGTTGATGATGCAGTCCGGCGCGGTTCCAGAGGGTGATTATGCCCTCATAGTCTTCCCGTCCGGCTCTCCTTATCAATGGCCTCCGAGCCTCCATGCTGGTATTTCGTCGTTGTTCGATATTAATCTATTTCTGGGCCGGTACCGGGGAGGCAAAATGATTTAGTCTGGAAGTCTCACTATTATTCCATCCAATCCTTCGTCAAATGGATCTGAGACCTCATGAAGATAATGATAACCACGCCGCCGGCGAAGACAATGGAGCTATGGCCTCCGCTTGGCCTTCTTTACATAGCGGCTAATCTGAAAAAGCACCGGAATGACGAGATCACGGTCGTGGACGCCTTCTGCCTGAACATGGACGGCGATCAGCTGGTCGAGCTCGCAGCCAAGGAGAGGCCGGAGGTGTTCGGTATGAACTGTTCGACCCATACCTTTCTACAGGCCATCGAGACGATCCGGAAGATATCGGAACGCCTGCCGGAAACGGTCATCATCTTGGGAGGTTACCATGCCACCTTCGCCGCGGAGCAGATCCTGCGTGGATATCCGTTCATCGATTACATCATAAAGGGCGAGGCGGAAGAGGCTATGATCGACCTGCTGAACTGCATAGAATCCGGGGCCAAGCCCGATCGGGTGGCGGGTATAAGTTACTTGGACGAGGGCAGGCTCATTTCGAACCAGATCGCCATCGTCGAGGACCTTGACGCGCTGCCGATGCCGGACCGCAAACTGCTCTCGGGGGTCGATTACGGTTACACCATGCAGGGCATCCCACTGACGTTCGGAAAGTTCACCACCATCTCCACCTCTCGGGGATGTCCCTTCAACTGTTCCTACTGTTCCTGCGCGGCCTTCTCGCTTAGGAAGTGGCGATACCGGAGCGCGGAGAACGTCGTCGAAGAGATGCAGATGCTCTACGATGAAGGCTACAAGAGCGCGGTCCTGGTCGACGACAACTTCACCCACCGGGAAGAGAGGGTGGAAAAGATCTGTTCGCTGATCCGTGAACGGGGCATCAGGATGCAGTTCTATTGCGAGGGCCGGGTGAACAACGCCTCACTCAAGATGCTCAGGACCATGAAGAAGGCCGGGTTCGACGTGATGTACTTCGGTGCCGAATCAGCCTCGGAGACGGTGCTCGATTACTACAACAAGAAGATAAGGCCAGCCCAGATCGTCTCCGCGGTGGAGAACGCCAAGGAGGCCGACATGATCGTGGTGACCTCGTTCATACTCGGGGCGCCGGTGGAGTCCGACGATGAGATAAGAAAGACCATCGATTTCATCTCGCGGATAAGGCCTCACGCCGTCGAGATCAACATACTTGACTACCTGGTCGGCACACCGTTGTGGAAGCAGATGGAGGCCGATGGCATCATCGGACCGGATGAATGGAAACGCAACCACCGAGTCTACGAATACATCAGAGATAAGGACCGGGACAAGATGGAAGGCCTGGTGCAGCAGGGCTACGACGCCTACCTGAACGCCTGGAAGAACATGTCCGGGGTGGTGGAGCTCATGTCCCTACTCGCACACAACAAGACCGCGCGCCACGTCGTGTTCAGCAACATCTTCAACCCCCGGGCCCGGGAGGTCGTCAGCACCGGCCTGAAGGCGTTCGGGGAACGGTCCAAATAGCCATGTTCCTCGTGGTCTACTTCTTGAAGAGGATGGCCGCCTGGTAGGCTTCATCGGTGCGCTGGATGCGGGACAGGAGCATCTCGTCGGTGTACTTCCTGTGGCACTCGACGCAAAGCGTCTTCAGATTTGCTGGATGGTCGCCGCCTCCACGCACCCGGGGGATGATGTGATGCACCTCGGTGTACCATTTCGGCAGGCGTGCCAATTCTCTTCCGCAGTCCTGACAGGCGGCGCGGTCGCGTTCCACTATCGCTGCCCTCAGCTTTCTCCACATGTTGGTCCTTATCATCAGCGGTGCCCCTTCGAAAAGGTCCTCGAGGCTTCCCTCTTCGAGGAAGTCGGGAGCGGTCTTGAAAGCAGCCTCCATCCGATGACGGCAAACGCAGGCGTACAGCTCGGCTAAGCTGCCGTGCCTATCCTGGCATGCGGGACAGGTGTCCGTCAGCTCAGACCGTTGCCGGACCACCTGCAGTCTCGTTTCGACATCCCATGCCCGGTACTGACATCTCTCCTCCCGGTGCTCGTCACAGGTCCAGTGATGGGGCTGGCGAACCCCCGGCCGGCCAGGGGCCCTGAGGCATATGCCCTTCTTTCCCGGAACATCTTGGAAATGGCAGCCTTTCATGTTCTCATCCGATCATGAACCCGACCGAGTTCCATCCTTCACTTTTTCCGGTCCACCATGACGGCCACCGCCTTGCCGCCCAGGCTCCTCTTCAGCATTATCGCATGGCTGTCGCAGAACTCATGGCAGGAATAGCACCGGATGCACTTGCGGTTGTTGACCCTGGCCTTGCCGTTCTTCATCGTTATTGCCTTCACAGGGCAGCCCCGGTGGCATTTTCCGCAGCCGATGCACATTGAACGGACTATGCTGGGTCGAAGGGCATAGACCTTGATCATCCCCGCCATCACCTTCATCATCCGACCCCCGCTTCTTTTCTTCCCGGTGAATGTGGACGGTCTTTGGAAGTCTTTCACAACGAAGCTTTCCAACCTGTCTCCGATCATCTCCACGTCGGAAAGGTCCTCGGCGAGCAGGCCTCTATCCGTGGCGCTCTTAATCGTGCAGATCACCTTCGGATCTATCGACATGATCCTGGACGCCACCACATCCAGGGCGGAATAGGAACCGCTGGCAAGGACCGCCCCGACATGGCGCGGGGTACCCGACATCGGACCATCTCCTTCCATGGCCTCCACCGCGTCCATTATCTCCAACGAGGGCTTGACGAACTCGTTCACGTCCACTATCATGCGGGCGAACTCGTCAGGTTCCTGCAGCCTGGCATGAAAGGTTGGCTTTTCCATGCCTGGCACGAGCCCGAAGGCGTTCTTGGCCGCACCGGTCATGTATGTGAAAAGATGCGTCTTCATCTTGGAAACTACCACCACGACGTCCGTGTTGAACACTGGTTCGATGAGCCTCAGCCGTTTCATCAGCACTCCATTTGGATTGGCCACATCACGAGCCCCTATGTCCATGTTGAGCTCGATCCCCAGGTCCTTCGCCACCTGGTCGTATCCGACCGTCTCGTATGCCTTCTTCAGGTTCGCGGCGCTGTACATCATCCCGGCCCCCGGGCTCTCGGCGATGATGACCTTGCAGCCGTTGTCGACCAGCAGTTTGGCCACGGCGTAGACCACGTCCGGATGGGTCACGACACACTTCTCCGGGGAAGAGGGCATGAGTATGTTGGGTTTCAGAAGGACCCGCTGGCCCGATTTCGCGAAGCGGTCTATCCCACCGATTAGATCGATGGAGCGTTTGACCGCCGCCAGCGCCCTCTCCCTGCCATAGCCTTCGCATGCGACGATAGCGACCGATTTTGATCCTGTCAAATGAACACCTTGTCATGCTGTACTGTCTTTCCTCTTTTATTAACCCACGGCGGGTCCCATCGCAAACCGGGCATATTCGCCTGAGAATTCGCTTAGATTAAGAGACACCGTCGGGCAATTGGGGCGCGGGTGTGCCATGATCCGATCACTGACCCAATTCAATGCCCACAGGACAATGGTCGGAACCGGTCACCTGATCCTCGATGAACGAGCTGGACACCCGGGGCATCAGGTCTGCACTGACGAAGAAGTAGTCTATGCGCCAGCCAACGTTGCGCTCCCGGGCGCGGGTCTTCTGGTCCCACCAGGACCACTTGACCTCGTCGGGATGCTGTGCCCGGAAGGTATCAACGAAACCGCTCGCCACCAGGCGGTCCATCCAGGCCCTTTCCTCGGGAAGGAAACCGGACCTCTTCAGGTTGTCCTTCGGTCGGGCGATGTCGATCTCCCTGTGGGCGGTGTTGATGTCCCCGCATATGACCACGGACCTATCCTCGGACCTTAGGCGGTTCACGTATCTGAGGAACTCCTCGTAATATTCCATTTTGTATCTTAGTCGTTCCGGAGAGGCCTTTCCATTGGGAAAGTAGATGTTGCACAGAACGAAATCGGGGAATTGGGCGATCATGGTCCGGCCTTCCCTATCGAACCGGTCGATCCCGATGCCGCATTCAACCTTTTCCGGATGGACCCTGGAATACAGCGCCACGCCGCTGTATCCGGTTCGCTCCTCGGCCGAGGTGAAATACGATTCATAACCTGGGATATCGTTCAGTTCAACGGGAATCTGCTCACGACTAGCCTTTGTCTCCTGCAGACAAATGATGTCCGAGGAATCTTTCCGAATCCAATCTAGCAGGCCCTTCCGATAGGCTGCCCTGATGCCGTTCACATTCCAACAAACCAGGCGCATGGATGGTGAAATGGGCGGTACGGGGTAAGAACATTCTCATCCCTCATTATCAAGTATCGACCTCCATACTCCAAGTATAAATCGTAGTTGCTCCACTTTAATCGAAGGATGACGATATGGACCAGGTGAACACCATGGGGGATGTCACGAACAACTTTCCATTTCAGGAGTTCACCCGATACTTCGATTTCATGAGGCACTGGGGCGATCTTCACGAAAAGTTCGTGCAATGCGCCTCGCCTCGATTCGCCGAGCTTCCCGCGCGTGGCCGGGGTGAGTTCCTCGCCAGGGCCGTTGCCGAAGACGACATCCTGGTTTCGATGTCTTCAGACCTGGGACTGTTCCGGGAGGTGACCAAGAGACTGAAATCGAAATCCTGGTTCATAGAAGACCTGGGGGCCCTTGCGGCAGAGGTGATCACCGACCTGGTCTTCCCTGGAAGTTGTTACGATGACAAGGAGAAGGAGAGGCTCCTAGGAATCTATCCAGAGGTCTTTTTCAGGCTAGAGGATGTGAAGTTCGGAGCACCAAAGAGCTGCCCCATCCAAGTGAAGGACGTCGAATCGGACGTCGTGGAGTTGGACGACCTCGATACGGCACTGACCTGCGTGCGATGGTCCGCCGTCTCCAAGGACGTCGATTCCGAGGAAGGGTTCATCACATTGATGCAGGAACTGGTCGACCACGGGATGCGGCTCAGGGGGGTGGACCCTGTCGCACTTGAATCATTGTTGGATTTCCAGGAACTGTTGGACCGGAAGTCGATGGAGGTCACGGCCAGGCTAGGACTCCCCGGCGATCGGACCTCTTGGATCCTATTCGCCGTGCAGGACCGGGTGATGGTTCCCGAAACGCTGCACTTCCTGTTGATGCAGTCCATGGGCCTGAGGATGTTCCGGGAACTGGAGCATGGCGCCCGCCATGAGCTGATGGACCAGGAATACAAATTGCAGCTGGGTCCAGCCTACGCGGCCCGTTCAGTGCTCCTATTGGGCGACTATCACCGCGACAAGGTCCAGGCGCCGGAGAAGGTCCTGAAGGCGATCGAGGCCCACGTCCGCGATGGAAGGGCCCAGTTCGCCCTGGAGCTCTGCATGGAGAGCATCAAGAACCTGCCCATGGAGATCCAGCACATCGACCAACTGGAGCTCACGTTGGGGATTCTGTACCTGGCAAACGACAGGCCACGCAAGGCCGCTGAGGCCTTCCTCCATTCTCTGGAGTCCGCCAGGACGAAAGGAGATCAGGGCAGGGAGTCACTGGTCAATGCGTACCTCGGATCTTCATACGCGTCTCTGCAGAGGAAAGCGGAGGCCCACAAGGCATTTGAGGAATCCCTATCTATCGCCTCGAAGAGAAAGGGCGATGCATCGGACATGCTTGAGGAGCTGATGCTGATGGCCGATCTCGCGAACGAGGCGAACGAGCACGGCGCGGAGATGGGATTTCTCCAAAAGGCCCTGACCGTGGCCGATGGAATGGCAGATGAGAGCAAGATCAAGCAGCAAATATCCCTGATGATCGAGGCCGCTGAAGCATATTCAGAGAGATCCCTCCAGGCATGATGCCACGCACAAGGACGTCAGCCCATTGTCAGGCTGGATGTACGGGCTTGGAAAACGCCTGCCCGATCACTGACGCTTATCCCTTGTGGGTTCCGGATGGGCCTTGGTCTCCTTCTTGTCGCGAGCCGAATCCTTTTCCTCCCCCAGCTGGGCGATCATCAGCGGCATGATCGTACCGATAAGCTCCTTCCGGTCATCATGGTTCATCCCGGCCATCAACCGGTCAACAATATCTGGCAGGACTATCTTCATCAATTCCTTTCTGGCCTGGGGGCTCATGCTATTGATGAACTCATCGGTTATCATCTTCACCATGGACCGCTTTTCGTCATTGTTGAGCCCTTTGATGATCTGAGATACATACCACCGCTCTAGCCCCAACTCAGTTACCTCTGGATGTAGGATTCGGTCCGCAAGCCTAATAATCATTCCTGCTCAGGGGTCGAGCAATTCAAATCCGGAAGACATATCCAGCTTGCGTGTCGCGCTAGAATCGAGGAGCTCGAAAATTATTACCTCGGCAACGAGCCACACCCTGACGCCGTTGCGCGTACACCCGGTGATCGCCCTCTCGTTGCGACCGGCAGAGATGTGCATGTGCAGTTTGGGATTTCCTTGTTCGTCCAAGAAGATGGTCCCGGTTCCGGTCATCTCATGGACGTCTCCCAATACCGTTCCCACGGGCCTGATCTTCTCCGAGCGCCCGTCCACCGGCCCGACCACCAGTTTACTCCCTCGGTCCGCCCCTCCCAGGATGATCACCGCGGCGGCCTTGATGCCCTTCTCGCTCGCGAAGCTTTCGACCGTCTCATGGACTATCTCCCCGTCCTCCAGCCTTAGCACGAACACCCGCCCCTGCCTTGCTTCCGAGAATCTCATTTTTGCACCAGACCCGGATACGTTCGCTAGATAATACCGATTTGGCTAGCAACGGCACTTTCGGCCGGTCTCGGTGCTCGTTCTTGCGGCACCAGGCCGCAGCATCCGGTATCCGGGGACCTCTTCACTTTCATCCCCCTCTCACGGGAATGGGGATAACATCACCGAGACATGGTACAATCATCGAAGCATATGTAAGAACCATTGTCAGGGAGCGTGACGGCTTGAAAACAGAAGAAGCGCTAGCTACGTACATTGTTCGGGAGCTCGAGCGCATTTTTCCATGCCGCCCCATCGGGAGGAGCAGGCTGCAGAAGATGTTCTACCTCCTCTCCAGGAACGTTCATGTCGAATCTCAGATTCGATCTTTTCTTGAACGGACCGTATTCCGACCAGGTGGAGAAAGTGTTGGGCTGGGCGGTGGAATCAGGCATGCTCACCGCGGTAAAGGAGAACGGAAGAAGCAGCATCAGCGCGAGGGGAGGGATAACGAGCAAAGTTCCATTGGATATCAAGGGAAAGGCGGATCAATGCATCCGAGCCTATGGTTTCTACGATGAGGAGGACTTGGCGATTCTGACCACGGCTGTGTTCCTGGAGGATCGCAGCATCCTGCTGCCCGACGAACTCATCAAGGCTGTTCTGGCGGTCAATCCCCGCTTCGACCTGAGGCGGGTCTGTTCCCTGCTGGACCGGTCCGACGTTGTCTTCCGCTCCTGGTGATCAGTCTTTGACAAGATCGCCGGGCCAATATTCCACTCCACCTTCCAGTACCAGTACTTCACCGTGTCCTGCCAGCTTTAGCACCGGCAGCGCCCGGAGGCAGCGTTTGCCAGTGCGGCAGTAGATCACAAGCATCTTGCGTCCATCGAGTTCCTCAACCCTTCTCTCTAGTTCTTCGACTGGAATCGCTGTAGCATGCCTAATGTGGCCGGAACGGAACTCAGCCGGGGAACGGATGTCCAGCAGTAAACACTCGCCGTTCTCAATCATCGGCATCAACCTCCCGAGCTCGGCCGGCCCAATGAACCTGGCGCCAGTCATTTCCCGTCCATGGTCAGATCTTGTACTCCTTTCCCCTCTCCGCCATATCGTCCAGGCGCTTCTGCACCAGGCTGTTTATGGTGTCCTTCTCGAAAGTGCCGTCGGCGCTCCTCTTGCCTGCCGGCTTGTCGGTCAGCACCTCTATGCCCTCGCTGATGGTGCTCACCGGCCAGATGTGGAACTTCCCGGCCTTGATGGCCGCGATGACCTCATCCTTCAGCATCAGGTGCTGCACGTTGGAGGCGGGGATCATGCAACCATGCTTCCCGGTCAATCCCCGCGCTTTGCAGATCTCGAAGAAGCCCTCGACCTTCTCGTTCACTCCGCCGATGGCCTGGACCTCTCCCTTCTGGTTGACGCTCCCGGTGACGGCAATGTATTGCTTGATCGGGACGCCCGCCAACGCAGAGAGCAGGCTGTACAGCTCGGTGGAAGAGGCGGAATCGCCGTCCACCCCGCCGTAGTTCTGTTCGAAGACCAGCCGGGCAGAAAGTGAAAGCGGTTTCTCCCGGGCATAGGTGTCGTTCAGATAGCCGGAAAGGATCAGAACGCCCTTGGTGTGCGAAGGTCCGGACATCTCGGCCTGCCGCTCGATGTCGACGACGCCTTCCCGGCCCACGGCGATCGAGGCGGTGATCCTTGACGGGTTCCCGAACGCGAAATCCCCGGTCGCCAGTACTGCCAGACCATTGACCTGGCCCATGGCCTGTTCCGCGGTGTCGATGAGGATGATGCCTTTCGCGATGAACTCCTCAAGTTTGTCCTGGATCATGTTCGAGCGGTACAGCTTCTCCTCGAGCTGGAGTAAGATATGCTTCCTGGAGATGACCTCGGACTTGTCCTCCCGGGCGTAGAAATCCGCCTCCCTTACCATGTCGGAGATGATCGAGAACTGGGTGCTCAGTTTGTTCTGATCGGCGGCCAGTCTGGAGGAGTACTCGATCGTGGCCGCCAGTCCGCTGCTGTCCACCGGCAGAAGATTCTCTTTGGCGCATAGGGTGCATATCTGGGTGACGAACAGCTTTATGTTCTCGTCATTTCGCTCCATGCTGGTGTCGAAGTCCGCCTTGATCTTGAACAGCTCCTTGAAATCCTTGTCCGCGGTGTATAGGATATCATAGACCCGCGGATCGCCGATGATGACGATCTTGGTGTCGAAGGGTATGGGTTCCGGCTGCAGCGATTTTGTAGCGATGAAGCCTAGCCGGGCCTCCTTCTCCTCTATCTCCAGCTTCTCGGTCGAAATGGTCTGCTTGAGCGATATCCATATGGACGGGTCGGTGAACAGACCCTCCACCGGCATCATGATGAATCCGCCGTTCGCCTTGTGCAGGGAACCGCCCCGGATCATCGTGTAGTTGGTGACCAGCGCCCCGAACCGGGCCTCCTTCTCGATGGCCCCGAAGAGCTTGTAGTAGGAGGGGTTGAGCTCGATCTCCACCGGCGCTCCCTTCTGCTGGGAGTTGTCCACGACAAGATTGACCTTGTAGTTGGCCATCGGGTCGGGCGCCTCCATGAAGAACGGGATCTGCTCCTTGTTCACCGGCGCAAGGAACTTGGCCAGGTTGTCCAGGATGTCCTTCATCACATCGTCGATGTACCCTATCACCTCGGTGTTCGCCCCATACTTTTCCTTGATGATCGAGAGCATCGGACCGAGGACGTACAAAGCCACCTCACGGTTCAGTTCCTCCACCATCTTCTCCGCCTTCTCCTCCAGTTCCCGGAACTGGACAAAAGGCTTTTGCAGCTTGGCCTGCAGTTCCGCCTGTTTTACTCGATACCTTTCTTTCACTCCGGCGGAGAGCTGATTGAACTCTTCCGTGGTGAGAGGCTTATCATCCACGAGGGGTACCAGCACCATACCGATGGGGGTCTGCTGGATCTGGAAGCCGGCCTCGGTGGTCATCCGATTGATGTTGTTGGTGAATTCGTCCCTTTCCTCCTCGATCGCTTTCATCGTCGTCTGGCGCTTCTTGGCGTACTCGTCAGATTCGAAAGCGTTCCTGAGCGCGGTAGGGACACCGGACACCAGTCTTTCCACGTCGTCCTTGAACTCCTTCCCCTTGCCGGCCGGTAAAGACAGCGCGTTGGGCTTCGAAGCCTCTTGGAAGTTGTAGACGTAGACCCAATCGGAGGGGACTGGCATGTCCTTCGCCAGATCCTTGACGAAATCGACCGCCGCGGAACGTCTTCCGGTCCCGGGCATGCCAGCTATGTAAATGTTGAAGCCCTTCTTTCTGATCCTGAGACCAAACTGCAGGGCCTTCACTGCACGGTCCTGCCCGATGATCTTGTTCGACGGTATCAGATCCTTTGTAGTTCGACAATCGAATGGCAGCTCGGGGCAAGCACGACGACACTGTTCCGGAGAAAGTTCTTTGACCATGACAACCAGGCCTTCTTCGACTCGGTTCTATGCGCACCCATTGTACAAATAGGCTATGGCCCCCGACCATCAGGTCTAAGTAAGGGAACTATGGTCCGTGGGACGTTATGATGATGAGGGGAGCCGCGCTGGTAATAGGTTCGCTGCTGTGGGAGGACAATTACCAGGGCAAGGACCTGAGGCGGAGCGTGTGGAGGGAGAACTGGCTGAAGATGGACGCCAGGGTAAAGGTCTCCCTACCCATCCACTACGGCCGTTACTCGGCCAAACGAAAATGCTGCACCACCACTTTCTTTCCCGAGGACGAGCTGAAGGGCAGGGCCATGGGCGTCGGATATGCGATACCGTTCAAGGTCAAATTCTCCAAGATATCCGAGCTGGAATCGGCGGGCATAGCCATGGCCCGCGCAGAAGGGATGGAGAGCCGGCAGCTGCGCACCGATTGGATGACCACCGCCATTGTGGCCAACCCGGAGTTCAAGGACCGCGACCGCATCGAGATCGCCTGGTCCAGGCTGGTCAAGAAAAAGACGGACAAGTTACCGGACGGCAACGACGAGCATTTCGGTTTCGACCCGAACGGATATCTCCGGACAGGTTGGCCAAAGGAGGCCGGCTCTGGACAGTTCCTCAAGGACCTCGACCTGGTCATCGCCGTGGCCACCGTCCCGAGGGAACTGGACCGTAGACAGATCGCACCCACGACGGAAGAGGTGGCCTGGTCAATGAACGGCCCCAAAGGGAGGGAGTATTTCTCCAAGAACCAGCAGAACGGCATCCTGACCTATCAGGACGAGGCCATCGCCAGGTTCATTGCGGAACACGAGCCGGCAAATCCCCCTAGCTCACCCGACAGCGATCTGGCGCCATGACCTTTATCCTACGATCACTATTCCTTATCGCCCATGCTGGATCTGTGGAAGCGTACGTACTTAACCCCCTCACCTTTGTCGTCGACGGGCTACCAGGACCGAATGATACTGACGCAGAACTCGGACCTGGGGGCTGAACTTGCCGGTCGCCTCAATCATCGCGGCGGGCAGGGATGACCGGAGTGCGGTCGTCCTCACGGATCGGCCGGCGGTCCATCGAGGAGATCTTTCGGGAACGGCTCGAAAAAGGTCTGCCGGTTCAGATATTCGTTTCCGAAACGAAGATTGTATGAACGCATGAGGTCAAGGCAGCGAACGAGCGGAGCGCCGTCCTCCCGATACGAGCCCAGGGCGCCCAGGAACTCCTTCTTCTCATCCGTGCCCAGCTGGTCCTTGTAATAGCCCAAAGCGTGCATCAGAACGTTCACCACACTTCCGCGCTTCGGCCGGTTCTCGAACATGGACCGGAGCAGATACTGGTATTGATGGAACACGTTCTCGACGTCCCTCTTGTCCCGATTGGAGGCGATGTTGCCCAGCAATCTCATCTTGTTCTGCCCGTAGGTCATGAGGAGCAACTTGTTGTCCGCCTGGTATTGCATCAGGGCGCTCACATCACGGTTCAGCTCGCGGAAGCGCGCGAAGGTGTACAGCTTGGTCAGGAAATGCTCGGCGATGCCCGCGTCGGACAATCCCGTCTCATCCTCCACCGCCAGATCGCTGAACCTCGCCAATAACGCCTCTCCGAACAGGCCCGGTCTCTTTTGCGGAAGGGGGGAATCACTCTTATCGTCGAGATAGATAAGTGCATCCTTTAGCCCGCACGTAGGTGAACGTGATTTCATCAGGAAACCATCGATCTGGTCCAGCCCCATCAGGAAAGAGCCGCAGTAACGTTGCATCCTGTCCGTCAGGTCCAATCCGGTGGAAGGCTGCAGCAGCGTGCATTCTCCGTTCTTCAAGGAGATCAGCCTTATCGGTGCCCGAGGCACTCCCAGTCCGACGGCCACCTCCGGGCACACCGGCAACAGATCGACCTTCCCCTTCATGCGGGTCACTAGTTTCGATTCCACCATTTCGCCATTGTAACGGCAGGGGGCGAGCCCCATGCACTGGGAAACAACTAGCCTTGGTCTTACGACATCCACGGCCGTTCCAAACGCGAACATGTATCTAAAGGTATTTTTGAGGAAGGGACAGGGTTGGATGTAAAAATCGGCATTCCGCGCCGATGATTGGCCACTGGAAAATATCCGCCCGGTGGACGCATTATTCGGGAAAGGGCGCCGCTTGGTTCAGACAATGTTCATATCCTTCGCGTTCCGATGATTATTCATTCGTATCTGCCAGGCCTGCATAGATGAACTGCCCGGGCCTGGCGGGGGATCAATGAAATGAGGTCATGATCGATCGGGAGCGTTTGTAAATGAGCAACCAATATTCTAGCCAGATGATGGTGGAGAAGCCGAGCAAGAGCGCGGATGTCACAATCACCAGGGTATTCGATGCCCCAAGGGAGCTGATGTGGAAGGCGTGGACGGAGCCAGAACGCGTCAAACGGTGGTGGGGCCCTAAGGGTTACACCAGTCCGAGCGCAATCATAGACCTCCGTGTCGGGGGCAAGTACCTTTCCGCCATGAGGTCGCCGGAAGGGAAGGATATCTGGAGCACCGGAACATACCAGGAGGTCGTTGAGCCGGAAAGGCTGGCGATGACGGATTCCTTTGCTGACGGACAGGGAAAGGTCGTTCCCGCAACGTACTATGAGATGCCCGGTGCCTTTCCCTTGGAGCTGCGAGTGTTGGTCACGTTCGAGGAACATCAGGGTAAGACCACGATGACGCTGCGGCATTCTGGAATACCCGCGGAGCATGCGAAATATACCGAGGCCGGATGGAACGAGTCGTTCGACAAGCTCGCCGATGACATACACGACGAGATTTTTGTGCGGATGAAGACCCTGGTACTGGTGGAACCGGGCAAGCAGGCCGCCACCATCATCCGGGTCCAGGATGCCCCGCGTGAACTGGTCTTCCGGGCCCAGACCGACCCTGAACTATTCACTCAGTTCTGGGGTCCGGAAAGGTATACCACCACCGTGGAGCAAATGGATGTCCGGAAGGGCGGAACATGGCGGGTCATCCAGCATGACGCCGAGGGCAAAGAGTACGGTTTCAACGGGGTCTATCACGAGGTGAAGTCGCCCGAACGGATCATTGACACCTGGGAATTCGAGGGAATGCCCGGTCATGTCCTGCTCGAGACAATAACCTTCGAGGAAATCGAAGGGAAGACCAAATTGACCAACGTCTCCGTCTTCCAGTCAGTCGAGGACCGGGACGGCATGTACCGGAGCGGCATGGTGGAAGGATCGGAGGCGACCATGGACCGCATGGCGAAACTGCTCGAGAGAATGAGATCTCAATGATCGGGCAACCAGGGGAACGGACGGGGGGCGGCTGAGGTGATGGCAGTTCGGAGCGTTCTGAACTTCGCCCACGGTTAGGGAATAAAAGAAAATGAACAATGGAGGGGTATCAACTGAGGAAGATCATAGTATCCAACATGGTGTCGCTGGACGGATTCATAGCGGGACCGAACGGCGAACTGGGCTGGTTCGTATGGGACCGGGAGCTGGAACGATACACAGTGGAGATGATGGGTACGGTCGACGCGATAATCTTTGGCAGGGTGACCTATGAGGTGATGGCCAAATATTGGCCGAACGACACCGTAAACGACCCCTACATCAAGGAACGGATGAACAGCCTCCCGAAGATAGTGTTCTCCAGAACGCTGCAAAAAGTGGACTGGAACAATTCCTCATTGGTCCCGGTCATCGATCCGGAACGGATCTCGAGGATGAAGAAGATGGCTGGCAAGAACATCGTAGTGCTTGGCAGCGGAGGCATTGTTTCTGCCTTGACCAAACTCGGCCTGATCGACGAATACCGCATCATAGTGAACCCCGTGATCCTTGGTGAAGGGAAGTCCATGTTCAAGGGGTTGGAGGAAATCCAGAAACTGAAGCTGGTCTACACGAGGCAGCTAGGTTCAGGCGTGGCGATCCTCACCTATCAATCCCTTGGCAAACCGGCCGAGAAAGGACCACCGGATTGAGAACCATGGGCGGAACTCGGGAAGTGGGATTGCAGAGTCCACACGATCCCCTCAACAGGTTCAAAAGGCACGATGAGATCCATTGCGGGGGCATACTTCTGGTCCTTCTGCACAGGGCGGCCTCGGACAAAGACATACGCAGATTGGTTAAGCAAGAAGCCCGATTCACCTTGAGAGGATGATATGGCAGAAAAAGAGATCGCCGAGGGCCCGATCGCGTTCTTGGTGGACGGGGACAACGCCAACTCGGATATGGTCGGCGAGATGCTGAACGAGGCATCGAAATACGGTTCGGCAATCATCAGGCGCGTCTATGGGGACTGGAGCAGCCCGCAGATGGCCTGCTGGAAGAAGAAGCTCCACGAATTCGCGCTTTTGCCGTCCATGGTCATCCCCAACCGGTCCGGCAAGAACGCGACCGACATAGGCCTGGTCATCGATGCCATGGACATAATGCACAAGCACGTGGTCAAAGGGTTCTGCATCGTTTCAAGCGACTCCGACTTTACCTATCTGGCCATGAAGATCCGGGAGGAAGGGCTCTTTGTCATAGGAATGGGCAACGACAAGACCCATCCGACCTTCCAAAAGGCATGCGACCGCTTCATTTTCATTGAAAACCTGCTGCCGGCCGAGGAGGAACTGGAGTCTGAGCACTGTCCCGAGCTGGCAACGGAAGAGCCGAAGAAGGCGGAGCGCCACGTGCCGAAGAAGGGCCTCAGCCCGGAGAAGGCGCATGACATGCTCACCAACGCGTTCCGGAACAAGGTCGGGGACGACGGCCGGGTCAACCTGGGCAACCTCGGTGAAGCGCTGTACCGCATAGAGCCAGCATTCGACCCGAGGACCTATGGCAAGAGCAGCCTGGTCGGCCTTATCGCCGCCCTGCCCGCAAGATTCTCCATCGAAAGGGAAGGGCTGGGAATCTGGGTCAGGATGAAGGAGGACGATGATTCTCAGAAGGGCCGGGGCAAGCGCCGCCCCCGTTCCAAGTAGACTAAGGCACCACCATGACCATGGTCTCTGCGTGCTGCACCACTCTGGTGGAATTGCTACCGATCAAGAACTCGGCCACCTGCCCCACGCCCCGGGAACCCACCACGATGAGGTCGTAATGGCCGGCCTTGGCCAGGCGCACGAGCTCCTTCCATGGAGTACCAAGTTCTATCTTGGTGTCGACCTCGATGTCTGACGATTTTATGTCGTTCTTGACCGCCTCCACGAGGTCTTCATGGAATTCCTTCAGCTCTTCGATAAAAGCTTGGTCCTCGACCGCCAGCGAGTATTCGCCGGGTTTGACCACTGAAACCAATGTGACGCTTCCCTTGAACAGGCTCGCAAGGTCCGCTGCGGCCAACGCAGCCCGTTTCGAGTTCTCTGAACCATCGATCCCGACCAGAATCTTCTTGAATTCCATGATATCAACCTCCGTGAGACTTGGAGCAGTAGCAACATAATAGTATTGGTAAAATTCGGCTCGTAGTCGTCGGGTCGACCGTAGCTCAGCCACCATTTCTTTCGATGTGCTCATTTCGCAAGGTGTGGTCGGCGATCCGGTTGGGCGGGAGCGGTACCGAAAATGCTACGGTAACGCCGTCGACCGGGTATGCTTAGCGTTCGTGTCGTGGCGCTGGTCTCCAGGTCTCTTCACTTCCCGGCATCCTCACCCAGTTGTTCTATGACACAGTCCTCGACGTCCTTATCGTTGCGCAGCCTGCGGAACGATGGCGCGCGGAGATGCTTGTCCCGGGTCAGTTCCAGTATCTCCACTTCCGCGATCAGCTCCGGTTTGACCCAGGTGATGACAGGCTCCTTTGGATAACTGGCGACGGGCGGTCTTTCGGCCAACATGCCGTCGAGCACCGGCCGCAGATCTTCCAGATATTTTTCTGTGAATCCCGTCCCCACCCTTCCCACATACCGCAGCTCATCGCCAAAGTAAAGGCCCAACGCCAGCGCGGATATCGTCCGGATCTCCGAGGTGTATCCCAAAAGTACGCAATCCACCGTCTTCAGCGCCTTGATCTTCAACCAGGCGTCGGACCGTTTTCCTGGTTCATAGTAGGAGTTGGAACGTTTGGCCATGACCCCCTCCAGCTTCCTTTGCTCCACCACGGACCAGAGTTTCCTTCCATCCTTCGTGAAGGCGATGCTTTGCATGTGATGCCCCTCCCGGAGCACCGAATGCATGATCTTCTTTCGTTCGTCAAGCCTGGTGGAGAGCAGCTCCTTCCCTTCCAGCTCGAGGATGTCGAACACCACATAGGTGGCCGGATGCTGGATGCTCAGTATCTTGGCCATGGAGGGTTTGGACTGCTCCCTCTTCTGCAGAAGGTGGAACGACGGGTTGCCCCGGTTGTCATAGACAATGAGCTCTCCATCGAGGACGCAGGTGCGCGCCTTGATCTGGTCTCGGAAGGAGAGCTCGGGGTAGCGCTCGGTCAGTTCGTGCCCCCGGCGGTTGATGAACTTCATCGTTGAGTTCACATAGCACAGTGCGCGCGTCCCATCCAGCTTCGGTTCGTAGATGTAGCCCTCACGCCCCAGGTCGTCCTTGGTCCCTATGGCCGCCAACATCGGTTCGTACAAGCTACGCCTCCAGGCTCTGCTTTAACGCATCGATGAGATTCTCCTCGGAGGTCTCCTGTTTCTCCTTCTCGACGATGACCAGTTCCTTCCGGTCACGTTTTTCGATGGCCACCTTCAGGTGTTCTGCGAACTCGTCCTTGTACAGTGAGATGTCGAAATGCGTCGCGCTCAGCTTGTCGATCAGCTGGATGGCGAGATCCAGCTCTTGCTTCCTGATCTCCACCTGGTCCGCGATGTTCTCCACCCCTTTGATGCTCCTCAGTTCGTACGAATAGTTGAGGGTGCTCAGCAGCAGGCCTCCTTCATAGGGGGCGATAGCACAGGTGTATTCCTTCTCCCGCATGACGAAACGTCCGATGGCGTTCTTGTTCGATGCCTTGAGCGCCTGGGAGAAGATGAAGAACGCCTTTTCCTTCTTCTTGTCCGGCCCGACATAGTAATGCCCGTCCAGGAAAAGGCGGTCGATTTGATCCGGAGGGACGAATTCGACGATCTCGATGGCGTCAGATTTTTCCGGTCGGAGGCTGGCCAGCTCCTCCTTGGTGAAAAGGAAGAAAGAGCCCGGTTCGACCTCCAGCCCCTTGACAACTTCAGACCAGGGCACCTCAGCATCCTGTTTCTTGCAGAACTTGCGGTACTCGATCGGGCTCTTGTCCTCCACATGGAGCAGTTTGAACCCGGGCGATGCAGAGTGCTCCACAGTGGAATAGAGCTTGATCGGGATGTTGACCATGCCGAAAGAGAGCGAGCCGGACCAGATGGATTTCATTTTACCACCGGGGATATCGATTGGAGCAAGGAGAGTTAAAAGATTTGGACGGTGACGGACAGCGAAGGTTAGGCATGGTTTAATATACAACAATTAGGCGTTTCGGTCGGTGGTCGATACATCTAGCGTCATCATCCTACTGGTCCAACTCCTAATATCAACTATCATAATCTTTGCCATCACAAAGCTGATGGGGGAAGGCGAAGGAATAGGCCGGGCGATGTTGGCCGCAGTGGTGGGATCAGCGGTCTATGCGCTGTCCTACTGGCTGCTTGGAAGCGGCCTCATGGCCGCGATAGTGGGAGGGTTGTTCTGGCTGTTGGCCCTGAAAGCCCTCTACCAGATGGGGTGGATCAAATCGCTGGTCATAGCGGTGCTTATCTGGATACTGGCTACAGTGGTCGGTTTTTTCCTGCCCACCCTTTCGGGACCGCTATAGCCTCGCCCTTTGATCAATCGATCCGGGCAGCTAGGAGACGATGAGACGGCCCTAGGAAGGTTTATTCTCCATCGGGATTAATCCTTTAGGACCAGATGAGCGAAGGACCGGGTCGACTCCATTATATCGATAACCTGAGATGGACTCTGATCATGCTGGTCATCGCTGTCCATGCTTCGGTGACCTACGGTCCGGTGGGAGGATGGTTCTACTACGACAGGGCCGGGACGGACCTCGTGAGCGGAGTGTTCTTTACCTGGATATCCACGATATCGCAGACCTTCTTCATGGGATTGATGTTCTTCCTGGTTGGGTATTTTTCACCCTCCTCCCTGGAAAAAAAGGGAACGGGCCGCTTTGTTGCCGATAGGTTGAGAAAGCTGGGGGTTCCCACGCTCATCTTCATCCTGATCATCGGACCAGGCATCATTTATTATCTTAATTGGAGCAACACTTCGTTCATGGGCTATTACGGGGCCTACCTCCTTGACCCAACCAGATACGAATCTGGACCTCTCTGGTTCGCCATCGTGGTCATGGTGTTGACCCTGGCCTACGTGGCGCTGAAGGGCCGTCTGCCGAACATAACGATAAAGAGATACGGCGATCGCGAACTGTTCGCCCTTGCCATGGCATTGGCCTTCGGCTCCTTCACCGTTCGGCTGTTCTATCCCATCGGTTCCTCGATATGGAGCATGCAGATCCCGTTCTTCTTCCAGTATGTGGCATTGTTCGCCCTTGGGATCATGGCCCGGCACAATGGATGGCTGGAGGAACTTCCGGTCAGGGCGGGTAAGATCTGGAACTATCTGGCCATCGTCCTGGCGGTCCTGGCAATGCCGGTCCTGATGATAACCGGCAGTGCCGTGGACGGCACCTATTCCTCGTACATGGGCGGCCTGCACTGGCAATCTCTTGCGCTGGCCATATGGGAACAGACATTCTGCGTGGCGGCATCGGTTTCCATTCTGAAATGGTATGCCGGAAGAATGAACCGGGAGAACAAAAGCACCAGATTTCTGGTGAAGAACTCGTTCGCGGTATATGTCTTTCACGCTCCGATCCTGATCGCCATATCGCTTCTGCTGGTCCACCTCGAAATACCTATCGTTTTGAAATACTTCGTCGTGGTGACCGGTACCGTGCTGGTCACCTACGGCTTCTGTGATCTGTTGCGCCGACTCCCACTCTTCAACGGTGTTCTTTAATCAGCAATGGGATATTGGCCATATGCCTTGACCGCGGTTGCCCTGTTCATCGGTTCGTAAGAAGGTGTCTTTGCACCATCCCGCGGTTTGCAATTCGCATAAGCAACCGTTGTCCTGGAACCCTATCGGGGTAAACAGGGGTAAAAAAGGCAAAATCACTAGTTAACGCCGTTAATAAACACGAAAAGCGGGCAAAAGTTAGTATATATAGGTTATATACTAGGCTTGGTCAGGTGTTCCTATTTCCAAATACAAGATAGAGAATGTGGTAGCCTCCGCCTCGCTCGGCACCGAGTTGGACCTGCAAGCGCTGGCGGTCTCATTGGACGGCGCGGACTATGAGCCGGAACAGTTTCCCGGCCTCATCTACCGCTTGAAAGAGCCAAAGACAGCGACACTGCTGTTCCGGAGTGGAAAGGTCGTTTGCACTGGGGCGAAGAGCCTGGACCAGGTAAAACTGGCCATCGACAAGGTGACGACCCAGATCCGCAAGGCCGGGATCAGCTTGGACAGCGAACCGAAGATCGAGGTGCAGAACATCGTCGCCTCGTCCGACCTGGGGCAGAAGATAAACTTGAACGTTATCGCCATCACCCTGGGTTTGGAAAGGGTGGAATACGAGCCGGAACAGTTTCCCGGCCTGGTCTACCGTCTGGACGAGCCCAAGGTGGTCTTGCTGCTGTTCGGGTCTGGCAAGCTGGTATGCACCGGTGCCAGAAGGCCCCAGGATGTCGAGGCCGCGGTGGACAAGATCACCGAAGAGCTGAAGGCCGCTGGTCTGCTTCTGTAAGACCCATTAACAAAGTCTTCCGGACCCAGGCCCAGGGCATCACCGGGCCTCGGTCCCTTCTTAGTAATATCAACCAGTCCGATCGTTTTCCAAGGATCCATTTTCATCCTCGGAACGGTCATACGGGTCAAGCGCGGTATGCAAGGTCGTTTAAAGCTAGAAAAAAATATATATTTGGATCGTTTTCCTGACTGACGGTCAGTCAAGGAAGTACCATGCCCCGTTCAACGAAGGCCGCATCCGACCGGCGCCTAGAGTTCATCAACGCGGCCGAGGCGTTGTTCAACGAAAAAGGATTCGAGAACACCTCCATCGACGACATCGTCCAGAGGGTAGGGGTCGCCAAAGGTCTATTCTATTACTATTTCAGGTCTCGTGAAGAGCTGCTGGCCACCATCGTGGACCGCATCCTGGACGAAATGGAGCGCATCGTGGCCGAAGCGGTCAACAAGGAGGGATTGACGGCCATGCAGAGGCTCCATGCCATGACGCCCCCCACGGATATGATCAAGGCGCGCGGTGGAAAGCTGATGCAGTACTTCCACGAAGAGCGCAACCAGGCCTTGCATCTGCAGTTCCAAGATCGTACGATGAGGTTCCTGGTTCCCGCTTTGGAATCGATCATCAGACAGGGGGTGGAGGAGCATGTGTTCAACACCCCGTACCCAAGGGAGACGGCCACAGCGCTGTTCGCGCTGAAGAGCGTGGTCGACCGCAGTGAGTCGGGCACAGACTATCGTGAGGACAAGGAACACAATCTGAAGGTGGTATCCTTCCTGGGTGAACGCCTCCTGGGCGCGAATGAAGGTATCTTCCTGGAGTTCTTGAGGGAAATAGAGAACCAAAGAGAAGAGACTGGCTGCAGAAAGTGATCACGATCATAAAACGGAAGTGTTATGTTGTTTGGAAAACCAAAGAAGGATAAATCAATGGCCAAACCTCTGACCATCAAAGAGCGGTCCAAGAAGAGGGCCCGCACGTTCATCTGCTGGGCCCGAGCCTGGGAATGCTGATCGCCTCGCTGGACCAGACCGTGGTCGGCACGAGCCTGCCCAAGATCGTGGGAGACCTGGGAGGCAAGAGCCTGTTCTCGTGGCCGTTCACCGCGTACATGCTGGCGGAGACGGTCACCATACCGATCGCCGGTAAGATGTCCGACCTTTATGGTCGAAAGCCGGTGTTCCTGGCCGGGTCGGTCCTGGACGGTATGTCCGGATCGATGGAACAGCTGATCATCTGCCGTTCATCCAGGGATTGGGCGGCGGTGCCCTGATGCCGGTGGCCATGTCCACGGTCGCAGACTTGACCGCGCCCATCGAGAGGCTTAAGATCCAGGTGATGCTGGGTGCGATCTTCACCGTGTCTAGGGAGCCGTCCCGCTCCGTCCACAATAACCGATAGCTCGCCCCCGTTCGGCACTTTGATTTGATCATCTCTGAAGGCCCGGGGCAGAGACGGCTCCCCTTTCGCAGTTTGGGCAGCTGTTCGTGCTGAGGTTCGATTCTGCCGCTCAGACGGAGTCGTCCGTCCACTTGCAATGCAATGTCAGCCTATCCTCGGACGCCCCCTCCCCGTACATGCGCGAACATGCACCTGATTCCAGGGTTGTACCTGTATTAGTTGGACGGGAGCAGCAGGGAGAACGACAGCGTGTACCTTCCGCTACGATCTCAACGTAAACTGAGGATGCTCTCGGGCATCCTTGTTTCCGACCTCCCTTCTGGCCTAGGCTCCCTTCCTGATGTCCTCTTCCGTCCCGTTCAGGCAATAGTAGATGTTCGTCAGTCCCCAGTCCGCCTTGACCGAGCATCCCGGACAGTGGCATCCCTTTGAGACGGTTATGCAGCCGCTCTTTCCCGCGAAGCAGAACATCAGTTCCTTCTTCTTCTTGGCGCAATCGGCATAGGTGGGGCAGGTCGGGCAGAGGCATCTTTCCTTGTCCTGCTTTTCCAGCTTCTTCTTGTCAGCATCGCTCATCCTGGCCCAGGCGGCCATTGATTCTTCGAAAGCATCCATCAGAATCCCTCTAGCAACAACAATCTCATCTGCCAAGATCGGCCATCTTTCAAGCCAGTTGACCTTCATGGTCGGCCAGATTGTCGCCGGAATATCAGTGGAGTTACGGGTTAATATCGCTTGCGTAAAGGGTTGAACGTCCTGTCATCCGTCCCTGATATGCGACTCATCAATGGAACGTCGTCGTCCTGGGGACCAGATGCTGCGAAGGCCTCGCCGACGAACATCGGATGACCGCCCATCAAGCCCGGAGGGGGCTGCAGCGTTCCGGGGCCTGCCATGCCGCGGTCTTCAAATGCAAACTATTTAGTCCTTGCTTGGCGACTTAGCGTTTCGGTGGCGATGTCATAGGCGCGATCGTTGAGGACAAAGAACTCCGGCAAAAGCGGTTCGTGTTCAGGGACCGCGCCGAGTCCGGACGGGCACTGCTGAAACATCTAGAAAAATACCGGGGGAAGAGGCTCATCGTCCTGGCGATACCCTCGGGCGGACTTCCCGTCGCAGCGGAGATCGCAAATGGTCTGGAGGCGGTCCTAGACATCGTCATTGTGCGAAAGTTGCAGACCCCCCAGAACCCGGAGGCCGGGTTCGGGGCCTTGTCGCTGGACGGAGAGGCCATCCTCAATGCCAATCTGGTCGCAGACCTGGCCCTTTCGGAGGGGCAGATCGACCGGGCAAAAGTGGATGCCATGAAGGAGGGCAGGTCACGGGAGCGCGCCCTCCGCGGGAGCCGCCCTCCACCTGAGGTCGGCGGAATAGGGGTGATACTGGTGGATGACGGGTTGGCCTCCGGCTACACCATGTTGGCGGCGGTCCGGAAGGTGAGGGCCGGCCAGCCAGAATTCATCGTGGTGGCGGTGCCGACCGGTTCGGACCGTTCGGTGGAGCTCGTGGCCAAGGAAGTGGACGAGGTCGTCTGTTTGAACATTCGGGGAATGCCGTTCGCGGTCGCGGATGCCTTTCGTAACTGGTATGACGTCGATGAGGAGGAGGCGGTCAGGATCCTACGGTATGGCACCCGATCATGAAGGTTAAACGAAGACCGAGCCTCCGACGGCGATCGATCCCTACCGGAAGCCCCTGTTCATGTTGGTGAAGATCTCCTCGAAATTATTGGCTGGCCCCGCCTTCAATCCCTGTACCATTCCGATCGTGATCTCGTAGACATCGGACTCCAACGCTTCCAAGGACGCCCTGGCCACTTCCGCCGCCGGAATTCCGCGGTTCGCTTGTCCCCGTGCCATGCGCGCTCCCTTGTCCAGATCTGTGTCGACGATGGGTGGGATGATCTCAAAGACCTTGACCGAAGTGTTCTTCAACTGATGTCTCAACGAAATGGAGAACGAGTGCACCGCTGCCTTGGTGGCCGAATACACCGGGGTCGCGACCATCGGTATGAACCCCAGCCCGGAGGATACATTGATCACTGCCGCCTCCTTCTTTTTCATGAGGTCGGGAACGAAATGTGCGGCCAGGTAGATGTAGGCCTTCAGGTTCACATCAATCTCGTCCATCCCATCTTCGGCCCTGTGCCGGAGCAGGTCTTCCGGACCCTTGCGAAAATCTATCATCCTCTGGATGCCCGCATTGTTCACCAGGACGTTCACTTCCGGGAATGAGTCAATGACCCATTCATGCAGGTACGCACATCCCTCCGGGCTGGAAAGATCGCATCTTCTGGTGTGCAGACCGGCAAGCCTATCCGCCGCCTTCTTCAGGTTGGCCTCATTTCGGGAGCACACGATGACCTCGTTCCCCTCCTTGATCAGAGCCTCGGTCAAAGCAAGCCCAATTCCGGTAGCGCCTCCAGTTATGACGATCGTGTTTCCTGAGATCTTCATTTTCCCGTTCCCCTGTGAGCTCTTAGCACCCCTCGGTTCTTATTGGTTGCGATATTGAAGGCCTTCCACCAGACCAATCCGTCAGGCAAGCGTTATATCCAGGGCACACTGCTAAACGTCCGCTCAAGGTGCGACAATGAAACTGTCCTCTGCTTTCACTTCAGAGATAGTCCCGATATCGCCGTACAGCTTCGAGCTGACGGTCAGAAAGCCGGCTGGATGGGCGATGTTCACGCCATCGGAGGTCTTCGAGGAGGGGGCCCTTTGGACGGCGACGCACATCGAGGATCGGCTTGTCGGGATCAAGCTGAGTTCGGAAGGAACGGTGGACGAGCCTCTGGTCATCGCCGAGATATTCCTGGAAAAGAAGCCCAATGCCGACCAGCTGAGATCGATCAACCGGTCGGTGACCAGAAGCATCGGGGCCTCCGAGGACCTGTCGGAGTTCTACCAGATGGCTGAACAGGACGCCATCCTACGGCACACCGTCGCTCACCTGAGGGGCATGCACAACACCATGGCCAGCACGATATTTCCCGATGCCCTGCTGGCGATAACATTGCAGATGACCACCATCGCCCGCAGCAACCAGATGATGGACTGCCTGCTGAAATCCTACGGCGACGTCGCGGAGTTCGATGGCCGGGCAGTACACACATGGCCCCGCCCGATCTCGCTCGCCTCGGTCACGCCGGAGGTTCTGGCGAAGCAGTGCAAGATGGGGTACCGGGCCAAACACGTGGTCAAGCTGGCCAAGAAGATGGAGGGCGAGCGGTTCCCGAGCGTAGAGGAATTGGAGGAACTAACCCCCGAGGCGGCAAAGGCGGCGTTGCTTGAACTTCCAGGGATCGGAGACTATTCCGCGGACATAATCAATCCTCACGGCGGCTTCCCCATCGATGTCTGGTCCGCCGATGTGTTCGGCCTTCTGCTCTTCGGAAAGGAACCGGTGGACAAGGACCGGGAGATACAATTGATCAAGAGAGAAGGGATAAGAAGATGGGGAAAGTGGTCCTGGATGGCTTTCTATTATGTGGTCCAGGACCTGGAGAACCTCTCCGACAAGTTAGGCATCAAGCTGAGGCTGGTGTGATATCCAGTATGCCATCATTTCGATGAATGCCGATCATCTGCCTTCACCTTCGATTCATGACTAGCGGTTCATCACCCCGAATCGGTCCCAAGAGGAAAGGGTTCGCAGGACATGGTCTTCGGCGTCAACGTCCAGGCCATATTCACCGAAATAATCGCAAACCGTTCCAATCCCGTGACGGAGGGCTTTTCTCGCTACATCCAATCTTTGCCAGTGAGAATAACCCAGGCGATCCACCCGGATCGCTTCTGACAGGTCGATGAACCAAGGTCTCCCTTCATAGACCAGGATATTGTAGGGGCTTAGGTAGGAATGTACGACGCCCGCCTTAGCCAGATCTTCAATCCCGCTGAGCACCTTCCTCAGGAAGCTTTCCGGGTACTCGATGACGACGTCATGCGGTCTGGGGGCCGGACCTCCCTCATGCCCCAGATATCTCATGGATATCATGTTCTCGAATCGTTTGGCTGGGGTGGGGACCAGGGCACCACCCTTCCAGGCCTGGTACAGCATCTCGAACTCGTGTGCCGCCAGCCATCCCGCCGAATCTAACTTGATGGGTCTTCCGCCCCGATGGGAGGTACGGTACAGCCGGTACACCTTTACGGCGATTGGTGCTCCGCAATAGCGTGTAAGGTACACATCCGCCTCCTTCCCGGTGCCGATAAGGCCGACCACTTCCGTGGCCAGCCCTGATTCGGTGATGGTTCGAGCGGTCATTTGGTAGTCTGCTTCGCGAAACTCTAGGTGCCTGTCTTGATTCGCCATGCGACGCTGGCGTCAAGATACGGATCGTTTGGCATTTCTTTTGTGATTTCTTGGTTGACGTTCCCATGCTGGCTCAAAAATGCTTGCACCGGGACGGAAAGATCACGCGGCTCCCGGTATGTTTTGTAGAGCAGTGGCTGACATCATTTCGGGAACCTCCTAGTCCAAAGACCAGGATTGAATTATCATCAGGGTAGATAAATCGTCCTATTATTCATGGGAGCCTGTTCATGGCGTTCCTCCCTGCTGTTTCCCTCTTCGGATATCGTCCAGCATTTGCTGGTACTGCTCCCTGGTGATCTCGCCCCTGGCATACCTCTCGTCCAGGATATGTTCCGCCCCTCTCTCGGGATAATCCCAGTGTCTCCCGTGCCAGTGACGGTACCGGTCATAGTCGCGGCCAGATCGGTCAAACCCGATGAATGTCCAGAAAAGGATGCGGAATATGAACCCGATGACGATGAGGACGAAGATGAACCCCAGTATCCATGGCAAGGGATGTATCGAGCCATCGCTGTTCATGAAGCTGGAAGAGCTGATGATGATCTCGATCAGCAACATCCCCAAAAGCAGAATGATCAGGGCTCCGATGATCAGGCTGACTATCCGCCTCGGTTCCTGGTCCATGATCTCTCTTAGCCGTGCTCTCGGTTATTAAATCTTGACTCTCGCCGAGGGACGATGTCCTGAATCGTCACGTGGCAGTAAGGTGAAAAATAGATCATCATCACCGACCAGGCGTTGGAGTGGTCGATGGGGCCGTGGATTGTTGGGAATGAACGACCTTCTTACATTTTTCGGTGTACATCAAGTAGACCCCGTACATCAGCACCCAGAGGATGGCCGGATAGTAGATCATCCGTTCCATCCCGCCCGCCCCCAGCCCCAGGAACGTACCGGTCGCCTGCAACCCTAAAGCGATCAGACCAATAAAACCGAGAGAGGCGAACAAGACCGACAGTGGCATTTTGACCGTTCGCGAAGAGACCAGCGCCGCTAGACTACCCACACCGAATGCCAGTCCAGCGAACACCAGATGCACGGTACCCCAATGCTCGTCGAACACTCCGACTCCGATGGTACCAGCACCGCATAGGGCGACCAGTATGGGGACCTCCCAGGCAGGGCCGCCGCGCAGATAGACCGAAACGGTGGCGAGCACACCGAAGACGATGATGCCGACGGTGAAGATAGTGCGGCTCGGGTCCGGTCCGACCCCAAGGTCACTGATGTAATTGAGCGAGACGCTGTACCCCGGATAAAGCATCTCGGCCAGATATTCCAGGAACAAAAGTTCAAGGGACCCCAGGACCAGCAATAGGCCCGGGCTCCTCCAGTTCGTCATGTCCGTTCAATGCACTGGAGAGTTGATAAGGGTTGGGCTCAAGCCGTTTGCGATGATCATTTCATGGGTTTTGCCAGTGAATTGATGGTCCAGGCTGATGGAAAACTGGATAGTTCATAAGAGTTGGCTCAGAGCGGTTTGAGTAACAATTCATAGGATTTGCCAGTGAATTGATGGTCCAGGCTGATGGAAAGACCATCCGTTCATGTCCCGACCAGAACAAACCACTGCTGATCCGAGGTATGCCGTCCAGAGTTCGGCGGATGATTTCGCAATCCGGGGCATGTGGTTTGGAACGGTATCCGGCCGATCGACGGACGAACGGAAATCAGGACTGGCCGACCTTGACTTGGCAATCCTCTCTTGCCATGAGATACACCCCGTAGGCCAGGACCCACAGCGAGGAGGGAAGGAATATCATGCGCTCCATTCCTCCCACCCCCAGGCCGAGGAACGTCTTGGTGGCCTGCAGTATCAGCGCCACAAGGCCGATCACTCCAAGCGTCGCGAAGACCATTGAGAGAGGTGATTTCACCGTCCGTGAAGAGACGATGGCGGTCAGGCAACCCATGCCAAAGGCCAGACCGGCGAACAACAGGTGCACGCCCCTCAGATTCTCATTGAACACGGCGACCCCGATCGCCCCCACGCCGGACAGGATAAACAGGATCGTGATGAGGCTCTTCGGGCTCCCTCGAAGATACGCGGACGTCAGGACCAGGAGTCCGAACACGATGAGTCCCGATGTGAATATCCAACGACTCGGTTCCGGCCCCACTCCGAGGTCGCTGATGACGTTCTGCGAGACGCTGTACCCTGGATAAAGGATCTCGGCAAGTTTTTCCAGGAAAATAAGCTCCAACGCTCCCAACACCAAAGCCAGGCCAGGGCTCCTCCAGCTTGCCATGGTCATTTCTATTCCATTTACTGGTTGATAGAGTTTGCCCTCCTTTGCAGAATGGACCTGCCAGCAGCCAATTATCGGAACAGACACCCCTTCCTTATTGACGTCACTGGCTTAGATCTGATCGGAGTTTATCGGGTAATTAGTTAGACGATTAAGATGGAACTCTGCCCTAAGATAATATAGAATGGAATAATGGTGGCGGGACGGCGCTTAGAAATACTTTCCATGCCTAGTAGGGCCGGGCGAATCTTGCGGATCATCCGGGCCGATGCAACCCACATGGACCAGATAATGGAAGTGTGGAAGGAGTTCATGGAGTATCACCAGCGCATCGACGCATACTACGGGACCGTGGAAGGGGGCCAAATTATGTTCGGTGAGTACCTCACGGGGCGAATGTCACGGACCGACTCTTTGGTGCTGGTGGCCGTGGAAGGAGATCGTTTGCTTGGCTATTGCCTATGTTACGTCCAGGCCCGTCCACCAGTCTTCACCGAACGGGCAATCGGAATCCTTTCTGACCTGGCCGTCAGGGAGGACAGCAGGGGTGAAGGAGCCGGAACGGCCATGGTCGAGGAAGCGATAGTGTGGCTTCGCGGTAAGGGCATCACCAGGGTTGAGCTGAGAACCTCGGCGAAGAATGGCCCCACCATCGATTTCTACCGAAAGCACGGTTTCTGTATCTACGATCACATGATGACACGTGAGATATGATCGCCGTTTTCGTTACGCTATCCTTTCCTTCTGGTAGTAGTGACGGTAGGCCAGACCGTTGCCGATGCTCAAAATGCCATAGGCGGTGACGAACACCCCTATCAGCCAGATCAGGGCTAGCGCCCCCTCTCCCGGGGCCAGGATGAAGATGAGCCCTACGATGACGCTTAATGCACCGGATATACCGATCACCGCCCTGAGCGCAGCCTTTCTGGCCATGGTCAGGCCGACGAAGATCTGCAATATCCCCTCGATCAGGCACCAGACTCCCAGGAGCAGAATGAGCAAAAGAGCGGTGATGTTCGGCCAGACGATGGTCATGATACCAAATGCGATGCCGAGGATCCCTTCCAGGAACAATACCGTTCCGTTCTTCCTGTCGATCATGGCCAGGAACATGATCACCCCTATCAGGCCCAGCATGAGGACGAAGACGCCGATCAAGACCGTAGCCACTATCAAGGTGGGGGCCGGCAACAGAACCATGATCAATCCCAGAATGATGGCCAAAGCCCCTCTAAGAACAACCGCCTTCCAATCCACGACGAGCAACGTGAACGATTCCATTCTGATCCCTCGGTACACTTTTCGGTGCGTTCAATAGAACGACCGTTTCCTCCGGTAAAAAAACCTTATCCGCCTGACCTCGGTAATAATACTATCCATGTCCGGAAAAGAAAATATGCGTTATCACCCCCGAACGGACGAGGCCCGGATCAATGGATGATGAACGACCTCATCGAGATGGACTTGTTCTGGAACCCTTCGTGGATGAACTCCGTAGACTCCCCCGGCCTCTTCATGCCGAGGGCGTAGATCATTGGGAGATAGTGGTCCAGCGTCGGCACCGCCAGGTCCCCTCCGGGCATGGTCCGGTAGTCGATGAGAGGATCGTCTCTCCCGGATAGCAGATGGTCCCTGAGCGCGTCATCGAAGGCCGTGGCCCACTCGAACGGCTCCGCATCCTCGTTCTCGAAATCGACCTTTCTCAGATTGTGGACGGCATTTCCCGACCCCATCACCAGAACGCCCGCATCCCTGATCTCCGCCAATCTCCTTGCCAGCTCGTAATGGTAGCGGACCGGTTTTTCGTCGAAGGTTCCCGGAAAGTAGTCCAGGCTGAGTTCGAAGACGGGGACATCTGCCTTGGGATAGATGTGCCCGAGCACGGCCCAGGAGGCGTGGTCCAAACCCCAGGCCAGATCACATCTCACTTCGCCTCCGGAGAGATCAGATATCTTCTTGGCGAAGGCCGGGGCCCCAGGGGCGGGGTATTGGACCTGGTATAGCTCGGCGGGAAATCCATAGAAATCATGGATCGTCTCCGGTCTTTGGAGACAGCAGACGGCTGTGCCTTTGGTCAGCCAATGGGCGGAAACGACCAGGACCGCCTCTGGCCGGGGAAGATCGCGGCCCAGCTTGTTGAGGCTTCGGGTGTAGCTATTCTCTTCGATGGCGTTCATCGGCGATCCATGACCGATGAACACCGCGGGCATACGATCAACTTTACTGGTTGTCATGTCCTGACCTGAACGGGAATGTTTTCCCTCACTGGTTCCTTTCCGGCCGGATCGTGCCGTCGGTCTGATGAACGTCCCGCTCCGGATCTCACTGAACGCCGTCTCCAGCTCCTCTTCGGTGTTCATCACCACCGGGCCTCCCCAGGCGATCGGTTCCTTGATCGGTTTTCCTGACACGAGCAGGAACCGGGCCCCGTCCGGTCCCGCCTCCGCCGTAACGCCGTCGCCATCACCGAATATCGCCAGGTGTTCTGTTCCTAGGAACGGCGCCCCTTTTTCGAACCGGGCCCCGCCTTCGAACACGTAGGCGAATGCGTGGTTAATTTGGGGGATCTCTCGGTCCATCGACCCTCCGGGAGCGAGTCTCACGTCCAGGAATTCGACCGGAAGGATGAGGTCACGGACGGGACCAGAGGTGCCCTTGACATTGCCTGCCACCACCTTCATGGTTGCACCGTTCTCGAGCGCCACCTCAGGTATCGTGTCCTTCCTCACGTCCCGGTATCGCGGGTCCATCATTTTCTTCGCCCGGGGCAGATTGACCCACAGCTGGAACCCATTGACGCCGCCCGGTGAACGTTGCGGCATCTCCTGATGCATGATCCCGCTCCCCGCCGTCATCCATTGGATGTCCCCGGCATTGATCATCCCGGTACGCCCAGTGCTGTCCCGGTGCTCCACCGTGCCCTTGAGCATGTAGGTGATGGTCTCCATGCCCCGGTGCGGATGCATGGGGAATCCGGCCATGTAGTCGTCTGGGTTGTCGGAGCCGAAATGGTCCAGCAACAGGAAGGGATCGAGCAGGTCCACGTCCTCCGGTCCGAACGCTCTCTTGAGGCGGACACCCGCCCCATCCGAAGTGGGGCTCCCCTTTGATGATCTGATGATCTTGCGGACTTCCTTCATTTTCTTCCTCCATGGTTCATTCGAGCGGCTTGGTAATAAATCAATCTGAACCGGCCCCCCCAGGACAAGTAATAAATTTGCCGGCCGGTCATTATTGCTCCGATGTCCGCGGATAAGGTCCAGTTAGGCAAACGCGCCCCACCGATGGCCATGCCCGTGTGCCTGATCGGGGCAATGGTCAAGGGGAGGGCGAACTTCTGCGCGGTCGCCTGGTTCACCGTGCTCGATGACGAGCCTCCGGCGATCGCGGTCGTCCTGGGCAAGGACCGGGCCACGATGGAAGGCATAGAAGATAACGGCACCTTCAGCGTTAACATCCCCACCGGATCGAACGTGTCCGCCGTCGACTATTGCGGGATCAACTCTGGGCACGAAGTGGACAAATCGAAGGTCTTCAGCGTTTCGTTCGGGACGCTAGGGACCGCACCTTTGGCGGATGAGTGCCCGGTCAGTGCGGAGTGCAGATTGTCGAAGGTGATCGAGTTTCCCGGCACTGATATGGTCATCGGGGAGGTGGTCCAGCTCCACGTCGACCGGGGCCTGCTAGGACGACGGAAAGGTGGACGTGGAAAGCCTGAGGCCTCTGCTCTATTCGTTCCCCGGGGGCCCCTACCTTTCGATAGGGCCGTCGGTGGCGGAGGCGTTCAAGGTCGGGAAGACGTTCGCGCCCAAGATGTGACCAGCCCAGGTCATGTCCCTTTTCTTTTTCTGGAAGTATTCCACCATCGGATCCCAGTAATATTCCTTCCATCCCTCGGCATAATCGTCGGCCTGCTCCTCCGGGACCTTGGAATGGGTCATGGTCAGTTCGGTCCCCTCCGCCACCTTCTTCAGGTCCAGTTCCAGGGTCGAGGGCGGATACCCGGTGGGCCATTCTGAGGTGGTCCATTCTTGCACTATTTTCTTCCCTTTTATCAGCAGGACGTTCCTGGCGGATATGTATCCGTCACTTGCCGATACCTTCTCCTCCCTCCTCCCGGCTGCCGGTCGTATGGGTGTGCGTAAAATCGGAATGCCTCTGTGGGTCCATGAAAGCCTCATAGACCTCGTCCGGGGTGGCCGGAACGATCACCTTCTGAACGATGGTCCGGGTCTTCTTTGTCATAGGGGCCAATTGTCAGGATGCAGTATAATTCTCTTGTTCCACCGGTCACATTGATATGTGCGGTTCCCCTGCAACCCTTCGATGAGCCCGGAAAGATACACGTTCAGTGAGGTCCTGCTCGAGGGTCTGATATCATCCAGACCGAATCGTTTCATCATGAACGTTCTTGTCGACGGGGCAACCCGCAGATGCCATTGTCCGACCACTGGACGCATCGGCGACATCGCTTTCAAGAACGTGCCATGCCTGGTGGAGAAGAGCAACGACCCGAAACGGTCCACCTGGGGCACGGTCGAGGCGATATCGCTGGATCCGCCAGGAAAGGCCGAAAAGTCGTGGATAGGGATCGATCAGGGCCGTGCCAACGACTTCATCTCGTTCCTGATCGGGGCGGGACAGATGGAAAGGATGCTGGGAACGGTGGTGACGGTCAAGAAGGGAGGTCAAGATGGGAGACTCCCGGATCGATTTCCTGATCAACGGTGATACTCTTCTTGAGGTCAAGACACCGCTCCACATGCTTCGAGCTCAGAGGCTATCCGGACCATACTTCGACCGAGGGGTTCACCTCGTTCGAACGGACCATGCGACACTTCACGGAGATATCCGACCACATATCGGATGGAAAACGAGGCATCGTCCTTTTATGCTTCATCTTCGACGCCCTCAGATTCCAGGCCCCGAATGCGAACGGGAGACGGTCGGAAGAGATGAAAGAGGCGGTCATGAAGGCGACCAGCAAAGGGGTGGAGAACTGGCAGGTCAATCTCAGATTGGACCGGACCGGCGTCGGCCTCCTCGACTATTTCAAATTGGACCTGTTCGATGAGGTGGTTCGATGAGGTTCGGGTTCGTAGGATATGGAAACATGGGGGCGGTGCTGCTAAACGGACTGTTGGAGCGCGGTGCGATCGCAGAGGACGAGATCATCGTCACCAACCGGACCCTCAAGAAGCTGGACCGGCTCAAGGACGCCCATCCCGGGGTCAACGTGGTCGGCAGTTGCCAGGAAGTGGCCTTCGCCGACGTCATATTCCTGTGCATAAGGACCGGTGACGTAAAATGCGTTCTGGAAAAGATGTCGCCGTGGCTTGACCCTAGCGCCCACCTCGTCAGCATAAACGGGGGACTCCAGATCAAGAACCTGGAGAGGCTGTTTCCCGGAAAGATCACCAAAGCCATACCCTCCATGACCATGGCTTCCGGTCACGGTGTGACGCTCGTCTGTCACAATGGCGCGGTGGATCCTACATCTGCCCGGACCATCGAGGGGCTGTTCGGCCGGGTAGGGTTAGTCCAGATCGTCAAGGAGGACCAGTTCGAGGTGGCCGCCGACCTCACCAGCTGTGCCCCCGCGTTCATCGCTGACCATGGCGCAGAGGTTCGCCGAGGCCGGTTCGAGAAGAAGCGACCTGGACGGCGATATCCTCCGGCGCATGCTGGTGGAAACGTTGCTGGGCACGGCATTGACCCTTTCATCCGGGGAGGTCTCGTTCGACGAACTGAGGTCGAGGGTGGCGACGAAAGGCGGGATCACCGAACAGGGATTGGCGGTGCTCGACCAAGACCTCCCGGAAGTGTTCGATATGGTCCTCGAGGCGACGATCTCCAAGCATGAAGATGTCAAGCAAACCATCACATGCCATTTCGAAAAGTGAAAAAAAGGTTGACGAAAGGTTCCGTCGAGGTCCTTTCTTGATCGATCGAGTTCCCGGCTCACTGGTAGATGCCCTGGTCGGACGTCTTCGGGCCCTCCCCGAAGGTCTGGATCATCTTCCAGTTCACGAACAATTTGCATCGGTGGACCATCGCCAGAGAATCCATCAGCCCCTGTTTCGTCAGGCCGTCCTGGAACAATCCGCGCGTGAACTGGACCGTCTGAAGGTCGGTCTCGCTGGGAATCATGGCGAAATCGCAGGGCTGGAACAGCAGCTGGAATCGCATGTCCCAAAGCAGTTCGTCCCTTTTCGACTTGGAAAGCCCTCGAAACAGGTCGTAGTGCTGTTTGCTGAGGGTGATCCCGGAAGCAATGATGACCATGTCCTCCTTCCCTTTCTGCTGCGCAACGTCTAGAACAGCCGACGGTCCGATCTCCACTACGTAGTGCCAGTTCGATTTATCATCCGGAACCTTGTCCCGATATATCCCGGCCTCGACCAGCCAGTCCTTGACCTTTTTTCCCAGGTCCTCACGGTCGTTGTTGAACACGGTCGATGTCTCCATCTGCCGCATGCTCTTCTGAGATTAAAATCCTACAAGGTGACTCAAGCGTCCGTCCAAGAACCGAGGGGAAGGGTACCTCGCAATTCGACATTGGATGGGCCGATTGAAGGGGTCGTCGTGATCTGAAAATATGAACGCTCCAAAGCTCGCCCGCCGGGGCCGGAAGGTCGATGGATACATTCGTAATAGAGGAAACATTAACAATAGTTTATGCGCGCTATTTCACTCTTATCGGGCGGTCTCGACAGTTCCCTCGCCACCAAGCTGATCATGGATCAGGGCCTCGAGGTCATCGCGCTGAAGTTCACATCACCTTTCTGCAATTGCGATTCGGGAGGCACATGTCATGCCGCCAATATCGCCCATGAGCTGGGTATCGAGCTGATAAACGTCGCCAAGGGTGAGGAATATCTCGAGGTGGTCAAGAACCCTAAGCATGGAAGGGGTTCTGGAATGAACCCCTGCATCGATTGCCGGATATTCATGCTAAAGAAGGCCAAGATCATCGGGGACCAGATCGATGCCAAGTTCCTTTTCACCGGAGAGGTCCTGGGACAGCGGCCGATGAGCCAGCACAGAAAGGCACTGGAGTTGATCGATCGGGAGACCGGCCTCCAAGGCCAGCTTCTTCGGCCCCTTTCCGCCAAGTTGTTCCCTCCCACGGAGGCGGAGAAGATGGGGTGGGTCGATCGGGAGAAGCTACTGTCGATCTCCGGCAGGGGCAGAAAGACCCAGATGGAGCTCGCTGAAGAGAACGGGATCGCTGACTATCCTTGCCCAGCTGGGAGGATGCCTGCTCACTTCCAAGGAGTTTGCGGCCAAGTTGAGGGACCACCTTCTCCACCACCCCGGCCGTCTGACCATGGAAGATGTCGCCCTCCTGAAGGTTGGGAGGCACTTCCGGGTCCATGGCCACAAGGTGATCATCGGCCGGAACGAAAGGGAGAACCTTTTGCTCAAGGCCCTGGCCAACGAAGAGATGGACGTCCTTGAGCCAGTGGACATCCAAGGCCCGGTCTGCCTTGTGGAGGGACATCATGAAGACGATCATCGCCGAAGCGGCCGCCATGCTTGCCCGATATTCTGACGGCGGACCATCCCCCATCAGTGTGGAAATCGCGGAACCGGAGGCAGGATGGAGGAGGTCTTGCCAGCCAGCAATGACCGGATCGACCGCTGGAGGATCGGCATAGGCGAAAACATCATCGCCCTGGACTGAGCGGCTAGACCGGACATTGGACGAAGGGGCGATCGTGGGCGATCGAGCGGCCGTTCTAGGCAGTAAGATATTTGGCCTATGCCCCCTCAATCATTCTCCGCGGGGTTCATCTTTGGGCGAGGTAAAGGAGACCGGCGTTTTCGACGAGAAGAGCAAGGCTGAACTACTCAAGGCCCTGGAAGGGCTGACAGGCCAGGTCCGGATAGTTTATTTCACCAAGAAGGAAGGCTGTCCCAGCTGTGCTGCCCAGGCCCAGTTGCTGCAGGAACTGTCCGCCTTATCGGAGAAGTTCTCGCTTTGAGGTCCACCAGATCGACGAAGATAAGGAACTGGCAGCGCGCTACCGGATCGGCAAGGTACCCGCTACTCTGGTCATGGGGCGCAAGGACAATGGGATCAGATTCTACGGCATCACCCTCGGCTATGAGTTCCCCTCGCTCCTCTCGGCCATCATGATGGCCTCCTCCGGTCGCTCCGGTCTGGAGCCGGAGATGGAGGAGATGGTCAAGGCGATCGGCAAGGATGTGCATATCCAGGTCATCGTCACCCTGACCTGTCCATATTGTCCCAAGATGGTTCACGTGGCGCACCAGTTCGCCTTCGTCAATGACCGGATCACTGCGGATATGGTCGAATCGTCCGAATTCCCGCAGCTGGTCCAGCGTTACGATGTCTATGGCGTGCCCAAGACGGTGATCAACGAGACCCACTCGATCGACGGGGCCGTCCCGGCCGCGAACCTGTACCTGGAGATATTGAAGGCGGTCGATCCGGACGCGTACCGCCAGATCGATGAACTGATCCGCGATTCCGAGGGCATAAGAAAGGCCAAGAAGGTCGATCCGTCCCACCGATATGAGGTCTTGATCGTTGGTGCCGGACCGGCCGCGATGTCCGCCGCCCTCTATGCCGCACGAAAGGGACTGGACGTGGCGATAATCGCGGCCAAGGTGGGCGGTCAGATGACATACACCGGCAGCGTCGACAATTATCTCGGGTTCCCTTCCGTCAGCGGGGGCGATCTGTCAGAGGTGTTCCGGTCTCACTTTGAGAGATACCCGGTTTCGGAGGCTTTCGGCAGCCCGGTCATCGACGTCCGCAAGGAGGGAGATACTTTCGCGGTCAGGTCAGAGGATGGAAAGAAGTTTATCGGGAGCGCCTTGATCTATTGTGCCGGAAAGGAGTACCGCAAGCTCGGCGTGCCGAACGAGGAGCGTTTCCTGGGCAAGGGGATCGGCTTCTGTGCCAACTGCGACGCCCCTCTATACCAGGACAAGAGGGTCGCCATCGTCGGCGGAGGGAACTCCGCCTTCACATCCGCCCGGGACCTGATCAGGTTCGCCCGGGAGGTCCACCTCGTCCACCGGAAGTCCGATTTTACCGCCGACGAACTGCTGGTGAAACAAGTGCTGGGCTCGGACAAGGTGAGGGTCCATGTCCCGATGACCGTCGAATCCTTCCTCGGTCAGGACAGGCTTTCCGGGGTCAGACTGTCATCTCTTGAAGGGCGGGAGGGGATCGACCTCCCGGTCGAAGGAGTGTTCCTGGAGATAGGCCTAAGCCCGAACTCGGCCCCCATACGCGGTCTGGTGGAAATGAACGAGATCGGCGAGGTCATGGCGAAGAAGGACCAATCAACCACCACCGATGGCCTTTACGTCGCCGGGGACGTAACCGACGTGGTGGAGAAGCAGATATCGGTCTCCGTCGGTCAGGGCGCTGTGGCCGCGATCTCGGCCTATGAGTTCCTGTCCAGGAAAGGCCTTACCCAGAGCCGTCCGGGACAGAGGGAGGACTGGCAATAGCCAGCCCTCCGGTTGACATTTTAGGCTTTGGGCTTATTCCTTCTTCTCCAGCTTCTCCGCACGGCCTTCCCTCTGCAGCCTTCCCGGTGCCCACCAGGCGCGCTTTCCCATCAGCACCATAGCGGCCGGGACGATGTAGGTCCTGACGACCATGGCATCCAGCAGTATCGCCACCGAGAGGGCGAACCCGAACTCCTGGAGCATGGTGTTGCTGGAAAGCATCATGGACCCGAAGGCTCCGGCCATTATCAGTGCCAGTGCGGAGATGATCCCGCCCGTCCAGTCCACCGCGTCCACGACCGCGTTCTCGGTCCCCTTCCCCTTGTGCACCTCTTCCCGGATCCTCGTCAGGATGAACACGTTATAGTCCATCCCAAGGCCCATCAGCATGACGAACAGTATCAGTGGGATCAGGAACAGGATCGGTTTTCCCAGCCAGACTCCGAACACCAATACCGTCGCGGCGAATGACCAGGAAATGCTCATGGCGATGGAAACGATGGCAAATGCCGGCAACAATATTGAGCCCAGCACGATCATCAGAACCACGAAAATGCCTATCACGACGATCAGTTCGATGTTGTTGAACTGGCCGGACAGAGAGAGGCTAAGGTCGTAGAGCGAAGCCGTCGAGCCCCCGACCAGTATGGTCGAGCCGACCAGGGCGGGCTGCGTGGTCTTGGCCTCAGCTATCTCATTCCTCAAAGTCGGTATGAAGTTTACAGAGGCCGCCGCCTGCGGCTGCTGTTTCAGGACGACCGTCAGCAATATGGTCCTATTGTCGCTTCCGAGACTCTGCAGCATCTGCTGGCGATCCTCGGAGGACAGGGCGCTCGCATTGCTGTAATCCACCCATTGGCCGAAAGGCCTGGTGATCCCTGATACGTGCTCCACCATGGGATCGGCCGCTATCGTGGCCGTTATGTTATCGATGGCATTCAGATAGTTTGCATTGAAGCTCGTTCCGTCGTATACCAGGGTATTGCCCGTGATCACTATCTGGGTCGGCATGATGCGGCCTGCCCCGAAGTCCGAGGTCATGGCGCTCATCCCCTGGATGCTTTCCGGGGTGCCCATGCTGTCGATGAAGTCGAAATTGGTCTCCGTGGTGACGAACAGATAGGTCGTTGGGATGGAGACAAGAATCGCGGCTACGACAATGACCTTTGAATGCTTGACCGCAAAGGTCGCAGCCCTATGGAAATATCCATGATTCCCGGCCTGCTTTTTCTCCATGACCCTGGTTGCGAACCTCTTAAATCTCTCCCCGGTGGTGGGCCAGAAAATGCGGTTTCCGACCAGCATCAGAATCGCCGGTATCAGGGTCAGGGCGACCAACAACGCCACCAATATCGCCATGCCCAGTACCAGGCCCATGGTCTGCACCATGGCCAGCGATGATGATGCCATGGCGAAGAAGGCGATCACCACGGTCGCTCCGCTGGTCACAATGGACTCCCCCGCCCACGCGATCGAGGTGTGGACGGCCTCCTCCCTGTTCGACCCCTTGATCCTTTCCTCTCGATAGCGCATGATGATAAAGACAGAGTAGTCTGTACCGACCCCCATCAGTATCGAGAAGAGCATCGTAAGGGTCATCGAGTTGATCTGTGCCACCGTCGACCCGATCACGAACACCAGCGCCTCGCTGATTCCGAGGGCCACTCCCACCGCTCCCAGCGGAAGGAACTCTCCAAGGACCGAGCGGAAAAGGAGCCCCATCAGGACGATGATGATCGTGATGGTGATGGGCATGATGAGGGACATGTCATTGGTCGAAGAGGTCTGCATGTCCGCGGTCATGGCCGCGTCACCGGTCACGAAGGTGGTGATCGGCTGGCCCGTCGATGACTTCAGTCCGCTGATGATGTTCCTAAGCACGCCGACATCGTCCGTCAACGGTTTGTCGCCATTGGCCTTGGTGTAAGTGGAGGTGACGTTGAAAGAGACCATGACCAACATGGTCCGGTTGTTCGCTGATACGAAATTGCTCGTTATCTGGGCCGGTATTTTTATCGGATAGGTGGCCAGAGTTCCATTTGACACAACGGAATTGGCCAACCCGGCGACGGTCGCGGGATCATAGGCCGGGAGGTCATAGACCTGTTCCAGGAAGGTCATGTTGGTGATGGAGGCCGAGCTTCCCACCGTTGCCAAGGTGAATGCATGCACCATCGAACCGTTGTTGTAATTTGTCAGATTGAAACCGGCCAGCACGGCCAGCATGGTCAGCTTTTGGGCAGTTGGCAGGGGCAGCCCATTGATGAAAGCGGGAGCCACTGTGTTCACGCTGAAGGTGGCCCGGTCAGCCGGGTTGGTCAGATCGGCACTGGAGTTCCACGCCGCAACGAATGATTGGTAATAGCTGGTGGCGATCGCGGTGGTGTTCTTGTCGGCCTGTTGCTGTTGAAGATATGCGAGCAGCTCCGCCTGCGTCAGGTTGAACGCCAGCGAATCCGAATGGGATTGATTCCAGTTCGCCACGTGCAGGGCGGGGATCCCCCAAAGTAGGAAGGCGCTCTGGTTGAACTGTGATTCGGCCGGTCTGAGCATAGGGCCAAGCTGGGAGATATACTGGCCTATGACCATTTCGGACGCGGTGTAGGCAGTGGTCACCCCCTGGAGGTTCTTGATGTCTGGAGAGTTCAGTATCCTTTGCTGCAGTTCAAGGACAAAGTCCCGCGACCCAGAATCCGTGATGTTGTTGGCCTGCAGGACGATCAGGAGAGAACCATTCGCCACCGATTTCTGAAAATCTGCGGTTATTATGTCCTGGGCCTTCACGGACTCAAAATTGCCTGTGGCTCCCTCGCTCTGCTGATAGTTGATAACGTTGTTGACCTGCAGAATCGCAGGCACCGATACCAACAACGCCACTATCCATATCACGAGTACCATTTTGTAGTGCCTTGTCAAACCACTAGCTAATCGATCGAATATCATCCTGAACTGACCCCTGTCGGATGCCGACTATCGCCGTTGGCACGTGAACATCGAAGGATGTAATATTCCTTGCCCTCTGACCTCCATCAAAAATTCCCAAATCAAGGACCGGGCCAAGTGGTGCTGGATAGGCGGGCAGGCCTACAAAGGGGGATATCGGCAGTTCTTTTTGAGGTCGGGTGCCTAACTTCGTTGCGTGACAGGCGCCCCTGCTGATGGCTCTAGAAACGGCGGCATCGCCCTTGGAGGTCTGGATTATGCTTTACTCGATTGTCCCATGATCGTGCTATAGGGACTGCTCCGGAGGATCACCGCCAAACATTCGAATCCGTCCCTTACCAGAACAACACCCAACCCCCGGCCCGGATTCGGAACCGGTCTGACTGTCCTTTCTTTCCTTGAACCCATTGGGTAATCCCGAGTTTGCGGCGTACAAAATAGTAATATTCGCCGCCCGAAACATTTCTCAGGTCTTACCATGACAATGGGTGAAAAGCTGTTCGAAGAGAAGGGCAAAATGACAATGGCCTTTGTGGAATCCATTGACGCCAACGGAGTTGTGATGAAGCAATCATTCAATTCTGACGTTATGGGCTCCGGGAAGTTCCCGAGCGGGATGAACATGGGGTCCGGAACGATCTGGATCGGCATGGACGACAAGGCGCACGGCAAATGGCACGGAATGATGATGACCCAGGACAAGGAGACCATCGTATGGAACGGGTCCGGCCACTCCAAGCGTAACCATGGAGCTATCAAAGGGATCATGGTCATAACGTTCATGACCAAGGCAGAGAAATATGCCTGGATGAACTCGACCATCCTGATAAAGGAAATAGAAGGGGACATGATGGAGTTCAAGGCATCCGGCTACGAATGGATGTGAACCCCCCTCAGTCATTTTCAAACGCTTTCCTTCTTTCACAGTTCCATTGGAATGGGTCAGTCCATTCAACGGACTTAAACCGGTTCTTGTGCGTTCTTATTGTGCATTCATTAATAAAGAGAGCTAGAACCGTATCAGTGAGGTTATAATGCCAAAAGCAATGCGGTTCGAGATTCGGGAGATCTGCAATTTGTCATACCTGGTCCGATCTGCCCCATTCCGATCTCTTCAGCCATTCCTTCAGGTCCATCAGCTCCGGACGAATCTTTTTCAGTTCCCCTATGTCCGCCCGGTAACCATCCCTTTGGAACCATTCCTGCATGGCCCTCAGGTCGGGGTTGGGTATGGAGTCCAGGCTGGTCCTGACGTAACTTACCCGGCTTCCAATGCTCGTTGAGAACAGCTCCGCGACCTCGGGCATGGTCTTCTGGTCTCCGGCGATCTCGATCTCCCTGGAAACCCATTGTTCTGGAGCGTCGAACGCCAGGGCAGCGAAGCCGGCGATATCGTCCACCGATATCATCTGAAGGGGCGTTTCCGGGCCCAGGGTCGATTCAAGTCTTCCGGAAAGGATCGACTTCTTGTTGTACGGATAGGAGAAATTCTCCATGAACGAGGCTGGTCTGAGTACTGTGTAAGGGATCATCGATCTTCGAAGATGGTTCTCGATGGCCCATTTGCTCTCGAAATGGGGGATTCCGGTGTTCCTATCCGCCCCGCCCACTGAGCTATAGACGAAATGGCCTACTGACGCCAGTTTGGCCGCCTCGACCAGGTTCTTGCCTTGCCTGGCCTCCGCCTCGACACCCTTCTCGAACGGGGTCATCGCCGCGAAGACCCCATACGTCCCGTCCAGTGCTTTGGCAAGCGATGACCTGTCATCCAGGTCCGCCTCGACCAGCTCCACTCCGACACCCCCTAGTGCCATGGCCTTCGGTCCCGTAGCGTTCCGGGTCATCGCCCTGACCTTCCACCCGGCCGTGCTGAGATGTCTTGCGACCGCTCCGCCTTGCCTTCCAGTCGCTCCGACGACCAGTATAGTCAGGTCTCCTTTCTTCAACATGGGTTCATTGTTTGGCATTCCCGATTATTTAAATCGGACCCTCACAGCGGGTGGGGGTGTTGAACATCCAGAAAGGAAGCTCCCACTTGCCGAACCCGTCGCGACCGTCGGTAAGTTTATTATAATGGCGGATGCGTGATTAAATTCCGATCCCATGGTCGATAAAATCACTCACACCGATGCAGAATGGCGCAAGCTCTTAACGCCCGAAGAGTACCACATGCTTAGGGAAGGAGGAACGGAACCTCCGTTCCACAACAAGTTCCACGACAATAAGAAGAAAGGGACCTACACCTGCGCCGGATGCGAACTGGAGCTGTTCTCATCGGACACAAAGTTCGATTCGGGAACGGGTTGGCCGAGCTTCTGGGCCCCCATTGCCCCGGATCACGTGGAGACCAAGGTCGATCGCAGTTTCGGCATGAGCCGGCAGGAGGTCAAATGCGCCCGCTGCGGAGGACATCTCGGGCACGTTTTCGATGACGGGCCAAGACCGACCGGGAAACGATATTGCATGAACTCCGGAGCGATGCATTTCGTCGAGGTCAAGGGGTGAAATATAGAGAAGGTCGGTCCCGGCCCGGCTTACCAGGTTATTAATAACCGCCATCTGTTTTTCACCTCCCCATGTACGACCCAAGGATGGGCAAATTCTCAGATGTCATAGTCGGTCACTCCACGGATCTCAAGGCCGGCGAGATCGCCTATATCGAAGCGTTCAACATCCCCGATGAGATGGTCGAGACACTGGTCGAGAGAGTGTACCAGGCTGGAGGGATACCTATTGTTTCCCAGAAGTCCCCCCGGGTCCTTCGCAAGATCTACATGGGCACCAGCGAGGCCGCCATGAAGGTGATCGGGGACATCGAGATGGAGAAAATGAAACGGGCCCAGGTCTACATCGGGATGAGGGGTTCCTCCAACGTCACTGAGAACTCCGATGTTCCGGCCGAGAAGATGGCCCTCTACACAAAGTACTGGTGGGGGCCGGTCCATATCAACCAAAGGATACCCGGCACCCGCTGGGTGGTCATGCGCTGGCCGACGCCATCCATGGCCCAACTGGCGGAGATGTCCACCGAGCAGTTCGAGGACTTCTACTTCAAGACTTGCACCCTGAACTACGAAAAGATGTCATTGGCGATGGAGCCGCTGGTCGACCTCATGAAGCGAACCGACAGGGTAAGGCTGGTCGCCCCTGATACGGACCTGGCGTTCTCCATCAAGGGCATTCCCCCGATCAAGTGCGACGGCAAGTTGAACCTGCCCGACGGCGAGGTGTACACAGCCCCGGTCAAGGACTCGGTCAACGGGGTCATCCACTACAACACAAGAACGCTCTACGATGGCAAGGTGTTCGACAACGTCAGGCTGGTCTTCAAGGACGGAAAGATCGTTGAGGCCACCTCGTCCAACACTGCCGCCATGAACCGGATATTCGACACGGATGAAGGCTCGCGTTACGTGGGCGAGTTCGCCATCGGGCTTAACCCATACGTGAACAAGCCCATGCTGGACACGCTCTTCGATGAGAAGATCGCCGGTTCCATTCATTTTACTCCAGGCAATTCCTACGATGACGCGCCGAACGGGAACCATTCCCGTGTCCATTGGGACATCGTTCTGATCCAGACCAAGCAGTGGGGCGGGGGCGAGATGTACTTCGACGATGTGCTGGTAAGGAAAGACGGGGTCTTTGTCCTGGACGAGCTGAAGGGACTGAACCCGGAGAACCTGGTCTAGGGTCTTGAGGATGCCGGGTTCATCGGGCAAAGAGAACTGTCTGGCGGCAGCGATAAGTAGATAATTCGCATTGAAAATGCGAGATGATGGAAAACACCGGATTGGCAACGTTCGGAATGGGGTGCTTCTGGTGCGGGCAGAAGTCGCTCTCACACGTCGATGGGGTCCGATCGACGCGGGTCGGGTACATGGGTGGAACCACCGATGGGCCGACCTATGAGGCGGTCTGCGCCGGAGGGACGGGTCATTTTGAGGTCGTCGAGGTTCAATACGACGTGGAAAAGCTTTCGTTCCATGAACTTCTGGAAGCATTCTGGGCATCGCACAATCCCGCCGCTGTCAGAGAAGGGAACGGCGATTCGGGAAGCCGATATGGATCGGTGATCTTCTTTCACACCGAAGAGCAAAGGGTCCAAGCAGAGGAATCGAAACGGCGGCTACGGGCATCGGGAAGGGTCAGAGGTCGGATAACGACGCTCGTCCTGCCCACATCAAGGTTCTGGGTTGCTGAAGATCAGCATCAATGCTACATCGACAAGCTCGATCGCTGAACAGGATCGAAAGGAAGATGGATGGAACAATCCATTTCTTCTTTGTCGGATGGCCGCAAATGTTCCGTGAACGAGATTAATATATTCGTGGCTCAGATTGGAAAATATGCGCGAGCACAGGTCCCCTTGGTTGGAAGGGTTAAAGTCCGGTCGCGTCGTCAATCCGTTGGAAGGCCAGAAGCATGCCGACGTCGTCATTGTGGGAGGCGGGATAGCTGGCGTGTCCACGGCCTTCGAACTCCTGCGGCACGGTGAAATGACCGTGATGTTGATCGAGGCCGACCGGATAGCTCACGGGGCCTCGGGTAATGGCTCGGGCCAGGTCACTCCGTCGTTCGAGGGTGGGTTCTCATCCCTGGAGGAACGTTTCGGACCGGACCTGGCGAAGGCCGCATTCCGTCAGATAGTGTCATCAAAACGGCGTTTCGGAGAAGCGGCCAGAGTATCAGGTTTTCGTGACCAAGTGCATCAAGTGCGGGCGTACATAGGTTTTTCATCGATCGACACGGCCGAGGCTCTGGGCAGATCGTCGCTGAGAAGCGTATCGGATAAGCAACCTCTGACGAATATTTACGCCGCCACAGGCTCGGGATGGAATTGCGATCTCAAGGGACGGGGGATCCATCCCATCCCAACTCCGCCCGAGAAGATCCTGAAAATGCTGGGAACCCAGGACGACAATTATCGCGCCGCCGCCGTCACCAGGACGACCATCGCCAACGTGGCCTCGATCTGTGAGGGGCTGGTGCAAAGGATGCTGAACACCTATCCAGAGCGGTTCACGCTCCATGAGGGGACCCGGGCGTTGAGCTTCCATTCCGATCATCCATTGTCAATAAGATGTGAGAAAGGAGAGGTGGAATGCAAGAGGGCGGTGATCTGCACGAACGGATATCGAATTCCGGACCTGACCGACACGTCAAACTCATTCCCGGACGACTTCCTCCATTGCGTGACCGGATACATGAACGGGTACCGACCGCTCCAGAAAGGAGAGAAGGTGGGCCTCTTCTTCCATGAGGCGCAGCCATCAGCGGACGAGCCGTACATCTTCTCCACCACCTGGGGGGCCGACCATCGGGAAGAGATCCTCATGGTCGGAGGTCCGCAATACACTTGCGAAGGTGGTGTGCGAAGGACCAGCGACGACGAAAGGGCGCATTACCGTATCGACCATCTCGCTTCCGTGATATTCGGGATCAAGGAAAAGGCCGTGGCCTATTGGGACGGGCCGATGGGCTACACCGGTTCGGGCGTCCGGCTGGCCGGTCCGGACCCAAAGAACCCGGACCTGTTCTACAACCTCGGATGTAACGGGATCGGGATCCTCCACAGCGTCTACGGGGCGCATAGGATTGCCGATCTCATGGCCGGAAAGAAGACCGAGGATTCGGTGTTCGACCCGATTCATCAATTCAATGGCTTCGATTGAGTCGTTCAGGAAGCCATTTCGTTATTTGGGCGGCAACGAGATCTGTGGCTCGTATCGGCAGGTAAAACGACCAGATTTCAATCTGCGGATTCAAGAAAGAATGATCAAGAGGCTCGCTAGGAGCGGGTCGTCCACCGCTTTGCAGACTCCCTCATTCGCAGACACGGTTTCCGGCTCGACCGGGATCTTCCGTTCACTCTTCGAGCGTGGAGAGATCGCCCGCCGCGTGACCATGCTCCTTCGCCTTCAGGACACGGCGCATGATCTTTCCTGAACGGGTCTTGGGCAGCGAGGGGACGAACTCGATCTCACGCGGATAGGCGTAATAGGCCAACCTGGTCCGGACGAATTGGGTGATATCCTCCTTGAGTTCGTCCGATGGCTTGCGGCCGGGCCTCAGCACGATGAACGCCTTGACTATCTCCCCCCGGAGCTCGTCCGGTTTGCCGACGACCGCCGACTCCGCCACCGCCGGATGCTCGATCAGGGCCGATTCCACCTCGAAAGGGCCCAGCCTCTCTCCGGAGGTCTTGATCACGTCATCCGCCCGTCCAAGGAACCAGATGTAGCCGTCCTCGTCCTGGTAGGCCTGATCGCCGCTGATGTACCAGCCGGGGATGCGGAAGTATTCCCGGTAACGTTCCTCATTCCCCCAGATCCCCACCATCATGGCCGGCCACCCGGGCCTGAGGGCTAGAAAGCCTTCTGTCCCGGCTTCGACAGGAATACCCCTGTCGTCCACTATCGCGGCCACGATACCGGGTAATGGATTGCCCATGGAACCGGGTTTGATCTTCATGCATTTGAAATTTGAGATGCACGGGGCACCGGTCTCCGTCTGCCACCAATTGTCGTGGATGCGTTTACCGATGGTCCTCATCGCCCACCGGATGACCTCCGGGTTCAGCGGTTCGCCTGCCGAGCAGATATGCCTCAGCCTTTTCAGGTCAAAGGCCCGCACCAGGTCGTCCCCAGCCCTTGCCAGCATCCTCAATGCGGTGGGAGCGGTGAACCAAACGGTCACCTTCAGCTTCTCGATGATCGAATACCAGGTCTGGGCATCGAACCTTCCCTCATAGGATACGATCGTCGTCCCAAGGTACCAGGGGCCAAGGATCCCTATCGAGGTTCCCGTCACCCAGCCCGGGTCTGCGGTGCACCAGTATATGTCATCGTCCCGAAGGTCCACCACGTATCTGCAACCGATCATCTGATGGACCATGGCCTTGTGCCCGAGAAGTATCCCCTTCGGTTTGCCGGTGGAGCCCGAGGTGTAGTGGATGATGTACGGGTCCTCAGGGTCCATATCCACGGCCCGGAATTCCGGATCGCCCGATGCCATCATGTCATCGTACTTCACCGTCCCTCCCTCCAGACCAATGTTGTCGCCCACTATTATGTAGGTCTCGATCTCCGTCAGTTTGTCCAGGATATGATGGATCCGCTCGAAAAGGTAGGGGGATGTGATCATGATCTTGGCACCGCTGTCCCTGACCCGGTCCATCGTCGCCTCGGGTCCGAGGGCCGAGAACAACGGTCCAGCTATACCTCCCATCTTCATGATGCCCAGCAAGGCGACGAACAGCTGGGGGGTCCGGTCCAGGTATACGAAGATCCGGTCGCCCTTGGCCGCCCCCAGTTTGGTCAGCCCGGAGGCGAACCGGCTGGATAGCTCCGACATCTCGCCGAAGGTGTGGGATCTGAGGTCATAGTCCGCGTTCACCGAGTACAGCGCCACCTTGTTCCTTCTCTCGCCATGGCCATGGCGATCAACCGCCTCGGCCACAATGTTGTAGGGCCCTCCCCTGGACCAGTCGAATTCGCTGTCAAAGGATGACCAATCGAACCCTTCGGTAGGTTGATCGATAGTCCCGGAGATTCCCAGGATTCTCGGCGGGAAGGATTTCAACCATTGGTCTCACCAGAATACCAGAACGCAACGGCTGTGAGATATATAAAAATCTACAGAGGAGGCCATGGAACCTTCTGGTGGCCATGCCTCCAACTTTGATGGGCATCCTCCCAACTAGATTTTCGGTCCTAGTAGAGCCCCTTGCTGTTGAAGTAAGGACCGAACTTCTTGTCCGTTCCCAGTATGTGGTCCTTGAGCCAATCGGCCAGGAAATGCATGACCTCGCTGGAGAGACCGATGCTCCCCTCGTCATAGGCGGCTTTGAAATCCCCGACCTTCTGCACGAAGCGCTGGTGCTCGAGTCGGTGCGTCTGCAGGCTCGGATAGGAGTATTTCTCCATGTATCCCTCTTCGGTGTTGAAGTGATATACGGTGTAAGCGGTCAGCTCCGCCAGGATAGGGCCTATGACGAGCTTTCCTTCCCCTTTGAGCATTGCCGCGTGCAGCTGGTTGACCATTGCCACCAGTTTCTTGTGCTGATCGTCTATCTCCTTGATGTTGACACTGAGAGCGTCGGTCCATGTCATTATTGCCATGACCCGAATTTCGTCGGAATGGTATATGTATCATGTCAGCTGGGTCGCTGAAATGATAATCTGAAGCCACGAAATCACTGTCGTCGTTGACTCAAACAATAGCAAAGGGGAAGAATTTTCTGTGATGCCTGCGGGCTGACTTGGCCCAACATCAGCTCAACCAATCTTGACCGGCCAGATGGAAAAGTTTCATCGATCAACGCATGAACTTACTGCCTGAATCCGCCTCATTCGAGGTCTAATATCTCCGGAATGAACCCCTGGGCACATCGATCTCGAACCTGGCCCCTGCGCCCGGTTCTCCGGTCTCCGTGATGGTCATCCCGGTGATATCGAGGATCTCCCGGCTCAGGAACAGGCCCAGTCCGTAGACCTTTCCGAACCCTTCCTTGAACAGGTTCGGTTTGTCCTCCAGGGAGATGCCGGAACCGTTGTCGCTCAGTACGATCGTTACGCCATCCCCGGTCCGTTCTTCGGTGAGCGAGATGAGGTCTACGGTCATTCCATGTCTTAGGGAGTTGTCAATCAGGTTGTAGAACACCTTGTAAAGGAGGGGGTCAGCAAGTATCTCCAGGTCCCGAATGCCGATGCTGATCTCCACGTTACCTGGGTGCGTGAGGGTCACGGCACGCAGGCAGACCTCCCTCAGCGACTGCCATTCCGGTTGTCCATCCCCTAACCTCTGATATTCAATCGTGGCGTCCATCTGGTCCTTGAGGAAGGTCACGATCAGGTCCATCCGGTTCAGGCTGTCCAGGTCTATGGTCCCATTCTTGCCGTTCTTCATCAGGTCGATGTACCCTTGCAGATCCGTCAGCTTGTTGGCGGTGTCGTGCCTGGTGATGCTGTCCATGACCCGTAGTTTCCGTTGTGCTTCCTTCAGGCTGGACTCCAGGAGGCGGCGGTCTGAGATATCCCGACAGATGAACACCATCCCGCTTGGGATCCCGTTTGCGTCGCGCACCACGTCGCCATTGGCCTCGAAAAGGATGCGTCTCGCGTCTTTCATTATCACATGATACTCGATCGGGCCCAATTTCCCTGTCAGCATCATTTGGGCGTTATTGAGGGCCTTATCGACTTCCTCCAGGTCGATGAACGAGAACAAGCTTTGACCCACGAGTTCGTCCAATCGATATCCGCTCTGCTCCAGGGCGGCGGCGTTGACCAGGAGGATGTTGCCGCTCATGTCGGTGTTGATGACGAAGTCCGGTATGGCGGCCACCAGCTTCGAATACTGCTCTTCGCTGTTCCTCAGGGCCGCCTCTACCTTGGACTGCCTTTCCTTCGACCGGAGACCATGTATCCCGAAGGCCAGGTCTCCGGTCATTTCCTCCAGGAGATCGATCTCTTCCAGGCTGAACCCTTCCGGGTCGTCCACATAGATCCCGAATGCCCCGAACACCACACCGGAATCGATGATCGGGATGGCGATCATGGAACGGTATCCCAGCTCGACCAGTGACTCTTTCCAGGGCCTCATGGAAGGGTTGTCCTGAAGATCGAGCATGACCACCGGTTTCCAGGTCTTGATGGCCATCCCCATGGTTCCGCATCCAGACGGTTCATCGCCCCAGGTCACGTTGGCCCTTTCCACGTATCCGCGCTCGCGGCCGCTCCATCCGACCGGGCGGACCGATTTTCTTCCGTCATGCTCGGCCATGCCGATCCAGGCCATCCCGTAACCGGCCATCTGGCAGACTATCTTGCATATGTCGTTGACCAGTTCCTGCTCGGTGCCGGCACGGACCATCGCCTCGTTGCACTCCTTGATCGCCAGCAGTTCCTGGTTGAGGCGGCGCAGCCCTGCCTCGGCCTTTTTCCGTTCGGTAATGTCCTGGATCACGCCCACTATCTTTGTCGGCCTTCCTTCCGCATCCCTGACCAGTTCGGCGATGGACCGGACATAGGTAACGGGACCGCCGTCGGCCGGCAACAGGTGATATTCAATGTCCTTTTCGATTCCCTGGGTGAGGAGGTCGGCCATGGCGCGTTGGGCAAATCTCTTCTCGACGATGCATTCCTCGACCTTTTCCAGTTCGATCAACCCGTCAACTGGGCGGGGTATACCATATATCCGGAAGCTCTCCTCCGAGCCCCACAATCGATCGGACCGGCCGTCCAGTATCAGCTCCCAGCATCCGGTCATGCCGGTTGCCTGCGCCCGTCTCAGCCGGGACTCGTTCAGTTTGAGGGCATTCTCCGCTCGGTTGCGCCTGACCGCTTCCTTGATCTTGTGTTCCAGCTCCTTGAACTGGGAACGCGGATCCCCTCCTTTCTGGAGGTAGAAGTCCGCACCGCAGTTCAAGGCCTCGATCACGACCTCTTCCCGGCCCCGGCCGGTGAAAAGGATGAAGGGGATCGGATCGTCCTTGGACCGGATCAGTTTGAGGAACTCCAGACCGTCCGTCTCGGGCATCTGGTAATCGGAGATTATCGCATCGTAGCCACCGGTCGACATTTTCTGAAGGGCTAACATGGCTGAGGTAGCCGTATCGACTTTCATGTCTCCAGATCGTTCTAAGAATTGCTTGCAGACCTCAAGCAGCGCGTCTTCATCGTCCACATAGAGTATCCGGATCATGAGGTAGGACGAAAAACGACCCGAGTGTCCATATTTAAACCATCCCAGCCGCGATTAAATTATGATAGTTTTGACATCATCCTCTGGGGTCGATTTTCTGCCGGCTGGTCCATCATGTTTCGGCCATAACCCGAAGGTTCGTGTCTTTTGTTTCAGGATAGTTCTGCCGGCGGTGTTTCCCAATCACGATCGATCGTCCCGCCGTTCCATGGGCTCTCCCAGAATTTCTCATTGCCTTCCGATCACTGAGAAATGCTTATCGCCTGAACGTTGGTCTAGGGTGCGGGAATGCATTTCATCATTAAACGGCCGAAAGATTACCTCTATCCGCACGAACGGTTAGTGGAGATACTTTACGGCCTGGTCATTGCGTTGACAATAACCAGCGCGGTTCGGGTGATTAGCGGGGGAGGGGCCCCCGACATCAAACTGATGGTGACCACCTCCTTGGGGGCTGGTGTGTCCTGGGGGATAATCGATGCCATGCTCTACATACTGGTCATCATCTTCCAAAAGCACCGGTATACCCGTATAGCCGGTAGGATCAGTTCCGCCAAGGACGAGTCCGAGGCCATGGAAACCATCCAGGAGGACCTGGAGGATTCCCTGGTCGGGACGCTGGATGTGGAGGACCAGAAGTCGGTATATCGTCTTGTGCTCCATGCCCAACGCCGCTCCAGCAAGGCAAATTATATCCATCAGCCGAAAACTATCGCCATCACCCGGGAGGACATCTTCGGGGCCGGCCAGGTCTTCCTATCCATGCTTCTGGCAACACTGGTGGTCGTGGTTCCGCTGATCATCATCGAACCTCCCCATCTGGCCGTCCTGGCATCCAACATCGTGGCGTTCATTACGCTATTTATCGTGGGATTCTACTGGGCAAAGCACACCAACATCCGCAAGACCATGTTCGGTTTGGAGCTGGTGGCCCTGGGAATGGTCATCGTGGGGATCAGTTTGATACTCGGCGGATAACATGCCATTTGGAAGAGGTAAGCCTAGTTCGTGTGATTGGCAAAAAAGAAACGATATGGTACGAAATCCATCTCATTCTTTGGATATTTGCTATGTCGATGTTTTGCCAGCAATGCTGCTTAGGTTCCAGCTTGATTCCGTTTCATCCTGAGCGCGTATCCAGAAATCCAAAAGGATAATAACTGGCTATTTGATTATAGGCGCACACCGAGAGGGTCATCATCATCGGAAGATGACAATTCCTGGAAATGGCCCGGACTCGAATCATATGGGGAGGTATGGCAGTGGAGGGGGGAGATGAGAAAGGCTCGGATGTCCGGAGGATCATCGGTGGATTGCCCGGGGCCGTGATTTTTCTTTCCTCCGACGGGTTCAGGGTGAAGTTCATAAATGCTGGCTATCGGCACTTTCTTCCGCAGAGGCTCGGGGACCGTGATCTATTAGGAGTAAAATTTGAGGAATTAGTGGCGGGCGGTGAGGATAACCCCGTCCTGGACACCCTAAGGGCAGTCTCAAGGACCGGACAGAAAGCGGAAAAGAAAGAGTTTCTAATCAAGAACGAGGACGGAGCTGAATTCTGGGTGGATTGGTCCGCCCTGCCCATCGACAACGGGACCGGGAAAGCGGACCTGTTGGTCTCCGTCGTCGATATCACCGAACGCAGACAGGCCCAGATGTTGAGCGAGGCGCTCAATCAGGTCAATGCTTTCATCAATTCTACTCTTGATTATGATGAGATAATGCAGCGGGTATTGAGGGAAGGGGCAAAGGCCCTCAATGCTGAATCTTCGCTCATCAATATGCGCGAGGGCGATCACTGGGTGGCCAGGTTCGTGCATGACTTTCCTTCCAACATCCTGGGCCGAGTAAAGACCGATGAGGAATCTCCCACCTCGATGATGGTCATTAAAGAAGGAAAGGCCATTGCCATCAATGATGCATTGGAGGACCCAAGGGTTGACCGCCAGGCCATGGCCAGGTTCAATGTCCGTTCACTTTTGGTAGCTCCCATTGTCCTAAGGAAAGATGTGATGGGGGTGATCGCTTTCTATTATCACTCCCGAAGGCTTGATTTCACCGACATCCAGATCGACTTCGCAAACAAGCTGACATCATCGCTATCCCAGGCGATCAACAACGCCCGAAACTACCAGAACGCCAAGAACGCCGAGGACCGGGTCCGGCGGCAGAATGCCGTGCTTGAAGGGATCAATCGCATTTTCCACGAATCCATCGTCACCAATAACGAACAAGATCTAGGACTGGTGTGCCTCGATGTGGTGGAAAAGATCACCCAGAGCAAGTTCGGCTTCATCGGCCAAATGAACTCAAAAGGTCTCTTGGACGACGATGCGATCAGCGACCCAGGATGGGAGGCATGCAAGATCTCTGCCCCCCTGGGCCACGGAAGGCTGCCGACCAGCATGAAGGTCAAGGGTCTGTACGGCAGGGTGATAACCGATGGAAGAGGGTTCTTCACCAACGATCCCAGTTCCCATCCCGCTTCCACAGGCGTGCCCGAGGGACACCCCCCCATAACCGCGTTTCTTGGCGTCCCGCTGAAGCACTCGGGGAAGGTCATCGGAATGATCGGTCTCGGAAACAAGGAAGGGGGGTACAACGAAAGGGACCTGATCGCCGCGGAGGCGATAGCGCCTGCGATCGTCGAGGCGTTAAAGCGCAAGAAGACCGAGGAAAGTCTCATGGAGAGCGAGGCCAAATATCGCGGCCTGTTCGAGAATATGCAGGAAGCGGTCACCATCCGGCAATATGTCTACGACGAGGACGGCGAGGTGGTCGACAAGATGCTAGTGGACGCGAACCCAGCGGCCCTGCGGGTCCTGGGCGTTTCGACCATTGACGAGGTCAAAGGCCTCAGGGAGAGCGAACTGTTGAGGCCCGCGGTCCTAGAAGGGATGCTCGAAGACACAGGGAGGATTGGTACTGAGGGAAAGCCGGTCATCAGGGAAAGTCACTATGAGGGGAATGGCCGAGACTACCTGACAACCATCGTGCCTCTGGGAAAAGATCAGGTCATCTTCACGAGCATCGATATCACCGAACGCAAACAGGCGGAGCTGGAACAGGAAACGACCGCCGAGTTCCTGCGACTCGTGAATGAAAGCATCGGGACCAAGGACCTGATCCACAAGGCGACCTCCTTCTTCCAAAGGCATTCAGGCGTGGAGGCGGTCGGAATACGCATCCGAGACGGTCTTGACTACCCCTATTACGAAGCGAGAGGGTTCCCCGAACGCTTCGTCCAACTGGAGAATGCCCTATGTGCCAGGGACGAGAGCGGATGTCCGCTCCTGGACGAGCTGGGCGAACCGATCATGGAGTGCACCTGCGGCAGCCTGATCCGCCGTATCTTCAACCCCTCCAAACCGTACTACACAAAGCAAGGAAGCTTCTGGACCAACAGCACGACCGAGCTGGGGCCCACCATGGCGGAGGAGGACCTGCCTCCCCGGCATAGGAACCGGTGCGTTTCCGAGGGTTACGAGTCGATCGCGCTCATCCCATTGTTCCTGGGCAAGGAGAGGCTGGGGCTCCTCCAGCTGAACGACCACCGGAGGGGGATATTCTCGGTCAACCAGATCGCACAATGGGAACGGCTGGCGGGTTACTTGGCCGTGGCGGTATCGAAGTTCCGCATCGAGGAAGAGCTCATGGAGAGCGAGGCCAAATATCGCGGCCTGTTCGAAAGCATGCAGGAGGTGGTGATCCTGCGCCGGTTGGTCTATGACGATCAAGGTGAGATCGTAGACCGGGTGGTGGTGGACACAAACCCTGCCGGCCTCAAAGTTCTGGGCGCCATTTCCAAGGCCGAGGTGAAAGGCATGAAGGACAGCGAGTTCCTAAGTGCGGAGATGTTTGCCCGGCTGCTCGAGGTCACAAGGAGGATGAATGCCACTAGGAAGCCCATCACCGAAGAGGTTCACTATGACGCCAACGACCGGTATTACCTGACGACGTTCATCCCCCTAGGAAACGATCACTTCTTCAATACCAGTGTCGACATCACAGAGACCAAGCGGGCGCAAAGGGCCATGGCGGAGAACTTCGAGGCCGCCCGTCAACGGGCGGAGGAAGTGGAAAGGCTGATGGACATCATTCCATCGGCGATCTGGGTGTCGCACGATCCAGAATGCAGCGTTATCACCGGAAACCGGACGGCCGATCGGTTCTACGAGGCTGGCCCAGGGGAGAACGTCTCCGCCGGGTCGGCCTACGGAGGGGATCAGGACACGAAACGCCGTTTCTACCGCGATGGCCGGGAGCTCAAGCCCGAAGAGCTGCCCATGCAGGAGGCGGCGTCAAAGGGCACATCGGTCATCAACTCCGAGCTCGAGGTGGTGGCACCAAGTGGAAGGAGGATGACGATCCTGGGAAGCGCCAGCCCCCTGAGGGACCCCGAGGGGAAGGTCCGTGGCGCGATAGCGGCCTTTGTGGACATCACCGATCGCAAGAACCAGGAGAGGGAGCTGGAAGTAGCCAAGGGTCGATTGGAGGCGATCATCGGCCAGATGCCCGTCGGAATCATCGTGACCGAAGCCAAGACCGGTAAGATGCTGTTCGCCAACGATGAGATCCAAAGGATATACAGAATGAGATTCAGCCCGACCGACATCCAGGGGTTTGACGATTACCGAAAGATCGCCAGATATCATCTGGACGGCAGAAGGTACGAGATACGCGAATACCCGTTCGTAAGGTCCCTCATGGGCGAGGTCATCAAGAACGATCTGGCCGAGATGATAATGACCGACGGTTCGGAGGTGTTCATCAGCAGTTCTAGCGCTCCGGTGTACGATTCCCGGGGAACGATAGTGGCTTCGGTGGCATTGTCGATAGACGTGACCGAGCAGGTGAAGACCCAAAGGGAGAGGGACAAGCTGGTGGCCGAGCTGGAAAGGCACTCGGAGAAGCTGCGGAGGTCGAACACGGAATTGCAGCAATTCGCCTACGTGGCATCGCACGATCTCCAGGAACCGCTACGTATGGTCACCGCCTATCTGAGCCTCCTGGAGAAGAGGTACGGGGACCAATTGGAAGGACAGGCCAAGGAATACATGTCCTATGCCATGGAGGGCGGGATGAGGGCCAGGGACCTGGTCAGGGACCTTCTGGAGATATCCCGGGTGGAATCCCAGGCCAAGCCGATGTCGATGACCGACATGAAGACCGTCCTGGACAGAGTGTGTGACAATCTGGCGATCCAGATCAAGGAAGAGAATGCCACCATAATCAGGGACGTATTGCCAGAGGTCATGGCGGACGATGCCCAAATGATTGTCCTTTTCCAAAATCTTATCAGCAACGCGATAAAGTTCCACGGGATGGACGTGCCCACGGTCAAGGTGTCCTGCGAGAGCATGGGGGATCAATGCCAATTCTCCATCAGGGACAACGGCATCGGGATAGATCCCCAGTTCAAGGACAAGATATTCGTCATTTTCCAGCGTTTGCACTCTCGCGTCGAGTACGAGGGTACGGGCATCGGACTGGCCATAGCGAAAAAGATAGTGGAAAGGCACGGAGGACGAATCTGGTTCGAATCCCAGGTCGGCCAAGGTACGACTTTCCATTTCACCATACCAAAGGGAGGAAAAGCATGAGCGATAATAAACTGGATGTACTGATCGTCGAAGACAACCCTGGTGATGCTTACATCATCAAGGAGATGCTCAAAGACCTGAAATTGAACCTGAGCATCACCGTGGCCGAGGACGGTCAGCAGGCTTTAGAAATACTGAGGGTCAAGAGCGGCACGCCCAACCTGGTCATCCTGGACCTGAACCTCCCCAAGATTAACGGCTTCGAGGTGCTTTCGTACATGAAGGCATCTCCGACGCTTGCGCTGATCCCGGTGGTGGTCATGACCGGTTCGTTGAGAAGCGAGGATGAGCAACGGTCACGGGAGATGGGGGCCGTGGACTACTGCATCAAGCCTGCCACCGCAGACGAGATGGAGCGGTCAGAGATGCGTCTCAGGGCACACCTGGAGTCGTTGTCCCGGGAGACATCGAAGAATGGAGCAACCGGACCGTCCGTGAGGATGAGCCGATACGACTTCCACACGGAGAGAAGAGATCACAGGGCACCCTCCCCGCACCGGGACAGGTTCGTCATGGACGCATTCGAAAATGGACCTTGGGCCTGGTGGAAATAGGTCGGATTTTGACTGCGCCGACTAATTCTTATTCATAAAAGCCATTCCGCACTCGTACTGATGTCACGCTCCCTCCCTCTCGGGTTGGGTCGTCCATTTAACTGAGAGGGAGAACACATTGATACTGACCGAAGACCTGGTGTTCCGACTTGTCCTTACCTTTTTTACGATGGGGGTCTGGGTGACCGCCATCGCGCTCGCCACCGAAAAATGGGGAGGGAAGCTCGGTGGATTTCTGGTGGGCATCCCATCGACCTCCGCGCTCTCCTTCTTTTTCACTGGTCTGTACGTTTCACCGATCGCCGCATCAAATGCCACGAATGCCTTTCCGGTCTTCATCAGTTTGACCGGCCTTATGCTCCTTATCTTCGGATTCGCCGCTCGTAGGGGCTTCGCGTTCGGCATCATCATATCGACCTTGGTCTGGTTCTTAGCCTGTTTCATATTTATTTATGTAGAACTAGATAATTTTGAACTTTCCTTCGTCGCGAGCATGGCGATCCTGGTGATCCTCTATGCCGGGTTCAGATGGTGGCTCAGGCCGAGCGCACAGGTCATGGCCAGGCCGAAGCACACCACGCCGATCCTCCTCCTTCGATTCGTTTTCGGCGGCAGCGTGGTCACGCTGGCAGTGCTCATGGGTCAGCTTGGGATCCCGATATTGAGCGGGATGTTCGCGGCATTTCCGGCGCTCACCATCTCATCTCTGGTGGCGGTCAAGATGAGCAAGGAGAATATGGACCTGGAACGCGCCGGAGGAATGATCATGTCGATGATGATCTCGATCATGATCATGTGCATACCTTACGCCGTGGCGGTGCATTACCTCTATCCCACCCTGGGGATAATATACGGAACCGGAATGGCATTCGCGGTGGCTCTGATCGTCGGAATATCCTACTACTACCTGGTCGAGGACTACTTGGTCCCTTCATTGCATCCCATGTTAGATAGTGACCAATGATCCGGGACTGATGCGCTTGGAGTGCATCCCTAAATGCAGATAGGGACGGCAGCCCACGGGCATGGACCACTTCAAGTGTTCGTGCCGCGCCAATGATGTGGGAATTGGATCGCAACCTGGCCGGAACCTCGTTCTGTAGTTGGTCTCTGAGGCTCCTAGACCAGAATGGACGATAGCCCTACATGGGCGGAGCAGATGAAGGCCAGAAGAGGCCATGTTCAGCCTATTCAAGAAGAAATACTGCCCTGAATGGAGCACGATCAGTAATACGTTCCTTCAATGCCTCAAGTGTACTACAAAGCTGAGATGAACATGCAATTAAGTCCATTCGGAACCGATGGCAGGCGAAGTGAACCACTGAAAGAACGGCCAAGCGTCTTCTTGTAATATCGTTCTGCAGTAGGACAGAATTGTATCATAATCGTTCTGAAATAGAACTAGTTTAGAAAAGTTGGTACCTCATCCGAACGACCCTGATCCCGTAGATTGAACATTGAGAGAAATAGAATCAAATTAAATAGGACAATATTACATAATAATAGTTCTGCAATAGATTGATGTTGTTAGTAAGTTGTTCCAACACAGAACGATAATGAGACGAGGTCATCCTATGAGGAATTGTTTGATCAACTGAGTCCAGGCGAGCTCCCACCGCCTGGAGGAAGTTAGTGAGGCTCTCCTTTCCCCCTTCGGCGATGTGGATCACTCTGTTGCCATGAAGATTGTAGTCAAGTGAACTGCGGCATCTGGCCGTGGCTAGCTCATCGATTCACGATCTGGGTGACCTTGTTCAAGTAATTGGAACTCCTGGCTGATAGTGAGGTGAGGCCAAAACAATCTTTCAACCCGAGTCAGCTATAAAACCCAAATAATTCGAGTTGAATTCAAATAATAATCGTCTGCACAGGAAAAATGGTGGGCCCGGTCGGATTCGAACCGACGACCATCGGGTTTCTTAGATGGCTAAGTGGCATCCTATGAGCCTGACGCTCCACCGGACTAAGCTACGGACCCGTTAAGGACAGGTTAAGGATAGCCCGCATATAAAACTAATTGTCTCGTATGTTTTGACTGGCATGTAGCTTAGGGACATAAATGGACTGTGCGTCCGTCAGTTCGTCGTTCGCCATTCCGATGAACGCCGGGTTGATTGTAGTTATGTTTACCAGTCTCAGACATTTGCCACCGTCTCGATTGGAAGTTTTGCCACAACTACCGTAAAGTGCGGCCTTCATTCCATTCCTCCCATTTTGTCGCACCACCATGAAGGATAGGAAAAGAATATATTGCCAATCGACGAAGCATGTAGTTCTATGACAGTCCAAAGATCCAATTTCGAGGAGAGCTTAGTTGATGTTATAATGCCGATTTACAAGGACCTTGAAAAAGACGGTTTTCACCCATATGCAGGAGCAGGGCCAGGAACGAATGATTCTGTTTACTTCGACATGGACTTCATGATCGGTCCCCACAAGGTCTATTTTACCTATGACGAAGACCCTAACCAGCAAGCCACCGTATGTGCAAAATATCCGCTGGGCCTGAACGCTCCCGAGATGGCCCAACTTCGTGAGATCATCAAAACCATCGAAAAAACGACAGTTCCTAAGAGAGGAGCTAAGGTCAAAGAATGCATTATGACAAGATACTGGTATCCTATCCAGGTTCCTTAAGGGGACCGTCATGGAATATGTGGGTATGGCATTTTGAAATGGGTTCGGCAATTAATATATGCCCTCCCTACCAATCATACGATGAAGGGAGTCGAACATGCCAACCGCGATCGAAGAACACCTAGCGGAACTATGCAACAAGGCGACGGCCTACGGTGCCTCGAAGGCCGTGCCGACGCCGATCAGCAATGTCATCATGGACCCGCGTGTGAGCCTCAAATGCCAGATCCCCCGGTGCCTTCACTATGCCCAGAACCTCATGTGCCCACCGAGCTGCGTGAGACCAGAGGATTTCGCCAGATCCCTGAGGCGGTATAAATTCGCCGTGCTGGTGCAGGCCAAGATCATCACCGATCTGGCGTCGGTGGAACGAAGGCTGGGGGCCACCAGCCTGATCGAGGTGATCAACGACGAGGACTACCGCCGGCAGCTGCGAGCCAGCACCCGTTCCTTCGAGGGGATCTTGAACAAACTGGAGAAGGACGCCATGATGATGGGTCACCGTTTCGCGCTGGCGCTTTCTGGTGGGGCGTGCTCGCTGTGCGACGAGTGCGTTGGCATATCTTCAGGGGAGCCCTGTCGCCATCCGTTCGAGGCGCGTCCCTCCATGGAGGCGGTCGGTATCGATGTGATCCTCACGGCGGAGAACGCCGGCGCCGGCGTCGAGTTCCCGGTGAAGAACGATCCGGTGTGGACCGGAATACTGTTGGTCGAATGATCCTCGCACGTCCTGGCTGTTAATCGGTACTGGCGATAGTCGTCTACGATGGAAGGAAGGTGCCCGCGGCATGAACTTCGTTATTGTGAATTGATGTTCGGTCATGATGGAGCGGTGCCTACCTTTATTTACGCTCCCCTCGTTGCAATGGCCCCAGGTCATGAACGATGTTGGCGGTCTTTGATGACCTCATCTAGACAAATTCAACCGGTTCGTCGTCCGAATCGTCTCTTTCCTGAATCTCGGGACGCTTCCTCTGGGGGATCTCCTTGGCGTGTTGTGAAATGGTCTGGTCTATGACCCTGTTCTCGAACATCTTGCCGTAGAGGGCCTCCAGCTGCTCCTCTTCGGTGAGTTCCACCTTCTCCTCAGTCGGAGCCGGCAGATCCTCGTTCAGTTGATACCCTTTGAGGTAATCTATGATCGGCATCCCGCCGATAGTGAATCCGTCCAATGCGGTCTTTTTTCCATCGGAGACCCACTTCATGTTCAACTCGGTGGTGAACAGGTTCAAAATGTTGTTCGCCCCGTACTCGATAATGGCGCGATCGCCGTACTTCTGGGCAAAGTAATCCAGGAATTGCTTGTCGGACAGCCTCTTGTTGTGACTGGTGGTGGTGAATCTCTTCACCAGTTGGTCGTCCGCGATCATATCCTTCAGGCAGACCATGATCATCGTTTTCATTTCTTCGACGGTCTTCATTCCAATACTCTCATTTTTCCCAAGATTATAGGATTTCTGAGTTCATTACTGAACTAAACATGTTTCGGCAAGAATTGACTAGTTTCGCCATCGAAGGGTCTTGTTCCACACTTCACAGACGAACCAAGTTTCGGCTTTAAACAATTATACCTCCGGTTACAATCAGAAGGCATGGATAGGAAACCGTGGCCCAAAGCCTCGAAGGAGTTGGGAGAGCGCCTCGCTCCTCGCCTCGAGAAGTACCATTGCGAGCGCCGGAAGATGTTCGGGGCCGATGTATGGTTCGTCAACGGGAACATGTTCATGGGCGTTTTTGGGGACGGGCTATTCCTCAGGCTGTCCGACGAGGACGGTCTAGCCATCAAGAAGGAGATCCTGGGGGCGGGAGTCTTTTCCCCCACCGAGAGAACGGTCATGAGCGAGTATGTATCCGTTCCTGCCGGTTCATACGAAGGTTTGGACAAACTCGACCAATGGATCGAACGTTCTTACGCCCTCGTGACCTCACTGCCGGTCAAGGTCCCAAAGAAAAAGAAGGTTCAGAAACGGAACGATTATTAGAACGGCGCGCCGATGGACAACCGATTACCATGGCGAAAAAGAATGGATCCGGACACGCCGATCTTCTCGGCAAGCATCTGACGATGAATGACCTGGTATCCTATCAGGAAGGCTCGATCGTTAGCAGGACCCTTATGGACAAGCCGGTCGGAACGGTCACCATGTTCGCCTTTGATCAGGGCCAGGGGCTTAGCGAGCATGCAGCCCCCTATGAAGCGATGGTGCACGTGCTCGAAGGTGAGGTCGACCTAACCCTGTCCGGCGTCGTTCATTCCATGAAGGCTGGCGATGTACTCGTCATGCCTGCCAATGAGCCGCATGAACTGAAGGCGACCAAGCAGTTCAAGATGCTCCTTACCATGATCCGACAGTAGGGGACGGAGAAGGCCGCAGAACTGCTGATCGAAACGAGAAACCAGGAACTTTTCTAGTGCACTACCAGCCACCAAACGAAAAGGAAGATGGCGATAGTGGCGACGGCCGCCACTGCCATATTCACGGTGCTCCGGTACTCATCCCTTTCTTTGCACAGTCTTTCTTCCGGACTCTCCTCGTGGGCCGATTGCATGCGCCGGGCATCATTACAGCTTGGCCGAAGCCCTGGTGCCCATCGTCCTGTCCGGCGGAAGCATAGCAGGCATTAGGTCTACTATATCCTTGGGAGTATTTTATTCCGCGCCATCGTATTGATCTCTAAGAAAGGACTCCTGGAGCGAACGGTTGTAGAAGACTGGAACGACGTGATAAGTCCAGTCTACTCTTTCACCAGAAGCGGTCCAGAACGGCCTGGTTTTACGTTTAGACGTATCCCGGTGAGCGCGATCGCGCTGAGCCCTGGTGCTTCGGTACGCAATCCTTATGCCTAGTCCGCTCCGTCATTTCTTCCGATGTTCGACCGTTACCAAGCCCCTGAGCTGATCGTCTCGGCGTGGTACAATTCCCTGCCTATGACCCTGGCCTCGCTCCGCGGAAAGGTTGTGGTGATCGATTTCTGGACATATTCCTGCATCAATTGCCTGCGCACCTTGCCCCATATGAGGCAGATCTGGAATCGTTACAAGGACCAGGGTCTGGTCCTGATCGGGGTCCATTCCCCGGAGTTCGATTTTGAAAAGGACGGCAAGAACCTGGAGGTGGCCATCAAGCGCCATGGATTGGAGTATCCGATCGCAGTGGACAACGATTTTCAGACGTGGGGTGCCTACCAGAACAACTTCTGGCCTGCCCAGTACTTCATTGACAAAGAAGGTGATGTCAGGCACATACACGAAGGTGAGGGCGGCGAGGGAGAGATCGAGGCCTGGATCGTGCGCCTCTTGCGTGATGCCGGTCATAATGTGCACCTACCGGAGATCAATGACAGCGTCGTCCAGTACGAGCATGATATGACGCCGGAGACATACGCTGGTGCCTCCCGCAACCATGGCCTGGGGAACAGCCCGGTCTGTGTGGACAAGGCGGATTGCATTTATGTAGATGCCCTCCCGCACCGGTTGGGAGTGATCTACCTCGATGGTTGCTGGGAGAACGATCCACAGTTCCTGAAGCTGGTGACAGGTCCGGGTAAGATAACCCTTCCATATCAGTCCAGGGAGGTCTATGCGGTCATGTCGTCAGAGAGGCCAGTAGAGCTTGAGGTCCTTCTGGATGGGGGTCCGCTCGCCGGCTCACAGGCACATCAGGACATCAGTTTCCGGGACGGGAAGGCGTATCTGATGGTGGACCGGAATGACATGTACTACATCGTCAAGACCGGGGTGTTCGAAAAGCACGAGCTCACGCTCGTCTGCCATGACGATTCGTTGAAGGTCTACGCGTTCACCTTTGGATGACGTGAAAAATGAAAAGTGTGGACCTGGTCCACCAGAGGGCTCGAGCGGTCACTTCTCCATCATCTCGTCCACTTCGGCCTTGCCGTTCTTGAGCTGCTTGGCCTGTTCCGGGTCAAGGCGCAGGAGCATCGCCTGGAACTCGCCCACATGGGTCTTCTCTTCCTTCGCCACGTCCAGCAGGACCTTGCGCAGGTCCTCGTTCTGGGTCAGGCCGGCCATTTGTTCGTAGAGGTTGATGGCGTCCAATTCGCCGATGATCGCGGCCCTGAGGATCTCCATGTCGATTGCTTTCGGGTCGATCTTTTCCAGGATGATCGGTATCTTTGAGAGCATGTCTATCGGAGGCTGAATATCCCATCCTCAGATAAATCCAGCGGTCTCCCGGATATCTCATCGATATCCCAGTTCAACGAGGAAATGATTGCCGTCAAGGCTGGAATCAATGATGATTTCGTGATGAATACGGTTAAATGCCCAATTGGCCGGTCCTTAGGTCAAGGAATAGGACCGGACGCTGCGGTGGAAGGCTACGATATGGGCCTGGATTTTCGTGGCGACGGTAACACCCTCCAACATGGGGACGGACCACCCCCCGGTTCCGTCCCCATAACTCGAATATTTTAGAGGGCGTCGAATTCTTTATTAGCGTTCATAAGCGAACTTCGTTCGATCAAGTATGAAATATCTTGATAGGAAATGACGCATCCCAAAAACAAGCATCAAGATACTAGTGACATTGGCGCCGTCGATCGGGATCGAACCGATGACCTTGGGATTAACAGTCCCACGCTCTACCGACTGAGCTACGACGGCCTAGGGATTGGCGAGACATAACTGGTCATTTATTAATCTTTTTTGTCTCGAATGTCTGCGTTTCCAACGAGGTACGCAACGCGTTCACCGTCTCGTCCATGTGCTGCAGGATATCCTTCAGGTCGGCGAAGAACGTTTCCAGTTTTTCGGTGGTGACGGCACCTTCAGGCGAAGGGTTGATCAAACCCTCCTGTTCCAAGATACGGAGCGAGTACCTTACCTTGTGCTGCGGTATGTCCAACAGCTCAGAGAGGCGTATGATCCCGATCGGCTTGTGCTCCATGATCGCGTTCAGCATCTTGACGTGCCTTTCCAGGAGTTCGATCTCGCTCTCAATCTTGTTAGTAAGGATACTCTTGCCTTTCATTCGCCCACCTCAACGAACGGCGTGATATATGATATCACTGAGTTGGGCAAGTGATATCATTTGGTAATATATCAACTCTACTTGGAATATTATCTTCCAGCAGCGGAATCTGGGGAGTGATATTCTTGTCGTCGTCGTTATATATCATCATGCTCAATCGAGCATTATGCCCGTAGTGCAGGTGGATTCGATAACGAAGAAGTACGGGAGCTTCACCGCCCTGGACAATGTCAGTTTCAAGGTCGAGCAGGGCGACTTCTTCGGCTGTTTCGGACCCAACGGAGCGGGCAAATCCACATTGCTTAAGATCATGACCGGCCAGATCCAAGCCACCGGGGGAAGATGCTCGGTCCTGGGGTTGGACCCCTCGGCCAGTTCCATCGAGGTCAAGAAGGCCATCGGGATCGTGCCCGAGGTGGAATCCCCGCCCAGTTACCTTACCGCCTCCGAGTTCCTGCAGTTCGTGTGCGGCATAAGGAAGGTCGACGACGCCAACAAACGGATCGACCATTGGATGGATTTCTTCGATCTTGCCGAATCGAAGGGCACTTTGTGCCGGGACCTCTCCAAGGGCATGAGGCAGAAGGTGATGCTGTCCGCTGCCTTCATCCACGAACCGAAACTGCTCTTCCTGGACGAACCGTTCATCAACCTGGACCCGATCTACCAGCGCAGGCTGAAGGACTATCTGCTAGCCCTCCGGGACGAGGGCCGGACGGTCTTCCTCTGCTCGCACATCCTGGAGACGGCGCAGAAGCTGTGCCACAACGTCATCATCCTGGACCACGGGCACGTGGCGCTGAATTCCTCGATAGAGGCCATCACCTCGAAAGGTGAGGACCTGGAGACCGCATTCCTGAGGCTGGTGGGGGGCAATCATGCCAAGCCTGCTTAGACTGATGCTCATCGAGGAGTACCGCCTCCACGTCTCCCATTCATCGCGCCGCATGTTCATGGCCATGCCCATCTACGTGTTCGTGCTTTCCTTCTTCTTCGCCGGAAGTTTCCCGAACCTCCAGACCGGTCTGCCGTTGAGGGACATGCTCACCCTGGCGCTGGGAGGCATCTTCATCTACGGGGTCAGCGTCGGCGCCTTCGGGTTCCTTGGGCACACCTATATCGAAAGGCGTTACGGCAAGGTCAACTTCATCGTTGCCATGCCTTTCCTCCTACCGCTATCGTTCCGTGCCACTTTCTTCGGCATGTACGTACGGGACATCATATTCTACACCTTCCTGATACTCGGACCGGCTTTCTCGGGCGTGTTACTGGCATCGGTCTTCGCGCACTATTCGCTGATCTCCTGCCTGATGCTGTTCGCGGCCATGTTCATGGCCTTCCTGTTCGGGATATCGCTGTCGTTCGCCATCTCGGTCCTGTACACCCGGAGCACCGTTGCCTTCGGCGTCGCGGTGGCGGCGCTGGTCGCACTGATGGCCGGCTTCGGCCTGTTCCACGTGATCCCGCTGGGCTACGTCCTTCCTCCGGTAGGATTGGAGCTTTCGTCGACGCCGTTCACTCACGACACGGGGGCCGTCCTGGCCTATTTCGTCGTGAGCCTCATCGCCGTGGTTCTCTTCACCGCTTTCGCCGTTCTGCTGGTCAAGCAGGAGTACGAAAGCACGAAGTCCCAGTTCGTCGAGGTATTCTCCCGGTACCGGACCATGACCCGCTTCGCAGGCCGATTCAACACGCTCCTGGCCAAGGAGTTCGTCGACATCGTACGGAGCGGACTTCTGAAAAAGATCGGTTTTGCCTACGTCGCCCCGCTCCTGTTCCTTTCGTTCACCACCTGGTACGTGAACAATGGCCTCAAGATCCCGGTCGGCTTCAACAGCGTCTTCTACGCCGGGATGGTCGGCTTCTTCGGCGTCATGCTTTATAACTGGCTTACCAATATGGACCTGGCCGACTATTTCGAGACCCTGCCGGTGAACGTGCCCAGCGTCATCAAGGCCAAGCTCATCGCATTCTTCATCCTGAGCAGCGTCATTTCCACCATCTTTGTGATCGGGATATCGGTCATGAACAACGAGATGAGGCTTCTTTGGCTGGCGCTGCCGGTTCTTTACATCACTGGTGCCTATATGGTGATGGCCACGGCCTATCTCACCGGTCTGAGCACCAATTCGTTCCTATTCGATCCGAACATCATGATGAAGTTCACGGCACTGGCGCTGATCCCCGACTTCGGCATCACCATCCTGTCGCTCTCCATTGACACAACGCCACTGGTGTCGGCCGCCGGGATCGGGGTCGTGCTGGTCTTCGTCACCGTCTTCACGTGGTACTTCTACAAGCGCCTGGACCGAAAGTGGGCCAGGGAGGCCTTCACCTAAGACGGAGGTCGGGCTCATCATTTCGCACCCGGGGCAGGCCGTGGTTGCGAAAGCATTTCTAATTAAATCATCTTAGGTGAGGTAATGGATAGGGGACAGGTACTGAGACGTCTGGTGCACATCAGCGCCCCGGTGTTCTTGATTTATTATTATCTGCCCGACCCGGTCTTTCCCGGGCTGGTCGGCAAGCAGCCCGGGCTATTCCTCTTCCTGGCACTTATCCTGGTCATCGAAGCCCTTCGCCTTTACTTCTCGCCCCACATAATCGGAATGCGGGAATATGAGAACTACCGCATATCGGCCGCTGCCTGGACCGCCATGGGTTTGACGATAGCATTGGCGTTCTTCCCGGTAGGGATCGTGGCCCCGGTGATTCTGGGGATGGGCTGGATAGACCCCATAATGGGGATAATGAGGGCTCGGAAGAGTAAATACTACCCTGCGGTGCCCATCGTTCTCTACTTTACGCTCATGATAGTGCCGCTGACCTATTTCTTCGGCCAGACGCCTCTGGTGTTGGTCGCTTCGATCATGGCCACATTCCTGGGCATAATGTCAGAAGTGAAGAAGAACTGGTACATAGACGATGATTTCACGATGATCATCATACCTCTTTTAGGGCTCTACGTGTTCTTCCTGGCCTTCGGGATGATATGAAGAAACCGTGAGACCAAAGGTCAGCCTAAGATAGAACAATGGAAAGAATGTCGGCGTGATCAATTACCGATCAGGCCCTTTCTCTTGCTGAACCGAGTGACACCGGTCTCTATCGCTTGGATCGGCGCCTCATGGCATTTCTGCGCTGCCTCCTCGGTCTTGTGCTTCCTGCCGCAGTCGAGGCATTGGTAGATGATCTTGCTCATTGTACCCTCGAAATAAGGAACGGGAATATAATACTAGTGAGCGCGGGGGAGATCAAATGACGATATCAAACCCATTGGAACAGGTCATCAATAAATCGAACTTTGAAAGTGCTGGAGAGCACATTTGTCTTACTAAAAGTTAGTAAAGTACATTATTATATATTATTATATTAAATATTATATTTTTTTTATTTCATATACTCATTTTTACATAAAATTTAATAAACTACTTCTCATCACTAATTACATTTCAACTTAATTATACATATTTTCATATCAAACTCAACTCTACACTTATTATCTCAAATACCTATTAATTTACTACTCCTTATACTATCTACTCTAAATAACTATTACATTACCTACATCTAATCATACAACTCATACTCTAGCTCACTATACCTTCCCTTTCTACCAACTAATCAAAAACACAAACCATACACCTATACCCTAACAAAAACTATTCTTCTATTTTCTAATCCATTAATAATTTAATAACAACTTACACCAACTAAAAAATCTTATAACACTTCTTACCAAATTCTTACAAATCAAAAAAATTACAAATCACACAATACTAAACAAACACAATCACAATCACCGTTGGTCACAATCTAGCAGCGCTTCCATAACTTCTTCATATCATCGCTGCCGCTAAGACATGTGACCATATCCACCGATACCTCCAGTTTCAGCGGAAGGAAGCTGCCATAGCGCAAATGGTCACACCCCGCCAAGACCTGCCAGAACTGAGTGAAGACGCATCTAGCCATCGAAACCTATTCGTTTCTGTCACTGAGCTATCAGCTAACCAAGTCTAAAGTCCACGACAGCCTGATGTTCTGAAAAGTATGGAATCGTCTCCCTTCGAACGCCATCCCTGTCATAAGCCTGACCGATTCCACTTATCATAGCAACGACATCGCCGAGACAGTGCTGAAACACAGAGCCTGACCGCTCCACAGCATCAAAAAGAACGCCGTTTTCCACCCTAGCCCCAAGAACTTATATCAGCGAATAGTGTTCTTCATCAAGATGAAGCTCCGGACCTATACCGTATTCTACAGCAAGCGCAATCACTCCAAACTATAAACAGCATAGCCAGTGTCCGGTTCAACCACCGGATACATACCGTTCTAAAATAGATCGAAAGAACGAGATCCACGCGAAGTACCAATATCACAACATCAGAATGCTGGCATAGATAAAATTCAAGAAGTCATATTAGTTTTGCAGGATTTCGATTCTGGCACAATTATTATTAGGTAGTGGGTTTAATATTATTTCGGGATGCACAAATGCTTTTCAGAACAGCGGATATGCCTCTGTCCAGTACTCTGGATGAGTACAGGGCTTGCTTCAGCAAGCCCCAGTTCCGCCATTTCAAGACGTTCATGTCGGGATTGATGCTCAACGGCAAGAACGAGAAGAACATCATGGACATATCCAGCAGCGCGCTGGACGGGCGCAGCCAGAGCTGCCTGACCGTTTCCTGCACGGCAGCAAATGGTCCAGCTCCGCGCTGGACCATATCCGTCTGGATATGTATGCGAGGGGAAAGGAGGGCGGGGTCCTGATAATCGATGACACCTTGATCGAAAAGTCCGGCCGCTCCATGGAAGGCGCTGGCTGGCTGTTCGATCACAGCCAGGGGCGCAACATCTGGTGCCATGATTACCTGACGACGTTGTACAGCGATGGCCAGGACCGGGTGCCGATGCACCTGGTCCAGTACCTCAAGAAGGAGATCTGCCCCCAGTTAGAAAAGGTCTTCAAGACCAAGCTGGAGCTGGCCATCGATCTCATCGACATGGATCTTGAATACGTCCGCCCGAAGGCGGTCGTATTCGACAGCTGGTTCGGTTCACAGGAACTGATGAACCACATCCAGTCGAAGGGGTTGCCGTTCATCACCGAAGCGAAAGGCAACCGCCTGATCCAGACCGAGGACGGACCGGTCCAGGCCCAGGTCCTGCTGACCCAGCTAAATGCTGATGTTTTCCTGGCCATGGAAGGCGATGGCCAGTACCATTATTGCATGGAGAAAGTGACGGAGATAAAGGGCGGCATGACGGTCAAGTTCCTGTTCTTCAAGGAAAAACAGGACGACAAAGGTGCGTTGGTCCTCATGACCAACGCCCTGGACATGCCTGTCCAGGACGTTCTGCGATATTATAAAATGCGGTGGGACGTTGAGGTATTCTATCGCGATTGCAAGCAATACCTGGGAATGGGTGAGTACCAGGTCAGGAAGATCGACGTAGGAGTTATACACCTCCTTCTGGTCATACTGGCCTACACCATCCTAAAAGGATGGTATGTTTAAAATGTGGCCTCTCGCCAATATGTCAGTGGTAACAAACACGAGGCGAGAAGACCATGCTATACGTAGGACTGGACGTACATAAAGAATTTTGTCAGGCAAGTATAATGGATGAGACTGGAAAGGAACTCTCTAACGAGAAGTTCCTTTCCACGAACAGCGCCCTGGATGAGTTCCTGGATCAATTCGAGGACGCGAGGTTCGTCCTCGAATCGACCGGGATCTGGGAGTTCATCTACGAAGGCATCGAACGGAGAGGGTTCCAGGCGGTACTGGCACATCCTCTGAAAGTTCGAGCCATCGCCGAGGCGAAGATAAAGACGGACAAGGTCGACGCCCGGACACTAGCTCATCTTTTACGGGCGGATCTTGTGCCTTGCTCGTACATCCCGAGCAAGGACATCCGGGACCTGCGCCAGCTGGTCCGGCAGCGGACCTTCCTGGTCCAGCGCCAGACCAGCTTCAAGAACAAAGTCCATGCCGAACTGACCAGGAGAGGGGTCCGGAGACCGGATCACCTGAAGTCTCCTTTCACAAATAAATCGATCGAATGGATGAGATCTCTGAACATAGTTACGATCAACATCAACCTGGACTGCATCCAGGCGATCCAGGATCAGATCGAGTCGATGAACAAGCGATTGTATGTCGAGTATCAGAAAAGACCTGAGGCTCAGCTCATATCGTCATTCCCCGGCATTGGATATTACGGAGCACTATTGATCTGGGCCGAGATCGCCGACATCCACCGTTTCCCGGACCCGGAGCATCTCAGCTCCTACGCCGGGCTGACCCCGACGGTCAGCCAGTCGGCGTCGACCTGCCACTACGGAGCAATAAGCAAGGAGGGTTCGAAGCATCTGAGATGGATCCTGATCGAGTCCGTTCACGTTCATACACGATACGATCCAAACAGCCAGCTATCGAAATTCCACTCCAGGATCGAGAAGAAAAGAGGAAAACAGAAGGCTACCACGGCAGCAGCTAACAAGCTGCTACACATCCTATTCTGGATGCTCCAGAACAACGAGCCTTATCACAGTCATGGATTCAACCCCGGAGACAATGCCTGCGGCCTGACCGCGTTAAAAGGATTGGGGCATATCCAAGACAATGGACGGAGCGGCCATAGTGCGGGAGAACCGCGGATAGAGGTGTGTCCGCCCGTAGCCCCTGAATTGGGAATAAAAATGCGAAAGTATCAAGAGGTGAGAAAAAGAATAATAGATGTCGAGTAGGCCCATTTTAACATAGAGGCATTGCCCGCAGACGCAGCTTCCAGAACATCTTCAAGGGAGCCGACGCGGTCGGCTCCATGTGCGAAGCACTGAAACGGCATGTGGCATTGAAAATGTTCAAGCCCAAAGCGTTTGGATGAAATCTGCAAAAGCCTTGTAAAGTATTAATTAAAAACACCGTTAGTACCTTTCGCGATCCTGGGGGATAATCGGGGATATAGCTGGCCGTTGGGGTGGGGGCCTTATGACATGTTGGGTTCCCGCCGGGGCGATCACGATTGACTGGAGAACGAGCCGAGAGACCGATTTCCGCTTGTCAAGAAGGGTGAGTCAGGGGGCCGCCTCCTTGGGAAAATGAGGGGAGAAAATGGGAAATCGAAGGACAATGGTCGTGATCTTGATATTGTTGGCAATGGTGTTTCCTACAGTCCTGTTGGTAACTTCGACCAACGCGAATGCCGCTCCAGCCTCCGGTTGGAGCACAACGGTCGTGGATAACACCAAGAGATGGGACAACACTGACAACTCCACCGTCAAGGTAGACCCGGCGGGGCATGTCCACATTGCATTCCTCAGTCATTTCAGGCTCTGGTATGCGACCAACAAGACCGGGTCTTGGAACATCTCAGAGCTGGACGCGGCGACCATCTTCCCAATGTTCAGCCCTTCGATGGCGCTTGACGCCTCGAACAACGTCTACATTTCTTACGCGGTCAGGACATCCGAAGGCGGGGACCACTGGGTCATAAGGCTCGCCATGGTCCCAGCGATGGGTGTGGCGGTCATAGAGAACGTATCAAACACCTCCGAGGGACAATTCTCGGCCATCGTCATTGATGCGGCTGGAAGCGTGCACGTGTTCTATTCGGACGCGACCGCGCCAGATCTGGTTGAGAAGGTCAGATCGCCGACGGGCGCATGGGCAACTCCGGTGGTGCTCAAAGATCAGCTGCCCGGTCCAGCCGATAACATCAATGCGATCATCACCCCAGCTGGAGCGACATACCTGGTCTACCTGGGCGATCTCCATGAGATCGATTTCGCGGTTCGGGCCGCATTGACCGGCGAGGTCACCTTCGGAACCGCCGTTCCCATTTCGAACGGACTGGATCAGTACGGGGCGATTTCTATGGCGCTTGACGGTTCCGGCAACATGAACATCGCCTTCACCGACAAAGCTCGCCACATGGTCACCTACGCGAACAGCACCGGGGCGATAGTTGGACTGGCCTGGAACAACATTGTCGACGTAGCACCGGACAATATCGGGAACGCAAAATACTTCGAAACCGCAGTGGTCATTTCCGCCGGTGTTGCCAACGTCATCTACAAGAAGGATTTCTCCTTGCACATGGATCCTTTCAACCGAGTGACCGGAGCATTCACGGTGGCTTCGCCGATCGAATCTGGAACCTCAGCCCGCTCGTACGGAGGAATGATCTCTGCTGCGGTCAGCTCCGCAGGCCATGTCTACATCGCCTACACCGGATGGGACCCCGCACTTGGCGACATCACCGCCATCAGGATGGACGTTAACATGATCCTTCCCGGGGCGCCTCAGACCTTGGGCGAGGCCCCCGGTGATCGCCAGGTCGAGCTGAATTGGGGGGCGGCTTCCTCCAGAGGAGGGCCGAACATCCTTTTCTACAACATCTATCGGTCAACTTCCACCGGCACCGAGATCATCGTGAACCACACGAACGGCCCCATCCTCACCTTTGTCGATAGGGATGTAAACAATTTCGTTCCATATTTCTACAAAGTGGCTGCAGTGAGCGTGAACGGGGAAGGCCCAAGGTCGGATGAGCTAGCGGTCACGCTAAGAGCACTTCCTTCGGCGCCTGGCAACCTGACGATATCCAACCCTGAAAACAAGGAGGTGCATTTGAGCTGGACCGCCTCCGATACTTTTGGCGGGGAAGGCATGTCGGCCTATTACATCCACAGATCGACGGTTGCCGGCAATGAGACCTATCTGAACAGGACCCTCTCCGGTACAACCCTGTCCTACGATGATCTCACGGTCGCTAAGGGACAGATGTACTTTTACAAGGTGAGCGGGGCAAACAACGTGGGATTCGGTCCGAACGCCACCGAAACGAACATCACTCCCTACTGGACGCCAAGCGCCCCCGGGTTACTGGCCATGGCCGGCAACGGACAGGCATCCCTATCATGGACAGCCCCGACCGACCCGGGCGGTTATGCGACCATCAGCAACTACTCGCTCTACTTCGGCTTATCTCCGACGATGACATTGATGGCAAATGTGTCTGGTAACGTGACAACGTACACCAAGACCGGATTGGCCAATGGCCAGGCATACCACTTTGCGGTTGCCTCTGTGAACCCGGGTGGAGAAGGGATCAGGTCGTTCGCTAATGTCACTCCATCCTCCACGCCGCAGACACCAGGCACGCCAGCGGGACTGGTCGCCTCCGGGGGAAGCGGTCAAGTGGTACTGATCTGGACCGCCCCGTCGAACTCGGGAACCCAGGCCATCAGCGGGTACAAGATCTACCGCGGCGACTCGGCGACCGATCTGGCCTATTTGGGGGAGACCGGTCCAAAAACACTGTCATACACCGACCATGGCCTGATGAACGGGATGACATTCTTCTACGCCGTGGTGGCAGTGAACTCCGTCGGTGACGGCGCACAATCCGCGTCGGTACACGTATCCACCCCGGTCGCCTCGCCTACCGGATCTCCGGAAAAGGTCAGCCAGGTCAATGTCGTTCCAAACGACAACAGCGTGGCCGTGAGCTGGACGGCGCCCGATCAAGGAAGCTCCCCGATCACGCACTACTACGTCTACCGGGCGGAAACGAACGATACCTCGCAGGCGTTCCTGGTCGCCGATCTCAGCGGGAGCGCTTTGAGCTTCCATGATACGTCCGTGGTCAATGGAAAGACGTATTATTACTGGATCGTGACCTCCAACAGTCTTGGGGCGTCGAACGCGGCCCGATCGCAGGCGGTGAGCCCGGAAGTGAAGGGCGGGAGCTCGTTGCTCCCGACCATCGGAGTCCTGCTGGTGCTAGCGGTGGTCGTCTTGCTTGCTCTCCTCCTTTTCCTGAGGAAGAAGGCCACCCTGGCAACGCCACCCACGGCGATGCCTCCATACCAGCACCCAGCACAGCAACAATACCAGCAGCAGCTAGCATCTGGTTCTGTAATTTGCCCCAAGTGCGGCACTCCAATGACATTGGACTTTGCGGTGTGTCCGGGCTGCGGCAACAGGCTGAAGTAAACCTAAGAAGAGGGGAAGGTCCCCTCATTTATCTACTTTTTAATTATATTGTTGTTCATTTAAACATTGTTCTCGATATTGCTTAGATAATATGCCAATCGAATGGCAAATCAGATGAAAATTGAAGGTTCATGCACCGAATTTTGATGAAAATATCCAGCATTTGAACCAACGATAGGCGTTCCTACCGAGTTTATATATGTGCGTTTGACAATTAAGGGAGTTATGAATAAGATTAAGGTCATCAACGAGCCCTCGGAACTGGTTCCGATGTTGAGGGCAGTTGATACCCCAATAAAAAGGGAGGTCCTCAAGGAGGTCACCATGGAATGGAGGACCGCCAAGGAAATAGAGGACAAGTATGGCGCCGACGGCAAAGAGGCGCTGAAGTTTTTTGAGAAGATGAAACTCGTGGAAACGCGCTGGCAGCCCTCCGGTGGCCAACGCCCTGAAAAGGCATATCACACGTATTACAACCAATTCCATATCAACGCCTCCTGGCCTGTTTATGAGATATCGGATGTGCTTTCGGTCGCCATGATGCCCGAGGAAGAGTTCGAGGTCATCGAGGTAAAGATACTCGCACAGGTCGGCAAAGAAGGCAAGTTCGCTGGTGATGTCGCAGAGGCCCTGGGCATCACGTCCACAATGCTGAAAAGTCTGGTGAAACGGTCGGTCAAACTGGATTATCGCGGCCACCGGCTCGAACTCGTCAAGGATGCGTGAGCTGGATCACATGGGGGAGATATGGGTCCTGCGTCTGGGCCACCGTCCCGAAAGGGACAAGCGCATAACGACACACGTGGCACTGACCGCCCGCGCTTTTGGAGCCAAAGGGATCAAGGTCGGAACCAAGGACGCCTCGCTCGAGGAAAGCGTTAACGACGTGGTGAAGCGGTTCGGCGGTGATTTCTCCATCGAGAGCGGGGTTAACTGGCGCAGGTTCTTGACAGCGTTCAAGTCCCGGGGCAAGATCGCTCATCTAACCATGTACGGTCTACAGGTTGACGAGGTGGTCCCGAGGATGTTACCATTGGACTACGACCTGCTTATCGTCGTAGGGGCGGAAAAAGTGCCGCCCGAGGTCTACCAGGCGGCCGATTTCAACATCTCGGTAGGCAACCAGCCCCACTCCGAAGTGGCGGCACTGGCCATTCTACTGGATCGTTTGGCCCAGGGCAAGGAATTCTCAAAGGAGTTCGAGGGGGGCAACATCAAAGTGCTTCCCTGTGAAAGGGGGAAGCGGGTTGTCAACCCTTCCGAGTGAACGGCAGTGCTTCGAGATACTGAAGGAGGAGGGCTGTTCACCCAAGGTCGTCAGGCACGTCTGCACCGTCAATGTGGTGGCCATGATCGATCGCTTCCAGGATAAAAGCGGACAAGGACCTGGTCAACGCGGGTTCGCTCCTTCATGACGTGGGCCGGTCCCGTACGCACGGGGCAAAACATGTCTCCGAGGGAGTGGCGATAGCCCGGTCCCGGAACCTCCCCGAACCGCTGGTCCGCGTGATATCCAGGCATATTGCCGCAGGCCTCACGACGGAAGAGGCCAAAGCGTTGGGGTTGCCAGATGGCGAGTACATGCCCGAGACGGTCGAGGAAAAGATCGTCTGCCACGCGGACAATCTGGTCAGCAATGACAGGGTCACCACGCTGCAAGAAGCGCTCGATGACCTGAACTCCAAAGGCTACTCCAACACCGCCATACGGATGAGGGAGATGCACAAGGAGCTGTCGGCTTTATGCGGAGAGGACATCGATATCATGCTCGCCGATGCGAGGATCTCTGACCGGGTCACCAGGAAGTGTGCCGTTTATAGCGTCCTATGATGTGCTCGTCCCTAAGCCTCTGATAGTTCTCCGAGCTTTTCTGCGCCTTTTCCTTCAGCGTCAGGTCGTTGTGCCTGAGCACCTTCCCGGGCACGCCCATGACCACCGATCTCGGCGGGATCAGCGTTTTGCCGGTCACCACCGCCCCCGCTCCGATGATGCACTCATCGCCGATCACGACGCCATCGAGTATGGTGCTGTTCATTCCAATGATACACAGATCTCCGACCGTCGCGCCGTTGATCACCGCGCAATGCCCAATGGTGCAATCCTTTCCCACGATGGTTGGATAGGCTTCCGAGCAGTGGATGACCGCATTGTCCTGAACGTTGCTATTCGTTCCGATCTCGATGCGGTTATAGTCCGCCCGAAGGACTGCATGAGGCCATATGCTGACCCCGTCAGCAAGGACGACGTCTCCGAGAACGACTGCCGAAGGATCGACATAGAGCTTTCTATTGGTCATAACAATTGATGCAAAAGGAATGGAGTCTAGAAAAGGTTTTGGTCACTCTTCTTGGGCTGGTGCCGCTGGCTTCGCCGCCGCTGTCGGCTTGCGAGCCGTCACGCGCTTCGGGAAGTATTTCAGTATGACAACGTCGCCTACCGACTGAATCCAGCGGTAAGGTACGTTGACCGCCTTCGAGTCCTCGACCAACAATGGGTTGGTCTCATTGATAAAGAGCCCGTCGACCTTCTTGTTTTCAAGGTCGATTACCAAGTTGTTGACGTTCCCCAAGAAAATGCCATTTGGTGTGTACACCTGCAATCCGATGAGCTCTGTAGCTTCCTCAAGCATCGCCGATCCCAACATGCATAACGACAATCACCCTTTTAAGGCTTATTGGCCCCCAGCCATCATCCGGAAGTAATCGCATGGGGAATTATTCACCCCGAGATTCATTATATAGTACTCCGTGCGATAGCTCCAATAAGTGCCAGCTTCAAATTGGCGAGTCCGGACCGGCCAAGAAAAGATATCCATCCCCATGGCTGGAATACGGTTATGTAGGGTTCATGCACAACCGGACAGGGTCTGACGATTCGAACGAATTGGAAGAGCTTGAGAGCATCCGAAGCAAAAAGCTTGAATCGCTGAAGCACGAGTCGTATAACAAGAGAGGAGTTGATAAAATGTCATCCGCAACTGAGGTCAAGGACAGCACGTTCGACGATTTCGTAAAGGCCAACAAGATTGTGATCATTGATTGCTGGGCCCCCTGGTGTGGGCCGTGCCGCAGCCTGGGCCCGATCATCGATGAGCTTGCCAAGGAATTCGAGGGCAAGATAGTGTTCGGAAAGCTGAACACGGACGAGAACGAGAGCATACCGATGAGGTTCAACATCTCCGCGATCCCCACCCTCCTGGTTTTCAAGAACGGGGAAATGGTCGACCGGATCGTCGGTGCCGGCAACAAGGACTTCATGAAGGCCAAGTTCGCCAAACATATCTGATCAATATCCCCGCGGCCGGCATGAGTTGGCTTGCTGGCCGCCAGGATGTTCTTCTAGAATGCGATCAATCCTCTTAATATCCGTTCAGGCTTTTTTCAGCAGCGTTCCTTAACGCGATACGTCTTGCCTCCGCGGAAAAGGTTATAGGGTTGAATTCATCATAATTATCCGGTCAGAACATGGATTACGACGTTGCCATAATCGGATGTGGTCCCGCTGGACTCCAGGCGGCCATTCACGCCGCCAGGAAGAAGGTAAAGGTAGTAGTTCTCGGAAAGCACCACAACAGTGCCCTGATAAAGGCCAAGGTGGAGAACTGCTTCGGAATAACCTCGGCAGAAGGGAGAAGCCTCCTCGAACTGGGAATGGAACAGGCCAAACAATTCGGTTCCGAGATACTGGCAGAGGACGTCATGGACCTGAACCGGGAGGGCGAATGGTTCGTCATGAGCACGGAAAGGATGAACACGGTCCGCTCCAAGGTCATCATTTTGGCTCCGGGGATCTCCCGGGTCAAGCTCAACGTCGAGGGTGAGGCGGAATTCCATGGCCTGGGGGTCAGTTACTGCGCCGCCTGCGATTGCCACTTCTTCAAGAACAAGACCGTGGCGGTCATCGGGGACGGGAGCATGGCGGCGGCCGGGGCGCTGTTGCTCAGGGAGTACGCGTCAAAGGTTTTTTGGATAGCCAGGGAGAACAAGGCATCCAAAGAGCTGAACGACAAGATGATCGCAACGGACATCGAGGTAATGATCCCCGCCTGGCCGGCGATTATCCACGGCACCGATGTGGTGAACTCGCTGGAGCTCATCGATGGAAGGGAGCTCAATGTCAGTGGCGTATTCATCGAGCTCGGTGCAAGGGGCTCGGCCGATCTGGCGATGGACGTTGGCTTAGTGCCCGACGAAAGAGGCTTCATCAAGGTGGATCTGGAATGCAAGACGGATCAGGTGAACGTCCTGGCCTGCGGCGATGTGACCGGGCTGCCCTGGCAGATGGCCAAAGCGGTCGGGCAGGGATGCGTGGCAGGGACGACGGCGGCGAACCTGATCAGAAGGGAGACAGAGTAAATGTCGATGGTGGACGAGCTGGTCGGTGGCATCCTAAGGAGCGAGGAGGGCTTCAGGGAGGCACTGCGGAAAATACTGGAGCAGGACCTCAAGGTAAGTGTGCCGGAGTTCTGCGCGAAGACCGGACTGTCACCATCCACCGTGTACAAGATCCTGCAGGAACAGCGGGAGCCTAACCTGCGGACCGTACGCTCGGTGATCAAGGCGGTCCGGAAGATGGACATCTACCCCGGTGGCGAGTTCATAGCGGTGATCGCCACAAAGAGCGTGCTGGTGAAGATCGAGGAACGGATACTCCAGGTCGGCGAAAGGAACGTCAAGGTGAAGGAGTACCCAGCCCTGACCATGGAGGACGCCATCATCGCGGCCGTCAAAGCGGAACGGGACGGCGCCCTGGCCATCGTATGCGCCCCGATCATCGCACCCACCATCGAGCAGATACTTCACATTCCGGTCAGCGTCGTCATACCGAGGGACAGCGTGAAGCGCGCGATCGAGCTGGCGGCTTCAAAGGTGCTCTGACCTCCTCAGTCGAGGGCTTTGGGGGCGCAAACCACTTCCTGTTCCAGCTCGGACAGGATGCGCTTCCTCAGGTTGGCGAAATCAAGGCTGGCCCGGTCCCGGGGCCTTTCCGTCTCAATCTTGAAGATCTCTTTTATCCTGCTCGGGCGGGTCGTGAGGACTATTATCCGGTCGGCCAGGTAGACCGCCTCGTCGACCGAATGGGTGATGAAGATAACGGTCTTCCGGGTCTCCTTCCAGATGCGGAGAAGCTCCTTCTGCATCAGGTTCCTGGTCTGGGCGTCCAGTGCGCCGAACGGTTCATCCATCAATAGTATCGTCGGTTCATTCGCCAGCGCCCTGGCGATGCCTACCCTCTGTTTCATTCCGCCCGACAGTTGATTGGGGTGGTACTCCTCGAAACCGTTCAGGCCGACCAGGTCGATGAATCTCTTGGATATGATCGACCTCTCCGGCGCCGGGATCTTCTTGACCTCGAGACCGAACTCGATGTTCTTTCTGACCGTTCTCCATGGGAACAGTGCGAACTCTTGGAATACCATGCCCCTGTCCGAGCCAGGTTTTGAGATCCGGTTGCCGTTCAGCAATAGCTCTCCGGATGTCGGGGTCTCAAGTCCGGCGATCATCCTCAGCAGCGTGGTCTTGCCGCAGCCCGACGGCCCCAGGATGCAGACGAACTCTCCCTCTTCCACATCGAGGTTGAAGTTGTCAATGGCGACCATTTCCCCTTCCTCTTGGATGAACGCCTTGTGGAGGTTCCTGATGGTCAGTATCATTTTATCCCCATCCGGTGGGCCAGGCGTTTCTCCACATAGCCGCTAAAGCCAGTCGTTCCTATTCCTAGCAAGGCTATCACGACAATTCCTGCAAACATCGCCGGGTAGTTCCCTATTTGGGATTGAACGGAAATATAGTAGCCTATGCCGCCGCCATTAGCACCGATCATTTCGGCGGCCACGATGCACATCCACCCAATTCCGAGACCGATCCTGATGCCGGTCATGATGTATGGGACGGTGTATGGAAGGATCACCTTGGAGAATATGGACATCTTGCCCGCGCCTTGAGTCCGTGCTGCGTCCAAGAGGATCGGGTCGACGCTCCTTACCCCGAAATAGACGGATGACAACAGGGGGAAGAACACGCCAATGAAGATAATGAAGACCGGCCCCCAGAAGAACCCCAAGGCTATGAGGAATACTGGCACCCAGGCGATGGGCGGTATCGGTCTGAACAGCTCGATGATCGGCTTGAGCAAAGAATCGAATATCCTGGAGAATCCCATGAGCAGGCCTATCGGGACGGCCAAAATGAAGGCCAGAGCAAAGCCGTAAGCAAACCTCTGGAGGGAGGCAGATATGTTCTGCCACATGGTGATACCAAGGAAGGGGTCGACATGGGTGAAACTGTTGATGAATGCCGTGTAGACCTTGTCCGGGGTGGGAAAATAATCGATATTGTACAATGCTGCCGCGACCCACCAGATCATAATGAACCCCGCTAGGGAGATGATAACGAAACCAATCGATCTGGCGTTCTTTTTAGCCAAACCCCACCAACCGACGAAGATCATAATGAACCCAGCCAGAGAGATAATAAGTTCTTTTTACCAAAGCTTTTCTTGAATTGTTTCCTGATAGTGTTCAAAGCTTCGGTCATAGGCGGTCACCCTTGCAGTGGTTTGAGAAATAAAAAGGTTTGTTAAGTTGTTTGTGGGCATTAGGTTCCAGCTAGTTTCACCGTATATCCGAGTTTGTTGGCCTCATACACGAACAGCAAATGCTGGATCGAACCGGGTCCAGGTGTTCCCACGATCTTTCCCTGAAGCTGGGAGAAATCGGTGATGCTGTTGGCAGCAACGATTGCAGAACCCTCGGAATTGACCAATCCCACTATCTTGACGTCAACACCCGCGTTGATGACCTTTAGAAGTACTGGTGGTGCACCAAGATATCCCATGTCGATGGACCCCGCCTTAAATGCGTCCATTTCGGCCGGTCCATTGGCGTATCCAGCCAGGTTGGGGCTGGACACCTGCACGCCGTATTGCTGGAACAGGCTGGTTCCGTTGCCAACGGTGGCATTTGATGCTACCAGCCTGGCGAGCTGATGTGTGTCGCCTGTCAAGTAGCCGATGCTGACATTGTACATGATGTGGTCGACCGGCTGAACCTGAAGGGCGGCGTTATAATACGATTGATTGACCAGGTTGTTGACGTAGTCCGTTGGGTCCGCGTATCCCTTCGTGGTGATATTGACGGTAAACTGGTTCAGTGACTGAAAGTCGTTGGTGAAGTTGACGAACCAATTCTTGTCGGCACTGGTCACCTGAGTATCATATTTCACTTGTTGAAGGGACGAATTGATAACCTCAGTTGACACCCCACTAAACTTGGCGCCGATGTTCAGCAACAGGGTGTAATTTGCGCTGTTTGGATGGGCTTCCGCATTGAGGATCCATTCATTTGCCTTAATATCAGCTGCGATCACTGCCTTCACCGCATCGGGATTCTGCTGGGCAAAAGAGGATGTGGCCACTAGAACGCAGCAAGGGTGATCAGGCCAGATGCTTCCGGACCAGTTAAGGACATGAGCGACGTTGGCGTCCACTGCCTCGTCACAATACGGTTCCCAGCTCACCCCCGCGGCTATTGTGCCGTTGGCTATCGCGGCCTGTTGGTTTACAGGTGCCACCGCTTCCCAGTAGATTATTTTACTGCTCGAGGAATTCGAATTGTTGGTCATGACTGCTGCCGCGATGACTGCTATCACCGCTATCAACGCCACGACCACTGCTAATATTGCAGTTGTTTTTTTGACCATGAGATTACCTAACATTACTCAAAACAGGAAGCATATAAATTACTTCCTCCTATAGAGGTAAAACGTATCCTCTTTGTCCAATCTTCCGCCCAAATATCACAAATGGGAATACTAATGCCGACAAGCGTCGATTCTCGAGTGCTTGAGTTGAGGAAAGGACAACGGAACTAGATAATAAAAAATAGGCGCGGTCTTTACAATAAAATTCATAAGCTTAATGACAATCATCGGAGCGATTGATATGTTCGAGCTCAGCATCGTCAGCAACACACCGCTGACGCCCATCAGAGACCTTGACGAGGTAGCACTGCAGTTCCTGCAGCAGATCGGCTACATACCGAAAGGATACGATCCGAAAACAGAGGTCTCCAACGTTCAGGACAGCGTTCCTTACATGATGTTCACCGATTGCTTCCTGCGCAACATGAAACGGGTCTGGCTGGTCGAGGAGATGGCGGTCGAACTGAAGACCACCAAACCGACCATCTACCGTCACCTGAACAAGCTCAAGTCCATGGACATACTGGAAGAGGTGGACGCGGAACGGGATGGGGGCAAGAAGAAGGGCTACCGGGTCCGTTACGGGGATCTGTCCAAGGCCTGGTCCTTCACCGAGGCCAACGTCGAGATGGCCATGAAGAACTACCGCCAGACGGTCGACCACATGCAGGATCTGGCGAACAAGGAGTGACAAACATGGAAGAGGAAAAATACCCAAGCAAACTGACCAAGGGCAGCAAGTACCGCATCGTCAGCAGGGGTGGGAAGGATGATCAGTTCGTCTCCAGCGGAGAGTTCATGGGATATGTCCAGTTCGGACAGGACTCGGGGGTCTGCCTGAGGCTGCAGTCAGATGACAAGGACCTCGAAGGCGTCCTGCGCATCATCCCGTCGATGTCGGTGCTGATCATAGACGTATTGGATTACAAGCACGAGGAGGACCGCCTGAAGAAGGAACCCGACTCGATCTTCTACAACTGAGAAGGACGAGAGCCACCTCATGGGCGAAGCGACCGAGTACCACCAGAAGCTCCTGCGGATGATCCTGGACGGGGACATAACCGATAAGGACGGTTTGCAGCGGGCCAAGATCGAGCTCTGCCGCCGGTTCGCATTGCCGGGCGTTCCCCGCAACTCAGAGACGCTTGCCCTGGCCTCCCCTGAGGCGTATCCGCTGGTTATCAACATCCTGCGGCGGAAACCGGTGCGGACGCTGAGCGGGGTGGCGGTGGTGGCGGTGATGACATCACCGGCTCCCTGTCCGCACGGCAAATGCATCTTCTGCCCCGGCGGGGTGGATAATAACTCTCCCCAATCGTACACCGGCAGGGAACCGGCCGCGCTGCGCGGCGCGAACTATGAGTTCGACCCCGAGCGGCAGGTCCGGGGCCGGATGGAACAGCTGGAGATCATCGGCCACGAGACGGAGAAGGTGGACCTCATCATCATGGGTGGGACCTTCACCTCCCGTGAGCGGACATACCAGGACGAGTTCGTGAAGCGTTGCTTCGACGGTCTGAACGGGAAGGTCGCGGAGACGCTGACGGAGGCTCAGGCGATCAATGAAACGTCAGAGCACCGGTGCATCGGCATGACCGTGGAGACCAGGCCGGACCATTTCACCGCAGAGATCTGCGGGAACGTGCTGCGCCTCGGAACGACCCGGGTGGAGTTCGGCGTCCAGATCCTGGACGATAACATTCTTTCCTCGGTCAACCGGGGTCACGGTGTTTCGTCGGTCACCGATGCCACCAAGGAGGCGAAGGATGCCGGCATCAAGGTCTGCTACCACGTCATGCCCGGACTTCCCGGTTCGAGCATGGAGAAGGACGTCGGTTCCTTCAGGAGGATGTTCGACGACGAGCGGTTCCGTCCCGACATGGTCAAGATCTACCCTACCCTGGTGGTGAAAGGGACCAAGCTCTACGACATGTGGCTGAACGGAGAGTATCGGCCGCTCGACACCGAGGCGGCCACCGAGACCATAGCGGAGATGCTCCGTCTGGTCCCGCGCTGGGCCCGGGTCCAGCGGATCCAGAGGGACATTCCGGTGCCCCTGATCGAGGCCGGAGTGGACAAAGGTCACCTGAGAGAGCTGGCCGAGGCCCGGCTGAGGAAGAAGGGAGTCAACTGCCAGTGCATCCGCTGCAGGGAGGTCGGCCTCAAGGGGATAAAGGAGTTCGACAGACAAGAGGTCGTAGTCAGGACAGAAACGTACCGGGCCTCCGGCGGCATCGAGGACTTCATCTCCCTGGAACTCCCGGAGCAGGATGGGCTGGTGGGGTTCGTACGGCTCAGGAGGGGCGAGGGCGCTGACGCGATGGTCCGGGAGCTAAAGGTGTTCGGATTGATGGCCAAGATCGGTCAGGACGGCAACGTGCAGCACCGCGGGTTTGGCAAGGAATTGCTGGCCATGGCCGAGGAACGGGCCAAGGGACAGGGATATGAGGCCCTGCGGGTCACCAGCGGGGTGGGCGTGAGGCGGTACTATTCCCCCCAGGGTTACGTCCGCCAAGGCCCTTACATGAGAAAGGTCCTCTAGCCCGAATTTTTCCATTTTCACGTCTCTGAACGCCTCTACCAGCGCGCCGTCCGAGGGATAATCCTAAATGCACACGCGCACATTCCCTCAACGGTGGTTTCATGGGATGCGTAGTTTGCGGTTCTCCGACCAAGTCTGGGTCGCTGTTGTGCGGTAAGTGTTTTGGGAGATTGGGGGAACCCGTTTCACTCGTCCCAAGGCTGATGGACCCCAATGCCGACCAGCGTCTGGTGCCATTGCGGAGCGCCGCCATGATGATCGGGCCGATGGTGTCGCCCGAAGTGAAGTTCTCCAAAGGTACTGAGCCAGCGCTCACTTTCCGCACCATGCTGACCGATAAGGACCGATCGCGCATCCCTTCCTATGTCGACATGTACCTGGACGGGGTCGGCGTCCCGCTGCACCTGACCGGTTTCGAGAGGATCCCGAAAAGGGACCTTATCTCCTCGATCATCTGGAATTGCGAGACGCTGGAGTTTGACACCGAGTTCTGGGGCAAGGCATGTCTCCGGATAGGCAACCTGTACTCGCTCTCCGCCTCCCGGATCAGATATCTGGCCGTCGATCCCAAGGACCTGAATGAGCTGATGCAGAAGCATGCCGAACTGGCCCGGAAATTCTATTCCCGGTCCGCCCGGTTCCCCAAGCTGGACCAGATCGCCCAGGCGAACGCAGCCCTCCTGACCCACTGGATGGGAGAATCCGACAAAGCGATCGACGATTCTCGAGAACCTTCTGCAGAACCAGATCGACCCCGGAGAACGCCCCGTTCGTCGTGCAGAGGGCCATCGTGCTCCTGGAGTCGGGGAAACTGGACAACGGAAGGGACGCGCTGTCCATGATACCGGAAGAGTTGCGCAGCCCGCTGGCCCAGCGATTGCTGGCCTCCATGGGGGTGCCACAATGACCGATCTGAGCGAACTGCTGGACAGCCGCCTGGACGAGCGCATAATGCACGCCATCAACGACCTCGATTTCGAAGGTTTCAAATCGCTCATCTCAGAACTGCTCGGCAGCATCGGGGTCAAGATCACCAAGATGGATGTTTCCGAGGACGCGGTCTTCTTCGAGGGCGTGAGCGGGGAGGGCAAGTATTTCGTCGTGGCATCCCGGCTGTTCGACAACGCCTCCGTCGAATCGATGAAGATCCTCAAGGAGATGGCGGGCAAGAGGGAAGCCACCCCGGTGCTGGTGGTCACTTGCGACCTGGACACGGAGGAGAAGAAGTTCGCCGAGGCGCAGGGGATCTCTTACGCGGACAAGCCCAAGCTGCTCATGCTCCTGCGCAAGTATGACCTGGCCGGGAAGATGATGGCCGAACTTGACCGGCGCATACTGGATCAGGACAGGTACCGCTACCTTCCGTCGGGGGCCCAGTTCGACGCGTTCTACAACGCGGCGGAGGAGCATCTGAAGCAAAGGCGGTACCGGGACGCGCTGTACAACTACGACCGGGCCCTGGACATCAAGCCGAACAACGACATTGTGTGGCTGCGCAAGGCGAACGTGTTCCTGGCCATGGGCCGGTTCGAGGACGCCCTGGTCGCCTGCAAGCGGGCCAGCGAGCTCCGTCCCGGAGATTCCACGACCTGGTACCTGATGGGCCTGGCATACAACCAGCTGGGCGATTTTGAGAAGGAGCTCAAGGCCTACGACACCGCCCTGAAGATCTCACCCCGCATGGAGGCGGCCCTGCTGAACAAGGGGGCGACACTTTTCCAGCTTCACCGTTACGACTGGGCGCTCAAGGTCTATGATGACATGTGCCGGTTCTTCCCAAACGATGCCATGGCGTTCAACAACCGGGGCATCGTGCTCAAGGCGATGGGGCGCCACAAGGAGGCCCTCGAGTCTTTTGAGAAAGCGTTGTTCCTGAACCGGGACTACATCGATCCGGCGGTCAATCGGGCGCTCACCCTGATCGCGATGGGCCGCATCGGTGAGGCCATCGAGGCCTGGAATGAAGCGCTCCAGATCGATCGCCGACGGGCCGACATCTGGTACTCGCTCGGCATGGCACAGAAATCGATGGGCCAGCTAGAGGATGCGACCAAGTCCTTCGAGACGGCGGCGATGCTGGACAAGGGCCTGACCGAAGCAGCGACGGAGAGGGACGAGCTCATGGCCGCGGCCCGGATGGCCAAAACGGTTCCAGAACCGGAGCCGGTCGAGGTCCCGGAACAGGTCCCGCAGAGCATCGAAGAAGCTGCGGCGTCTGAGGTTTCTCAGACGGAACGGTCCCCGTTACTCGAACCGGTCGAGGTCGAAACGACACCTGTCCAGCCAGAGGAATTGCCCGAGCAGCCCCTGGTCACCGAATCGGTCCTTGAGATAGTCGAGACCGAGACCACGGAGAAGCAGGAACAGTCCCCGATCCCAGAACCAGTCGAGGTCGAAGCGACCACCATCCATTCCGAGGAGATACCTACAGAGAAGGCTCAAACGGTCGGGTCCCTGCCGGAGGTCCTCGAGACCGAGAAGACGGAGGGGCAAATATCATCTCCGATATCCGAACTAACCGAGGTAGAAACGACTCCTGTTCAGCCAGAGGAGTCGCCCCAGCAACCTCAAGTGGCTGAGACAGTCCCAGAGGTAGCGGAGCCAGAGAAAGAGGGACCATCATCTTCGACAGTCTCCGAATCCGAGGTCGAAGCCATCTCCCTTGGTTCCGAGGAAGGATCGTCCGAAACACCTCAGGCAGCTGAGCCAATCCTGGAGGTCATTGGGCTCGAGAAGACAGGTGAGCAAGCAGAGTCTCCAGTCCCAGAAGCCCAGGTCGACACGATCCAGCCAGAGGTCCACGGGCCGATGGAAGTTCAGAAGACCGGGCCGGTCCCAGAGGTCGTCGAGACCGAGACAGCAGAGGAATCCGTGCCTGAGCTAGAACAGGAACCAGAACCCGTCGAAAGCATGCCAGTGTCTCCTGAGGTCACAACTCCTGTGGGAGAGAACCCTATCGAGCCATCGGTCATCGAGGCCGAGCACACCGATGTCCCGGAGGAAGTCCCTGAGATCGAGCCGGAGGAACCCTCACCGGAACAAGAAGAATCTCTCGCTGAACCCTCGGGATCAGAGGTCCCGTTGGTCGAGGGGAGCGTCGAGGAGGTCCCGCTCGAGGCATCAGGCATGGCCGAGGAAACCGCGACCACCCTCGATTTGCCGTCTGAACCTGCCCGCAAGGAAGGAGAACCCCGCGCGCTGGTTCTCATAGATGAGGACGTCCAGATATCGGTCAGGGAATCGACCTGCAAGGAGGTCCAGAAGATAGGAGGCATAAATGCCGTCATTCCGGCAGAACAGGCCTGCGTGCCTGCGGTCATCGACGACAAATATCAACTGTCGATAACGGTGGAACACGGACTGCCGGCGCTGGTGGATGTAGAGACGGCCATGGCGGTCCCTTCCTCAGAATCGCGGTCACTTTCATCCGTCGAGGCCGAGAAAGAAGGCGTGAGAGCGCCTGTCGCCGAGATCTCAGCGATCGAGGCGATTCCATTGGTCGTCCAATCCCCTCCCAAGACGGATGGGGTGGTCATCGTTCCCGAGCCTCTCATCGAGGTCCCCCTCGAGCCGGAGATCCCCATCAGCGACCGGGAACTGAAGGCCGCCATCATCCTCAACATCCTGGGGGAGAACGCCCGGGCGCTGGATGAGATAAGCCGCTACATCCGGGAAAAGTCCGGATCGCACGATGCCAGGCACATCAAGGCCATAATCCTGGACGACATGGGAAGGCTCACCGAGTGTCTAGAGGAGCTGAAGGAAGCGATCCAGCTGGACCCCAGGGACGAGATCGCCCTGATGGATATCGAGTCCATATCCAGAAGGCTCGGCCGAAGAGAGGAATCGATGCGCATATTGGCCTCGATCTCCCCGAGCAAGGAGGTAAGGGCGCGGGAGGCGACGAACATGCTGGAATCTAAGCGATACGATGAGATCGTCGCCAAGTTCTCCAGCCCGGGGCCGCTCGATACGCCGGTCACCAAGATGGCGGCGGCCACCTCATTGATGGTCCAGGGCCGCTATCGGGAAGGCTACCGTGTGCTGAAGGAAATACTGCTCGAGCATCCGACCTATCCGGAGGCGCTCAACAACATGGGCGTCTGCATGAGGTTCATGGGGGAGTACGCCTACGATGAGCCCATGCACTTCATGAAGCTGGCGGTCGAGGCCGACCCCAATTACGGGGACGCCTGGAACAACATCGGGGCGACGCTCTTCGTGCTCGGCGAGTACGATGCGGCGATGGAAGCCATCCGCAAGGCGGTGGCAGTGGACCGCAGGTCCGACTATCTGGTCAACCTCTCCAAGTGCCAGGTCATGCTGGGGGACATAGCCGGGGCGAAGCTCTCGCTGACCTCAGCCCTGAAATACGAGGAGACCGCCGAGATAGATTTTGCGCTGGGGATGATCGCCGAGAAGGAGGGCGACCTGAAGTGGGCCCTGAAGCTTTACGACAGCGCGATCGAGCTCGTCCCGAACTTCAAGGACGCGATATTCAACCGGCAGCGGGTCAGGCTCTTCCTGAAGTATACGCAGAAGTAGGGGCCCGCGCCCTTTTTTATCAGATCCAGCTGAGCGCCAAACAAAGGAAATGAAGAATGAGAGGGCGCGTGGGCGCCCCGACAAGAAGGAGATTACGCCCTGGAAACGTTCATGACGACGACATCGCGGACGTCGCGCATCTCTGAGAACGGGAGGATGATCCTTCCCTGGGCATCGCTGCGGAACAGCCTGGCATCGATCTCCTCGGCCGGCACGACGAGCACGTGGTTGATTCCGCCGGTGGTGTTCTCGAGCACGAAGTTGTCGATCATTCCCAGGATCTGACCATCATTGGTCATTACCGTCTTCCCTTTGAGTTCTGTGATGAATTTTCTCATTATAGTGCATCCCCTAAATAATTGGAAATCTGAGCCGTAAAATGGGTTGTTCCATATATTAGGTTTTTGACCCCTCAGACTTGAATCATCCGAATTCGGCCAGGAACCGGCACCGGCAAAGGCCGCCGCCCCTTCTCACATCGTGCTTGCAGGCCCGGTGAGGCAGGACCCCGCCCTTCATCGCTTCCTCGATGGGGACGATCCTGCCGGAGATCTTCTTGCACTCCGGGCAGGCGTCCTTGGACACCTCCACCCGCACCAACCGGAATCCGATCTCCTTGAACGTTGCCAGCTCCGTCTGGTGCATCGCCAGCAGGGGCTGGGACGGGTCCTCGCCCCGGAGATGGATGATCTCCGCCATGCCGAAGAACAGCGCCACCTTCTCGTGGACGGTGTCGGCGGTGGACAGAAGTTCGCTGAGCAGTGTGAACGCCCCTTCGATCTCCTCCACCGGACGTTTGAGGCTCCGCTCCAGACGGTCCCTTCTCAGTCTCAGGTCGGGCTCGCCGAACCCGAACTTCAGGGTGATGGCGACCAGCTCCTTGTGGGCCTTCTTCTCCGCCGGGGTTTCGGCTCTTGATCGTGATGGCCATTTCAATCACCGGTATATTCCTTCGTCCCAACCGCCCCTCTTCTTGTCCAGGGCCTTCCCCAGGCTGTCATAGAACTTCATGACGTCCTTGTCCACCGACGCCTTGATGACCTTCAGGGCCTTGTCGAAGTGTTTCTGCTCCACCGATACCGCCTCCGGATCTTCCCTCAGCGAGGTCATGGCCGCCTCCCGGCAAAGGTTCTCCAGGTCCGCGCCGACGTAGCCTTCGGTGGCACCCACCAAGCGGTCCAGGTCCACGTCCTTCAATGGCATGGCCTTGGTGTGGATGGTGAGGATGCTCTTCCTCGCCCCGTCGTCCGGCAGCGGCACCAGGATGAGCCGGTCAAAACGGCCCGGCCGCAGTAGCGCCGAATCGATGATGTCGGGACGGTTCGAGGCGGCCATCACGGTGACCCCTTCCATGGACTCCATGCCGTCGATGGAGGTGAGCAGCTGGTTCACCACCCGTTCCGTGACCCCGTTCTCCGATCCCCCGCCGCGTCTGGGGGCGATGGCGTCTATCTCGTCCAGGAAGACGATCGAGGGCGCCACCTGCTTCGCTTTCTTGAACGCCTGGCGGATCGCCTTCTCCGACTCGCCCACCCACTTGCTCATGATCTCCGGGCCCTTGATGGAGATGAAATTGGCCTTGGATTCGTTGGCAACGGCCTTGGCCAGCAGCGTCTTCCCGGTGCCCGGGGGTCCGTAGAGCAGTATGCCCTTGGCGGGCCTGATGCCCAGGCGCTTGAAGGAATCGCCCCGTTCCATCGGCATCTCCACCATCTCCTTCAGCTGGGTCTTGACGTCCTCCAGCCCGCCCACGTCGTTCCAGGTGACGTGCGGGACCTCGATCAGCACCTCTCGCATGGCGCTCGGTTCGACCTCCTTCAGGGCGTCGTCGAAGTCCTGTTCGGTCACCCTGACCTTCTCCAGGATCTCCACCGGGATGGCCTTGTCCAGTTCCAGGTCCGGGACCAACCGTCCCAGGCATTTCATGGCCGCTTCCCTGGCCAGCGCCGCCAGGTCCGCCCCCACGAAGCCGTGGGTGGCGTTGGCGTACTTCTCGATGTTGAAACCGTCGGATAACGGCATTCCCCGGGTGTGGATCTCCAGTATCTCCCGGCGACCTTCCCTGGAAGGCACTCCGATCTCAATCTCACGGTCGAAACGACCTGGCCTTCTCAGTGCCGGGTCGATGGCATCCTCCCGGTTGGTGGCGCCGATGACGATGACCTGGCCCCTACCCGCCATGCCGTCCATCAACGTGAGCAGCTGGGCCACGACCCTCCGCTCGACCTCGCCGGAAACCTCCTCACGCTTGGGCGCAATGGAGTCCAGCTCGTCGATGAAAACGATCGAGGGGGCGTTCTTCTCCGCCTCCTCGAACTTCTCCCTGAGCTTCTCCTCGCTCTGCCCGTAGTATTTGGAGATGATCTCCGGGCCCTGGATGGAATAGAAACTGGCCCCTGCCTCATTGGCCACCGCTTTGGCCAGCAATGTCTTCCCGGTGCCCGGGGGTCCGTAGAGGAGCACTCCCTTAGGGGCGTCGATGCCCAGGCGGTCGAATAGCTCCGGATGCTTCAGCGGGAGCTCGATCATCTCCCGGATGCGCTGCATCTCCCCCTCTAGCCCGCCCACGTCGTCGTAGGTGACCGATGGTGCCACGGTCTCCTTGGTCTCGCTGGTCTCCGTTTTCACGACCAGCTCGGTGTGGTCGCCCACTACGACGATGCCCTGGGGCACCGTGCTGACCACCGTGAACGGCAGGAAGCCGCCCATGAGCGCTATGTTGGGGATGATGATCTCGTCCCCCTTGGCAAGAGGCCTGGACGTCAGTCCCTTGCGGAACAGGTCCTCCACGCCGGTACCGAAACGGACGTGTTTGCCGGACGGTATCTTCGGGGCCACCGTGACCCGGGTGGCCGGCAGCGACTCTGCCTTCTTGACCGCCACCTTCTCCCCGATCGAGACCACCGCGTTGGAGCGGATCATCCCGTCGATCCGGATGATGCCCTTGGACTCGTCCTCCTGCGCGGCCCGGAACACCTTGGCCGCGGTGCTCCGTTTTCCCACGATCTCGATGATGTCGCCCACCTCCACCGCCAGGTCCTTCCTGGTCTTGGCATCGATGCGGGCCCGTCCCAAACCTACTTCCGACTGGTGATGTGCCCTGGCGACACGAAGGATGATGCTCTCGGCCATTGGCCTGGATAGCGGTTCTGGCCTAATTAAAGAATTGTGTGTGAGTCTGGATTGACGGAATACGAAGGTTAAGAGCGTAACCTTAAAAAGGGGTGGAGCGGTGACTTGTTCAAACCTAAAAGAGGTGATTGTTAATGGCAGAGAAGGAAGTAAAGAAGGACAAGAAGTGCGGCTGTGGATGCGGAAAGAAATAAACGCCCAGGGCCAAACCGTTTATTTTTTCTATTCTTATTATTGATTTTTCGAAGAGTTAATCAAGGGTCCATCGGATACAGTGGAACATGCGAATAGCAGCCGACTGCGTCCCCTGCCTGCTCAACCGGGTCCTGTTCGAGACGGAACTGGTCGATCCAGCGCTCAGGGACGAGGCGATGGCCATCGCGGTGAAGATCCTGGCGGAACAGTTCCGTCCGGGGGTAAACTCCGCGGCCGTGGCCACCAAGGTCCACCGCGCGGTCTATAACATGATCGGGAGCGAAGATCCATATTCTGAGCTGAAGGAAAGGGCCAACCAGATCGCGAGATCGCTTTATCCGCGGGCGGAGTCGTTCGTCGCGAGCTCCACGGACAGGTTCGAGGCGGCATGCCTGATGTCCATCATCGGGAACGTGCTTGATTTCGGTCTCGGCATCGGCTACGACGAGCCTGAGGACCTGAGCCGGGAGTTCGATGCGCTGGTCGCCCAGGGTCTGGGCGTCAACGATTGCGCCCGGATGAAAGAGCTCCTGGTCAAGGGCAGTCGGGTGGTCTATCTGATGGACAACTGCGGCGAGATCGTTTTCGACCGATTACTGGTGAACGAATTGAAGAGGATGGGCACGAGGGTGGTCGGGGTGGTCAAGGGGGCACCGATCCTGACCGATGTCACCGAGGCAGATCTGATGAGCACCGGCATGGATAAGGTGTTCGACGCTTGGTTGAGCACCGGTTCTTTCGCCATCGGCATCGACACGACGCTGATCGGTCAGCCACTGCTCGATGAACTGGAGCGGGCCGACTTGATAATCTCAAAGGGCATGGCGAACTTCGAATCCCTCTCCGATCGGACATATCCGAGGGTCGCGTACCTGATGCGGACCAAGTGCCGGCCGGTGGCAGACGCGATCGGGGCCGGAAAGGACCAGAACGTGGTCAAACTGTGCATTTCCAGGCAAATCAATGATGCGTAAACAAAGGGAGGTTCTAAGATGGTGGATCGAAGGGAAGGAGTGAAGCAGGCAGTGATCATGGCCGGTGGGGAAGGGACCAGGCTCAAGCCGTTAACCAACACCAGGCCAAAACCGCTCCTCCCGGTCCTGGGGCGGCCCTGCATTGAATACGTCATCAACTCATTGGCAGCGGCCGGTGTGGAGGAAATATTCATCGCCTGCGGCTACCGCTCCCAGGACGTCGTCAAGAGCCTAGGGGACAAGACCCGCTCCGGAGCGAAGATCGTCTACGCCTATGAGGAGACGCCCATGGGCACCGCCGGGGCGGTGAAGCTCTTGCAGGACCGGCTCCAAGGCACCTTCGTCGTCGGCAGCGGCGATACCCTCACCGATGCGGACCTGGGTCATCTCATCGATTTCCATCGGGAGAGGAGAGCTTTCGTCACAATGGCCCTGACCGAGGTGGAAAGGCCGGAACAGTTCGGGATCGTCGGCGTGAACGCGGACGGGAGGATCGAACGGTTCAAGGAGAAGCCCAAGCCGGAGGAGGTGTTCTCCAACGTCATAAACGCCGGAACCTATGTCCTGGAACCGGAATCGCTGGACCATATACCGGCTGGAACAAAGTACGATTTCTCCAAGAACCTGTTCCCTGACCTGCTGCAGCAGGGCAAGGTCCTCTGCGCCTCGCCCCTGAAGGGATATTGGAAGGACATCGGCCGCCCCAAGGACCTGTTCCAGGCCAACGTGGACCTGGCCGAGAGAAGGGGTCAGAACATCACCGTGCGGGGCGCGCTGTGCAAGGGCAAGATCGCCGGTTCGGGTTTCAACGCCGAGGGCGCCAAGCTGCTCGGTCCGGTCTTCGTGGGCACCGGGGCCAGGCTCGGCAAGGGCTCCACCGTCACCCGCAGCGCCATCGGAAGGGAAACGGTGGTCGGGGAAAAGGCCACCATCGAGGACTCGCTGATGCTGGACCATTGCCAGATCGGAGCGGGCGCCATCCTCAGGGGAAGCATACTGGGTGAAGGGTGCGTCGTGGGTCCGGGCGTTTCGCTGGTCGAATCGGTCCTCGGGGACGGGGTGAGGCTGGAAGGGCCCGCGTCCCTGGAGGGAAGGACATTGCCTGACATCCAGTAGCACGCCTAGACAATAAATAGTCAGAAAGGTTACGCCGGGATCGTGAGCTTGGCCGGTCGACGTTACGAATTGATCCTGGTGGTCGCCGGGATCATTTGGGGAACGTCGTTCGCCGCCGGCAAGATCGGGGTCGACAACATGGACCCGGTGCTGTTCTCCGCCATGCGTTACTCGTTCGGCGGGCTGGCGATATTCATCGCCCTGGTGGCCATGAAACAGTTCGATCTCTCGGTCTTCAGGCTCAAGGGCCTGTGGATAATCGCCCTGTTCAACGCCATCGCCATGCTGTTCCAGAACGTCGGCATGACCATGACCAGCGCCACCAACACCGTTCTGTTGGTGGATATCAATGTCGTGTTCATCGCCATCCTGGCGGTCTTCGTCCTCAAGGAAAGGCTGAACCGGCGGATGGTCCTCGGGCTGCTTATCGGTCTGGTCGGGGTGGTGGAGATATCCACCAATGGAGATCTGTCGGCGATCTTCAGCGGTTCCTTCGAAGGCAATATGCTGGTCTTCGGCGCCGGCATCCTATGGGCGTTCTACGTGGTCCTGTTGACCAGGAGCCTCAACGGCACCGAGCTCCTGGCCTCCGCCACCGGCGCCGTGATCATCGAGACCGCGATCTTCCTGATCCCGATCATGCTCGTTCTGACCAGGGACTACAGCATCGGATCCACCGGGACCCTGGCCGCGTTGTACGCAGGCATATTCTGCACGGCGCTGGCCTTCGTGATGTACTCGGTAGGGCTGAAGCATCTTGGGGCTACGATGAGCTCCGTCATCCTGCTGGTCGAGATCGTGTTCGGCATACTCTTCGCCATACTCCTGCTGGGGGAGATGCCCACGGTTGCCACCGGGATCGGCGGGGTGATGATCCTGCTATCCGTCATCGTGATCTCGATGAACCAGTCGGAGGATGTGATATCGAGGAAAGTGCCTCAGGAGTAGTCCAGGAGCTTCTGGGCCTCCGCCGGCTTGTCCACGCCGATGGCGATCTCCTCCTGGTCCTTTCCTCCGGCCAGAATGAAAAGGGATTCGATGTTGACCCCTCCCCGGGCCAGTTTCTTGGTTATCTTGGCCAGCTCGCCCGGCTTGTTCATGAGCGCCACTACGAAGACCTCCTTCTCCTGGAAATGGAAACTGGCGTTGGTTAGGGCCTTCCGGGTGCTGGCCTCGTCATCGGTGATGATGTGCAGGAGAGGGCTGGTGGTGCGTTCAGTGGCGATGCCTCTGATGTTCACAGCTCCCTTGGTCAGCGCCTCGGTGATATGTGCGACCTCGCCTGGCTTATCCTGAACCATTACATCGAACTGTTTGGTCGTCATTGAAGTAAGCAATTCGTGCTTGACCTTTTTATACCTGCTCCTCTTCAGTCAATCAAATTATAATGTCAACTGACCATCTCTCCCGCATGGCCCAAGGGGTCAAACTGTTCGCCGTAACCGTCAATTGGAACCGACCGGACGATACCATTGAGTGTGCCAGGTCAATCCTCTGCGGCGGTTATGACGACATCGGCCTGGTATTGGTCGACAACGGTTCAGTGGACGGTTCAGTGGAAAAGTTGCGCCAGGCGCTCCCCGATGCGACGCTCATTTCGAATCCGACCAATGAGGGCTATGTCAAAGGCGTGAACAAGGGCATACGCGTAGCCCTCGATGCCGGCGCCACGCACGTTCTGGTCATAAACAACGATGCCATCGGCAAGGGAAAGTTCATCGTGCAGCTCAAGGAGGCGCTGGACAGACACCCGGAGGCGGGGCTGGTCTCCCCCAAGATCCTCTACTACAACTCGAACCGGATATGGTTCTCGGGCGGGACCTTCAACAAATGGCTGGGCTATTCAAAGCACACCGACATGGACCTGATCAACGATGGCCAGGGGGAAGAGAGCGAACAGGACTACATCACCGGCTGCTCCATCCTGGTAAAGGCGGACCTCTTCCGGACCATCGGTCTGTTTGACGAGCAGTATAACATCTATGGCGAGGACATCGACTTCTGCATCCGGGCCAAGGACCGGGGGTACGGTTCCTGGTATGATCCCAACACCATCGTCTACCACAAGGTGTCCTTGTCCACCGGGATAGGCGGGTCTAACGTCATGACCCCCTTCCGTTCATATTACTACGGCAGGAACATGCTGCTGCTGGTCAAGAAGCGGAAGCGCGGCGTATCCAAGGTCTCCTGCGCCATGGGACAGACATTCATCCTGGTCCCATACTATTTTCTGATAATATCGGCCCAGAGGTCGAAGGGCGCATTCCGTTCTTACATGAGAGGGTACATTGACGCTCTGAAGTTGGTAGTGAACAACGAAACGTAAGCTGAACATCACGCCCGGATGCTAGCCCCGATCGCGTCGAACGCGTAACCGATGCCGAAACCGAAGAATATCGAGACCATCTGGATCTCGGTGACGGTGGAGAACGCGATGTAGAAGATGTACAGACTGATGAGGTAGCCGCTGAACCCCGTGGCCACCAGCTTGGATCCGAGCAGGAGCCCTTTCCGGCTGCCGTGAGTGAACATGACCTTGTTGGCGAAGACGATGTAGCCAACCGCCAATATCAGCGACGCGATGGTGGCGATGATCAGGGTCGTGTTCATATGTATGCCCACCCCGATCCAGCCCAAGAACCCGAAGGTGAACAGGAGGCCCAGGCCCAATGCCGCTATGAACCGCCCTATCATGTTCGTGAGGAAGAAGATGGAGGTGTATGCCATCAGCTTCCCGCCGATCCCGCATTGGCGCATGATGGACAATATGATCCGGGAGCTGAGCTTGGATTCGCCCGCCCGCCGCGAGTTGAACTTGAACTCGACCTCCGCGATCTTGGTGTCCCGGGGCATGAACTTGAGCAGGTCGAACAGGGCCTTGAATCCGGCCCGCTCGAACTTGCCTCCCTTCTCCGCGATCACCTTTTGACACATGTCGGAACGGCCCGCGAAGAAACCAGACATGGTGTCCCTGGAGGTCGGCTGCCTCTTGGCATGCAGATAGGAGTTCGCCATGGCATGGGCACCGATGGAGGCCCATTTCCTGGAGAAGGAGAGCTCCATCTTGTCCTGCCGTACCCCGATGGCCATGTCGCTTCCGTCCATCAGCTCCCTGATCAGCCCGGCGATCGATTCTGGCGGGTGCTGGAAATCAGAGTCCAGGACGACGAAGTACTTGGTGGTGGCATGCATGATCCCGTCCACGATGGAAGCGGTCAATCCCCGGTCGTCCGGGTCCCTCTGCACCACCTGCACCTTGGCCCGGCGTTTGCCGTACTCGAGCGCGATGTCCGCCGTCCCATCCTTCGAATGGTCATCGACGACGATGATCCCCGCGTTTGGATAGAGCCTGTCCAGTGCCTCCATCATTGGGAGGATGTTCTCACTCTCGTTGAGGGTGGGTAACACAATTGAAAAGGAATCGTCCATCCAGGCGCTCATATCTTCCCTATGAGAAATTGTGTTGCCTATTTAATAACTATTGTTCCGGAGAATGTAGGGAAGGTCCCTTTCTTGGCACATTCCCTTTTCTCTGATCGCGCAGCCATATGTGTTATCAGTAACGATAACAAAGAAATACCACCTCCCAAACAGATTAAAATATTGACCCGGGCTATCACGGGAAGATGCCGGCAGTCTCCATCGGGGTGTGCGCCTATAATGAAGAGAAGAACATACGCCATACCCTCGATTCGATCCTGACCCAGACCGTCCGCGGCGGTTCCATCGAGGAGATAGTCGTGGTTTCCAGCGGGAGCACCGACGGCACCGATGATATCGTTCGGGAATACTCGTCAAAGGACCCCCGGGTGCGGCTCCTGAGGCAAGAGAGGCGGGAGGGTAAGAACTCGGCGGTCAACGCTTTCATGGCCAGTGCCAAGGGCGGCATACTGGTCCTGGTCAACGCGGACAACAATCTGGGCGATGGCGCGCTCGACCATCTCGTTTCACATTTTGCCGATGAGAAGGTGGGGGTGGTGGGAGGCAGGCCGATGCCGGTGAACCGCCGGGACACCATCCCCGGTTTTGCCGTCTACATGCTCTGGGACATGCACCACCGGCTTTCATTGATCTACCCCAAGGTCGGCGAGGCGATAGCGTTCCGCAACCTGAACATCCAGATCCCCACCGGCATGCAGTCGGACGAGGACCTGGTAAGGATGGACCTGGAGAAGCGCGGATATCGCACCGAGTACGAACCGAACGCGATCGTGGTCAACAAAGGCCCGGACACGGTGCGGGACTACTGGAAGCAACGCACCAGGGTCAACATCGGGGAGCGCTACATGAAGAGGCTCTTCGATTTCGACATCCCCACCTGGGACAGCCGGTATCTGTTCCAGGCCTACCTCGGCTTCCTGAAGGACAATTCCAACCACGTCCTAAGGATGTCCTCGGCGATGGTCATGGAGATGCTGGCCAGGGCTTACGCCAGTATCTATGTGAAGCTTGACAAGGGCGACAAGGTGCTGTGGAGCATGGTGGAGTCGACCAAGAACGTGAATTCCTGAGACCCCCTTATTCAGAACCGTCCAGTATCTTTTTCACGGCCAGGTTGAAATCCTTTTCTCCCTCGACCCGGAAGGTCCGGCAACCGGCCCTCCTTCCCATCTCGACGTCGTGCTCGCTGTCTCCGATGACGAACGACCCGGCGATGTCGATGTCGAAGTCCTGAGCGGCCTGCTGGATCAACCCCAGTTGGGGCTTCCGGCACGAGCACTTCTCGTCCGGGTGATGGGGGCAGAAGTAGATCGCGTCTATCTTGGCGCCTTCCGGGGCGATCTCCGCCCTGAGCTTCTCATGGATCTTGCCCAGCGTCTCCAGGGAGAAGTAACCCCGGGCCACGCCGGATTGGTTGGTGACCAGGATGACCAGGTAACCGGCGTCGTTGAGGTTCCTGATTGACCTCCCGACCCCGGGGAACACCTTCAGGTCCTCCGGCCTGCTGCAGTAGGGAACGTCTTTGGCCACCGTGTCGTCCCGGTCGATGAAGACCGCCTTCCGGGCGAACACGCCCTTCTCCACCAGTCCGCAGATGATGTGCCCGGCGGCGAAGTACCCTTCCTGGATCCGGGGGGTCTTCTCCGACGGGATGGTCAGGGCCAGGTCCACCTCGTCCTTCAGTTTGCCCCTGGTCCCGGTGAAACCGATCGTCACCGCCCCGTGCTGCTTGGCCTTGGCGATCGCCAGCAGCACGTTCTTGGAGTTGCCGCTGGTGCTGATCCCGATGACCGCGTCCTTCTCGGTGGCATACGCATCCACCTGCCGCTCGAAGATCATGATCGTAACTGTAATCGTTGCCGATGGCCGTGATGCTGGACAGGTTGGTCAGCGCGATGGCGTTCATCGGTGCCCGCTCCATCAGGTAGCGTCCCGGAGAACTCCGCCGCCAGATGCTGCGCGTCCGCCGCGCTGCCGCCGTTACCGAAGACGATCAGCTTGCCCCCGGACCGGAACACCTTGACCAGCGCGTTGGCGATGGCCCATATCTGGTTCGGATCGATCGACGCCAGGGTCTTGGAGCTCTCCTCCAGTTCCTTTCCCACCAGTCCGCTCATGTCCGGTACCTCCAGGTCTGCAGCCCGTGCTTGTCGAAGTTGAACGGGACCGTTTCGACCCCCAGTTTCTGCAGCTCGTTCGCCACCAGATGCTTCCGGTCATACTCGCATATGAAGAACATGAAACCGCCGCCGCCCGCACCGGAGATCTTGCCTCCGATGGCGCCGTTGGCCATGGCGGTGTTGTAGATCCTGTCGATGTGCTCGTTGGATATCGATTCGGTGAAGCGCTTCTTGAACTGCCAGGATTCGTTCAGCAGCTCGCCGATGTGCCGGATCTCGCCCTTCATCAGCGCGTCCTTGGTCTCGGTGGCCAGCCGCTTCGAGTTGTCCAGCGCCGAGATGACCTGTTCCTTTCCCAGGGAATACCCTTTCTTCTGTTCCTGGATGATGTTCCCCGAGTCCCGGGTCTTGCCGGTGTAGCAGAGCAGCAGGTTGTAGTGGAGCTCGTTCAGGATGTCGTTCTTGACCCGCAGCGGCGTCACGATCACGTCGTTTCCCTTGAACTCCATATAGTTGAATCCGCCGAAGACCGCCGCGTACTGGTCCTGCCTTCCGCCCTGGAGCCCGAGCTCCTCCCGTTCCAGCACGTAGGCCAGCCGGGCGATCTCGTACTGCGATAACGGTATCCCGAGCCACTCCGCCGTCGCCCCGATGATGGAGACGATGACCGTGGATGACCCGCCCAGTCCCGAACCCGGCGGCGCCTCGCAGTGCAGGAACATGTCGAAGCCCTGCTTCACGTCGAAGTGCTTCAGGACCGCCTTGATGATGTCCAGGTTGCCGTCGTAGCGCATCAGGTTGCCGTTCGCCTGCCAGGTCTCGGTCTTGCCGAAATCCAGGGATTGGATCGTGATCTCGCTGTCGTTGCGAGGGGAAATGGTGCAGTACGCGTACTTGTCGATGGTCGTGCTGAGGACGATCCCTCCGCGCTCTTCGCTGTACGGCGACACGTCGGTTCCTCCCCCGGCGAAGCTTATCCTCAACGGCGCCTTGCTCCTGATGAGCACCTTCTCGGTCATAACTTCCTCGGTATTCCGTTCGGTGTATTTCCACTTGCCCTTTCGTTTGATTTTTGCCATTTTTCCCGAATATTACGGAATCAGTAAAATGATACCTATAGGACCTGTGAATAACATTATCAAAAAAACGAATAATGAAAAAATATGTCTAATATATGACATGGGCCAGCACTTCTTGTCGGACGTACTTTTAAATTTGATAATAACAATCCGCGAAGATATGTCAGACTCTACGGATAAGAATCCGTCACCCGCTCCGTCTCTTCAGAAGAAGAAAAAGACGCCTTGGTTGATTATCGGTGTGGTCATCGTGATCATTGTCGCTTTGATCGCCGTCGTTGTTTTGGGAGGATTCCTGAACAGCACCGAGACCGACGTTTTGAAGAAGGTCCAGAATCGCGGTCAACTGATCGTGGGAACGCAAGTCCCGTACGCGCCATTCGAGTTCTACAACATCACCTCTCAGAAGTATGAGGGGATCGATATGGAGATTGCCCAGAGGGTTGCGACGGCATTGAACGTCACCCTAGTGATCAAATCCATGGACTTCGACCCGCTGTTCGCCGCCGTTCAGACCGGACAGATCGACATGGCCATTTCCTCGATAACGATCACTGCCGCGAGGCAGCAGACGGTTAATTTCACTGTACCTTACTACACGGCGAACCAGGCCGTCCTGATCAAGGACTCGACCAATATCTCAAACATCAATGACCTCAATGGTACGAAGGTCGTCACACAGCTGGGGACAACCGGTTCCGATTGGGTGAACACCAACCTGGTCAGTACTGGAAGGATAACGGCAACCGACCACACCGACCAAACAGATGTGGCCGCCGCGGCCACCAGCGTGCAGCAGGGAACTGAGGACGCCTTCGTGGTGGACACTCCAGTGGCGTATGGTTATGCGAATAACCCGAGCACTGGCCTGCGGGTTGGATTCGTTATTCCGACCAACGAGCACTACGGGATCTGCATCCAACAGAACCAGAACAACTTCCGTGACGCCGTCGATAACGTCATCAGCGGAATGTTGGCCGACGGGTCCATGAACGCATTGCTGCTCAAGTACAACGCGATCGCGTCGTCGTAAGTGAGTAAATCCGAGCACAAACCCTTTCCCTCAATTTCACGATCCAGAAATAATAGAGCTCCACAGAGATGGCACAATGGCTTTGAATCTCGATTGGTCCGTAATCCCGCACTATTTTTGGTATCATCATAGGCAATCTATTGCCATGGCCGCCCACAGGATTGATTGCCACAATAGTCCTGGCATTATTCGTTATCTCCCTAGGTTTTGCCGGCGGGATCCTGATTGGGATGGCTCAGGATATCCAGGAACCGGGTTATTTATGGGCTATCAACGATCTATGTGGAGGCTTTTCGGGGACACCCCTCTCCTGGTCCAGATATTCCTGATCTATTTCGGAATTGCTTCTTTCGGGATTTTCCTGGATCCCTTCTTTGCCGGTATTGCCGCGTTGTCTTTGAACACCGCTGCCTATCAGGCCGAGATATTCAGGGGCGGCGTCCAATCCATTCCAAAGGGTCAGATGGAGGCGGCCCGATCCATGGGCCTATCGTACAATCAGTCGATGCTTCAGGTCATCATCCCGCAGGCCCTGCGCAATTCACTTCCGTCTTACACGAACGAGTTCATCACAATGATCAAGGACACCTCGTTGGTCTTTTCCATCGGAGTGGTGGAACTGGTTCTTTCTGCCAGAGAGGTGACGGCAATCACATTTCAGCCCTTCGTCGTCCTTTTGTTCGTCGCTGTGCTGTATTTCATGTTGACGTTCAGCACCTCCCGCATAATGAGATACGTGGAAAGAAAGTTTGCCATCCCGGGTATGATGGGGAGTGAGTGAATGGCGGCCCCAATAATAGAAACGATAGACCTGCGCAAGTCCTTTGGGGACCACGAGGTCCTAAAAGGAATATCCATGAGCATCAAGGCAAACGAATGCGTGGTAGTGATAGGGCCGAGCGGGAGCGGCAAGAGCACACTGCTCCGTTGCCTGAACCTGCTGAACGAACCGACCAGCGGGAAGGTCTTGTTCGAAGGTGTCGACCTTATGGCGAGGACACCGACATAAACGTCGTCAGATCACAGATGAACATGGTCTTTCAAAGTTTCAATCTGTTCATGCATCTGACAGTAAGAAAGAACGTCTCACTGGCGCTCATCAAGGTCAAGAACATAGAAAAGGAAGAGGCGGACAGGCAGGCCATCGTGGCTTTGAAAAAGGTAGGTCTTGAAGAGAAGGCTGATGCTTATCCCGGTCAGCTTTCAGGGGGACAGCAGCAGCGTGTCGCCATCGCCCGTTGCATAGCGATGAACCCCAAGGTCGTCCTCTTCGACGAGCCGACCTCGGCATTGGACCCGGAACTGATCGGAGAAGTACTGGATGTCATGAAGGACCTGGCCCTAAACACGGGCATGACGATGGTGGTGGTGACGCACGAGATGGGATTCGCCAGGGAGGTGGCCGATCGGGTCATCTTCATGGACCAGGGCCAAATCGCCGAAGAGGGCGTCCCGGAAGCGATCTTCACCAACCCCACGAACGATAGGACGCGTTCCTTCCTCAAGAGGATCATCGAAAGAGGGAGAGTACCGGGAACCAGTACCGCTCCTCGAGCCTTCCGAATGAGAACCTATAAATATATTCCTTACAATTCAATCGACGATGCTCAGCGTTGCTCAGACACCAGTACTTATCGTAGTGGTCGAGCAGCTGGTATTGGGTATCTGAAAGGGGAGGCTCTCTTCGAGGGTCGGTCCCTAATGATCGCTTAGAAGGTTTAGCCTATGGTATCAACCATCATGCTCAAGTTCTTCGTCTCCGGCATGGTCGCAGGGGGCGAAAGGAAGAAGCCGAAGCACGTAATGAACGATGACGACGGACAGTTCTCGATGTCCTGGCTGTCGACCCCGAAATACCCTAAGGGGAACGACAATGGCGCCAGCGACGATGGCTATTACCATCCCATAAAGAAGAATCATTCCGTCCGCAATTACGAAGTCTCATCTACGGCATCCAGTTCGAAGAAGAAAGGGAAGAGTGAGTGAGATGCAGGTAATGTCAATGGTGGTCAACGACGAGTTCGGCGTGATGCAGCGAATACTCCAGGAATTCACCCGGAGGAAGATCAACGTCGAAACGATCGTGGTCGGCAAATGCGAGATCCCAGGGAAGGCGCGGGTCGTGCTGACCATCGTGGACCTGGTACAGGCCGAAAGGTCGGTGGAGGCGCTCATCGCGGCTTCACGACATCATCCAGTGCGAGCTCGTGGACGACACCAGGCAAGAATCATACGCGTTAGCGAGCAACTCCTCGGGCAAGGTACGGCTCATCGGAAGCATCGAAGAGGTCGATGCCATGATCGACAACGCAAAACCCAACAAGTTCATCAAGGCGGTCAACGCGATCTGATCTGGACACCTTAGCAGATAACGTTTCACAGACAGGGAAGTTACAACATGACAAACAGATCAAAGATATGGATGGATGGTAAGCTGGTGAACTGGGATGAGGCGAACGTGCACATCCTGACGCACGGATTGCATTATGGAGGCGGAGTGTTCGAAGGCATCCGCATCTACAACACGCCCAAGGGCAAGGCGATATTCCGCCTGCGGGACCACATGGTCCGGTTCTACAACTCGGCCAAGGTCATCTGGCTGAACATCCCCTTCTCCATGGACGAGCTGTGCGATGCGTCCAAGGCGGTGGTCCGCTCCGGCGGCCCGGCGGATGATTACCTCAGGCCTCTGGCCTACTACGGGGCGAACCCCGAGGGCAGGATCGGGCTGAACCCGACCAAGATGCCGACCCGGGTCTCTATCGCTGGCCACGCACATGGGCGCCTACATGGGAACGGAACAGCTCGAGTCCGGTGCCAAGATCATCACTTCGACATGGGAGAAGCCGGCGAACCGTTCTGCCATGCTGAACGCCAAGATATGCGGCAACTACATCAATTCCGTGGTGGCAAAGCTGGAGGCGGTGCACCGCGGGTTCGATGAGGCGTTGATGCTTAACGCCGACGGCGAGGTCGCCGAGGGGACCGGGGAGAACATATTCATGGTCAAGAAGGGCGTGCTGTACACCCCGCCGCTATCGGCCGGGATACTGGAAGGCATCACCCGCGATTCCGTCTCGATCATCGCCAAGAACAAGGGCTACGACATCGTCGAGAAGTCGATGACCCGTTCCGAGCTGTACCTGGCGGACGAGGTGTTCATGACCGGCACGGCAGCGGAGATCACCCCGATCAGCTACATCGACGACATCTCCATCGGCTCGGGCAAGGCCGGCCCGATCACCAAGGAGCTGCAGCAAGCTTTCAGCGCAGCGGTGAGCGGAAAGGACCCGATGTACGAGGCCTGGCTGGACTACGTCCAGTAAACTCCCACGCGGCGCCCCCGGCGGCGCCTTTCTTCTTTATTCTGGTCAACGCTTATTAATCTACATTCTGATTAAGCCTGGGTGTAAGAAGGGACAAGGCTGGAAGATTCGGGTACTGACAAAAAGACCGGTCGGAGAAGGGGGCGACTGTTCCTCATGGTGGCCGTCCTGGTCATCTGTTCATCAACGGTCCTGGTCACTTTCTGGGCGGCCGGAATCTTTGATCTCATGGGAATAAGCTGCGAGGTTTCAGGACGTGTCGTGGACAACAACGGCCTACCCATTGCCAATGCCTCGGTCGTTTCGGGAAGGTATTCAACGTCCACCTCCGACGGTGGTCAATATCACATCAAGGTCATGGGCTTCTCTCCACCGGCGATAATGGCGAGCGCTCAAGGTCACTGGAATCAGAGGATCAACATCGAGGCGGGCGCATGGTCCTCCGGAAGCTCCTGGATGAATTTTACGCTGGCCAACGATGTCCAGGGCATGGCACCCGAGGCGGCCGTGTTCTTTAACGTGAACAACACTCACACCACGCTGACAATTTCCGAGAACGCCTCTGAGATAAGGGTCAGCGGCATCGGGTCTGGATCTCCCTCCTATTCGGTCCCCATGGAAACGGGAGTTCAGGAGACCATGAACTTCACCAACGGTACGACCGCCAGATCGATGGTCATCAATGCCCAACTGACCGTGACCGGCACCTATTCGGACATACCCGGCAGTTTTGAGATCGCAGGGGTCAGAGATGGCGGGAACGATCGGTATTCCGAAACGCGGATGCAGGATTACATCGATCCCTCGACCGTTCCAGGATTAAGGATTTTCCAGAATGTTTCAGCGAATTCTAATTTCAGCTTCGACATTTCTCCTTATTGGGATACTGAATTGAAGGGTCCGCTGAGTCTCCATTTTTCGGTGGATATCCTGGGCAGGAACATCTCATCTGCCTTACCGATCACAATGCTGCGCGGTCGTGAAGGTATCGGCCGCGTGCATTTGGAGCTGCACAACAATGACGCGATCCAGCATACCTACCAGCTGTACACCGAAAACGGTTGCGTCATACACATCTGGGAGATGGCTCTGTCAGAACCTCTTCCCTCGGGCTTATACATAGACTCGACGTGGGTTGAACGATCCGGCATTCCCGGATCTCCGGGCGTCTCCACCCATGACCAGCCAGTGCAGGATTATATAGTCACTCGACCAATTGTCAGCCCATTGGTGCATGATGTTCGAGATTCGTTTTCACGGTCGGGGCGGTCAGGGAGCGGTGATGGCGGCCCAGGCATTTGCCGAGGCGGCCGTCATCGAAGGTCTAGAGGCCCAGGCGTTTCCGTTCTTCGGTGCCGAAAGACGCGGGGCACCGGTGAGGGCGTTCGCGCGCATTGACGATCAGAAGATCCGGATCAAGTCCCAGATCTATCGGCCGGACATGCTGGTCATCCTCGACGAATCGCTGCTTGACATCGATCCGGTGGCAGAGGGCATGAAGCCGGAAGGCTCAGCGGTGATCAACACCAGGAAATCCCCGTCCGAGGTGGACCTGGGCATTTCCGTCCGGTGCGCTGCGGTCGACGCTACGTCGGTGGCGCTGGAGTATCTCAAGGCCCCCATCGTGAACACCTCCATCCTCGGGTCCATGGCAAAGGTTCAGGACCTGGTCTCCCTGAAATCCGATCAAAACCTCGATCGCCGACCGGTTCGGCGAACGGCTGGGCCAGCAGGCGGCGGAGATCAACGCCGCCGCAGCCGGGGCCTGCCTTCGACCGGACGACGGTGGGCACCTGCATGGGCCAACGGATGATCGCCCACCGGGAGATGTGGCTGCCGGACTGGCAGGACGATTCCGATCGGGGTCACCCTGCCCGCTGAATCGTTCGGAAATATGAACGTGGGTCCGGGCAGTTCCTGGCAGAACATGACCGGTACCTGGAGGACCAGCTCACCCCATTACCTGAAGGAGAAATGCATCCGCTGCCTTCGTTGCTGGTTCAGTTGCCCTGAGGGCTGCATCCACCGTCTCGAGGACGACTTACGAGAAATGGGACTTCCGCTACTGCAAAGGATGCGGCGATCTGTGCCCAGATATGCCCAGTGAACGCCATCGAGATGGTCAAGGGGGTGAAGGAATGGTAGTCAAGGTCATCAGCGGCGACCACGCGGTGGCCTGGGCCGCCACGCTGGCCAGGGTGGAGGTCGTCCCGGCGTTCCCGATCACCCCGCAGACGCTGATCGTGGAGCAGATCGCCGAGTTCGTCAACAACGGGGAGATGGACGCCGACTTCATTCCGGTGGAGAGCGAGCACAGCGTGATGAGCGTGGCCGTCGGCGCCAGCGCCGGAGGGGTCAGGACCTTCACCGCCACCGCCTCGCAGGGGCTGGCCCTGATGCACGAGATGCTATACGCGGCCGCCGCAGATCCGGCTGCCGGTGGTCATGGCCAACGTGAACCGTTCGCTGGGCGCCGCGGCCGGCATATGGCTCGAGCACAACGACTCCATGCCCGAGCGGGAATCGGGTTGGCTCCAGTGCTACGTCGAGGACAACCAGGAGGCGCTGGACATGACGCTCCAGGCGTTCCGCATCGCCGAGGACCATCGGGTCATGCTGCCGGTGATGATATGCCTGGACGGTTTCGTGCTGTCGCACACCGTGGAGAAGGTGGACGTGCCGGACCAGGCATTGGTCGACGCCTTCCTGCCTAGGTTCGTCCCGATGAACGTGCTCGATCCGGACGATCCGGTCGTCATGAACCCGATCTGCCCGCCGGAGTACGCCACCGAGATGAGGTACCAGCTGGACCGGGCGATCGATGCTGCCAAGGACGTGATCAAAGAGGTCGGCATCGATTTCGCGCAAGCGCTTCGGCCGTACCCACGGCGACCTGCTGGACCTGTACCGGATGGAAGGGGCGGAGTACGCCGTATTGGCGATCGGAACGGCGGCCACCACATCACGTCTGGTGGTGGACCGGTTGAGGGCGGAAGGGAAGAAGGTGGGGTTGATCCGGCTTCGCTTCATGCGGCCATTCCCCAAGGAGGAACTGCTCAAAGCGGTCATCGGGGCTCAAGGCCCTGGGGGTGTTCGACCGTTCCGTGGCCTTCAACTCGTTACGGGCCGGTGTTCACCGAGGTGCGGAACGCGCTCTATGGAAGCCAGCTGCCGATCACCGACCACATTGCCGGGCTGGGCGGCCGGGACCTGACGCCGGAGGTCCTGGTCAAGGTGTTCCAGGTCGGTCGAGGACAGCGTGGACAAGACGCCCGAACGAGACGTTTACTGGCATGACCTGAGGGGTGAAATGTGATGGAGGAGATGCACGGGCTCAAGGACATCAAGCGGAACGAGTTCTTCGTCAGCGGTCACGGCGCCTGCCCCGGCTGCGGCATCGCCATCGCCATCAAGAACGTCATGCGCATCCTCGGACCGGATGCCACCGTGTACGTACCGGCCAGCTGCGCCGTCGTCTTCAGCGCCCAGTATCCCGACCTCCTCCTTCCGTACGCCATACCTCTTCACCGCGTTCGAGAACACCGGAGCGGTCACCACCGGCATCAAGGCGGCCTACCGCCGCCGGGGAAAGAAATCGCTGGTGGTCGGCATCGCCGGGGATGGCGGGACGTTCGACATTGGGCTCCAGGCGCTCTCCAGCGCTCTCGACCGGAACGAGGACATCATCTACGTCTGCGTCGACAACGAGGCATTCATGAACACCGGGATACAACGTTCCTCCTCCACCCCGTTCGGCGCATGGACGACGACCTCCCCGGTCGGAAGCAAGGTGCAGGGGAAGAGGACGTTCAAGAAGGACCTGATGAAGATCGTCGAGGCGCATGACCCGCCGTACGCGGCAACGCTGTCGATCGCCCACTTCAACGATTTCGTGAGGAAGGTGGATCAAGGCCAAGCACGTCTCCGGGTTCCGGTTCCTGCATATCCTGACCCCCTGCGTTCCCGGCTGGAAATATGAATCGGCCATGAGCATGGAGATCGCCAAGCTGGCGGTGGAGACCGGAATGTGGACGCTGTTCGAGTACGAAGATGGCGAGTCTCGGACCACCTACAAACCGAAGAAGATGCTGCCGGTGAGCGATTACCTGAAGCTGCAGGGCAGATTCCGCCACATGAACGAAGGGGACATCAAGACGCTGCAGAGCTGGCTGTGCGGTAAATGGTACCGGAACTACGGGCATGAGATCGAGGAACCGGTGTGCGCGATCTTCAAGCCGGAAGAAATGAAGATGCATCACGACAAGGACGACCTGCACGTGTTCTGAACTTGCCTCAGCATGTGAAAGATTAATTCCCTCTGTATTCCTATCGCGGGGCATGGCAGAAGGCAGTTCCGACAATGACCGCTATAGCGAGGAACGCGTCCAGAGGGTCTTGGAGCCGGGTCAAGAAGGTGTATGGCCAAGTCCCGCTGGTTTCCGAGGTTCTCTCCAAACGGCCGGACATGTTCATACCTTACATCGACCTTTCCAGTGCGATACTGTTCAAACCCAAGTTCATGGACCAGAAAACGATGGAGCTGGCGGCCATCGCGGCCGGATCGGCGCTGGGTGCGGAGCATTGCCTGATGGTGCATTTCAGACAGGCGGCAAAGTACGGCGCCAGCGAGGACGAGATGTTCGACGCCATCATGGTCGGGGCGATGATGGCGATGACCGCCAGCCAGGCGGTGGCCTACCGGGTGCTTGCCGAGTTAAGGAAGACCGACAGTGAGTGATCCGACAAACGTGCGGGCAAGGAGAACGGAACTCTCTTGTGGGGGCGGGGGTTATTGGGCCGGACCAGGCCCTAAGAAACAGTCATTCCGGGATGCTGGCTGGTGTCCGACCGTTGGGCCGACAAGTTATAAATATCATCATGACTTTGGCACATTCCGCATTCTACCAATGAATGATGAGGATGTATAACATCCGAATGAGGTGAAATAATGGCAAAACCAGCATTCGTTAGATTCGAGATGACAAAGGAACTGCAGGACAAGGCCTACGAGGTCGTCGAGCTTGCTCGCGACACCGGCAAGATCAAGAAGGGGACCAACGAGGTCACCAAGCTTGTCGAGCGAGGAGAGGCGGTCCTGATCGTTATGGCTGAGGACGTCCAGCCCCCAGAGATTCTGGCTCACATGCCCCTCCTGTGCGAGGAGCGCAACGTCCCGTACGTCTACGTAGCATCCAAGGCGGAGCTCGGCAACGCGTGCGGACTGGAAAAGCCCACCGCTTCCATCGCAATATTGGACGCCGGAAAGGGAAAGCCGGTACTGGACAACCTGGTCGAGAACGCCAAGAAGCTCAGGGCAGCCAAGTAAGGTAAGGTGCTAAACCATGGTAGATGAAGAGAGCATCGCCTCGGAAGTGGTCGAGATCATCGGCCGCACCGGGATGACGGGTGAAGCTACCCAGGTCAAGGTCCGGGTTCTAGACGGTCGCGACAAGGGCAGGATCATCACCAGGAACATCATGGGACCAGTGCGGATGGGCGACATCTTGATGCTAAGGGAGACCTCGAGAGAGGCTCGCAAGCTATCGATAAGGTAAACTGGACGGTGACTTTGAAATGGTAGAGCAAAAGATCTGCACCTTCTGTGGTGCGTCGATCGAGCCAGGAACCGGAAAGATGTACGTCAAGAAGGACGGTACCACTTTCCTATTCTGCAGCAACAAGTGCTCCAAGAACATGATCGAGATGGGCCGCGTCCCCAGGAAGGTCACCTGGACCGCAGCCTACGCAGCCCGGAAGGGACTGGCAACGGATGCCCGCAACCTGAAGAACGCGGAAGACGGCCAAGGCAGCAGAGCTGGCACCGGTAGAGCCCAAGGCGCTCCCGGCACCGGCCGAGACCGCAGTGGTCCCGGAAGCCGAGGCCAAGCCGGCCAAGGAAGCCAAGCCCAAGAAGGAAAAGAAGCCCAAGGAAGCCAAGGCGAAGGCCAAGGCTCCCGAGGCATGATCTCGGGGCGGGCTGAATGATCGAACGCACGTTCGTAATGCTCAAGCCCGACGCCATCCAGCGCGGGCTCATGGGCGAGATACTGGGCAGGTTCGAGGCCAAGGGCTTCAAGCCGGTCGCGATGAAGTTCATGCGGCTCCCGAAGGAGCTGGCAGAACGCCACTACGGTGAACACAAGGGAAAGGGCTTCTTCAACGGCCTGATCGAGTACATGACCTCCGGGCCATCGCTCGTCATGGTCTGGGAAGGGGACGACATCATCAACACGATGAGGACGATGATGGGCAAGACCAACCCCAAGGACGCCGCACCTGGAACCATCAGGGGCGACCTGGCGCAGCAGACGGGCAGGAACATCGTCCACGGATCCGATTCCGCGGAATCGGCGAAGCGTGAGATCAACCTGTTCTTCAACGACTACGAGCTCCAGGACTACAAGTACAACGTCAGCTCCTGGTTGTTCGAGTGAACTGACTGGCAAACATCTTTCCTAACTTTCTTCCAAGCCTTATTTTTCCGTGATTTCGAAGTGTCCATCCCGATTGTTCCTGGGTGCTAAGAAAGGTAGAAATACGTTTGCCATAATCCGATTGGACATGAGCATCAGGCAGCCTATCGTCAGTGTACTTGGTCATGTCGACCATGGCAAGACCAGCCTGCTTGATTACATCCGCGGCACGACGGTCATGTCGCGAGAGGCCGGTTTCATCACCCAGCACATCGGCGCCACGGAGGTGCCGCTGGAGCACATCGAAGAGGTGTGCGCCCAGTTGATGGGCAAGAGGAAGTTCGGTGTTCCAGGTCTGCTTTTCATAGACACCCCCGGACACTCATTCGTTCACTTCACTGCGCGCCCGGGGAGGCTCGCTGGCCGACATAGCCATCCTGGTCATCGACATCAACGAGGGCCCCAAGCCGCAGACCATCGAATCCATCAATATCCTCAGGCGTTTCAAGACGCCCTTCATCATCGCGCTCAACAAGATCGACCTGGTGGATGGCTGGATCTCCCATCCGAAGACGCCGTTCATTTTCTCCGAGAAGGAACAGCCGGAGAATGCCAGGGAGAACGTCAACAACCGGCTTTACGAGATATCCGGCAGACTGGCGATGGAAGGCCTGTCCGCCGACCGCTACGACCGGATCGAGGACTTCACCAAGAACATCGCGCTGATCCCGATCTCCGCCAAGACCGGGGAAGGCATTCCGGACCTGTTGCTGGTGTTGGTCGGACTGGCTCAGCGTTTCCTCGAGGCGGAGCTGAAGACCGAGGAGGGTCCGGCAAAAGGGACCATACTCGAGGTCAAGGAAGAGAAGGGGCTGGGCGCCACCGTCGATGTCATCCTCTATGCCGGAACGCTCCATCGGGGGGACACGGTCGCCCTCGGTACGAGGAACAAGCCGGTCATCACCAAGGTCAAAGCCATCCTGAAACCGAAGCCGCTGGACGAAATAAGGGACCCGCGGGACAAGTTCGGATCGGTGGCCGAGGTCACCGCCGCGGCCGGCGTCAAGGTCATGTGCCAGACTCTGGAGGGCGTCATCGCCGGTGCGCCGCTTAGGGTCATCAAGGGCAACCAGAAGGCGGTCCTGGAGGAGATCACCAAGGAGACCAAGGTCAACATAGAGACGGCGGACGCCGGCGTCATGATCAAGGCGGACGCGATCGGTTCATTGGAGGCGCTGGCCTTCGAGTGCGCCAAGGCCGGCATCCCGATACGCAAGTACGAGGTCGGTGACGTGTCCAGAAGGGACCTGATCGAGGTGTCGGCGTACAATGACGAACTGCACCGGGCCGTGCTCGGTTTCAGCATCGACATGCTCATCGACGCCAAGGAGGCGTTGCCCAACTATCCGGGCAAGATCTTCCTTAACGACGTCGTCTACGGTCTCATCGACGACTACCAGAAATGGGTGGCAGAGGAGAAGCGCAAGGCGGAGCTGGAGAAACGCGCTCTCACTGCCTTTCCGGGCAAGTTCAGGCTTTTGCCCAACTGCGTCTTCCGGGTCAGCAAGCCGGCCATCGTCGGTGTGCGCGTTCTCGGGGGACGTATCCGCAACGGTCAGAGAGTGATCGACAAGGAAGGCAACGAGATCGGAAAGATCAAGAGCCTGCGCGACGGCGAGGACACCCTGAAGGAAGGCATCGCCGGTCAGGAGATCGCCATATCCATCGACGGTCCTACGGTCGGCCGTCAGATCGATGTGGACACGGTGCTGTACGTCGACATCCTGGAATCTGAGGTCAAGGGCCTGGCGGACTACGACCTGAACGCCGATGAGAAGATGGTGCTGGACGAAACGCTGGAGATCAAGCGGAAGAAGGACCGTTTCTGGGGAATGTAAGGCATTCCATTAGTTCCGGGCCGAGAGAGGCCGGTGCTTCTCCATTCAGGTTCTTGATGAACTAGATCGGACCATTTCCCATAAAATGGTCGTATGCTATTTTCGAGACGCAGCTGAGGAATGCTATCTTCAAGATGAAGGCATAAATCCTAAAGAAATCGCGCGATCGAGGATCCCCAAGATGCCCTAGAAAATCAGGGAAGCGAATGGCTTCCGATGTACTTTGTGAAATGAGGCGACCTTCCGACCATGTGAAGAAGAGAAAAGGAAAGGTTCGAGGATTCCTTCCTCACCTCAGCCGATTCCCGCAATTGGGGCACACGTAGAAATCCGGCCTGACCTGCTGGCCGCAGACCGGACAGTTGCCTTCGGGGGTGGCCGGGTTGATCATCGGCGGAACCGGTGTTGGCATCATCGTTTGCGGGGCCCGCTTTCTCCTCAAAAGGAAATAAAGAAGCAGCACCACGATGATGATTATCAGGATTATCACCAAAGCCATGATGGCGACCACCACCCATACCACCGGGTTCCCGGATGGGAATTGGACCGACACGTCATATCCATTTAGGATGTATCCGATGCGCAGCTCCTGGGTCGGTACAGATCCTCCCGCAGGCAGGTTGCTGTTGTCGGCCACCAGGAAATAGTGCGTGTTTTGGGTCAGTGCCAGATCGGAGATGGAGGTCGACTCACCGTCTTGGTTCAGCTTGGAGCCTGCGGAGATGTAGGTGAAATTGGCTCCACTCTTGTAAAGATCATAGTTGGTCTCGTTCATTAACAGGATATCGTAGGTCACGGACCCACCGTTTCCGATCACAAACACCGTGTAGGACAGGGTGGGGGTGACCGACTGGTCCTGGTCCGTGGTGAACTCGCCGATGACCGCATGATCGTTCACGGCGATGGTGGTTGTCCCGGACCTGATCTCACGGGGTACCGTGGCGGCCAATACCGGTGCAGCCGCGCTCAGGACCATGAACACCACTGCCAGGACCGAGGCCAATAGGATGACAGATCTCCTCATCTAAGCTCCTCTGTAATCATGCATGAAAGCCGCTTCCTAATAAGACTATCCAGCCGGGAAGACGAGTGGATGGGTGAGGAACCTTTCCGCTCGGTCTTGCTCGGCAAAGGGTCGATGGAGGCGTGACCTTCCTATTTCTTTCCTTTCGGTTTTGCGTTCTGATGGTGTGGATTCAGCTCCTTCTTTATCTTGTTGGCTTCCAACTTTGAGTCAGCGTTCCCAACATCGATGTTGCTCGGTTTCTCTTCGTTCGGACTGATTTTCTTGGCCATTATCATCCCGACTCATTCAATTCGTGGTTCCAGATAATATTATTTGTCGCACCTTTTTTCGATAACTGAACAAATGATGCTACCATTCTAAGCATCGATATGTCCCAGAATGTCTGGGCCAGGGGCTCATTCGTTAGGAAACATGTTTATGTGTGGCAGCATTTTCGTTGTCGAGATGCCCCGAAAGGTGCTTCCCGCCCGACCACATGAAGGGTCACGTAGCTCGCCCCAAGACCTTGCTGGCGACGATCAGGATCGTGTGCATTATCGTCACTTTCATGACACCAATAATTATTTAAGGCGAACTACATTAGGGCGAGATACTCACAGGTGTTAGTATGGTTGAATTTAAAGCCGTTATTAATGATGGAAAGAACGGTAAGTCGTACCAGGTGTCCGTTACCGGCCACCACGCCAACTCCCTGATCGGGAAGAAGATCGGGGATGTCGTCGATGGCATCTTCGTTGGACTTCCAGGCTACAAGCTCGCGATCACTGGTGGAAGTGACAAGGACGGCTTCCCGATGAGGAAGGACCTCCCCGGACCAAGGAGGAAGAGGCTGCTCACCGCTACGAGCACTGGTTTCCAGTCGACCGAGGGCGGATTGAGAAGGCGGAAGTCCATGAGGGGCAACACCATCGCTCCGGACACCGTACAGCTCAACATGAAGATCTCGACCCAGGGCTCCAAGCCCATCGAAGACCTCATCAAGAAAGAGGAGCCCAAGCAATGAGTGTGGCGCACCAGCCCGAGATCAACATCGGCATGATCGGCCACGTCGACCACGGCAAGACCACGCTGACGAAGGCGCTCAGCGGGGAGTGGACGGACCGTCATTCAGAGGAGATCAAGAGAGGAATCTCAATCAGGCTGGGATACGCCGACGTGTCCTTCTACAAATGCCCCAAGTGCGGCGACACGAAGGCATACACAAGCAGGCCAGAATGCAAGGAGTGCGGCGGTAAGGCCGAGTTCCTGCGGTCGGTCTCGTTCGTCGATGCTCCAGGTCACGAGACGCTCATGGCAACGATGCTTTCAGGCGCGGCCATGATGAACGGGGCGCTATTGCTGGTCGCGGCCAATGAACCCTGCCCGCAGCCACAGACGAAAGAACATCTCATGGCGCTGTCCATCATCGGCGTCGAGAACATCATCATCGTCCAGAACAAGATCGACATCGTCACCAAGGAAGAGGCGCTGGACAACTACAAGCAGATCAAAGCGTTCGTCAAGGGCACCATCGCCGAGAACGCGCCGATCATACCGGTCTCCGCGCACCACGATGTCAACATCGATAAGCTCATCGAGGCCATCGAGAAGTACATCCCCACCCCGAAGCATGAAGGCAAAGGGCCGGCCAGGATGTTCGTGGCCCGTTCATTCGATATCAACCAGCCGGGAAGTGGACCGGAAGAGCTGAAGGGCGGCGTCCTGGGCGGATCCATCATCCACGGGAAGCTGGAGATAGGGGAGGAGATCGAGATCGCTCCGGGCCGCAAGGTCGAGCTCACCGGCGGCAAGGTCGCCTGGGAAAAGATCATCACCACCATCGAGTCACTTCACGCCGGCGGCACCGAGCTGCAGAAGGCGAAACCGGGCGGACTGATCGCCATCGGGACCAAGCTGGACCCGTCGCAATGACCAAGTCCGACGGGCTCACCGGACGGGTCGTCGGAAAGCCAGGCACATTGCCCCCGGTGCTGCACAAGATCATCATGACCACCACTCTGTTGGAGCGCGTGGTCGGTGCGGCGGAGGACCTGGCGGTAGACAACATCAAGACCAACGAACCGCTCATGCTGAGCGTAGGGACCGCCACCACCGTCGGTGTCGTCACCTCCGCCAGGGGAAGCGAGTCCGAGGTCGCATTGAAGATACCGGTCTGCGCCGAGAAAGGCCAGCGGGTGGCCGTTTCGAGGAAGATCACGGGCAAGTGGCGCCTCATCGGGTTCGGCATCATCCAGTAGGTATTCATGCAGAAAGTGGTCCTTGACACGAACGCGCTTCTCATGCCCTTCGAGTTCAAGATAAACGTGGATCTTGAGCTTCAGGGTCTTTTAGGTAACTACGAGGCGTACGTTCCCGGACCGGCCATCGGCGAGCTGAAACGTTCCAAGAGCAAGTTTGCCGGTGTCGCGCTGAAGTTGGCCGGAAAGTACAAGCGTTACGAAACGGCGATCCAGGGTGACGAGGGCATCATCGCCGCGGCGATAGACCTGAACGCGTACGTCGTCACCAACGACGCCCTGATGCGGGCCAAGCTGCGCCGGGCGGGCATCAAGTGCATCTTCCTGCGATCGCGCAGCCATCTTTTCCTGGAAGACGACCAACTTTAGATCAGCGGCCTGGGCGGGTCTTCCGATTCCGTTGTCAGGGGGGTCTTGGTCTGTTCCAGCCTGGCGGTCATTATCTTCTTGCCGATGTCGGACACGGCGTAGATCGGGACCTTGTTGCCGTATCTCATGACCTTGAGGTCGGCCATGAGCGCACGCACCTCCTTGGAAGCGCAGGCCGTGACGATGTCGCAGTTCTTCAGGAACTTGATCGCATCGCTCTTCGTCACCTTGCTGGTGTGCACCGCGAATATGATCACGGAATCTCCCATCATCTTGCGGATGGTCTCGGCATCCTTGCCGCTGGCCACGGAAACCCCGATCCTCCTGAACCCGAGCTTGACCGCTTTCTCTACCCCGCGCACCTGATCGATCTTGGCCGTCTTGGGGTCGAGCACCCGTTCCCTGCCCACCGCTTCGATGACGCTCTCGATCGGTGAGGTCTCCAGTATGCCAGAGATCCTCCCGCCGATCCCCTGCGCGAGCTCTGGATCGGTCACGATGACCGTTCCCGCTCCCTCGCAGACGATGACCGTGCAATCGATCATGCCTTTGGTCAAGGCCATGCCCATCAGCTCCGAGACCCCGAACGAAAGGAAGTCCTTCATGCGCATCTTACGGTCCTCGGTGCACATCCCGAAATCCCTGATGCGGAACTCGACGTTCTCCCGGACGATCTCCGGCGTTATCTGCTGGATGCCCCGGTGTTTGGCGAATAGCGGGACAGTATCCCACCTCCGGTTTTCCCACCTCGATGACCTTTCCGTCCTCTACCACCACTCGTGTCTTGCCAAGGGCCTCGATCACATGTCTTCCCATTCTCTCACCGGTCAGCGATTATTCCAGTCAGTAATAAAATGTACCTTCCTTGAATCGTCGGGGTGATTCTCAAAAATCATCGTGTGAACAACAAGATTGATTAGCTACCCATTTTATTGGTGTTCGTCCATTTTCACGCCCGCCCCCGCGGTCTGGCGTAGTTCAGGAGTGGATACTGGTGGAAGAAGAAACGGACGAAAAGTTCATACTCGCCCTCAGGCGGATCGCCCTAATGGGCGGAATGCATGACTATGTGGCGATATCCTCGCGAGAGCTGGGAGAGATGCTGGACATGAGCCAGCAATCGGCCTCCAAGCGGATCCTGGAACTCCTGGATGGGGGTTTCATCAGTCGCGACCTGGGTGCCCGCAGACAGCGGATCCGGTTGACCGACAAGGGCGTCGACATGCTGCGCAAGGAGTACACCGAGTACCAGCGCATCTTCGAGATGAAGGACGAGCTGGTCATCAAGGGCATGGTCATCACCGGCATGGGCGAGGGCCAGTACTACGTGACACAGCCGGGCTACATCGAGCAGTTCACCGAGAAGCTGGGATTCACCCCGTACGAAGGCACGTTGAACGTCAAGGTCAACCCGTCGGAAGTGCACAAGGTCGACACGCTGAGGCAGACCAAGGCCATCATCGTCAAGGGTTTCGAACGCAACGGTCGTACGTTCGGCGATGTCCAATGCCATCTTGCGACCATCCAGAACATCGAGTGCGCGGTCGTTATCCCGTCCCGTTCCCACTATAGCGACGTGCTCGAGATACTGTGCAAGTACCACCTGCGCCGGACCCTGGGCCTCAACGACAACGACCCGATCGAGGTCAGGGTCTCATTGATCTGAACGTTCAGTTCTTTTTCAGAACGTTCCTGAGCGCCGATTCAAAGACCACTCGGCCATCGCCGGACGCCACCGGGTTGTCGCCGGTCCTGGTCCAGTCCGGGTGGGTCCACCGGTCGAACACCCGCTCCGGATGGGGCATCAGGCCGAACACGTTGCCGTGCACGTTGCTTATGCCGGCGATGTTCCTGACCGATCCGTTGGGGCACCACGGATAACTGGCGTACCCCCCCTTGTCGTCCACGTACCTGAACACGATCTGGTCGTTGTGCTCCATCTGGTCCAGGATGGGGTCCTCAGACTCCTTCGGGAACATGAGCTTGCCTTCGGCGTGGGCGCAGGGGAACATCACCACCTCATGTCTCGGCACCTCGGTGGTGAACACGCATCTGCCCCGGTTCTCGTGCTTCAGCAGCGTCGGGATGCACTCGAACCTTCCGGACGCGTTCGTGTACAGCGCCGCCTCCGGCCGCTGTGAAAGCGCCTCTCCGTCCAACGCCGGGAGCGCGCCCAGCTCGACCAGGATCTGGAAACCGTTGCAGATGCCGATGACCGGCCGGCCGGACTCTATGAACCTGACCAGGTCCTTGGAGAGGCCGGACTTCATGCGAGCCGCAAAGATAGCTCCGGCCCGGACATAGTCTCCGGCGGAGAAACCGCCCGGGAACGCCAGGATGTGGTAGTCGTTCAGGTCCCTCCTCATCGATGACGGGCACTGGCCCAGCAGCTGCTTCAGGTGCACCTTCTCTGCGCTGGCGCCGACGGAGCTGAACGCCCTGGCGCACTCATCCTCGCAGTTGGTGCCCTCGATCCTGATGACGCAGACCTTGACCTCTTCCGCTTTCATTTGATCACCCCAACAGCTTCCATAACGGCTGCGACCAGCATTCTCTGAGCGCCTCGACCGATCGGGATACCAGTTCGCCATTGCCCCTTATTCTCAGTTCGGCGCCACCGACATGGCCCAGGCTCGCGATGGGGATGCTCATGTGGTCGATGAACTCCTTCTCCCGGCCCTTGTCGATCTCGACGATCCAGCGCGTGTTCGACTCGGAGAACATCTTCACCAGGTCGGGCATGTCGCCCATGGGGCCGAGGTCGATCTCCGCACCCACGTCCCCAGCGATGCACATCTCGGCCAGGGAGACCGCCAACCCTCCGTCCGACAGGTCATGGCAGGCTCGGACCATGCCCTCCCTCATGCATTCGTTCATCAGCCGTATCGAGCTCTTCAGCCGGACGGGGTCGACGTTCGGCACCAGCCCGCCCTTGCCACCGAAACGGCGGTAGAGGGCGGACCCGCCCATCTCCTCCCTGGTCGTCCCGACGATGAAGAGCGGATCCCCCTCCTGCTTGAGGTCGGTGGTGACGACCTTCCTCACGTCCTCCACTATGCCCAGCCCCAGCACGGTGGGCGTCGGAAGGCATGGGCCCTTGGAGGTCTCGTTGTACAGGCTGACGTTACCCGACGGGACCGCCAGGCCCAGTTCTATCGCGATGTTTGCGAGTCCGGCAATGGCCTCCCTCAGTTCGCCCAGCCGTTCCGGCTTCTCCGGGTTGCCGAAATTGAGGCAATTGGTGAGCGAGTGCGGCGTCCCGCCCACCGCCACGATGTTGCGGCAGGCCTCGTCCACCGAGGTCTGGCCCCCCTTGTACGGGTCCAACGAGGTGAACCACGGATTGACCCCGATGGCCAGTGCCAGTCCGCGGTAGGAATGGTCCAGCGGCTTGAGCACGGTGGCGTCCGAAGGCCCCCGTTTGTTCATCTTGCCCTGCATGGGCTTGACGACGGTGTTACCCCGGACCTCGTGATCGTACATCCGGATGACCCATTCCTTGGAGGCGATGTTCGGTTCCGAAAGCAAGGCCTCCAGGACCTCGTTCATGTCCCCGGGGACGTCCGGTACGGAATGCACCACCGCCGAAGGGGAGCTGACCTTGCTGGGCCTGCAATACTCCGGTCCCTTGGTCAGGAACTCCAGGTCGATGTCGAATACCTGCACGCCGTGGTAGATCAGCTTGACGTGGTTTCCTTCGACCACCCGGCCGATGACCGAGGCGTTGACGTCCCACAGGGCGAAGATGTCCAGGATCTCCTGGACGTTCTCCTCCGGGGCCGCCAGCATCATCCTTTCCTGCGATTCCGAGACCCACATCTCCCATGGCGCCACGCCCTCTTCTTTCAGCGGGACCTGCTCCAGGTCGACCACGGCGCCGCAGCCGCCGGACAAAGCCATCTCGCCGACGACACAGGAGAGGCCGCCGCCCCCGAGGTCCTTCATGCCGTGGATGAGGCCCTTCGAGTTCACCTCGAGACAGGCGTGGATGAGCGGTTCCTTGGTGATGGGGTCGCCCAGCTGGACCGAGCCCCGGGACTCCTCCTCGGAGGTCGATTTCAGTTCCGCCGAGGCGAAGGTGACTCCGTGGATGCCGTCCCTTCCGGTCTTCCCGCCCACCAGGATGAGCACGTCCTCGGTTCCCTTCACGGCGTTGTTGACCAGGTCCTTGCGCTTCACGATGCCGACGCAGCCGACGTTCACCAGGCAGTTGCCGACGTACGAATCGTCGAAGTACAGCCCGCCGCAGACGCAGGGGATGCCGATCCGGTTGCCGTAATCCCTGATCCCGGCGACGACACCGCCCACCAGGTACTTCGGTGACTTGGACCCGGCCGGCATCTCTCCCTGGTAATCGATGGGACCGAAGAACAGCGGGTCGATCAGGGCGATGGGCTGGGCGCCCATGCATAGGACGTCCCGGACGATGCCGCCGATGCCGGTGGCCGCCCCGCCATAGGGCTCGATGGCCGACGGGTGGTTGTGCGATTCGATGCGGAGTGCGTATCCGTACTCCTCATCGAACACCATGACCCCGGCGTCCCCCTTGGAGAGGATGTCCGGGTGCTTGATATTGAAAATGTGCTCCCGGAGGAACACCTTCGAACTCTTGTAACAGCAGTGCTCGCTCCACGCCTGGGCGATGGACTGGATCTCGATATCGGTGGGAATGCTTCCGCGGTTATGGAAATATTCCCGGACGCGCTTCATCTCGTCGATGGACAGGTTGAGCCCGAGCTTGGTGCTCAGTTCCCTGAGCTGCTCGTCGGTGGCGGAGAAGATGTCCACATCGAAGAGCTCGAACGGCACCGTCCGCCTTTTCAGCAACTGGTCGATCGCCATTTTTCTCACTGCTTGATCTCGACTTTGAATTTCTGAATCACCGGGTTAGCCAGGAGCTTGCGGCACATCTCCTCTCCCTGCTTCCTGGCCTCTTCGGCCGGCAGGTCCAGTTCGACCTCGAAGGTCTTGATGGAGCGGACTCCTTTTATACCCTTGAAACCGAGCAGTTCGAGCGCTTTCCTGGTGTTCTGGCCTTCGGGGTCGGCCACTCCCTGCTTGAGCTCTATCCGGATCTCTGCCACGACCATTGACGCACCGAGATTCTCGTATCGACTGCCGGTTAATAATCTTCTCCCTGCGACGTGGCCTAGTGGACGATGTGGTAGTAGGCATCGACCGCGCTGAACGTGCCGGTGATGATGAACTCCACCGCTATCGCCGCCAGCAGCAGTCCCATGATCCTGGTGAACGCCCCGGCCCCGCTCTTGCCCATGCGGGAGAAGATGGGCTCCGCGTAGCGAAGAAGGAAATAGCTGGCGATCACCGTGATGATGATGGAGAGGAATATGGCGGAAACATCGAACAGGAGATCGTTCGAGGTGGCCGCGAACGCGATGTAGATCATGACGGTGGTGATGGCACCCGGTCCGGCGAAGAGCGGGATTCCCAAGGGGACCACCCCGACCTCTTCCTTCTCCAGGGCTTCCTCGTGCTCCTCCCCGGTCATCCTGGCCCGCCCCACCGAGCCCCGGGTCATGTTGAAGGCGATGGAGAACAGCAGCATCCCTCCGGCGATCTTGAACGCCGGGATCGTGATGCCGTAAATCGCAAAGATGTAGTTGCCGAAAAGGCCGAAGGCCAATAGCACGCCCCCGGCGACTATGCAAGCTTTCCTGATCACCCGGCGCTTCTGCTCCGGGGTGTAATCCTGGGTGATGGCCACGAAGACTGGGATGTTGCCTATGGGGTTCACGATGGCGAATATCGCGGCGAAAACGGTGATGGCAAATTCGAAGCTCATCACTGCAAGCAAAGAGGTGGTTCGTTATATGCTTTGCCCCGCGGGTCTGGCTCGAAGCCGGGGCGCATCAATCCCCGCTCTTCTTTTTGTACATTCTTTGCATCATGTCCTCGGTCAGCGACCGCCCCATCCGAATCAGCTCGACCGTTCTTTCGATCCTCTTTCGTCTCGTCTCGGGACGTTTGGCCTGAAAGACCCAGCGGTTGAACTCCTTCCTCTTCCCCGGTGACAGGTCCGAATAGACAAGCCATGTCTTGTGATCCTTCCTCAGCTCGGCCTCGAGTTCCGGAGATGGTCCCACCTCCCATTCCTCTTCCCTGCCTTCGTGAACGGCCCGTTCCCGGAAATCCGCCGGCAGTAAGGAAATTCCCGATACGTCCATCCGCCCCTCGTTAAGGAGTTGCTTTGCCCTCTTCAGGTTCCGCTCCGACCAGTTCGATCCGTTCTTCCTGGGCGTGAACCGGATCATATACCTGCGGTCGTCCAGCCGTTTGGTCCGGCTGTCGATCCATCCGTAGCATATGGCCTCGTCGATGGCGTCCCTCATGGTCAGCCCTTCGTGGCCCTGCGCCGCCTTTCTAATGGCGATCCATATTTCCTCGGAGGAGAGATGATTCGCGATGAGCCAGGCTCTCCAATCCTCCAATTCCGCCATCTCGATGGGGTCCATCTTTGTAAGCACCGACCCCGGTAACGATTTTCGTGCCATTAATAATAATGAAATCATGTTAAGAGAGCGTTATCATGGCCCAGGGTCGGAGGACAGCATCCTTCCGAAGACCAGGTACCCGGTGTGTCCGAGCATGTCGAACGATGGGCGCACACCGCCTTCGTGCACGTCCATGGTCCGTTGGATGTTCTCCAGGGCCACCACCTCGATGAATCCGGAGGTGCGCAGCTTCTTCACCGTTGATTCCAGCTGGTTGGTGTTCGGCACATATCCGCAGAATCTCCCCCCGGGCCTCAGGAACCGTTTGACATTGTCCACCGCCTCCCAAGGGTTCGGCATGTCCAGCATGACCGAGTCCACCTTCTCCCCCACGTCGATGGTGCGGACGTCCCCGATCATCAACCTCCAGTTATCCCCGAACCCGGTGCGATCCACGTTCCGGCGGCCCTTGGTCGCGAAGTCCTCGCGCAGCTCCACGGAGATGACCTTGCCGGTCGGCCGCACCAGGTTCAGCAGCGGCATCGTCAGTGAGGCGGAGCCCAGGCCCGCTTCTAGAATCGTGTCGCCAGACTTGACGTCCAAATTGAAAAGGATGGTGGCGGCGTCCTTGGCGATGATGACCTGGGCGCTGCGGTCCACCGATTCCATCAGCTCCGGGTTTCCCGGGACCAGAACGTAGAACTCCACCCCGGCAAAAGAGATCCTGGAGCCGGACTCGAGGGCCATCAGCTTGTGGCCGTCCAGCACGCCCAATCCCTGGATCTTCAGCATCTCCGGGCGGGCGTTCGCCCAGAACCTGCGGCCTCTTTCGTCCAATAGGTAGACCAGCTGCCCTTCCTTCATCATGCCGCTGATTGCGCGGACCTGATAAAAAGGATTGTCCTCACTTTATTTTGGCGCCGCACTCCGAGCAGAAATCGTCCCGGTAGCTCACCGCACTATCGCACTTGGGACATCGCGTGATCCCCTCGACCTGTTCTCTGATCACCGGTGCCCAGCGATGTTCTGGGCGGACCTCCTCGGGCGCGGCTGAGGGAGCGGCCTCGGGAGGGGTTTGCGGTTTCCGTTCGGGCTCGGCCGGGATCACGATCGGTCCGGACTCTCCAGTGACCGGAACGACCGGTGCAGGCTGCGAATCCTGGGGGGCCGGTTCCGAGTGGCGGTATTGAGGCACTTCTTGAAACTCTGGCCGCTTGACCCCTTTCTGTTTCTTCCGTACCATGAGGTAGAGCGCCAACCCGATAACGCTCAGGAAGATTCCGGCGGCGACCCATTTCGCGCCTTTGACCTTCCTCCTGAAGGTGTCGACCGATATCCAACCGCCGATCACGACCCCGATGGTCAGCCAGACCAACAGTATTTCCCAGATTTCGATTCCCATCCCGTCCACCTGACATGTATATGCGTTCATCTTATTTTAATTTAAATTCCTGAGAACGAAGATTCGAAATCTAGGTCCGGTGCATCGAAATAAGGATGGACCTACGTCGGAATCGAAAGACCATGCACGGAACGCCATTGGTCACTTTCCTGACGGTCCTTGCGATGGCCTCCCTGCCATTGGTCTCGAGGGCCTCGGCCCACTCCCCGCGTTCCCGAATCAGCTCGATAACCGACCCGTCCATTGAATCGTTCACTGGACATTATGTCCCGATCTATGGAGTTATGGAGCTGGTAAATTTTCAAATATCATGCCGGTCCAATTTATACGCATGACCGCTAATCAACCATACCCAGAATCTCCACCTCAACCCGGTCCCTCTCCAACCCCCGTGTATCAACCTCCTCCGTACCAACCTCCGATGTACCAACCGAATCCGCCCGGGAGGAGGAGACCGACCGGGGTCACCATTCTAGCCATCCTGGAGATACTGGGAGGGGTATTGGAACTGGTCCTGGCGTTGGGCTTCTTCGCCATCGCTGCGTTGATCAATGTCTCCGACATCAGGGACAGGATAGGCACTTCCGTGCCCGATTGGGTCCTGACAACGCCCCTTTGTTCTTCGGGGCATTGGGTCTGTTCTTCCTGATCATGGCCATCATCTCACTTGTGCTGGCATGGGCCTTCCTCAAGGGAAAGAACTGGGCCAGGGTGCTGGCCATTGTCTTCCTGGCCATATCCATAATCGGGAACATTCTGGGAGTGCTAGGGGGGACAAGCCTAGTGAGCGTGGCGATTTCCATACTCATCCCCCTGATAATCGTCTGGTATCTTTACAGGCCCTACGTCAAACAGTGGTTCACGGCATGACCACTTTCTCCTTTCCTATTTTTATTTCATTTACAAGAATTAATGACGGTCATCAATATCAGGGCTTCTCCAGTATGAATCCGGAATAGCCCAATCTATTAATAGGCTGACCGCATTTTGGCGCTCTTGATGGAAGAGAACGCCTTCCCCAAGATGATCGAGATGGGCATTTCAGTCTTGCTGCTCATCAGCGGTATTGCCCTTTACGTGGCATGGGGGATATGGTACAACGGATGGAACTTCTTTGATCCGAATTTCATTGCACTGTATGCACTGGTCATCGTGTTGGTCCTTTTCGGCATATTCGGCATCCTGCTCACCAGGCTGAAAAAGGATTGAGGCCTTTCACGGAGCGATTCGTTATTGCAAGCACTTCTTCGGACCAGCATTCGCTCTGAAGCGACATCGGACCATAAAAAGAAGAAATGGAAAGGGTTTTACATCGACTTTGAGGCGTATGCTACCGTGTCGGTGTCCTTTCCGCAGACGATGCACTTGCCATGGAACTCCTCATGGACGTATGGCGTTCCCAGGAGCTTCAGTTCCGTCTTCTGCTCCAGGGTGTGGCCGCATTCGGCATCGCCGCACCAGCCAAACCTTAGCGTCTTCCCGGGGATGTTGTCCAGTGATGCGATCGTGACGTAGGACTCCGTCATCCTCTTCTGGGCCGCTTCCTCCATCTCGGTCATGATGGTATCGAGCATGGCCTTGACCTCCTGGACGCAGCCGGCGCGGGCGAACGATCCCTTCTTGCCGTCATTGCGCTTGGCGTAGGCCACCTTGCCGCCCTCGATGTCCCTCATGCCCAGCTCCAGACGGAACGGGACGCCTTTGATCTCCCAGTTGTAGAACTTGCTGCCCGGCCTTTCGTTCGAGTCGTCCAGCTTCACCCTTATCCCGGCCGCGACCAGTTCGTCGGCCAGCTGCTTGGCCTCGGCCGCCACCGCCTCGACGTTGCCCTTGGCGAGGATCGGGATGATCACGACCTGGAACGGAGCCACCGCCGGCGGAAGCACCAATCCCTTGTCGTCGCCGTGGACCCCGACGACCGCTCCGACCAGCCTCTCGCTCATTCCGAACGTGGTCTGGTGGCAGTACTGCATCGTCCCGTTGATGTCCTCGTACTTGATATCGAACGGCCTGGAGAAGTTCTCCCGGTAGTGGTGGATGGAACCGAGCTGCAGGGACTTGCCTTCGGGCATCAGCGTGTCGACACCGACCGTGTAATACGCCCCTGGGAACTTGTCCCAGTCGGTCCGGCGCAGGAGCGAATAGGGTAGGCACAGCTTGGCCATTATGTTCTTCAGGATGACGAAGTCCTCCTCCACCTGTCTCTGTGCGTCGGCCTCGTCGACATGGCACGTGTGCGATTCGAAGAAATGGATCTCCCGGACCCGGATGAACGCCCTGGTCTGTTTCGTCTCGTACCGGAACGTGTTCACCAGCTGATAGGTCTTCAGCGGCAGATCCGTGTGTGACCTTACCCAGAGCGCGAATATCGGGTACATGGCCGTTTCGGAGGTCGGCCTTAGGCACAGCTTGATGTCCAGCTCGTTGAGTCCGGCATGGGTCACCCAGTAAACCTCGGCATCGAACCCCTTGATGTGGTCCTTCTCCTTCTGGAACTCGGTCTCCGGGATGAGCAGCGGGAAATTGACCTCTCCGTGGTCGGTGGCGTCGCACTCCTGCCGGATGTAGGTGTCTATGTGCCGCATGATCTTCCAGCCATACGGTGTCCAGACGTTCATTCCTTTGATCGGGTATCGCTTGTCGGTCAGGTTGGCAAGCTCGACAATCTCGTTGTACCATTCACTGAAGTCTTCCTCTTTCTTCATCAGGGACACCTTGGCTCGGTAGGGTGGAAATGTGATTCGTGGCTTAATAGTTACATCTCCGTCCGACCGGTTTTATCAGGAACCAACGGTCATATACCCCCGGTCCTGCAATAAATGATGCCATGGGTCGATGGCTGGCGATATGTTTTCTTGTGACGCTGCTGGTCATGGGCACTTTCGCCGCCGTGGCCAACACTGGCGCGCAGGTGGTCAGCGCCCCACTTCGGCGGAGCTCGCGCCGTCGTTCAACGCCACCGAGGTCGAGGTGGCATGATAATATCGGGGGTCCTTTTCTACTACGGGCAGCAATCGTCGCTGCCATCGATGAGCTCGTTCAGCATCTTCGACGAGATGATGGTTTCCGCCTACGTGTTTCTGGGCCTCACCATTGCGGTGACCGTTCGAGGCGTGTTGGAGACGGAATTCTTCCGTCATCCCAGACGGATCAACTTCCCCTATCGGTTCGGAGCGGTCACGGCACTGGTCGCCGCCTTGACGGTGTTCGTCCCGTTGGAGGCGTTCAACGTATGAGCATCAGATGGCCTTGGCCACTTCCGGCGCCACCGAGATGACCGAAACCTCGCTCTCCAGCGTGTTGGCCGCGGTGATCTTGTCGCAATACTTCTTCAGGCGGTCCAGCGCCCCTCCCACAAAGAGGCCGTGGGTGCAGGCCGCACTGACGCTCCTGGCCCCCAGGCGCCGAAGTTCTTCGGTGGCCGCCACGATGGTTCCGCCGGTGGAGATGATGTCGTCGACGATCAGGACCTTCTTGTTCTTGGCGTCGATGTTCTTGGGCGTCATGTGCACGTTGGTGCCGGAGAGCCTGGTCTTCACCAGATAATCCCATTCGCAGTTGAGGACCTCTGCGACCCAGCCGGCCCTCTTCAACGCACCCTCGTCCGGGGCCAGCACCAGGTCGATCCCCTGGTCCTTGTAGAACCTTCCGATCGCAGGGGCGGCGTGCGTATCGACCACCTCGGACCGATCGAACCAGTCCAGCATGGTGTGGTTGTGTATGTCCACCAGGATGACCTTGTCCGCATTCATCTGGATGTGGTCCACCATGACCCTGGCCGACAGTGGCTCCCCCTTATTGAAGCGCTCATCCTGTCTGGCATACCCGTAGTAGGGAATCACGTTGACGATCTTCTTGGCACCCAACCCGATGGCGGCGTCCTGCAGCAGGAAAAGCTCGACCATTTTCTCGTCCGGGTAGGAATTCTGCACAATGACCACATCGTCGTCCAGGGATTCCTTCTCGATGCGCACATAGCATTCCCCGTCGGGGAACCGTTTCACGATAGCCGAAGTGTATTCAGCATTCAATTCCGTGGCCAGGTCCATGGCCAGTTTGGTCGATGCCGATCCGCCAACAACAAGCATTACTATCATTCAGGTGATGATACTTCGGATAATTAACCAATCGCACTCATCCGTGCTCTTTTCGGTCGGGTCGGACAGCTGTTCAGCCTTTCCAGGATGACGATGGTTCCACCTGGTCGAGGATTGAGTGGCAAACATATTTATTCCATCCATTTGATATGTTGGTCAGGATGGGAATGCAAACCAATTCAGATTCTGAACCTACATCAGCCGATGCCTTCTCCGGCGAAGAGGACAAGCTAGACCTCGAACCGAAGCCAGAGGCCATCATAGAGGACCCCGGCACGGATGACCCCGTGGAGGCTGAGCCGATGGTTCATCCTTCTGAACTAGCGCCCCCGAAGGTCAGGGCACCCTCAAAGCACCTCGTCAAGGACGAAAAGTACGGCGATCTCGATGGCGTGGGGATCATCTACGGCAACGTCGGGTCGACGGAGCTCCATTTCCGGGTCGACGGCGACATCGAGAAGATGGAGTATATCCAGATCAAGCACCTGCACGACGGCTGGGTGCTGGGCCAGGTCGTCGATGTGCAGAGGAAGACCGATCTGACCATAGAGAAGGCCAAGAAGATATCGGAAGGAATGAGCGTCGACATCGACGAGATGGTGGCCGCCACGGTCAACATCGTCGGTTTCCGCGACGACCGCGGACTACTCCAGGTGCCGCGCTCTCCGTTCAAGGCCGGCGACATGGTGTTCCGCGCCCGGGACGAGCTGATCAAGGATTCCATCGGGCTGAAGGAACACACCAAGACCGGGGCCTATCTCGGATACCTGTTCGGTCACGACATCCGGATCGAGGTGGACATAAACGCCATGGTGCAGAAGCACGTTTCCATCCTGGCTAAGACCGGGGGAGGCAAGTCCTTCCTCTGCGGGGACCTGATCGAGGAGCTGATGAAGCACGACGTCACGGTCATGGTCATCGATCCCCACGGGGAGTATTCGGCCATGAGGGATGTCGGTTCCGCCCCGAAAGGTGGCAAGGACTTCCATATCCTTCCCCAGGGATTCGGTGAGAAGATCCAAGAGTTTGCCACGGACGTTTCCGTCAACAAGAGCGCCAAACCGCTCAAGTTCACCCTGGCGAACATCGACGCCCGGGAACTGCTGGGCCTGACCCAGATCAAGAACGGCAAGGTGTTCCTGACCGCTCTGCGCAAGGCCATCGATTCGGTCAAGTCGGTGAAGAAGGATTTCGGCCTCAAGGACATCATCGCCATGCTGGAGGCGGAGGAGGACGCCGCCAATAACTCCCTGATCGCCGAGCTGGAATACCTCAATGAGGTCAACATCTTCGCTCCCCAGGGCACCCGGATAGACGAGCTGGTGGTGCAGGGGAAGATGACCATCATCAACCTGCGAGGGACGCCGCCGGACATCGCCGAGCTCATCGTCAACCGCATCTGCACGGCACTGTTCGAGCTGCGCAAGATCGGTAAGATCCCGCCCATGATGCTGGTCGCCGAGGAGGCGCACAACTGGTGCCCGCAGCAGGGCCTGGCCGCATCATCCAAGATATTCCGGACCATCGCCGCCGAGGGCAGGAAGTTCGGTCTCGGCCTCACCATCATCTCCCAGAGGGCCGCCAAGATCGACAAGAACGTGTTGTCTCAGTGCAACACCCAGATGATCCTCAAGGTGACCAACCCCAACGACCTGAAGGCGATCCTTTCCTCGGTCGAGGGACTCTCGGAGGGAATGGAGGACGACATCCAGCGGCTGCCCATCGGCGTCGCGCTCATCGTAGGTGGTAACATCCAGATGCCCCTCTTCGTGGAGGTCAGGCCGCGTGAGTCGAGGCACGGCGGGGAGAGCGTCGAGATCATCCCCACGAAGGGGTAGCGATGCCGCGGGACCAGATCACGGTGGAGCACCTGGAACGTTATTTGGAGATAACCAAGCGGGCCCTGGACAAGGTCCGGGTCTCACCGCCTGAACGTTCCTTCAACCGGAAACTGGCCGATTCGTTCCTCGAGATGGCGACCACCTATTTTCAGGACGCCAAGCATTTCCGTGAGGCCGGGGACTTCATCAACGCCTTCGCCTGCGTCAACTACGCACATGGCTGGCTGGATTGCGGTGCCCGGATCGGCCTGTTCGACGTGGGCGGGGACGACCAGCTGTTCACGCTCTACGAGTGAGCTTATTCTCCCTGAAGCCGGTCCGGGAAAGGGTCCAGCATTCTTTCCACGCCGTCGCACCCGACCTCCTCGACGCAAGAACCCGGGAGTGAATGTCAACGCGCCATCATACTGGTCACTGCCAGCGAGAGAAAGGGCGGAAGCTCACAGGGTCCTTTGACAGCCATTTCTCGCACTTTTAAAACCATCGAGGTCATCGGCGATCCCGGTACCCCTCAGCTATCTGCGGACGCCAGTCGTCATGACCAGCATGAAACTCTCGCCAAGTTCTCCCCCATGGACTCTTACTTCAACAGGCGGGGAAGTTTCAGGTCGACCCTGGTCCTGTAGGTCCGGCCAAATTTCCCGAGGACCGCCTCAAGCCGGTCCACTTCCCCGAACGCGAACACCGAGTTGCCAAGCATCGACATGCTGGCATGCCCGAAGTTCTCCGCCGCCGTGATCGCCTTCAATGCTTCCGGCGAGGCCACGCCGCTCTCCACCGCGAACCGTTTGGACAGACGCGTGAAGGTCGGTACGGTCAGGTCCTGCTCGAACTCTTCCAGGCATTTCCTGCCGGAGGCATCGATCTTCGTTCTCAGTAGTTCGTCGTTGAGAACATCGCTGGTCTCGATCGGTTCCCCCACCTCGCACAGCACCACCTCCGGATCGCCGTCGAACCGGTCGACCTTGCCCAGGGGTGGGAGTCCCTCCTTCCGGCGGAACGTCATCCCGCCGCGGAACATCGCCGAAACATCGCCCATGCCGGTGCGGTTCATTATCTCGGATTCGTGGGCCGCCTCGTACCCCTCATGGGATGGCCGGTCCAGCAGGCTGCACAGAGCCAGTGATGCGGATAGCGCCCCAGCCGCGCTGGTCCCGAATCCCTGGGAGATGGGCAGGCCGAGCACGGTCATCACGTTGATGTCGTAGGGCTCGTTCTTCAATATCCTCCGGAGCGCGTATTCCGTCACCGGTGCGAACGCCTTCTCCCCGTTGATGTTGACCTCAATGCTGCCCTTCCCGTCGGTCATCCAGACCTCAGTTCTTGCACCCAGTTCGGTGCAGAAGCCGGCACCGCGGGAACCGGTCTCGAACACGTTGTCGTGCTCCACCGCCTGAAAGAAACCTGTGATGTGACCCGGACAGAAAGCAATGGCCCTTCTCACGGTATCACGCCACCTTGTCCAGCAGCAGGTCGGCGACCTCTGCTTTGGTTCCGGACAGCCTCACGTACTTGCCCTTGCCGGTGATGAAAAGGACCGACGTCGACCCGGGCCTCACTTGCGTCAGGTCATTGGCCACGATGGCATCGAGCTTGTGCTGCTTCAGCCGCTGTTCGGCCTTGACCACCAGTTCGGATTCTCCGGTACCGCTTTCGGCCTTGAAACCGATCAGCTTGACCTTCTTCCTTCTGAGCAGCGGCAGGACCTTCGTCACCGGTTCCAGGACAAGCTCCAGTTCACTCGATTCGGAGGAGAGCTTGCCCTCCACCTGCTTCGGTGCGAAATCGGAGAGCGCCGCCGGAACGAAGACCACGTCATGGGACACCTGGGGGACCATCTTCACCAGGTCGCCGACGGTCACGAAGCGCCTCACGGGGATGTACGAAGGCAGTATCACCGAACAACGCCCCATCCACAGTTCCACTTCCGCCCCGCGCTCGTATGCCGCCCGGGCCAGTTCCACCGCCGTCTCGCCGGTCCCGCGGTTGGTGATGACCCTCATGTCGTCTATCTGCTCTTCGGACGAGCCCCCTATCACCAGGACCTTCCTGTCCCTGTAGTCGCCCTTGCCCAGACGGCGGAGCACCGCCTCCACGATCTCCTCGTTGGTGGCCACCTTGGCCTTGCCCTCTTCCATTCTCGGCCCGACGAAATCCAGACCGATGTACTTCAGGGCGCTGATGTTGGTCTGGACGATGGGGTTATCGTACATCGCGGCATGCATCGCCGGGGCGATCATGACCGGCGTCTTGGAACCGAGCGCCGTCGTCGCCATGGTCGTCACCGGCGTGTCGTCGATGCCGCAGGATATCTTGGAGATGGTGTTGGCGGTGCAGGGTGCGATGAGGAGAAGGTCGGCCCGGTCCTGGGCCCCCAGCAGGTCCACATGCTGCACCCTGCCATTGAGTTCCGTGACCACCTCGTTTCCGGTGGCGAAGACCATCGAGCAGGGCGTGACGATCTTCTGCGCTTCCGAGGACATGACCGCGTGGACCTCCGCCCCATGTCTTATCAGTTCCCTGGTGAGCTCGAGGCATTCCACCGCAGCGATCGATCCGGTGATCCCCAGAACGATGCGCTTGCCGAACAATTTCTTGCTTTTCGCACAGCGTATGGCCTCGGACGGATGCATGCTTCTACCAATTCCCCGCACGGACTTAAACGTTCTGCTGTACCGCTTTGAGCACTTCCGCGAAAACTTCCTCCACGGGCTTGGAAGCGTCTACGATGTGGGCACTGGGGTCGGAGACGGACATCTCCTCGTATATCTCCTCCACCCGCTTGAGGAATCCGAGCTTCTCGAACTTGCTCCTCTCGTCCCGGTCCTTCATGCGTCCCATCGCCGTCTCCGGTTCGATCATGAAGTAGAAGGTGATGTCCGGCCTTCGTATGATCGGTGCGTTCACCGCCCTTAGCCAGAGGACCGCATCGGGGACCAGCCTCTCCAGCGTCACACCTTGGTAGGCCAGGGTGGAGATGTAGTACCGATCGCAGATAACGATCTTTCCCTCGTCCACCGACCTGGCGATCTCCTGGGTGTGCTGGGCCCGGTCGGCCATGAAAAGGAGCGCTTCCGCGAAGTCGTTGATGTCCTCCTTGTTCGCCCTCCGCACGCAGTCGCCGATCCATGACCCGCTGGGCTCTGCGGTGAGGACGGTGTCCCTGCCGAATTCCGTGAGGAGCTTGTCGCTGAGCATCCTGGCAATTGTGGACTTGCCTCCCCCATCGATGCCTTCGAACACGAAGAAGCGGCCGGTGACATTCGTTACCGCGGACAGATGGGCCACGCCTGCTTCGGAACCGAGCGAACTGTTCATTGCGTCCTGATAAGAATCATCGCTAATAATATTCTGCCGTTCAGTCCGACCGCCCGTCCTCCTTCGACATAGCCAGATAATCCTTCCAGGTGAGGATCAGCTCCCTTGCGGCGTACAGCTCGTCCACCCTCCCGACCGACGTGTTGCTGGGTGCGGCATGGACGATCGCGAGGTCCTCCCTGGCGATCCCGATCATCGTTTCCGCGAACTGGTCCAGCGTCTCCTTGGTCTCGGTCTCGGTGGGCTCTATCATGAGCGCTTCCTCCACCAGTGAGGGGAAGTAGATCGTGGGCGACATGTAGCCGTAGTCCAGGAGCCTCTTGGCGATGTCCAGCGCCTTTACGTTCCGTTCCTTGGCCTGTTTCTTGGCGCTGAGAACGAACTCGTGCTTGCGCAGCTGCCGGTAGGGAAGCTCGAACTCCTCCGTAAGCTTGCTCTTCAGGTAGTTGGAGTTCAGGACGGCGGCCTGGGATATCTCCTTCAGACCGTCCGCTCCGTGCCTCAGGATGTACCCGTAGGCTCGAACCAGCACCGCGAAGTTGCCATGGAACGAACGCACCTTGCCGATGCTGTCCGGACGATCGTACTCGAGCCGGTACCTTTCTCCCTGCTCGATCACCCTGGGCACTGGAAGGAATTTCTCCAGGTGCTCCCTGACGCCGACCGGCCCGGCCCCCGGTCCGCCGCCCCCGTGGGGCGTGGCGAAGGTCTTGTGCAGGTTGAAGTGCATGATGTCGAAGTTCATCCTGCCCGGCGAGGTCATGCCAAGGATGGCGTTGAAATTGGCCCCGTCATAGTACAGCAATGCACCGGCGTCGTGGACGATGTCCGCGATCTCCCGTATCTGGTTCTCGAAGATGCCCAGCGTGTTGGGGTTGGTGATCATGAACGCTGCCGTCTTGCTGGATACCGCGTGCTTCAGAGCCTCGAGGTCCACGCAGCCCTCCGCGTTGGAAGGTATCTCCAGCACGCCAAAGCCTGCCACGGCGGCGCTGGCCGGGTTCGTTCCGTGGGCTGAATCGGGTATTACGACTTCGGTCCGGTCCTGGCCGTTCGCCTTGTGGTACGCTTTGGCGATGAGCATGCCGGTGAACTCCCCGTGCGCACCGGCCGATGGCTGCAGAGTGACCGCGTCCATATCGGATATCGCGCAAAGTGCCCGTTCGAGCCGGTGTAGCAGCTGGAGCGCTCCCTGGATCGTATCCTCGTCCTGGTAAGGGTGGACGCAGGCCACCGACGGCATCGAGACCAGAGCGTCGGCGAACTTGGGATTGTACTTCATGGTGCACGAGCCCAGCGGGTACAGGCCGTTGTCCACCGAGAAATTTCGCTGGGAAAGGTTGACGTAGTGCTTCACCACCTCCCGTTCCGGCGCCTCGGGCAGGCATAGGCCCTTTCTCAGCATCCCCTCTGGAACGGCATCCTCCAGGTCCTTGCCCGTCCGGAAGCAGGGATCGGAACCTCCGCCCAGCTCGAACACGGTCCGGGTGTCGTATCTTGCCTGGCGGTACATCAGGCCACCTCCATTAAAGCGGAGACCAGCCTGTCATGGTCCGTCTCGGAATGCATCTCGGTGGTAGCGAAAAGCATGTGCTCGTTCATCCGGGGGACGTGGCGGGCCAGATCGAGACCGCCTATGATGCCCTTTCTGGCCAGATGCTTGTTCAGCTTCTCCGGCCGCATGCTGGTGCGGACCACGAACTCGTTGAAATGATAGGCCTGGAAGACCGGGGCATCGAAACCGTCCAGCTCGTCGATCCGGGCCATCAGGCTGCGGGCGTTGGCGATGTTGGCCCTGGCTATCCCTTCCAATCCTTTCGGTCCGACCACGCTCAGGTAGACCGCCGCCGCCACCGCCATCAACGCCTCGTTGGTGCATATGTTGGAGGTCGCCCTGGACCGGCGAATGTGCTGCTCCCTGGTCTGGAGGGTCATGCAGAACGCCCTCTCTCCTGTGTTGTCCCGGGTCAGCCCGACCAGACGCCCAGGCATCTTCCGGACGTGCTCTTTCCGGCAGGCGAATATGCCGAGCAGCGGCCCTCCGAAGTTCATCGAGGAACCAAGGGACTGACCTTCCCCAATGACGATGTCCGCCCCGTACTCTCCTGGCGGGGTGAGCAGACCCAATGAGATCGGGTCCACCCCTATGACCAATGGCACATCCGGGAATCTCTTCTTGAGCCCCAGGACGGCCGGGTCGATGGTTCCGAAGAAATTGGGAACCTCCGCGTAGATGCCGCAGACGTCGCCGTTCATCTTGGCCGCCAAGGAATCGGGGTCGAGACCGCCGGTGTAGGGGTCATACCCATATTCGACCGCCTCCATCTGCGGACCGAGGAGGTAGTTGCGCAGGACGCTCTTCCTCTCCCACGACATGGCCTCGGGGATCAGGAACCTCTTCCTGGGAAGGATGCGGTGGCACATGGCGGCCGCCTCCCCCAAAGCTGTCGAGGCATCATAGTTGGATGAGTTGACCACGTCCATGGCGGTGAGCTCGGAGACCAGGCTCTGGTATTCGAACATGGAATGGAGCATCCCCTGGCTTATCTCGGCCTCGTAGGGCGTGTAGGACGTGATGAACTCCGACCGCATGATGATGCTCTTGACCGCCGAGGGAATAAAGTGGTCATAGATGCCGGCGCCGAGGAAGCAGGGTGCCTTCTGTGAGTTCAGGTCCAAAGAGAGCATTTCCCTGATCGTTCGTAGGACCTGGTGCTCATCCAGACCATTCTGCATATTGAGCCGGTCCTTTCGAATCTCCTTCGGAATGTCGGCAAAAAGTGCCTCAACGTCCGAGATCCCCAGCTCCTTCAACATCCTTTCGTCGATGGTCATTCCGTTCGAGGACTACGCATTGGGGCCAATAAATAGATAATTGCTCATTGTTCGAATGAGGCTGGACCATTGACCTGGGCCACCAGCCTGGAAAAGAACGAGGGCAGGGATTCCACATCCTTGATCTCTCCGGACACTATGTGCACCAGGCGTGAACGGGTGTTGGCCTCGAACTCCACGCCGTTGGCCTTGAGCGCGTTCTTCAGGAGCAGGCATAGCTGCCCGCCCTTGCGGTCCCAGTCGGTCAGTATGATGGCCTTCTTATGCCTGAACGCCAGGTCCTCGGCGATTCCCAGTATTCCGTCGCTGGTCTGCACCTGGACGATCTCCCCCCAAACGCCCAGCAGGTTGAGCGCGCCCCGATCGCGTTTGCCTTCCACTAGGAGCACCGATTCCTCCGGCCTCGATTCTAGCTCCTCTAGGATGACCGTCAGCTTCTCCAGCGCTTCCCGGGGCTGGCGCATCATGGCATTCCCTCCAGTATCCTCAGTACCTCGTCCCTTCCCAGCTGGACCACTATCGTCTTCATCCGGTTGGTGGAACCACGCCCCAATTCGGCCTTTCCCATCAATCCAGAGAACAATTCAACCAGTTCCTTATTGGCCTTCCCAGCTTCCGGCGGCGCCCTGATCCTTACAATGATGCGATTTCTCCATTCGTCGATCCCTTGGATGCCGGACGAGCTCGAGTGGGGAGAGACCAACACATCGATCTCCGTGCCCTCTCTGGTCACCCGGACCGCCTTGGAGAAGTCCACGGTCGAGCATGCTCCGGCCACTTAAAAAAAGATTGCTCTCCCGCTATCAGGAATAACTAGGAAGCTGGCTGGAGAACTCTCAAATACAATCAACCAAATCTATGCGACGATGAGCAACGGTCAGCTGCCGCCCCTTAATTACAACGATATCACAAAGATATACCGGACGGAGCAGGGATCGACCGAGATCAGCGAGATCAGGAAGGATTTCTATCCTTCCCTCCGCGAGTACGTCGAGAGGATGAAGAAGGAGAGCGAGGAAGAGATCCGGCGTGATCCCTACTCGACCAAGGCCTCGTCCATGGCGAACGAGATCAAGAAGGTCACCCAGAAAGGGAACCAGATCTTCCAGTTCCGGCAGAAGAAGGTGATGCTCATGGCACTCCGGGAGTCCAACGGGGGAAAGGTGGACATCTCCAGGCTGACCGACGAGGAGAAACGTTTCTTCGAGGACATCACCGACCGTCTGAAGGCGGTCAAGGCGACGGCGATGGAAGGTCAGGGTTACATCCCGATGCGGTCCTCATCAGATGATTCGGTCTGCGGACTGGTCGCGACAATGGAAGCGGAATCGGTGGCCCGTGGGAACGCTCCGGGTGCGGCGGCGCAGATCGGTTCATCTTCAAACCTGAACGTATTCGTCCGTATCACACAGGACGTCCCCTCATGGCCCGTCGGCGCGCGGGTCTATGTTTTCACGAAGGAGGACATCGTCAGCCTCCCGGCGTCGGTTGGTTGTGAGCTTGTGAAGAGCGGCAGGGCATTGGAGATCGTACCGAACATCAATGGCATGCGCTAGGCTGTCATGGATCGAATGACAAAATCCGCTCACAGCGACGATATGTTTATGTATTTTCAACCATTACCACGATTCCGCGGGGCCCGTAGCTCAGCTAGGTTGAGCGATCGGCTCTTAACCGATAGGCCATGGGTTCAAATCCCATCGGGCCCGCCATCTTCTTTATCCAGCTTGTTCGATTTCTATTGAAAAGAGTGCTACGGCCCGATTACCTCATCGGCCCTAGCCGAATATGAAGACCTTTCTTGCTACCCCTAGATAACGACATCTAGAATTCATATTCATCGAAAATGATTTTTCAGTTTTGTTGACCAGGTTTTTTTCTGTTGTGTTTCATGGTCGAACACATCTTGATTGATCTTCCAGTATTGGCCGTTTCAAAACTTAGATTCAAGTCCAAGTTGATCGAAGTAGAATAGGGATTGACGGATCGATGTCCCCGTCGATCCGTCCATCACTCCAATCCGCTCACCGATGCCTCAAACCATCAACGGTCGAGGAAACGATCTCCCAATGGACACTGCGTCATTGCATAATTTCGACAGATCGTTTCGAAGGTATTTCACTTCAAAACATGCTTAGAATACAATAGCGATCTTTCATTGACTATGATGGGTGCCGAAGAATAAGGTTGATTTCAGGTGAATCAATTTGGACTCCCTTTGAAGATTTTCAGACTAGTTGGATTTCCCACGATTGGCTATCAATTATGAAAAACAATAAACCCAACCATTGAACCATAAGTGTGGTGTGGAAAAATGTTAACTAACATTCTGTAAGAAGATTATTATCGAAGTACTTATTCTTGGTTTTGTGGAAAATAGTAAACGGGATAATACATGTAATCGCAGAAATATTAATAAGCCGGAAAAGAGGAGGTATGAGGATATTTTATCGAGTCCACACGATGAATTTAAAATACCTATCCCCGGACTGTTAAGAACAATTCTGATCCCGATTTGGCTGTTAACATTATCAGCTCCCATCGTCATATTTTTCTTCAATGGGTCTCTAGACAAGATCATTTATTCATTCATCCCGTTCTTAGGCATTGGTATTTTAATATTATTAAATATCATATTATTTTGCCCTAAAGAAATAATCACGATGGACAAAGGAGCATACGTCATATTCAGGGGCAATAGAAATTACCTAATTCCATGGAAACTAATCGTCTTTGTTCCTCGCAAACGATCTTGGGTTCAAGGCAATGAAGATCGGGTTGGGATCGCAAGGCAGGGAGCGCGAGTAGCCATTGCTGAAGTTCCAGTTGACGTCGCGGATGCCTTGAGGAAGAGGAAAGAACAGTTCTCACCTTGAGGTAATCACCCAATTTCGGGTTGATCTCAATCAGGCATCTCCGTTTTCAGAAAATGGATTTTTTCTTAAGAAGGTTTGGCGTCGTTCATCCGCAAGAATCCGATTTGAGACGTGGGACCCTTTTCAAATTAAAATTAAAAATCAAAATGAATTGTATGGGAGGTTCATGCGAATTTCGAAGCTTGATTCGTAGAAGAATGGCCCCATCACGGGACTTTCCTGAGGTCAGGATAGACTTCATCGGAATGGGGAAGGATGCCTCGTGGTAGCTGACAAATTCTTCAATCCTCTCTTGTGATCTGGTCCGCCCAAGACTTGAAGGCAGCTCGCCCCATCTATTGCCCGCCAGAACCTGAATAACGATACTAGTAACAAGCTTGCAATACAAACGCAAGGTCAAAAGTTTGAAAGGGGAAGGGAGGATAATTAGGTCCCTCCGAATCCTTACATTGGCGACTAGTGGCTCTTTGGTGTCTTGATCACCAATACTGGGCAGGAGGCAAACCTGACGACCTTCTCCGCCACACTGCCTAGCAGAAAATGGGAAAACCCAGAGATCCCTAATGTGCCCATCACAATCAGGTCGTGCTTCGCAGACTCTTTGATGATTTCATTGGCCGGCGATCCTTCCCTGACGAGGGTGTCTACATGTACGCCTACTTTCTCCCCCAAAATTTGAACCTGTTTGACCGCATCGTTGGCCGGTTTTTCAATATGAGTTTGAATTATGGCCGTCCTTGAAGCAATACTGACATTGGCCAGGGAGCTATCGTCGATTACGCTCATTGCAATCACGTCAATATTCATGAACTTGGCTATTTCGAGGCCTTTCTTGACGGCAATCTCTGCGCTTTCACTTCCATCGGTGGCGATGAGCATCTTGTTGAATGGGGCCATATAACAAGGACGCAAAGTCTGGTTTAAATAATTATTGCTATTTTAGTGTAAAATATATTCATTATATTATTCATTATTATGATATAAACCATGACTGTGGATGGCTCAACAACCAATCTGGTCAGGTATGAAAATATCGTAGGCAAGGTGAGACAGGCGTCATGCCACCTTATGTTTTAATTCGAAATTCAAGGTGTTCTCGTAAACATGACATGTGCTATGCATTTTCTACATGTCAGAGGCGGAGACCATGCATGTAATTATTAATATATAATTATCTATCTTCAGTCCATGTTAATCATTAAAAATTTTCACGTAGGTACAGGAAAAATAACAATCTTCGATTTTTGAGGGTCATTTACAAATAATAAGATGCTATTCTGATTTATGATAATAACTACATGTCTCTTAAAAATGCGTTTGTCTAGATAGATGAACAGTATTATAGAGAATATATGAGCAATTGAAGTGCAAAAAGGAGAATGATTAGTTGTCTAACGAAGATCAAGAACAAAGCGTTGGAAATAATGAATATAAACGGACTATCGATTGGAAGCAGGGTCTGTACATATCGATGGGAGTCCCCGTCTTCGTCCTCCCGTCGATCGGATATTTTGCCAGCTTCCTCTGGGCAGGCGCCATCCTACTATGGATCTTTTCCATAGTCCAAGGTTTTCTGCAGGTTACGGCATATGGTGAGCTCGCCACCGCCTTCCCAGACGAGTCTGGGCTACCTGGGTACTCCCAGCGTGTCTTTGAGGATAAGAACAATCCATCCAACTATTCGTTTGGAAAGTTCATAGGCGGGTTCAGTGCGTGGGGGTACTGGTTCGCTTGGAACTCTGCGCTGGCCATATATGCCATTCTCATTGCTGGAGCACTTCAAGGGCTTATACCTGAATTGGCCGGGGTTAACAGTACCGTATTGTCTTTGATCGTTGGTGCGGTAACGTTCGGAGGTTTGATGATGGTAAGTGCCAGGGGCATCGGGAACGGGGCCAGGCTCGGCCTGTTCCTTGCGATCTTGTCCATCGTGCCGCTGGTTGCACTTTCTATCGGCCCAATGGTGACGGGCAGCTTCCAATTGTCCAACATCACCGGTTCCTGGTGGCCTACTGGTTGGAATTGGGACCTGAACGGCGTCCTAATATTGCTGGGTCTTGCCGGCATTGCTGAATGGAGTGCCTGTGGCTTCGAGGGGGCTGCCATGTTCGGCCCCCAGTACAAGAATCCAAAAAGTGATGTTCCCAAGGCAATATTCGGATCCGGCCTTGTTTGCTTATTCTTCTATTTCATTGTCCAGACTTCTTGTACGGGGACTCTGGGAGTGAATGGAGTGGTTGCCCAAGGTGTATCCCCGTTCGTACCAATGGCGCAGACGACCTTCGGGAGTGTAGCCGGGGCCGTGTTGATCGTTATGCTGGTCGCAGCGATGGTTCTCTGCATACTCACCTGTTACCTGGTTTCGGCGGGTGCGATGCAGACCATGTCCAAGAATGGCTACCTGCCAGGGCCGTTCGCCAAACTGAACAAGCACGGTGTGCCGGTCCGGGCCATGATCGCAATAACAATCTTTAACATGGCACTTATCACCATGGGTAACCCAGTTGCTATCGTTTCGGCGGCGGCGTTCGGTTACATGTTCGCGAACGGGATCAGCATGTTCGCGTACTACAAAGCCAAGACTGACCCCGAGATGTCAAAGCTTCCCAGGGCGTTCAAAGCACCGAGGGGCTACAAGTGGGTGGCACTAACAGTAGGTCTGTTCAATGTGCCGCTGTGCTTGATCGGCGTAGCATATCTGAATGGCACGACCACCGGCTGGGTACCAGTATTCGTGGGTGCGGGCATTCTGTTGGTATACGTCCCGATCTGGTGGTATTCCCGACGAGAGTTCGCGCAATTGAATATGGTGGAGCAAAAAGATATCACCACCGAACCTGGAGCCCTATAAGAATAAAGCCTCCACTCAAAACCAAATGAATAACAATATTCATTTGAATATTGTTATTCATATTTTTTTAATTCTTTACCTATCCAATTCTCCAAGATCTGAATGACCGAGGAGGTTACGGATCCTATAGAACGGTCGATCAAATTGGAAAAACGGAAAATGGTCTTGCTAGATAAACGTCATTCAGTAATCTCTATCAGTCCGCCCGCATCTTAGTGGCGTTGACAATAACAAAGTGATTCGAATTCGGTCGAGACACCAGGGGCGGGGAGTGACTAAAATCCTTGATAAAGGATATTTTGCCCACACCTACCTCTATCTGCGTCTTGTGTTTATTTTGCTTAGGGTCTGGATATTGCGAAGTGAGTGCAAGACGCCTCCGATGGAAACCCGTCTCAAATTGGCATAATGAAACAGTATTTTTCATTTGAATTCGGGTTCATGGCATCGGAATTGGGTTTTGCCATCACTCGTAACTGTTTTCACAAAAGGAAGAAGTATGTGTCTCCATTGGCCCATGTTTCCCAGCCATATTCTGATTCCCCATTCATTCGATCACCGATGTCATACCCGCCTTAGGCTGGCATACTGCCAATGGCGCAGGTCCAGGATGCCCTGCGCCATCGGATAGATCTCTAGTGTTTGCGGCCCTCTTGGTTATCTCACCGTCACCGACCACTTCGCGCTACCAGTATTGTTTACCATGTCGCTCACAGAGACCGAGATCGTGTGCGTGCCCCTGATCAGCAAACTAGCTGGTATTACAAAGCCCTTCGAGTTCTTTGTCACCTTCGAAGTAACATCCACGTTGTCGATGAGGACCTTGAGGGTGTTCATGTTGACGCCACTCTGGGTATCAGTGATGGTGATGGTTATCGTGGCCCCCGATCTCAGCCTCTGATTATTGACATAGCCGGAAATGGTCGGCGCGGTGGTGTCCTTCTTGACGTTGACGGTCCAGGTCTGGGTCGCCTTGTTTCCGGCGGCGTCGGATACGGTCAGGACGACCGTGTGGCTAGCCACGGACAACGATGTCGAGTTCGAGAATCCGGTCAGGCTTGCCTTCCAGGCCGAGGTGACATCTACGCCGTCCAATGTGATCTTCACGGAGGTGACCGCGATGTTATCGGCATAGCTGGCGCCGAACGCCTGCGTGTAGGTCGTCCCCTTGGTGTACACCGTTGACGATGCAGATGCTGGTACGATGTTGCTGATGGTCGGCGCCTGGATATCGCTCTTCACCCAGTTCCAGGTCAACGACGATGTCCCGGAGATCGTGAACGAGGTGGACGTACCAGTTCCCGAATGGAGCACTGCCAGTCCCGGTGAAACCGGTACACGTATAGCTGAACCCTCCGGAAACGACCGGGCTGGACACCGACGCGGAGACAGTTGTGCCCACCGGATACGAATATGTCCCGACGGCCGGGGTCGGCGAGCCTTGGGCGGAGACGATGGTCAGCTGGTACATTTGAGTGGCTGTTTGTCCGATTGTGTAGGAGTGGCCGTTCTGGGTCCAGAATGAAATGGAACCATCGGGTTGAACAGTATAAGGTACCGACCCTACTCCATTGTCCGTGACCACGGTCATCGCGGTGGCATGGTAATCTACATTGACGTAACATCTGGCCCCGTTCGTTGTCATAGTGAATGTAGCGGTCTGGTCATTGGCCAGAACATTGGTGGCAAGGCTCGCACCAGCATTCAGATTCGTATTGTACCAGTCCAAGAAGGAAGTGATTTGGATCCCGCTGGCCGTGTATCCAGAGACCCATTTCTGGAAATTAGTCAGATTCAAGGAATAATCCGCGGGAGGGTTTAGATCCGTATCATGAGTAAATGTAGGAGTAACTAGACCCGCGGATACAGCCTTTGTCCACCAGTTCATCGTGTCAGTCCACAGGTTTCCGACATTGGGAAGAGCACCTCCTCCAAAGTCAAAGTCGCGAACCAGAATGCCCAGATGAGTGTAAGCCCAAATGACCTGGGTCATGTTCTCGGCACCATTCAGGCAACACCAGGTCGTGGGCGCCGTCCCCATCCTGTTTGTTATTTGGTTATATTCGGTTTGCATCAGGGCAGTGGCGTCATTCATCGTCAAGTCCGTCAATCTCTGTGAGAAGTGGATGCCAAGCTCCCAGCCGTGATTGTTTATCAGATCACGATAGAACGCTAGTTCGGTGTTATTGGTCATGAAATTATAGTTGACATCCAACCATAACGTCCCCTTCCCACCCACATTTGTGACGGCTGCAACTCCGTTCTTAACTTCATTGAGCGGTTCGCCATGATCCAGACCGAACGAGGTCAAATCCTTCGCCCCGAGGGATGTGATATATGAACGCGGCGCGGTTTGGGTGAGATTGTAGATGAAGGTGTCCACTTTGATGTTATCGCTGTTATACGTATCAAAGGATAAGTATCCGCCAGTGAACGTGTCATAAGGCACCTGTTGCCTGTCTTCGCTCCAGGGTATGTCGATGAACTTTGATTCACTGTATTTGACGCGGAAGGTGTCTAAGCTGGTGTCTATAATGATGTCTAGGGCCACCCTGTTTCCTGCCCCGAGACCGAGGTTCATTGTGATGCCGCCATCTACAGACCTGATCAACCTGTTTCCACTGTAATCGATCTGGTACATGAATGAACCACCCGGGAACTCCACAAATGATTGGCTGCCCCAGTCAGAACGTTCCATACTCATCTCCAAATGATAGGTGGTCTTTTCCATTGGAGTTAGGCCGGATATGAATAGAGTACCAATTTGATCACTGGCATCTGAAAAATCAAGGGCCTTTTTACTAATGTCATAACCGAGAGTCGCGCTACATATTTCTGGATAGGTAGCGAGGGAAACGAACACATTGGAGGGGATCGAACTGGAGGCAGAATAATTCTGAGAAAATAAGGTAATATCGCCCTGCGAGATGTTTGAAGTAATATTGCTGGATGACGCAGCATCCGCCGACGCGATCATCCCAACGGGTGAAACTAGAAACGCCAACGCCACTGATATAGCTAGAAAGCGAGCAATCATTGATCTTGATGACAACTTAGGTCTCATTTTTCGATCTCCTCTATTACATTAATATGTTCAAAAAATTCTAGCAGTTGATAATATATCAATATTATCCATATATGATGAGGTAGAATCGCCTCGAACGCACCCAAATAGCGGTGTTAATAGGGCCAGATAAACATCAACCTAAATTCGATTCGAGACCGATGGCCAGGGTAGGAAGGAATTCGTTAAATAGCCGTTACCCTCGGCCAAAATGGCCGAGGTTGCCATGCCGGATTGATCATTTACGTCTTGTAATTGTAAATCGCTCCTCAGAATATCCAAATCCCCCGAATGCGTCTATTATTTCCTAAATTCTTAGGAGGGGCTATTGAAACGCGAATGCATCCGGATGGGCGAAGAAATGACGGGATCGGGCGAAAGTGATTTATCGCATAGCATTGATTGTCAATAGCGCGCCGGCCGAGGGATGCATTTCCGACACAGACATACATCTCGCTCTTAATGATGGCTGGCGCGCTCTTCGTTGGCCATCGTTTCCTTTTTCCGATTGGAATCGCCCTGGATAAAGTGCAATCTCGGATCTAACCGAAATAAATTGGATGGCCCGCCAATGGATGCATCTTAATGGGCCATTTGTCAAGTGCACTGCAAGTCCCGGGACATGTCAGACACATCGTCTTGAAGATATGCCCGACTTCTTGTAAAGCGCGCAAGTAAGGACCATTTGAAGGGAAGGTCCACCTGTGGCTCCGCTGGTGTTTATCCATTCGTTCACTTGTTATTCTTGTGAACTATCATGAAGACCAGGGCTATCCCGGCCCGCCAAGTGTTTCCTCGACACTATTGTATCAATGGCCGTAGCTGTGTTCATATATCTTGAGGGTTCGTCTATTCGGCTGCCGGCTATCCCGAGTCTGGTCGTGTCAAAGCGGAGGGCTAGGATGGCCTATATAGTAGGCATAGGAACTTCCAGTCCGATGGTTGCCGCATCCATTTGACCGTTCCGGATCCGCTTAACTAAATCGAGATGTCACGATCGGCATCTTCAATTCGACCCAATATCACATTTGGCGGTTTCGGAATAGTCACAATAACATTGTTAGGTCCAACTTCTCTGGGCTCGTTTTTCCTTAACCAGCAGGGAATAAATGGTCTCTCTGGTTTTCTTGATGTTGTCTTCCAAGGCCGGCCCATCGGCGTCCTTTAACAATGTTCTTAGTTCATGCAGAACCAGGATCTCTGGGTAGGGTTTACCGAAATAATTCTCATCATAGATCAGCCGGTCCAAGGAATCCACTAATTTTTCTAAAACCCTCTTGATGTCATCCTCTTTGGCTTTGATGCTATGGTCGATCGAATCATCGATCTTATCCAATTTTTTGCAGATCCTAATTAATACGCCTTTTATTTTTATATCCATCTCCTCACCAGTCTCTTGACCTTTTCCCCAAGGGACAAGCTAAACGAATCTCATTTGCTGAAGTCCCTCCGGACATTTCCCATCCGTAATTTATGGATCGAGGAAAGCTATTGCTTCTAAATCCTCACTTTCCTCAAGTATGTAATGCACTTCTAATAGTTCATAATTTCGGAAGATTACCTATGAATCCGCTCCGACCGATAGTCAAGATATAGCCCTGGCCTCGATATTTGTGGAAAAAGGAGTTTTCTCCGCCCTTATTGGGCGGCGGACCAAAAGCAAACGCCCCTAAAGGAGGTGGGGAGGTGGGCTAATCTCCCCTTTGGCCATCATCTGAATCTCAGGATCCCCATTAGGACCAGCACAACGATGGCCAGCAACACTGCGCCTAGCAGTCCGAATATTAACCAACCGATTATGAACGCCACGACCGACCCGAGCCCCAGGGCTCCCCAATTCATTTCTATTGCCATTTTTCTAACCTCTAGTTGAACGATTGGAGCGTCATCTTTAAAACATCGACCCGTGCCAATTACGGGAACGACTCTTTTCGACCGATTTCTTAAACAAGATCGCCATATGCGCCCCTCAGGTTCCTCCTCTTTCTTGTGCCACGACTATAGCGGTACTCGTTGACCGATATTGCCATCGCCGATCTCGATTGCTCAGTCCTTGGCCAATCCAGTTAGCTTCATGCTCACATCCCAGAGCTTTTTGGCCACGGTCCGGTCGGTGGATTCCGACGAGGAGGACCGGACCTTCTTCTTGGCGAAGTATTTCCCGGAAACGTTCGCAATCTCTGGGTCTGTGGCCAGGTAGATGGACGTGGATGCGCCTTTTCGCGGTGAGATCATGAACAGGTGCCCGACGGGCATAAAAAACTTCGTAGCCCCATTCAGGTCGTGCCCGAAATTTGTCCGCACCACACCTGGGTGCAAACAGTTCGCGGTCACCCCCGTCCCCTCCAAACGCCTTGAGAGCTCGAAGCAGAAGAGGAGGTTCGCCAGTTTCGACCGGCCATAGGCCTTGAATGGCGAATAGTCATTCTCCATCATAAGGTCGTCGAAATCAAGTCGGGCAACGGAATGGGCCTGGGAACCTACCACTATGATCCGGGACGGGGCGCTCTTCTTCAATACGTCCAACAGAAGATTGGTCAGCAGGAAGTGGGAAAGATGGTTCACCTGAAAGGTTTGCTCAAATCCGTCCACCGTGACCTTCCGTTTCCCGAATACCCCGCCGGCATTGTCGATTAGGACGTCCAGCTTTTGATGTCCGTTCTTGAAGACATCGGCCGCCTCCCTCACGCTCTCCAGCGAGGTCAGATCGCAGTTGATGAACTCTGTTTCCGTATTTCTTGTTCTTAACCTGATCTGGTCGATCGTCGCTGAAGCCTTATCGCCGTTGCGGGCCAGGATGACCACTTTGGCACCCATATCCGCCAGGCCGAAGGCCGTCTCCCGGCCTATGCCGGAGGTTGCCCCTGTAATGAGTACGATCTTGCCTTTCATTTCCACAGATGACATGTTATCCTGTGATGCTTCGGACCCCACCCACGATAAATCCTCGGTCGGCCGTGCATGGAACAAACCTTGGAGGGTTACCGGCAAACTCTTAATATGGTTCAGCGGGATTGGTCGAACACATGGTGAACATTTACTTCGTCGGCACTGCCGGAAGCGGTAAGAGCTCCCTGGTCTACGCGTTCCAGCAGTGGATGACCCTTGAAGGGCTCGACTGCATCACGATCAACCTCGACCCCGGTGCAGAGTTCATCCCCTACGAACCCGATATAGACATCCGGGACTGGGTCAAAGTGAGCGAGGTCATGGAGGACTATGGTCTAGGGCCGAACGGGGCCCAGATCGTTTGCGCCGACCTGATGGCCCTGCACGTAAAGGAGCTGGTGGCAGCGGTCGAGGGATTCAAGACGCCATATGTTCTAATCGATACGCCGGGGCAGATCGAACTGTTCGCCTTCAGACAGAGCAGCCAGGTGATAATTGAACAGCTGGGTCAGGACGAATCATTCCTGGTCTTCCTCTCGGACCCGCTCTTGGTGAAGACAGCGTCCGGTTTCGTTTCCTCGCTCATGCTCTGTGCCACCACCCATTTCCGGTTCGCCATACCGTTCGTCAATGTGCTGGCAAAATCCGACATGCTGAACGAGGAGGACCTCGAACGAGTGCTGGAGTGGTCCAGGGAGCCGGAATCCCTGAACGCCGTTCTGATGGACGACGAGGCCCATTCGCGAGTTCCTCTATCGCTCGAGCTCTTCAAGGCGATGGAGAGCATCGGAATGTACCGAACCATAACGCCAGTTTCCGCCGAGCAGCAGGAGGGGATGGAGGACATCTACAACGCCATCCAACAATCCTTCCAGGGCGGAGAGGACCTGAGAAGCGACTGAGCGTGACGGCTCGGTATCCGCCAGGAGACCTCCTTTCCCGACGGGGTCATCGCGGCAGCCTCCAAACCATCGCGTTCTTTTTAGTGCTCGATCACGTTCGACAACTTTCGGGTCGAAGGTGGAACGGTCGCAGTTCGAATCTCGTGCCGCGGTCTGTCTAGTGCCGGCCGCTAGGCCCGGTAATCGCATTTAAGGAATGATGCGCCGTATACGTCATCATGGCAAAGACGATCCTGACCTGCCCCCAGTGCGGCTCCTCCGACATATACTATGAGAACGCCATGATCACCGGTATCGTTTACCACTGCAAGAAATGCGATTATGTCGGTGCCCTGATCCTAGAGCAGGATGTGGACGAGGATGAGTATCCCAAAGAAAAGAAGAAGAAATAAAGCGTTTGCTGGTGGGGTTTAAGCGAACATCGCGCCGGTCTCTGATCCCTTGATCTCGTCGGTCTCAAGGACCTTGGCTATGGCCCTTTCGAAGTCCGCACCGGTGACAAAGTCGCGGTTGTCCCTTATGGCGAACATGCCTGCCTCAGTGCAGATGGCACGGATGTCGGCCCCGGTGGCGAACTCCGCCTTAGCCGCGAGCTCGATGGCGATGACAGTCTCGTCGACGTTCATCTTCTTCATCTGTATCTTGAAGATGGCCAACCTGCCCTCGTAGTTCGGGATGGGGATCTCGATGATACGGTCGAAACGTCCCGGCCTCAGCAGTGCCTCGTCCAGTATGTCCGGGCGGTTGGTGGCTCCGATGATCTTGACGTCGGCCAGCGGGTTGAACCCGTCCAGCTCGGCCAGGAGCTGCATCAGCGTGCGCTGTACCTCCCGGTCGCCGGAAGTGGCCACATCCAGTCGCTTCGCACCGATAGAATCGAGCTCATCGATGAACACGATGGAGGGTGCCTTGTCCTTGGCCAGCTCGAACAGTTCCCGGACCAGGCGTGCGCCCTCTCCGATGTACTTCTGGACCAGTTCCGAACCCACCATTCGTATGAAGGTGGCGTTGGTTTGATGGGCCACCGCCTTGGCGAGGAGGGTCTTGCCGGTTCCCGGAGGTCCGACCAGGAGCACGCCCTTTGGCGGCTCGATGCCTACCCTCTTGTACAACTCCGGCCTCAGGAGCGGGTCTTCCACCGCCTCCCTGATCTCGATGATCTGCTCCTCGAGCCCGCCCACATCATCGTAGGATATGGTGGGCTTCTCTATGATCTCCGCCCCTATGACGATCGGGTCCAGCGATGAAGGCAGAACGGACATTACCGCCAGCGTCTGCTTGTTCAATGCTACCCGGGCACCCACCGTGATCTCGTCGGTGGGTACGTACTCGGAGGTTGTCACAATGAAATCTGGACCGGTGGAACTCTTCACGATGACCCTTCCGTCGGCAAGCACGTCCTTGATGTTGCCTATGATAAGCGGAGGGGATTTCAGCCGTTCCAGCTCTGAGCGCATGCGTTTCAGCTCCTTTTGCAGTCGGAAGAGCTCGCTCTCCACGTATCTCTTCTCGCCTTCAACCCTCCTTACCTCCTCTAGAAGCTCGGAGTTCTGGCGTTCGACCATCTCCATCTTATCCTTGGTTTCTTTGGAGATATAATCGTCGAGCTGTTCGTCACTCAATCTTGGCACCTCGTTCTCTCATATAAAAGCGCTATATATATGACAGTTTCGTGCCGATTCCCATAGGCGAACGAAGGAGGTTGTTCATCGGCCAGCACGTATTTGAACGGCCGAGCCGGGCCACTTTTGCCCTCAGGGCGGGAAAGGAGACATTAAATCGAGGAAGGTCATTTGTGCTCCGATTGACATGCTTTGCGAACTTTGCGGTAAGGAAACGGACCGGTTGTTCACCGTTCAGATAGAGAGCACCATTCTCAAGGTCTGCAAGGATTGTTCGAAGTTCGGGAACCAGGCCAAGGCCGGGGGGAAGGAACCCGCCAACAAATTGGTCATCGAGAACCGGCTTCAGAACCGCGAAAGGCGGATGAAGACCAAGGACGTCTACGAACAGCAGGAAGAGACCATAGAGCTGCTGGTCGACTACCCCAAGAAGATAAAGGACACGCGCGAGGCGCTGGGGTGGAAGCAGGAGGAGCTTGCCAGCAAGATGGGGGAGAGGCTGAGCATCATCAACAAGCTGGAGCGCGGTGACATGCGTCCGGACGATGCCTTGATCCACAAGGTGGAGAAGGCGCTGGGGATAAAGATCACCGAGAGGGTGGCGGTCATGAAACCAGAGAAGAGCGCGGTGGCCAAGGGCGGAATGTCCCTCTCCGACTTCATCAAGAAGGAGTGACCAGGTTCGGATCTACCGGTGAGCGGTCCAGCTCACTTGGATTTTTTTTCGGAATCTTTTCTAATCAGTTCGTTCAGAATTAAGAAAAAGGATGGAAAAGGTTTGATCGGAGGGTTTACTTCTTCCTTCTCATGTACAGGAACGCGCCTCCACCGATCACTACCAGGACGACCACGATTATCCCTGCGTAAAGCAGGCTGTTGTCGGTGCTCGCCGGCCCGGCGTTCGGGTTAGGTATGGCGGTCACCGTAGCGGAAACCGACCCGTTCCCGTTAGCGTTCATAGCCACAACCTGGTATCCATAGCTGTGGCCCGGAACGACCGCCGTGTCTGTGTAGGCGGTGGTGGTCGGTCCCGTGGTGGTCAGCAGGCTCAGCTGGGAACCATTGTCGGAACGGTATATGCTGTAGCCAGTGATCGGGGAAGTGCCGACGCTGTCCGGTGCATCCCACGTGACCACTATCTTACCGGCCCCGGGTGTCGCGAGCACGTTCTTCGGTGCTGACGGGAGCCCTGGGTTTATCGGGGTGGCCAGTACCTCGTTCGAGGGATTGCTCGTTCCGTTCGTGTTGACCGCCTTCACCACATAGTAGTACGGTACCTGGTTGGTGACCGCGCTGTCGTTGTAGCTGAACGATGCCGCGCTCAGGTTGGCGATCGGAATCGACGACTCCCCAGAAGCGGAAGCTCCCCTGTACACCTTATAGAAGGTGATGGGGCTCCCTCCCACGTCCGCAGGAGCTGTCCAGTTCAGCAGGACATAGCCATTGCCTGCGATCGCCGTAAGGGAGGTGGGTGGACTGGGTATGCCAACAATCGTCTGCGCCGTTACCGCCACCTCGTTCGAAGCGGGTCCAACCCCTGCCGAATTGACCGCCTTCACCACATAGGTGTACGATCCTCCGGACATGATGTTCGCATCGGTGTAGGTCAGGATCGTTCCGGTCACCGTTGTGATCGGAGTGGTTCCCTCCCCGCCTGCAGTCGTACCCCTATAGATCCGGTACTCGGTTATCCCGGTGCCAACGGTCGTGGGGGCGCTCCAATTCAGGACTATTTCTCCCTGCCCGGCGAAAGCGGTCAGGCCGACCGGCGCAGTGGGTGCGGAAGGGGCCGGGGCGGTTCCCACGGCCTCGTTCGAATCCGGACCGGTTCCGACCGAGTTGACCGCGGCTACCTCATAGTAGTAGGGCAGACCAGGGACCACTCCGGTATCGTTATAGGAAAGCACCGTCCCAGACACCGTCTGGTATACCGTGGAGCCTTCGCCACCGGCGGTCGTTCCCCTGAATATCTTGTAGCTGGTTATTCCCGGACCCGCGGTCGTGGGGGCGTTCCAGGATAGCAGTACATACCCTGTTCCAGCGGTCGTCGCAAGGTTGAGTGGGGCGCTCGGGACCACGTTATCCGAAGATGACGAGGCCGAGGCTATGTTCGAGGGTGCCAGCGCATCTCCGTAGAGGTTCGATACCATCACGTAGTACTGATAGGTGGTCCCCGGTACAGTAGTGTTGTCCACATAGGTTTGCTGGCCGAGGCCTGAGTATGCAAACAACTGGATGGGGAGCCAGAACGTTCCATTGTTCCTGAAGACGGTGTAGATCAGCACGTTTGCCGTTCCCTGGTACGTCGGTTTTTCCCAGGTCAGGGTGACGTGGCCACTACCACCCGCGGCCGTAAGACCGGTCACTGGGTCCGGAACATCGCCGGTCGAGCTGGCGAAGGACACGACCTCATTGGAGGGGGTGCTGTTCCCGAACAGATTCTCGGTGGTCACATAGTAGTAATGGTTGACATCATCGTTGACGGTGTCGTCCCTCGCTATGAGATCGTTAATGCCCGACAGCGAGATCGTTGAGATAAGGGTCCCATTTATGATCGGGACCGCCCCCTCTGTCCCAGAGGTGTTGCCCCGGTATATGTGGTAGCCGATCAGGACATCCGTGCTGGGAGCCAATTTTGCATAGAGACCAACATCTGATTGGTCGGGGGTGGCTATCAGATTCGTGATGGCTGCCGGCGGAGACCCAGCGAACGGAGTCGCGTTCGCCTTGTCGGAGAACACGAACACGTTGCTCATGTTTGCCCTCACGGTATAGTAGTACTTGTTCCCGTTCGTGGTCGAGTTATCGTACCAGTAGTACCGGTCGGGGTATTTGTCCGTCGAGGTGTTCACGATATTTCCCAACGATCCCGCCGTCGTAGATCTGTATATGTCGACCGAGGTCGTGTTGAATGGCGCAGACCAGACCACCAGTACCTTGTGATTGCCGGGGTAGGCATTCACGTCCGGGGTGGGGGCGATATAGGCCGGTGTGGCATTTGCGATGTTAGAGGGGGCACTCGATCCGAAGTTATTGTTCGAAACCACCTCATAGAAGTAATTGTGGCCATTTACCGCCTTCAGATCCGTATAGAACGTGATAGGTGCGCTGATCGGGGTCCCAAAGACGGAGATCCCGGTGGAGTTGCCTATGTACGAAAACGGACCCGCACGTGCGTCCGAACGCAGTATGGTATAGTTGTTTATTCCGTGGGATGACGGGTTGGTAGGGTCTGACCACAACAAAGTGACGGAATTGTTAGAACCTACCGCCGTAAGGTTCATGGGGCTTCCGGGATATGTCCCCGGTCCCGCCAATGAACTTTGAGACATTCGCAAAGGCGTCCCCGTAGGTGCTGCTTATCGCCCGCACTGTGTAGTTGTACAGTTTGCCGGGCACCAAGGAATCATCCTTATAGCTGGTGGCATTGGATGCCAGCTTGTTCACGCTCTGGAAGCCCAGGAACCCTGGGCTGTATACGTAGATAAAGCGGATCGGGGTGCTGCCAGCCGCCGCCGGACTGCTCCAATTCAATTGGGCGGAGTAGATCCCGTTCGTTTCCGTTAGATTCTGGACCGCTCCAGGAGCCGTTGCGCTCGCCACCGGGGTTACGGTGGCAATGTTGGAAGGCAGGCTGGACCCAGCGTCGCTGTCGGCGGTTATCTCATAGTAATAGATAACGCCGTTTTGGACGGTGGTGTCATTGTATGGCGGATTTGTGCCTACAGGATTGAAAGGACCGATCTGGACCGTGTCAAGCTTGACGAAATTCGTCGAACTGCCGGTCGTGTTTCGATATATTGTATAGTTCTTTATCAGGTCGCTTCCCTGGTCTGCAGGGTGATCCCACCAAAGCCAGACGAACTTGTTACCGGCGTCGGCCTGCAGATTGAGCGGAGCCGTCGGAACCGTGGTTCCCAATGCCAGCGCCACATTGTCGTGGGTCGTTGCTTGTGCATTATACGGGAGCACAGCCAAGCAGGACAATAGCATCATCACTGCGAGGGCGATCCCCAGGCCTTTAATTGAAATCCATTTGTGCAATCTCATCAGAATCCCTTCCTACCCTGGCAACTGAATCTTCAATTCAGTGCAGAAATCAATTCTTGCACATCTGATATAATGACTTGTTTTTCGTCAAATATTGAATTTCATTTATCAATATTAGAAATTCTGTCACAACAATTCTCTACCATTCCAGGACTCTGGCATTGTTGACTCATAGGTGCTGGCCCGAAATATCGTATCTTCCCTTGAGGTCGATGAAACGATATTCGATGCTGATCGATTCGCTTGCTGGTCAATCGTCCAGATAAAAAAATGATATGTTAGGGGCTATTGTCCGCATACCCAACACGGCTTGGCCGTAACTAGACTACTTCAATCCGATCCATGCCGTCACTCCACCCTTGCTCCAGAGCTTGCGGACCATTTTGAACCCGGCATGGGATAGGGAGCTTTCCCAGTGTTCCACGTCCAAGGCGCTGGAAACCCTTTCCGCAATGACGAATGCCCCGCCCCGTTCCAGGAATCTATGCGTCCTCTGAAGCACCTCTGCCTGCCTTTCCGTGTCCAGTCTCCCTATCCCCATGACCGAGATGGTGACCCGGGAGCAGGTCTCTGGAAACCGTTCCGCCAGGTCCAGTTGGCAGACCTCAAAGAACCCCAGCCGGACATGCATCCTGAACCGGTCCAAACAGGAGTAGGTCTTCAGTCCATCCTCTCCAATGGCAACGAAGTGGCAGAGATCCTCGAACCTTTCCACGAATGGGGCCAGCCAATCCCCGTTGGAGCAAGAGAGATCGACGATCTTGCACCGCGGCGTGACGAAGGGAAAGGCCACATCGAAAATGGATCTCTGGAGGGAATTATACTCGGAGGAACCCATGTGTGTGGCAGCGTCTTGTTCTGCCATGAGTGCGGTCATATGCACATGCATGGACGATTTCTCTTCCAGGTCCAGGTTAGCTCCGGCCATCTCTCTACCTCCATTTTCTTGCGCACTTATTCCGTGCTATGTCATGTCATAGCACTCCGATTATTTATCCCTTGTTGTAATAAGAAGCGAGTCTGATAAAACGGCAGCTGACACTGCCAGTCATTGAAATTCCGAAAAATGGAACTGTGTAGGTCAGGATCTGACGATCTCTTCCTTTGCCTCTTTGAGGTACTTTGCGATATCCACGCCGTTGTCCCTGGCGACCGCCAGCGCAGCGACTATGGATTCTGTTCCCAACTTCTCTTGGACCTTGTTGATACGGGCGACAACATCGTTCCTCTTCAGCCCGGACGCTTTCGAAATATCTTCCACCAGTCGGGCGAACAAGGATTGCGGCACGGCGGGAACGGGTGTCGCCGGTTTGGATGGGGCGGCGGTCGGCGCCGGGTTTTGGTCCTTCGGCTGTTGGACCGCCGATGGCGGGGATTGCTGGGCGGTCGGCGCCTCGCTGACCGGTGCCCTCTCGGTCTGCAGGGCAGCCTCGCTGACCAGTTCCAGCAGGATCGCCTCGGTCGGTTTGTAGTTCATCGGCACTTCGAACTCTCGATAGTCGAACGTCGGCTTAACCATGCCGTTCTCTTTCTTGAGGAGGTCCTTGGCCAGACCTGCGTCCATCACCTGTTGGGCCTTTCTGGCATCCAGTTTGAACCCCTCTTTCGTGCCGGAATATCGGAAATTGAAGATCACGTTGTTGACAAACTCCATCTCTGACATAACGTTCTTGCCGCCCCGCTTGAAGACGACCGCAATGGTCTTGTCGAGTTCGCCCATCGTTCTCCTCCCTTTCCGAACACGGGATTTTGCTTAAATGATTATCGACCGTGCCGGCCCGTTCCCGGGCTTGAGATGTTCGGATGATGTTCTTACGATCATGATATTGTCATCCGTATGAGATAAATAAGACAATTCTTGATCGGCAAAGGGACTCGATTGGAACGTTTCCACCGAGAGGATGGGCAAATTGATTCTGATGAAAGGGGAACCAAACCCGACCGCATGGGTCTACTGGATCTGATCGACGATGCCGTTCTCGTGACCGACCCATCAGCTCACCGGGTCATCGACGCCAATCATGAGCTATTGATCTGACCGGGATGTCCATCGAGGAGATGCGCAACCGATCGGCGATTGAGGTATTGGCCTCCTCGCCCTTGGGCGCGTTCGACGGCTTGGAACCGATGCTCTCTGACGGCGAAGGATCATTTTCGGCGCCGGAGGAGGGACGGCCGTTCCTTTTCAGGTCGACGCACGTTCGTTCTTCGAAGGGGACACGAGGATAACGATGCTCCTCATAAAGAAGGTCGACATCGGTGGGCGGCCGAACAAAGAACTTGACCAGCTAAGGACAGACAAGGGCCATGCCTTCAAACAGTTAGAGGCGGAGAAGCATTTCGCCGATGCGATGATCGATGATGCCGAAACCCTGATCATCGGCATGGACATGGATGGCAACATTATCATCTTCAACCGCAAGGCGGAGCAGTCACGGGACTGGGACGGAAGTCCTGGGCAAGAACTACTTCGCCCTTTTTGACGCGGACCTCGGCCCCGCCAGGGGCAAGGGGTGGCTGGAGGACATGGTCCTGGGAAAGGGCTCGGTGGAGTGGATCAAGGCCTTGACCGGAAAAGCGGGGAGCCAGACGATTTGGTGGCACAACACCGTTATCCAGAGCGGGGACCAGATGGTCATGCTAGGCATAGGCATTCGGGTACGGTCTTCGAGTTGAGGCTGCTGCACCTTGAACCCTCGGTCCAGGGTTAACCAGGAACTTCGACGTCCTTTGCCTATCCTAGGTCCTGGCAGGAGCAATGTGGACAGCAGGGCGTCAACATTAGTCTTATATAGAAGGACAAACATTCCAAGGGCCGTACTAGCATAGCTAGGCGTTAGATTTCAGAACAGGGAGGTAATGTAAAATGTCAATGGGAAACACACCGATACTCATCCTTAAGGAGGGTACAAAGCGTGACAAGGGTAAGGACGCCCAGTACAACAACATCATGGCCGCCAGGGCCATAGCTGACGCGGTCCGGAGCACCCTTGGTCCCCGTGGTATGGACAAGATGCTCGTCGACACATTGGGCGACGTGGTAATCACCAACGACGGAGTAACCATCTTGAAGGAGATTGACGTCGATCACCCGGCCGCAAAGATGCTGGTCGAGGTCGCCAAGACCCAGGATGAGGAATGCGGGGACGGAACGACAACCGCAGTCATTCTCGCCGGAGAGCTGCTGAAGAAGGCCGTAGATCTGATCGACGCCAATGTCCACCCGACGGTCATCACTCACGGATACAGGCTCGCAGCCTCCAAGGCCATGGAGGTCTTGGACGCTTCGGCCATCGAGCTGAAGGTAGACGACCGCGCCACGCTCCTGAAGATCGCCCAGACCGCCATGATGTCAAAGTCCGTGGTCGGATCAAAGGAATTGATGGCCCAGGTCTCGGTCGACGCCGTAAGGAAGGTCGCCGAGAAGGTCGGCAAGAAGTGGGTCGTCGACATGGACAACATCCAGGTCGTCAAGAAGACGGGCGGCTCGATGGAGGATACCATCATGATCGATGGCATCATCGTCGACAAGGAACCGGTCCACCCGGCCATGCCGAAGAGGATAGAGAAGGCCAAGATCGCCCTGCTCGACGCCGCACTCGAGGTCAAGAAGACCGAGGTCGACGCCAAGATCGAGATCACCGACCCGAACCAGATGCAGGCATTCCTCGATGAGGAAGAGAACATGCTGAGGAAGATGGTCGACAAGATCAAGGCCACCGGGGCCAACGCGGTCTTCTGCCAGAAGGGTGTCGACGATCTCGTCCAGCACTACTTCGCCAAAGAAAAGATCTACGCCGTCAGGCGGGTCAAGAAGTCCGATATCGAGAAGCTCGCCAAGGCCACCGGCGCCAACGTCGTGACCAAGGTGGACGAGCTCGAGGCCGCGGACCTGGGATTCGCTGGACTGATCGAGGTCAAGAAGATCCAGGACGACGAGATGTCGTTCGTCACCGGCTGCAAGAACCCGAAGGCAGTGTCCGTCCTCATCAGGGGCGGAACCGACCACGTCATCGCCGAGATCGAGCGGTCCCTGGACGACGCCATGAGCGTCGTCGCCGTGGCCATCGAGGAAGGCAGGATGCTTACCGGCGGCGGTTCTACCGCGGAAGAAGTGGCCATGAAGCTGAGGTCATACTCGGCCTCGGTCGGCGGCAGGGAGCAGATCGCGATCGACGCTTTTGCCTCCGCAATGGAAGTAGTCCCGACCGCTTTGTCCGAGAACGCCGGTCTGGACCCGATCGACATACTGATCGAGCTCAGGAAGGCGCACAAGAACGGCAAGGTACACGCTGGCATCAACGTCTTCACCGGTCAGGTAGAAGATATGGTGAAGCTCAATGTGCTCGAGCCGTTCTGCGTCGGCAGGCAGGCCATCAACTCGGCCACGGATGCTGCCGTCATGATCCTCAGGATCGATGACGTCATCGCCTCCAAGGGCGGCCATGGTGGCGGCATGCCAGGCGGAATGCCAGGCATGGAAGGCATGGGCGGCGAGGATTAAACAAACCCAAAAGCGGGGGCGATCGCCCCCGCCTAAAAAACCATTTATGACCAGGTTCTAATATTCATGTTTCAAGGTGATCAGAAATGAGCGATGGCGCTGAGGGGAGGGCCTTGAACGACAAGGAGGAGTCAAATTTGACCGACGAGCAGGTCCAGATCGAGCAATTACAACAGCAGACAGCGGACCTGAGGGACGCCTTGGACAAACAGATGGGGCAGACCAGGGAATACCTCGATGCGGCCAGGCGGATAACGGCCGAGTTCGACAATTTCCGGAAGCGGGCCGCCAAGGACCGGGACGATATCATCAAGTCATCCAACGACAAACTGATCGCCGAGGTCCTCATCATCTACGACGACCTGGAGCGGGCGTTGGCATCGAACGCCTCGGCGGACGAGTTCCGGAAGGGCGTCAATCAGATACATCTTAACCTAGCGGCTCTACTGAAGTCCTACGGACTCAGAGAGATACCTGCAAATGACAAGTTCGACCCGTCGCTGCACGAGGCCTTGAGCATCGGCAAGGGCGAGGAAGGAAAAATCCTCGAAGTGTACCAGAAAGGCTATTGCCTTGGTCCTAGAGTACTGAGGCATTCGAAGGTAAAGGTCGGCGTAAAGCCGGAGACGACAAATATAGAGTGAGGTGAATAATATGGCAAAGATCATTGGAATAGACCTAGGAACCAGCAATTCGGCCGCAGCGGTCATGGAAGGCGGAAGGCCAACGATAATCCCGAGCGCGGAAGGCACGAGCATCGGCGGGAAGGCTTTCCCTTCATACGTAGCATTCACAAAGGACGGCCAGCTATTGGTCGGAGAACCGGCCAGGCGACAGGCGGTCACCAACCCGGAGGGGACCATCGCCGCCATCAAGCGGAAGATGGGTACCGACTACAAGGTGACCATAAGCGGTAAGGAATATACGCCCCAGCAGATATCGGCGTTCATCCTGCAGAAGATCAAGCGGGACGCTGAGGCATACCTTAACGACACGGTCACCAAGGCGGTCATCACCGTCCCGGCCTACTTCAACGACAACCAGAGAACGGCCACCAAGGACGCGGGCGCCATCGCCGGCCTGGAGGTCATCCGGATCATCAATGAGCCGACGGCGGCCGCATTGGCCTACGGTCTGGACAAGCAGAACACCTCCCAGAAGATCATGGTGTTCGACCTCGGCGGAGGGACCCTCGATGTCACCATCATGGACTTCTCGGAAGGCGTTTTCGAGGTGGTCTCCACCTCCGGCGACACCCAGCTGGGCGGCACCGACATGGACGAGATCCTGATGAAGTTCGTGGTGCAGGATTTCAAGAAGCAGACCGGCGTGGACCTGACCACCGACAAGATGGCCATGTGGCGTGTGCGGGAGGCGTGCGAGAAGGCCAAGATCGAGCTGTCCACCACCATGTCCACCGAGATCAACCTGCCGTTCATATCCGCGGACGCCTCCGGGCCTAAGCACCTCACCCACACCATAACCCGGGCCACGCTGGAAGAGCTGATCAGCCCGGTGGTCGAACGATGCCGGGGACCGGTACAGAACGCTCTGAAGGACGCCCACCTGACGCAGGAACAGATTGACAACGTCATCCTGGTCGGGGGACCGACCCGCATGCCGCTGGTGCAGAGCTTCATCGAGAAGATGGTGGGCAAGAAGATCCAGAGGGGTGTCGACCCGATGGAATGCGTGGCCATGGGGGCCGCCATCCAGGCCGCCGTGCTTTCCGGGGAGATCAAGGACGTCCTGCTGCTGGATGTGACCCCGCTGTCGCTGGGCATCGAGACCCTGGGAGGCGTATCGACCAGGCTGATCGAGAGGAACACCACCATCCCGACGCGCAAGTCCCAGGTCTTCTCCACCGCGTCCGACGGGCAGAACAGCGTGGAGATACATGTCCTGCAGGGCGAGAGGGAGATGGCCGCCAACAACACCTCGCTGGGCCAGTTCATGCTCACCGGGATACCGCCGGCGCCCCGGGGGGTGCCCAAGATCGAGGTCACCTTCGACATCGACGCCAACGGGATCATCAACGTCAGCGCCAAGGACCTGGGGACACAGAAGAAGACCGCCATCACCATCACCGCATCGACCAAGCTGTCAAAGGACGAGATCGACAAGATGGTGCACGACGCCGAGGCCTTCGCCGAGGACGACAAGAAGAACCGGGAACGGGTCGACACGGTCAACCAGGCGGACAACCTCATCTACACCACCGAGCACGCGCTCCAGGAGCTGGGGGCACAGGCCACCAACGAGGAGAGGGTCAACGTGGAGAACGCCATCGCCGAGCTCAAGGGCGAGATCCCGAAGGGGGACACCGCCACCATCAAGGCGAAGATGGAAGCGCTTTCCAAGATCTTCTACACCATTTCCGCGCGCGTGTACCAGAACGTGCAGCAGGAGCAGCAGGCCGGCCAACAGGGCGGACAACAGCCGGGGCAGCAGTCCGGTCAGTCCAAGCAGAACGAGGATGGGACCATAGACGCTGAATACAAGATAGTCGATGAGGACGAGAAGAAACCCTAGGCAAGATGAGACCGCATGGCCGATAAGAAGGATTACTACGAGACGCTGGGCGTCGCCAAAGGCGCCAGCGCCGATGACATCAAGTCATCGTATCGCAAGCTGGCGAAACAGTATCACCCGGACGTGACCAAGGAGGACTCGGCGCATGCCGAGGAGCGCTTCAAGGAGATATCCGAGGCGTATGAGGTGTTGGCGGACCCGGAGAAGCGTAAGCTCTATGACCAGTACGGGCACGCGGGCGTATCCGGCCAGTTCTCCGAGGAAGGCAACTTCTCCTGGCAGGACTTCTCCCACAAGCAGGACCTGAACGACATATTCGGGGACATGTCCGGATCACCTTTCGGGAACATCTTCGAAGCGTTCTTCGGCGGTGGCGGCCAGCAGCGCGGACCGCGGCAGGGCCAGCACCTCCGGATGGACATCGAGATCGACCTGGAGGATGCGGCCAAGGGAGTGAAGCGGGAGATCACCGTGCCCACCTCCATGAGGTGCGACCAGTGCCACGGGACCGGTTCCAAGGACGGGAAGAACCACACCTGCCCGACCTGCGGCGGCAAGGGCCAGGTCCAGCGCGTCGTGCGGCAGGGCAACAGCCAGTTCGTGACCGTGGGCAACTGTCCCAAGTGCGGCGGCAAGGGCAACCTGATCGAGAACCCCTGCCCGAAGTGCGACGGGGAAGGGTACATCCGCAAACCGCAGAAGATCGAGTTCGAGATACCCAAGGGAGTGGACACCGGGATGCGACTGCGCGTGGCCGGGGCCGGTGAGAGGTCGCCCAACGGCGGTCCTCCCGGGGACCTTTTCATCGTCATCCACGTGGCCGAGCACGAGGTCTTCAAGCGGGAGGGGGCGGACCTGCTGATAGACCAGGAGGTATCGTTCCCGGAAGCGGCCATGGGAGCGGAGATCGAGGTGCCGACGCTCTTCGGCGCGGCCAAGCTCACCATCCCCCAGGGCACCCAGCCAGGGACCGACTTCAAGCTCAAGGGGGCCGGTCTGGACCGGATCGATTCGCGCGGCAAGGGTGACCTGTTCGTGCGGGTGCACCTGAAGGTGCCGAAGAAGCTGAGCGCCGAGCAGAAGGAGCTGCTGATGAAGTTCTCCGAGCTGGACGGACAGAAGAAAGGCTTCTTCCACCGGCACAGGTAGCCTAGGCCGGTCTGGACCGGATCGGAGAGAATCCCTCCCAACCTGCTAGGCAATAGCCCAGCCCAAGCGTCCAGTGCTAGCAGATAGCATTGGAAAGGGTTAAACGTCGTTTGCTTTTCCTAAACAGCGTTAGCGGTGCCCAGAAGATGTTCTCCTCTCGATTCGGCCGGTCGTTCAATGGTTTCGACCGGAGGGTCTGGATATTGTTCTACGGGAGGATCATCCAGACCACCGGTTTCTCGATGGCGCTGCCGTTCGTGGCGCTGTACCTGAACGGTCAGCTTGGGGTTTCCATGACCGAGGTCGGGCTGGTGCTGCTGGTCTCATCGGCCATCGGGGCCACCGGCAACATCGTCGGGGGTGAGATCGCGGACAAGTACGGTCGGAAGCGCATCATGGGGCTGGCGCTGGGCGGACGGGCGGTCATGATGGTGCTGATCGCGGCGGTCATAGCCTTCGTCTCCGGCTATCTGATCATCGCGGTGATGATCACCCTCAGCTCTTTCATGGGGTCCATGTTCGAACCGGCCAGCAATGCCATGGTTGCCGACATCGTGCCAGCCAACCGGAGGCTGGATGCGTACGGGCTGTTGCGCATCGGTTCGAATCTGGGATGGGCATTGGGTCCGATGATCGGGGGCCTGCTGGCCCTATTCTCGTTCTCTTTCCTCTTCCTTCTCGGAGGTATTGCTACGGGCATCGTGGCGGCCTTCCTCTCGGTCATGCTGAGCGAGTCCCGCGTCCCGGGGGAATCCCACGAACGCTTCCGGATCGGGGACATGATGAACCTCACCCGGAACAAACAGTTCGCGACGTTCTGCCTGGTATCCCTGTTCCTCTTCATCATGTTCGGCCAGATGTCCTCGACGTTCGCCGTCTTCTCGGAGAACCAGGTGCACATCAGCACCGCCGAGGTCGGTTATCTGTACGCGATAAACGGCCTGCTGGTGGTGTGTCTTCAGTTCCCCATCGCCCGGCTGATCAGCCACTACCGGATGTGCACGGTGATCGCCGTCGGTTCCCTTCTCTATGCCATCGGATACGGCCTGGTCGGCCTGGCCCCCGACTTCCTGTTCCTGGCGATATGCATTTTCATCGTGACCATGGGCGAGATGACAGTATCCCCCTCCTCCATGAACCTGGTGGCCAACATGTCACCGGAGAACGAGCGCGGACGCTACATGGGCTTCTACGGGCTGTTCTCCTCCTACGGGTTCGCCGTCGGACCGTTCGTGGGCGGCGTACTGATGGACCTCCTCATCGGTTCACCGGTCCTCCTCTGGGCCTCCATCGGCATGTTCGGCATCGTGGCGATGATCGGGTACCTGTGGCTGGGAAGGCGCATGAGCGACAGCCTTAACCGCGTCAAGGCGGGCTGAGCGATGCCAATCCCCGGCGGCTATGACCGCGGGTCTGGACCCTATCTTACGGCCAGATCATTGCCTCCGCCGGTGTCTCCGTGGTCGTGCCTTCGTTCGGACCTTTCTTGAGCGGCGTACCGATGGGCTCCTCCGCTACGAACCATATTGAGCTATGGGCAGGAATCGCCATATTTGGGGTGGTCGCCGGGATCGGCCACCTCATCGTCAGGAAGATGAGCAAGGAGATCGACCGGATGGAGGGTGGATGCCGTGGGTCTTAGGAAGGAGTTCGGAGGGTTCGACCGCAGGGTCTGGACCCTGTTCACCGCCCGCACCATCGACGGGGCCGGGTTCTCCTTCATGTATCCATTCCTGGCCATCTACCTGCACGACCAGCAGCACATCTCCATGTCGATGGTGGGGCTGATATTGCTGGTCGCCGCCGGTGCCGGCGCCGTCGGCAACCTGGTGGGAGGGGAGATCGCGGACGCCTACGGTCGAAAGAGGATAATGACCGTCTCGATCATCGCCAGGGGGTTGGTGTTCGTGGCCATAGGAGCCTACATAGCCGGCCTCGTGGACCTGTACCTGCTGACGGTCTTGGTCGCCGTCAACTTCTTCCTGGGCTCGACGTTCGAACCGGCCAACAACGCCATGGTGGCGGACATCGTGGAACCGGGCCGGCGGCTGGAGGTCTACGCCCTGCTGCGGGTCGGAATGAACCTGGGGTGGGTCATCGGGCCCATGGCAGGCGGTGTGCTGGCCACCATCTCCTACTCGCTGATATTCTATTCCAGCGCCATATTGTGCTTCATCGCCGGCATCATCATCCAGGTCTGGATCGGTGAGTCCCGGCCTATCTCCGGAGCGGACAGCGCCACGGGCTGGGAGGGATCGTCCGCCATCTTCCGCAACGGCTCGTTCATCTTCTTCTGCGCCATGTGCCTGCTGGTCTTCATCATGGCCGGCCAGATGACCTCCACCTTTCCGGTCTATGCCAAGGACTCGGCCGGAATGAACGAGCTCAGCATCGGGATAATCTTCGGGATAACCGCCGTCCTAGTGGTGGTTGCCCAGTTCCCCCTGGCGCACTACATCGGGAAATTCAAGACCTCCCGCGTGATGGCGGCCGGGGCGATGGTCTACACCGTCGGTTTCATGGTCATCGGCCTTACCCGCGACTTCTGGCTGCTGACCCTGGCGATGTGCGTGGTGACGGTGGGGGAGATGATCATCTCACCGGCGTCCATGAACCTGGTGGCCAGCATGTCACCGGAGGCGACCCGGGGCCGGTACATGGGAGTGTTCGGGCTCTTTGCCAGCTTCGGCTGGTCCTCCGCCCCGTTCGTGGGCGGTTTGATGGTGGACGCGATCCAAGACCAGACATTGTTCTGGATGGCGGTGGGGATATTCGGGGTGCTGTCCGCCATCGGTTTCCTGGCGCTCACCCGGATGCTGACCACCGGCATCGATGGGGCGGATTCACGAAGGGCCCAAGACAAGAGTTAAATCTGTGCTCCGACCGTCCATGGGATGGATGAAGGTCATCGGACTGGTCACGGAGGATTTCCGTTTCTTCCACCGGATGGTCCGGCTCCTGAAAATGAAAGGTGAGCCGTTCGTTTCCCTGGGATTCGATGACCCGGTACCAGAGAGCGTGGGCGCGATAATCACCACCAGCGGTGAACGCGACCGGGTGCGGTTCAACACCATCGTTTCCGATGATGACCCCGACTTCGCGTTCAAGGCGGCCCGGTCGGTGCTGCGCGGGAAGCGGTTCTCCAAGGTCGTGGTCGGCATCGATCCGGGCAGGACACCGGGCATCGCGGTCATGGGGGACGGGAAGATCATCGACACCGAACTGGTCTATTGTCCCGAGGACGTCACCGAGACGCTCGTCCGCATGACCTGGAACCTGGACTTCGAGCACATGCTCATCCGCGTCGGGCATGGTGACCCCACCAACCGGAACCGCATCATCCACGCGGTCTGGCACTTGGCCGACGAGGTCGAGATAGTGGACGAATCGAAGACCACCAAGCGGACGGTGACGCCGGACATCGACGCGGCGATCATGATAGCGTTCACCGCGGGCGAGAAGGTGCATGTCCAGCCCGATGTGTGCCCGACACCGGGGGAGGTGCGTGACATCAAGCGCCTGAGCCGCATCGAATCCCGCGGACGGGTGACCATATCCACCGAGCTGGCGTCGCGGGTGGCCCGGGGAAAGATCAGCCTGGCCGAGGCCATCGAGTCCTATCAGAAGGAATGAGGCGTTCCCGGCGTAAGCCGGGGATATTGTTTGCCGGTCACTGGATCGTTCGGACGAAGGACGGTATCCGGGCCAGGACCATTCCCTCTATGATGATCGGTTCCAGCTTCATCGCGACCGTGAGCGCGTCCTGCATCTTCTGTTCGTTGTCGGCGTAGATGGTCAGGATCGTCTCTCCCTGGTCCACTTTGCTGCCCACCTTCTTGCTCAGGACCACCCCCGCCCCTTTGTCCCGGGGCGAACCGGCCGCCCTTGCGACCCTGACCATTTCCTTGTTCTTGATCCGTGAGACGTAACCAGATTTCTTGGCCAGCACGTCCACGCTGTGCTCCCCGACCTTGATGTCCGTCGACTTGATGTCCGGGTTGCCGCCCTGGGCACCCACCATCTCCTGGAACTTCTTCAGGGCCTTTCCCGAGAATAGGATGTCCTTCGCCTTCTCCTCGCCGTTGTACGCCCCACCCATGTCGAATATCATGCCTGCCAATGACACGGTCTTCTCGATGACGCTGGTCGGTGCCTTGGCCCCTTCCAGCACGGATATCGCCTCCCTGGCCTCCAGCGCCGGACCGATGGCCCTTCCCACCGGCTGGCCGCCATAGGTGATGGCGCACTCCACCTTCATGCCCAGTTTCTCTCCCAGGTCGATGAAGTCGCGGGCGTAGGCCTTGGCCTCGTCCATCGTCTTGACCTTCGTTCCATCCCCCATCGGGATGTCCATCAGCAGGTAGTCCGCGCCCACCGCCTTCTTCTTCGACATCACGGAGGCCAGCAGCTGCGCGTGCGGGTCGATGCCCAGCGGATACTCCGCCTTGATGATCACGTCGTCCGCCGGGGCCAGGTTCAGCGATCCTCCCCAGGCCATGATGCCTCCCACGTCCTGGGTTATGCGCTTGAGGCTCTCGGCATCGAAGTCCACGTTGGCGAAGACCTCGACGATGTCGGACGTCCCGGCCGCCGAGCTGATGGCCCTGGACGATGTCTTCGGGATGAGCAGTCCCCCGGCCGCCACGATCGGCACTATCAGCAGGGTGACCTTGTTCCCGGGGCAGCCCCCGATCGAATGGAAGTCGAAGATCGGGCCCTTGTCGAAGTTGATCGTCTCACCGGTACTGACCATCGCCTTGGTGAGGTCCGCGGTCTCCCGTATGTTCATGCCGTTGATGTGCAGCGAAGTGACGTACGCCGATAGCTCGATGTTGGAAAGCGTCCTGGTCGCGATGTCCTTGATCACGACATTTATCTCCTCGGTGCTCAGCTCCTCCCCGTCCATCTTCTTCCGGATGTAGTCGACGGACTCCGGGCGGGTGGCCGGGTTGACGTCGATCGATTCCCCTGGCTCCGGCCCGATGAACTTGAACGCCCGCCCCAGCAGACCGACCTCTCCGCGATCGATGACCGTGTCCGAGGTGTTCACGATGGCGGTGACCGCCTTCCCCTCGTGCACGATCTTGACCCGGTCCTGCTCCCGCAGTGCCATGTCCATTGCGTCGTCGATGTGCAGCAGGGCAGTGGTCTCCCCCGTCTCCACGTCCACGAACCTGGCCTTCAGCCTCATGCCGATCCCCATTTCTCGAGCGCCTCGCGCAGTTCCTGGTGGTCCTTCGCATACGCTTCGGCGGTGAGTCCGAGATATCCCGCCTCCACCGCTTGGGCCATGGCCTTGGCCCCGCCCCGGACGCCCCTCGGGTGTCCGGACACCCCGCCCCCGGCCTGGATCTGCACGTCGTTCCCGGCGATGGCGATGATCTTCGGCACCATGGCCGGCTGCACTCCGCCGGAGGCGACCGGCATGACCCGCTTGTACGGCATGTCCGGTCCGACGCAGACATGCTGGTACTCCAGGTCCGCCTTCGGGTCGCCGGTCATCTTGCCCACTCCGTAGGTCCCGATGTGCAGGGCATCGGCACCGCACATGCGTGCCAGTTCCGCGAAGACCTTCATGGAGATGCCGTGGTCCTTGTTCCGCGTGATGGCGGCGTGCATCGTCCGGTGCACGTGGATCGGAAGTTTGATGGACGGGTCCTCGGCCAGCACCTGGACGGCCGCGAAACCGCAGGTGATGACGTCCACCATCAGCTGGGAAGCTCCCAGGTCCTGGGCCCGGTGGGCCACCTCCAGTATCTTGTCGCCGCGGGTGGAGACGTTGATGGCATGGATCATGACATGGCCGGAGTCCTGCTTGACCCGGTCCAGCGCCTCGGCGATGGCCACCACCCGTTCGTCCAGCGGACAGAACTTCTGGTTGACCAGGGTCTCGTCGTCCTTGCCGTTGGTCAGGCCGCCCATGCCCGCCTCGTACACGTAATCCGCGGTCTCCCGGGGTGAGAGTCCGATCTTCGGTTTCACGATGGTGCCGACCAGCGGCTTCTCCGGCCGTTTCAGGATCTTCCTGATCCCCTCGATCCCGAACTTCGGGCCCTTGAACTGACTGAGTATCTCGTCCGGATAGATTACGTCCTCAAGCCTCACCCCCGAAAGCACGTCCAGCCCGAACAGGTTCCCGGCCACAACGCTGAGGATCTGCGGCACTCCCCCGATGTCGATGCTGAAATCCTCGGTCGGGAACGCGATCACGCACACGTTCCCCTGGATGTCCACCACCTTTCCGCTGCGGCGGATGAAGTTCTCCTCCTTCAGCGTGCTGATGGTGGTCCAGGTCCCGGTGGACTGTTCGGTGGCGATGGCCGCCGCGGCCTCCCTCATGGGCAGGTCGGTCTTGACCTTGTAAGTGCAGAACACGTGCGATTCCGGGTCGAGCTTCTCGCCCAGGTGTAGATATTTCTCGGAATATTCCATCTGTTTCACTCCATTTTTCTTATCAATGTTCGTTGAAGACGAATTCCTGTCCCAGTTCCCGAACGATTATCTCGTAGGCGGCAAAGGGCGGTATCACCCCGACCTCGGTGACGATCGAATCGATGTACTCCGGCGGCGTGGCGTCGAACACCGGGTTGAATATCTTGACCGAAGCGGGTATCTCTCCGGGTTTGACCATTTCGGTCGCGTCCCGCTCCTCGATCTTCACCAGCTCCCCGTAGATCGTCCGGGGCGAGAACTTGAAGGTCTCGGCGCACACCATGAACGGCACCCGTGCCTCATGGGCGGCCAGTGCCACCTGCGAGGTCCCTATCTTGTTTATCAGCGCACCGTTGGAGCATATGGTGTCGGCCCCGACGAAGACGGCGTCGATGTTCTTCATGGCGTAACGCACCGCCGAATCCACGATCATCGTGGTCGGCACTCCGGCCTTGGCCAGGTCGTTGGCCGAAAGGACCCCCTGCCTCCAGGGCCGCGACTCGGTGACCACCGCCTCGATCTTCTTGCCTTCCTGCCATGCCGTTATTATCGCGCTCAGGGCGGCCTTGCTGTTGCAATGCGTCAACACCCGGTCCCCGTCCTGGATCCGGTTCGCCCCCAGATGGCCGATGATCTTCAGCGCCTCGTTCGAACGGGAAACGAACTGGTCGGCGTTGCGCACCAGGGCGGAACGGTACTCCTCCAGGTCGGCGATCTCCGAGGTCTTCTTGAAGACGGACTGGACCCCGTTCCACAGCGAGACCGCAGTGGGCCGCGAATCGAGGAGGACCGCCTTGGAAGCCTCCATTCCTCTGCGGAACTCCGCCAGGTCCGTTCCGGAATAGGCCAAGGCCTCCTCCCTCAGTGCGCTGGCCGACCTTCTGGCGATCTCCGCGGCGCCTCTGATCTCCATCGACCGGATGGCATTGGCTACTTCCTTGGCCTTCATCGCACCACGTAATACCTGCTCTCCCGACATAAAGGTTAGCGAGGAAGAACTGGACATGCTAGTGCGTTGCGCTCATAGCCCAAGGGTCTTTTCCAGCCGATCGAGCGGCTGCGTGTTGATGATATTGTCCGGACCGAGCCATCCCCGTCTGGCGGTGGCTACCCCGTAGATCATGTAGTCCAGGTGCTTGATGCTGTGGGAATCGGTGCTGATGACCAGGTTCAACCCCTTTTCCCGGGCTATCCGGCAATTGGCATCGTTCAGGTCCATGCGTTCCGGGAAGGCGTTTATCTCCAGGAACACCCCTTTCTCCTTGGCCGCGTCCATGACCAGTTCGATGTCGACCTGGTACTGCTCCCGCTGTCCGATCTTCCGGCCCGTGGGGTGGGCCAGTATGGTTAGGCTGTCGTTCGACATGGCGGAGATGATGCGGTTGGTCATCTCCATCTCGGTCATCTTGAACCGGGAATGGACCGAGCCGACCACCAGGTCCAGCTCCTTGAGCACTTCACTCGGATAGTCCAGTTTTCCGTTCTCATCGATCTCCACCTCGGTGCCGATGAGGACACGGAACGGCGCCATCTCCTCCGATATCCTCCTGGCCTTGGCGATGTTCTCCCGCAGTCTTTCCGGGGATAGGCCGTTGGCGATCGTCAGCGATTCGGAGTGGTCGGTCACCGCCATGTATTGGTAGCCTTTCTGGCGGGCCGCCTCCGCCATCGCTTCCATGGTGGTGTTCCCGTCGCTCATGTCCGTGTGCACGTGGAAGTCCCCCCTGATGTCGGCCAGTTCCACGACCCGGGGTATCCGGTGGGCTATTCCGGCTTCGATCTCCCCCCGGTCCTCGCGCATCTCCGGGGGCATGATGTCCACGCCCAGCGTCCGATAGATATCCTCCTCCGTGTGGCCGGCGACCATCTCCTCCGTGCCCTTCCGGAAGAGGCCGAACTCGTTCAGCTTGTATCCCTGGTCGATGGCCATGGAGCGCAGCTTGATGTTGTGCGCCTTGCTTCCGGTGAAGTATTGCAGGGCCGCACCGAAGCTACTGTCCGGCACCACCAGCAGATCGACCTGCACATCGTTCTTGAGACGTACGGAGGCCTTGGTCTGGCCCTGGCCGATGACCTCCTTCACTTCCGGACCATGGACGAACTGGTACATCACCCGGGACGGTTCGTCGCTGCCCGCCAGAACGTCGATGTCCCCGATGGTCTCCTTCATGCGGCGGAGGGAACCCGCCAGGCTGGCGTGTTCGATTCCCCGGGCCTGGAGGAAATCGACCATCATCTTGCCTGCGGGGTAGGCGTTGCCCAGCAGCATCCTGCCCTTGGACGATTCCACCAGCCGGATGCTGTTGAGGATGTTCTCCTCGGTCTTCTGGCCGAAACCTTTCAACCTCCGGATGCGGTGCTGCTCCACCGCCACCTTGAGCTCCTCCAGGTTGGTGATCTTGAGCTGCTTGTACAGCAGCATCGTGGTCTTCGGGCCGATCTCCGGGACCGCCATGAGCTGCATGAGCCCGGCCGGGAACTCGTTCCTGAGCTCGTTGAGATAGCCGAGCTCTCCGGTGTCGATCACTTCCGCCACCTTTTTGGCGATGGCGTCGCCCACCCCAGGCACCTCGTGGAGCTTGCCCCGTTTGTAGACGTCCTCTATGTCCTCCCGCATCTCCTCGATGGTGTGGGCAGCGTTCCGGTAGGCCCGCGGCTTGAACGGTTCTCCCCCCTTCAGTTCCAGCAGGTCCGCTATCTCGTAGAGGATGGAGGCGATCTTCTCGTTGAGCATCTGATCGTGTGTTGATTCCAAACCAAATGAGATAATGCTTTCTCGGTCTAAGGAGTTCAAGAGGTCATCGTCCCCTGGTCAGGAGATCCGCCTCGAGAACCGCTCGAAATGGCGGATTCCGGGATAAAGCGTGTCAATTAGCCCCAATGATGTTCAGGTAATCCATCGCGTAACAAGATCGTGCGATCCCTTGCCGTTCGTTATTATTATTACGAACGACACAATGAGGTCAGATATCATCAAATATTCTGGTCAGCCATCCGCTGGCCTATCGAATTGAGGAAGTTGATCAGATGATTTGTGCAAATTGCGGATTCGATAATCCTAACGGTAGTTTCTGCGGGAATTGCGGTTCATCGCTACCGGCGCACGCAACATCGATCTATCGGCCTCCCACTCCCAAGCGAAGGGGCAAAAAGGTTTGATGGTCGCCGTCATCGTCGTGGTGGCGGTGGTCCTGGCCGCAGTGATGTTCGTTCTTCCGAAAGATTCTCAATCCTCTCCATCAGCGGCCATCGACACCTACTTCGAAGGGGTGAATGATCATGACGCAGCCAAATTGGTGGATTCCACGATCATGCATTTCGACACCGCGAATCGCACAATTATCATAAGCAGTTTCAACAGCTCGTGGTCAAACATGATCGGCGCGAACATCACCCTCATCGGCACGGAAGATTCCGATTTCCAACGTGCCCATTGACATCAAGGTCGATGTGACAAACTTTACGAACGTCCTGCAGAAAGTCTACAGGATCGCGATCCAGGATTCTCAGTTCGAAAAGGTCACGGTTAAACAGACGAACAGCTCGACCGATTCCTTCAACGCTACCGCCTATGTGCTCTTCTCCAAGATCGACGGAATATGGTACCTTGACCTTTATGTAAGTTATACACCTGCGGAATGGGCGGCCGACCGTTCAATGACCGATAAGGGCTGGAGTTATTTTCCTAACTTAGACACTTCCACCCCAGCGGTTCCTTCACCGCAGGCAGCAATGGTACTGGATACCGGTACTTCGCGATTTCGACGATCAGTTCTTCAACGGTCACTTACAGCGATTGCGAGGTCCGGCTGACCGTTTGCGGTAATGTTGGCCTCACGGTGGACGTTCCTTCCACGCTGCACGTCCTGATGCCGGTCGTCGCCGGGAACTCGACCGCTTATGAACTGACCATCGACGATTCTGGGACCCAGGGATATTTGTCCGCGGGAGATCTCTTCACCGTCGGTCCGTTCACCAACACCAGCGGACTGAACGCCAGACAACCGACCGGGACCCAGGTCACACTGGCGGTGCTCTACATACCGACCGGAGGGGTCATCGCCTCCTCGACGTTCACGGTCTGAGGTGATGGAAGCTGGTGGGTTCCCAGAGGCCTTCCTTCTTCCCTTCTTTTGCCTCATCGCCTGAGGCATAGGGGCAAATGATGGTTGCCAGATATGATCCCTCCAAAATCCATGCGATGTCCTTATTAGCTCATCATTGCAATGCTGTCTGAGTGATGTTAGATGGCGAATACCAATTACAATCCTTATGAGACGGCGGTAAGTCATGTGGAACGGGTCGGCAAACTGATGGGCATGGAGCAGGGTATGATCGAGATGCTCAAGCGGCCGAGGCGGGAGCTTACCGTCAACATGCCGGTAAAGATGGACAACGGGTCCATCCGCATGTTCACCGGGTTCCGGGTCCAGCATAACTCGGCACGCGGTCCGTGCAAGGGCGGCATAAGATACCATCCCAATGTTACGTTGGACGAGGTCAAGGCCCTGGCGATGTGGATGACCTGGAAATGCACGGTCGTTGGCATACCGTTCGGGGGGGCCAAGGGAGGCATCATCTGCAACCCCAAGGAAATGTCGAAGAACGAACTGGAAAGGATGACCCGCAGATACGCCTCGGAGATATACTCGTTCATCGGACCGCAGAGGGACATCCCCGCCCCGGACGTCTACACCGACGCTCAGACCATGGCCTGGATCATGGACACGATATCGATGCATGAAGGCGCCGCAACGCCCCAGGTGGTCACCGGAAAGCCGGTGGAGCTGGGCGGTTCCATCGGCAGGGACGAGGCGACATCACGCGGATTGATGTACATAGCGGCCGAGGCGGCCAAGACCAAGGGGATGCCGGTCAAGGGAGCCAGCGTCGCCATACAGGGTTTCGGCAACGTGGGCGGTAACGCGGCCCGGCTGATGGCCTCCGAACTTGGAGCGAACATCATTGCCGTGAGCGACTCCCACGGCGGCATATACAACAAGGATGGACTGGAACTATCCAAGGTGGAAAGGTTCAAGGCCGAGACCGGCTCCGTGACGAACTTCCCCGGGGCCAAGAACATCGGGAACGACGAGCTCCTCGAGCTGGAATGCGACTTCCTGGTCCCGGCCGCGCTGGAGAACGTGATCAACGAGCAGAACGTCGACCGGATATTGGCGAAGATCGTGGTCGAGGGAGCGAACGGCCCCACCACACCGAAGGCGGACGAGGCCCTGCTCCAGAAGAAGATAATGGTGGTGCCGGACATCCTTTCCAACGCCGGTGGTGTGACCGTCTCCTACTTCGAATGGGTCCAGGACCTGCAGTTCTTCTTCTGGACTCTGGACGAGGTCAACGAAAGGCTCCGCCAGGTGATGACCAGTGCGTACGCCAAGGTGAGCTCGCTCGCCCACCAGAAGGAAGTGGACATGCGCACCGCCGCGGACATGATCGCCATGGGCGATGTCGTCAGGGCGATCCAGCTCAGGGGAATATTCCCCTGAGGAAACAATTTTTTTAAGATTCAAGCTCGCTCATGAAAAGGTTGAATTCCCTCGGTTCCATGGTCGTCGGATCGATCGGGATCAATAGGATCGAGCGGGCCTGGTAGACGTCGTCCTTCAGTTTCTGGGCCACTTTGAGGAATCCCCTCGGGTCGGTGTTGGTGATTATCATGTTAAGCCCCTCGAGCAGGATAGCGGTCGACTTATCCTTGTTCGCGGAAAGGAATGCCTTGATGACGTTCTGTACCTTCGTCATATCGCCGGGCGCCACATACTGGTCCCTCAGTTTCTGCTCTGGATCGACCTCGGAGGACGGAGGTTCGGACTTGGTGAGCCAGTAGACCGTGCACTTTTCCCCAAAACGTTTCTGCGCCACATCCGGCGGAAGCCTTGAGATGCACAGTCCGGTGATACCACAGCTGACCAACGATGAGAACGCTTTGAACGCCTGTCCCGGCAACTCGTTCTCGTTGAGGAGGTAGGTCTTCTTTGGTTCGAAGGACTTCCGTGTATCGTGCTTCTGGCCTTCGTCGTTGAGATCTATGCCGTACTTCTTCAGGACCATGCGCTTCTTTCCGTTGACCTTGTCCTCAATGGTCAGGCGCTGGTTCTTTGCCAGGAGCTGGATCTCGGTCGTCGTGTAGTTGCGTTTCATGGTTATGGAGATGAGCTCCTCGAGCGCGTCGTGAAGGCCCTCCTCATAACCCTTAACATATCCCTTGCATAGGGACTCCTGGTCAGACATGCATCCCTCTATCAGTGAATAGCAAGGGCCGAGATTTAACTTTATGTCCGCAAAAATCTCGGAATAATCCGATAATATTCCGGGCCGAAATGGACCATGAATTGCGGAGGTCTCGAAGCAGATTCCTGCCCACCTCAGTGCCACTGGTTAGAAAAGCGGCTGAAAATTCTTGTTCCTTGGTATCCCACAATCAGTTCGATGCGATGCTTCGAAACAGCTAGAATAATGTGAGAAAGTCTTTTATGATTAGGACCATACTAACTGCCGGATGCCGACCCAACAAGTCAAGTTCAGAGGGGTCAAGGCCACCCCGAAGGCACTGGAGAAGGGGCTCATCGAGACATCGAAGATGCTCCAAGACAATCCAGACATCATCATTCCTCAATGTTCGGGGGAGAAGTGTCGCAAGTGTCGTTTTGACAAGGTGCGGCGCAAGATCGAGAAGGTCTCCAGTTACAAGGATGATCCGGACAAGTTGAACAAGTTGGCCAAGGGCGGGGACCAGCTGGTGCGTGCCTATGCCGCGGCCATCTCTCTTGCAGCCTCCGGTAAGATACCTTACCTGACCGCCGCACAATTGCCGGTCGGAGAGGTTTCCTTCGCTGTGAGGGGAAAGGTCGACAGGGAGAAGCTGATCGGCATCCAGCATTTCGACGACCCGGACCTGAGGCTGCTCGCTTATTTCGATATCGCAAAGAAGCGCGACCTACACATCTATTCCACCACCGACAAGCTTTTCTGTTCCGAGGACGGGGCCAAGGTCCCGGACAAATACATCACGGAAATGCTAGAACAGTCCGAGTACAAGCTCAAAGGGCTCACATGCGGTCACCAGGAGTCAGACGCCCGCCTGATCGTCAAATGGAAATCGGCCGGAAAGGAGGTCCGGGTGTGCCACGAATGCATCAAGGAGGTCAACCTGGTCAGCTGGCTCTCCTCCCGCATCGCCGCTAACGAGGCGAATGACGACTTTGACGTTGATGTCGAAAGAAAACTGCACTGCGTTGCATCAAACTGTGCCGACTGTCCGTCCAAGAAGGCGTTCGAGATGAGCGATGATCTTAAACGTTCCTATCTGGATGGAAAGATCAGCGACAAGGAACTGGTCAACAGATACATCGAGGAACTGAACGTCACCACCCGCTGGATGGAATCCGTGTATATCTCCGGCGCGGACTGTTACGGGCATGACAAGAACATGTTCCTGGCCAGCGTCAAAGGGAGCGAGTCCGAGATGATGGCGCTCAACCATCTGCTCGAGGTGAAGAACGTCTCCATCGTTTCTTCCAGCAACCAGGCGGGAAAGATCATCACCGACATCTGGGAGCCGAACAAGCAGGAGCTCCTCGAGGCGGTGGCGTCAAAAGGGGTCATCGACGATTTGATGAAGAGGACCGACCTCACTCCGCCCCAGATGGTCCAGGAGGCAAGGAAGATGGAGCAGAACCTGAACATCTCCAGCGGCCTGCCCCGCTATTCCAAGCTGGGGGAGATAGGGGCCTACGCGGACCTTCTGGCCAGAACGTATAAGACGGAAGGCAGGGACGCCATGGTGCGGGCCACCGAGAAGGGCCGGCAGAAGGACCACCGGATAAAATCGATATCTTTCGCCTTCCTGAGCTCGGCCGGTGACACATCCAAGAACTGGCAGTTCAACAAGGAGGAGACGGACTACGGCGTCTATCTGTCGCAGTTCGCCCAGAGGATGCTGGAGTCGACCGGTTCAGAGTACGATGAGGCGCTGCGGAACCTGCTGACGGCATCCGGGGCGTCGGAGCCGGTAACAAAAGAATGAGGCCGTTCTTCGAAACGGACAGTAATAAGGGTTGTTGGCCGTGCGGCCATCAAAACTGTTTCCCGGCGCTGGCTGCCTGGTCCAGCAGGTCCTTTCTCTCGGTTATCGCGGCGGGGTTGTTTCCATTGGTCATCTGGATGGTGTCGATCACATGGACACCGTACATCTTCAGGACCGTGGCGAACGTATGAGCGACCCCTTCGAACGTCTTCGCGTCCGGATTGCCCTGGCTGGTCACGATGACCGCTTTCTTCCCGGGTTTTAGGCTGATCTTGAAGTCCTTTCCCAGGAACATGTACAGCCGGTCCTCGAACAACTTGAACTGGCCGCTCAGCTGCCACATGTATATTGGTGCTCCGAACACGATCCCATCCGCATCCCTAACCGCGTCAAGGACCGGGGTCAGACCATCCTCAAGCTTGCAGTGATCGTGGGTCTTGCAGTACATGCATGCCTGACATCCGCAGAACTCGAGCTCGTTGAGATTGAACAGCTGCGTGGAATGGCCCTTTTCCTTGGCCGCGTCCAACACGGTCTGGACGAGCGTTTCAGTGTTGCCATTCTTTCTTGGACTTCCGTTTATGCCGATGACTTTCATAAAGAATCCTCTAGCTATACCAATAGAAGTCACTATATTTTAATGAAGTACAATGTTTTATTATATTAGCTATCAATTTGGATACTAATGGAATCATCATCCCCCGAACAGAAACGTGCCGAGTGCCCGATCGAGGCAACCGTGTCGCTGATCGGAGGGAAGTGGAAGACGGTCATTCTTTGGAAACTCCGGGATGACAAATTACGCTTCAACCAGCTGATGGTGGGTATACCGGAGATATCGCCCAAAATGCTCACCAAGCAGCTTCGTGAGCTGGAAATGGGCGGTCTCGTCACACGTAAGATGTACCCGGAGATCCCGCCACGGGTGGAATATAGCCTCACGCCCAAAGGGATCAGCCTAGTTCCGATCCTGACGGACATGGCCAGATGGGGGATCGCCAACATCGATGGAAGGTCGTGGATGGGCTGCCCATCGAATTGTCGGTGCGCACTGAAGGAGTGAGCTCAGAGGGTGATCAGCTCGTATTTCCGGCTGCCCAATCCTATCTCCTCGCCGTAGCTCAATTGCAGCTCGCTGTCGGTGTGTTGCCTCAGGCCTTTGAACTTGTCCGATCCCGCGGCGAGGTTTTCGTTGAGCAGTGAATCGGCCAGACCGATCTGCCGGTTGACCAGGTCGAAGCTGGCCTGGTCTATGGCCACCGGGTCGGTGGAGGCCACGAAACCGATGTCCGGGACGATGGGCGCGTCGCTCCATGGTGCGCAGTCGCAATCGGGCGTGATGTTGATCAGGAAGTTGATGAAACCGATCTTCTTCTGGTGCGGCTTCGTCACCCCGTACGCGTACTCGGTCATCCTCTCCACCATCTGCGGCACCTCCGTCATCCAGTTGATGTCGATCGCCTTCTCCGGACAGACCGTGAGGCACTCTCCGCAGCCGATGCAGTCCTCGGCCGCTATCTGGGCTTTGCCGTCAGGCAATGAGATCGCCCCTTCCGGACATATTGAAGCGCAGGCGCCGCAACCGACGCATAGGTCCCGGTTGGATTCCATCCGGCAGCTGTGCTGTTCCTTCTTTCCGATGGCCGGCGCCCCGCCCATGGCTATGTTCTTGATCGCACCGCCGAAACCGGTCATCTCGTGGGCCTTGAAATGTGTCAGTGCTATGATGCCGTCGGCGCTGACGATGTCCCTGGCCAGCTTGACGCTCTTGAAATGCTTCTTTCCTATCGGGACTTCCACGAAATTGTCGCTGCGCAGCCCGTCGGAGATGATCAGGGGCGCCCCGGTGACAGTGTAGTCGAAACCGTGCTCCAATGCGGTGACCAGATGGTCCACCGCGTTGTGCCGGCTGCCGGAATAGAGCGTGTTGGTGTCGGTGAGGAAAGGATTGCCCCCGCGGGCCTTAACCCGATCGACCACCTTTCTCACGAAGATCGGATTGACGTAGGCATCAGTGCCCCGCTCGCCGAAGTGGATCTTTATCGCGGTGAGGTCTCCGGGCTTAACCGTGTCGCCGAGTCCAGCCTCGTTGAACAGGTCCCCGATCTTGTTGACCTTGTTACCCTTCTCCGTCCTCGTTCTAAGATTGCTGAAGTAAACCTTTGCGGAAATGAGCTTCACCCTTCGGTCAGATATTCGCTCAAGGGTTATTATTATTCATCAATGGACGGGATGGTCCGAGCGGAGAGAACCTATGATCTCAGGTCAGAACCCTGACGTCCATCACCATGTGCGACTTGCACGGGGCATAGGCCTTTACCTCTTTCACCCGGAGCACCTCGAACGTCCTTTTCCCTGCCGCTCTGCTGAACGCTTCAACCATCTTTCCCGGTATTTCGTCGATGGAGCAGACGTCGTGATAGTGAATGATGCCCCCCCTCTTTATCAGGCTCATGGCCTTGGGGAGGCTGGCGTCGGTCGAGCCAACGTAGCCCATGACGATCCGGTCCGCCACGTCCTCATAGGGAAGGGTCCGGTTGTCTCCCAGGTAGGTCTCCACCATGTTCTCGACCCGGTTCAGGACCAGGTTCTTTCTCAGGTAGGAATGGGCCAGTGGATTTATCTCGCAGGCGATCACCCGCTTCGCTCGGGCCAATTTTGCCAGCGGCAATGTGAAGTAGCCGATGCCGGCGAACATGTCCACCACGGTCTCGCCAGTACAGTCCAGCTCCCCCATCCTTTTCTTCTCGTCGAAGTTGCCGGAAGAGAACATCAGTTTGGCCGCGTCCAACTTGTAGAGTATCGCGCCCTCGTGATGCACCGTCTCCGTTTCCGAGCCGTAGACGATCTCCATCCTTGGGGTCCGGAAAACGCCGTCTATGTACCCTCTCTCGTCCAGAACGGTCCTGGCACCCAGCTCCTCGGCGTAATACCTGCCGATCCGTTTCAGATGGGGTCTGAGCTTTTCGGGGAACTTGGCGATGAGCACATCCCCCAGCATCTCCCATTTGTAGGGGAGCAGGCTGGCCAGTTCCTCCGGGAGGGCCAGTTCCTCCTTGATGATGTCGTACGGGGCCCGGTAGCACTCCCTTTCCCGCGGGTAGCCGTCGGTGATCACCAGCCGCTCTTCGTCAATGACCAGCTGGTCCACTTTGTCGGTCAGCGGCAGCAGGACGTACTCGCCCAGTTCGATGATCCGGACGTCCTTGCGCACATACCCCCTGGTGTTCAGCCTCTTGCGGACCGTCTCCGCTTCCAGCCGGGGCACCCGTGCGCATCTCACGATCTTCAAAAGGAGACCGCCGATACAAACCTTCCGCTCACTTGAACAGCAATGAGCCGAGTATCTGCGGCGAGAACCGGAGCAGCGACGGGACCGAGCGCAGCACCGCCGGGGCGAGCTCCGTGGGCCGGTCGATGTCCCCTGATTCCAGGATCGCCTTCACCGACGGCCGCATCATCAGCCTGCCCACATCGTCCAGCTTCCTGTCGCTCAGACGGACGAACACCTTCCTCACCCGGTAACCGCGGTCCAACTCCCTGCCGATCCTCTCCCTCCAAAGGGTCTGATAGCGGGACAGGGAACTTTTGCTCAGATCGTTCCTCTCCAGTGCTTCCAGGGCCGTGGCTGCGGCGCATTCCGCAGAGATCATGCCGGTGAAGAGGCCGCCGCCGCTGAGCGGCTTGGCCATGGCCGCCGCGTCTCCGGTTATCAGCACCCGGTCTGCATAGGTCCTGTCCCGAGTGCCTAGCGGTATCACGCCTGAGTAGTTGTCCAGCCTCTTGAAGCCATCCAGCTTTTCCGTTTCGATCAGTGATTTGAGATAGCCGCTGGGCGGGCCGTGGCCCTCCGATACGCACAGGCCGATCCGGGTGAAATCACCGCACGGGATCTTCCAGGCAAAGAAGCCCGGGGCGACCTTGTTCCCCAGGTAGACGTGGACGTGGCTCTGTTCCGCCATACGGTGGTCGATATCGCATTCGATGCCCTTTACCGAGTCCCGGGGAGGCGGGAGTTTCGCCACCTTCGACACCGTAGACTTGTAGCCGTCGGCCCCCACCAGCAGCTTGCATTTGATGTCTTCGCGGTCCTCGGTCGAGATGACCAGCCCATCCCCTTTCACCGCGTAATCCAGGAACTTGGACCCGGTCAGGTACTGGGCGCCGGCGGCCACCGCCCGCTCCATGCAGCGCTGGTCGAACTTGAAGCGGTCCACCACCACCGCTTTGGTCTCCTTCCCGTCCAGCCGCAGATCGGCGCCGCCGGGAAAGTGCAGGACCATGCCCGTGATCCGGTTGAGGAGAGAATCCTGAGCTCCCATCATGTCGATGACCCGTGCCGTCACCAGCCCGGCGCACTGGACCGGGACCCCGGCCTCCTTGTGCTCCTCCATTACCAGGGTCGGGACCCTCTTGGCGGTGATGGCCGCGAACGCACAGCCCACCGGCCCCCCTCCCACGACGACCAGGTCTGATTCCATTGTCGACGAGAAAATCTGCGCCGATATTAACCACTTTGGTCGCTCGCCTCGGCGCTTTTCGAGACCAGATAGGCGAACATGAGCACCAGTCCTGCGGTGCAGAGCGCGACGGCCCAGAGCGGGAAGGACCCGAAGGAAAAAGCGAACGAGCCCAGGACCGCCAGCAGTGATACCACGGTCAGGACGAAGAAGTAGGTGCCGATCCGGACCACCGCCTTTCGAAGGGATGTCGTTCCGATCCCGCCCGTCTCCGGCATCGTTGCGCGCATGGACAGGTACCGCGTTTCCAGCGAGACGCCGCCCAGGAGCAGCCCAGCCAAGCCCAACAGCAGCACCGACCATCCCACGTAGAACGGCGTATCGGCGTTGAGCTGGGCCCACAGGGCCGCCATGACCGTCACCGTTCCGTAAAGGAAACGGAAGGTGTTGGCCCAGGCCAGGTGCAGCGAGATCGAGCCGGCGAACGCCCCCACCAGCAACATCGGTCCGGCGAAGCCGAGCAGGCCCTGTCCCCCGAAGCTGAGGGAGATCAGGACCGCGGTGAACATCATCGAGTACGACGCGAACCGTATGGCCAGGAAACCTTCCCTCAGCAGGTCCTTTCCGTCTAGCACGCCCTCACCTCCCGGAAATAGGAGGTCAACGGTTTCCCTGTCTCCCAGTCCACGACCTTGCAGAAGTGCCCCAGTTCGTGCAGGGCGTCAGCCCGGCGCATCGCCCCCATGCGGTAAACCAACTCGGCCGCCCGGTCCTCTTGCGGTCCTATCCACACCGGCCGGGGAGAGATCACGATCAGGTGATGCCCCTTTCCCACCAACTCCTCCGCTGTCTCCACCATCCGGCGGTCGTTCAGGGCGGTTATCAGCACCAGCATCGAATCGCCCCGGAAATAACGGTTCAGTGCCAGCCTAATGCTGACCGCCGAGCGGACCGCCCCCGGTCTGGCCTCCGTCAAATGGTCCACTATCTTCTGCAGCTGGCGTTTACCATAGTCGGACCTGATCACGTCCACCACGTGGCCGAGGATGACCATGCCGACCCGGTCCCTCTGCTTCAGGAAGTAGGAGGAGAGGGAGGCGGCGGCCTCCACCGTGGCCTCCAGGCCATCCTCTCCGCCGATGGTCCGGGCGTCCACGATGATGGTCACGTCGCCGCTCCTCTCGGTCTCGTACTCGTTGGTCACCAGGGTGTCCCGGCGGGCCGAGGCCTTCCAATTGACGTGCCTCAGTGTGTCGCCAGGACGGTAGTCGCGCAGGGCGAAGAACTCGATCCCCGGCCCCAGGAGCTTGGAACGGATGTTGCCGGCATGCATCCTCACCTTGTGCGGCTGGATCGATAACCTCTTCATCTCCTGGATGCGGGGGGTCACCTGCACCACGCCGGGAAGCTTGAACTCCAAGGTCCGCGTGGTGGTGAACAGGACGTCGGTGATGGTCGCGTCCACCCCGGTAAAGAGGAACTTTCCCCGGTTGGGGAACGCCACCCGGTACGACACTTCGACCGTCTCTTCCCTGGCCATGCCCAGGGGAAAGCGGTTCCGGCCCTTCACCAGGCTGGCCCCTTCCGGCAGCCTGTCCTCCAGCTGCACCATGTCGAACGCGTCCCCGAGGTTCTGGATGTTCAGCCGCACATCCACCTCCCCGCCCTTCTGGGGCCGTTCCTGGTCGAATGTCCTGGAGATCCGCAGGTCGACCCTCGAACGGGGGAACATGATGGGCGCCAGCGCCACCATGAGGATCAGCAGGACCAGCAGCGAGATAATCTCCCAACGCCGGAGGGCCAGTCCGGTGACTAGAAAGAACGAGGCGGCGGCGAGGATGGCGGCGCCGGGACGGGTGCGCACGGTCAGCCGACCTTTGGTACCGGTATGCTCTTGATCAACCCGGCCAGGATGTCCTCAGCCCGGACGCCCACTGATCCACGGATCGGCGGCCAGGATCAGACGGTGGGCCAGCGCCGGGATCGCCACGGCCCGCACGTCGTCCGGGACGACGTAGTCCCTGCCGGAGATGGCCGCCTTGGCCGCGGACAGCCTCATCAGCGCCAGCGAACCCCTGGGGGAGGCGCCGACCTCGACCTGGTCGTGGCGCCTGGTCGATTCCACGATGGAGACGATATACTGGTCGATCCCGTCGTCCACGTGCACGCTCTCCAATGCCGTCTGCAGTTCCACGATCGTCGTGGCGCTGCACACCTGATGGACATCGGTCTCCTCCTTCCTGCGGGCCCGCCGCCGCTGCAGTATCGTCCTCTCCTCATCGGCCGTGGGATAGCCCACCTTGGTTCGGATCAGGAAACGGTCGATCTGCGCCTCCGGCAGGGGATAGGTCCCCTCATACTCGATGGGGTTCTGGGTCGCCATGACGATGAATGGCCGGTCCAGCTTGTGGGTCTCGCCCTCCAGCGTGACCTGCCTTTCCTGCATCGACTCCAAGAGCGCCGCCTGGGTCTTTGGAGGGGCGCGGTTGATCTCGTCGGCCAGGAGGATGTTGGTGAACAGGGGGCCCTTGCGCAGGATGAACGAGGAGGAACCGCGGTCCAGTATGAAGGAACCGGTGATATCCGCCGGTAGCAGGTCGGGGGTGAACTGGACCCTCTTGAAATCGCAACCGCTGGCCCTCGCGAAGGTGTTGGCCATCATGGTCTTCGCCAGGCCGGGATAGTCCTCGAACAGGACGTGGCCCTCGCACAGCACCGCCAGCATGACCCTTTCGGTCACCTCGCGCTTTCCCACGATGACCTTTCCGATCTCGTCCAGGATCGCCTCGCACTGTGCCTTGACCTCATCAACCCTCATTGCCACTCCTCCACCTTCCTCAACATATCCTCGAACCATACATAGAAGTTGGCGCGGACCTCGTTGGACTCGTCCATCAGGAGCTCCTCGAACTTGCGCGGGGTGCCGTTCAGGATCCATGCCAGGTCCGTGTCCTTTACCAGCGAGGCCAATCGTTTCTCCTCTATCACGGTCTGCAGGCCGGGCCTGGAGAAATGATTGCGGGCCATCACCCGGCTGGCCAGCGCTTCCCTGAGCTCCAGCATCATGTTTACCTGGTTGAACAGTTTTCCTTCCAGTGCCCCTTCCGCCATGGTCCGGTCAATTCCATGTTTGGGCTCCCCGTCCCCTAGGTCCTCCCGGTAATCCATCTCATCGAATCTTAGGCGCTTGGGATAGAGCCATCTGATCGCCACGAAGCAGAGGATGAGGACCAGGAGGATGAAGAAGCCCCACCGCAGGTCGTCCCCGGTCCTCGACTCCCCCTGGGAGGAAAGGAAGATGGCCATGATGGTGAGCACCACCGTCAGTACCGCCAGCAGCGTGCCCACGGGGAACGCGTCCCGATGTTCCTGGAAATCTTCCCAGTTCATCCGGTCCATGAACCTCCGGCGGTCACTGGGCAGTTCTGGCAACCGGAGCACCTCCCAAACCATCCCGAACCCGCTCGAACGCCGCGATGGCGCGTTCCTTTTCCGCCTCCCCGAGAGCGTGGGCGCTGTAACGGGCCTCTTCGAACAGCTCCGTCAGGTCTTCCAGGGGAGCCTTTTTCCAACCCAGGGCACCGACCGCCCGGTCCGCGAACTCGCGCGGCGTCAGATACGGTTCGTCTTCCAACTTGCCCGCCTGCACCAGCAGGCACATGCGCTGGTACGTCCGGATGATGGTCGAGCGCGGGTCCTCCCCCGCGTAAAGGCTCCTGACCGCCGCGTCCAGGGCCGCCTTGGCCTCCTCGTCCTTGGAATGGTTGGCCGTATCGACCCTGGGCGCCTCGCCCCGGCGCAGGAACCTCCAGACCACCACCATGGAAGCTATGGCGACGATGACGATGATCAGCGGGAAGGCCAGCGGAAGGTCGCGGGTGGGCTGCTCGGTGGGAAGGGTGGAGTTTGTCAGGGCGTTCCTGCCCTCCTGATCCGGAGGGGTCAATAGACCGCCTCCTCCCACTGGGCTCACCACGAACAGAACGAGCCACAAAGCCAGAAGGACGATGGCGTACGGGAGCAGGTTCCGCCCCTGCCCTGCCTGATGCTCGCCTTTGGACCGGTACCTCTCCCTGGCCGTGAGGTACTTGTAGGCGAAATATCCGATCAGCGCCACCCAGAAGACGACCATCAGCTGGATGATGATCGAGGTGAGCTGGTCCAGGGTGTCGTTGCTCACTTTGACCCCCTGGCCGCCAGAGTCCTGGACATTGGCGATGAGGATCCCGGCGGCCACCACCGTTATGGCCGCTGCTACCAGGAACATCAGCCTTTGGTCTTTGGAAAGGGAGGCCATTCGCTGATTTTGTACGCTTGGTGGGTATAAAAAAGATAGGCATTCCCGCGGTGGCGGGGCGGAACTAGTTAAGGGGCGTGAGGAATTCCAAGGTCACTTCTTGCTTACCTTCTCCCAGTCCTTCAGGAATTTCTCGATGCCAGAGTCGGTGAGCGGGTGCTTGAACATCTTCTTCAGCACGTCGTACGGGATCGTGGCCACGTGCGCCCCCAGCCTGGCCGCCTCGGTGACATGGATGGGGTCCCGGACCGAGGCCACGATGACCTCGCAGTCGAACTCGTAGTTCTCCAGTATGTCCATGATCTCGGCGATCAGGTCCATGCCGTTCTGGCCGATGTCGTCCAGCCTGCCCACGAACGGGGAGACATAGCGCGCCCCGGCCTTGGCCGCCAGCAAAGCCTGGTTGGCGGAGAAGATCAGGGTCATGTTGACCTTGATGCCCTCGGAGGCCAGTATCTTGGTGGCCTTCAGTCCTTCCTCGGTCATCGGGATCTTGACCACGATGTTCTTGTTGCCGGCGGCGATCTTCCTCGCCTCGGGAACGATCTCGGTGGCGGTGATGTTGACCGCCTCGACGCTTATCGGTCCGTCCACGACGGCACAGATCTCCTTGACCAGGACGGAAAAGTCCTTGTTCTCCCGGGCCACCAGGGACGGGTTCGTAGTCACTCCGTCCAGGATGCCCCAGCTGTTTACCTCTTTGATCTGCTCTATGTTCGCTGTGTCAATGAAGATCTTCATCCTAACGCCTCCTGATCACTTCTTCGGCGGCCTCTACGACCTTTTCCATCGTGAGTCCGTACTTCGTCATTAGCTCATTGCTCTCGCCCGATTCGCCGAACACGTCGGCCATGCCTACGCGCTTCATCGGCACCGGTCGGTGCTCGACCAGATAGGATGCCACGTACGAGCCCAGCCCGGATACGACGTTGTGCTCCTCCGCGGTCACGATGGCCCCGGTCTCGTTGGCGGCCCGGTGCAGCGCCTCCTCGTCCAGCGGTTTGACCGTGGACATGTTGATCACCCTGGCGGAGATGCCCTTGGCCTTCAGGACCTCGGCCGCCTCCAGGCAGGCGGAGACCATCTGGCCAGTGCCTATCAAGGTCACATCCGAGCCTTCCCTCGGGATTGTCGCCTTGCCGATCTCGAACGGTGTGCTGAGGTCGGTGAAATCGGGGACGTCCACACGCCCCATCCTCAGATAGCACGGTCCAGCCTTGGCGGCCACCGCCTTGGTCGCCTTGAAGGCTTCCGTGGCGTCGGCCGGAACCACGATGGTCATGTTGGGAAGGGTGTGCATCAGGGCGATGTCCTCCATCGTCTGGTGCGACGCCCCGTCGCCCCCGACGCTGATCCCGGCGTGGGTGGCGGCGATCTTCACGTTCATCTTCGGATAGGCCACGGACTGCCGGATCTGGTCGAAGCAGCGGCCGGTGGCGAAGACGGCGAAGGTCGATGCGAACACGGTCTTACCGGAGGCGGCCAACCCGGCCGCGGTCCCGACCATGTTCTGCTCGGCGATGCCGACGTTGAAAAAGCGCTCCGGGAACTCCTTGCCGAAATCGGCGGTGCGGGTCGAGCCGGACAGGTCCGCGTCGAGCACGACGATGTCGTTCCGGGCACGTCCCAGTTCGACCAGCGCCTTGCCGTACTCCTTCCTCTGGCTGCTGTAGTTCCATTTCATTGGTCTTCCCCCAGTTCCCTGAGCGCACGGCGGGTCTCGTCCGCGGTGGGCGATTTGCCGTGGAATGCCAGGTTGTTCTCCATGAAGGAGACCCCTTTGCCCTTTATGGTGTGAGCGATGACCACGGTAGGCCGGCCCTTGGTCTCCTTGGCCCGTTTCGACGCGTCGAGGATCTGCCGCATGTTGTGTCCGTCGATCTCCAGGACGTTCCATCCGAAGGCCTTCCACTTGTCCGCCAGCGGTTCCAGGGACATGATGCTCTCGGTGGTGCCGTCGATCTGGAGCTTGTTCCGGTCCACGAAAGCGAGCACGTTGTCCAGCTTGTAATGGGATGCCAGCATGGCCGCCTCCCATATCTGTCCCTCGGCCATCTCGCCATCCCCGCAAATGCAGTAGATGCGGTAGGACTTCTTGTCCAGCTTGGCGGCCAGTGCCATCCCGTTGGCCGCGCTCAATCCCTGGCCCAGCGAACCGGTGGACATCTCCACCCCTGGTGTCTTGGTCCGGCACGGGTGTCCCTGCAGGCGGCAGCCTATCTTGCGCAGCGTGCCCAGCTCCTCGATCGGGAAGTAACCGCTCTCTGCCAGTGCGGCATAGTATATGGGCGCGGCGTGTCCTTTTGACAGGACGAAACGGTCCCGGTCGGGCCAGTCGAGCTCCTTGGACCGGTGGTTCATGATATCGAAGAAAAGGGCGGTCACTATGTCCGCGGAGGAAAGCGATCCCCCGGGATGTCCTGACCCGGCGGCGAACGTCATGCGGATGACGTGGCGGCGGAGTACGTTGGCTTTTTTCTCAAGGTTAAGGATGGTATCGTCGTTATACGAGGACACGAAGAGCACCTCTAGGGATGGGAAGGGGGTTGGTCAATGCCCCAGTTCTATTTAATAACTTTTTGTGATTAAGGACATTCGTCCGGGAGGAACGTTTCGGACCGGCCGTCGGCGTATTCCCATGGCCACAATGACCAAAACAGACTCACCCATCGCATGTACCTTACGCTCCATTTTATACTCTCACATTCAGATACCGACCCGATGGCGTACTGTTACGATATTCCCTGCGGGGGCAACGCGGTCCTCGAGCAGGTGGTGGAGAGGTTGAACAACGACGTCGAGGTCCGAACCCTGTGGAAGGCGTCCAACGTAACCGCCATAGACCGCATGGGCTATTCAGATCACGGCCCCACGCACATCAGGATAGTCTCCAAGCTGGCGCTCAAGATGCTCCAGATCCTAGTGGAGAAGGGGATGAAGCCTGGCATAGTGAAGAACTACGGCCTGGGAATTTCCGATGCCGAGGTCGTGGTGGTCCTGGCCGCCTCTTTGCATGACATCGGTCATGCGATTCACCGGACCAACCATGAGGAGATGTCGCTCATTCTCGCCCCGCCCATCATAAAACGGATGCTGGAGGGCCTGTACGACGAGGCTGAACGGACCATAATGATGGTCGAGACCATGCACGCCATGATCTCCCACCACGAGGACATCTTCCCGCTGACCCTGGAGGCTGGAGTGGTGAGGGTGGCGGATGCGTTGGACATGGAGAAGGGGAGGGCCCGCGTGCCATTCCGGGCCGGAAGCGTCAACATACATTCCGTTTCCGCATTGGCCATCGAGCGGGTCCGGGTGGTCGAGGGGAAGGACACCCCGATCCACGTGGACATCACCATGAACAATTCCGCTGGGATATTCCAGATAGACGAGCTTTTGCGGGACAAGATCGAGAAATCGGGGATCAGGGACAAGATCGAGATAACCGTCCATGTCCCGAAGGAAGAGACCCGGATAGTGGAGAGCTTGAAGCTCTGACCACCTTAGTCGTTCTCGATGCGCGGGGCGAGCAGGTACTTTACCTTGCCTTTTCCACCGGCGAAGTCGAACTCTATCTTGACTGGCAGGTCATTCCCCAGGTTTATGACGACAACCGTTCCGGCGGGTATGGCCCGGATCATGTTGGCGAAGTAGTCCATCGGGAACAGGGACTTGATGCTCTCCTTGCAGTCTAGGGAGACCAGCAGGTCCTTCGGCAGTTTCAGCGTGACCGAGTCGGTGTCCCCCTCGGACAGCAGCTCGAACTGCTCCGGGGTCGCGGTCAGGGCGATGTGGTCGGAGATGCTCTCCGAGGCCTTGATGCCCCGCTGCAGCTCCTCCACGTTCACGGCCACCTTGGCCGGCAGGTTGAGGTTCGGCACCTTGGTGTCCGCCATGCCCTCGGTGGAGACCAGGCTCATGCGCCTCGTGACGTTCCCTACGGAGATGACCAGCCTTCCCCGCTCTTCGTCGTGCTTCATCTCGATGGTGTCCCCCGCCTTGGACAGGCGGATGACCTCCCTGAGCTTGTCTAGGTCGAGCCCGATCTCAGTCTCGTTGGCAGAGAACTGCTCGAATGCGCCTTTGTCGATGGCCATATCGATCATGGCCACGTGGGCCGGGTCGACCGCCTTCAATGTGATCCCGTTGGCATCGATCTTGAACTTAGCTTCATCGATGAGCGTTGAAACGACGTCCACGACGCCCTTGAGCGTCTCGGACTTTAGCTTGGCTTGGAACATCAGACTCCCTTCCATGCAGTAAACAGGTTTGGTTTAATAATCTTTTGCAGACTGTAGCCAGCATGTAATCTGATTGCCGTCGTGAATCTGTTTCCCGCAGGCCGTGGCAATATTCCTTTCCATCATGCCAGCGGGCGGGCCAAATCCGCCCAACGTTCCCGACTGGGCATTCATGTTTGAACGTCTCGGTGCAAAATTTCGTGTCGTTCGAACGCAAACGTCTCTGACACGCGGAAAAGGCCTCGAACGTCAGGACTCTCCAGACAAACCGACATCAAGGACGCGCCTGGGCGTGCGAAATGATGCGGTCCTTAACCGTACTCGCGCCAGGAGGCACCGCATTCACAGCAGCGGTAGATCTTCGTTTCCGGTTCATCCGCCGCCCTGGTCTGCCTGAGCACCCAGAAGGCTTCATTATGCTTGCACTTCGGGCACTCGACCTTGGCCTTTGGCAGCACCGGCGCCGAATTCTCGACCACCATCTGCTCCCTCTCCTTGCCCCTAATGACGCATGTGTCGGCCTTGTTGGAAATCACGTCGTACTCTTTCTGGCATCTATTGCACCAGATCTTGCCGTTCTTCGGTAACGCAAGGGCTTTACATGTGGGACAGAACATTTAGATCTCGCCAACTCGCAGGAAAATTACTACCATATTTATATTCTTCTTCTCCACCGTCATTCCAGCACGATTGAGGCTTTCAGACGAAACGGAAGTCATCGGCTTCCGCCTTATTGTTGGTGTCCAGCTTCTTGTGCTGAACGTGGGTTGCCTTGACCGGGACCTCATGCTTGGCCCGGTGCAGGTTGCGTTCGAACTCCTTCTGCCGGCGTTTCCTGACCGTGTCATCCTCGTCCTCCTCCTCCTCCTCCATCGCCTTCTCCAGGGTCCGGGAACGGACCACGGGTGCGCGGGAGAAGCTCCGGCTTGCCCCGGAGGTCTCCTTCATCTCATTGAAATGGGCCGACGGCAGCTTGCGGGGCTGGTCTTCCTCCTCCTCCTCGTCGTCGATCTCCCTTCTCTTGCCTTTGATCTGCCTCTTTCCCAGTAACCAAAGGCCTTTCTTGTTCTTGGACTTGGAGTCTCCCACGTGCACATGCATGCCGTGGTCCCCTCCATGCTTAGCCACGTACTTCATCTCCCTCAGCGACTGCAAGGCCATGACCCCTCCGATGTAGGCAAAGGCCAGGGCCAGGATGAAGAAGTCGAGACGGACACCGGAGGTGCCCTGAATGGTCCCGATGAACGATTCCAGGTAACCGGTGGTGAAGTTGGCCAGAGGCCCGATGACCGGCACGGCCTTGGCCAGTGAGCCAAATAATGCCTCTGGTGCCAGGTCGACCCCGAACCAAACGGTAGGGATGATCTTGATCGTGACCATGGTGGCCACGAAGAACACTATGGCCAGAGGAATGCTGACTGCGAAAAGCCCCTTGATCGGGGAACCGGCCCTTCTGCCCGCCACGTATCCCGCTATCATGGGGCCGAAGATCGGGATCCACCAGAGCAGGAACATCAGAACGCTGCCGTACTTCACGGCCGACCAGTAGTTGAATGGGTCGTCCCACGCCGATGAGAACAGCCAGGACCGCTTCGGCTTATCCTTTTCCTCGCTCTCGTCGGAAAGCCGATACACACCGCTCTTCATGAGCCTCTTGGTGGCTTGGTCCTTTGTGTTCGCCTTTCGCCTGAAATTCAAACCCATCCCCCTCGGTCTGACGAATGTCAGACATATGAAAATCAGCGCGTAAATATAAAGAACTTGGGGTTCAAACCTCTGGGGAGGTCACTTCGGAACATAGCACATCAGGTTGTTTTCCTTCAGTGCTTCCTTGGTCCCTTCCGGGGTGATCGCCCTGGGGCGGGTCTGGTGCTTTAGGATCTCCTCAAACGGGTAGTTTATGTAAGCGCCCAGTAACTTGAGCCGGTCGGTGGGGAAGGCCTGTCTTCCCAGAAGTATCTGGACCACGCTCCAGCCAGGGTGGACTCGGGAACGGTATCCCATCTGTCGGCCCAGTTCGTTGAGGGAGCCGGCCTTCTCTATTCCTATCGCTATGATCTTGACCCTGTAGCCGGAGGTCAGCCATACCTTCTCTTGTTCCTTGGGTTGGCGGAACCCAGGAAATGCAAAGTCTGACAACGTACAGGTCATGCAGATTTGGGTTAGATAAACCTTCCCAAGAGATGGCCGGCAATCCCACGGGAATCGACCAGCCAGCATATCCAGGCGTTCAAGAATCGATATGGGGGTGTCACCTCAACCTATTTATACGGTACCATATCTAGCCTGGTCGAAAATAATGGGAGTGTTCCGGACAGTCTTGAACATTGCAACGAAGGAGGAAGGCGATATCGTCGATCTGACCGCAAAGGTCAATGAGGCGGTCAAAGATTCTGGTCTGAAAGCTGGAATTGCCTGCGTCTTCGTGCCCCACACCACCGCGGCGGTTTTCGTCACCGAAAACGAGCCGGGCCTGCGATCTGACCTTATCAGGTCCATGGAAAGGGTTTTCCCCAAAGGGTTCGGATATGCCCATAACTCCGGCGGGGATGGTAATGGCCACTCGCACATCAGGGCCTCGACCCTGGGTCAGTCGGTCACCATTCCGTTCAACGGTGCCTCACTTGACATCGGCACCTGGCAGAGCGTTGTGCTCATGGAGCTGGACAGCGGGGGAAGACCAAGAAAGCTGATCATCCAGTTGGTAGGGGAATGAAACTCACAGTCCTAGCATCAACAACCATCAACATCTTGCAAGAGACAAAAAAGAGAAGAGGTAGAAAGAAATGAAATTAAAGTTCCTAGGCGGCGCAGACGTAGTTGGCAGGCTCGGAATGCTGCTCAACAACAAGGGCGCAAATCTGTTGTTCGAATATGGCATGAAACCGATCAAACCACCAGAGTACCCGATTCCGGCCCCTCCGCTGGAGACAGCTTTCCTGACCCACTGCCACATCGACCATTCCGGGATGATCCCTTGGTTGTGTGGCAAGTACGGCACCAAGGTGCACACCACACCGTCGACGATCGCGGTTTGCGAACTGCTGATGAACGACACGCTCAAGGTGGCGGACTCGGAGGGCTACCCCCGGCCGTTCAACGAGAGCGACATCAAGGCGGCAATGCGCTGTTTCCGTCCGATGAAGTTCGGGGACGTCATGGACGTCGCCGGGTTCGAGGTAGAGTCGCACTCCGCCGGTCACGTACCGGGGGCGGCCATGTACGAGCTGCGCGGCGACAACACCACCGTGTTCACCGGTGATCTGCACACTTACAACACCAACCTCACGTGGGGCGCCCACCCGGTCAAGTGCGATAACCTGATCATCGAGGCGACCTACGCTGGCAGGCTCCATCCGGACCGCAAGCGGGAGGAGCAGAAGCTCATCGAGAAGGTCAAGGAGACGGTGGAGGGCGGCGGTAAGGCCATCATCCCCTGCTTCGCGGTCGGGCGTACCCAAGAGGTCATGCTGATCCTGAAGGACCTGAAGTACGACATGTGGGTGGACGGGATGGGAAAGACGGTCAACCGTCTTTACCTGGAACAGCCAGAGTACATCCGGTCGGAACGGGACATGCGCTACGCCAAAAGGAAGTTCAACGAGGTGCGGGGCGCCGCGGCCCGGGAAAAGGCCATGGAAGGCCAGGTCATCGTCACGACCGGAGGCATGCTGGATGGCGGTCCGGTCATCCGTTACCTGCAGCAGGAACGGGACAACCCCAAGAGCGCGGTCCTCATGACCGGTTACCAGGTGGACGGTTCCAACGGACGCCGGCTGATCGACAACGGCGCCATCGACATCAGGCAGCCCGGTTCCGCACCGGAGGAGGTGCCGGCATCGATGCGTGTCGCCTGTCAGGTGCAGCAGTTCGATCTCTCGGCCCATGCCGACCACAACGAGCTGCTGAAGTTCATCCGGGCCTGCAACCCGGAGAACGTCGTGCTGATGCACTCCGACAACCGGCAGGCACTGGCTAACGACCTGAAGGACCAGTTCAAGGTGTATCTCCCGATGCCAGGTGAGGAGTTCGAACTGTAACCGGCAGTTATTTCCATCGGGTGGTGCAGTAGTCATGGTCATGCGCATGGAGGACATGCTAGCCGAGGACGAGGGGTACGGGGACATCACCTCGGACCTTCTCATCGGGAACGAAGGCGGAGAATCGGAGATCGTCGCCAACCAGGACTGCGTGATCGCCGGCCTGGCCGAGGCCACCGAACTGTTCAAGGGCCTGGCCCTGGACGCCCGGGCCCAGGTCGAGGAAGGCTGCGAGATAAAGAAGGGCACCGTGGTCATGACCATCCACGGTCCCCTTAAGGCGATACTTTTGGGCGAACGCGTTGCACTAAACTTCATCATGCGGATGTCTGGCATTGCGACCGTCACTTCTAACATCCTGTGGGAATGCCGCCGCGTGAACAAGAACGTCAGGATCGCCGCCACCAGGAAGACCACTCCCGGTTTCCGTTTCTACGAGAAGAAGGCGGTGACCCTGGGCGGGGGAGATCCGCACCGTAACCGTCTGGACGACATGATCCTGATCAAGGACAACCACCTGGTCATCGTCGGATCGGTCACCGAGGCGGTGAAGAAGGCCAAGGTCTACTCCTTCAGCAAGAAAGTGGAGGTGGAGGTCGTGGTCCTGGACCAGGCTAGGGAAGCGGCGCGGGCTGGGGCGGACATCATCATGCTGGACAACATGTCCGCAAAAGACGCCGAGGAGAGCTACCACGCGATCAAGGAGATCGATCCCCGGATCATCGTCGAGGTCTCCGGGGAGATCACGCCCCACAACGCCGCCGAGTATGCCAAGCACGCTGACGTCATCTCACTGGGTTGGATCACCCATTCCGCTAAGGCGGTCCAGTTCTCTCTCAGTGTGACCAAGGTATACCGGTATTGATCAAGAAGGTCAAGGCAGCCGGGTCTTGTGGTACTTCAGTCCGATCTGCTCGGGCGTGGCGCCGAAGGCGAGCGCCAGCAGTTCCGCCAGATAGAGCACCGGCAGCCCTTCTTTCTGCCTGATGTCGAACTGGACGAAACAGAACGGACACGGCGTCAGGATGCAGTTGGCGCCTCCCGGCCGGAAGGTCGAGGTGGCGTCATCCAGCATCCTGGTGGAGACCTTCTCGTCGATGCCCGCGATACCGCCCCCGCAGCATTTCGGCCACTCCTCGCTGACCACCACCTCGGAGCCGCACCAGGACGCTATCTCGTCCAGCACCTTAGGGGCGAAGCTGTCATCGAGGTTCAGTTTCGATGAAGGTCTGACCATGTGGCATCCCGGATGCGCGGCGAGCTTCAGGCGGTCCTGTTTGCAGCTCACCAGTCCCCTGATCTTCCCCTCGCCTGCTTCCTTGACGATCTCGGCGAAGTGCCTGACCCTTACGTTACCGTTGTAATGCAGGCCCATCTCGCCCAGGACGGCGTTCACCCTGGCCCTGGTCGATTCGTTTTCCAGTTCCTGCCTGGATTCCTCCAAAGAGAGGTAACATCCGTTGCATAGGGAGAGGATGTCACGACCATTCTTCTCCGCTATCGCCAACATCCTGGCCGTGACCATCAGCCAGGTGTCCTCCGCCAGCGACCGGAGGCCGATCGGTTCCACGCAGCAGGTGGCGCCCAACATAGCCAAGTGGTTCACTCCAAGTTTTTCCAGAACGAACAATGCTGAGCGCTCCAGGAACGGCAGCCGGGTCGGGATCAGGCAGCCTCTGAAAAGAAAATACTTATTCAAGCCTCAGCCCTCCCAGGCGGGTCCGTTTGACCAGCAGGGTCAGCTGCTCCATTGTTTCGGCCGGAACGGTAAGCTCCTCCAGTCCCAGGTCCTTTCTCAGCTTCTTCGTCATGCCGGTGTTCGGGAACGACAGTCCGGAACGCATGAACAGCTTGGCCTCCTCGGAGAAGTGCTTCGGGATGTTGCCCCTTGTGGCGGCCTCCTCCCTGATGCGTGTGATTGTCTCGGCCGGGTCAACGCCCATCTGGCATCTCTCCGTGCATGAGTTGCAGACCGCGCACAGCCAGAGCGATCCTTCATTCTCCAGGTCCAGCATTCCCAGGCCGGCCCGGGTCAGGATATCGATGGGGCGGATCCCTCCGGCCTTTTCCGAAGGACATATCCCGGAACAGAGACCGCACTGCTGACATTTCCAGATCGGACTGTCGCCGAGTATGCGATCAAGATCGTCGGTGCCGGCCCGTGAGGCTTTCACGCCCCGAGCATCGGCACCTCCGGATTTTACTCTTTGCCTTATTGCTTTTGAATGTCCGGCCGTTCAGAACTCCTTCCGGAACCGGGCCAGGTCGTTGCACATGCTGGCCTCGTTGTACCTTACGGCAAGGCGATAGGCGTCGAAAATGTTATACAGCCAGAATCCCAGGCTGACCAACGTAATGATCAGGAACGCGGGGTTAGAGAACAGGTCGTTCAAAGAGCTGACATCGGAATAGTCTATGCTCTTGGCGATCGTCGTGGTTATGACCGTCGATATGACCGACAGGACAATAAAGGTCACGACGAAAGAGACGCCCCGCTTCGTCTTATCCACGTAAAGCTGTCCAAGGCCGGCGAAGAAGAAGGACAGAACGAACGCGATGACCACGCTCTTGCGCGGATAACCACGGTAGGCATATGGCTGCTGGCCGCAAAGATTCGTGGCATAGGGCTGGTTCGGTTGCTGTGTGAACGAAAATCCGCAGGATGGGCAGAACTGCATCGTCTCATCCGTCACGGTCCTTCCACAATTGGGGCAAACCATCATATCGATCGCCCCGAGATGCGGATTCCATTAATAATCAATCCGATGAAGTCCCGTTCCTATCGCAAGAATCATATCATCCGGAGATGCTGGTGGGGCGATGGACATCGAGAACGAGAAGTGTCAGGTCTGCGGCGGTCAGGCAAAGCAGTTCGTCTTCGCCGCTTACCTTTGCGGCAAGGAAGAGTGCGTGGAGAAGGCGAGGGTGGAAAGGGGTGGTCCCGGGGGGCACATGAAGAACAAGCATTCCGCCCCCATCACCAGGATCGAGGACGAGAAGAATTAGCCCCGCTCATTTTTTCCCTTTCTTGATCCGGGAAGAGGCCAGGACGTTCAGGTCAATGAGCGGTATCCTTTCCCGGTCCCGGTGGGCGCCGTAGTCCTTCTGGGCGCATGACAGATGCACGTAGCATTTGGGACAGGCGGTCACGAGCATTTCGGCCCCGGTCTCCATCGCTTCCTTCAGACGCTCGACCTGCCATCTCTTGGTGTCGTCGTCGCAGTTGGCCCAGCAGGGATTTCCACAGCAGGCCGATGAGGTGCCGGAGCGCGGCATCTCCTTCAGTTCTCCGCATGCCTGGACCACCGCCCTCGGTTCCTCGATGAGGCCCGAGAAACGGACCAGTTTGCACGGGTCGTGATAGGTGTACTTCTCCGCCCCGGCCGATAGCTCCAGACCTCCTTCCATGACCGCACTTCCGATCATTTCCGCAAGGTCCAGGACCTCCAGGTCGAACCCCTCCACCACGGTCGGGTATATCTCCTTCAGGGTGTGACGGCACTCCGGGCAGAAGGTGATGACCCTCTTGGTCCCGGTGGCCATCAGCTTCCTGGCGTTGTGGTTCGCCAGTTTGGCGAAGGTCTCGTCCTCTCCCAACCAGTGGGAGTCATGGCCGCAGCAGAGCTCCTCGCCCACCAGCCTGGGTCGGATGCCCAGGGCATTGAGCAGCCTGACGGCGGAACGAGGTATCTCCAGCATGTCCTTGGCAAAACCGCCGAACAGCTGGTCGAACAACGGCGTGCAGCCGACGAACAGGACCGTGTCCGAGTCCGGGTCGAGCTGCAGGTCGGGCGTCACCCATTCCGCCCGGTGGCCTTTCGTCCTTCCCGCCGCCTCGGTCCTTCTCAGCTCCCTCAGGATACCGTTGTGCGACTGGATGGGTGGGAACCTGGCATTCATGTCCGCCCTCACGTCCCGGATGAACTCATGGAAGGTCACTCCGGACGTGCAAACCTCCGAGCAGGCGCCGCAGGTCATGCACGACCATATCTCCCAATGGTCCAGTTCCTTTCCGGAGATGAAATCCTCCATCACCCTCCGGGGCGAGAACCGGTTGTCCCGGTGAGCGGCAGGGCAGGCATAGGAGCATTTCCCGCATTCTACGCATTCGGCGGTGTTGTTCCTGCGGGCGGAATCGGTCAGATCCATCTCAGTCCCTCCCGATCGGTCCGATCTCCCTTACCAATTCGGTGAACTCCTCCGCTGTGGTGGCGAAGAGGTAACCCTCGGCCGCCGATATCCAGCGAAGCAGGAGCCTGCGCGGGTCTATGCCCATCAGGCCGAGGAGCCTCTGGCAGTCCATGACCTTCACCTCCGCCCGGCGGTTGCCGGCAATGTAATGGCAGTCTCCGAAATGACATCCCAGGACCATGACCCCGTCAGCCCCCTTCTCGAAGCAGCGCATGATCATCCCCGGGTCCACCCGGCCGGAGCACATGACCCTGACCACCCGGATATTGCTCGGATATTGGATCCTGCTGACCCCGGCCAGGTCGGCCCCGGCGTAGGCGCACCAGTTGCAGCAGAAGGCGACGATGGACGGTTCGAAGGTTTCCAGACCGGCGGTCGAAACGTTGCGCTCCCTTCCCGAATCTGGGCCAACGTCCGGACCGACCGCCGTGGAATCCATATGATTACAGGCGAGCGAAGCGGATGCCGGCAAAAAAGGGTTTCTATGCCTTCCCTCGTTTCACGGTACGTTGGAGAACGTTCGGTGCCTTGGGACCATGGTGCAGATACGGTTATTAACGGTCGACCCAATTACATTCCCATGGCATTGAATATCGTGGGATTCTCAAAGACCTCCCTGCTGGACTGGGACGGGCACGTGGTGGCCACGATCTATCTGCAGGGATGCAACTGGCGCTGCCTGTACTGCCATAACCCGGACCTGGTCCCGCTCGAGCCCACCTACGACCAGCTGGACTTCGAGGACGTCGCCCTCTATGTCCGGGAGAACGCTGATTTCCTTGACGGCGTGGCCATATCCGGCGGTGAACCCACGGTCCATCCTGACCTGCCGATCCTGATCGCAAAGATCAGGGACCTGGGAATGAAGGTGAAGCTGGACACCAACGGCTCCAACCCGGAGATGCTCGAGGACCTGCTCGGCTCCGGGATGCTAGACTACGTGGCCATGGACATAAAGGCCCCGCTGAACGAGAAGTACGAGGAGATCGTCAAGGTGCACGCCGACCTCGATGCGGTCAAGCGTTCGATCCTCCTGCTGATGAGCTCGGACATCGATTATGAGTTCCGCACCACCGTCGTCCCGTTCCTCCTGGAGGAGAAGGACATCGAGTCCATCTCCGCCTACATCGGAGGCGCGAAGAAATACGCGCTGCACCAGTTCAAGAACGACACCACCCTGGAGAAGAAGATGGAGCTTGTTTCTCCCTATCCAGAGGAGAGGTTGCGGGCCATGGCGGACATCGCCAAGTTGTATGTCCGCAAGGTCGTGCTCCGCGGCACCAGCTGATAAAGAACGACCTACGATAAGCAGGTCAAATCTATTTTATATACCAAAATCGCTGAATCCACGTTGACGTACCCAGACCATAGTGGCCAGTACGTTCCTGGGAGTGCGTGTTCGATGGAAAACGTGAACGGAAGGCTGAAGACCCATATCGACGGATTTGATAGGATATTAGAGGGCGGCGTCCCTACCGGCCATATCGTTCTGCTCGCAGGCACTCCAGGCACAATGAAGTCATCGCTCTCCTACTACATGCTCTACAACCACGCCCTGGAGAACAACGTCTGCTCGGTCTACGTCACCCTGGAGCAATCCCGGGAATCGCTCCTCCGGCAGATGGAGAAGATGGGCATGCACACCGACAGCGTCAAGGACCAACTGAACGTCCTCGACCTGGGCATCATCCGGAAGAAGCTCAAGGAGATATCCGCAGGCAGCTCCTGGCTGCACGTTTTCAAATCATATCTGACCAATCTCAAGGAGAACCTGAACTACTCGATCCTGGTCATCGACTCCCTGGAAGTGCTGGAGACGATGGCGGAGATATCCAACCGAAGGACCGAACTGTTCTATCTGTTCGAGTGGCTCAGGGACCTGGACGCCACCGTCTTCCTCATTTCCGAGTCATCCTCGGAAAGGATGATGGACGGAAAGTTCGACGAGGGATACCTATCGGACGGGATCATAGCCCTCAAAATGCAAGTGATCAGGGACGTGGAAACCCAGAGGCGCATACGCTGCGTCAAGATGAGGGAGACCAACCACGATCCTTCCTATTACTCGCTGCTGTACAACGGTGGCAAGTTCCAGGTGACCAGAGTCATATCAGAGTAAAGTCTGGTGCCCCAGAATGTCAAAATACGAGTGCCCGCGGTGCGGTTCAGGGATCAAACCCAACGACATCCAGTGTGACCGATGCGGGGAGATGCTGAAGAAGGTCGACCAACGGAGGCCGAGCGAGGGCGATATGCCCTCCAACATCGTCATCGACAAGGTCATCTCCGAAGAGCAGACCTCGATCCGTCTGGACTCAACGGATTTCACTTCATTGTCCAAGCTCCGCAAGATGCTGGAGGAGAAGGACAAGGAGATCTCCGCCCGGGAAAAGGTGCTCGCGGAGAAGGAAAAGCGGATGGGGGAGACCTTCGACAAGATGGAGAAGGACCAGAACCAGCTCGAGGAGTCGGTCCGCCAGTTCGAGTCCGATCAGGTCATGATCAAGTGCAAGGAGATGTCCATCCGGGAGAAGGAGCAGGAACTGGAGCTGATGTCGGAGAAGTTCGACAAAGGCATTCAGGAGATCATGCTCCTGGAGGACAAGCTCAAATCCTCCCGCATCACCGCCGCCGATGTCCAGAAGCTCGACGATATCCGGAAGAAGTACGGCGCCGCCATCGAGGACGAGAAGATCAAGCTCAAGAAGTCCCTGGAAGAGGAGCTGGAGGCCAAGCTCACCGAAAAGGTCCGGTTGGCCACCGAGCTCAAGGTGGCCAAGGAGCAGCTCGCAGAGGCCACCTGCAAGATAACGGAACTGCAGAGGCTGGTCAAGGTCGAAACGAGCCCTCACACCACCGGCGAGAAGATGGAGGCGGAGGAGGCGCGGAACCGCGCCGACGTTAAGGCCAAGGTCGCCGAGCTGGTGCAGATGGTGCGGCCCGAGCTGGACGTCCAGATAGGGGCCGGCATGCCGGCCCTGGGGCCGGACCGGACCATTCACACCCACATCGAGAAGTTCGATACCATCCTGGGCGGGGGCATACCGGAAGGCCACGTGATCCTGGTGAACGGTGCGCCGGGAACGATGAAGTCCACGCTCACCTACACCATCCTGCACAATGCGGCCCTGTTCGACGGGGTCAATTCCATGTACTTCTCATTGGAACAGACACGTGCCTCCATCCTCCGGCAGATGGCCCGGCTCAAGATGCCGGCCCCGCATGCCGTGGAGCACATGATGGTGGTCGACATGGTCGACCTGCGCAAGGAGATGGAGGACGTCAAAGGAGATTGGAGGGAGATCCTCCTCCGCTATGTCCAGAACGTCTTCGCGGAGCGCCCGTTCCGCATCTTCGTGCTCGACTCGCTTGATTCCTTCCGGGCCGTTTCCGATCACGACTTCACCCGCCAGGACCTCAAGGACCTGTTCGACTGGTTCAAGTCCCTCGGCATCACCGTGATGCTGATCTCAGAGAAGCCCATGGCCGAGCTGATGGAGAGCGTGCAGAGCGAGCTCTATCTGGCCGATGGCGCCATCGAGATAACGATGAAGCAGATCGACGAGTCGAAGATCCAGAGGTGGGTACGCTGCCCCAAGATGCGTGGCATGAACATCGATACGCGCTATTATGCGATGTTCCACGATGGGGAGCATTTCAACCTGACCATCCCCATCGTAGATTATTGATGGATATTGAGAATGATTACCACGGCCGGACATTTGGAAAGATAGATTAAAAACACCTGGCCGCCTTTATTGGAAAGGAAGTGTGGAATTGCAGATTTCGCGGGTAAAGACCTTCATCGAGAACCTTGACGAGAGCATGCAGGGCGGTGTCCCGAAAGGACATCTGGTACTGCTGGCGGGTGCCCCAGGCACCATGAAGTCGTCGATCGCCTATTCCATCCTCTACCAGAACGCCCTCACGAGCGGCACCAGGTCGCTGTACATGACCCTGGAGCAGTCCCGGGAAGGCCTCCACCAGCAGATGGAATCGATGGGCATGGACCCGGCGAAGGTCCGGGACACGGTCAACGTACTCGATCTGGGCATCATCCGGAAATCCCTGACCCAGCTTTCCGCGAAGGGCAGCTGGATGCAGGTCTTCAAGATGTATGCGGAGAACCTGAGGGGTTCCATGGGCTACGATATCCTAGTCCTGGACTCGCTCGACGTCCTGGAAATGGCGGCGCAGATGAAGCCGGAAGAGCGGCGGGCGGAACTGTTCTACATGTTCGAATGGCTGAGAGGCATGGGCGTGACCTGCTTCCTGATCTCCGAATGCAACCCGGACCAGTACAACTGCACGCACCGGGACGAGGCTTACCTGGCGGACGGGGTCATACTGCTCAAGATGGCGGAGATAGGGGACACCGACGTGCAGCGCCGCATCCGCATCGTCAAGATGCGTTCGACCAACCATGCCAGCAACTACTTCTCGTTGTTGTTCGACCACGCCTCGTTCCGCGCCACCAGGGTGCTCAGCGAGTAGGCTCAGCGCCCCGGGTGTTCGACGAAGAACCGTTTCACGTCCGAAACGGGGTCATCGCTCTTTTCCATTTCCAGGTATCTCGTGAACCTGGGGGCGCGGCTGTCCAGCACGACCGCGCATCCGACGTCCTTCTCCGTTCGTATCAGCCGGCCGATCGATTGCATCATGCGGCGCGCAGCTGGCACGTTGACCGCATACTCGAACCCCTTGCCCCCGAACCGCTGATCATAGAACTCGCGCAGGCGTTCCTGGCACAGCGAAGGCTTGGGGTAAGGTATGCCGACTATCACCACTATCTGCAGTTCCTCGAAGGGGAAGTCCAGGCCCTCCGATACCCGCCCGCCCATCACGGCAAAGAAGACCGCCCCTTTGCGGGAATCGCGCTTGAACCTTCCTATGTCCGCCACCAGTTTCTCCTGCGACTCTCCCTGGACCTCGCGGTAGACCTTCTTGGTGAGCAGTTTCTCGTTGCGGTACAGGTAGTTGTGAAGCATGGCGTGGGAGGGGAAGAAGATCATGGTGTTGCGGGAGACAGCGTTCGCCAGGTCGGACACGTAGTCGTGCAGCTTCTGCACCGCGTTCGGATCGGAGCGGGACTCGTACTTGGTCTCGACATCCTCCACGAAGAGCACCTTACGTTTCTCCTTCGGGAACGGGGAATCGAAGATCGCCGTCCTGGTGTTCTCTCCCAGCCCGGTCACCCGGACGTACTGGTCCAGCGGTCTCAGCGTACCGGACATGTGGATGGAGCCGTGCACCTCATGGAAGAACGAGAGCGCCCCTTTCGGGTCCAGGCAGTAGGCCTCGATCATCCCGCCCTCCTCCATCGTGGCCCTGCGCACATAGCGGGCATTGTCCGATGCCACCCAGTTGGTCAGGTCCCGGCCCAGGGTGAAGGTGGCCGAGGTCGGTTCGCGCCCGCTCTGGAGGCGGCGCTGGGCCATCTCCTCGCCGGTGGCCTGCATCTCGGCGACTATTTCGGCCAGTTCTCCGCGGTCGCAGCCCAGTGCTTCGCACAGGGTGCCTTCAAGGAACCCGCGGCCGAGGGCAACCTCGTCTTTGCCCGACTCTGCGCACAGCTCCGCCGCCCGGTCCAGGACGCTGAACAAGGCCCCGGCGAACCTCTTCAGGTCCACGTCCTTGGAGAGTTTGGCATTGCCCATCTCGCCCGCCTCGACGGTGACGATCGAGGCTATCTTCTTGGTGATGCGTATGCTCTCCGCGTCCCTGGCCGCATCCGCCAGGTTGTGCGCCTCATCGACCACCAGGATAAGGTCCTCGGCCTCCGCCTGGAGCTGTTCCAGGAAATGATGCCTGACCTCGCTGGAGATGATGTACGGATAGGGGGCGATGACCACCTTGGCCTCGGGCATGAGCATCTTGCCCACCTCGTAGGGGCAGGCACCGTCCGCCTCGCAGAACTTGGACAGTTCGTCCGACGTCGGAACGTTGTCGGCGCAGTAGTTCTTGAAATAGGAATGACCCAGGTGCATCGTGTTCGCGTAATAGGTGCAGCCTCCCTTGACCCCGTCCCGGGTGTTCTTCTTCTTGTGCTCGCAGGCCCGGGACAGCTCCCCCGGGGTTAGGTTGTCGACCGACAGCTCGGAGAGCATGGGACAGCTGTTCCGGCGGCCTTGCAGGGATATTCCCATGACGTTTCGCCGCTTGCTTATGGCCCGCAGCTCCTTGATCGCGATCGTCGCCTGCGAGTTGGTCCTGGTGATGTAAACGACCCGTTTGTCGTTCGCCAGCGCGTACTCCACCGTTCCGGCGAGCGCGCAGACGGTCTTACCGGTACCCGTTCCGGATTCCACGACCAGGTTGCCCCTGGATTCGAGGACCTTCCCGATCAGGTCGACGAAATCCATCTGGTGCGGTCTCGGTAAATAGGGAAAAATGGAATTGAGGTCAGGGTTCGTTGGCGGCGCTGTTTCCTCCTGTACCTCCTCCTGCCGCTCCTCGCGTGTCCCGGCCAGCCTGGTCTGGAACTTGGGCTTGTTGGAAGGTCCCCTAGCACCGGCCGGAACAGACCCGCCCTCCCTCGAGCGGGTCATCCCGCATTTGCCGCAGACGAGCCTGTCACCGACCGGGGTCATGATCGATTTGCAGCGGTCGCAGAACATCCCTGACATTCAGAACGCCAACGTCAGCAGGGCTTAAAACCATTGCCGGATACCATGAACGCCAGTCGAACGGACGGAGGGCTCAGGCCGACTTGCGAAACGTCGGTTCCGGTCCATTTCATATTGTTCCAGTCGATGCCAGGCACCGTCAGGAATTAATACCTTGAAGATATGTTGTGGGGTTCAAGGGCTCGTGGTCTAGCGGTTATGACGTTTGCCTCACACGCAGAAGGTCGCCGGTTCGAATCCGGCTGAGCCCACTTCTAATCATATTCCAACCTGAGATCGATAGAAAGTCCAGATCGGGATTCCGACACCATCAAATCGCACGGAAGGCAGTTATCGAATCGCTCCCTTCGATTGGCGTGAGCCTTGTAGGCAATCCACTCACCACCTGCCGCAACGCCCTGATTCGGTTCAGATATTGTCTCCCCGCATCGGTAAAACAGTAATAGAATAATATTACATCATAATACTTTAGTATATCGAGAGCTTATCATCGGCTGAGAAATCAAGAGAAGTTGTTCATATGGTATCTCCGGGCAAGAATGGATCGGGTAGGCTCATGATGATGGTCTGTCCCATGCTAGAGGATGAGATGATGCATAACTTGACCACCGACCCAGATGAGAAAAGGATATTCCTCCTGGCGAACAAGAATACCGAGACACTTCTCCCTAAGCTCAAGGCAAATAATGTCGAGTTCGAGGAGATATCCGAGGATGATTTCTTCAATGAGAACGCTAACGTGCCTAGAGAAGGGTACAACATCATCATCTGGATGATGAGTCTCGGACTCCACTCGGAGCCAAAGAACCTCGCCAGTGAGATCCGCAGGTTTATTCTCATGGTCCCCGGTCACGCCGATGGCATAGCGCTCTACTATGGGCTATGCGGAAGGGGGCTTGAGGGGATCCGGGAATGGGGCTCGGAGAACTTGCCGATACCCGTGACTCTCTTCACCGACAAAGAAGGAAAGCTGTGCGACGACTGCATATGTGTGCCCCTGGGCAGCAGCGAAAACTACCTGGAACTGATGAAAAAGCATACTGGAGTGTTTTATCTCACACCCGCCGTCGCCTGCAGTTGGAGGGAGTTCCTCGATCACACCGAGATGTTCAAAGGCCTTGACAGTATTGGCATGAGTCGTAAGGAGTTCATGAAGCTCCTGTTCAATATGGCCAGGTACAAGCAGTGCCTGAAGATCCAGACCAATCTGGGAGACCAGGAGCACTTTCAAGAAAGGTGCGAAGAGTATGCCAACGAGTTGGAGCTAGAACTGATCGAGCTCGAAAGTGGGTGGGTATCTACAGAGGTCGCGGACCGCATGTATGCCGAGGCAAAATCTTTCCTCCGGGAATGATGGTTATTGATCGAAAAACCAACTTCCTTTTCATCGAACAGTAAATATCGTTGGAGAGGCTGGACCTTAAATTAACGGGTACCGTTCGACTTGGAGGGATGCCCCATCACCTCCCTGGGGGGCTGGCCGTGCTAAGGACGCCATGATATCAAATGCACGGTCATCAACCCGCTCCTTGTTCGGACCATCAATAATAACATGGACTTAGGCTGGGGCTGTCAAGTGAATTCGCCATGGAGGAGTTACTCTGACACACCACTATTCAGGGCCGAAGTTCGGCTTTCCGCGAGGAGACGCCCGTTTGGACCTCACAGACCTTTTTGCCTTCCCCAAACCCGGAGACGGCAGCAGGACCATCATCATCATGAACGCGCATCCCTCGTCATCGCTCAATCCACCTGAACCGACGACCTCTGAGCCTTTTGCACCGGAGGGGCTCTATGAGCTGAGGGTAGATACGAACGGGGACATGATCGTGGACATCGCCTATCGGATGCGCTTCGTTCACGGCGACAATGGTGCAATGACAGCGACCGTGCGTCGGGCGGAAGGGGCCGAGGCAGCCGGCAGGGGCGAAGAAGGGAGGGTCATCATTCAGGGATCGCCGGTCTCCATGGGCCGGGAAGCCCACATAACCGAGGTTGGTGCATATCGCCTGTTCACCGGATGGCGCAGCGACCCGTTCTTCTTCGACGTGAATGGTGTTTTGAACCAGATGCAGTTCACGGGGTCAGATTGGTTCGCCGACAAGGACATTTGCAGCATTGCCTTGGAGATCCCGTTAAGCGACCTTGGCGGCGGAAAGAGCTTGAACCTATGGCATAGATCGCTCGTGCAGGCTGACGGCAAATGGGTCCAGGTCGACCGGGGGGCGCGGCCCTCTCAGACCCCATTCCTGGCGGAGGCGGAAAGAGAAGCATATCTCGATGGCGAACCAGCCCAGGATGAGAGATTCGTGCCCATGTTCGCACACGCCCTCGAGCAGACCGGCGGTTATACCCCTAAAGGGGCCGAGGCGGCTGCCAGGAGCCTATTGCCCGACGTCCTGCCATTCGATCCCACGAAGCTCGCCGCATATCCCGGAAACGGGCGGATGCCCAGAGACGATGCGAAAAACGTTTTTCTGACCGTGTTCAACGGCAGGCTGACATGGGATAAGACCGGACCTCACGATGATATGTTGAACGAGTTCCCTTACCTTGGTCCGCCGCACGCAACTCGCTAGAGGGAAGAGCTGACATGGTTTGTTCATCCATACGTGTTTTCGAACGAATAGGTCGGGGGCGTTCTCAGAAAACCCTGTCTTGACTTTTCCGGCCAGCCGATAATAGGCGAATATGACCCCTCGGTGCGATCTTGCATTCGATCAATTCGAACCACTTATCGTTATTTTTGCGATCATAGAATATTTTAGACCCAATAATTCCGTGGTGGATGCTCATCACATAAATAGAAAATTATTACTTACCGGGGCATGAGCATTTCAAAGAATGATATCAAGAAGCAGAAGGCCGGAAAGAATGCCAAATTAGCTGATCTAGAGAGCAAAGCGGCATCCGGCAGCGGGGCGGCCAAGAAGAAGCTGGCCAAGTTGCAAAAGAAATGATCTCATTTGGCTGAGCTAGGTCGGCTCCAAGTCCTCCGCTCGTTCCAATACGACCGGCAGGGCGAGGGAAGCTCCTGGCCTTTTGATGATTCACTTTCCATCGATCTTTTTCAGTTCAAGAAAGTTATGGCCGTTCCCTACTCGGATCTGCCTTGCTCAACAGCTCATTGATCACTGCCAACGGAGCGAGCATTACTCGCTGCCCCTCGGTAAGCCACCGAGAATGGCCTTCGTTTCAGCTTATTTCTTGTATACCTTGCCGATCGAGAACGCCTTGCCGATGACCTCTCCAATGTGGCAATAGTTCTGGCCGGAGAAGACGATCGGATCGATCTTACCGCTGTCTGGGACCCCCTCGGTCATGCACTCGTTGGCCACACGGACGTCGACTATCTCGCCCACGTGCAGGTGGTGGCTTCCCAGCTCAAGGGTATGGCGGAGCTCGCACTCGATGTTGACCGGAAAGTCATCGATCATGGGGGCTGTCTTCAGCTTCCCGTAGAACGACCCAAAGAAGGCGGACTTATCGACCTTGCTCCCCGAGACCATGCCACAATGGTCCATCACCACCGCGTCCTTGGAGGACGGGATGTTGACGCTGAACGTCTTGTTCTCTAGGATGCCCTTCTCGGTGTATCTCGCCTTGTTGATGGCTACGGCGATCATCGGAGGCTCCATGCACGCTACCCCGGCCCATGCAACGGTCATGTAGTTCGGCTTCCCGTTGACGTTCGAACCGACGAGCACCGCCGGCATGGTGGTCAAATAGGGCCGCGGGCCCAAAGATGTCTTTTTCATTTTCAAAACCCCAGTTGCCTTATCATCGATATTCATGATATTTAGTCTTAGAGATTGCGCCAAGGGCGGATGCCACATCCACCAGTGTCGATCATCATCGATCGGTATGATATCCCAGGGATATCGACCTACATCCTTCCCTGGGCCATCCTGGTGCCCATCTGATGCGCTTTCTCACAATCCAGGGGGAACACGTCCCTCTTTCTTTCCGCTTTGCGTTCCGGGTCGAACATCGATGAGACATATTTCGAATAGTCATCGAACTGGTATGTGTCGGTGACGATAAGGGATTCGGATGATCCGAAGGCCCGGGTCAACAGTTTTTCGTTGTTCTTGAACAGCTGTTCGTAGCCCGAATCCTTGAGCCAGTTCTCTTGCACGTTCATCGTGTAGATCCAACCGCTCCTTAGTTTCTTGGGAAAGATCATTGTGTGTTCCTTATCATAGACCAGGTAGGGGAACACCATGCGCTCCAGGAATGACCTCATCTCCCCGGTGACGTTCCCGAAGTAGATGGGCGATCCGAGGACGATCGCGTCCATCTCCGGTAGCCTATCCAGTAGCGGAGTCAGTTCATCCCTCATGGCACACTTGCCATAGCTTTTGCCACCGATCCTCTTGCAGGCGAAGCAGCTCGTGCATCCTTTGAATTCAAGATCGTAGAGGTGGACCAATTCCACTTCGGCACCTGCGGCCACCGCTCCTTCGAGCACCTTTTTCAACAAGGTCGCGGTGTTCCCGCTCTTCCGGGCGCTCCCATTGACTGCCATCACTTTCAATTCTTGTCCCCCGAGATATTTTCTATGAAGACTATCGGATTTAACCATATCCTAAAAATTACTTAAATTCATCCAGAATGTCCATGGGATTCATTCAGACCTCAGGATCATGGATGAATTGGAGATGCGTTGATGGACAAACGATTAGTACTCCCCCCTCCAGATATTCATTGAGTGTCCGAGAGCACCAATGAGGTCGGCAAGGCCATGGATTCTGTCGTAGATCAGGAGCCATTGGAGCAATGGGCTTCGGGAGGGCCCGCCACGCTGTTCCTCCTGGGGGTGCTGCACATCGGCCTGTTCGCCTTCGCCACCAGCAGTGATCGGGGGCCACTGGCCCCTGTGTTGGGCCTGTGGATCCTCAGTGTATCGACGCCCATCATCATCCTGGCCATCATCGAGCTGAGAAGAGGGGAGATCCTCTTTGGAAGCATGGGCATGGTGTTCGGGGGGTTGTTGGGTTTCGGTGCCGGATTCTCATTCATCAGGGTATTGTTCCTTTCCGGCCCTTCGGTCATGGATGGCTACTGGTTCCTGGGAACCAGCGTCATATTCTTCCTGTTCATCCCAGCGATGCTCAGGGTCTCCAGGCTGATGTCGGTCATGTTCGTGGACATCGGTGTCGCCCTGTTCATCCTCGGACTGAGCCTGGCTGACCTCTTCGGTACCGATCAATTGCCATTGACCATCGCAGGATGGCTAGCGCTGATCTTCTCGATATCCTGCTTCTACATGGCCACAGCTCAGGTGACCAACGTCCTATATGGAAAGAGGATCATGCCTTACTAGGCAGTTGTGTGCCTTAATTTTGGACTTCTCCCGCCGGTCAATTTCAATGGCAGATCACCGTTAACCGATGCGCTATCGGAATGGTCAAAAATGGAAGAGGTATCCGATATCTGTTGAATTCCTTGGTTCAGCCATTGGTCGGACCAGGAAAGCTGAGAGGAATGAGATCAAGCAAAAGTTTCCATTCAACGACCAGCGGCTGAGGTCGGAACGACCGTGTTGGCCCAAGGACCATCCGATCTGATCAGGATCGGATCGAAGCCAGACGTCGGAACGCCCATTGATACTCATGTGCGAGCCCATAAATACGGACATTATCGTCTTGCATCGTTACATGTCTGCTCCTCGCATCAGGGTTCTGGCGGTTGATGATGAGCCAGACCTAGGCTTCCTGTCCAAGGAGTTCCTGGAAAGGTCGGGGGACATCCAGGTCGACAATGTCTCCTCCGTCGCCAATGCCAGGGCCGCTTTGATGAGCTCAAGATATGACGCCATCGTCTCGGACTATCAAATGCCCGCGGAAGACGGGATCCAATTCCTGAAATCATTGCGGGCGTCTGGAGACCTGATCCCGTTCATTCTCTTCACCGGCAAAGGAAGGGAAGAGGTGGTCATCGAAGCGTTGAACAACGGGGCCGATTCGTATCTTCAAAAGGGCGGGTTGCCCGCGCCGATGTACGTCGAGCTTGAGCATCGGGTCAAGACCGCCGTTCGGAAACGCCAGGCCGATAAGGAAGTGGAACAGAGGAATCGAAAACTCCTCAAGGCCAACAAGGATCTGGCCGAAGCCAAGCTGGTACTGAGCAGGCAACTGGACGAGATCAGCGCAGGGAATCAGGCGATGGCGGCGGCCGAGGAAGAACTGCGGGGAAGCGAATCGAGGTACCGCAGTCTCTTCGAGGGGATGACCAACGGCGCGGCGGTCCACGAGATAATCTGCGATGGTGAAGGCACACCGGTGGACTATCGCTTCCTGGAGATGAACGAGGCCTTCGAGAGCATGACTGGGTTGAGCCGTTCCGAAACGATCGGGAGGACGGTGAAGGAAGCTCTGAACGAGGTCGAGCCGATATGGATCGAGAGATATGGACACGTCGCCCTGACCGGCAAGCCGGATCACTTCGAGAGCTATTCCCAGGCGCTTGACCGGCATTATGAGGTCATCGTCTACCGCAACGCGCCGATGCAGTTCACGGTCATATTCACCGACATCACCGTGCGCAGGAAAGCCGAGGACGCCCTCCGAGAAAGCGAGGAGAAATTCAAGGCCATCGCCAATTATGCGGCCAGCTGGGAATCGTGGTTCGATCCGAACGGCAAATTATTATGGATGAACTCATATTCAATAGCTCTGACCGGCTTCACGCCCGAGGAGTTCATCGCTTCCAAGGATTTCGTTTCCATGGCCTTCGCGGAGGAGGACCGCGACAAGGCGATACAAAAGATCCGGGAGGCCATACAGGGCAGCAGCGGGGACAATCTGGAGCTGAGGGCCCTGCGCAAAGACGGTTCCAAGTTCTGGGTATCAATTTCCTGGCGGCCCATCCTGGATTCCACCGGCCGTTCCCTCGGATTCAGGACCAGTGTTCAGGACATAACCGAGCGCAGACGGGTCGAGGAGGCACTGAAGCAAGCTGGCATCAAGCTGGGGATGCTGAACAGTATCACCAGGCACGACATACTCAACCAGATGCAGGTCCTCACCGGATATATGGCCCTGTTCAAGCTCCGGGAAAAGGACCCCGAGCTGGGCGGCTACCTGGAGAAGATGGCCCGGGCGGCCACCAACGTGCAGCAGCAGATAGCGTTCACGAAGGACTATCAGGACATCGGGAGCCAGACACCTACCTGGGTTCCGATAGGCAGGCAGACCTCGGAGGCGTTTGTCCAGCTGCACCTCAAGGGGGTGGCATTGGAGGAGCGGACCGGTGGGATCGAGATATTGATCGATCCCCTGGCCATGAAGGTACCATACAATCTCATCGACAATTCCATGCGCCACGGAGAACACGTCAACCGGGTGAAGATGAGCGCCGAGCAAGCGGGCGAGGCCATGAAGATAATCTATGAGGACAATGGCGTGGGGATAGCGTCCGAGGACAAGGAACTGATCTTCAAGAAAGGGCACGGTAAGAACACCGGCCTGGGGCTGTTCCTGATCCGGGAGGTGCTGGCCATAACGGGGACCACCATCAGGGAATGCGGTATCACCGGTCACGGGGCCAGGTTCGAGATGCTGGTGCCGCCGGGCGGATGGCGCCGGACCGGTCCAGAATAAACCGGTCCATCGATCGCCTTTCAGATTGACTGAATCTTTTTTATCCCGGCGCGACATATCAACCTTCATGACGCTGGATGGTGCCTTTACCCACCTGGCGACGTTCAGTACGGACCGGCTCTGTGTCCGCCAGATGCGACTGTCCGACGCCGAAGCGGTCTTTGCTTTCAAATCCGACCGCCGTGTAACCGACCACTATGGCCAGGAGCCGCATCGAACGATCGAAGAGAGTGGAGACTGGCTCCAGGTCAGGGTGAACGACTATGCGCTCAGGGGATCGATCTTCTGGGTCATCACGCTCAAGGAGCATGACACGGCCATCGGTGAGTGCTGTCTTTGGAACTTCGATCCTGGTTTCCATTGCGCCGAGATCGGTTATGAGCTGCATGCGGGATATTGGAACAAAGGACTGATGAACGAAGCGCTGTCGGAGGTGCTGGCGTACGGGTTCCTGGAGATGGGGCTGCACCGGATCGAGGCCAGCCCATTTGCGGACAACGTCCGTTCCCAGAAGCTCCTGCTCAAGCTCGGGTTCAAGTTGGAAGGGACGTTGCACGAACGCCATTTCTTCCATGGTCGTTTTCTGGACCAGCAGTACTATGGTTTGATGGCCGAGGAATGGAAAGATCAGAAGACCGGGTTGTGAGGGAACAAGGGCTCGGGGCCCTGCGAACCGTTCCGTCAGTATTTCTCTTCACATCCCCAGCGCTTTCCTCTTCATCTCGATGTGATCGGATATCAGCGCTGCTGCATTCAACGGGCTGGGTTCCACCCAGAACTTGGCATGGACCATTTCGTCGAGGTCCTGCGTCAGCGTCTTGATGACGTTGGGACTGCCTCCGATGTGCGGCATGACGCCGAGACAGACGCTCACCCCGCTGCCGACGAAGTAACTTCCGATCGCCACTGCCTTGGGCGAATACCATTCCGGTGCCGCGCCGGCCACCGGCAGCTGATCGATCCGCACCCCGGCCGTCCTCGCCAGTTCCGCAACCAATGCCAGTATTCGGCTGTTATCCACGCACGACCCCATGTGCAGGACCGGCGGGATCCCCAGGGAACCGCAGACCTCCTGCAGGCCCTTTCCGGCCTGGTCGATCGACTTTGGCTGGAGCAATCCAGCCTTGGCGCAGGCGATGGAGGAGCATCCGGTCTCCACGCACAGGATGTCCCGCTTGATCAGTTCCTTGGCCAGGGTCACGTGCCCATAGTCATGCTTGATCCGCGGGTTGTTGCATCCCACGATGCCGACGCATCCCCTGATCTTGCCCGAAACGATGACGTCCAGCAATGGCTTGAGACTTCCCCCCAGGGCCTTCCGTATCGATTCGACCGAGAATCCCACCATGGCGTCGACCGGTGCGTCCGGGATCAGTATCCTCTCCTTCGACCGGTTGGGGTAGTTGTCGATCGCCGCGGAAACGATCTTCTTGGATTGCTCGAACGCGTTCTCCGGGGTGATCTCCACATAGTAACTGCCCTGGATGACCGCCTTTGGCGAGGTCGTGAACAGCATCGTATGATAGCAGGAGGAGGTGTTCGCCAGGGTCGGGAATATGCACTGGTAGTCGACGACCATGGCCTCTAGCGCACCGGTGGTGATGACCAGTTCCTGGTCCAGGTGGTTACCGGCCTGAGGTATTCCCTTGCGCATCAGCAGCTCGTTCCCAGTGCAGCACAATCCGACCAGGTTAATGCCATTGGCGCCCAGGCCTTTTGCCTTGGCGATCATCTCCGGCATGCTAGCGACCTTGACGATCATTTCCGAGAGCACGGGGTTGTGGCCGTGCAGGGAGATGTTCACCTGGTCATGCTTGAGCACTCCGAGGTTAACCTTGGAGGTCTTGATGGTCGGGGTGCCGAACAGTACGTCCGATATCTCCGTGCCCATCATCGAGCCGCCCCAGCCGTCTCCCATCGAGGCCCTCATTCCCTGCAGCAGGAAACCAGCGTAATCGGCCCCGACACCCATATGGACACGATGCATCGCCTCGACTATCTCTCGATCGATACTCCTGGGCAGGATTCCCACCGCCCTCCAAATGTCAATGCATGCCTGAGGAGCCCTTTTCGGCATCTGCATCTCCCCCTTGATGGTCCCGAACTCCTCCAACATGGCCAACGCCAGCTTCTCCGCCTTTATATTCATCGCATCGGCCTCGGGAAGACCGTATTCCGTCGCCAGGACGTTCAGCTTGTCCTCGTCCTTGACCCCGTATCCGGGCGCCTTTCCCCTGGCCGCCTTCAACAGCGTCTCCACCACTTCTCTTCCATGGTCTGAATGGGAGGCCGCTCCGGTCGCTATGGTGTCGAGCAGGTTCCTGGCCACCATCAGGTCGGCATCCGCTCCGCATACGCCCCTGGTGCGGTCTCCGCCCATGAGCCGGCATGGCCCCATGGCGCATCTCTGGCAGGATATTCCCTCGGTACAGAACTTGCACTGGGGCTGCTGCCTTTCGAACCTGTCCCAGACGGTGTCTGTGCCCTCCTTCATCGTCTTTCTCAGGACGTCCTGCGTCGATTTGTCCAGTGCCCGTTCTTTCACCTTTTCCTCTATCTCGTCGGGCTTGAACTTCTTGATCGGGACTCTTAGACACTCTACAGAAACTATCTCCGGCAATTCATTGCTCATTGAAATTCACCAGTATCACTATTATCGAATGAATGGCTCTACACTCCCCACGGTTTATATTGGTTTGCTAAATGCAGGGATATCCGAAGAACAATTGGGCCCAATTGGCCTGGTCGTCCTATGATCATTGCCTTCAGTTCAGGGACCTTCGTCCTGCTGCGGTACGTGGAAGAAATGCTTCGCCGTCCCTCTCTTCTCCATGATCTCGTCGATGCCCGGTTCCCTGCTGAATGCACGGGCGATCGCCGATCTCGCGGCCTGAAGGTTGTTCCCGTAGACCATTTTCCTGTCCAGGGCCTCCCAGTGGATGAAGACCGAGGCGATGATGAGGGGATCTTCCACCATGTCTTTCGGTACCGTTCCCTCCGCGACCGAGTCGATCACCGCATGCGCCACCGCCGCATTCCCCGGTCCCAGGAACAGAGAGGTCTGGTCAGCTGTTCTGAGAGTTATTATTTCGGTGGCGACCCGTGTCATCGGTTTCGACGGAAGGTTTGGTTCCAGCAGTGCCAGGGAAGTGGGATGCCCTTTCGTTCTCTGGGTCAGGGCGTTCATGAACGATGTCTCGAACGGTGTTCCCTTGGACCCGATGGCCAGGACCACATGCGCTGCCTCAACTCCAGTCCCCACGAACGCTTCCCCGATGATGGTGTTCATTGTCATCCCCTTTCAATTTTCGTTCGACAACGTCTCTTTGATGTCTGAGGGCCGTATCATTCAGATAACTTATCGGTGGCAGATGAGGAAGCGCCTATTCCAGGCCGAACTCTCTCTTCCTATGCTCTATCCGGTCCTTCACTTCCTTCGACATCTCGATCTCGTCCGGCCACTCACGGACGTAGCCGTCCACGAGACCTTTCTTGGTCGCGTCCACGATCGCTCCGTTTCCGGCCAGCTCGATGTCACGCAGTGGGTCGACGTTGTTGAACACCTTCCACAGGACCAGTGAATCATCCTCGAGGTCGATGTCGTCATAAAGCACCAAGGTACATCCCAGGGAAGAGGCCATCGGTCTGAACCTCTCCCGTACGTGCTTTGAGCTCGCACCCTGCTTGTTCATTCCCACCAGTACCGCAGGGTTCCGGGTGTGCAGGCCGACCGGTCTGGAGTGCAGGGAGATGTTCAATCCCCGGATCGCACCCTGCAGGTCATCTGCGTTCAGCACGCTGCCTTCCCGCATCGTTCTCTCTGGTTCTCCCTCCACCCTCTCGGTCGCGTCGATGCCCAGCTTGCCGCCGAACAGCGGATGGGGTGCGGAATGGTCCAGCACGTCTAAGACACCTTCCGTGAGGACGAGGTCGTGGGCCAGGTCCAGGTTCTGCTGTATCCTTTGCAACAGAAGCGATGGGTTGCCGAGCAGTCCAGGATCGTCAGTGACCACGATCATCTTGGCGAAGGACATTTGATTGTTCCCCCACAGGGCGTTCATGACCTTGCGGGCCTGCATCGGATACTCCTTGTGGATGGCCACCACGACGATGTTGTGGAAAACGCCCTCCCAAGGCATCCAATAGTCGATGATCTCCGGCAGCAGCTTCCTCAGCGGGGGGAGGAATATGCGTTCCGTGGCCTTGGCCATATAGCAGTCCTCCATGGGCGGCCTGCCGACCACCGTGGCACTGTAGACGGCATCCTTCCGGTGGGTCATCGCCGTCACATGGAACACCGGGTACTCGCCCTGGAGCGAATAGTATCCGGTATGATCGCCGAACGGCCCCTCTATCCGTTTCTCCTCCGGATCCACATACCCTTCCAGGATGAGCTCCGCCTCCGCCGGTACCTCCATGTCTATGGTCTTGCATTTGACCATCTCCACCGGTGAACCGCGGATGAATCCGGCCAGGATCATCTCGTCCATCCCTTGGGGCATCGGTGCGGTGGCGGCGTACGTCACTGCCGGATCTGTGCCGATGGCCACCGCCACCGGCATCCTTTTCCCCGCCCTCTTGAAGCCGTTGAAATTGTGGCGGCCATCCTTGTGGATGTGCCAGTGCATTCCGGTGGTGTTCCGGTCGAATACCTGCATCCGGTACATGCCGGCATTTCTGGAGCGGCCTTCGATGTCCTTGGTGAACACCACCGGGAGGGTGACGAAACGTCCCCCGTCCATGGGCCAGCATTGCAGGACCGGGATCTTGCCCAGGTCGATATGGTCACCGGTCATGACCACTTCCTGACAGGGGGGATGCGACATCTTCCTGGTCTTCGGGAACGATTTGGAAAGCGAGAGCAGATCGGGCAGCATGCCCAGCTTCCCCATGAAGCCCTCCGGCGGTCGGGTGTCGAGCAGCCCTTCGATCTTCATCTCCAGCTCATCCAGGCCGTCGCATCCCAGGGCCATGGCCATCCTCCGTTCCGAACCGAAGGCGTTGGTCAGCACCGGAAATGAAGAACCGTTCACGTTCTCGAACAGCAGGGCCTTGCCGCCTTTCGGGCTCTTGGACACCCGGTCTGTGATCTCGGTGATCTCCAGCCTGGGCGACACCTCGGCCTTGATCCGGAGCAACTCCCCTTCCGCCTCCAGCCGGCTGACGAACTCGCCAAGATTGCGGTAATGGATCACCGTTCCACCTTCTCCAGCACGTACAGGTGGCAGATCCCCTGGGTCTGGGATATCGAGCGGACGATCCTGAACCCATTGGACTCCATCACCTTCTCCAGTTCTTCCGGTGCCGGGAAGGAGAGTATCGAATCGCTCAGATACTGGTAGGCGGCCAGGTCCCCCGACTGCATGCTGCCGATGAGCGGGAGGATCTGGGTGAGATAGGTCAGGTACAACGGCCTGGTGATCCGGCATTTCGGCACGGAGAGTTCCAGCACGGCGAAGCGGCCGCCCGTCCTCATCACCCGGTTCACCTCCGCCAGGAACGCCGATACGTCCTGCACGTTCCTTATCCCGAACGCCACCATGGCCTTGTCAAAGGTCTCGTCCCTGAAAGGCATCGAGAGAGCATCGCCCTGGATCGCCGGGAAGCTCGAGCCGTTACCTTTCCTCTCCCATTTCTGGACGGCGATCTGGAGCATGTTCCGGGAGAGGTCGATGCCCACCATCGAGCACTCGGCCCGGGATAGGGCCTGTATCGCCATATCGCCGGTCCCGGTGGCGATGTCCAGGACCAATTCCCCGTCCTTCAGTTCGAGGCAGTCCAGAGCCTGCCCTCTCCATATCCGGTCGATGGACATGGACATCAGGTGATTCAGACGGTCATAGGTGGAGGTGATGTCATCGAAAAGTCCCTCGATCCTCTCCGGGTTCTTGTCCAGTTCCATGTCGTTCACACCTCGTGGATTGGAAACAGTTCCGTGGCAAGGTTCATGCGAAGGCCCCCAGCAGGACCGAGGCGAAAACCAGGATGGATATGACGGCGTTCACATTGAAGAAGGCCACGTTCACCTTGGACAGGTCGGCCGGACGCACCAGCATATGCTCGATCACGAACATCACCCCGATGGCCGCCACGCCGACCAGGAAGACGATTCCCAGCGGGTATATCCAGAACAGTGCGGCCAGGGCGGCGAAGCTGATGACGTGGAGCGCCGACGAGATCACCAGGGCGTTCATGACGCCATACCTTGACGGTATCGACCACAGCCCCTCGCTCTGGTCGAACTCTATGTCCAGGCATGAGTAGAGGATGTCAAAGCCGGCGATGTAGGTGGTCAGTGCCAGGCCCAGCACCAGGATCCCCGCCGGAATGGTCCCGGTCACTGCCACACTGGCCCCCAGCGGCATCAGGCCGATGGAAATGCCCAGGATGATGTGGCTGGCGGCAGTGTATCTCTTGGAGTAGGAGTATCCCATCACGACGCCGAGGACGGGGAACGAAAGCCAGAAGCACAACGGTGAGAGCATGGCGGCCGACATCACGAACACCGCCGCTGAGGCGACGACGAAGATCAGCCCTTCCCTCATTGTCAGCGTCCCGGAGGGGATGTGACGCATCTTGGTCCTGGGGTTCTTGGCATCGAAGGCCGCATCCACGACGCGGTTGAAGCCCATGGCGGCGGACCTCGCTCCGATGATCGCCAGCACCACCCAGAAAACCATGGCGAAGGTTATGGGGTTGTCTCGGGCAAGCAGCACCAGCGCCGCCAGGCCGAAGGGGATGGCGAACACGCTGTGGCTCAGCTTGATCATCTGGGCATAGGCGGCGACCTTCTTGAGCGGGGTGGTGGAAATAACCGTCTGGTCTGTCTCCTCGATTTCTTTCCAGCGGCAGAGGCGCCTCTCCATGTAGGTGAAGGCCTCGTAGAGGGCCAGGCCCAGAAGGCTCATGGCGATGATGTACACGAAGATCTGCGTGTACTGCAGATTGGTCCAGGCCTCGGATATCTTGTATCCCAGGCCGGATGAGCCGGCGAAGTATTCGACGAAGAACAGGACCGAAATGGAGGTGCCCGTGACGATCCTCAGGGCGGTGAAGCTGTTCGGCAGCGCCGCCGGGATGATCGCCTCCCGGAGGATGTCCTTGTTGCTGGCGTTCATGGAATGCATCGAATCGATGTACTTGCGGTCAACAGCGCTCACCCCCTCCTTGGTGGAGATCAGGATCTGGAAGAACACGATCATCGTGATCAACGCGATCTTCGACACGTCACCCAGGCCGAAAAGGAGGATGAGCACCGGAAGGAAGACCATCTTGGGAATGGGATATGTAAGAAATATCAGGGGGCTGAAGTACCGGTCCATCTTCTGGCTGTATCCGATGAAGATCCCCAGCGGGAATGCCAGGCACCAGGCAAGGGCGATGCTGATCACGACCCGGTAGGTGCTGATCCCGAAATTGGACCAGAAGGTCATGGTCTGGACCGTGTTGATAAAGGCCTGGAACGTCGTCTCCGGACTGGGCAGGATGGTGGACGCCACCATGACTGAGACCACCTTCCAAGCCACCAGGCAGACGGCCAGGGAGAGCAGGTAACCGAACGCCCTCTGCCGGTTCATAGCACCTCCACCACCTTCCTTATCGACTTGCAGGTGGAGAAGTAGGAATCGGTCCCCCGAAACCCCGTCGACCCCGCCCCTGGGTTCGGGATGATCGCCCTGGACGTGCATGGCCGTCCTCCCAGCACCAGGATGGAATCGCCCAGGAAGGCGGCCTCCTCTATGCTGTGGGTGACGACCATCATGGTCAGGCCGTTCTTTTTCTTGAGCCCGAGAAGCATTTCCTGCATCCTTTCCCGGGTCAGTGTGTCCAGCGACGAGAACGGTTCGTCCATCAGCAGCAATTTCGGTTCCGTGGCCAAGGCCCGACCTATCGCCACCCGTTGCCTCTCTCCCCCGCTGAGCCGGCCCGGGAAATGGTCCCGGTGCTGTGCCAGGCCGAGCTCTTCCAGCAGCGGTTCCGCCTTCATTTTGCGCTCTTCGACTGACACCCCCCTTAGCTTCATGCCCAGGCAGACATTGTCGATCACGGTCTTCCAGGGGAGCAGGCCAAAGTCCTGTAGTATGAAGGAGACCTCGGGTGAAGGGCCCTCCACCGATCTTCCGTCGATGAGAACGGTCCCGCTCGTCTGCCTCGTCAGACCGGCAAGGATGTACAGCAGGGTGGTCTTGCCGCAGCCCGAGGGACCTATGACCGCCATGGAATGACCGTTGTCCAGGGAGAGGTTCAGGTCTTCGATCACCCGGAACTCCTTTTCGAATCTCTTGGACAGTCGCTCGACGGTTATCATTCTCTCACCCGTACAGTTCCGTCGCGACCACCATGTCGTAGGTGGTGGAATTGCCGACGAGGCCTTTTTCCACCATCCAGTCCTGGACCTTTTGGAATTCCTGCACGGACGGTAAAGCGGTTGAGCTGAGGACGGGGAACGAGTAGCTGGCTTCCAGTCCCTTCGGGAAATGGATGTCATTCTCCAGGACGTCATAGTACTGGCTGGGGTCCCGGTTGATGGAACTCACCGTATCGTTGTAGACGGTCAGGAATTTTTTCATTTCCGCCATGTGGCTGGAGATGAACCCGCCCTTCATCCCGATGACCGTGGCGGTGATGTTTATGCCACGGTCGTCCGCCACCAGGTGGGCCCCTCCGAGGAGTGCTTGGGTAACGTACGGCTCCGGCATGATCGCCAATTGTACCTGGTTCTGCATCAGGGCTTGGTATCTTATCGGGATGGCCTTTAGCTCGGTCTTCACCAGCTTTCCGGTCATGTTCTTTTCCGCCAGCATATCGTCGAGGATGTACTCGGTAACGGTCGAGGACGAATAGGCCACGGTCATCCCCTGAGTATCGTTGATGTCGGTGACGTTGTTATTAGGTGACGCCACCAGCCCGAACATGCGGTATTGCGGGGATGTATGGTAGTCCACGGTGATCACCTTGACATCCTGTCCGGACGCCTTGAGCAGGAGCGTGTTCACCATGTCTCCGAAGTATCCATCGATGGCGCCTGCCACCAAGGCCGTATCCCTCTCCTGCGCGCTCCCGAAGGGGACCAGCTCGACGTTGAGCCCGGCCTGCTGGAAAAGCCCCCTTTCCTGGGCGGCGTAGAGGGGAAGCGTATCGATCACCGGAAGGACCCCTATCCGGATCTTGTCCGCCGGCTGTCCGTTCGGTGAAACGACGATGTAGGTCGCGGCGGCGATCAGTATGATGACCAGTCCGACCGCTAACAGTTTGATGCGAAGGCTTGCCATAAAGATGCTCCGGCGATGTCTGCCAAATGCACACTCCGTTTATTACATTTCCCTTATTCAGTACGGTGCGTCCACACCATTTGGTGCTGACCATATCCGCCCGGCCGATCCTTCTGGTCATGACCGGAAATAAGCAAATAATGTAATATATCGGGCGCTGACATAAACTGCATTCTGGAACGTAAAGGAAACGCTGTGCTTATGGTCATGGACGAATGGATTCCGGTGCTGGAGGAGAAGGTGCTTGACGAGAACGGAGGGGTCTGCGTGATGCCAAAGGGTCTGCCCGTTCTCCTGATGAAGCGTTATGGGCAGATATACGCCCTCTCCAACAATTGCCCGCACATGGGCTGTGCCCTCGGCGGAGGATCGATGGATGGATACACACTGACCTGTCCATGTCATGACTGGCAATTCGACATCCGCACCGGCCAGATGTTGCCCGGGGACAACGGCATAATCCTCAAATCGTACGAGTGGAGAAGAGATTCCGGAAAGATAGAGATCAAGGTCAGAGGGGAATGAACATGCACAAAGTAACTGGGTACACATTGAGCTACTGTCCGTGGTGCAAGAAAACCAAGAAATTCTTCCAGGACCACGGGATAGAATTCGACTTCATCGACTACGACCTGCAGGATGAGCAAGAGCAGGATCGGATAGAGGCGGAGATGATGAAGTACAGCAAGGGAGGGATCTCGTTCCCGTACGTGGTCATCGACGGGACCGTGGTCATCGGTTGGAACCCGGAAAGGTACGAAGAGCTTTTGAACCTGAGGAAAAAGTGACCCAGATGGATGATGAATTCAGGAAGAAAGCCCTCCGTGACCAGTTCGCCCCGGTCGTCGATACGCTGGGATACAAGTTCACTTCCGATGCCGAGCTGGTCTCCGATCTCCTTGACGCCGAGGTGATGCTCATGCACAAGACTGGCATTCCGTTCTGCCCTTGCCAAGGCCGGACCCGCGACCGCAGGAAGGACATGAAGATCGTGTGCCCCTGCATTCCACACCACAAGGAGCACTTCGACGCCATGAAACGATGCTGGTGCGGCCTGTTCGTACACAAGGACGTCGATGACCCAAGCAAGCTGCGTCAGATCCCTCTGGAAGAGATCGGGGGGCTGAAAGGTTGAAGGTCAAGGTGGCGAACGTGAGGGATGTCCTGCCGGGCGGAATGATCATGGTCCAAGCCCAGGGGGTGGGCCTGGTCCTGTGCAACTCCGGCGGAACGTTCCATGCGCTGGATAGGCGCTGCGGGCACATGTGCGCACCGTTGGAACAGGGGACCCTGAACGGGTACATCCTGACCTGCCCCATGCACAGCGCCCAGTTCTCCGCGATCACCGGTGAGGCGATAAATGCCGCCATCCCCAGGGAACGGCTGCCGCCAAAGCTGGATGGCCCAGCGGCAGTACCGGCATACCTGGCAAAGCTGATGGAAAAGGTGAGGACGATGGATGTCAGGTCATTCCCGGTCAGCATCGAAGGTGAGGACATCTACGTCGAGGTCTGAGCCTCGGGCGGAAATGTCTCGTCCGTTGTCTTGATCGATTCATTTTGTGGGGAAGGCCGCTCCCGCCGAAATGTTCAGTATTATCTCTAGGCCCAGCCCGGAAAATCTCTTCTTCACGGCGGCCTTCAGTTCCTCAGCGTCCTTCGAAGTGATGATCGCCGCATCGTAGTAGTTGAGATACTCCTTCATGAACTGAATGCACGAGGGGTCATCGGTCCTTGCCGGGTCCTTGTGGCCAGCCACCACCAGCAACGGCTTTAGCGATTCGATCTTTTCCAATGAGCGGATCCACTCCTTCCTGTCCAACGGTGTGGAGTCGGCGGTCCAGGGGTATACACCGCTGTAAACGATATCGCCGGAGATCACCGCCCTGAGGGAAGGTATCCAAACGTAGGAGTTGCCGCGGTCGTCCCCCTGCGCATTCATGTACACTGGGAACATCTCCCCCTCCAGTTCCAGGACCACCTCGTTCATCGGTTGGGGCACGATCGGGGCATTGGTGATGTTATCGCCATAGATAGGGGTCCACTGCTCGACCTTTCCCTTCATGGTCTTCTTGATGCTTTCCACGGTGGTGGGCTGGGCCACTATCCGGGCATCGGGGAAGGCACTGACAATCTCTTGAAGACCAAAATAGTGATCCGGATGATGGTGGGTTATGTAGACCGTTCTCAGATCCTTGCCGCTCTCGCGGATCATGACGGCGAGCCTTTTGGCGTCGCTGAGAGTGAACTGTGCATCGATGAGGATCGCGTCCCGTTCACCGCATATCAGGGTCGAGTTGATCCACAATGCGTCCTGCGACGCGGTGAACACTCTCAGCTCCTTCCTCGAGGTGGTCATGCTGGAAATTAGTTTAGCCGGGAATATATAAACCTCTTGAATGGGAAGAAAGTGGGATATCTGCGATCCCTTATCCTGAACATCATTGATGAAAAATAGTTCAGATCGACCTTGGATTCCTCAGCAAAGGGCAAATAGCAAGTTCTTTCATACTCGCAGACAAGGGGACCTGGTCGAGACAGGGTCGACTCCGGAGGCCTCAGGGATCGGAGCATTGTGATGGAAGGGAGCATGGACATCCCCAGGGGGGTAAGGGAAGAAAGGTTGCCGGACCAGCGGGAGAAGGACCTGCGCTCGATAGAGTGGATGTTGACCAGCAAATCCGATGAGAGCGACAACAAGGTGGTCACTGACGGTTCCCTCATTCCCACGGACAGCGGTAACAAGACCTCCCGTTTGATCTTGGACGCAGTGGGAAAGGATGTGCTGGAGGAGATCATTCTCGATACGTTGAACCTCCTTGGAACATCGGCGGCGGTGTACGAGAAGGACGGCACATGCTCCATGGGCATCTTCTCCTCCGGATGGTGCCGATATCTGGACAATTCCTGCAGGAACGACGAAGTTGGGAATGACTTGGAGGAAGGGGGTCTCCTCTGCCATCATCGCTGCTGGAGCGAATCGACCCAGCTTTCCAGGGAAGCGGATGGCCCGGTGGACAGACCATGTCCGGGAGGTCTCCACATCTATGCAGTACCGATAAAGGCCAGGGGAGAGACCATCGGATCGATCAACATCGGCTATGGAAACCCGCCCCAGGACCGTCAGGTGCTGTTGCAGATAGCCGGGGAAAAGCATCTGGACGGGGAACAGCTGATCGCAGCGGCACATGGATACCGGTCCAGGCCGATGTTCATGGTGGAATCGGCCAAGAGACGCATCAGGACGTCGGCACAGATGATCGGGGTGATCGTGGAGAAGCACTTTGCCGAGACGGACCTGGAGAAGCGCGCCAAAGAGCTTTCCCGTTCGAACAAGGAGCTCGAGCAGTTCGCGTACGTCGCCTCTCATGACCTGAAGGAACCCCTGCGCATGGTCTCCAGCTATCTCTCATTGCTCGAGAAGCGCTACAATGGTTCACTGGACGACGAGGCGAAGGAGTACATCGGGTTCGCGATCGACGGCGCTCAGAGGATGAACGACCTGGTCGATGGTCTTCTGATGTATTCCCGCATCGACCGTTCCACGACACCGTTCGAGCCCGTGGACATGGAGGAAGTGTTCCAGATCGCGACCACCAATCTCGAGGTGTCCATAAGGGACTCCCGGACCATCCTCACCCATGACCCACTTCCCCAGGTATCGGGAGACCGCCGGCAGTTGATCCAGCTATTCCAGAATCTGCTGTCGAACGCGCTCAAGTTCCATAACGGGGACATCCCCGAGGTGCACGTCTCATGCGTTGTCATCGGCGGGGACTGGAGGATTTCGGTCAGGGACAACGGCATCGGGATTGCCCCGGAGCAATCCGAGAGGATATTCCAGATGTTCAAGAGATTGCACACCCGAGATGAATATCCGGGAAACGGAATGGGGTTGGCGATTTCCAAGAAGATCGCGGAGCGGCACGGGGGAAAGATATGGTTCGATTCGGAACCGAGCCACGGGGCGACCTTTTTCTTCACCGTGCCCATTCCCGGTCGGATGTCCTGATGGTCGTTCTTCCCTTTCGGGCGTTATTTATTCTTCGTATCTCTTGTTTCCCCTCTTTCTTTTCTTTCCGTGTTTACGGTCGCCGAAGCGATGCGTTCGGCGTCCTTCTCCGTCCGTCCCCGTTCCAGCTCCGAGCTCTTGATGTGCTCATATTGCCTCTCATCCTTGGGTGTTGATCTTTAGGCACAATGATCTCTCCGATCGTTCAATGAGCTCCCGAGTTTCTTAACCCTTCTGCCGAGGCACAGAGGCTCCGAACCATGCCGATCATGTATCAAAATGATCGTCGGTCTTGCCTCGAGGTCAATTCGATCATTCCGGAATGAGGACGATGATCATCGTGTGTTCCGATCTGACCCGCTCCTGGCAATCCTTGGCAGAATGGCCTTAGAAGAATGAACATGCCCGTGCCGTCATGGACGATCTCTGTGCACGACGAACCCACTATCATGAACGTTGGGGGTCCGGTAACGTATCAATGATCAGTGGTTAAAAAAAGATGAGGAAGTGGTTTTGGGGGGATAAGATCGATCCTCACTTCTTTTCGTAGTATTTGCCCCAGTCGCTCTGGTTCGTGTTCGGCATTTCGTAACCCTGCTGGGGGTGCTTAGGCCTCTTCCTGATAAGGATAGCAGCAAGAACGAGACCGATGACAATGATCGACCCGACGAGCAGAAGTCCGAACTGGAACAGATGCAGCGAGGAATCTGTGGAGCCAGAACCGTCCGCGGAGGCGACCGCCCCGATGTTCAGGGTGGCCTGCGAGGACACCGACGGGTCCTGCACGATCAGGCTTCCGCCCGGATAGCTGATCCCGCCCACCAGCACGAACCCGGTGAACATCTCGCCGTTCCAACCCCGTACCGTGGTGGGATATCCGGCTATCACCTGGGAATGGGCCTGGGCATCCTTACCGTCCACGGTGACGTTCGTAACCCATTCGAACGTCCCGATCTTGGTCTTGTCTCCGCCGAAGGTCATCTTTGGAGTGGTTAGGTCCAGCGGTCCCGACAAGTCCCCGGCGGTGTCGTTAAGGCTTTTGCTCCCGGAAGCGGTCTGGACACTGGCCGTGCCATCCTCACCGAGGTCATCGATGATCTTCTGGTATTCCTTGGTCTCCAGCACCGATGCGGCGGTCAGCGGGATATAGTTGCCCACCACGCTCTCGAACTCCAGCATGATCGCCGGGTTTGTGTTGTTGGGGTCCATGTCCCATCCCTGAATGGTCTTGTTCCACTTGGCGTAGTAGGACACCAGGTCCTCGCTCACGTACTTGGGGTCAAGCTGCTGGATGCCGTAGAGGATCCGGTTGCCTAAGGGGCCGGAAGAGACGGTCATCTTGTACTGCGGGATCGTGGCGTTGTCCTCATGGGTCTTTGTGGCCGTGAGGCTGAAGGTCAGGTTCAGCTGGTTGAGCACGTTGTCCCCCACGTCCGGGTCCGCCTTCTGGCTGAGAACTCGTGTAGGGTTGGTCGTTGGCGGTCAGGCTGAACGAGAATACGGTGGAATCGGCCGTGGTGGTGTTCACGACCGCCGTGCTGTTCCAGGCGGTCGCCATGCTCACCATCTTGTACATCGTCTCGGAGGAGGTGTAGTTACTCCCCATCATCTCGGAAATCATATCGTATCCGCGATGATACTGGAGCATGCCGTCCTGGTTGGAGTCGTTGTACTCGATCAGATTGTCGAGCTTAACGGCATACATGGTGTACACTTTGATCGTATGATTGGCCTGCACCAGTTCGTTCTGCCGGTTGTAGACCTGCGCCTCGCCCAGGTATCGGGCGACGATGGAAACGACGTAGATGTCGTTCGGATTGCCCGGCGTCCCCCAAACGACCCCGAACGCGGCATCGGAACCGAACCTTACGAAGAAGTGGTCCCCTCCCCCTAAAATGGTGGTAGGCCCACCTTCGGTGGACATCTGAGTATCATCGGTGGACGTGGTCGTGGCCGCCGATGCGCTGATCGGTACCATCGAAAGCATCATGATCGTCACCAGAGCGAAGGCCGTTGCCGCCGTCACTCGACCGCACAATCGATCAAATTTCAATGTAATCCTCTGACCTCAGAAGAAAATCAAGGGTATATAACCCGGAACATCTGTTTTGCAATAGTTTTGCAATGCCGAACCTGTGAGCAATTCCAACAAATACCACATAGGCCGGTGGATGGCCTGAAGCTCGAGGTTTCATGCCGCGCCTGTCCGTCTCCCAGATCGAGTTGCTCCAGCTCCATCTCATGGAAATGGAACCGTTCAGGAAAGAGATGGAGGTGCCTCTGGAGGCGTGCCAGGAGGGCATCTCCGGCCGGATGGACTCCGGCCTGCATAACATCTCCAGGGCGCTGGCGACGATGGCAGCGGAGGGATTGGTGGAGAGCCGTCTGTGCCATGTACGGGGGGCCTCCAAACGCCGGAAGGCGTATTTCCTGACCGAGAAAGGACTCCAGAGCGCCCACGCGCTGATAAGTGATCTGGAATCGCGCATCGTCTCCTTCGATGACGGGCGTTCGATCCGAAATGTAACCCTCGGTTTCGCCTTCAGGTGCTCAGAGGAAAGGTCCGGAAAGAAACCGAACCTGAGGGACTTTGTGAAAGCGGCCAGGAGCGTCGATACTCTGGTCCTGGAAGCCCCGACCGGGTCGCCCAGGGAACCGGAGGTGATGTTCTTTGGTCGTCCAGAGGTGGAGGTCTTCGAGGGAAGGGAAGCGGAGTTAGGGGACATGAAGGAATTCCTGGGCTCCGAGGTGCCATGCTGCGCATTGGTGGTCGGACTTCCAGGCATAGGAAAGAGCACGCTGGCCTCGAAGGTGTTCGAGGACCGTATGAAGCTCAGATCGGCGTTCTGGTATACAGTTCATGAGTGGGACTCGGTCCAATCCATTGCTAGGGCGCTGATGGATTTTCTGCGGAACTCGGGGACCAACGTCGTTTTCGCCGACATCGAGCTCGAATCGGAACTGGCGAACCTTTATTCCCCATTGGTCCTTGGTTTTCGAGAGATCAAGCCGGCGATCTTCTTCGATGACGTCGACCGGGCGGCGTCGGGCGTATCCCTCTTCCTCAACCTGTTGTGCGATGCGGTGAGGGCGGCCCCAGGATCGAAGATCGTCCTGATATCCAGATCGGTGCCTTCGTTCCTCGGTTCCGCGGTGGACGTGAGGCGGGTCGACCTGAAATGCATGGACAGCAAAACATCCTCATTGCTGGCATCCAAATGGCATGCCCCCGACCCTGTCCGAACGGCCGAGGAAAGTGGCGGTCATCCTCTGATGCTGAGGCTCTCCTGCGAGATCGGCACCGAGGCCGCAAGGGGAAGCATCGACGACATCCTGGGTGAACATTTCCAGAGGACCTTGAACGCCCAGGAAAAGGACCTGCTGGAGTTCCTTTCGGTTCTCCGGCTCCCCGTCCCCGCGACCGAACTGCCCGGATTCCTTCCCGAGACGGCCCTATCCCTCAGGCGTAAGGGGCTGGTCCAAGAGTTCACGGAGGGGCTGGCTGTTCATCAGGTGGTCCGTTCATATTTCATTTCGAAGATACCAGAGGAGGATATCGTCCTAGTCCATCGCAAAGCCGCGGCATACTGCGGTGGTCGGAGCGGGGAGAGATGGCGTCTTGAGGAGATATCCCAGCACATCGCTGCCGGGGATTGGGGAAAGGCGGCGGAGACCATCCTGGACAACAGAGAATGGCTCATCGATGCCCTTCCCGAAGAATCGCTGGCATTGATATCGGACATTCCCATCGAAGGTTTGGAACCGAGGTCGGCTGCCTGTCTGTCCTATCTCAGGGGGAGGGCGGTGCGGACGTTGGGCGGCCCCCGCGAAGCCCTCGTTCATTTCGAACGGTCGCTCTCCCTGTTGGGGAATGGTCCAGAGGAAGCACTGAAGGCGTCGGTATGGGAGGCCTATGCCGGCTCATTGGCGGAATCGAACCGTATCGAAGAATCATTGAAGACCCATCGCCAGGCCCTTTCCTACTATCAAGGAATGAACGATCATGCGGGCCAGATACGCGAATGGATGGGCATTGGTTCCACCTGGAGAAGGGCGCACGAGACAAAGGAGGCCGGAAAGGCATTCCGCACCGCGCTGGGAATTGCCCGGGAACATATGGACATGGCCGCGGTGGCGGCTAACCTGAACAATGCGGCCCTGCTCGAATGGGATTCAGGGGACCTCAAGGCCGCAGAGGCCGGCCTCAAGGAGTCCGTTTCAGTGGCCAAAGCGGCTGGAGACGATATGGGAGAAGGCATTGGACAGACCAACCTCGCCGATCTGTACCTCATCCAGCTGAGGGAAAGGGAATCGGAGAACCTCCGACTGGAATCCGCCGAGACCTTCAGGAGGGCGGGCGACCTGTTGCAGTTCAAGAGGATCAAGGCGAGATGGGCCGTAGATATTTCCCAGGCGGGGCGCAGCAGGGAGGCCCTGGATGCTTTGGAGAGGTTGATCGGTGTCTCTGGAAGATCGATCCATACAAACCGCAGGGCACGAAGCATCGATGAAGGGGACCTGTCCCTGTTGCTTGCGTTGATCGAGGTGTACAGGGATTCAGGAGATCGGGGTAGGGCTGCAAACGCGATCGGTTCATTGCTGCGAATCGCCAGGGACACGGAGCGCAGGGACCTGGAGGCGCAGGCTTGGATGGAGTCGGCCCTGACCGATGAGGCGTTCGGGGATATGGTCGTCGCCCTTCATGATCTCAAACTAGCGGAGGGCCTGCTCCGGGAGATGGGTAACAGCGAAGGTCTCGGGGCTGTCTATCTTCGGTCCGGGACGATACGCCTTCAGTCTGGTCTGAGGGATGAAGCATTGGTCGATCTGCGGGAGGCGGTCCGGCACGCCGAACTTTCGGGCAGTGTCGCCTCCCATGCGGCGGCCTTGGGGGAACTGGGCGAGGCCCTCGGGTCCGTATCTGCGGAAGGAAGGGAGTGCCTGGAGATGTCCAGGCAGCTAAGGAAAGCGGGCAGGGTCAAAGCATACGATCGATGAAGGCGTCCTTGGCCACGACCGCCTCATTCATTCGGAGAGGCCTTTTTGTTGTTCCATACGTAAAGGCCAAAAACGGCGATGATGGCCGCATTGGCGATCAGACCCACGATCAGGTACGCGTAGGTCGTGGCGCCACTGGCGATGCCAAAGGCGGGAGTGATGAGGCCAACGGCAGCCGCCATCAGAACGGCCGTTCCCGCCGCCATGGCGACCAGCCCCATCAGGAAGACGAAGTTTTCCCATATGGCCATGTTCAGGTCCTCCTTCGACGCACCGCGGATGGCCAGAACGTTCCCGACCCATGCCAGGTGAAGATGGGAACGGAGAAGCAGACCGGCGCAGAGCAGGGCCACCCCATTCAGGAAGATGTAGGCTAGGGGCAGGTCGTTGGAAAAGAGACTGAAGTTGCCCGGCAGGCCGAGCAGATACATCCAGTCGATCTTGGAATAGAACAAGACGGCCGGGATCACCATAATCCACCCGGACCTCAGCGTGGCCTTCAGCCGTTTTTCCCTGAGGACACCGATCAGAACCCCGATGAACATCAGGCCGATGAGGATGATGTCGGTGTTGAAACCGATGCCCATCGAGTGGAAGAATCCTGACGCCGCCGATCGAAGGTCGACATAGAACCCGTAGTTCATCAGGGTGATCATGCTCATCACAAAGGCCAGCAGCACCACCAAGGTCGTCATGGCCCGGGGCATGAGGCTCAGCTGATCATCGGCAGCAGGTTCCGGCATCTCACTTCCTCCTCAGGCCTTTGAGCATGAGCTCGTTCAGGCTCTGACGCCGCGGATTCCAGGGGACCACGGTGGTGCCGACGCCGGCCAGTGACCTGACCGTGGCGAGCGACAGCAGGTTGGTGGCCATGGCCGCGGCCTCTTCGGCCGGGTTCGTGGGTATCAGGCTGTTGCCATCGACGTGCAGGACCAGCACCTTCGACCGCGGACCCGAGGACGACCGCATCTCCCGGATCCCGGTCCTCAGCTCCTCGACGTTCTCCGGCCTGACCATGGTTATCACGATGAAGAGCGGGCTGGACCCGACCAGGTGCCCCCGGCATGCCCGGACGTCCTCCTTCAGTTTGCCCCTCAGTTTGGTCATCTCCACCCCGAGCAATAGCTTCGAGATCATGGCCCTTTGCCGCCTTCCCACGTCCGGAAGGATCTGGCGGCCCGAGTTGAAGGCCTTCAGACCGACGCGGCAGTTCCTGGCCAGATAGAACTGAGCCAGGGCGTTGGCCGCCTTTATCCCATGCTCGAACGCATTCTCCACGCTCGTCCCGACGGACATTCCCTCCGAGGCGTCCAGGAATATCCACACCACCTGCTGCCCCTCCCTCTCGTACTCGTTCACCAGTGGGTTGCTGATCTCCAGGTCCGCGTTCCTCACGCTGGCCTTCCAATTGATATGCCTGAACGGGTCCCCGTTCCGGTATTCGCGGAGCTCCTTAAAATCGGTGGTTATGGACCCCTGCTTACTGGCCGCCCCCAGGGGCATTGGGATACGGGAAAGCAATCTCGGATCCCTCATCTTTCGCAAGTCCATCGGGCGTTGCTGGACCAGCAGCTCCACTGGGTCCAGGCCGGGGACCACATCGTTCTGCTCTATCCCGGCGAAGTTTATCGATTCGATCCTCGAGTTGCCGATGGCATAGACACCGCGCTTGGTGCATTCCACGCTGTATCGCATCCTCACCTGGAGGGGCGCTCCCGATTTCCAGAACACTCGGAAATTATTGCCCTCGGAGAGCCTGAAATGGGAAGGCAGGGAATCCCCCACCGTCACGATTCCGACGCCATCCTGAACGGAGAGCTCGGAGCTGACCGCCATGCTCTCGTTGACGTAGGCGTTCAGCTTGGGGGCGGGACGGGACACGCGCATCCCGGCGGGGGAACTGTACATCATGGAAAGGACGACGAACAACATCGGCAGCAACGAAAGCAGCACGATCAGCACGTTGCCCAGGACTATCCCCGACACCAGCAGTATGGCGAAGGTCTTGAACTCGGCCGAAACCCGGGGAAGCATCATCTCACTTCCGGCCGAAATCCTTCGGTACCGGCGTCCGGGCCACGATAGCATCGACGACCGATTGCGGCGTTATCCGGTTGTCGATCTCGTATTCCATCTTCATGATGATTCGGTGGCAAAGAGCTTCCCGGACGAAGATCTTGACGTCATCCGGCGTCACGAAGTCGCGGCCCATCATCGCCGCGTGGGCCCGGGAGACCTTCAATAGCGACAATGAACCGCGAGGGGACGCCCCTACCTCTACAGCCTCCTCCTCTCTGGTCGCCCGCACCACTGTGCTCACGTAGTCGAGGATCTGGTCATCCACGTAGATGCCCTTCTCCACCAGGTCCTGCATCTCCACGAACTTGGCCTGGTCCATGGCCGCCGTCAGGTGCTCTACCGGGTCGTCCGCCTGCCAGCGGATCCGGCGGCGCAGGATCTCGCTCTCCAGCTGGGTGGTCCTCACATAACCGGTGGCCATCTTCAGCAGGAAACGGTCCATCTGGGCCTCGGGGAGCGGGAAAGTGCCCTCCTGTTCGATGGGGTTCTGGGTGGCGATCACGAAGAACGGCTTGGTAAGCTGGTGGGTCGTTCCTTCGATGGTCACCTGCCGTTCCTCCATGGCCTCCAGGAGGGCCGATTGCGTCTTTGGCGGGGAACGGTTGATCTCATCGGCCAGCAGGATGTTGGTGAACACCGGCCCTTTCTCGAGCACGAACTCCGCCGTCCTGGCCCTCCATATGCGTGTGCCCAGGATGTCCATGGGCATCAGGTCCGGAGTGAACTGGACCCGGCCCCAATTGCATCCGGTCACTTTGGCGAACACCTTTGCCAGCAAGGTCTTTCCCAATCCGGGCATGTCCTCGAAGAGCACGTGGCCGTTCGCCAGCGCCGCGCATAGCAGTTTCCTGAGGATGAGCTCGTCTCCCACGAACACGCCGCTGGTCGACTCGATGATGTTCCTAGAACACTGCCTGAATTCTGGTATGTCCATTCTATCCCTCTGCGATCCCCGTAGGGCCGGCACGATTGGAAACGAGATGGCCTGCACTCAGCACCCGTGCCGTCTGGTCCAGCGCATCGAAAGCTATCCTGGTCCTCTCCTCCCTGGTCACGGCCTGCTCGTTCCCCAGGGCCCACCGGAAGGAGAACCTTCGTTCCGTGGCCGTGTACCGGACCACGTCCCTGATGACGCTCTCGATCCTGTACGGATCAATGTGACCCTGGACCAGGGCCGTCGTCAGCAGGACCACCAAGGGTTCCCGTTTTCCTTCCACGATGAACTGGTCCACCACGCTCTGGGCGTAAACGGTGTCTCCCCGGTCCTGATAGATCGTCTGCACCAGGCTGCGGGTGTCACAGAACATCTGCGGTCTCTCCCGGGAACGGAACAGCGAGTAGGACTTGTACACCACCGCGATGACCACGATGGCCACCACGATCCATTCCGCCATCAGGGTCTGGTCCGGGGCCCTATCCGCGATGGCGTTCCTCAGTTTGAGCACGTAGACGAACACCAGGGTCAGGACCAGCGTGATCGTGACCATGTTCGAGGTGTTGCGGAAGAAACGTCCGGCCAGGCGCAACAAGGTATTGCTGTGCTCGCGCAGGATCCCAAGCAGCGAGAGCGCCCCCACCAGCACCGCCACCGTGAGCGGAACTCCCCGCAGCAGGTCCGAGATGGAGGTCAATCCGACCCCCTGTTCAAGGGCCAGGCCAAGCATCACGATGACCGCCGCCCGGCCCACCAGCCAGTAATGATCGGAGAAGGCCTTGGCGAGGTAGGCGGTCAGGGCCAGGACGCCGGTCAGGACCAGGAGCAGGCTGAACATCAGCGTGCCAGTAGGTGCGTTGGGGAAGAACATCGAGAGCAATCCCAGCAGCAGCGCCAAAGTAAGCATCTGTATGCCTGTGTGCAGGGAGTCGGTCACCTTGCCCGTGGTCAGTGCGCTGACCAGTCCCGAGGCCAGATAGCATGCCGACATGGCGCAGATGGCGGGGAACACGAACCAGAGGTTTATCCGGCCGCCGCCGGGGCTCAGCACGGTCAATAAGGCGGCGGACATGATGACGATCGCCGCAGCCACGATCCCCGTCAGCATGACCTTCCTCAGAACCTTTTGTCTCCCTTCCCGGTCTCCGGGCGCCTTGCTCCATGGTCCCATCGGTTCAGCTCACCTGGTCCGAGGCCCGGTACATGCGTTCGTATTCTGCCCTTCCTATCGGTCTCTGGCTGAACTGGGCGATCTCGAAGAGGGAGATGAGTACATCCAGCTGACCGTGCTGGGAGCGGTCCAACTTGTTTTCCATGACCGTCTGCAGTTCCCTCGGGGCCATGGAATCCGATATGCCGTTCCCCTTGGCCTTCCAGGAGTCAAATGACGTCCGGTATAGCCGGACTGTCTCCTCCCGGTAGTCGACCGCATGGACCAGCACATCGGTCGTTCCCAGCGGACCCGATACGGAGAAAATATGGTCTCCCTTCGACAGCGTCACCGTGTAATCGCCAGGTCCGGAATCCAGGTCCACCTTGAAACCGGTCCCGTCGATGCTCATGTCCAGCATTCCGCGTCCACCGGCGACATGGAACAGGAGCGGCTCGTTCTCTCCCCAGACCGGGGGCAGGCCGGTCGGGATATGGGGGAATACCAGGACATAGGGAGAGGTGGATAGCACGGACAGGGAGGCCGGGGGTGGGGGCCGGTACGGGTCGACCGGTTCATGATCCCTCCTCCGGAACAGCATGAACGCCAGGGCCGCCAGGACGGCGACGGCGCTCACGATACATATCATCATCCAGTCCGTCGCGGAACCGAACCCGGCCGGCGAATAATGCACCACCGCCGACGATGGCTGGTAGATCGAACTGCCGGTGAAATTGACCATGTAGTCGCCTCCTTCGCTTCCCCCGAGCGAGAATTCAGAGCCGACCTTGCTGGTACCGACATCCACGTCGGTCCGGTCCATCCTCTGCAGGAGGATCGGCATCGAGAGCATCTCCTGGTTGTGATCGTCCAGGAGGGTCGCGTTGACCTGGTCTCCTTCCATTTCCACCTTCATCGTTGTCATCGATCTGATGGTGATGTTGACATCACAGCTCTTGACGCTCGGAATGTCGAAGACCACCTTGCTCGCTCCGAGCGCCTGGTAGGAAGGCACCGGGACAGTGACTGTGGCGCGCCCCTCCTGGTCTGTCGTGTATGTCCCCACTCCGGAGTCCTCGAAGGAGACCAGCACCGACTGGTGCGGGACCGGGAGCTCCGAGGCGTGCACCAGAATGAGAAGCTTGTTATCGTATCCCCTGACCATGTAAGAGGGGGCGACCTCCACCGTGACGTCAAGGATGGTGAACGTCGTGTTCGCCGCTGTTCCATAAAGGGTGGCGTTCCCCGAGTAATTGGCAGTAATCCGGTTGGTGCCCGGGGTGCTCATTCGGATGTTTAAATAGGCCAACCCCTGCGAGTCCGTTTGGAGGTATACTTTGAACTCTTTGAGGTACAGGGTCGCAGCCTGCACCGGCTTCAAGGAGGCGTTCTCCTGGAGCGTGAAGTTGCAACGGTAAGTCCCTCCCATTATCACCCGGTCTGGCATATCGATCGTGAGCCGTGTGTCGTCCATGACCTTGACCGTGGGGTCGCTCTCCGAAGGTCTGTAGGTGGAGTTCCCCAGGGAACGCGCGATCAGCTGGTAGTTGCCCAATTGAAGCATGTCGGGGATCAGGCAGGTGGCCGTGAACGATCCACCCTGGACCGTGCCGGCGCCTATGAAGTATCGCTCCCCAGCGGTCTTGCTGGCCGCCACGAAAACCATCACCGAAACACCCGAAACGGGCAGCAGAGATGATGTGGTCACCGTCCCGGAGACCGGGAACCGGACACTTTTCTTGATCAGGAATTGGGCGGAGGGGGAGGTGATCTCGGTCGTCGTGGCGATGGTGGGATTCTCCGTCGGCTTCGGGGCCGTGTTCAGGTCGACCCCGTCCAATGGCCCATCACCCACGGTCACCGTTCGATTTCCAACGCCCGTGATGTTCCCGTTGCTGCCAGGGAACGTGCTGATGTTGTATTTACCGGGATCCACACCGGTGAAATTGTAATCACCGTACTTGTCCGTCTGGGTCGTGCCGATCAGGGTCCCGTTTTGATCGTACAGCTGCACACCGGCATCAGGCTGCTGCTCGCCTGGGTCCACCAGTCCGTCCCCGTCCTTGTCGTCAAAGACCTTGCCGCTGATGTTCGTTCCGCCCGCCGTGAGATTGTGGCCGGTGTTTGGGACGGTGTAGTTGATTCCCGGCGGGATGACCGTGTCGTTGAGGTCGGGGAGGCCGTGGTCCTGCAGCGGGTCGGTCACGTTGACATCGGGTCCGGGGGAGGGATTATTCCGGTCCCCGTCCTGGGTGTTGAGGTTCCTGGTCAATATGGGGGATGTGGCGATCTGGTCGAATGCGCTGGCTAGAGCGGCTACCAAGACGATCGCGGCCACGATGACGATGATGGCCTTGTACAAGGGTTTCATAGATACTCCCCGCCGACCCATGGCACTTTTCATTAAGCAATGTAGAACAGGGCAAGTGGAGTAATCAATCTTTTCCCGCCACTCCCGGACATAGATTTTCATCATGATGAAGAGTCTTTGACTCAGTCCCGGTTCTGAGGTCATGCACTAAACTGATGAATTCCCGTTCAAGGCGAATTTCCCAGACCGTTCCGATCACAGCTGCTTTCTGTCGAACATCCGGATCGTGATCGCCAGCAGGACGGCGGTGACCATGATCCCGGGGATCAGGGGTAGCAATGGCTCGCTCGGAAGAAACAGTCCCGGCAGTGCCGCCACGACCGAGAGCTGGTTAGCCCCGTAGACGACCAGGATGATGCCGGTAAGCATGGAATTGGCGAAGAACCCGATCAGGACGCCCGCCGAGCAGGCGATGGCGGTCATGGAAGCGGCCATTATCAGTGCGTTGATTGAGGTCGATACCAAATCGCTCGTGAATGCACCGTTCCGGGCCAGGTCGAACAGGGCTCCGAAAACGAGGGCGATGATGCCTGCGGCGGTCACGCACAGATAGGTGGCCAGGAACTTCGACAGCACGATGTCCCTGCGTTTGACCGGCCTGATCACGAAAAGGTCGAAGACATGTCGGCTCTTCTCACTGATAATTGAGGAGACCAGCATCGCTGCGGATAGCAGCCCGCCGATGGACCCGATGATGATGGCAGTGAACGAGGCAAGGGACAGGTTCTGGCTGTTGGGCGAGGCGAAATAGATGATCAGGGTGAGTGCCGGCAGGCCCGCCCAGAGCGTCAGCATGACCTTGGATTTGTAGAAGCCCTTGAGCTCATCCCGGAACAGCAGCCCGAGGCTCATGCCTTCACCCCCGTCAGGTAGTTGATGTAAATATCCTCGAGAGAGGGGACGATGGGGGCGATCTTGCGGATCCGGCAGCCCTTCTGGAGCACGTCCCGGATCAGCCTGTCGACGATCTGGTCGGCATCGGCCCCGGGTGCCAGGCAGACGATGTAGCGGCCCGGTTCGGGATTCCCGATCATCTCTATGCCTTCTCCTGTGGTTGGATCCGGCCAAGGTCCGGATCCGGGTGCCAGAACGATCTCGATCTGCTTCGGGACCTTGACCCGTTCCTCGATTTCTGCCATGGAACCAACATATCCCATGCGGCCGTAACTGAGGAAACCTATCGTATCGGCCAGGTCCTGGACATCGGACAAGATGTGCGATGAGAAGAATATCGTCGACCCCTCTTTCCGAAGGTCCCGGAAGATCTGCTTGAATTCGAACCGGGCGGTGGGGTCCAGCCCGGCCATGGGCTCATCGAGGACCAGCACCGAGGGCTGATGTAGTATTGCCTGGGCCATGCCGACCTTCTGTACCGTCCCGCCCGATAACTGGTTGATCTTCTTGTGCCTGAGGTCCGAGATCCCGACCCGGTCGAGGACGCTCCTGATGCGGGAATCAAGCTCTCTCTCGGAGATCCCGGAGAGTCGCCCGAACGTGGTGAGCGCGTGGTCCACCGTCCTCCAATCCTGGAACCCGATGCTCTGTGGCAGATAGCCAAGTTCCTTGCTGATCAAGATCTTGTTGTCCCTGATGGAATGACCTTGGAACCTTACATCCCCTTCGAAATCGGTGAGCAGGCCGACCAGTATCTTTATTGTGGTGGTCTTGCCGGAGCCGTTCGGGCCGATGTAGCCAAAGATATCCCCCTTCCTGACACTGAGAGAAATATCATGCAGCGCCACGAAATCACCATAACGTTTCGTGACCGAATCGACCTCCAGGAACGATCGGTCTATCTCTGCTCCGTTCATGCAAAACTCACCAGACGGGAGGGGGATGGCCAGGAAATGCCTTATTCTTTTCTTATTGCGATCTGACGATCGGGGCATCAGCTCTTTCGAAATTCCATAAAACATCTGATCGATTTAAGAACCCGGAACGTCCCAGCGGCATCTGGAAACAGTCTTTCCGTCCAGGAAACGAAGGATGGAATCAAAGTAACTTTTGATTAGGCCAGCCTAAATTTTCCTTACACTTGAATAGAAAAGCTTTATGTTCCCACCAAAGATTCAGGTCTCAATGAATAGCGGGTGCAGCCGTTGACCCCGAAAGAGAAGGTCGCTTTCGCCTCGGTCATCGCCGCTATTGGACTGGTGGTCACCAAGATCATCGTTGCCGTCTGGACCAACAGCCTGGGCATCTTATCCGAAGCTCTGCACTCCAGCATAGACCTGATCGCCGCGTTCGTGACACTGGCGGCCGTGCGCCTGGCGGAACGTCCGGCAGATGCGGACCACCATTACGGTCACGAGAAAGTGGAATCTTTGTCCAGTCTTTTCGAGACCGCACTCCTGTTCGTGACCTGCGGCTGGATATTCTACGAGGCGGTGAACCGCCTGATCTCACCGGTTCCGGTGGATGTGACCTACATCGCCATCGGGGTCATGGTGTTCTCCATCATCGTCGACCTCACCAGATCCCGGGCCCTCCACAAGATGGCCAAGCGCTATAAGTCCCAGGCCCTGGAGGCGGACGCGATCCACTTCTCCACCGACCTGCTTTCGTCGGTGATCGTAATCATCGGCATCGTGTTCACCATGTTGGGCTATAGGACCTTCGATGTGATCGCCGCCCTGGGCGTCGCGGCCATCACGGCGGTGATCGGCTATCGCCTCTGGAAACGGTCCATCCATACGCTCATGGACGGCGCGCCGGAAGGGATATCGGAGATGGTGGCCGACGAGGCGATGCGCATCAAGGAGATCAGGGGAGTGAACCAGGTAAGGGTCAGGGAGACCGGTCCGACGGTGTACATCGACTGCACCGTCTTCATCGACAAGATCATCCCATTGGAGCAGGCCCACCGCGCCACCGAGGAGTTCACCAAGAGGATCAGGAGGAGGGTGGACAACGCCGTGATCATGGTGAACGCCGAGCCATTCTGCGTCGAGCCTACCGATCTGGTCGACAGGATCCGGGCGGAGGCGGCAGACTTTGAAGAGATAAAGACGGTGCACAACATCAACGTGTCCGAGTTCGACAACGACACTGGGGAGGAACTGGAGGTGGACTTCCATCTGGAGCTTGACGGGGACCTTCCGCTGGACGCGGCCCACGCCATCGCCACCCGATTGGAGAACCGCATCAAGACACTGGACCAGCGCATCACGCTCGTATCCACCCACATAGAGCCCGCCGATTGCCATCTGAGCGGGCAGAAGAGCGTGCGGGTCGGAGAGGATGGGATGGCCTGGTCGATCAGGAAACTGGTCGGGACGTTCCCGGAGATCGAGGACGTGACCAGGATATCAGTGCAGAGGAAGGAGGGGAAGATCCGGGTGGGCATGTGCTGTTCCTTCGGCAGTGCCCACAGCGTGAAGCAGGCGCATGACGTCGCGGAGAAGCTGGAAGGGGTCATCAGGGCCAACCATCCCGAGGTGGACGTGGTCTCGATCCACATGGAGCCCAGCCATCTGGGTGAGATGTTCAACAGTGGCAATTCGTTCTGACCGCCTCGATTATCGGCCGATGCACCGGATCCGCCGCATCAAATAATATATCGGCATCGAGGGTCATCCTTATTCGGTTGGAGCATCGTCCATGAAAGCGATCATCGCGTTCGATTCCGTATATGGCAACACCAAAATGGTAGCCGAAGAACTGGCCATGGTATTCAAGGAGATGGGATACGAGGCCGAGCTCGTAGATCTCAAGAACTGGGACAAGAGGACGCCCACGGGGGACCTCCTGCTCGTCGGCTCGCCCACCAGAATGGTAAGGATGACCCGCCCGGCAAAACGTTTCGCAAAGAAGCTCGACCAAAAGATGTGGGAAGGAAAACCGATCTACGCGTTCGACACCATCATGGTGCCGACCGACCCGGAGCAGCAGCGCAAGGCGGCAAAATGGACGGACAAGGGTGCTGCCCCAAAGCTCAAGGATCTCATGGCAGGAAGGGGATTTGACGTGAAGGACGGGATGCTCCGCGTCCCCGTGACCGGGCTCAAGGGGCCGCTGGCCGATAAATGGAAGGAGCAGATCAAGAACTTCGTCGATGAGGTCATCGTCAAAAAGTGATGGGGGAAGGAACCAGAACCGAATGGGTTGCCCGGGGCAGCTCTTCAGGGCAAATATCCAGACCCAGCTCGGTCCGTGCAATGCCGCCCACGACCCATTTCTAGGGCGGCGATGAGTAACCTCAAAACACGATCATTCCCCATTCGACGCAGAACTGGCGAAGATCGGATATTTCAATGGTTCAGAGGCTGGCCGGTACAGCCTTTGCAGGGTGAATGAGATGAGGCGGCGCCATTCTTACGTCTTCTGAGCTTCGGGCTGGGCTATGTTGTTCCATCAATCTCAGGAAATGGATGGGCCAGCAAACTTATATGGGCTGGACGCCCGTACAAGCTTTGAGCCACATGGTGAAACTTCGTTACCTCGGTCATTCGGCGTTCACGATCTTTGACGGCAGCAGAACGGTCATCATAGACCCGTTCCTTTCCGGAAACAGCGAGGCTCAGTTCAAGGCCCTGGACATCGAGGCAGATCTCATTCTGGTGACTCATGCCCACAGCGACCACCTGGGGGATGCGATCGAGATGTCCAAGCGATCCAACTCGCCCATCCTTTGCTCATTCGAGCTGGGCATGTACTGCGAGTCCCAGGGCGCCAAGGTGATCAACGCCCACATCGGGGGGAAGTTCAAATTCGATTTCGGATCGGTCAAGCTTTTCCCCGCGCTGCACTCTTCCTCACTCGATGACGTCCACCCGCTTGGCACCGCCATATCGTTCATCATCAACATTGGCGGGAAGAATCTGTATCATGCGGGCGATACCGCGTTGTTCGGGGACATGGCCCTGATATCGGAGCAGTACAACATCGATGTGGCCATGCTGCCGATCGGGGGCGTGTACACGATGGATTCAGAGGATGCGGTCAGGGCTGAGAAGCTGCTCCGGGCGAAGAAGGTCATTCCCATGCACTACGGCAAGTGGTCCGAGGCAGACCCGTACGAGTTCCGCGACCGGATCGCGGAACAGGCCATAGGGACGGCAGTGGTGATGAGGCCGGGCGATGCCATCATCGTCTGAAGGGATCAGCTTCCAATATTTTACTCCGGAGTAAAACGTTTATCTTCCTGGCCGCCGATGTGGTCACAGGGGATTCAGAATGGCTACACGCATAGCGATCATAGGTGGCTTCCTGGGTGCGGGAAAGACGACCCTGATCAACAAGATCGCCAAAGTGCTGAACGAGGACGGCAAGACCATCGGCCTGATAATGAACGATCAGGGAGAGGCACTGGTCGATACGCAGTATTCCAAGGCCATGGGCTATGACACCTCGGAGGTGCTGCGCGGATGCTTCTGCTGTCGGTTCAACGATCTGATGACATCGGCCAGAAGCATAGTGTCCAGGACCCGCCCGGACTTCATCATAGCGGAGCCGGTCGGTTCATGCACTGATCTTCTGGCGACGGTCGTCGCCCCCTTGAAAACGATCTATCCGAACGAGTTCGAGGTCGCCCCACTGGTGATCGTCGTCGACGCTCCCAGGTTGGTACAGGAGGGATTGGACCCGGGGACCCTGAGCGGCTACCTGAGAAAGCACCAGGTCGAGGAGGCCGAGCACATCGTCATCTCCAAGATCGACATGGTCACGAGGGACGTGCTGCTCAAACTGGTGGAGGCGGCGAAGGCATACAACCCGGAGGCGGACATCATCCCCTACTCCGCCATCACCGGCCATGGCATGGGCAGGATAATGGGCGTGATCCGTTCCGGGAAACGCAGCGACCGTCAGCCGGTGGACATCGACTACGATGTCTATGCCAAGGCCGAGGCGGAGCTGGGATGGTATAACGGCTCCTTCGGTTTCCAGGCCCGGGAAAAGGTGGACACCTATGATCTGGCCACCAAGATAATCCAGGCCATCTCGATCTGGTATGACCCATCGGACATCGCGCACGCGAAGCTGATGCTTACCTCTGAAACCAATTCCCTGAAGATGTCGGCCGTGTTCGACAACATCTCGATCGACGGGATCAAAGGTTCCCGCTACGCTCAGGGCATCGTGATGGTCACGATCAATGCCCGGGTCGTGTCCTCACCCGAGGATCTGCGGTCCAACATCCGGAGTTCCATATTCGCGGCGATGGACTCGCTAGGGATTCAAGTGGAGGGTTTCAAGGACGAGTGCTTCTCTCCCTCGCGGCCCAACCCCACTCACCGGATCGTTAGGTCGGTGGAAGCGGAACAGTAGGGGCGGAAATGGGCTTCTCATCGTTGCACTACAGACTCAATAATTAAATATCGGCCGGTTTGATATGAACGTAGTGTCATCTACTTGCAGGATTGAGATCGCGTATATCGACCCCGAGACGTACTCGTCCATTGTAAACCATGACATGAGGAAGCGCATTTTGCGCACCCTATATGGTTCGACGAGGGAAGCTCCCATCTCCAAGCAGGACCTGGCGGATAAGCTCGGAGTCGGATACCACCAGCTGGTCTACCAGCTGAACAACCATCTCAAGGAATTCTGGGCCGTGCGGGAGGAGCGCAAGGTCAGGGGGACCAGGATGGAGCTTATCGAACCGGCCAAGCCTTCCACCGTGTACATCACCTTCGGAAAGGACAACGGCATATTCCTGGTGGATCCGATGGCGAACCTGTTCGGGCCTCTGGCGCGCAGCGGGACCAGATGCGATATGTGCTCGCCAGCGGATGCGGCAAAATGCATGACCTTGGTAAGTTCGAGCTGTTCCTGCGCCGCAGTACCTAACGAAGCGGAGAAGAGCATGCTGATATCCAACGGACGCAAGGTGCCGTTCAAGCTAATGGACCATGCCATACTGTGCGCCATCAAAGGGATACCTCAGGGAGAGAAGTGCGTTCTGGAGATCCCATGCGAAGGATGTGCGTTCATGCGGATGCCGATCTCCATTAAGAACTGAATCATATCCACCTGACCATTGCCTTCCTATTGCGGTCTGAACGGGGCCGGTGTCCGCTTTTCACATTCTCATCTCCCACCATGCCCGCCGAATCGGCGTAAAGACCCGTTAGTTATATATTCCTGGGGCAGCTAAGAAAGAAGTGTATCAGATGGGCGGGGCAAGAATTGGTAACAGTTGACCAGATGAACAGAAAGATTATCGGCCTTCTTCTAGCCGATGGTCGGATGACGTACAACGACGTCTCGGTGAAACTGAGGCGTTCTTCTTCGACGGTCCGGGACCGCATCCGCCGACTGGAGGACGACAAGGTCATCCTCGGCTACTATGCCATTGTCAATGCCGAGCGTATGGGAATGAACGCCGACGCCATCGTTCTGGGCAATCTAGCCCATGAGACCAGCGCCGCCGACCTCAAGAAGCTCTCCAAGATCGAAGGCGTGCGGGAGGTCCTCCAGATATCGGGCCAGAAAAGGATACTGGTGCGGGTCTCGGCCCCGGACAATCACTCGCTCGAGGACATCGTCACCCGGGAGCTGATCCCGATGGGATTGAAGGACATCGAGCTGCGGGTGGTGCTCGATTCCGTGTCCCGGCCGCCTGGCCTTTGACGCTCAGATGTTCGTCTTGTCGTAGTACCCTATGAACGGTCTGGACGACGAGGGGCTGATCTTAACGAAGTTGGAGTAGTCCCTCCCGACCTTCTCGCCGAAGTAGCCTTCGAACTCCTCGAGGAGGGCCGTGAGCTCTGCCGAATCCTCCTCGGTCAATGCCGACTTTACCGCTCCCGGTCCAAGCTGGCCGATATCGACCTTGCCTCTTACGTAGATGCGTCCGCCGTGCATGCCGGCCCCGATGTTGTGTCCCACCGGCGACTCCACGTCGGTACGGAGGCCCAGGACCAGTATCGTGCCTCCGGCCATGTACTCGCCAAGGTAGTCCTTGACCGTCCCTCCGATGACCAGTGAGGGCCGCATCCGGCCGAACTCCTTCATATGGATCCCGACCCGATAGCCGGAGGAGCCCTTGATCATGATGGTTCCGCCCCGGGCGGATAGCCCGGTCACATCCCAGGCGTTCCCGTGGATGATTATCTTGCCCGAGTTCATGGTGTTCCCGGTCATGTCCTGGGCGTTTCCCAGCACCTCGATGGTCGGTCCGTTGAGAAATGCCCCCAGGCTGTTGCCCGGGGTCCCGTGCACCATTATGCGCAGGTCGGACCCGGTGGCGGTCGCCCCGATGTAACGCTGGCCCATCACCTCTTCGATGATGATCGTCTTGCAATCAGAGGCTATCGCCTTGCGTATTGCGCAATTGAGCGTCTTGTAGTGGAGCGGGCCCTTTCCCGTGTCCCTTCCGTCGGCACGGATGGTGGCCACGCCCTCGTTGGTGAACGTGCAGTCCTTGCCGCAGTCGCACTCCTCCGCGTGGTGATCGTAGTCGATGTTGGACATCAGCCCCACCCCTCTCCGACGGTCTTGAGGCCCATCACTTCAGCTATCTTCGGGTTGGGACCAAGGTACCTGAGCCGGTCCCGGTTCCCGACCAGGGATTCGACCGAGTCGATGCCCATGCCGCCGATGACCTCCCGCAGCTCCTCGTTCCAGGCCCTGAACAGCCGGACCACACGGGCCGCCGCTATCTCCGGGTCCAGACGGGCCATGAGGTCCTCCCTCTGGGTGGCGATGCCCCAGGGGCAAAGTCCGCGATGGCACTGCTGGCATACCCGGCAGCCCATGGCGATCATGGCCGCGGTGGAGACCATGGCGATGTCCGCCCCGAGCGCGATGGCCTTGATCATGTCCGCGCTGCAGCGGATACCCCCGCCGGCGGCGATGGTGACCCGGTTGCGCAGCCCCTCGTCGGTAAGTCTCTTGTCGACCACGGCGATGGCCACCTCGATCGGCAGGCCGGCGTTGTCCCGGATGACCCGGGGGGCGGAGCCGGTGCCGCCCTTGAAGCCGTCGATGGTGATGAAATCTGCCCCTGCCCGGACGATTCCGGAGGCGATGGCGCCCACGTTGTGGACGGCGGCGATCTTGACGCCGATGGGACGCCCGTACTCGGTCGCCTCCTTGAGCACCGAGATCAGCTGCTGCAGATCCTCGATCGAATAGATATCGTGATGCGGATAAGGCGACAGAGCGTCCGTGCCCAGCGGTATCATCCTCGTCTGGGAGATGAGCTGGGTCACCTTCTCCCCGGGCAGATGTCCGCCCAGACCGGGTTTTGCCCCTTGCCCCACCTTGATCTCGACCGCGGCGGTGTTCTTCAGGTACTCCGCGGTCACCCCGAAGCGGCCGGAAGCCACTTCCGAGCAGATGTGGTCCGCGTAGACGTAGAAGTCCTCATGCAACCCGCCCTCGCCGGAACCGGCGATGATGTTGAGCTCCTTGGCCGCCATGAACAGTGCCTTTTGGGTGTTGTAAGAGACCGATCCCAGTGATACGTGCCCGAACATGATGGGCATGTCCATCTCGATGATCGGGCCCTCTCCCCCGCACAGTTTCATGTGCTCGCCCTCGCACACCTCGATCCTGCCCGGACGGCCGCCCAGGTAGGTCTTGGTCTCCACTGGCTCGCGCAGTGGGTCGATCGACGGGTTGGTGACCTGGGCCGCGTCCAGCAGGATGTCCTCGAATATGACGTCGTACGGTTCGTCTGTGCCGCACGAGGAAAGAAGGACCCCTCCGCTGTTCGCCTGGGCGTAGATGCCCCGCCTCATCCTCTCGGTCCAATTGCCGTGGGGTGGGAACTGGGATGGCAACGGCCGGATCTCGATGGCGCTGGTCGGGCAGACCGCGATGCACCTGCCGCATGCCACGCACCCGCCTTTCGGGACCACCTTGTTGTCCCGCACATCGATGGCCTGGAACGAGCACTCGTTCACGCATCGCTTGCACAGGACGCAGGTGTTATAATTGATCGTCGGCATGAACTTCTCTGGAAGCCTTGTTTCCATGCGCTTTGGTCGGTCGGTCACGTCGCTCATTTCTTGGCCCCCTGGAACGGATGTTCGATACCGGCCCTGATGATCCCCTTGCCCACCTGGGCGATGAACGGGCTTCCGGCGTTGCACGTCCATGTGATGGCGTCCGGTTGAACGGTTCGCACCGCGCACTCCTCCGAGGCGCAGAACGCCAGTCTGTCGTCCGGCGATTTGCCCACCAGCATTGGCCTGAGCTTCTTGCGGTCCGCCAGGGCGATCAGCGTTATCTCCGGCTGGGAACGGCCCACCAGGATGGAGAACGGACCGTTCAGGAAAGCCTCCCGGTAGGCGATGCGGAGCCAGGTGGCCAGCTTCCGGCTGTCCGGGTCGAGGGTGGCGATCTCCTCGTGGGTCCACGGCGCCATGGCGAAGGCGGCCGCCTGGATGGGCAGCTTGTGCCTGCGCACCAACAGGTCCCAGATGTAGGCCACGACCTCGGTGTCCGTTTGCACCGTGCACTTGTAGCCATTCATCTCCACCAGTTTCTTGTTCACCCCGTAGGAGGTGATCTCCCCGTTGTGGCAAACGCCCCAATCGAGGACGCTCATCGGGTGGGCACCGGCCCACCAGGCGGGTGAGTTGGTAGGGAAGCGGGAATGGGATATCCAGAGGTTGCCGCTGTAGCGGGAGATGTCGTAGAAGTCGGCGATCTCGTACGAGAACCCATTCCCTTTGAAGACGGCCATGTTCTTGCCGGAGGACACGATATGGGCCCCGTTCATGGTGGAATTGACATGCATGACCACCTGGATGATGAAGTCGTCCGGAGCCAGCTGTGTGTTGCCGAACCAATCCTTCCCTGGTTTGGGGGTGACGAAATATCTCCAGATCTTGGGGAAGGGAGGCGTCATCGTCTGCACCGGGCGGGAGAAGACCTTCTCCTCGTGAAAGATCTCGAGATAGTTCTTGAAGAACTCCTCCACCCGCTTCTTTACTTCCTCGTCATCGAAGAAGACCTGAAAGCAATACTCGTCCAGGTGCTGGGGGAACAGGCCATAGCAGGCATATCCGGCACCCAGGCCGTTCTCCCTCTCGCCCATGGTGCTCAGCATGGTGCCGATTCGGTTTCCGGAGATCGTGCTGCCGTCCAGTGCCATTACCCCGGCGATGCCGCATCCCCCCATCAAGTACTTCAGCCCCGGAGGTCTGGCGGCCCCGTAGGCATACGCTGGCTGGGGGAGTGGGTTGCTTGCTTGTGACGCGCATCTGTGGTGACCTTCATCACCGAAATATTCCATGTTACTTGCTCCTGTTGACGACGGATGTGATCCCATAGGATTGTCTGATGGACAATAGTCCTCGCATCGGACCGGTATAGCTCACTCCGTGTGATTTATTATACTTTCCAGAGGAACGCGCCGCAACGGCGAAAGAAAACCTTCCAAGAAACGAGGGATATGCCCTCGGATCGAGAGATCTTTCATCCAGGTTGTGGCAGTGGACCATCAACGCTCCTAGTTCGCGGACATATATATGCATTATTGTTTTTTTGATTCATATAAGAATACCTTTCAAATCCGACTGTACAATTGTCTAGTTTCTGGAGCATCCTTTCAAATCCCATAGTCATTTAAGCGAAATATTTTCATATTAACTAGCTATTTGTCTAGTCGATGCAAACCGGAATCACAAATCGAACAATGATTCTCCCCAGGATTTGTTCACATGATTCTGGCAAAGCTTAAATTCGCCGCCTACGATTAAGCTTTAGCAGCAGTCAGGAAATAAGGAAGATTCCCATGTCATCGGCCCGGATCGCATTGGTACCCCAGCTCCCAGATCTCGACAAGATACGTCAGATGAGAAAGAGGCTGAACCTCTCACAGCGTGAATTGGCAAATTTGGCGGGAGTGAGCCAATCGCTCATCGCAAAGATAGAGCGCGGCAGCATCGATCCATCCTACAGCAATGTGCGCAAGATCCTCGTGGCCTTCGAGGAAGTCCTCAGGAGGCGCAAGGTGGAGGGCATGAAGACCGGGAACCAGCTCACGGTCGGCGACCTCGCCACCCGGGGCGTCATCCACGTTACTCCGGACCAGTCCATCGGGGAAGGCACCGAGAGGATGATGAAGGGCCGGTTCACCCAGTTGCCGGTGATCGTAGGCGAAAGGGTCGTCGGGGGAATAACCGACGACCGCATCCGTGACTATACCATAGAAGAAACTAAATCCGGCCGGAAGACCTACGATGAGGTCATGCGGACCAAGATAGAGGAGATCATGGACGAGCCGTTCCCCATCCTCTCCGAGGATACGCCCATCGACCTGGCCTCATTCCACCTGCAGCGCGAGGAGGCGATCCTGATCTCCCGCAAGGGTCAGATCGTCGGGATCCTAACCAGTGCGGACTTCCTCAATCTTGGGCTCAACCAGTAGGCTGGCGGTCAATATGCTCAAACATATCGTGATGTGGAGGCTGAAGGATTCGGCGGAGGGCAGGACGAGGGCGCAGAACGCCATCCATGCCAAGGAGATGTTCGACCTTCTTCCCTATAGGATCAAGGAGATCAAGAGCCTCGAGGTGGGCATCAATGTGCTGAAGGCCCCAACCTCGTACGACCTGGTCCTTATCGTGGAATTCGCGAACATTCTGGACCTTCAGGCTTACCAGGCCCACCCGGAGCACGTCAAGGTGGCCGATTACATCCTCAAGGTCCGTGAGGCCCGCGCGGTCGTCGACTACGAGTATTAATCATCGAGCCCCATCCCGGTGGTGCAATGAAGAAGAAAGACCTGGAGATGCTGCTGCAGACCATCCCTCCATTTGATCGGCCGAAACCTTCGCTGGAGCAGTATTCCACCCCGTCCGTGATCGCCTCCGACGTCGTTTTCATGGCCTACGCCGAGGGTGACATCGCCGACAGGGTGGTGGCCGACCTGGGGTGCGGGACCGGGATCCTGGCCATAGGGGCTGCCAAGCTGGGGGCGAAACGTGTCATCGGGGTCGACGTGGACGCGAACGCACTTACGCAGGCGGAGGCGAACGCCAGGTTCATCGGGGCTGGGATAGAATTCCTCAACCTCGACGTGACCGAGTTCGGCGAGAAGGTGGATACGGTGATCATGAACCCCCCGTTCGGGTCCCAAAAAAGGAACGCGGACCGGCCTTTCCTAGACACCGCGATGACCGTCGCGGACGCCGTCTATTCGATCCACATGAGCGACACGGTCGACTTCCTGGCCAAGTACATTTCCGACCGCGGATTTTATATGGACTACCAGAAAAGGTATAAATTCGAGATGCCTCATATGTTTTCGTTCCATACGAAGGCTAAGAAGTGTTTCGACGTTTCGCTTCTCTGCTTGCGCAGAATGGGTGATGCAAAATGAACGATAAGAGAAGGGTCTTGCCCGGCGACGAAGTGGCCGAGGCTGAGGAGTACTTGCCGGCTGAGGGCACCTATGAGGAGGACGGCAAGGTATTTTCTGCTCTCAAAGGTGTTTTGGAGCTTGACGACAAGGAGAAGGTCGCCAAGGTGGTAGCAGAGAACCCAATGGTCACGCTGACGATCGGCGACGAGGTGTTCGCCGAGATAACGGATGTTCGCGCCTCGATGGCCATCGCCGAGGTGGTCGTGGTCAACGGCAAGAGCCGGAACATCACCGGGGACACGAACGGCACCATACACGTGTCCAAACTTTCGCAGGAATACGTCCAGGACGTAGGCCGCGAGGTCAGGCCCAGCGACATCATCAGGGCCAAGGTGACACAGGTAAAACCATCAGTCCAGCTCACGACCCAGGGAGCACACTACGGCGTGGTCAAAGCACTGTGCCGCAAGTGCCGGCAGCCGCTGCTGAAGGTCGACAAAGGCCTTTATTGCAACAACTGCGAAAGGAGCGACATGAGAAAGATGGCCGACGACTACGGCGATGTCGAGAGCGTCTGAGATAGGGTCATCGGCACCCTATTTCATTTTCCAGTATTTTTCTTCCTGAAGATTCAGTTCCTGCTAGAAAAGCATAAATGCAATGGACCTGGTTTGAGAACACCGGGTGAGGTCGCATGGCAAAGAGCAACGAGGACCTGGCACGAGAGATCAAGGAACTCAAGGACGAGGTCCAACAAATGAAGGAGATCATGACGCTCCTTCTGAACATGGTGGTCGAGCAAGAGGATGAAGAGGGAGACGAGGACTTCGCGACCTATCCCGGAATGGCGACCACGAACGACTTCAAGACGAACAATTGAACGCATGATCGTTTTTTCCCGGCAACGTTAATATGAAGGATATCTTCCCGTAGTCCTGATATGAAAGCAGTGGCGCTCATCTCCGGAGGGATCGATTCACCAGTGGCCGTCTACCAGATGGCGATGAGAGGGGTCGATCTGACCCTGCTCCACATGGACAACCGGCCGTACGGCGCAGAGGGCAGCGTGCGCAAGACATCAAGGATGATCACCCCCCTGGAAAAGGCCACCGGCAAGCATTTCGATTTCTACTACGCGCCGCATGGAAGGAACAACCAGATAAACGCCGAGAAGTGCATGCCGACCTTCCAGTGCGTTCTGTGCAAAAGGCAGATGCTGCGCACGGCCAAGGCTTTCGCGGAAAGGATCGGCGCCGACGCGATCGTCACCGGAGAATCGCTCGGCCAGGTCGCTTCCCAGACACTGCAGAACCTGAGGGCGGAGACCTACGGCATCGACTTTCCCATCCTGCGTCCGCTGATCGGTCTGGACAAGATCGAGATCGAGTTCATCGGGAAGCAGATCGGGACCTACGAGATCTCGATCTCCCACGGAAAAGCGCCAGCGTGCACCATCGTCCCGGAAAGGCCGATCACCATGGCCCGGCCGGAGCGTATCCTGGAGGAGGAGACCAAGATCGATGTGTCAGAACAGCTCCAGTACGCCCTGGACAACATCCGGTCGCTCAAAGACCTGGATAAAGAGAGCAGTTAAGCCCGACGTCGGCGTCGTACATCATTTCCATGGTGACATTGTCGATGTACCGGGCCTGGACCCGGGAGATGTACAAGATGTTCTTGCCGATCTTCACCTGGATGTCGTTCTCCTTTGCTGGCTTTACTTCCAATGGCATTATGACCGGACCGGAGCAGGTGGTGCTAACGCGGTAATCCCGGCCGGTCTTCATGATGTAATCCATGACCGCTTGATCGACTTTTATCATCTCTCTCTACTCCGAACGCCAAAAATGGATAATCGGTATTTAAGACTGATTGGGAAAACTATTACCGATGATGCGATATTGACCGAACGTGATCGTTGTTCTGGACACCTCAGCTCTTTTCTCGATGGAGTCCATACCCAGTGACCACGTGGCGTACACCATCCCCGGTGTCGTCGACGAACTGAAGAAGTACAACGACACCCGCTGGATGTTCTGGGAGCACCAGGTGACGGTGACGGACCCATCCCCCAAGTCTCGCAGGGAGATCATCACCGCATCGCATTCCACCGGAGATTCGATCCGGCTCTCGTCGGTCGATATAGACCTGCTGGCCCTGGCCAAGGACATGGACGCGACCATATTGACGGACGACTATTCGATCCAGAACACCGCCAAGTTCCTCGGCATCAAGTACAAGGCGGTCGGTTTGAAGGCCATCAAGAAACTGGTCAAATGGAACTACAAGTGCCTGGGCTGCGGCAAGGTGTTCGACAAGGAGATGCCGGACTGCCCGGTGTGCGGCTCAAAACTGAGGACCACCAGGGCAAGCCGTTGAATTAGCTTCGATACTGTTCTGCCCATTACCTCATTTCGCACAGGCCGTGCTGAAATAGGACGGAGTCACCAAGTTGAGGGTCGGTGAACCATAGGCCGGGACGATCTTGATGCTTCGCGGATCGTGAACATCCGGAACTGAGGTTGCCTGCACCGATGCCGAATGAAATGGTGATCAGGCCTCCCTAGATGCTGCACGACCTGGTTGGCCGCGGTCCAGATCGGTCCGACTTCCGCTGATGCCCGGGTTTGGCTGGCGGTTCATATAAGACATCAATAAAAATGAAAAGAAGGAGAAAAGAGATGGTCGGACGTCCGTCCTCCCTTACTTGTTCCCGAGCTCGGCCGACTTCAATGCGCCAGCCTCGACCGCATCGATGAAAGCCGCCCTGATGCTGTACTGCTCCAGCACGCGTATCCCTTCGATCGTGGTTCCAGCGGGTGATGCCACCATGTCCTTCAGCTCGCCCGGGTGCTTCCTGGTCTCCAGGATGGTCTTTGCCGAGCCGAGCATCGTCTGCGCCGCGAGTGCTACGGCCACGTCGCGCGGCAGACCGGCCAGAACGCCGCCGTCCGCCATCGCCTCGATGACCATGTACATGTAGGCCGGTCCGGAACCGCTTAGCCCCGTTACCGCGTCCAAGTACTTCTCGTCCAGCGAGAAAGCGATGCCGACCGAGTTGAGGATCTTCTGCACGGTCTCCTTGTCCTCCATCTTGGCGCTCTTTCCGAGGGCGAAACCGGAAGCCGACGCCCCCACCATGCACGGCTGGTTCGGCATGACCCGGACGACTCGAACGCCCCAGTTGATGTGCTTCTCGATGAATTCGAGCTTGATCCCGGCGGCGATCGAGATCAGGAGGTGCTCGCTGGTCAGGATCGGCTTCATCTCGTCCAGCACAGACCCCATCTGCTGCGGCTTGACCGCCATTATGATCACGTCCGACGATCTGACAACGTCGACGTTGTCCGCCGTAGTGCGGATATTGAGCGTCTTCGTGATGTAGTCCCGGCGGGCCGGAACGATCTCGCTCGCGACGATGTCCTCTGCGTTTGTCACTCCTGCGGCGATGATCCCCTTCATGATGGCCTCGGCCATCATGCCGGCCCCGACGAATCCAATCTTCATCTGAATCAACTCTCCATTGACGTTACCGTCAGTGCGAAGGCGATATGAACTCGAGGATTTAAAAAGAGTGTCGTGGGCATCTGGCCCTCCTTGTCCCGCTCGATGCGCTGGTTCAACCGGCGTTGAGGTATTCCAATATCGCCTTCATGAAAGCGGGCAGGTCCTCAGGGTTCCTGGATGTGATCAGGTTCCCGTCCACCACGACCTCCTCGTCGAACCAACGGGCCCCGGCGTTCATCATATCGTCCTTGATCGAATAGAAAGAGGTGGCCTTCTTACCTTTGAGTATGTTCGCCGAAACGAGCAACGAACCGGCATGGCAGATCGAGGCCACCAGTTTCTGCTTGGAGTACATCTTCTTCACGAAATCGATCATCGGAGGGTGCCTCCGCATATGGTCCGGGGCGAAACCGCCGGGGATTATGACGGCAATGTAGTCGTCGGCGCTCGCCTTGTCGGCCACGACCTCGGACCTCGCCGGGTATCCGTGTTTGCTCAGGTACACGTCCTTGGTGCCGCTGCCGATTATGACCGGGAGGAATCCGGCCTCCTTCAGCCTGATCAAGGGATACCAAAGCTCCAGGTCCTCGTACATTTCCTCGACCAACAGTGCGACCTTCTCGACCATTTGATTCGACCTAGTATCACATTCGGGTCCCAAGTTCTTTAATCTTATCGGAGAAGGTAGGGACGCTTCGACATAGTTAATACGGTCCCATTAACGGGTTAAAGGTCCCTTTGTTAGTTATCAGCGATCGATGTTCATAGGACAACCTTCAAATAACGATTCCTGGGCTTCGTTACATCTCTAAGGTCAGCAGTTCCGGACTGAGTCAAATACGACTCTAAAAATGGCATTTCGAAACGTAGCCAGTACATCTATCAAACGTTTAAATACGGGGAGAATATTCCCCTCTCAATGCTCATAGACCAATATTATCCCATTGCCATATTCGCACTGGTTGCGATATTGTTCCCAGTGCTGTCCTTCTATGCATCACGATTTTTTCGCCCCACGAAGTACAGCACTCTAAGGGAGACCACCTACGAGTGCGGTGAAGTGCCCATAGGGCAAGCGCAGATCCAGTTCCATGTCCAGTTCTATGTCTATGCTATCATCTTCGTTGTTTTTGACATCGTTACTGTTTTCTTGCTTGTTTGGGCTTTGACCTACTCCTCTCTCTTTGCCACCATGGACCTGACGGGCATGACCATGCTTTCCGCCGTGGCGTTCTTGGCGATCCTATTGGTCGGTGTATATTACGCCCTGAAGAAGGAGGTCATTCTGTGGATCTAAGTCACGCCCCGCAAGCCATCGCCATGACCGCAAAGGAATTCCAGCAGTGGTCCAGCAACTTCGTCGTTGAGACCATGAAATCGTCCGGCGCAAAGGTCGCCATCGACAAGATGACCGCGCCCATCTGGGCCTGGGGTCAGAGGAATGCCATTTACCCGCTTCACTTCGGTATCGCCTGCTGCGCCCTCGAGATGGCCGCCGCATCTGCCTGCCGATGGGACGCTGAACGGCTAGGAATGATCTACCGGTCCTCGCCAAGGCAGAGCGATGTTCTGCTCGTCAACGGTTGGATATCCGCCAAGCTCCGGCCCTCCCTTAGGAGGTTGTATGAGCAGATGCCTGAGCCGAAGTGGGTGGTCGCCATGGGCGAGTGCGCCATCTCCGGAGGACCGTGGTATGACGGATACAACGTCATCCAGGGATTGGACACGTTCATCCCGGTGGACATATACATCCCCGGCTGCCCCCCAAGGCCCGAGGCCATGATCGACGGCTTCATGAAACTGAACCGCAAGATTACCGCGGAACAGAAAGGTACCTTCCTGGACTGAGGTGGGAAACTTGACCGAGACTACCCCCAAAGCAAAGACCATGTCAGAGGAGATGGTCGCAAACGCACTGACCGAACAGTTCAAGGACAAACTGACCGACATGCAGACCAAGCCCAGGCGGGTCGTGTTCAACGCCGACCGGTCGGTATTTCTGGATCTGATCAAGAAGATGAAGGACGAGATGGAGTTCGAGCATTGCTCCTGCGTGTCCGGCGTCGACATGAAGACCAACTTCCAGGTCGTCTATCATATGTCCTCTTACGCCAACAGGATCGTGGCCCAGATCACCGTCGACGTCCCCCGGGACGTTCCGGAGATCGATTCCATCGCGCCGCTCTATGGCGGGGCGGACTGGCATGAGCGGGAGACCTACGATATGTTCGGCATCATCTTCAAAGGACATCCGCGCCTGGAGAGAATTCTCCTGCCGCAGGATTACACGTTCTTTCCGCTGCGGAAGGACTACGAGGTCGGGAGGCGGATTTAAATGACAGAAATGTGGGTCAACATGGGTCCGCAGCACCCGATGACGCATGGACTGTGGAACCTCCGGGTCAAACTGGACGGGGAGATCATCACCGAGGCGGAACCGGTCATCGGTTACCTGCACCGGGGCTGGGAGAAGATGGTGGAGAGCCGCGACTTCCAGCAGATCATCCCGATGGCGGACCGCCTCTGCTACGGGGCATCGCTCACCTGGTCCCATCTGTACTGCCGGTCGGTCGAGGAGCTCATGGACCTGGAAGTGCCGGAAAGGGCGCAATGGATCAGGGTCATCACCATCGAGCTGCAGAGGATAGCCTCGCACCTGATGTGGCTGGCCGCGGTCGGCACCGACCTGGGATCGTACACCATTTTCCTGTACTGCATGAGGGAAAGGGAGCTCATCATGGACCTCATGAACAGCCTTTGCGGGGCCAGGATGACCTATAACTACACCAGGATCGGCGGGGTCAGGAACGACCTTCCGGCCGACTGGGAGAGGGACACCCTGCGCGTGATGACGCTGATGGAGAAGCGCATCCATGACTACGAGATACTCTGCGACGAGTGCGAGTCCTTCCTGATGAGGATGCAGGGCGTCGGCATGATGACCGCCGCCCAGGCCATGAACCTGGGCGTCACCGGCCCGAACATGAGGGGCAGCAACGTCGACTTCGATATCCGTCGCGACGACCCCTACGAGAAATATGCCGAGGTGGATTTCGAGGTCTGCAAGCACCCCGACTGCGATTCCTACGCCCGGTACCGGGTCAGGATCGACGAGATGCGCGAGTCCTGCAAGATAATACGCCAGGCGTTCACCAAGATCAAGCCGGGACCGGTCCGGGTCAAGACCCCCAGGACCGCACCTGCGGGAAGGGCGTTCGCCCACGTGGAAGACCCCCGGGGCGAGGGTCTGATGTACATCATAAGCGACGGATCGGGCAAGCCCTACCGGCTGAAGGTCCGTTCCCCTATCTTCGTGACCGTCTCCGCGATGCCAGTGGCGCTGCGCGGGGAGAAGATGGCCGATGTCCCGGCGATCATGGGTTCTGTGGACATGTGCCTCGGTGAGACGGACAGGTGATCACCATGGCAGCTACCACTCTATTCTCATTGATGCACGTCCTGGCCCTCTGGATCGGGGAGATCGTGCAATGGATCATCCGCGTCACCAACATCAGCGAGATCCAGTTCATCGGTGACTGGGCGGTGTCCGGCGGTCCGGTCAATTTCCTGGCGATCCTGCTCACCTGCGTCATATTCTTCGTGGGCGCCTTCCTGGTCGGTCTCACTGTCATATGGCAGGAGAGGAAGACCCTGGGACGCCTCATGGACCGGCGCGGTACCCAGGTCGGTATGCTCGGTCTGTTCCAGAACTTCGCCGACGGCATCAAGACGATGGTCAAGGAGATCATCATCCCGAAGGAGGCCGACGAGAGGCTCTACACTTACTCGGTGGTCGGTATCATCGCCACCTCCGCGCTGCTCCTCGGTCTGGTGCCGTGGAGCGACCGGTTCTTCGTGGCCAACGTCCCGCTGGCGCTGCTGGTCGGATTGGCCGTTTTCTCCCTTGCCCCGTTCTTCATCCTGATCGGCGGCTGGGCCTCGAACAACAAATACACCGTCATCGGCGGTATGCGTGCCGCGGCACAGCTCATCGCCTATGAGGTCCCGTTATTGCTGGTGGTGGTCAGCGTCGTCATCATGACCGGCAGCCTGAACTTCAACGAGATAGTGGGCTACCAACAGAACCACCTGTGGCTGTTCATCCCGCTGTTCATCGGGTTCGTCACCTTCTTCACCTGCGGCATCGCCGAGTCGGAACGTGTCCCGTTCGACCTGCCCGAGGCCGAGGCCGAACTGGTGGAAGGCTGGCAGACCGAGTATGGCGGGTTCCGCTGGGGTCTGATCATGCTCAGCGACTACCTCCGGGCGTACATCGCCAGCGCGCTCATCGCCATCCTGTTCCTGGGAGGCTGGGACGGTCCGTTCCTGCCGCCAGAGGTATGGTACCTGCTGAAGACGTTCTTCGTCTTCTTCATCATGATCTGGGTCAGGGCGGCCATGGTCCGTATCAGGACCGACCAGATCCTCAAGATCGGGTGGAAGAGGCTGCTGCCGCTGGCGGTCATCAACCTGGCGGTGGCCGTGGCATTGAAGGCAATGGGGTGGTTCTAAGATGGAAGCCAGCAAGAAGCCCGAACAGAAGAAGCTGAGGGCCACCGGATACATCATCAAGCCCCTGTGGCTGACGTTCAAGGTCATGGTCAAGACCTCCCTGCCGGGACGCAGGCCCAACACGGTCATGTATCCGTGGGAGAAGAACGTCCTTCCGGAGTGCTTCCGGGGCCGTCCAGGCATCGTCCTGGAAAAGTGCATCGCCTGCCAGAAGTGCGTCAAGCTGTGCCCGACCACCTGCATCACCATGGTGCAGATCGAGCACGAGACCCTCGGCAAGGTCAAGAGGCCCCAGGTCAACGTCGGCCGGTGCATGATGTGCGGCTATTGCGCAGAGGTCTGCCCCACCAACGCCATGATCGTGACGCCGGAGTTCGAGCTCGCCTCCTACACCAGGGACGATCTGGTCTACGACCCGATGAAGCTCCAGTACGAATCCAGGCCTGGCTATGAGGTCAACTATGAGGAGGTCCTGCCGTCCGCCCGGGATGCCGTCCCGTCCAAGAAGGGCTCGATGACTCTCAAGGACACGGTCTGTCTGGAAGCAAAGAAGTGCATATCCTGCAGCCGCTGCGAGAAGACCTGCCCCGCCGGAGCGGTGAAGATGACCGACACCGGCGAGGTGAACGAGAAGACCAAGAAGCCGATCAAGAGACCGGTCTTCGATGATACCAAGTGCGTTTCGTGCGAGATGTGCGTCGATGTCTGTCCAAAGGACTGTTTGACCATGAAGGAGGCGAAGTAATGTTGTTCGGTGTCGATCCGTCTGATATCGTGTTCCTGGCCGTCGCCGGCATAACCGTTGGTGCAGCGATATCGGTACTTATCACGAAGGAGATCATCCGCAGCGTGTTCTATCTAGCCATCTCCTTCATCGGCGTCGCGGTCACCTTCCTATTCCTAAACGCCGAATACATCGGGCTCATCCAGGTGTTGGTCTACGTGGGAGCGATCAATGTGCTGATCCTGTTCGGGGTCATGCTGACCAAGAGACGCCTCACCGGAGGTGGTACCTGTGAGTAAGACCCCAGGTCTCGGAAACGCCATCGGCAAGACCATCCTCGCGGCGGTCCTGCTGGTGTTCATCGGCGCGTCCCTGCTGACGGTCACCTGGCCCTCCGGGCCAGTGGCCCAGTTCTCCACTCAGCAGTTTGGAACGATCCTCTTCAGCACCTACGGCATAGTCGTCGTGGTCCTAGGGCTCCTGCTCTTCGCTGCCATGATCGCAGGTGTCTTCATCGCGCAGGAGGAAGAACAATGATCCCCCTGGAATATTTCCTGATACTGTCATCGATCCTGTTCGTAATTGGGATCGTGGGTGTGCTTACCAAGAAGAACGCCATCATCGTGCTCATGTCGATAGAGATCATGCTGAACGCCGCGAACATAAATTTCGTGGCGTTCGCCTCGTACAACAATGACCCTTCCGGGTACATGTTCGCCCTGTTCTCCATCGGCATCGCCGCGGCCGAGGTCGCCGTGGGTCTGGCAATACTGCTGAACCTGAACCGGCTGAAGGACACCGTCCATGTTGATGACCTCAACATCATGAGGTGGTAATATGCAGATCTATGAACTTGCCTGGATAATCCCACTGTTGCCGCTCGTAGCCTTCCTGTTCGTCGGGTTCCTCGGCGGCAAGATGAAGGACAAGGGCGGATTGGTCGCGCTGGTCCTCATCGGCAGCGCGATGGTGCTGTCCTTGCTGATCGCATTCCAGGCGCTCACCGCCGGATTCGTGAGTGGCAATTACTTTGAACAGAGCTTCAACTGGGTCTCGGTCGGGGGGTACAACCTCGACCTGGGCATCTACATCGACACCGTGACCGCGCTGATGCTCATCGTGGTATCGTTCGTCTCCTCGCTGGTCGTCATCTACTCCCTCGGGTACATGCATGACCAGGGAGAGAGGAGGCGTCGCTACTTCACCGAGATATGCCTGTTCGTGGGTGTCATGCTCGGCCTGGTGCTGGCGAACAACTTCCTGCAGCTGTTCATATTCTGGGAGCTAGTGGGTCTGTGTTCCTACCTGCTCATCGGCTTCTGGTTCGAAAGGCCGTCGGCCGCGTCGGCCGCCAAGAAGGCGTTCCTGGTCACCCGGATCGGCGACGTCATGTTCATGGTCGGCCTGATCGTGCTACTGTCCACGTTCAAGACCCTTGACTTCCACACGCTGTTCAACCCCCAGATCATCGGGAGCGTGGACCAGGGGATGCTGGGGCTGGGTCTGTTCTTCATGTTCGGAGGTTCGATCGGCAAGTCCGCTCAGTTCCCCCTACATGACTGGTTACCGGACGCCATGGAAGGTCCGACCACGGTGTCCGCGCTTATCCATGCCGCCACCATGGTCAAGGCCGGTGTCTACCTGGTCGCCAGGATGTTCCCGTTGCTGATCTTCGTACCGAACGTCGGCATGTTCATCGCCATCATCGGCGGTGTCACGGCGCTGATGGCCGCCACCATGGCGCTCAACTCGCCGTTGATCAAGCGGGTGCTGGCCTACTCGACCATCAGCCAACTCGGTTACATGTTCCTGTCCCTTGGTACCGGCGCCTATCTGTTCGGCATCGGTATGCAGAACGGTAACGAGGCATTGATGGCCGCCGGCAGCGTCGCGTTCGCCGCAGGTCTGTTCCATCTGATGAACCACGCCTTCTTCAAGGCACTCCTCTTCCTTTCCGCGGGCTCGGTCATCCACTACGTCCACACGGAGGAGCTCAAGCTGATGGGCGGACTGAGGAAGCACATGAAGGTCACGTCGACCGTCATGCTCATCGGTTCGCTGTCCATCGCCGGCATACCGATACTGAGCGGGTTCTGGTCCAAGGATATGATACTGTCAAGCGTCTTCAACGCCTCGGCGAGCACCACCCAGTGGGTGTTCATGCTGCTGTGGCTGATGGGCGTCATCACCGCGTTCCTGACCGCGTTCTACATGTTCCGCATGTGGTTCATGACCTTCGGCGGGGAAGAGGGAGAGGCGACCAAGCACGCCACCCACGTGTCCGTCGAGCACGCCCACAAGGACGAGCACGTCCACGGGGAAGAGGCACACCACGGAGAGGCTCCCTGGGTCATGCTCGGCCCGCTGGTCGTGCTGTCCCTGCTGGCCATCGGCTCCGGACTGGTGGTCTTCATCGGCGCGGGGTTCACGAACACGATCGCATCGAACCTCAGCCCGACCATATTGACGGTCAACGAACCGTTCAGCCTGAGCGAGCTCCTGACGGACTGGCTCACCTATCTGTCCGTCCTGGTCGCCATAGCCGGTATCGGCCTGGCATGGCTCACCTTCAGCAAGAAGAGGATCGATGCCGGCGCGATCGCCAGCAAGCCGTCCGTCAGGCCGCTGTACAACATGCTCCTGAAGAGGTACGGTTTCACCAAGGGATACGATTTCATCGGGGAGAAGGTCGTCTACGGGTTCTCGCTCGCGGTCGACTGGTTCGACCGGAAGGTGGTCGACGGTATCGTGAATCTCATCAGCCGCGGCCTGGTCGGGGGCGGAAAGCGCATCAGGAAGATGCAGACCGGACTGGTTCAGAGCTACAGCGCAATCATCATCGGTGGCGTAGTGGCACTGATCGTGCTGCTGTACGTGATCGGGTTCGTCCTAGGGGTGATCTGAAATGATACTGCAAAACGTTCCCGTAATCACACTGTTGATACTGATCCCGCTCATAGGCGCCCTAATCGCCTTCCTGCTGGGAAAGAACCCGAAAGCATCGAAGGTCGTCGCGCTGGTGTTCACCGCCATACCGCTGGCCATATCGGTCATACTGTTGGCTGACTTCAGCCTGACGGTGGGCACGTTCCAGTATGTGGAGAACTTCACCTGGATATCGTCGCTCGGCATCTCCTACAAGGTCGGCGTCGACGGCATCAGCATCGCCATGGTCTTCCTGACCACTCTGCTGTCCTTCCTGGCTGTCCTGTTCTCCTGGGACGTGGAAGAGCGCACCCACCAGTACATGGGCCTGATGCTCATACTGGAGGTAGGCGTCATGGGAGTGTTCACCTCGATGGACTACTTCCTGTTCTATGTCTTCTGGGAGGTCGTGCTGATCCCGATGTACTTCCTCATAGCCATATGGGGAGGCCCGAGGCGTGGATACGCTTCGATCAAGTTCTTCATCTACACCCACATTGCGTCGTTAGTGATGCTGCTGGGAATACTGGCCCTCTACTTCCAGGCGGGACCGGCGCTCGGTAACCATTATACATTCGACATGCAGGCCATCGCTTCCGTCTCCGGTTCGTTCGGCCAGCTGTTCCAGATAGTGGTGTTCGGGGCTCTGTTCTTCGGCTTCATCGTGAAGATGCCGATGGTCCCGTTCCATACCTGGCTTCCGGACGCCCACGTCGAGGCCCCGACCGCCGGGTCGGTGCTGCTGGCGGGCCTGCTGCTTAAGATGGGTTCCTACGGTATCATTAGGATCTGTCTGCCCACGTTGCCCTACGGCGCCAACCAGTACCAGATCGTGATGGTCATAATCGCCATTGTCTCGATCCTGTATGGGGCGATCATGTGCCTGGCGCAGAAGGACATCAAGAAGATGATCGCTTACTCGTCCATCAGCCACATGGGTATCGTGATGCTCGGCATCGCCACCCTGGGCCAGCTGGGCATCGCGGCGGCCGTGTTCCAGATGTTCGCGCACGGTCTGATCACCGCGGTCCTGTTCATGATGGCCGGAATCGTCGGCCACCACGTCGGGACCAGGAACATGCCGAGGCTCGGAGGCCTGGCGGCCAAGATGCCCTATGCCGCGGTGTTCATGATGATAGGCTTCATGGCCTCGCTCGGCCTGCCTGGAATGGTCGGGTTCCTGGCCGAGTTCAGCGTGTTCACCGCGACGTTCGACTCGTTCGGCTGGCTCCTGCTCCTGCCCATAATCAGCGTGGCGCTGACCGCCGCGTATTACATATGGGCGATGCAGAAGACCCTTTTCGGGCCGCTCACCAAGGAGGTGGACCTGGAACATGTCCATGACCTCTCCTGGTTCGAGACCATACCATTGGTCGTGCTGACCGGCCTGATAGTCCTGTTCGGCATGCTGCCGGCGCTGATATTCGACTACATCACGCCGTCGGTCAGGATCCTGACCGTCGTCTTCGGAGGCGCTTAAGATGATCGACATACAATCAATTCTACCTGAGGTCATTGTGGCGCTGTTCGCCATACTGGTTCCGGCGGTCGGGTTGCTGTCCAAGAGCAACAGCAAGGTGTGCGCCGCGTTCTCGCTGGTAGGCGTGGGCCTGGCGTTCCTGGACGCCTTCATGTTCGTCCTGGACAATCACGCTGCGGTCTCCCTCGAGGGGAACCTGCTGACGCTGGACCAGTTCTCGGCCCTGTTCATGATGATCTTCCTGGCGGTGGCCTTCTACGTCATACTGGCGTCGGCCCGCTTCATCCAGGAGGACAAGCACCAGCCGGAGTTCTACGCCCTGATCCTTTTGGCCACGGTCGGAATGATGATCGTGGCGAGCTCCAACGACCTGATCACCCTGTTCGTCGGTATCGAGCTGACCAGCATTTCCTCGTACGCCCTGGTGGCCTTCCGGAAGACGGACCCCAAGGGTGCGGAGGCGGCGGTCAAGTACTTCATCATCGGTGGTTTGTCGTCCGGTCTCACCCTGTTCGGCATATCGCTGCTCTACGGAATCGCCCATACGACCACCTTCGCAGGCATCGGCCAGGCAGTGACCATGAACTCGCCGATGCAGTCAGTGATCTTCCTGGCGCTGGTGATGGTCGTCGCCGGGTTCGGTTTCAAGGTGGCGATCGTTCCGTTCCACATGTGGGCCCCGGACGTATATGAGGGCGCCCCCACCACCGTGACCGCGATGCTGGCCGGCGGCAGCAAGAAGATGGGTTTCATCGCCCTGTTCAAGATACTGCTGATCGGCCTGTTCGCAATCAAGTCGAACTGGGACCTCCTGATCGGAATAGTGGCCATCGCGACCATGACAGTGGGCAACCTGGCCGCCATAAGCCAGACCAACATCAAGAGGATGCTGGCATACTCATCCATCGCCCAGGCGGGTTACATATTGATAGCCATACCGGTGGGGACGGAGTACGCATTGTCCGCGGGGATCATGCAGATCATGACCCATGCCTTCATGAAAGGGGGGGCATTCCTGATCGTGGCCACCCTGTCAACGGTGGCCGTCGGTGAGTCGATAAGCAACTACAAAGGTCTGGCCAAGAGGGCTCCGTTCATGGCCTTCGGAATGACCGTGCTGTTGTTCTCGCTCGCGGGCATTCCGCCATTGGCAGGTTTCTTCTCGAAGTTCGTCCTGTTCTCTTCCCCGATCCAAGAGTCGGCGGTCTCGGGGAACGAGTGGATGCTATGGCTGGCAGTTGCGGCCATCATCAACTCGGCCATCTCCCTTTACTATTACGTACGCGTCGTGAAGTACATGTACGTGGACGAACCGGAGGAAGGCACATCCACCGAGAGGCTGAAGCTACCGGTATCAATGGTCGCAGCGGTCGCGATCTGCGTGGGCATGGTGATCCTGATCGGCGTGTGGCCGGACCCGTTCTTCACCGCCGCTCAGAATGCCGCGCATGCCTTCTTTTTCCCGTAGGCACGAAACCCCAACAAACCCCATTTTTCTTTTGTTACCTGCTTTAGCGAACAGCTTCAAAATGTGATGGAGAGGGTCCATCTAGCGCTCCCTCTTCCGCTCAAAACAGCTCATTTTTTCAAAGCCAGTAATCTTAAGTATAGATTGGTCATTATCGAGAACCGATGGTTTCTACCTGGGATGCTCCCGTCCAGAAAGAGCTCATGCTGGTCGAGGAGCAGCTCCGTGAAAGTATTCGTTCTGAACAACCGATGCTTACTGAGATCAGCAATTATATAATCACATCGGGCGGCAAAAGGATGCGCCCGGCGGTCGCGATATTGATTTTCAAGGCGACGGGCGGCACCGACCCGGAGAAGGTGATCAAGGTCGCCTCGGCCTTCGAGCTGATCCACAGCGCCACCCTGATCCACGACGACATCAACGACCATGGGGAGATGAGGCGGGGAAGGCAGGCCGCCTACAAGAAATACGGCACCCAAAAGGCGTTGATCGCCGGTGATTTCCTTTTCGTGAAAAGCTTCGCCTTGGGCGGGGCGTTCGACGAGAAGGTCATCGGGGTGGTCGCCGAAGCGTGCACCGGGATCGCGGAATCGGAGATCCTGCAGAGCGATTACGAGCACGACCAGGAGACCAACGTTGAGGTTTACATAAGCATCATCGAGGGAAAGACCGCCAGGCCCTTCGAGGCCGGGGCCCGGGTGGGCAGCTATCTGGCGGACGCGTCCCCCGCGGTCATGGAAGCCATGGGAAGCTACGGAATGAACATCGGGATCGCATTCCAGATCGTGGACGATATCCTGGACATCACCGGTGAGGAGAAGACGCTGGGGAAGCAGCACGGCATCGACATCATCGATGGCAAGCCCACCCTGCCGCTGATCATAGCCATGCAGGACAAGGCCCACGGCGGTCGCATCAAGGAGATATTCAAGAAGGAAAAGAAGGGCCTGGAAGAGGTCACCGAGGCCATCGCCCTGATCAAGAGAACCAACGCCCTGGACGCATCATCGGACATGGCCGAGGAATACGCGAACAAAGCGCTCCTGGACCTGGAGGTCCTAAGACCTTCGGAGTACAAAGAGGCCCTGAAAGCTCTCACCAAGGCCATCCTGGAAAGGAAGGCCTGAGCGGGCCATCGATAATTTGTCAATGAAATAAGGTGGCGGTTCGAGTGGCCAAGGTAGTCAAGGTGGACGTGGTGGTGGTCGGGGCCGGTCCGGCCGGAAGCACCGCAGCCGAGCATGCCGCATTGAACGGTGCCCGCGTTCTTATCCTGGAGAAGCGACCCCAGGTCGGCGTGCCAGTGAGATGTGGGGAGTTCATGCCCGCGGTCGAGGAGATGCAGGGCATTTTCCCCAAGGCGACCGACCTGGATTCCCTTTTCGACATTCCCGCCGACCTGCATTCCCTTCCCACCGAGATGATCCGCATCTACTCTCCGAAGCTAAGGCACTGGGAGGTTCCGTTCGCCGGTTATACGACCGACCGGGACCGGTTCGACCAGTACCTGGCCTCCCGGGCCGTGAAGGCAGGGGCAGAGTTGCGCACCGGTCTGGCCTGCACCAAGGTCACTGGCAAGGTGGTCAGCACCCCGGAGATGGACATCGAGGCGAAGGTCATCATCGGCGCGGACGGTCCGCTCTCCCTGGTGGGGAAAAGCCTGGGCTACGGCCGCTCCACCGATCTCTGCCCCGGGGTCTCGGTCCAGGTAAAAGGGGAGTTCGAACCGGTCCCGGAGATGTACTTCGGCACGGTCGCCCCGGGTGGCTATGCCTGGATACTGCCCAAGAAGGGAGGCGCGAACGTTGGTCTGGGTGTCGCTCCCAGGTTCTCCCGGATGGCGGTGGGCGAATATTTCGACCATTTCATGGAGTTCAAGGGGCTCCAGAGCTCCGAGAAGGTGATGGGCAAGCTCATTCCTATGTCCGGTCCGATCAGGAGGACGGTCATCGGGGATTCGCTGGTGGTGGGGGATGCAGCGGGCCAGGTGATGGCCGTCAACGGCGGCGGAATCCCCATATCGATGATGTGCGGCAGGATAGCCGGCCAGGCAGCGGCCGATAAGGTCTCCAGGGGAACCTCACTGACGGCCTATGAGGACCGGTGGAGGAGGGAGCTGGGCGGGCCCCTCCGCACCTCGGTCCACACCAAATGGCTGGCAAACACCTGCTTCGGCAGCAAATGGCGGTTGGACATGGCCATGGGCATGCTGGGTCAGAGGCGGATAAACAAGCTTATCCGGTGCAAGTCCGTCCTACCCTAGGGTGATCCGATGAAGGACATCAGACCAAAAGAAAGGCCGACCGGGACCGGTTCGGGCCCCGCTTCGTTTCTGGTCAGCGGTGAGTCCCTGGTCCAGGTGTGGAAAGGCTACCACCCTTCCCATCTATCAATGCGGACCTCCTTAGGCACCCGGGTCCTGCGCGGAGAACGGAACGTGGGGGCGCCGGAGCCGGCACTGCTGGTGCTCACGAACCGGCGCATTATTATCTTGGAGTTAAAAGGGGTCTTCCGCCGCAAGTACGTCCTTTCCGAATCCGCGCCGACAGAGAAGATAAGCCAGGTGGAGACGGTCGGACCGTACCGGACCGACGTCCGGATCGGCGGCGACTGGGGATACTATTCTTACGTCGAGTTCAACCGGCCGATAAGGGTGGACAGCGTCTCGTTGGAGGAGAGCGGCGGCGAGGACCCGGTCGGCGTCACAAAGCTAATCATGGACGGCGCTGAATCTGCCAGGCAGAAGCTCAAGAAATGAGCTATTTTCTGCCCCTCTTGCCCTTCATCAGTCCCAGCACCGCCCGGGGCACGCTGCGCACCACTCCCTTGGAGGCCCATTCCAGGTCTGTCTTCTGGCAGATGGTGGATTCCATCAGCTCCTCGGTCTCGACCTTCAACGAACGGAACGCGTCCTGCCGGTCCTTCTCGTCCGCCATCTTCACGATGCCGTCGATCCGGGCCATCATGCTGCGCGCGTTCCCCGAACGGACCAGCCGGAGGTCGAGCTCCGCCCTGCTTATCTGGTCGCACTCGAACCGGACGTTGTTCAGTATGTCGGCGGCATCGTAGGAGGCGTCGGCGATCTGGTCCCGGTCCATCCATTCCGTCTCGTAGGAAAGGACGTACTTCCATGAGGGGGAGAGCAGCCTGGTCCGATGCTCCTCAAGTGTCCTCGCCAATGACCGGTATCCGAACTTCGACGGGTTCTCGAAGATAGTGCTGCCCGGGTCCAGGAATGGCGCCAGCGGCGACGTGTACACGAACAGCCTCCGGTCGTTGCCCACCATCTCGTACATCTTGCGCGAGTACTCGGCGCTCGCCAGCGCGGATTCCTTGGTCTGCTGGGGCAGGCCGATCATGAAGAACAGGTCGAACCGTTCCGCCCCGTGGTCCAGTGCGCCCTTCACCGAGCGTTCCATGCTGGGCGTGTCGAACCTTCTTCCCAGTGCGTTCCTCACCTTCTCCTCGTGGGAATCGGGGGAGAACTCCACCGAGTAAGAATCCAGCGAGCTCTGGGCCATGGAGTAGAACTCGTTGTTGGCCGGGGTGAACGTTTCCAGTATGAGCTGGTTCCGGATGCCCAGCTCCTTCGCCTCCTTGAAGAAGCGCTCGGCATAGCCTTTGCCGTTCTGGCGCAGGTCCCCGACCACGAAGGTGGGCGCCTTCAGGTATTGCTGTATGTTGTAGATGTCCCCCGCCACCTTCTCCGGTGAACGGTAGGCCGGCCGCTCTCTTCCCAGGAATCCCTTCATGGCCGAGCAGGACCCGCCGCACACGGCGCATTGGACCGAGCATCCCCTGACGGTGAAGACGGCGGTGAGCGGGTAGCGGTCCCAGTCCTTGAACGGCTTCATCCCTTCCAGGTCGCGGTGCCTGATCACCGACTTCACGATCCATCCGTAGTCCACGTCCAGATGGTCCAGGTCCGCCGGCACGTAGGTCAGTTCGTTGAAGTGCACCTTGCCGGACCCGTCCTTCCAGGTCAGGTTCTGGACCTGATCCAGGGGCGTGCCCTTCTCCAGCGCACGCATCAGTTCGGTGACCGGGACCTCGGTGGAATCGCCCCTCAGCACCAGGTCCACCTGGGGATAGCGGATCAGCTCCCGGTGATAGTAGGTGGACGAGAAACCGCCCATCAGCATCTTGGCGTCGGGGTGCAGCTTCCTGACCAGCTTTGCCACCTCCAACGCACCTTGGGCGTGCGGCAGCCAGTGCAGGTCGATCCCGAAGACCGCCGAGTCCAGTTTGGCGATGACCTTCTCGACGTCCAGCTGCCGGTCGTTTAGCATCATGCTGGCCAGGTTGATGATCCGGACCCGGAAGCCCGCCTCATGCAACGCCGTGGCCATGGTCGTGAACCCGATCGGGTACATCTCGAAGACCGGGGTGGAGGGCACCAGGTCGCTGACCGGGCCGTAGAAGAGGAACTCCTTCCTGAAGTCGTATACGCTCGGAGCATGAATGAATATTAGGTCTTCCCGCAAGCGGTGTCCCCCGGTGCGACGAGAAAATGTTGTGGGTATTAAAACTCACTTGCCGAAACGACGTTGTCTCAGTTGGTACGAGCGGATGGCCCTCATGAAGTCCACCTTCCGGAATCCTGGCCAGTAGACGTCGGTGAAATACAGTTCCGCATACGCCAGCTGCCAGAGCAGGAAGTTCGAGATGCGCTCTTCCCCGGACGTCCGGAGGATCAGGTCCGGGTCGGGGAAATCGGCGGTGTAGAGATACTTGGAGAAGACCTCCTCGTCGATGTCGTCCACCTTCATCGTTCCCTCCTTGACCGCCTCGGCGATCTGCTTGATCGCCTGGATGATCTCCTGCCTGCTGCCGTAGGCGATGGCGATGTTGTAATAGTAGGAGTCATACTCCTTGGTGGCCTCCTCCGCCACCTGGATGGCCTTCTGGACCCTCTGGGGGAGAAGTTCGCGCTGTCCGATCACTGTCAGCCGGATGCGGTAATTATGGATCCTCTCATCCGTTGCCAGCCTCATGAAGTTGTCCTCGAACAGGTCCATGAGGTATTCTATCTCCTCCGGCTCCCGGTTGAGGTTCTCGGTGCTGAACGCGTAGACCGTCAGGACCTTGACGCCCAGTTCCCGGCACCATTCCATGACCTCCTCCAGCTTGTCCTTGCCCTTGATGTGGCCCTCGGTGGTGCTCAGGCCGAACTCCTTGGCGAACCGGCGGTTCCCGTCCATGATGATGGCCACGTGCTTCGGCACCTGACCTTCCTCGATCTCTTTCTGGAGCTTTCGCTCATAGGTCTGGTACGCCGTATTGGCGATGACCCTCGAGATCTCGTTCTTGATCGGAATTCCCCCTTACCCTGATGCCAACACTTGCACGCTCATTTAGTTTTCGAAATCCTCGGGCAGGCCGGCGGACCTTAGTCCCAGGTCGAAGCATCCGATGGCGGACACGGCCCCGATTGCGCCGTTCCTTCCGGTTATCTCGATGATGCGGACCCCGTTCTTCTCCGCTACCAGGAAGGCGGAATCCACGCTGTACAGGATGCTCTTCGCCTCCCAGCCGTACTTGACCAGGGGTTCGGGGACCTTGAGGCCGACGAACGCCGCCACCACCGTGTTATCGGAGAACGTCTCCTTCCGGACGCTTTCCACGAAGTACTGGACCAGGCCTTCCACCTCCTTCTCCGGGACAGCGAACGACACCGCGGACGAGGTGCAGTTGGTGGTCTTGTTAGGCGCTTCCGGGTTGAGCTGGATTATCTTGTGCTCCAGGAAGTGGCCTATCGGGCAAGCCCTGGCCAGCTTGAGCACCGAGGCCCAGGTGGCTCCCTTTTCCCTGGTGTCGGTATCATCGACCCCGATGATCACCCGGACTAGTTTCGGTGTGACCACCGTCACCTCGATCCGGTGCGCCCCCCCGATCTTGATCTCATCAGGATACTCGGCGCAGATGGTCCCGGGCCCCTGGGGCATGCACGCCCCGACACCCACGCTGGCCCCCGCCAGTCCGACCCACGCCGTCCGGACGTTGTCGCCGTCGATCTTCAATGACTTCAGTCCCTGGCCTCCAACATCCTTCGAGGCGGCCCCGAACCTCAGTTCCCCTTCCCCGATTATCGTGTCCATGATGAGGGTGGTCCCCTCCACCCTGATCCTGGTGATAGCACCCTGGGCCCGCTTGCGGTTGACCGCATCCCATTCCACCGGCCCCTTGGCGCTGCACTCCTCTATGATCTGGGCCACGCCGTTCTTCTCATCGACTAGCGTGTATATGCCGCGGCAGAAATATTGACCGAACCTTTGCCTGATCTCTTCTGGATTGAGGATCTTGGTCATCTGGTAAACCTTCTAGTGACCTTGGTGTTCGGCGAAGATAGCGTGGTTACTTATTTACATTTCTAGGTGACATCGGACGCTGGAGCTCGAGGTCGCTTCGACCCAGGATGCCTCGCCCGGCCTGGTTGAGGCTACTCGTTGTCCGTGAAGGGAACCATCCAAGAGAATAGGGCCGCGCGAACATGCCCGGCGTTTCATAGCGAAAGACCTCGGCTCAGTCTCCTATTTTGGGCGGCACTTCACGTGTTCGGATGAAATGCGAGGGTACGTTCGATAGGTGAAGCGCTTTCAGTTCTTTGCTGCTCCTCGACCTGTACACCAGGAACTTGCCCTTGATGGCCACCACTTCACCTGCATGCCTGCCCTCGAGCGTCGTGACCGCGACGTTTCCATGCTCGCCGAACCTGACCGGATACCGGTCCAGCACCTCCAGGGGCACGTTCTTGGTCGGAAGGACCTTGGAGACCCGGGTCAGCACTTCTTCGTACCTCGATTCGTACAGTCGTCTGTCGATGATCCTGAGTATGGTCCTCAGCGACTCCTTCTTCGAAACCGTCTGACGGGCCTTCAGGAGATGTGAGATCTGGTTCTCCGCTGCCCTGGCCTCCATCCTGTTATCGCAATCCACGATCGGGGCGATGGCATCGGCACCCTGTTCGATGCCCCTCTCCCTGAGCCTGGACCCGGAGGTCATCCCTATCTTAACCATGTCCCCGTGGAAAGCCACGTAGACCACGTGCTTCCTTCGGCAGATCTCCGAATCGCATTCAGTTCCGTTGCAGCGGGGTTCGAAGATACATTCCTGATGCCCGATCCAGACCGACGCGCAACTGCTGCATTGGTCGAAGCGGTCGACCTTCCGCTTCGACGGGCAGGGCAGGTAATCGTCCTGTCCGTACCGGCCCACGCACCGACGTTCCTCCGAAATATGCCAGTCGATCTCTTTCAGATTGATCTCATCCATCTTGCCGGTCCTGGCATCGAACACTTCCAGATGAGGCGTGAACTCCTCCCAACCGAAGGAGACCGCGTGCAGCGGAAAGGTCTCGGGGGAAGAACCGAGCAGCAATCGATCGGCGCGTACGAACATCGTCATACCCAGCCATGCACGGCAATATCAAATTGTCGTACGGTCCATCGATCGCACCAACGGACGGGGTCCGTTCTCATCGACCTTGGACATTTTCAGGAAAGAGATTACGCCGGATAATCTTAAATATCGTCTCTATGCTACTATTACACGCTATGAGCTTAGTAATGGCTACTGCATCGCTGACGTCCAGTGCGGCGTCGAGCGCCGTATCGATGACCACCGTCATCAGTGGCGGGGTCGGAGGGGCGTTGATAGCGGTGCTTCTGGTCCTGCTTCTGTCATCAAGAGAGCTCATTTCCGCCTCCACTTTGAGGTCGAAGAGGATACTGGCGACGTTGGATGCGGTTGTCATCCCGCTTCTGTTGGTCTTCGCAGCCACGGTGGTTTTCCAAGTGATGGAAATAGTTGGTCCGTTCAACTGATCAAGGACCATCTGGAATGGCCTTTTTCTCAGGTTCTATCGATGTCGCTCAATTGCGGAGCTATCGCTGCAAAATAATAAAATGAAAGAGATCACGGTCTATCGGACCGTCTTAATCCGTTATTTCTTCCTCTTCGGCCGGCGGTTCCGCCTTGCTCAGGCACTCTGCCGGGATCTCGGGCGCGAGGAAAACGGTCCTTCCCGCCTGTCCTATGACGATGCCGTCCCCGATGGCCCCCTTCGCGTCGATCTCCAGGATGATCGGTTCCCCGGTCCTGACCCTGCCGGCCAGCAACGCGTCGTTGTAGGTCTTGGACAGGTGTACCATCTTCCTGTCGGAGGGTTTCAGCCCGGTCTCGAGCAGGATGTCGGCCTCTTCGGGAGTGGTCGGGTAGTAGAGATGGTCTGGGATGTTCTCCGTCGGGAGCCGCAGGTTCAGCTCGATCGAGTGACCGTACGTCGCCCGGATCATGTCGTTACTGATCTGATACCTCCCCTTGGGGTCCGTCTCGATGATGGCTATGATATGATGCGGCCTGAGCCAATGGTAGCGCTTGCTCTGGTCCTTAAGGGCGTTCACGAACTCCCTCAGATTGATGAAACCTTGGTCATCCATCTCCAGGCCGAACTTCTCAGGGAAGTGGCGGAGCACTCCGGCCATGGTCCTTCCGATCTGTTCCAGCTCCTGCTCGTTCATCAGGAACTTGCCCTCCTCGCCGCAGACCGGGCAGACGTCACCCCGGAAATAACCGTGCTCACTGCATTCGCGCAACATTTCAGCAGAGGTGGAATTAGCTTGGCGCACTTATACTTTTTCGGCGGGACGATAAAAAGTCCCACGGGTCAGGCCCTTACCGTTCCAGCATCATCTCTGCTGCCTTGACGGTGTTGTGCATGAGCATGACTATGGTCATCGGTCCGACCCCGCCCGGGACCGGCGTGATGGCGGCGGCCTTCATCCTGACGGAATCGAAATCCACGTCACCGAGAAGGCGGTAACCGCGGGGGAGGCTTGCATCAGGCACGCGGTTCGAGCCCACGTCGATGACGACCGCACCCGGTTTGACCATGTCCGCCGTGACGAACGCCGCCTCCGCTCCCATCGCGGAGATGAGGATGTCTGCGGTACGGGTTATTTCCTCCAGGTTCTCCGTCCTGGAATGGCACACGGTGACTGTGGCGTTGGCCCGCTCGTTCTTCTGCATCAGCATCGCCGCCAGTGGCTTGCCCACGATGTTGCTCCGGCCCAGAATGACCACGTGCTTGCCCGAGGGGGCATGGCCGCTGCGGATGAGCAGTTCCTGGATCCCATAGGGGGTGGCCGGCATGAAACCGGTCCGGTCTCCGATCAATATCTTACCCACATTGACCGGATGGAAGGCGTCCACGTCCTTGCGCTGGTCGATGCGCACCAACACTTTACGTTCGTCGATCTGCGGAGGGAGCGGCAACTGCACCAGGATGCCGTGGATCCGGGGGTCGGCGTTGAGCTCATCGATGAGCTGGAGCAGCCCTGCCTCGGTGAAGTCCTGGGGCTTGAAGATGGTCTGCGAGTACATGCCCAGGTCCTCGCTCGCCCGGCCCTTCATGCGGACGTAGGTCTGCGAGGCGGCATCGTCCCCGACCAGAATGACGGCCAGACCCGGAACTATGCCGCGGGTCCTTAGAAACGCTATCCTTTCCCTCAGTTCCTTCCTGATTTCCTCGGCGATGGGCTTTCCCTCGATCAAGACGGCGGTCATGGGGTCACGGCGCCTCCCTATCCACCCGCTAAATAATAAATCTTCGATGCCCTACGGCACTGCTGGTCAGGTTGGGGAAAGCCGGAGTCCAATGTTTAAGACGTACTTCCCGCATACCTGTCCTCCGTACGGTGGAGCTATGAAGACCAACATCGAGATCGCTCAGGAAGTCAAGGCCAAGCCGATCGAGGAGATAGCAGGATCGATCGGCCTGGATAAGGATGACCTCATCCTCTACGGCAAATACATGGCAAAGGTCCCGCTGAGTGCCCTCAAGAGGTTCGATGACCGTCCGCTTGGTAAGCTGGTCCTGATGACCGCGATAACCGCCACCCCCGCCGGGGAGGGCAAGACGGTCACCACCATCGGGCTGGTGCAGGCATTTGGGCGGCTGAACAAGCGGGTCATGGGAGCGATAAGGGAACCTTCCCTCGGGCCCACGTTCGGTCTCAAGGGTGGCGCCACCGGAGGAGGCTATTCCCAGGTCTATCCGATGTGGGACATCGACCTGCATTTCACCGGCGACATTCACGCGGTGGGGGCGGCGAACAACCTGCTCTCGGCCATAGTGGAGAACAGCATTTCCAAGAAGAACCTGCTCAGCATCGACCCCACCCGCATCGTGCTGCGCAAGGCGATGGACATGAACTGCCGCGAGCTGCGGCACATCGTGGTCGGGCTGGGCGGAAGGACCGAGGGCGGAACGCCTCATGAGGGCGGCTTCATCATCACCGTGGCGACAGAGATCAGCGCCATCCTCGCCCTGGCCACCTCCATGTCGGACCTGAAGGAACGCCTCGCCCGGATGATCGTCGCCTACACCTACGAGGGGGAGCCGGTCACGGTCGCCCAGCTTGGCTGCGTGGGGGCGCTGGCGCTCCTGCTCAAGGATGCCATATTCCCCAACCTGGTGCAGACCTTGGAGGGGGAACCGTTCTTCATCCACGGTTTCCCGTTCGCCAACATCGCCCACGGGAATTCGTCGATCACGGCGACCAAATACGCCCTCAGGATGGCCGATATCGTGGTCACCGAGGCGGGATTCGCCGCCGACCTGGGCGCGGAGAAGTTCTTCGACATCGTGTGCCGGAACGAGGGCATCCATGCGGACTGCGCTGTGATCGTCTGCTCGGTCCGGGCGCTGAAGATGCACGGGAACGTCCCGGTGGACAAGGTGTGCCTGGAGGACTGCGACGGCCTCAGACGGGGCTTCTCCAACCTGGACAAGCACATCGAGAACATCCGGAAGTTCGGTGTCCCGCTGGTCGTAGCATTGAACCATTTCGCTTCGGACACTGACGAGGAGGTCCGCATCGTCATCGAGCACTGCCGGGACAAGGGCGTGAGGTGTGCCCTCTCGGACGTGTTCTCCAAGGGCGGGGAGGGCGGGGTGGAACTGGCCAGACAGGTGCTGGAGGTGCTGGACAACGAGAAGCCGAGCTTCCGCTTCCTCTACGACACGAACCTGCCCCTCAAGGAGAAGATAAAGATCGTCGCCACCGAGATGTACGGGGCGATGGACGTCCAGTACGAGAGCGGGGCGGAAAAGGCCATCAGGCTCATCGAAACGTCGGGAAGGAACCGGCTCCCGGTATGCATGGCCAAGACCCAGCTCTCCCTGTCCGACAACCCTAAGCTGAAGGGGGCGCCCACCGGCTGGGAGCTGAACGTAAGGGAGGTGTTCGTCTCCGCCGGGGCCGGGTTCATAGTGGTGGTCTGCGGCCCCATAATGCTGATGCCCGGACTTTCCTCGGAACCGGCCGCGTTGGGGATCGACATCAGTGATGAGGGTTACATCACGGGCCTGTACTGACCGCCGGGGCCTTCGCCTTGGCCCCGATCATCTTTTCGACGATGAACGCGCCGGCGACGGCGACGTCCTCGGTCGGGAATATTTCTCCGACGCTGCGGTCGAAAAGCACAGTGCAGGTCGCCGGGATCTCATCGTCCCCGCGCCATACGATCACAGTGACCGGGACCTTGGGGAACAATGGCAGTTCGACCGAGGCGCTCCCCTTCGACCTTCTCGTCCCGTTGAGCCGGTCTCCTGCCCGGACCAGCGCCTCGGAATCGTCGCCGAACTCCTTGGCCAGCCGGTCGCCCACCCGCTTCTGGAAGGTGTCGTTGAATGCCTCGCCCCCTTTGAGCTGGCGGAAAAGCACCAGGTCGCCCCCGGGCCCGCCGGCCTGACAGCCGACCAGGTAGTGGATCACCAGGATATCGAAGAACTTGTCATGCGGTCGCGATGATGTGACCAGCCTCTCCCACTTGTCGACCCCGACCGTTTCGTCCAGCACGGGCAGGCCGAAGGACCGGCCATCGAAACTGGCCAGGGAGTTCTTGGCGATGCTCCTCGAGTCCAGGTGGGTCAGGTCTTCCCAGGCCTTCTCCTCTGCGGCGGTGTAGGCATTGTTCCTCAGCCTCTCGAATGCGGATGGCATCAGCAGCCTCCCCCCATGCACCGGTCCACGTGCTCGGCGACGGTGACGAACTCCACCCCGGAGGCGGTCGAGTGCTCTATCAACGTCCTCAGGTCGTCCATGCCCTTCTGCACGTCCAGTTCGCAAAGTTGGCCAGTGCAGAAGTTCTCCACCGGATGCCAGGAGTGAGTGGAAAGGACCAGCAGCCCATCGGTGAAGCCGTCCACCATGCCGAGGTAATCGGCGATCGGCCGTTTTCCCTCGTGAAGCGGCCAAAGGTAGCCCACGATCTTCTTGCCCCGCTGGTCCCGCGCGTACACGATCGGCACCTCGGGCAGTCCGTTCCGGGTGACGTACGGTCGGATCAGGCCTCCCTTCATCTCCTCCACCACGCTGGAATCGTACAGGAAGTGATGAGCCTTGAGCGAGTCCATCAGATCCTCGCTGGAGTGCAGGTAGGGGGCGCGGAAGCCGCGCCGGCCCTCTCCGAAAAGTGAGTCGAGCGCCCCGATGGACCTTTCCAGGACGTCGTCGATGTCCTCCCGGTCCATCCTTACGCCGGTGTCGGCCCCGGTCAGGTCCTCATGGTCATAGGCATGGCAGGCGATCTCGTGTCCCTGCATGAGCTCAGCCAGGTCCGTCGTCTTCCCGATTTCCAGGGCGGTCGCCGCCTCCATGAAGAACGTTCCCCTGACATCGAGGTCGTTCATCGTGGCCACGATCAGTTCCAGGCCTTTCCGGGAGGAGGAGAACCGGGGCTCGTCGGAACCGTGGACCGGGCTGGAGATGGCCGCCATCTTGCCCTTGCAGGCCTGATTGACGTCCCTGTCCACATCGACAGTAATGGCCGCCCTGCGCATACGGAAACGGAAGGTCCGCGTCCTAGATAACCGTTGCCGACCGCAACCTTCTCCCCTCCCCTGTCCAGGTTCATAAGATTTTTATATCACCCATCAGGTCAGAAAGCCCGATCCCATTTGACCGTCCAGTATTCTTTCGAACACGCACCGGCCCCGGACGAGGGGTTCCGTGACCAGGCAGTGCCGTCCGAGGGGCGATCACCTTGAGAGGGGTGCTCATCATCGGAGGAGGCACCGCCGGCACGACCGCAGCGGTCTCGCTGGCCGAGAGGGGGATACCATGCACCCTGGTGGAACGTTCATCCAGGCTGGGGGGACTGGCCTCCGACCTCGCCTGCAAGGGCCGGGTGCGGTGCGTCAAGTGCGACGTGTGCATGTCCACCGAACGCGTCCCGGGTCTCTTCCGCTCCGGGCTGGTGAGGATCGTTACCTCCTCCGAGGTGGCCACCATAGAAAGGGACCGGGGAACCTACCGGGTGGGCCTGGTGCCGGCCCGTTCCATCGATCCCCTCAGCTGCGACGGCTGTGGAGATTGTGCCGGCGCCTGTCCGCCCAAGGCCATCGAACCTGTGCCTGGCAGCAAGGACCGGTGGCGGGTGGTCACGCCCTCCTGCCCGTTCCCGGTGGAAGAATGCACCAGCTGCATCGACGTGTGTTCCAGGGATGCGGTCCGGACGGGGACCGGGAGGGGGGAGATCATGGCGGACGCCATCATCGTGGCTGTGGGCAGCGACCCGTTCGATGCCCGGTCGGATCCGAGGCTCGGTTATGGATCGGTCGATGGGGTCGTCACCGGCCTCGACGCCGAGATGGAGCTGAACGAACGCGGTTCCTTGGACCGGTTATGTGGTGGCAGCCCGCCAAAGAGCATCGCCTTCATCCAGTGCGTCGGTTCGAGGGGCCGTACCGGGACCCAGCAGTGCTCCAAGGTGTGCTGCAAGTACTCGATGAAGCTGGCCCAGTCACTGCGGGCCGGAAACTCCGGTCTGGAACTGACCTTCTTCATGATGGACTGGAGAAGGTACGTGGCCGAGGATTCCATCCTCGACCTGGCCCGTTCCGATCCCAAGCTCACGGTGCTCCGCAGCCGGCCGGCCGAGGTGGTGCCCGGCGAGAACGGACGGCCCTCGGTGCGGTATGCACTGGCCGATGATGACACCGTTTCAGAGAAGGAGTTCGACCTGGTCATCCTGTCGATCGGACTCATGCCCCCGGCCTCCGGGTCCGACATCGCCAACTCCTTGGGGGTACGCCTCTCCCCCCAGGGATTCTTCATGTCGGAAGGGAACCCGGGGAGGACGACCGACGCCAAGGGCTTGTTCTTCTGCGGGTCCTGTGCCGGTCCCAAGGACATCGAGGAGTGCGTGATGGACGGGTCCATCGCGGCAGGCAAGGCCAGCACCTACCTGGAGGGCCTGAAATGAACGAGAGGCCTGCCACGCACGGCCCTATCAGGGCCCCAAAGGGCATCGGGGTGTTCATCTGCTCCTGCGGCGGCGTGATATCCAGAAAACTGGATGGGCAGAGGCTGAAGGCCGTGGCCGTCAGTGACCCGAACGTCAAGGACGTCGCCCGCTTCGACCGATGTTGCGAAGGTCCGGCATTGGAGGAGATCAGGCTCTCTCTGATGGCCGGGGACATCGACCGGTTCGTGGTGGTCGGGTGCAGTGCCCGTGCGGCACCGGACCGTTTTGTCCAGCTCGCCGGCTCGGCCGGCATCTGCCCGGATCTGGTGACGTTCTGTGACGTCCTCGACATGTGCGCTACGCAAACGAAGGCGGAGGCACAGCCCATGGCGGAACGCATGTTGCGCACCTCACTGCGTCGGAGCGCTATGCTCCAGATGACCCCGCGTACCGAGATCGAGCCTTCCAGAACGGTGCTCGTGATCGGCAACGGACCTTCCGCCATCACCGCTTCGAGGGTCTTGCTGGACGGGGGGCTGGAGGTCGTCGTCGTGAACCCGGCACCTCAGCTGGAGGAGAGCGATCACCAGAGCGTGATCCCGCTGGAGGGAGGTGCGCTGCAGCAGATGGCCAACGCCGCCGGGGAAAGGTTCCGGGTGCACGATTCCGCGGAGCTAGTGGCCATTGCCGGTCACCTGGGGGATTTCACCGTTACCGCGTCCAAGGGCGGAGAGACCTGGCAGGAAAAGGCCGGCGGGGTCATCGTGGCACTGGACAAGGTCGAGTCCGTGAACCCATTGCTCTCCCGTTTTCCCGGCGCCATCACCCAGGAGGAGCTCGAGTCCAGGCTCATGGCGCTGGAAAAGCTGCCAGGGAGCATCGTCATGGTGGCGCTGGACGAGGAAGGGGTTTCCGAGCTATCGCCCATGTCCACGCATGACGCGGTGCACCATTCGATGCATGCCAAAGGCCTGTCGCCCAGTTCGCAGGTGACCGTCATCACGCGGGAGATCTATGCCTTCGGGCAGTGCGAGATAGGTTACCGCAAGGCGCAGGAGATGGGCGTCCTTTTCATTCGTTCCGAAAAGGTCCCGGTCCCCGATGGCGGGGGATTGATCGTGAACGATCTCCATTCCGGTGCAGCGATAAGGATACCGGCGGACCTGATCGTGGTGGACAATCATTCCCAGAGCTTCGGGACCGTGGCGGTGGCGAAGGCGCTCCAGCTTCCCCTTGCCTCGGACGGGGGCATGGGCCGGTCCAACCCCAAGTGCCGGCCGGTCTCCTCACATCTTCCGGGCGTCCTCCTGTGCGGGTCGGCCTCGGAGATGAACCTGGGGGCCGGACCGACCATGAGCGCCAAGGCGGCGGCCTCCCAGGTCGCCTCGCTGCTCCGTTCCCGCATCATCGTGGGCGGAAACGTCGCCGAGGTCGACCAGGAGCGATGCTCCTCGTGCCTTACCTGCGTCAGGACTTGTCCGTTCCATGCCCCCCGCATCGGAAAGGAAGGCAAGGCGGAGGTCGACGTCGGGACCTGCCAGGGCTGCGGCATGTGCGCATCGGCCTGCCCCAGCAAGGCCATCCAGGTATACTCCTACCGGGATGACCAGATCGATGCCGAGATCGACGCGGCGATGGAGGGGCGGCAATGAGGATCATCGGGTTCGTCTGCCGGGACAGCGCATTGATGGCCGCCGAACAGGCCGGGGCGAGGGAGAAACTTTGCTCGCCGGCGTTGACACTGGTGGAGCTTCCCTGCACAGGCAGGGTGGACACCATCCACATCCTGAGGGCATTCCGTGATGGAGCGGACGCCGTGTTCGTGGCCGGATGCCTGGAGGGCAACTGCCGGTTCCAGTACGGCAACATCGAGGCGCTGAAACGTGTCACCCTGACCAAGTCATTGCTTCAGGCCGCCGGGCTCGAACCGGAGCGGCTGGAGATGTTCAACCTGGCATCGAACCAGGAGTGGCGGTTCGTGGAGATCGTCCAGGAGATGGTCTCACGGGTCCAGAGGTTGGGGCCGAACCCCATCGGCAAGGTGAAGAGATGATAATCGCGGAACAGAAACCCCTGGGTGACGTGATCAAGATGCTCGATGGGCACAGGAAAGTGCTCGTGGTAGGATGCCGCTCCTGTGTGGCCGTCTGCCTGGCCGGAGGGGAGAAGGAGGCGGGCATACTGGCGGAGACGCTGCGCCTGCATTCCGACCTCAACGGCAAGGAATGGGAGGTCAAGGAGGTCACCCTGGAGCGCGTCTGCGAGAAGGAATGGGTCAGGGAGATGGCATCGTCCATCGAGGGCGAGGATGCGGTCATCTCGTTGGCCTGCGGGGTCGGGGCCCAGGTCATCCATGAACTCTATCCAGGCGTACACGTCGTCCCGGGCGTCAACACCATTTCCATGGGGGCTCCGGAAGAACAGGGGATATACCTGGAGAAATGCGGCGGATGCGGCGATTGCGTCCTTCATCTGACCGGCGGGATATGCCCGGTGGCCAGGTGCTCCAAGAGCCTGATGAACGGACCCTGCGGCGGTTCCCAGAACGGCAAGTGCGAGATCGACCCGGACACGCCCTGCGGCTGGGACCTGATCTTCCGGTCGCTGAAGGAGCAGGGCCGCCTGGACCTCATGGAAGCGGTCATCCCGCCCAAGAACTGGAGGCCGAGCCGTTCCGGCGGTCCGCGGAAGACGGTCCGGAAAGAGGCGGTCCAGACCGACGAGGAGAAGAAGGTCCAGGGGGCCTCACAATGAAAGCATCCAGCAATCTGCAGCGGGTGCTCGATTCCGGGCAGTTCGCGGTCACCGCCGAGATCGGCCCGCCGAAGGGCGCCAATCCCGAGACGCTACGGAAGCACGCCCGGAACATGAAAGGATATGCGGACGCCTTCAACCTCACCGATAACCAGACCGCGGTGGTCCGGCTGTCCAGCTGGGCCGCCTCGCTGGTCTGCTTGCAGGAGGGCATCGAACCGGTCATGCAGATGGCCTGCCGTGACCGCAACCGCATCGCCATACAATCGGACGCATTGGGCGCGAGCGCATTAGGGGTGAGGAACGTCCTGTGCCTGACCGGGGACCACCAGATCTTCGGCAACCAGAAGGAGGCCAAGAACGTCTTCGATCTGGACTCCATCCAGGAGCTGATGGTCCTGCGCTCGATGCGGGACGAAGGAAAGACCTGGGGCGGGGATGCGCTGGAGGCCGCCCCGCAGCTTTACCTGGGAGCGGTGGAGAACCCGTTCGGGGACCCGTTCGAGTTCCGGGTCCCCCGACTGGCCAAGAAGGTGGCCGCCGGGGCCGATTTCATCCAGACCCAGTCGATCTATGACATGGATCGTTTCGAAACGTTCATGGACGAGGTCCGGGAGCGTGGGCTGGACAAGAAGGTCCATCTAATGGCCGGTGTGCTTCCCCTGAAGTCGGCGAAGGCCGCCCAATACATGAAGACCAAGGTCTCTGGCATGAGCGTTCCGGACGGGATAATCGAACGAATGAAGGGAGCGGCCGATCCGAAGGCGGAGGGGATCAAGCTCTGCGTGGAGACGATCGAGCACCTAAAGAAGGTCCGAGGGGTCCACGGAGTGCACATCATGGCCGTCGCCTGGGAGGAGAAGGTCCCGGAGATCGTGCGGGAAGCGGGACTTCATCCCCGACCGGTGACCGATGGAACGGAACCGTCCGTTCCTTGATACCATGAGTCCTAATGACATGCCAGGCGGTCATGGTTGGTAGGTCTTACCACCTTAATATTTATACTAGGGCGTTTATTCTAAATCCTCCCTAGTGCCTCGAAAGCGGCAGGACGGGAAAACCAATAGGTAGTTAATAATGTACGGAAAACCGAGATCCAGTGGATTTGGTGGCCGCAGCGAAGGCCCAAGAGAAATGACGAAGGTAAAATGCTCCGACTGCGGAGCAGAGACAGAGGTTCCATTCAAGCCGACCGAGGGCAGGCCGGTATATTGCAGGGACTGCTACCAGAAGCACAAGCCCGCAACACCGAGCAACAGGTTCTAGGACCTGTTCCGCAAACCTTTTCCTAAACCCGAATCACGATCGGCCAGAACCGATCCAGTTTTTATCCGGTCGACTCTGGATCACAATTGTCCATCTTTTTCCATCATCTTTGTCGTCGCGATTATGAAGACTTCCCCCCAGGGTCATATTGTCCTCGATCCGTCCCTGATTGCCACCGATCCATGGTTCGTTCCTTTCCGTTCCGACCGGTAACGAGGCGAAAGATTATCCCCTGTCCGGTGCAATAAAAAATCAGCATGATCTGGAAAAGGGTCGTCGGAATAATCGCGCTTCTCATGACGATAGCCCTTATCCTGGTCCTCATACCCTCACCGACGCCACCGACCGGTCCTCCGATCACTCCGAACGACCGCTTCTTCACCGTATCCATCGATGGCACCCCAGAGGTCGATATCAGCGGCTACAGCCTCAACGTGTCCGGACTCGTCGACCGCCCGCTCAATCTGACCTACCAGGACGTTCTTTCAATGGACAATTCCACGGAGAAGGAGACGATACGTTGTGTGACCGGCCCCTCCGGCACGGCGGAATGGGTCGGTGTGCGACTCGGGGCGATCCTGGACCGCGCCGGCATCTCCTCGGGGGCGCAGGAAGTGATCTTCTACGGCCTGGACGGCTATTCGACCAGCCTGAAGGTCTCCGATGCCATGAGGAGTGATGTCATCATCGCATACGAGATGAACAACGAGACCCTGCCGGCCAACCAGGGGTATCCTCTGAGGATGGTGGTTCCCGGCGAGTGGGGCTACAAATGGGCCAAGTGGGTCTATGCCATCGAGGTGGTCGGCTACGATTACAAGGGGTACTGGGAAGGAAGGGGGTGGGCCGATGACGCCACCATCACTCCGATCTCGGATTGGTTCGTTCACGCATTCCTCATGACAATAGCTCTCGCCCTCGGAGTGTTCTCCACTGTCTCTGGGCTGAGAAACTCTCTGGACGATATGGTGGCCAGCCGTATCCCGGATTTCTTCACGCGGAAGTATCACCGTTACGTGAGCGTCGCGTTCTACCTAATACTGATCTTGACGTTCCTCTACTGGATAACCATAACCCAGGAGCTCAGGGGGGCGGTGTTCTACTCTCTACATGGACGGCTGGCGCTACTGACCGTGATCTTCGCGGTGGTTGGGATTATCACCGGGGCGGGCATGATAAAGGACCCAAAACGTTTCCGATACATTCACTGGGTGTCCAACCTGACCACTATTTCATTGATGGTGATCACGGCAATTCTGGGAGTGCTTCTGGCATCTGGATGACGATAGGACGGGAATCCCTTAATTCGAAGGGTCATACCCCAGCCTGGAGGGTCTTCTTCTGGGTCATAGGGACCGGCAACAAGGTCGATCGAACACGTCCGACAAATTCAATCGTAAAATATTTGCCATTTTGATTACGGCATCCTTCATGAAAAGTTAAAAATAAACCATAGTTCCAATATTTTCAACGGTGATCAATATGGTAGAGAAAAAAGGTAAGTTCGAGTTCGACGACAAGCTGAAGGCTGGGGCCCACAAGGCCGGCGAAGAGATAAAGGGCGCCGGAGCGGAGATAAAGAAGGACGTTTCTGCGGTGGGTTCCAAGATCAAGAAGAAGATCTGAACGCTGAGTGAAGGGGTTGAAGGGTCCAGTCAAATGTGGGGTCCCAGCGATAGCAATTCTTGTAGGTTGCTAGGCGAGTAATGAAATATCCTGCTCAGCTCACATTTGGCTGGGTTTCACCGGCCCGGCGTCCACCAGGTAATCGCAGAAACCGAAGTAGGTGGAGGAGAAGAGCAGTTTTTCGTAAATGTCCCGAAGCTTTTCGTACGATCCCATCACATCGTCGGTCCGGTAGCTGAACGAGTTGACCAGCCGATGATAGTTCTTGAACTCTTCCACCGCCCCTTCGTTCTGGCAGCGGGTGATCATCTTGTCCAGGGTGTTGACGGTGTACAGTGCCACGGTCAGAAGTCGGCCATAGTTTTCGTTCAGGTCCTTCCCCTGCTCCACGAACTTCAGGGAATTGTTGAGCACGGCCTGGAAGCGGTCATCTTCCGTCCCGTCCGTCCCGATCCCGTTCTCCTCCATGAAATGGTCCAGCACCTTCAATCCGTCATCATAGGTCGTCATCCGGTCGCCTTCCGTTCGCCGGACTCATGGTTCGGAGCGCCGAGATAATGAAACTATCCCCGGACTATGTCTTACCGCCATTTGTATCGTGGAAATTTGCCCTTTTCCTTCCGTTGATCCATCTCGAGAGGGTTCCGGGCACGATGGCGGACATCCAGACCACGAACCTGAGGTTGATGCCGAAAATAAATGACGGCTGCCAGAAGAACATGAGGCAGAAACCAGGAAGATCAGGCGTACGGTCGAATAACGGAGCCGATGGCTTACCTCACGGTCACCCACGTCCTCGAAAGTACCCGGGGAAACATTCTTGCTGTACGGCCCTGCGATTATGAGCACCATTGCCCCGATGTCGATGGCATAGGCGGTCGATGAGAAGTCCAGTATCGCCGGGTTGCTCTGACCAGGCAAGTACAGCAGGTATGGTTCGATGGCCACCAGCATCAGGAGCGCCAGATTGAGTCGGAGGTCCTTCGTGGTCTCGATCTTTTTCTCGGAGATCAACCTCGTATAGGACAGCCAGACGCTGACCATCACGAGGAAGCTGAAAACGAAACCTATGATGCCGTTCTCCACATCATCCGCGTCGGTGACCGGCTGGTCGATCATGGCGAGTGAACCGACGGAGAGCGACAGTTCAAACACCAGGTCCGACAGCCCTTCGATCCGATACTATTGCATGGAGTCTGTGCATAATCCGATCGGAATGGATACAAGGATTATCGGCCGGGCCTCTATTTCTTCCTTGCCAGAAGGTTGATGCGTCGGAACTTTTCCAGATATCGGCCGTCGTCCTGTCTCGTCCTCTGCAGCATCTCGGCCACGACCTCGTCCCGGAACGATTGCCTGGTGTCGCTGGGTAATTGTTCCAACAACGGGACCAGCGACGGCTGTTCTATCCAGCCGGTCAGTTCCTCGGCGGAGAACCAGCGGTCCACCGCCTCACCCCAGACCCGGAAATCGAAAAGGCCGGAGCACCCGACCTTTTCCTGGTATTCCTTCACCGTGGGCATATACCACGGCCAGAGGAACTCACACAAGTATCTGGAATACCTAGGAACGGACATCAGTTCTCCTACCACGCCGAAGAAGTTGGGACAGTTGCCGTCGCCGGCGAAATTGAACCTGGCCATGCCCCCTTCCTTCAGAGCCTCGTGGACATTCCTCAACAGGCGGTCATGGTCCCGGACCCAGTGCAGGGAAGCGTTCGAGAAGACGATATCGAAGCCCCGATGGAAATCAAGGTCGTCGATGTCCCGGCATAGGAATTTCAGGTTCGAGGTCTCTAACCTTTTTGCTGCCTGGATCATCTGCACGGAAGAGTCCATCCCGACCACGCCCCCTCTCGGGACCAGGGCGGCGAGCCGGGCGGTCAAAGTTCCCTCTCCGCACCCGAGGTCCAATATGACCTCGTCGCCTTGCAGATGAAGCTCGTCGATGAGACGGTTGCCCCATTCCTTTTGATGACCGGATGCCAGACGGTACTCGTCTGGGTCGAACTCGTAGGAGCTCATGCCCGGAGATAGTCGTCACAGTACAGTTTCTCGTTGCGGAGGATCTGGGCCGTCTTCATGGTGTCCATCAGATGGACATCCTCCGGGTCCAGGATGGCGGCGCTGAGGCCCGCCCCCATCAGCATGGCCAGGAAGGTCCGGTTTACCAGCGGTCGGTCCTTGGCCCCATTGGAGACGTTGCTCAGGCCCACCACCGTTCTCGGGGAAGGATCATTGAGCTGCTGGAAGAGCTCTATGGCCTTGATCACCTTGGCGCCCTGGTCCTGGGCCGCCTTGGCCGGCAGGATGAGCGGGTCCAAGAACAGCCGTTCCGGCATGACCTCGTGCTCCATGGCGGTGGTCATCATCAGCATGGCCATCTCCGCCCGGGACTCGGCGTCGTTCGGTATTCCCCTCTCGTCCATGGTCAGGCAGATGATGTCCGCGCTGTACTCCCGGGCCAGCGGAAAGAAGACCTCCATGCGTTTCTTCTCCGCCGTGGTGGAGTTCATGACCACCTTGTTCTTGCATGCTTTCAATCCGGCCGTCATGGTCTTGGCCCCGGGGGTGTCCAGGCACAATGGGAGGTCGGTGACCTCCTGTACCGTTCTCACCAGCCAGTCCATCGCCGCCGGACCATCTTCCCGGCCCGGCCCGACGTTTATGTCCAGTATGTTCGAACCGCAGGCGATCTGCTTCAATGCATGCTCCTGGATGAACTTCGCATCGCGACCGTCTATTGCTCTGCCGACGGAAGTGAAGAGCCCGTTGATACGCTCGCTAATTACTATCATGTGCAACCGACCGATGAATATCGGGCAGCGGTAAAAAGGATTGCCCCTGCCCTGTCGGAAGGGCGAAACCAAATTCGCCGGCCGTCATATAGGCGGGAGCTCTTGCCGCAATGCTCTCCGGTAGTCCTCGACGCGGCCTTGGAGAGGTTCACGAATGTCATTCTGAGGGGGCACTATCACCGCAGGGCGGACCGATGATCTGTCTAGTTTCTCCCATCGATGCTAACCAGTTAGGTTTATCAGGCTGGATTCGATATAGAGGTGGCATACCCTGATTCTTCAGTATGCCTCGTATCATATCGAGGTCAATTAAATGGTCAAGATTGAACGCGCCATCATCAGTGTTTCAGACAAAGAGGGCATAGTCGATTTCTCCAAGAAACTGGTCGACCGGGGGGTGGAGATAATCAGCACCGGGGGCACCGCGTCCCTGTTGGAAAAGAACGGGATCAAGACCCGCGCGGTAGCCGACGTCACCGGCTTCCCCGAGATGCTGGACGGCCGCGTAAAGACATTGCACCCGAAGATATTCGCCGGTCTTCTGGCGAGGCGCGATCTGCCCGAACACATGGAACAGATCCAGAAGATGGGGATAGGCAAGATCGACATGGTGGTCGTCAACCTTTATCCGTTCAAGCAGACGGTCCTCAGACAGGGTGCTGCGCTGGAAGAGATCATCGAGAACATCGACATCGGCGGCCCCAGCATGATCCGGGCGGCGGCCAAGAACTACGGGTCCGTCGCCGTGGTCACCAACCCCGCCCGCTACGGCAGCATATTGTCGGAGATGGAGGCGAGCGGCAACCAGCTTGACGAGACCACCCTCAAGACCCTGATGCTCGAGGCGTTCCGGACCACCGCCACCTACGATTCGATGATATCTCAGTATCTCGGCGGGGTGTTCCCCTCGGAGAAGTTCCCTTCCACCCTCAACATCGGCTTCGAGAAGTCCATGGACCTTCGCTACGGTGAGAACCCGGAGCAGACCGCGGCGTTCTACGTCGATCCGTTCAGCAAGGGAGTGTCCGTGCCCGGAAGCGAGAAACTGCACGGCAAGGAGCTCTCCTACAACAACATCCTGGACCTCGAGTCGGCGCTGGAGCTGCTGCGCGAGTTCGAACGCCCCACGGCGGTCGTAATCAAGCACACCAATCCCTGCGGCATCGCGTCTTCGGACAAAATCTCCGATGCCTTCGAGATCGCCTATAACGTCGACCCGCTGGCGGCATACGGCTGCGTCATCGGTCTCAACCGGGACGTGGACCTGAAGACCGCCGAGATGGTCTCATCCCATTTCGTCGACTGCGTGATCGCACCGGGATATGATGCGGAAGCACAGGAACTTTTGCAGAAAAAGAAGAACATCCGACTGCTGAGGACGAACGGGCCGATTGTCCATGACGCCAAGCCAGAGAACAAGATGAAGCGCGTCAAGGGCGGTATCCTGGTGCAGACCAATGATCTTGTCAAAGTGGACCGGGAGACCTTAAAGGTAGTAACCAAAAGGGCGCCGACGGAGGCGGAGGTCGGTTCCATGCTCTTCGCCTGGAAGGTGGTCAAGCACGTGTGGTCGAACGCGATCATACTGTCGAAGGGTGAGCAGGCGGTGGGGATAGGCGCCGGACAGATGTCCCGGGTCGACAGCTCCATGATCGCCTGCCATAAGGCCGGTGAGAAGGCCCGGGGGTCGGTCATGGCCTCGGACGCGTTCTTCCCCTTCAGGGACGGCATCGACGAGGCTGCCAACAACGGTGTGACCGCCATAATCCAGCCCGGCGGCTCCATCCGCGATGAAGAGGTCATCAAGGCAGCGGACGAGCACGGCATGGCCATGGTCTTCACTGGAGTGAGGGTGTTCCGCCACTGACTATCGCCCTACCGGGCCAGAGGCAATTCGGCCTCCGCCCGTCGCTAATCCAGCGGATAGAATGAGGAATCGGATTGTCGACAGGTAGTTACGTACATATCGAAGTCCCTCCAATGCTTCTTGCGGGATCGTGGGACAGGCTTTTCGTGCCTGAGGTTTGTGTGTCCCCCGACACGCAGGGGTATTGGTCTCGCAATGCTCTCCTTGCACCTCTGGCACAACGCCGTGGGCCTCAGGATCTCAGTGGGTCAGGGGTTCAAAGTGCCTTGGTTTGAGGTCATAGATGAAACTTCCCCGATCTCTGACCCACTCCCCGTCTACCGAGGGATCATCGATGTCCCATCGTTCTTGGAGGAACCGGTTTCCGGGCGATCACTCGGCCTTGTCTTTGGCCTCGCCCTTCTCGTCCTTCATGAACCCCTTGAAGTAACAGACCCCCATGTCGCACTGGTCGTACTCCAGCTGAAGTGTCGAATGCTTGATCTGGTATTTCGTCTCCAGAAGCTGTTCGAGGGCCTTGATGATGCACGAGCAGGCGGATACGGGCTGATCGCCCACCCGGATGTGCGCGGACAGCGCGTACACGCCGGATGAGATCGTCCAGGCATGTATGTCGTGGGCATCCTCCACCCCCGGGACCTCCATCATCGAGGTCCGGACCTCTGAAAGTTCGATATGCGCCGGGGTGAATTCCAGGAGGATGTAGGCCGACTGCCGGCAGAGCCGTGCTGCCCCGTACAGGATAATCAGGGAGATGGCGATGCTGATGATCGGGTCTGCGACGGTCCAGTTGAACAGGAAAATGAGGACCGCGGCCACGATCACACCGATGGAGGAGAGCAGGTCTCCCATCATGTGCAGGAACGCCCCCCTGACGTTGAGGTTCTCCTTCGATTTTTCCCGCAGTATGAGGATACCGGCCAGGTTCGCCATCAGTCCGGCGATGGCCACCACCAGCATCAGCTCCGAGTCGATCGAGGTGGGGGTCGTGAGCCTGCCGACGGCCTCGTACATGATGAACAGTGACACAAAAATGAGGGCAACACCATTGGCCAGGGCCACCAGTATCTCGATCCGTAGGTATCCGAAGGTCTGTTTCGCCGTCGCCTCCCGTTGTGATACGATCGCGGCGGCCAAGCTCAATGCCAGGGCCAGGATGTCGGTGAACATGTGGCCCGCGTCGGAGAGCAGGGCCAAGGAACCGGAGATGAGCCCTCCCAGCAGTTCGACGACCGCGAAGGTGGCGGTGATGACCAACACCATCAGCAAGGGTTTGGAGATCCTCTTTCCCGGCTCGAAGTGAGCATGGCCGGCGTGGTCATGGCCGTGTCCGTGAGCATGTTCCCCCTCATGGTTATGGTCCTCCTCTTGGTCGTGTTCCTCAACCATCGTCTCATGATGAGAATTCCTTCTATTTCATAATCCCCATCACGTCCGTAAGCTGGGGCCATGCATCCTATTTTTGCGCCGGTCGTATTCGCGCCTCAGCATGTCGATGCAAGGTCTGATGATACGCCCAGCCAATAGTTACGAAGGTTGAGGACGGTTGGGGACAGATGGGCTACGTCCAGATAGAGGGACTGACCTGGGAACTGGATATGGACAACGACCATGCCATCGTCTTCCGGGAAGGTGTGCCGTGCGGGACCAGCATGAGAGTTGAATTCGTCGCCGACGCCCCCATCGGATTTTTACATCAAGAACATCCCCCACCGACAGAAGCTCACTGGGCCCTTCCAGAAGTACTGGTTCTATCCCTTCGGCACCGGTGACCTCCTTGGCCACAATCACAGCGCGGCTGCCGAGCTCTTGGATCCGACCAGTGCCAGGGAATGGACCAGGGATTATCGCGCGGACGAGCCCCAGGACATCTATCTGGTCGCGAAATTGCCCAGGGCCATATCAAAGGCAAAGGTGAGCATCCGGATACTGGCTTCGGACCAATAGGCCGCATCGGTCGTGATGATCGGGCATTCCCGATTGGGCCAGATCAAAATTACCGCCCACCATTCCCGCCGATGAACGTTGTTCCTTACTCTGGAGCAACAAAGTAATTAGGCAAGCAGCTGCAGTTATCATCGAGGGTGGAATGTCATGAAAAGGTCAATCGGTCCAACTACTCTGGTCTATCCGACGCCGGTGTTCATCGTCGGCACCTATGACGCGAACGACAAACCGAACGCGATGGCGGTGGCGTGGGGCGGGATATGTTCCTCGGAACCCCCGAGCGTGGCGATATCCGTTCGGAAGATGCGGTACACGTATGACAATCTCATCAAACGGAAGGCCTTCACCATCAGCGTACCGTCGGAAAAGTACGTCAAGGAATCCGATTACTTCGGGAACGTTTCCGGCAAGAACGAGGACAAGTTCGAGAGGGCCGGTCTCAAGCCGGTCGCCAGCAAGATGGTGGACGCACCCTATGTGGGGGAGTTCCCGCTGGTCCTGGAATGCCGGGTGACCCACATCACCGACCTGGGCGCACACACCCAGTTCGTGGGCGAGATAATGGACGTCAAGGTCGACGAGAGTTGCCTGGACGAGGAAGGGGTTCCAGACGTTTCCAAGATCATGCCGTTCTGGTATTCGCCCTCGAACCATTCCTACTACGCCATGGGGATGAACCTGGGGGAGGCCTACCGCATCGGGAACGAGTTCCGCAAGAAGCGGCTGAAGGAGTGCTCGCCCACGGTCGGGGACTGCACTGACCCAGAAGGTTAGTGGCCCAATTCGCCTTGATTATATAACCGGTAGTCGATTCGAATCCCGATGAGCGTTTCCGTCAGATTCTATCCCAAGGGCACCACCGTCGAGGTCGAACCGGGCTCGACCCTACTAGAGGCTGCGTTCCTGGCCGGAGTGGAGGTCAACAGCGCCTGTGGCGGGAAGGGCACCTGCGGACGCTGCCGCATGATCGTCAGCGGCAATTTCGGCTCCAGTAAGACCGACCTCATACTGCCCGCGGACTGGGAGATGGGCTATCGCCTGGCCTGCGGGACGAAGGTGCTCGGCGATACCATTGCCTACGTACCGGAGGAGAGCCGGCTCAACGAGATGCAGATATTGGAGACCTATTTCGGTTCCAAGATAGGGGAGATATCCCCGCTGTCCTCCGCGATCTACTTGGAATTGCAGGCCTCCGACGCTGGACAACAGCGTCGGGGACAGGGAACGGATCGAGTGCGCGCTGAAGCTCGAGGCAGGGGAGCTCTCTTTCCCGCTGAACGTGCTGCAGGAGCTTCCCAGAACGCTCCGGCGTTCTGGCTGGAAGGTCACGCCGGTCCTGGACCGTTCCGCCGCCGGCCCTTCGGTGATCGAGGTGAACGAGTGGGACACCACCTCGCGGAACTTCGGGATCGCCCTGGACATCGGCACCACCACGGTGGTCCTTTCCCTGATCGACCTGTCCGCCGGGAACGTGGTCACCCAGGCCTCTGCGTACAACAAGCAGATCATGTGCGGCGAGGACATCCTGGCCCGCATCGCCTATGCGGAGGATGGGGGTTTGGACCGGCTGCAGCGGCTCATCATCGATACCATCAACGATCTTCTCCTCCAGGTGAGCAACAACTCGGACAAGTGCAAGGCCACCAACACCAGGGTGTGCAAGGAGGAGATCACGGCCATGGCCGTGGGCGGCAACACCACCATGGTCCATCTTTTCCTGGGCCTCCATCCGAAGACGATACGTTACGATCCGTACATCTCGGTCACCAACATCCCGCCCTCCGTCAAGGCAAGAGAGCTCGGCATCGAGATCCACCCGGAAGCCCCGGTCTACTGCATCCCCGGCCGGGCCAGCTACGTGGGTGGGGACATCGTGGCGGACGTGATCTCCAGCGGGATGCGCGACCTGGAAGGGAATTCGCTGCTCATCGATGTGGGCACGAACGGCGAGATCGTCCTGGGAGGAAAGGACTGGACGGCGTCCTGCTCGTGTTCCGCCGGGCCGGCCTTCGAGGGCGGCGAAGTGGCCTGCGGCATGAGGGCCATGCCAGGGGCGATCGAGCGGATGTCGATAGACGGTTCCTACAATGTCTCGTACTCGACCATCGGCGGACTGAAACCGGTCGGGGTGTGCGGTTCCGGGCTCATCGACCTGATCGCCTGCATGTTCCGGACCGGGATCGTGGACAAGAAGGGCAGGATCCAGGAGGTCGGGTCCGACCGGGTCAGGAAGACCGACAACGGCCGGGAGTTCGTCATCGCCTGGGCGAACGAGACCGGCCAGCCGAAGCTGAAGATCCCGCCTTCGATGAACGGATTGCTGGCCAAGGCGCCGCCGAAGAAGGACATAGTGGTGAACGATGACGATCTGGCGAACATCATCCGGACCAAGGCAGCAGTTTATGCGGCGAGTGAGGTCCTATTAAAGAGCGTGGACATGGGCTTCATGGACCTGGACCGGGTGTTCGTCGCCGGCGGTTTCGGCAACTACATCGACATGCACAACGCCATCACCATCGGCCTGCTGCCGGACATCCCGAGGGACCGTTTCAGCTTCATCGGCAACGCCTCGCTCGGGGGAGCGAGACTGGCCCTGATGTCGCAGAGCAAGCGGGACGAAGCGCTGGAGGTGCACCGGTCCATGACCTATCTGGAGCTGACCACCAACGTCTCCTTCTTCGACCGGTTCACCTCGGCGTCCTTCCTGCCCCATACCGAGCTGTCCCAGTTCCCGTCGCTGGCGGGCACGTTGCATAAGGAAGGATGAGAAGATCATCGACGCCCGTGTCCGCATCTGGAAACGCACGATGCTCCCGGACGTAGTGATGGAGGCATATCCGGAACCGCTCATACTGCTGGACCAGATGTTCATCGGGGGCAAACCGGGAGGGAGGGTTGGCTTGCCGCCGAGACGGAACCCGGGAGAGCCGGTGAAGACGATGGACCTGGCCAAGATCGACCGGTCGGTGGTCCTGCCCTTGGACTTCGGTCTGGTGGGGCCGGTGCGGGACGCGGTCGAACAGTACAACGATTAGGTGTTCGAATACTGCGCGGGATTCGGCGACAGTCTCATCCCGTTCGCCGGCGTCGATCCCCAGAGAGGCCAGAAGCGTTGCGCCTGACCAACAAATACGTCAAATCGTTCGATGCCAAAGGGGTCAAGGTCCATCCCTCCACCGGCTGGAGGCCGGATGACCCGAAAATGGCCCCGTTCTTCGATCTGATCGATGATCTGGGCCTGGTCACCCATGCGGGGGCCGGCCGGGGTCCCTTGAACGACGAACTGGCCCGTCCGGAACCGTTCCAGGAGGTGATGTCCAAACGGGAGAGCATGAGGCTGGTGGTGGCCCATCTGGGCGGCAAGTACCGGGATGAGCTGTACCGGTTGGCGTCACGGAATCCCAACGTCTACGCCGACTGTTCCGCGCTTCAGGGCTGGCTACCCTCGCGGCCGGAGACGGCCGAGGCCCGGCTGAGGGAGGCGTCCGAGCGGATGCCGGAACGGGTCTTGTTCGGCTCGGACTGGCCATTGTTCGGTCTGGCCTATTGTCAGTCCAACTGGGTGGAGTTCGTTCAGGAAAGGAAGTGGGGGACCGACGAGGCAAAAGAGAGACTACTTTCCGGTAACTTCCTCAAAATGATGAGGTCCTGATCAGGCCCTCAGACGTCTGGCCATTTCCATTGCCGACCCCAGGGCGATCGATCCATTCCTGGTCAGTGAGAAGGGACCGCGGCTGACCTTGCGGCTGACATAGCCCGCGTCCAGGAGCGATTTCATGTGGTACTGGAGATGGCCGGTCCGGAGGTTCAGTTTCCGGCTCACCTCGGTGAAGCTGAGGTCGCCGATGGAGAGTATCATAAGGACCTCCACCCTAGCAGGGTGGGACAGCGGGTCAAGGGAACGGTAGACGTCCTCCGCCGTCACGGACCGTTCCGTCGTTGCAGGCGCTCTTCCGTCGGTGGCCATCCTCAATTTTTCCGAGAGAGCGATCCTCTCCCTGACGTCGTCCATGAGCCGGAGGCAGTTGTCCGAGCAGCCCGCATCGCCGCACGGCGACGCCACTCCCCGGATGTTCTCCTCGAGCGATAAGATGAGGGCTAGCGCTCTATCGGAGTCGCCGGCCAGATAGATGGCCATGGCCTCGGAGGCTATATTACTGACCGTGGCGAGACAGTTCTCGCGGTTCTCGCACCTGGACATCCCCCACATCTTTTCCAGGCCTCGGTCAAGAATTTCGTGTCCGTTCTCCATGAGGGCGTCCCTTATCGCCCCGTCCATGTTCGATTGCAGCTTCTCCAGGCTTGATCTCCTCATCTCCTGGCCCAGGGAGTCCATGTCGATCCTCAATCGCTCTAGCCGCTGGACGATCTCTTCTTCGTTCATCTCAGTGGTGTAATAGTTTTCTATTAAATAATAATACTTATTTATTAGCGATCATCATTGTGTCGATCAATGACAGTCAAGCTCCCGGAAGAAGTCGCTGCATTGCTGAACGATCCAAAGTCCGTCAAGGTCCTGACCACCGTCGCTGCTGACGGCACTCCCCATTCCATCCGCGTGGGAAGCATGGGCTCCCCGGCCCCCGGCCTGATATCGGTAGGCGCCGTCCTGATGAAGACCTCCAACGCGAACCTGGTGGCCACCAAGAAGGCCAACAAGTTGATCTGCATACTGGTCAACTCCGAGATGAAGGCCTACCTGATCACCGCCACGGTCAAGGAGAACCTGACCTCCGGACCGCTCTTCGACGGCACCAACGCCGCCCTCAAGCCCCTCGGCCTGGCCGCGAGCGCGGTGTGGACCTTCGAGCCCCAGGGCGTCTGGGACGAGAGCGCCAACTACAATGCTGGCAAGAAGATCGCTTAGATCAAACTTCTTGGCCGGGAGACCGGCAGGATCATTTTTTCAGATCTCGACGGCCCCCATGCCCAGACATCCGGTCGAGGAAACTCCTAATTCATACTGCCTTACCAAATCATTACATCAAATGTCTCGCAATGATCTCGAGACGTTCGCTATGTCTGACTGACATCCCTTAGCTTCCATGTTAGAACCCGACATCTCATCTTTTGCAAGTACGATTGGCGGGGATCTCATAATGGAATGACAGAGGATAAGGGAGAACCGAATGAAGCAATGGGAGTTTCGTAAAGACCAGAGCCACCTTCGAGCCTGCCTGACTGAAGGTTTTGGGGATTGATCTCGGGTTCCTCCTCGGTGATCGTTCTGTCTTTTACGGGGACTTGATCATCATCGAGAACCCGATAGTTGTTCCTGTTTGGATCTGGCGTTCCATCTTCTCCGACCAAGAACCCCACCATCAAGTGCCGATGTGCAGCACCATCTTCTGATCTTGTTGTCGGGGCATAATCGTTCGTTCTTGGTTGTGCGGAACTAATAACATGGTCGCAGTTCGGGCAATCGATCAGGGGATCGACTATCCCACTTCCGGGGACAGGTGGGTTAAGGTATCCTTGAAAAGATAATACGGTATTACTTTTGGTTTCTCAACTTCCAAAACAGTGCCGAGGTTAGGCCGATGCCGATGAAGACCATAATCCCCAATAATAATATCTGGTCAGGGGTCCCGCTATTTGTGGCGATAGAATCAGTTGGCGGTGGTGAAGGGGCGGTCTGATTCTGATTGACGAGAAAATCCAATGAGATCTGTCCGAACACAGCTTCAAAAACGCATATCGGTGACTTAATTGTTCGGTACTGATTTTCAGGTTTTGATTATTCGTGAAGTGCTGTCGAGATCGGTCGAGCGTTGCGATAGTGTCAACCGCATGGTGTAATCCTCTGACAATATCGTCGATCTATCTGTGCACACCGTGAAACGGGTTGTTTATCGGTCGTTGGGAGCGGTACAGCCAGAATGAAAGTGAGACTTCTGATATTGGAGATTTTCATCACGATCAGGAAGGGAAACTTTTATTATGGCCGATAAAATAGAGAGGCCCATGGCCTGGAACTGCGCCCCGACCTGCATCGGATCATTGCCATTCACCGACCCGGTCAGATCACTCGACGAGATCATGAGCCGGCTTAGCGAGATCCCTTACTGGCCCCAGCTGCCCGCCCGCGGTTTCCAGGAGAACATGTACGCCCAGTATGCCGCGAACCTTCCGGGGGTGGTCATTGACGGCAAGGAGAAGCGGGTGACCGTGGACCTGGGCAACTACGATCCAGAGGATTTCTACAATCGCATCATCAATGACGATGTGGACAGCTTCGCCTATCCGGAGGGCAGTTTCTCCGGGTTCTACGAACTGATGAGGCGCCAGCTGCCCAAGGGTGCGGCGGCGGTCAAGGGCCAGGTGATCGGGCCGGTCAGCGCAGGCCTCCAGATCGTGGACCAGAACGGACGCCCGGTGATCTACGACGAGGCATACGGGGAGATCGTGCGCCGGAACCTGAACATGTGCGTCCGGTGGCAGGAGCGCCAGCTGCATAAGCTTTCGGACCGGGTGATCATCTTCCTGGACGAACCCTCCCTGTCGCTTATCGGCACCCCGTTCGCATCGGTATCCGGGGAAAACGTCATCTCCTGGATCGACGAGGTGTTCGAGGGGGTGAAGTCTATCCGGGGGCTGCACTGCTGCGGCAACACGGATTGGCCGATGGTCCTCTCGACCAGCGTAGAGTTGCTGTCCTTCGATTCCTACAACTATGGGTTCTCGGTGTCCCTTTATCCAGGGCAGCTGGATGTGTTCCTGAACCGGGGGGGTACCATGTCGTGGGGCCTCGTCCCGACCATGAGCCACCGCCTGGAAACGGAGACGGTGGACAGCCTGATGGCCAGATTCGATTCCACGATCGACGAGCTGGTCGGCAAGGGTTTGAACCGGGACATGCTGCTGAGGCAGTCCATCATCACGCCCCAATGCGGACTGGGCGGACTGACCGAGGAAGAGACGCTGCACGTGCTGGACCTGTTGGTGGGCGTCTCCGAAGCCATCCGTTCGAAGAACGGACTGGAGGACTGAATTGACCTTCATCGTGGCCGTGGCGGGCAAGGGCGGGGTCGGAAAGTCCACCCTGTCGGCGCTGCTGGTCAAGGCTACCGCCGAAAGGACCCGCACCGTGGTCATGGCCATCGATGCGGACCCCAACTCCAACCTCGGCGACAAGTTGGGCATGAGGGTGGAGCACACCATCGGCGAGCTCCGGGAGGACCTGCTTCGCAAGGCCGAGGAGCTGAGCGCTGGCCTGAGCAAGCATGAACTGGTCCGCTACCAGATGGAGATGGCCAAGGTGGAGGGCAGCGACTTCGACCTGCTCACCATGGGCCGGCCCGAAGGCCGGGGCTGCTACTGTTACATCAACAACATCCTAAGGGCCTTCATCGACGAGGCGATGGACTCCTACCAGTATGTGGTGATCGACAACGAGGCCGGAATGGAGCACCTGTCCCGCCGAACCACGAAGCGGATGGACGTGCTGCTGGTGGTATCCGACGCCACCAGGATGGGGGTGGAGACGGCAAAGCGGATACTGTCCCTGGCGAAGGGGATGGAGATCGATGTCGGGCGTAGCCTGCTGGTGGTCAACCGGGTCCAAGGGACCGTGGGAGAGTTCGTCCAGCGGGAGATCGATGGGGCCGGTTTTGGTTCGGTGGTCCACCTGCCATACGACAGAAGGGTGGAAGAACTGGCGATCACCGGTTCGCCGGTGGTCCAGCTCGATTCGTCCAGTCAGTTCTATCGCGCGGTCAGGGACCTCGCCGGCACCCTGAAATGATCCGCTATCATGTTCTCGTCCCGACAGCGTTCTGGACCAAAGGTTGAAAAGACCATCTCAGGTTGTAAGTAACGGTCTCGGGATGGGAAAAATAGCTAGCCTTTTCGACCGCTCGCGCACCAGCACATGGTTCGCCCTGCTGATGGTCTTCGTCGCCACACGCAGCGTGATCGAGGTCTGGACCGGGTCCGATCAGGGAGACAAATATCTCGTGGTGGCGCTGACGGCGGTGGTCACCGCAACCTATGGGCTGCTCCGTTTCGTTGAGCTGCTGGCATTGCCCGGGTTCAGGATGAGGTACCTGGTGCGTTCGCTTAACGTGGCGTTCATGGGGATCATCCTGCTGGGCGAGTACATCTTCTCGGACATGCTGGGCCGGGTCCTGGTCCTGCTGGCACTGATCGCCATCGAGATCAACCTGGTCTCCATCTTCGCCGAGTACACCGGGAAGTTCAAACGGATCGCCGGATTCCTGAAACGCAGAAAAAGGGGAAACGACGGTATTATCACTTCAAAACGGAATTAGGCAGGTGAAGGTGCTCGCAGGATATGGCCCATGAACCCGGGATGCGCTGGACACCGCTGATGCTCGCTCTGTCCCTGGTCGCGTTCTTCCTAGCCGTTTCGATACTCGGTTTCGAAGGTTTCGACGTCATCGCCAAACAGAACCAGGGCCGCCTGTTGATCTTCTTCTTCCTGCTCATCCTTGCCCTGGTGTTCTCATGGGGGGCGTTCATCAATTCCCTGCGGCAGTTTCGATTCTACGACGACAAGAGAAAGGCCTGGTTCTATTGCATCTTCACCGACCTGGTGGCGACATTGATCACCGTTGCCGGTTTCTATGCCATCTTCTCGATCATCGCCGTGGTGGCCAAATGACCCGATCGATCGGGGTCCTGGCCGATGCTTCCTGCCGCCCATCGAACGGGTGATCCCGGTTTAAGTGGTCCGTTCTTCCAAAGCAAGGAGTCGACCATCACTCCAGCGACTTGAGCATCTTCGGCAGTGCGGACGACTCCTTAGGTCCGACCATGACCTTCATTCCGGTGAGCTCGACCAGTTTCGGCGACATGCGGGCCACCATCCCCGGTATGATCAGGACGTTCTTCTTCGACTTGGTCAGGGCCTCGGACTTGGTCAGGCCATGGACCACCCCTTCGGAGGTCAGCTTGCCGGCGGCGAAGGCCGTCAGGACGCTCAGTCCTTCGCAGTCGACCACCAGGAGCCAGACCGGGACCTTGCTCTTGTCTATGTCGCCCAGGACGGTGAAGTAGGTGAGGGAGAAGTTGGTCGTGAACAGGATCGGCGAGTTCTCGGTGGGGTTGCCCACCGGGTACAGCCCGGGCTTGACCTGGATCGGTACCTGCGGGTCCGTGTATATGTTCTGCCGCAGCACAAAGAGCGGGATCGCCATTTCCGGCGGGAGCTCATCGAACACCACCAGCGATCCGTACTTCATGGTCGAGATCAGGCCCATGGTGACGCCCTTGTTCCCGCCCAGGGCGTTCACCAGCATGGGATATCCCAGACCGCGGAACGTCTTCTTGACCGAGAGCTTGCGTATGATGGTGCTCTTCTCGATCAGGTCCTTGAGGTTCCCCGGGGCGAAGTCCAGCACGATGTCCTCGACACCCGCCATCTTGACCTTTGCCACCAGGTCGGCCAGGTCGTTGAGGTTGGATTCCCTGACCACCAACGGGCACTTGAACTCCTTGGCCAGCGCGGCCATCTCGGTGAAGTTGGAGCGGGTGGCGGCGGACAGCAGCGGGACCTTGGCCGACATCCGCAGCAGCGCCGCCCTGATCGCCACCGGGTCTTCGCTGGAAAGGATCAGCGGCAGTTCGGTCGAGGAGGCCGTTCTCTCCACCGTCGCCACGAACCTGCCCGCGTCCCTGGAATCGTTCCTGACGCACACCATGTCCAGCGCCATGATCTGCCCGACGCGCTCGAAGCGCATGGCGTTGGCCTTCTGCACCTTGGAGACTACATCCGTTTCGTCCAGCGTGTCCGGGACGGTGATGGCGTAACGGACCGGGTGGAAGAACTTCTTGTCGTGGCGGTAGAGCTCGGTCTCGTCGCCCATCTCCAGGGCGGCCTTGCCGGTGCCCACCTTGACCAGCCTGATCGGCGGGGCCGACGATGCCGCTAGGGCCTGTTTACCGGCGTCCGAGACGTACGGGCAGTCCTCCAGCTTAGCCTTCTGATTGGCCAGCTGCATGGCGAAGGCCAGGCAGGTGGGGTGCTTGCACTCCCCGCAGTTCTTCTTGGGCAGGTGTTTGAAGATCTCGATGGCGGTCGCCATTTCAGTTCCCTCCCCTCAGGTCGGCCAGTGCCTCGCGCACTATGTCCGCCGCTCCTGGGTGTCTCATGATCAGTATGTCAGCGCCGGATACCAGCGCCGCCATCGCGGTGGTCGCCTCCCACCACACCCCCCGTTCCTTGGCGTCGCCGTAACCGACGATCTGGTCGGTCGCCTCGGGGGATTTCCACGAAGCGGTGGTGTCGCACAGCATCGGCTGCTGCAGCATGCCGTCGCCCATGAGCGCCGCCAGCCTGATGCGTTCGTTCACGGAATAGGAATAGTCCAGCCCCATCCCCAGACCGGCCATCAACGGGTCCATGACGACGTTCTCCTTCTTCACGCCGAAATCGGTGAGCAGGATGGTTATCTGTTTTGCCAGGTTGATGTCCAGGTTCGAGAAGGCGATGAGCGGGTGGTCGTTCGCCATGGAGGCGGCGGAGATCGATTTGTAATGCCCCTCCTCGGCGTAGCCGAGCAGCAGCCGCTCCTTCGGGGCGATGTTGCTGACCGCCTCCAGGGTCTTCGCGTCCTTCTCTTCCTGGCCGCATCCGTAGACGATCAGGGGGACGTCGACCGCGGCCAAGACCTTCCTCACCGTTTCCGCGGCCACCTCCGGGGAGACGTTGGCCTCCTCCGGATTGGTCGAAAGCAGCTTCAGGCAGATGATCTCGGCGTGGTACTTCTCCACCCATGCCTTGGCCCACTGGACCGGGTCGTTGACCGCGTCGCCGAAAAACTCCTGGACCGCCTCGGGCAGTTCATCGGTCGTGTCCATGACCTCCCCGGCAATGACCTGCCGGTGAGGCGAGACCCCTTCATAGGAAAGGAAAGGCATACCATTGCTCCCGCCGACCAGGATTGTCTTTCCCCGCGAGCCGCCCTTCTCCGCCGAAGCGCCTAGCTCAAGTACGCCGATCTTGCCTGTCCACTTCTCCCTGGGGATTGGAACCTCGACCATGTCATTACCTTCCTGAACTTATTGCAGCAGCGGGGGCATCCTCAGGGCCGGATGGTCCACCTTGGCCATCCACTCCGTCAGCCCGTCCGCCTCCGTGGTGACCGTCTCGTCCGCGATCTTTTCCACGAACCCGGGCTCGCCCAGTTCCGCCGCCCTCCGTTCCAGCGAACCGCGCATCGACTCCTTCAGATCCTTGGGCATCCACGCGATGCGCAGGAAGCCGCCGTCCGCTGGGATGAATTTCTTGCTGATAAGGTATTTCCTGCCCACCCCGATGAACCCCGGTGTCTGCTTGCCGCCGCCGATGGAACCGGCGAGGGTGGAGAACTTCATTCCCACCGGGGTCATGCCGGGGAACTCCCGGTTGACCACGATGACCGCCTGTACGTCCGCGGTCATGGCCACGATGCACTCGAAGCAGCCGCAGGAGGTCATGGGGTCCTCCATCAGCGTGTAGGCGTTGAACCGTTCCAGCTTGTGGTGCGTGAGGTCGTAGACCGCGGTATTGACGCCGGTCCATTGGCCCTTCACGGCGTCGACCGTTTCACCCTTCGTTATCGGCTGGTTCGGTCCGGTGGGGGAGATCTCCTTGCCGGTCTTGGCGTCCAGATAGTTGATCGCCCCGCACAGGCCCAGTCTTTCCGGCGTCACGATGCAGATGTGATCGGGGGCGAACGACTGGCACATGAGACAGGAGTAGAAGGTGTCCACCGCCTCGTCCGTCAGGCCCGCCATCCGGGCGTCCCGCTTGCCGTACACCACCATCGCCGAGGGCTGCTGACGCCTGATCTCCTCCTCATCGGTGATGATGGTGACCTGGACCCGGCTGATGATGTTGCCGAACTCCTCCTTCATCTTGGTGATGAGGATCTCCCCCAGATGCCTGAACCGGAAGCCGGCGGCGACCGCGCTCTTGCTCAGGCGCATCCAGTTCAGGTTCCTCTGCCCGGTGTGCCAGACACCCTCGGCGAAGTTCAGGAAGAGGTGGATCCGGCGCTCCATGACGGATTCGAAGTCCTCCTGCATCTTCTTGCCGTAGACGTCGATGATGATCGCCAGCGGGGTGGACGACCCTTCCTCCATCTGGTCCACGTCCTTTCCGATGACGGTGATCTTTCCGTCCTGGACGTCCGCCTCGTCCCTCATGCGGAGCATCTCGAACGACAGCGTCTTGGACGCTCCTCCGGCCTCGACGTAGGTGTCCGGCCTGCGGACCGTCTCTCCCTCGAAGGCCGGCCCGTATGCTACCGGTACGTCCACCGAGGCCGCCTTGACCTTGATGTCCCGGAGCTCGATGGCGGTCTGCAGCATGCTGTCCGGGGCCTGCGTCACGAAGCGGTCCTGGATCCCTTCCAGCGGCTGGTCGGCTACGACCGGCGAGCCGTTCAGAAGGACCGCGAACTCGGCCGACGCCTTGATCGCGTCCAGTGGTCCGAACTGCATGACGAAGACCTTGGGACGCTTCTTCATGTAGCCGGACAGCCGTTCCCGGTCCCCTCTCTGCACGCCCCCGAACGAGAGCGCCGCCCGGATCGCGAAGTTCAGCGCGTGAATGACCTGGGTGAACTCGCCGACCGGGTACAGCATCATGTCCAGGCCCATGTGGATGTGGTTGTCCTTCAGCTGCCGGATGGTATCGTACGAGGCGAATATCAGCATGCCCTTGCTCTGGCATTCCCTGACCGTCTTGACCAGCTGCTTCGGGTCCTTGGCGGTCCCGACCAGCACGGCCGCTCCCGGGATGGTGTCGTCCACGAACGCCAGTCCCAGCTGCCTCAGGATGCGGTCCGGGATGAAGCCGGTGTAATCGGTCCCGTCGTAGGGTTTCGCGTCATCCAGGTATTTCAGCGCCTCGATGATCTCGGCCGCCACCATGGTGGCCTCGCCGGCGGCCAAGGCGCTCTCCAGGACGGAAGTCTCCCGGATCTTGCCCCGGACCTTGCCGAGGATCCCGGGTAGGTCGCCCAGCTTCCTCGCCTCCGAACCGTCCCAGGCATATATGGACGGCAGCTCGTAGGCGGTCTCCGGGTATTCGATCCTCTTGTCGTACCCGTGCTTCTCGATCGCCACTCCCAGCAGCTGGTCGGCGAAGCCGGTGGCGATGAGCGCCCCGTCGATGGCCATCCGGTAGAGCCGCTGGTTGGACAGCTTCTTTCCCTCCTCGACCGCGTAGTGGTGGTCGAGCGACAGCGTCCAGCGCCTTCTCTCGATGACGTTGAGCAGCCGGTGCGAGGCCTTGTGCGGATCGGCCTCAAAGATGAAGTGTCCGCCGAACACGTCCGCCGCCGAGCGCTCCAGCACCTCGGTGACCAGCGAGGAGCCGTGAACGTAGCTGATGGTGCCGACGTGCACGGGCATGCCCAGCGCGACGCACCAGGTGCCGATCGACACCGCCTTCTCGTGGTTCGCCTCCGGCGCCGAGACCACGAAGGGTATGCCGGAAACGTCCGTGCCCAGCCGCACGGCGATCTCCTTGGCCAGGTTCGCGGCCCGGGTGTTGTCGACGCAGGAGCCCATGTGCCAGATCGGCGGCAGCTTGACCCCGTTCTTCTCTTCCAGTGCCCGGATGAAGGCCTTCAGCCCGGGCCCGGCGAACCTCTCGGTCGCTTCTTCGGAGAGAAGGTCGTTCTTGGCGCAGGCCCCGGCGGAACAGCCGGTGGTCAGGACCAGAACGTCGTGCCCGATCATCTCCTTGGCGATGGTCAGATGGTTGCGGTCCTGGACCGCCTTCTGGTTGTTGCAGCCGGCGAGCAGGGCGACCCCTCGTATCTGGCCGGAGCGGATGGCCTCGACGATGTGGGCCAGCGGGTCCTCCGGAACGAACGGGGCGCAAAGCTCCTCGATCTGTTCGGTGCTGAACCCGGCCACCACGTCGTACTTGACGTTGGGTATCTTCACCTTGGTCGGCTCCCGCCTCTTGAATGACTGTATGGCCATGCGGACGATCGATCTGGCCGATGCCTCCGCGTCCTCCTCCCGGAACTGTACGTGGGTATCGTAGGGGATGCGGACGTTGCTCATGGTGGTCACCATCTCGGTGTGCATGCACGAGCAGATCTCCGAAAGGGACGGCATGATGCACTGGTAGTCGGCCACCAGCAGGTCCACCGCGCCGGTGGCCAGGGCCAGCTCCTGGGAGGCGAAGTTCGAGGCCATGGAGACACCCTTCCTCATCAGGGTCTCGTTGCCGGTGCAGCAGATGCCGACGATGTTGATGCCCGAGGCGCCCGCCTGGCGGGCCTCCTCGTCCATCGTCCGGGCGACGTCCACGATGATCTCGCTCAGGACCGGGTTGTGGCCGTGGATGGCGATGTTCACCGCCTCCTCCTTCAGCGCGCCCAGGTTGGCGTAGGTGCGGACTAGGCGGGGCGTACCGAACAGAATGTCGGAGAGGTCGGTCGATATCTGCATCCCGTTGTAGTCGGCGATGGCACAGCTGATGCCCCCGAAGATCAGCGGCAGCGGGTCGGCGTCGCAGCCCAGCGAGGTGCGGTGCATCACGTCCGCGATGGAGTGGTCGATCGAGTCGGGCATGACCCCCATCGCCTCCAGCAGATCTACGCGCTGCTTCGTGATGGTGGCCACGGTGAAGTTCAGGGGGAGCTTCTCGCTGCGTCCATAGTCATCGAAGACCTTGGCCAGGACCGCCCTTGCCAGTTCTTCCTTGGACCGGCCGGCGGTGACGATGCCGAGGCGTTCCGAGACCCGTCTCAGCTTCCGCTCGTCCTTGATCGAGTAGGACGGCGCCTTGCCGTCCAGCAATTTCCTCAGGGTGTCGGCGAGGTGGCGTCCGTGCCCCGAATGCGATGCCGTGCCGCCGGCGATGTGGCGGATGAGGTTCCTGGCCACGATAGTGTAGTCCCGCGCGCCGCAGATCCCCTTCTCCGGCTTACCGCCGTAGGGGTTGATCCGGCACGGTCCCTGGAGGCAGTTGTTGCAGCACACCCCTAGCTCGCCGAAACCGCATTGCGGCTGCATCAGCTCGAAGCGGTCCCAGGCGGTCTCGATCTTCTTGGCGGCCGCTGTCTCGATGCAGTCCTTCGCCCCGGCGTCGCATGCGCGTTCCGTGGTGCCCTTGCCCTTGGTCGCCATAGGATGTCTCCTGGAGCCGGACCGATGGATACGCTTGAGACCCTAGATCGGACCGGATGTCGGTGCCATGTCGTGACCGCATATCCTTTTTTCGATTCCTGCCCCCGGAACCAGGTTTTGAAATCGACGTTCCAGCGGGAGAGGGCGGACGCCCGGGATGCAGAATAACTTGGACCTTGAAACGAAGCGAGGTCACCGATCAGATGGGCACGCGCATCATCTGAACGGCATCCTTTTTAACCTGGATAGCCCCTTTGAGGGGTATGAAGGCCGAACAGCTGCTCACCATCGCCAAGACGCCCGCCGGCATCCCGGTCATCACCGAGCGTCTTCCGCAGACACGATCCGCCGCCATCTCGATAAGCGTCGGCATTGGCTCCCGGGACGAAGGGCCGAAGCAGCACGGCATGGCCCACTTCCTGGAGCACATGCTTTTCAAGGGTACCAAGAACCGCACCTTCAACCAGGTCAACGAGACCATTGAGGAGGCTGGCGGCTATCTCAACGCGTTCACCACCCAGGAGATGACCTCGTTCTTCTCCTTCTCCATCGACGAGACGGTCGAGACCGCCCAGGGGCTGGTCCAGGACATCTTCTGCAACCCGCTCATGGACAAGGGGTACATGGAACTGGAGAAGGGCGTGGTCAAGCAGGAGATCAACAACCGCCTGAACGACCCGGAGCGGTACATCAAGAACCTTCTATTGCGTTCCCTGTTCAAGGGAGGGCCACTGTCCCGGCCGGTCCTGGGCACGGACAGGAGCGTCGATTCGTTCGCCTCCGAGGACCTGCTGGAGTTCCATTCCACGAAGTATCGGCCGCCCCGGATGGCGGTGGTGGCCTGCGGGAACATCGACCCGGCCCAGGTCCTGTGGTGGGCAACGGAGGCTTTGGACGGCCTGGAGAAGGCCAAGCCCATAAAGCGCCAGGAGCCTCGGTTCTACTCAGCCATCGATGCCTACCCCAGGAAGGGCGACCACATGTACGTCGGAATGGCCTTTCCCGGGCTGACCGCCAAGGACCCGGCGAGCTATGCCCAGGACGTCCTGGCGGCGATCATCGGGGGCGGTGCCAGCTCACGCCTCAACCGCAAGGTGCGCGAGGAGGAAGGATTGGTCTACTCGATCTACATGGCGCCGTCGTCGTATTCCGACTCGGGCACCATCGAATCGTATTTCTCCACCTCCGGCGACCGGGTCCAGAGGGTCATCCAGATATTCGGCGAGGAGCTGAAGCGGCTGAAGGCCGAGGGACTGGCGCCGGGAGAGCTGGAACGGGCCAAGCACGTGCTCAAGGGCAGCATCCTCAGGAACATCGGCCAGCCCCGCGACGACATGCGCATGTTCGCCTATCACTACATGATCACCGGCGAGGTGCCGGTGATCGATGACGAGGTGAAGAAGTACGAGGAGGTCACCGAGGACCAGGTCATGGGGCTGGCGCAGCGATTGCTGGTGCGCAAGGACATGACCGCCGCGATATACGGGGCCAAGGGCATGGCCGAGTCCACCGCGGCCTTCGCCAAAGGGGTGGACTTCTGATCACTGGATGACCAGGAGGACCTGGCCGCCCTCGACCGTCTCGCCCGCCTTCACGGAGACGCTTTGGACCGTGCCGGCGACGTCGGACTGGATCTCGTTCTCCATCTTCATGGCCTCCAGGACGGCGACGATCTGGTTCTGGTTCACCGTGTCACCGGCCTTGACCTTTATGGAGATGATCTTTCCCGGCATCGGTGCCGTGATCGAACCCTTGGAATCGGAACCTTTGCCGCCTTGGGTCACCTCGGCCTCGACGGACGCCGCGGCCATCTCCCGCACCGGTTCCACCAGCACCTTCATCGAACGTGAGCTGGTGGTCACGGTGGCGCCCTCGTTGAACGCACCCTCCACTTTCACCGGCAGCAGTTCGCCGTTGATGGAGACGCCCTCCTCCTTGAGCACCACCCGGTAGTTCTCGTTGCCGATGGTCACCCGGTAGTCGCCGCCGTTCTTCTCCACGTTGACCTCATGGGCCTGCCCGTTGGCGGTTATCTTGAGCTTCAGATGAGCCACCCCCCTTGCCGCATCTGCTCGCGGCGGGCCATGTTCTTCCACTGGTCCTCTTTGCCCTTGCAGATGTCGGTGGTGGGCTTCTTCTCGGTGGAGCGCATGTACAGTACGGCGACGGCCGCGATGTCCTTCAGGTTCACTCCCTTCTCGTTCATCTCCCGGTCCTTGAAGAACTCCAGGGCCTCCCGGGGGAACAGTGCGTAGGAGAGGACGTCCTCCTCGTTGCGGGCCAATCCCCCGACCTCCTTGGCCAGGCGGTCGTACTCCGGTTCCAGCAGATCGGCCGGACGCACGGTGATGGGCTTCTCGTCCCCGATGATCTTCCTGCGGATGGCGGGGTCGATCTCGGCCGGTGTTCTGCCGTAGAGGCCGCGCACCAGGTTCTTGGTCTCGTTGGTGACCATCTTGTACCGTTCGCCGGAGATGACGTTCAGGGTGGCCTGGGTCCCAACGATCTGCGATGTCGGCGTCACCAGGGGCGGATAGCCCAGGTCGGCCCTGACCCGGGGCACCTCTTCGTAGATCTCCTGGATCTTGTGCTCCTGCTTCGCCTCCTTGAGCTGGGAAGCCAGGTTGGAGATCATCCCTCCTGGTATCTGGTAGATCAGGGCGTTGGTGTCCACGCCGGTGTGGGCGCTCTCGAAATCGGAGTATTTTAACCGCACCTTTTCGAAATAGTCGGAGATCTCCTGCAGCTTCTTCAGGTCCAGTCCGGTGTCGTACTCCGTTCCCCGCAGCATCGCCACCATCGATTCGGTGGGAGGCTGGGCGGTGCCCTGGGACATGGATGAGATGGCGGTGTCGATGATCTCGGCCCCCGCCTCGATGCCCTTCATGTAGGACGATTCGGACATGCCCGATGTCGCATGGCAGTGCATGTGCACCGGCAGCCCGGTCTCTTCCCGCAGCTGTTTCACCAGTTCGTACGCCACATAGGGTTTCAGCAGGCCGGCCATGTCCTTGATCGCCAGCGTGTCCGCCCCCAGGTCCTTCAGCTTGTCCGCCATCTGCACGAAGGTTTCGATGTTATGCACCGGTGAGGTGGTGTAGGCGATCGCCGCCTCCACGATGCCCCCGGAGCGTTTCACCGCCCTCATCGCCGATTGCATGTTGCGGGTATCGTTCAGCGCATCGAAGATGCGGAAAACGTCGATGCCCCGGTCGTGCGCCTTCTGCACGAACTTCTCCACGATGTCGTCGGAGTAATGACGGTAACCGACGATGTTCTGCCCCCGGAGGAGCATCTGGAACCTGGTGTTGGGCATCTCCTTCTTGAGCTTGGTGATGCGCTCCCAGGGGTCTTCCTTGAGGAACCGCAGGCAGGAGTCGAAGGTGGCACCGCCCCACATCTCCACCGACCAGTATCCGATCTCGTCCATCAGGGGGGCTATGGGCAGCATGTCCTCGGTGCGCATCCTGGTCGCCAGCAGTGACTGGTGTGCGTCCCGCAATACCGTGTCGGTGATCTTGATCTTCATCTGGGTAGCCTCACAGCGGGATGTTGCCGTGCTTCTTGGTCGGTCTCGACTCCCTCTTCTTCTCCAACATGTGCAGCGCGCTGATCAATCTGGACCTGGTCTCCTTTGGCTCGATTATGTCATCGAGGTAGCCCCTCTCCGCCGCCACGTACGGCGAGGCATACGCCTTCCTGTACTCGGAGATGAGCTCGTCCCGCTTTACCTGCGGGTCGTCTGCCATTATGAGCTCCTGTTTATAGACTATGTTGATAGCTCCTTCCGGTCCGACGATGGCTATCTCGGCCGAGGGCCAAGCCAGATTGATGTCGGTGCGGATGTGCTTGGACGACATCACGCAGTACGCCCCGCCTATCGCCTTGCGGGTTATGACGGTCACCTTGGGCGTCGTGGCATCGCAGTAGGCGTAGAGCAGCTTGGCCGCATTGCGCACCAGGCCTTCGTACTCCTGGTCTGCCGAGGGCAGATAGCCCGGCACGTCCACGAACGTGACGATGGGAACGTTGAAGGCGTCGCAGAACCGGACGAAACGCGCCGCTTTGATGGACGAGTTGTTGTCCAGCGTCCCGGCGTACACCGACGGTTCGTTGGCGACGATGCCGATGCTGATGCCGTCCAGCCGGGCGAACCCGACCACGATGTTCCTGGCCCAGTGCTCCTGGACCTCCAGGAACTCGCCATCGTCCGTGATCTTCTTGATCACATCCCGCATGTCATAGCCCTTGGTCGGGTCCTCCGGCACGATGGTGTCCAGGGAGTCCTCCCGTCGCTCCGGGTCATCCTTCCCGGCGCCATGGGGCGCGGTGTCCAGGTTGTTGGACGGCAGGAAGGAGATCAGTTTCTTGACCCTCTTGATGCAGTCCATGTCGTCCTCGGCCACGAAGTGCGCGGTGCCGCTCTTGGCCGCATGGGTCATCGCCCCGCCCAGCTCCTCGAAGGTCACGTCCTCCTTCTGGACCGCCTTGATGACGTCCGGTCCAACCACGAACATGTGTGATTTGCCCTTGACCATGAAAACGAAATCGTTCAGGGCCGGTGAGAATGCTGCGCCGCCTGCGCATGGCCCCATGACCATGGCGATCTGTGGGATGACCCCGGACGCGAGCGCGTTGCGGAAGAATATCTCCCCGAAACCGGACAGTGAGTCTGCGCCCTCCTGGATGCGTGCGCCGCCGGAATCGTAGATGCCGATGATGGGCGCACCGGTCTTGACCGCGAAGTCGTACATCTTGCAGATCTTCTGCGCATGCATCTTCCCGACCGAACCGGCGAAGACGGTGAAGTCCTGGGCGAAGACGTACACCTGGCGTCCGTCGATGGTGCCGTGGCCGGTGACCACTCCGTCTCCCGGGACCTTGTGCTTGTCCATGCCGAAGTGACAGGACTGGTGCGTCACGAAGGCGTCGAACTCCACGAACGAACCGGGGTCCAGCAGCGCGTCTATCCGCTCCCTGGCGGTCATCTTGCCCTGCTTATGGTGCTTGTCCTCCTTTTCCGCGCCGCCCCCGGCGCGGGACCTCCGTTTCATCTCCCGCAATTCCCTGTTTGCTTCTTCGACGCCCATTTCTTGTCCCCCAGTCCAATGCTTTGAATCGATACTCCTCGGTTAACACCTTTTGCCTAAATTATTCCAATATCACCGATTGGACTTCCGTATGGTGGTCTCGTGCACCGATGACAGCCGGTGTACGCTGCCATCCTGCGCGACGATGGTGAGGGCACCGGTGACGTCCACCCCGGTCGCCTTACCGATGATCGTCGTCCCCCCATCTCCACCTCGACCTCCGAGGCGATGATGGAAGAGCGTTTGTTGTACTCGGCCATCTCGAACGTTCCCTTGAGGAACGAGGCATAGAACGTGTCCAGCCGGTATAGGAGAATGTTCAGGAACGCTTCCCGGTCGATCGGTTTGCCGGCGCAAGTGCTCACGGACGTGGCCTCCGGAACGCCCAGGCTCCCAGGTTCGATGTTCAGGTTGATGCCGATGCCCAGCACCAGGTAGGCGATCTCGCCCCCCTTGGAGGCCGATTCGACCAGCAGTCCGGCGACCTTCCTGCCGTGGATCTCCACATCGTTGGGCCACTTGACGGTCGTCCTGCATCCGGACGCCTCCTCGATTGTCTCTGCCACAGGGACGCAGGCCAGGACGGTCATGCGGAGCATGTCATGGACCGCCACCTTGGGCCGCAGCAGCACGGACAGGTAGAGACCTCCCTCCGGCGACGACCAGGTCCGTCCTATCCGGCCCCTGCCGGCCATCTGCGTCCGGGCCGTGATGACCAGGCCTTCCTCCTCGCCCTCATTGGCCAACGACTTCGCCAGGTCATTGGTCGAAGCGACCTCGTCCTTGACGATGATCTTTCTTCCGATGATCATTTGAAGTCCACTTCTCAGACCCTGATCTCCTTCAGGGCGGCGAGCTGATAGTTGCCTTTCAGGCCGGACAGCATCGTCTGGAGACCTTCCTTGAGGGCCTCGGTGCCGCCGGGATATTTGCTGACGTCGGCCACCAGTTCCATGCTCATCTTCTCATAGAAGACCAGGACCTTGGTGTGCAGCGCCAGAAGATTGATGTCGAACTTGGCCAGCTGGTTGGTGACCTCGAAGATCGAGCCAGGCTTGTCCGGGATAACGATGTCGATCTGGGCCAGTTTGACCGTGGGCTTGAGGAACGTCATCGACAGCACCCAGGCGTCGGTGTCCCCGACCATCATGACCGGGTCTCCTTCCTTGACGCCTTCCAACATCCTCAGGTATTCGGCGGGCAGCTCGATCTCGCCGTTCTTGATCATGGACGGAGCCTTGGACGCCTTCTTCAGGGCCTTGGCCTTGACCATCTGGCCGTTGCCGGCCGTGCCCTTGGTGTACCGGTCACTGATGTGCGACTCCTTGATCTCGATGGCATCAATGTTGGAAACCGACGAGGACTTCAGCTTTTTCAGCGAGTCGAAGTCCTCCTGCAGCTGGGGCAGTTCCCCGAAGTAGCTCAGGTCGACCAGCATCTTCCACACCATGGTGACGTTGGAGATCATGCTGATCGAGACCGAGTTGAGTATGTCGATGTTCCTCTCGGAGAGGAACTTGGATACCTGGGCGCACGAGCCCGGGACGTCCAGCATGTAGAACGTTGCCTCGCAGATCTGCTTGTAGTTCTCCGGTCCAAAGGTGGAGAGCACGATCTCGTAGCCGGTGTTGCCTTTGAGATCGTAGCGGAACATCGTGGAGTAGACTTGGCATCCATCGACAAGACCGAGTGGACTGCGTATCTTCTCACCGATCTTGACCCTCGAATTGTTCATCCTTCCGAATTCCCATAGCCTCATTTTCGGACCCAGCACGCCAATGACATTTCGCTTGATAAACCTTGTCAATGAGGTTCAAATAGGGTGACGCATGCTGGCTAGACTTTTCCAGCGCTTTGAAACCTGACCGCACTCGGCGGTGCTGGTCCCAACACATTGTTTATGATCTCAAGCGGATCACACGAAATCACAGATAATGGAGAAGTTTCTGGCAAATTCCATAGATATGCATCTTCGTGCTGACCGGTCCTTCGTCAGGTTGGGCGGCAAACCTCGATCGGTTCGGATCATGTCTCATCCGTCCGGATGGCCGATTCGGAGGGTTTGTAAATTACATCCGCACAAGGACTTATTTCTTTACCCAGACATGGGTGATCTCCCCGAACATGAATGTGCGATGAGCCTTTGCTTCTTTGTAAGCCTCGTTAATGTAGTCCCTGGCTTCCCGCGTGGAAAAATCATTGGGGTCCGGGGTCGTCAGGCACGTCAATTTGCATTCAATGATCAGTCTGGCTTCTTTGAAAGACATATCCCCGGAAGGGGTTTGAACGCCGGTCAATTCAACCTCCTTCATTTTCTCACTGTCTCTCCCTGATCTGCTTCCCAAGAAGAGCATGTGTTTCCTGTGTTCGTCCGGAAAGAAGGACAGCGTGTAGGTTTGCTCTTTTTGGATCAATTCCAGCGTGTAGCGGGTTGCCAGAAGAATACACCAGGTGGTCGGTTTCTTGAAAAGGGTCCCCAGACCACCTCCACTGCCCACCATGGAGTTGTAATGATCTTCCTTGCCTGCCGTGATCACAAAGAAATCCTTTCCCACCAGGGTAAATACGTTGTCGCTCAGTTCTTCCGGAGAAATCTGTTTGAACAATCGACCAAAGCTCATCTCTTTGACGCTTGCGTGGTCGTTCATAGCATCATCCTTGGACCGCATCCCTCACTGATTCCATCCGTCCCTGGATCTAATATTGTTACAAACTATATCGCCTTGTTGGAAAACCTAAATGACCTGCTTCTGCGGCCAGTCTGATGACGGGAATCACCCCCGTCCAGGCGGTCTTATGATTTGGACAAATGACAGCCATTCCGTATCCATTAAATACGATTTCCGATATCTCGAACAAAGTCCGATAAATGTACTATCCGATATCTGTACCGTTATGCCCTGATGATCAATATGATTGATGCCAGAAACAAGTCGATCGAAGCCATCGCCGAAGGGATGTTCCTGACGGCGACGATGTCCAACAAACTGATCTTCGCGAACAAGACCAGGGAGGGAATGTCCGGGCTGCTGGCATCAAGGATACTGGTCCTTACCATATTGATGAAAAGGGGCCCTCAGACCATATCGAAAATGGCTGAGTGCATTTCCTACTCCAAGCAGAGCATGACCACCATCGTCGACCGGATGGAGAACGACGGAATGGTGGAAAGGGTACCGGACACCATGGACCGAAGGGTCACGCTCCTTATGATCACGGACAGGGGGATCGATGCGCTGGGCAAGAACCGGGAACAGGCGAAGGAACGGCTCAAAGAAGGGCTTTCGCAGCTGGAGGAAAAGGACATCGAGCGTCTGGACGAGGCGTTCCGGACCATCCTTGATATCCTGCCCCTATCGAAACTCGCGGTCCAGATCCATTAAGACAAAATTGAGAGAACGGAGAGCTGAACATGTCTAAAGAAAAAAATGGTGCCGAGTACGGATGGGTCGTTCTTTCGGTGACCACGATCGGTATACTGATGGCCTCGATCCAGTCGTCGGCCTTGCTAATTTCCCTGCCAGAGATGATGAAAAGCCTCCACATGGACTTCCTGACCGTCATGTGGGTGATCCTGGCCTACATGCTCGTGACCACCGTGGCAGTGCCGGTCTTCGGTCGTTTGGCCGATATGTTCGGCCGAAAGAGGCTGTACGTTCTCGGATTCGCCGTCTTCAGCATCGGAAGCCTGCTATGCTCCCTGGCAGATTCACACTACCAGGGCTACGATCTGATCGGTTACCGGATCGTCCAGGGGATCGGCGGCGCATTGATGATGGCCAACGGGGCGGCGATGGTGGTCGATGCCTTCGACGCCCGCAAACTGGGTTTTGGCCTGGGCGTCAACATGGTGGCCGGCGGAGCCGGGATCGTGCTCGGACCGCTGGTGGGCGGGGCGTTGTCGCCTTTGGGATGGCAGTGGATATTCCTGATCAACGTGCCCATCGGGATCGTGGGGACCATCTGGGCATACCTGAGGCTGCGCGAGCCGGTCAAGATGCCGAAAGGGCAGAGCTTCGACTGGGCGGGGAGCTCGATCTTCACGGTGGGATTGACCGCATTCCTGCTGGCGTTGACGTTCATCGCATTCCCCGGCATGCTGGGGATCGAGATGGTCTATGTCCTCTTCATCGTCGGGGCCATCGGCATCATCGCCTTCCTCTACATCCAGACCAGGGCCAAACACCCGATGATGGACCTGACGCTCTTCCACAACAAGGTGTTCGCGCTGGGAAACACGACCTTCTTCCTGAACAGCCTGTGCCGGGGGGCGGTCCTTTTCCTGCTCATATTCTTCCTCCAGGGGCCATATGGTCAGGACCCTCTGACCGCAGGCATCAGCCTGATCCCGTTCGGGATCACCTTCATCATCGTCGGACCGTTGTCCGGCAAAGGTTCTGACCGTTATGGCCCACGACTGTTCACCATCATCGGGCTGGTGATGTCCTCGATATCCCTGCTCGGTTTCGCGTTCGTCGACCACACCACGCCCTTCTGGTTCATCGGGGTGCTGATGGTCCTGATGGGCATCGGCGGAGGTCTGTTCAGCTCACCGAACAGTAGCACGGTGATGAACACGGTGAGGCCGGAAAAGAGGGGCATAGCGTCGGGCACCAGGACCATGCTCGGCAACGTGGGGTCCATGTTCTCGCTGGCCCTGGCCTTCCCGTTGGTGCTCAGCAACATCTCCAGTGCCGACCTGGCAAAGCTGTTCATCGTCGGCGGGGGCTTGGGCTCCGCGGCCCTGCAAACGTTCGAGAGCGGGCTGCACACGGCGTTCCTGCTCTTCTTCTGCATGTCTGTCGTCGCCGTTCTGATCTCCATCTACCGGCCTAAACAGAGTTCGGTGGAGGTCGAAGCGAGGACGACCGTTCCGTCAGGCGAGGAATGAGCAGGGTCGGTGCCTGCCCAAGGACCTGATCCGACTGGATGGGAGAATGGTCGTGGCGTTCCGGGCCTTCCTACTCCAGCGGCCGTATCTGATACGCGCAGACGACCCGGTCGTTGAGCGGTTCCGTCTCGATCAGCCTCTTTCCCTTCTCCGTGACCCTGATGATCACCCCGTTCTCGACATCGATGAGCGATCTGGAGGCCAGTTCTTCGATGGTCGTCCTCACGGCGGCGGCCAGCTTGCCCTCGGTGGTTTCCATGGAAAGCTCCTCGATGCATCTGGTGGGGGATTCCAGGCAGTACAGCACCTTGCTGCCATCGTCGTTCTCGATCATAAGCGGGTTGAAGAAGCAGATCTCCAGGCCCTCAGAAACATCCGAGAAAGGCGTCTCGCGTTCCCCTTCGGCCGGCCTCACCACCAGCGGACAATGCAACAGCAGCTGGGTCATGGTATGGGAGAGGGTCTCCGGGGTGATATGCACGTCCCGGCATATGATGCCCGTATCGACTATGCCCGCGTTCGTCTTCTCCAGACGGGAGGCGAGGGCCACGTCGCTCATCACCATCTTTGGCAGGTTCAGGGTATAGACCGCCGTCACCGCCACCTTGGCGTCCTCTATCACCTTCTCGTCCTCTATCACGGTGCATCGCAGCTCGTGAGGCGTTATGAACCACGACCAGTCCTCCCACAGGTCGTCGGGAATGCTAACTAAGTCCATTGATTGGCGATGGTCCACGGTACTTAAAACGATATCTCGGGTCGACCGTAAACGAACGAACTTCATTTGCTGGAGATGAATTCGAAGCCTATAAATACAGTATATCCCTACCTAGGTAGAGGAAAACTCAGTAGAATGATACCTATTGACCAACCAGGTGAACGATGATCGGACGACAATACGCGTATAAAGGCAATCGCATCAGCCCTCCCCAGTTCCTGATGTTGGTGATACTGAGGAAGAATCCGATGTACGGTTACGAGGTGCTCAAGGTCCTGAGGGAGGAGTTCCATGGATTCTGGGAACCGCAGACCGGGGCCATCTATCCGGCGCTGAAGCGGCTCGAGGAGCAGAAGCTCATCCTCTCCGATATGAAGGAGGGAAAGGAGTACTATTCCCTCACCCCCCAGGGCAAGGATTGGATGCTGGAGAACCTGAAGTCGATCTCCCAGGAGGCCCAGTTCATGGGCCGGTACTTCAGCTTCCTGGGCAAGGCGGCCGCAGAGACGGTCAAGGACCAGAGCGCGGAGACCCAGGAGCAGATCGACGTGGTCATGCAGCTGCCGCTGCACCTGGCCTCGCTGCTGCGGGACGACCTGAACCCGAAGGAACGGCTGGAGATGCTGAGGCAGGCGAAGAAGATGATGAACCTGCATCTGAAGGGTATCGAACGAGCGATCGTGAAGTACGAGTCGCTGGAGGACGGCGATCCGCACAAACTGATGATGAAAGAGAGGATCGAAAGGGTCCTCGATCACGTGGAAAAGAAGGAGTGAGACAATGGTAGCAATAATCGAAGTGAAGGACCTGGTAAAGGTCTACAACGGTTCCATCCGGGCGGTGGACGGAGTATCGTTCGAGGTGGCCGAGGGCGAGGTCTTCGGCTTCCTCGGTCCGAACGGCGCGGGAAAGACCACCACCATCAAGGTGCTGACCACGCTCTTGATGCCCACCAGCGGGGAGTGCAAGGTGTGCGGTTTCGATGCGGTCAAGAATCCGACCCAGGTGCGCCAGTCGATCGGCCTGGTGCCGCAGGAGCTGACCGTGGACGACGATCTCACCGGCCGGGAGAACATGGAACTGCAGGCGACACTGTACGGCGTCGAGCCGAAGATCGCCAAGGAAAGGATCGACGAGCTGTTGAAGCTGGTAAAGCTGGAAGAGGCAGCCCCGCGATTGGTGAAGACCTTCTCCGGTGGAATGAGGAAGCGTCTGGAACTGGCCGAGGGCCTGATCCACCGGCCCAGGGTGTTGTTCCTGGACGAACCAACGTTGGGGCTGGACATCCAGACCCGGACGACCATGTGGGAGCACATTCGCGAACTCAAGAAGAGCTCGAACATGACCGTGTTCATGACCACCCATTACCTCGAGGAGGCGGACAACCTGTGCGACCGCATCGGCATCATCGACAAGGGCAAGATCATGGCCCTGGACACCCCGCACAAGCTGAAGGAGTCTCTGGGCGGGGACGTCATCTCGGTCAAGATCGGCGGAGATGTGGACTACACCGGAGCGATCCAATCGGTGGAGGGAGTGTTCAGTGTGAAGAAGGAAGGGGATTCCTACCGGGTCAAGGTACTGAACGGCGAGACGGTCACGGCGCCGCTGTTGCAGGAGATATCGAAGAGCGGCGGCAAGGTGTCCTACGTCACGCTGGAACGGCCGAACATGGACCAGGTGTTCCTGGAGTACACCGGTCGCTCGCTCCGCGACGCCGAACAGATGGGCAGCTTCGATAGGATGGCCGCCGCTAGGCAGATGAGGAGGTCAAGCTAATGCTAAAAGAAACGTGGGCCCTCACACAAAGGGAGCTCAAGCACTGGTACCGGGCCAAGATCCAGATATTCATGATGCTGATCCAACCGATAGTGTGGCTGGGCCTCTTCGGACAGGCGTTCGCCTTCCCGATCTCCCCTGCACTGCTGAACGGGGCGCCGGACTACATGTCTTACATGTCGATCGGCCAATTGGCCGTCATATCGCTGTTCACCTGCATGTTCGTTGGGATGTCCATTGTCTGGGACCGTCGGTTCGGTTTCCTGAACAAACTGCGGGCCGCCCCCATACCGAGGGGCGCCATCCCGGTCTCGAGGGTGGTCGCGACGGTGATCCGTGCGGTCATCTCGGCCCTGATGGTGCTTATAATCGCGCTGCTCTTTGCGCACATTCCAGGATTGAAAGGGCTGACCATCACCTCGAACTTCGGAGTGGTAGAATTCCTGGGCACGGTCCTCATAATAGGACTGTTGGCAACTGCGTTCGCCTCGATATTCGTCGCGATAGCCCTGACCATCAAGCAGCAGGAGACGCTGTTCGCTGTGATCAACCTGGTGAACCTGCCGCTGATGTTCGCATCGGCCGCGCTGTTCCCGGTGAGCAGCATGCCGGACTGGCTGCAGGGAGTGGCGAAGGTGAACCCCCTGACACTGGCAGTGGACGGCATCAGGCAACTGATGTTCTCGGGTTATGTAGGGATATACTCGCTGGGAGTGGACATCATCGGTCTGGTGGTGTTCGCGGCGGTCTTCATCGCCCTGGGCATAGTGGTCGCGATGCGCGCGCTGAAGGAGAAGTAAACGATTTAGGGGCGCAGGCCCCCAATCATTTTTCATCATTCCAGTGGTCAATTCTCAAATGCTAATTACTGCTAATCATTACTAAATTAGTAGTAAGGGATCCGATCCAGATGATGAAGGATTTAGTATTATAATTAAAATTTATTATAGTCTATAATATATGTTCACGTCGAATCGATCCTTTCCTTGATGAACTGGAATATCGGCAGGAGCGGTTCGATCCCGGGCATGTCCATGGGCGAAACGCCCAGCAGGTCCGCACCCTTGACGACGTTGGAGTTCGGCAGGGTGGCGATCAGGACCAGCTGCTGCTTCTTCAGTTCCTTGGCGACCAGCGCCTCCTCGTTCTCCGTCGAGCATTTGTTCAGGACCACCAGGATGTTCCCGACGCCGATCTCCTTGGCCATGCGGGCGATGGTGATGGCGGTGTCCACGGAACGCATCCCCGGCTCCACCACTATCAGCATCACGTCGACGTTCCGGGCGGTCGATCGGCCGAGATGCTCCAGGCCCGCCTCCATGTCCATGATGACCACTTCTTCGCCGGAGAGGACATGGGACATGAGGGCCTTGAGGAGCGAGGACTCAGGACAGAAACACCCGCTTCCCGGGGTCTCGATGGTCCCGAGGACCAGTAAGGTGACGCCATCCGGTGCCCGGACGCCGTACTCGCCGACGATGTCGTCGACCTTCGGGTTCAGCTTGAACATGCCGCCGTAGCTGGTCCCCGGCCTCGCCCCGGTCCGTTCCTCGATGAGGTCCAGCATTCCGGACAATGGCGTGATGGATTCGCGGTCGTTCTTCGGCACCCCCAACGCCGACGCCAGGCTGGTGGCCGGGTCGGCGTCGATGGCTATGACCCGGCATCCCTGGCGGGCGTACAATCTGGCGAGCATCGCCGCGACCGTGGTCTTACCCACTCCGCCCTTGCCCGCGACGGCGATCTTCATCTTCCTACTTCCTCACGAAAACGATGCCGTGGCTCATCAGGTTGGCCTCCTTCAGGCCAACGCCGTTAAGCACCAACCTCTGACCCAGGATGTCAGTGAGGATCGTCTCGTCGCCGTTGATGATGATCCTTGAGACATCCTTCATGACTTCCTTGACCGCACCGTTCTCCTCCATGAAGACCGTCGACTCGCACATGGTAATGCCATCGCCGGGACGGTACTTAAATTGGTCGGGATTCCGGCAATTACGGACCTGGTTAGGGGTGTGGCATCCAGTTGTGCATGGTGGGGAACCATAAGCTCAAAACGACTCGGACGCCACAGGGAATTTACTGAAATCAGGGGTATTTGATATCTTTCCTTGCATTCGTAAAACGATAACGGTCGATCAGGCGAACTTCCACTGAGAATACTTCTCGTCTGTTTTAGGCAGCGTCGGTCTGGGGGCCACCTCTATCAAGGCGTTGAAAATGTAGCGGACCGGAACCTGTTTCAGCTGGCCGGTCCAATAGGGGCACTTTGTGCACCGGAAGCCGATGTCCACCTTCTCATCGAAGAGGGTCTTGTTCCTGATCTGTATGGTCTCGGAACCGCATACCGGGCATTTTCCCTTTGTCGACGTTTCTGTCGTCCCTCGGTAATGAATCTGGAGCTTCATGGGGGTCTTCAGCACCGCGGCCTTGCGGATGCGGATCTCGCTGGCGGTGAAGTCCGAATCCCTCTTCTTCAGCGCCTTCAGCACGAGTTCAGTGAGCATCCTCTGGGATTCCACCGTCTGCTTCTCCCTTATTACCTCGGATATCGCCTCGACTAGGATCTTTGCCGGCGGTATGCGGTAGCTCATCCGGGCACACAATAATCTATGAGTACACATATTTTTTCAATCGGACGGGCCGGTTCCTGGAAAACGCCTTCATCTCGATATCGATGAAACGTCAGGCAGCGGGGAGGTCCTTCCACATGACAAGGCGTTCGGAGACGTAGATGCCCAGGATTATCAGGGCCATGCCTCCGAACGTGAAAATGGTCACCGTCTCGCCGAGGACGATCGCGGCCAGGAACACACCGGCCAACGGGTTCAGGTAGATGAACATGCCAACCGTCGAGGCAGGCAGCTTTTCCACCCCGTTGTTGTACATGAAAAACGCCGCCAGCGAGCAGAAGACGGTCAGGAAGGCCATCGAGATCCAGGTGTCCCCGGTGAACACGGTCGGCATCGTCAACGGCGAGAGCAGCAGGAACGGCAGCATCTCCAGCGCCCCGAAAATGAACACGTAGTTCAGAACCGTCAGCGTCGTGTAACGCTGGTTGATCGGTTTGCCGATCACTGTGTAGATGGACCAGACAATGCAGCTGAGCAACGCCACGCCATCACCCAGGAGGTTGGCCGACAGGACCATCCCACCGGACGCGACGACGAACGCCACCCCGGCGAACGCCAGGACAGTGCCGAGCACTTTGTTCCCGGCCACCTTTTCCTTCGTCATCAGGGACGACCCGTAGATGATGAAGAATGGCGCCAGGCAGAATATGAGAGTGAAATTGGTGACACTGGTGTTCGCCAGCGCCAGCACCTGCAGCAGGAACTCCAGGGGGATGCCCAGGAATGCCAGGAGTGCTAGAAGGGGAAGGTCCCTCCTCTTCACCGCCAGGGCCTTTCTTCCTTTCCAGATCATGGTGATGACGAAAAGCACGACCGCGGCCACCATGAACCGGTAGGCGACGATCTCGAACATGTCCAACTGCGTGAGCGCCACCTTGACCGCCACGCCGGAAGCGCCCCAGAAGATGTTGGTGAGGATCAGCCCGATGAACAGCCAGAAGGCCCAGCCTTCGCTCAGGCGCCTGTTCATCGCTTTGGAGTGCTCATCGGTACTAACGTTATCGCCGGGAGCACGAACACGGTCACCGTATTTGATGCTTCCAAAATGGCCGAGTTCGTTGCCCTCGGAAATAGATCTCCTGGCAACCAAGCCCTACTGAAAAAAGAAATAGGCTTGGCTTCAATTGGTTCAGGATACCATGTCAAAGTCTAGGGTCATCATCATGGGGGCGGCGGGAAGGGACTTTCACAACTTCAACACCTACTTCAGGGACAACGAATCGTACGAGGTGGTGGGATTCACCGCCGCCCAGATACCGAACATCTCCGACCGTAAGTACCCTGCTGAACTGGCCGGGAAACTGTATCCGAACGGGATCATGATCCATCCGGAATCGGACCTGGTCTCGCTCATTCACAAGGAGAAGGTCGAACAGGTGGTGTTCGCCTACTCCGACATCTCCCACATCGATCTGATGCACAAGGCGTCGCTGGTGCTGGCGAACGGCGCGGATTTCCGGTTGATGGGCAACCCGGCGATCACCTTGCAGTCGTCCAAACCGGTGATAAGCGTCTGTGCCGTGCGCACAGGGGCGGGCAAGAGCCAGACGACCCGGAAGATATGCCGTTTCCTGAAGAAGAAGGGATTGAGGGTGACCGCCGTCCGTCATCCGATGCCCTACGGCGATCTGGTCAAACAGGCCGTGCAGCGCTTCGCCACGTACGACGACCTGGACAAGAACGAATGCACCATCGAGGAACGCGAGGAGTACGAACCGCTCATCGACAACGGCATCGTGGTCTACGCCGGCGTGGATTATGAGAAGATCCTGAGGGAGGCGGAAAAGGAATCGGACGTGATCGTCTGGGACGGCGGGAACAACGACACCTCGTTCTACCAGTCGAACCTGCACATCGTGATCGCCGATCCGCACAGGCCGGGGCACGAGATGACCTACCACCCCGGCGAAACGAACGTGCGTATGGCCGACGTCGTGGTCATCAACAAGGTCAACACCGCCGACCGTAAGGACATCCTGACGGTGAGGGAGAACATCCGGATACTGAACCCGGACGCCACCGTGATCGAGGCGGCATCACCGATCAAGGTGGACGATCCGTCGATGATCCGGGGCAAGAGGGTGCTGGTGGTGGAGGACGGGCCGACGGTCACCCATGGCGGTATGTCCTATGGGGCCGGGACTATCGCCGCCGAGGACAATGGGGCGGCGGAACTGGTCGACCCCAGAAGATACGCCGTCGGTTCCATAGCCGAGACGTTCAAGAAGTTCGTCAATCTGGGGCCGATACTGCCGGCCATGGGCTACGGGGAAACGCAGGTGCTCGAGCTCCAGGAGACCATCAACAATACCGAATGTGACGTGGTGGTCGCCGGGACCCCGATCGACCTGAACCGGGTGATGAAGGTGAACAAACCGATCGTCCGGGTCCATTATGAGCTCTGCGAGATCGGTCATCCGACCCTGGAGGAGTACATCGACCAGAGCCTGGGACCGCTACTGGAGAAGTGCGAGGACATGTGCAAGATCCTGTGACCGCGGCCGTCCAAAAAGACTGAAATAGTGTCTACCACATCGACTGGATGCATGCGGGGGTAGCCAAGCTCGGCCAACGGCGCAGGACTTAAGATTCTGTCCCTAGCGGTTCGAGGGTTCGAATCCCTTCCCCCGCACTGGATTTCGGGGTGGTATATAGTTGGGAAAAAAGGCCCACCTGTTATCCAGTTGAAATGATTATTCTTTTCTCGACTTAGAAAAAGTGGGTCATGTTTTGACTGATTTATCCACTTGATGTTCAACAATATCGTTCATCCATGAATCCGATGAGTAGTTGGTGACCAGAGTGGAGGTCAACGAAATACTCTCGAAGCCCATTCTAAATACTACATTATTCACCACCAGGTAGTAATCATTGCAGAGATAAGGTAGTGATGTATTCAGGTTGCTTGGATCTGGCCTGATCATGATATATGAGGTGTTTTCAGCTTTGTTCACATTCTTGGCCAATGAATAGGTCGAACCAGTTGCAATGCTGTCATAATAATGCATAGCAGCATCATTGGACTGGAACGATATCACATTGATGGCTAAATCTGTGCCATTATCTGCGCTTGAGTTATGGAACGTGCTGTAGGACCATTCTTGAACACCAGAGATCAAAAGATACTCTTTAGGAGCATCCGTATGGTTGGTTTGGGTCCAACCAGGGAGGTCATTGGAACCCAATATCAGTTTCTCTGTGGGGGCGGTTGTTGATCTGAAGAAGTAGTTTAGGTAGATTAGGACCGATATGATTAGAACAACAACGATTACAGCCAATACTATCCAAGTACGCCTTTTTATCTTCCCCATTGTCGCAAGATTGACCAGATGGGCTTATAATACTTGCTGGAGAATAAGAAAAAAAGCCCCCTGATACAGAACATTAACAATCGACCCTTGTCGTAAACTGGATACTTAAACAAACTGTTTCCTAGCCCTTACCAATAAATTGAATATTGCGACCTTCGCTTGGACCTCGTTTTTTGAACCTGTTTTCGAACGGCATCTGATTCGGTACCCGAACAATCTGCCGATCATGCTGAACACGGTTTCACCATGGTTGCGCTTGCCGTACAGGGCCGTGGCCCTGTTCGACCAGTGCTGCCAGAGGGCTGGCGTTAGGTAAGGAAACGGCCATCTCTGACCAGCATAGTTGCCTCAGTGAAGGCTCAGCTGCCCCATCCTGTTATGATCGTTTCAGCAGAGCTTTCGCTGGGCGTATATGAATAGGTTTCAGCACCTTACTCCCAAGGCATGCCTGTGTTCTTATCGATTATCGTATATCCCAATTGAGTGAGGAAATCGTTGGCCTGGTTGGCCCCCAATATCCCATGGTCGAGCATGCCCCCGTGGACGGACATTCCGGCCATGGACAGCACGTATCTGGGCGGGTAATCGGTATCCCCTTCCTTGAGGACCCATCTCTTTGGGGCCCTGGCCCTTGGTACGCCTTCCTTATCTATGGTCTTCAGCGCGGATTCGATGTGTGTTTTATTGATGCCGCCAAATGGATCTTGATTCTTATCTTCGGCGGCCGCTGTCTGCTGATCAAGGCTGATTGTCCTGACCCGGTCAAATTCTTCCACCTGATTCTTGTATGCCCGGACCTCGTTCTTTTTTTCGTAAAGTTGAATGTTGGCCAAGGTTAGCTGGGACCTCAACTCTAGAATCGTTGATCGATCCAATCTTCCCGATTGTGCCAACTCAGCGATCATCCTTTCCTTCTCTTTTTGTGCCTCGACCAGTGTATCTTGGGCCAGGTCGGCGTGGGCCAGATCTTTCCTCACCCAGTCGAGCTCCTTATCCTTCGACTCGACCTTTCTCTTTTCTTCCTCTAACAGCTTACGAAGTTCGGATCTCTCCGCTTCCACCGAGGCATTTTCTTTGATCAAGAGATCATAATCCTCGTGTGCCTCTTGGCTAAGGGCGCGTATTGCCTTCCACGAAAAAATCCGTCTCTTAATACTGGCAGTTCCTAATTCTTCAAATAACCTATTGATATTTTTGACCATCCCATCTGCAGCCATAAGCCGCCCCCTTCTCTACTAATCGAATAGAGCTGAAGGTTTTTAGTTATTGCGTGCAAATCAGGTCAACGATTCCAATCGGGGAGACGCCCTCTTAGGGCTTTTATTGTGGGGGGCCCATCATGATTGAACATGGCCTGAAGCTGCGTTAGAGGTTGGTCAGGCGATCAGGAAACCAACCGAATTAGAAGAATCAGTCACATGTCTAAGACCTGTGGGGATCGATAGTGCCGCTTCTTCGGATCATATGATACTCCTTTTTTACTGGTGTGGGGGCAATATTGATGGGGAAAAGGCCCACCCTTGATTGGAAGATAAATCTATGTTCCTCATGCTGATATCGATTAAAAATAGGTGACAATTTGTTTCGAGAGATGAGGAGGAAAAATCAACTTTTGCCTAAAGAGTCGACGGAGGAGATATTGAAAAATGGTTTGACCGGAGTCCTAGCTGTTACTGGCGACGATGAATATCCCTATGTTGTTCCGCTCAACTATGTTTACGAAAATGGGAAGATTTACTTTCACTGTGCCCGGTCGGGCCATAAGCTGGATTCCATCAGAAGGTGCAGCAAAGTTTCGTTTTGTGTCATAGATAATGACAGAATTGTTCCTGAACAATTTACAACGGATTATAGAAGTGCCATCGCGTTTGGAATTGCGAGCGAGGTCGTTGGCGATACCGAAAAGTATCGGATCATGCGGTCATTGAACAGCAAATATGCTCCTGGTTTATTCGACGAAGGGGAAAAGGAGATTGAAAAGGATTGGAAGATCCTATGTGTGATTCAGATTGAAATAGAGTACTTGACTGGCAAAGAGGCAATGGAACAAGTTAGGAAGGCGAAATGAGTTTTGTACTTTGAACATGAAATGCCATTTCTTTAGCGCATTATTGTTTGGTCCTTGTCACTGAGAGAACATGGTATTGGAAACGGTCCACCTCCTTCATCAAAAATCCCTTATTCGATTTTCTTTTCTGCTGAACAGGCATCGGCCCAGGACGTTGAGACCACGTCCTCCTTGACATAATCTTGAACGTAGAGGCCTCTAAGGACCTGCAGCAAAAGCGAAGGAGACTGTACCTTCGATACATGATCAGAAATCGATCCGAATATTTCCCGGTCTAAACGCTCGATTTCTTTTTGATCCATGTTGCCCATCATTATTTGTGTAGTTAGATTGTTGATCATTTCCAGCAGGTCGTGGGCCTCGATAAAGAACAGATTCCTTACTTTTGCTCCTTTGTCTTGAGCTAAGCTCAGAAGCAACCCCAGGGCGGTGGGCGATGTTTGAACCAGCAATTTGATTTCATCCATTTCTTGGGGGTAGAAGAATAGGTTACCCAAGGCTTCAGAAGACTCCAGGGAGTTGGCCGATCCCCTAGGACCGAATTGAATTCCGGTTTCCGTTTTAGCCAGATCTAGGCAGACGTCTTTGTCCGTTGTTTCAGGATTTATGATCTCCATTAAAGATTTCCTTGTCTCGAAGAAAACTCTAAATTGGTTATGAACCGGGTCAATATCTTTAATGCCTGGATATCCAATTTGACCTTCAGGAACGGACTGCCAAGAATAGATTTTATCATGTTCTGCCAAACTGCCAATTTTTATCTTATTCGCAAAGGCGTTTGCAATTTCAGCGGTCAGGATATCTCTGGTCAAATCTCTGAACATTCCGTAATTAATGGCTCTAGAAACAAATGGGGTCCTGAGGAATTCCAATCTCTTTGCCTCGTCCAGTAAAAAGAATATCTTAGAAAGATTGAAAAGGTCATGGAATAGGAAATATGTTTCACTCTGTTCGGGATCCTTGTTCTCGATCTCCACTCTGAAATCCTTACAAATGACCTTCATGTGGTTTATCGTGGATTTCGGATGCTTGATGTCGCGTTCTTTTAGAAATGCCTGGATTTCAGATCTCTTCCTACCTTTCCCCGCTAGAAAAATTAGAATGTTCCCTCTGGTAGCATGGTCTGGTAATTCTATTCTACGGCCTGGTCCCGCCGACTTCGACATCATCGGCAATAATAGGATTTATTGAAGATATACTTTGGTATTTAATAGTGATTTGAATGTCCATTAAAATCCACTGGTTAATAGGATTTGAAAGATATTCTAAAACGGTATATGGCTTGGGAAACAAACATCTTCCATGAAGTCAAACAGGAATTAGACCGGCTCGCGCTCCAGTCAGGAGGTAGTAAACAGAACAGAAAAAGCTCCACCCTCTCGTTGATTTTATTGTACTTGTTGAGACTTAAATAATAACTATTTCCTGAACACCTCAATTATTGGCATAATAATCGGCTACGGCATTGAACGACTCCTTAGGCTCCCACGTCATATCGGCATAGGTTGTTCCATGCCTGACACCAGCATAACTTTTCACGAGGCTGGGGCTCTCTCTGTCGAGGTCGTATTTCGGATTTTCATCATAGGGATAGAGCGGATAGACGAAGGTAGAAATGAATGCACCATCCACACCTGCACCATCCAGGAGCTTAAGTTGATCGATCAGTCTTCTTGCCTGAATGCTCTCGTCACGTTCGTCGATCTTTCTCAGGCGAGGTCGGACGAAACGACCCACGATGGGCAATTGCTGCAGGTTCCATGATAGGCCATCGATATTACCAAATGCCAAGGCACCTCTCGTTGGCTCGGTTTTCGTGGTCCCGAAGCCGAACTCGGTTATGACGACCGGTTTTCCAAATGCGAAATGGGGCTTCAGAATATCGAGATAGCGGTCCTTGATGAGCACGCTCCAGTAATGATCGATGCTCACCATGTCGAAGATGCTCCAATCAACTTTCTCGAAAGTAAGGGAATCATATGTGACCGGACCATGGAAGACATCCCGAACGGCTGTGTTTGCTTTGAACAAATAATCGTTTAGAGGTTTGTTATGTGAACCATCTTTGATGCCCTTCCCGGACCCCATGTTCCGCACCCGTTTCATTAGGGTCTTGCCTTTGACGATGCCTTGCATGGTGAGCGTTAACTCGGAACCGAGACAGAATACCAGCCGTTCTGGATATTCCTCTATCAACTTTTCTGCTGCAGCAGCGGCTCTTGTGATGTAATCAAGTGTCCGTTCCGGGCTCTTGCTCCACAGCTGGGGCGAGAACCAGACCTCGAGGCCTTGTTGCAAGGCGTCCTTGGCAGATGCCGAGCATCGGTCAATGCTCCGGCCGGAGATCCTCACGGAATTGCAGTGCAGATCGTTCTTGATTATCTGCAGTTCACGATGGACGATCCTAGGGTCGTAATCGCGGCGCCAATTCATACCCGTTACCGAACCTACATCGTAGCAAACTCCTTTTCGTTTCATAGACGCCTCAAGTATCTGCTCTTATTTTGGCTCCTGGCATCAGATGTGACAGTTTAATGTTTCCTGATCGATTGCCTAAGGATTGGAAATGAGGTTTATATCTGTCAATTGCTGTTTCCAATTTCTTTTGGCCATCGCGCTCATGTTTTGGAACAAATGGAGGATGACATCCCCTGCTCCATGTCCCTGACTATGGATGGCCAGTGTGTTGTAAGATACGAGATCGAGTCATTCGGACAGAACTAGAAGTGGGCGGCCTTCTCCCCGAAACCGAGTCTCTTTCTCGGCATCGCCACTTCCTTTCTCTTCGAGATGAACGATGCCTCGATGTCCTCGGCCATCCGGTGAGCGATGGGGGCCGGCACCGACAACGACATCATGTCCTCCGGGAACCATTCATTGCCGGTCGGGTCCACCGGTCCGACGTAGGAGCTGTTCCTGGGGGCCTTCTCCGACATCCCGGCCGCGTAGGTGACGAGCGAGGCACATATGGGACCGCCCGGCATGAGGATCGAGGTGAAGTTATCCTCGCTCCGGAAATGGATAAGTCCGCCCAGGTTACGGATTTGCTCAGCGGTGCCGAAGAATATCCAGGACAGGACGTTCTCGTTCCCGGTGAGCTGATCGTAGGCGGCGAAGTTCATGAACCTGCCCGGTGGGGTGATCTTTCCCGGTGCTTGGAAGAATCGCTCTGCCATCTCCGGTTCCGCCTTCAAGTATTCGGCTGCCCCGTTCATGAAATCTGGGCTGCCAGAAGATATCAGATATTTGAGCTTCGGAGGCGTCTGGACCAGGCCCAGCCATCCCTGCCCGCCCCCGCAGACCCCCTCTCGGGCCTCCTTTCCGAAGTAGAACGCGGGCGTGTCCTCTTTTGCGGAAAGCGTGTAAATGGCACGGGCGACGCAACGGTCCACTTTTCCAAGCGGCACCATCCCATCCGTGATATCGTCGGTCCCGAACACGCATACGGGCCTGCAGTTCAGATGGAGCGCGTCGACCAGTCCCTTCCCGATCTCGTTGGCGATCATATCTTTCATAATGGTCCTTCGCCTAGAATCAATCTTTGCATCGTTTCTGATCGTCATCGACTTGAAAACTGAGTAACTTATGACAATTGTGAAATTTACTTCGGCTTCGGTGCAAATCTTGATCCGGTGCACGTGATCGGTCCGGGAAGATCATTTTTGGGGATCGTAAAAAAGAATATCGCTCCCTTCCCTTCCTCGGACTCAACCCAGATCCTGCCGCCATGACGCTCGACGATCTTCTTAGCGATCGCCAGACCGACTCCGGTCCCAGGATACTGGTCCTGATTATGGAGACGCTGGAACATCTGGAATATCTTGTCTGCGTAATCCCTGTTCAGACCGATGCCGTTATCCTTGACCGAGAAGGTCCAATCCCTCTGACCGGGCTTCGCCGTGATCTGAACCATCGGTCTTTCCGGTCCACGAAACTTGATGGCATTTCCGACCAAGTTTTGCATCAGTTGAACCATTTGCGATCCATCGGCCCTCACCGTCGGGAGCGGTCCGACAAGGATATCCGCTTTGTTCTCCTCGATGGGGACCATAAGCACTTTGACCGTGGATTCAAGGACTTCGTTCATGTTCACCGGCACGAACTCTTTACCAGTTGTTTCCAACCTAGAATATGCCAGTAGATCATCGATCAGCTGGCGCATTCTCGACCCCCCTTCGATTGCATTGTCGATGTATTCCCGGGCCTTCGGGTCCAGCTGGTCTTTGTATCTCTTCTCCAGGAGGGACATGTAGCTGACCACCATTCGAAGTGGTTCCTGAAGGTCATGGGAAGAGAGATAAGCGAACTGCTGCAGTTCGGAGTTTGAGCGGGACAGGTTCTTCTCGGCTTCCTTCTGTACTGTTATGTCCACCAATGCCGCGATCACACAATTGGTCGCTCCATTTCCTTTCTTCATGAGCTCCGTGAAGACGATCATTGAGCAGCGGTTACCGTCCAGACCTATCATCTCTATCTCCATCCCGTTGACCGCTTCCCCTTTTGCGAGTGCCTGGGCGATCGGCCAATCCTCGACTTCCAGTTGGATGTCAGTTCCGGGGTGATATGCGATAAAGCGTCCAAACCCCGCGGCGTTCTTCAAGGATGGGAGATCATAGCTCAGGAACCCCCCCAAGATCTTGTTTCTTATGAGCACCCGACCATTTGCATCTGTGACCGAGACGCCGACTGGCAGAGAATCAAGAATGAATTGGAGCCTTTCTTTCTCCTCTTGCAGGGCCCGCTCAGCCTTCTTGAGCTCAGTGACGTCGACGCTCATGGTGATCAGATGGTCCTTATCGAGCAGGAGTACGTGGCCAAGTAGTCCCGGTCGGTGGCGTAGAAGTGCACCTCCTCGGTGATGGATCTCTCAGTCTTCCTGATCCTCTTCGCTACTTCGAGCAGGTCCGTCGACAACTCCGATCTGTAGAACTCGCGGTCCCCCTTGCCCAGGATCTCGTCGATGCTGCCGATCCCCATGGCCTTGAGGGCGGCGGGATTGGCGTCGCTCACGACTCGATCGATGATCTCGCCCTTGTCGTTGTAGATGAAACGGCGCAGGACGACCATCTCATGCAGGTTTTCGAAGAGACCACGGTACCTGACCCCACTCCTTCTGAGCGCTTCCTCCGCCCTCTTGCGCTCCGTTATTTCGTGGAACAGTTGAACGAATCGGTAGCCCCCAGAGGAAACAACCCGATGCTGAACCATCGGCCGAGACCTTCGTTGTAATGCTCCAGACGCTTAGGTCGACGGGAATCCATCATTTGGGCGGCCACCTCCAGGAAGTGCTCGTTGCGGATAGAAATGAACTCGGAGCGCTTTCGGCCAACGACCTCGGATGGTGAGAGACCAGTATGGCTCTCGAACGAATGATTGATCTCAAGTACGATATAGTCGGTCGGTCTGCCATGTTCGTCGCGGACCAGCTCGCAGACGGCCACTCCATCGTCCATCATCTCGAACAACTTGTGATAGTCAACACAGGTCGTATTGAGGGATTCCGATGGTCGATCACGACCGACTTTCTCATCGTCCGAACTCATGAGGATGTACCACCAATGTACCTAAGTTGATTTGAACTATCACAATAAGTTATGTGCTTGAACTCTCCTCTTGAGCCTCCACCAGGATGAGATGACAGTTCATGATCTCATTCTGGAGGATCGATCGTGCACTTTGGAAATATCCTTACGTCCATCTAGAGATCGATCCTGACCATTGACTAATTAATGGCTGTATTCTGCTTCGTGATCAACGTTTCGTCCAAAAACGTGCTCGAGTGGCTTAAATGCTCAAGCGCCCTCAATGGGGCAATCGTTCGGAAGCTGGCAGAAAACATCTCTGATTAAGGACACAAGAATACGAATTTATGATTCACACGGTCTTGCCGCTCTATAGGATATGGTTGTGTGATTTTTGTAATAGCAAGACTCGAGTTTTATGCCCTCGAATACTAGCCATTGGATCGATGTGCATTCAATCAAGTTCCAAAATCATTAGATTCATATGTGGTATCGCACTCTATCGTGCTTATAGGTGGACGGAAGAATGACAAAAACCAAGTTCGAGGTCGGTGAGACCGAAAAGCACCTCATCACCGTTGATAGCAGCATACTTTGGAAACGCGTAATTATCGAATTGGATGGAGTGAAGGTGGCGAACAGGTCCCATTTTACGCCGAGTGGTAAGAAATTCGAGTTCGACGTGGGAAATACCGAAAAGCATCATGTGGAGGTCAGAGCTGGTGGCTTCTCCCATCCCGAACTCTTTGTTGACGGCAAAGCAGTTAAAGAATCCTGAATGATCTTAGACATGGTTGTGATGATATGATCGATACTGTGGACCTCACAAGGAAGTTCGGTGAAAAAACCGCTGTCGACGGACTGACCCTTCACGTAAACGACGGCGAGGTCTTCGGTTTCCTTGGACCGAACGGAGCGGGAAAGACCACAACCGTCAGGATGCTCACCTGCCTTATCTCAAAGACCAGCGGTGAAGCCAGAATCGGTGACTACCAGATCGGGAATAAGGAGGATCAGGTAAAGATCAGAAAGATGGTCGGACTACTACCAGAGAACGCTGGCCTCTATGACGATCTGAGCGCCTATGAGAACCTGGACTTTTACGCCCGTTTATACAAAATGGCCGAAGCGAAAAGGAAGGAAAATATCGAACGTTTCCTCAAGATGCTGGACCTTTGGGACCGGAGAGATCAGACCGCCGGGACGTTCTCAAAAGGGATGAAACAAAAACTGGCGATTGCGCGTGCCTTGATCCATGATCCCCAGGTTCTGTTCTTAGATGAGCCGACGGCTAATCTCGATCCGGAAGCTTCGAAGACCGTCAGGGATTTCATCCTGGAACTTAAGAAAGAGAAGAAGACCATATTCCTCAACACCCACAATCTCGACGAAGCCCAACGGATCTGTGACAGGATCGCCATCCTGAACACGAGGCTAATGGTGGTCGGTGTGCCAGAAACCTTGATGGAGTCAGTTCAGGGAAGGAAGGTCTCGGTAAAGCTGGCAGAGGTGAACGAAGCGGTTCTGACGGCCGTCAAGTTGGCAGGTTACGAGAAAGTTAAGATCGATGGCCGGAACCTGGTCATCGATGTCCGCGATCCGGAGGGCGAGAATCCCAAGATAATCGAGGCTATCGTCAAAGCCGGCGGTCAAGTCCAATTCGTAAACGATATCCACTCGACCCTGGAAGATGTGTATCTCAAACTGGTGAGAGGTGGGTAGGATTGGACCTTGAGACGGTGTGGACCATCGCAAGGAAGGACCTCAGACTTTTCCGGAGGAAGAAGAGCATCTTCTATACGACGATCATTTTTCCATTGATCATTTCCATCGCCTTGCCGGGAGTGATCGCGTATGTGTCGACCAAGGCAACGACGTCGACCAGCATCTTGGTGGGCCTTCTCGATTCCTTCTCATTCTTCTTCGTTATCATCGCTGCCATCGTTCCGACCGCGATCTCTTCCTACAGCATAGTGGGGGAGAAGGTCGAGAAGAGCCTGGAACCGCTCCTGGCGACCCCGGCGACGGACGATGAGATACTTCTGGGAAAGAGCCTGGCCTCGTTCATTCCTGCCATCATTGGGGTCTTCCTCGGTGCCTCGATCTTCATGATACTCATAGATGCGGTGACCTACGGCAAGCTGGGATATCTTTACTATCCGAACTGGACCGAGGCATTGGTCCTGCTGATGGTAACACCCTTAGCTGCGGTATTCGCCGTGGAAGCTAATGTCCTCGTATCCGCACGTGTAAATGATATTCGGACCGCCACCCAGCTCGGAAGTTTGGTCGTGGTGCCCCTTTTCGCGATCTATCTTCTTTCCGAGATAAGGCTGATCTCGATCGATACGACCAGTCTGTCCATCATATCGGTGATGCTGCTGGTCGTGGATGTGGTCCTGTTCTATTTGAGCCGGGCCACGTTCCGAAGAGAGGAGATACTGACGAAATGGAAGTAGGGTCTAGGAAGGGAAAGATATGCAAACAAAAATGCAATTGGGAGTAATCTGAGGTGTGGATATGGGGATTTCTGAAAATCAAATAATCCTGATAATCGTCTTGACTGCGATAATAATACCTATCGCTTGGTTCCTAAAGCGCAGGTTCCTGAAGCGCTAGATCAGGGGTATGGTGCAGATTCAGAGTGATCTGAGGTCTGAACATGATCGCTGAGAATCAATTATCCTGGTTGTCGTCTAGACAGCGATTGTAATGGCAGCCGGGTCGTTATACAAATAATACAAACATAAACATCCGAAATAGACCATATTCATATCAAGCATGAGGGGCGAAGAAAAATATGCGATCGATCAGACAAACAATGAAAATCAGGCTTTTGGTGATGGGATGCATCCTATTGGCCTTGAGCGGGATCCTGATTGTCATCAGGGGTTTCGAGACGGCATTTTTTGGACTTCTTGTTGTAGGTGTAGTTTTAATCGTTATTGGGCTACTTTGGAAGTCGCCGAAAAAAAGTACATGAGGTCACCGGGGCAAGGATAGGCTTGGCTTTCAAAGTGCCTGGGGACGACCTGGAACGAGATGGATTGATGGCGGTGATTCAGCACGAAGCGCCCACACGCCAGACCATTTAGAGTAGCAAACGGAATGGGTCTGGCCTTTTTCTGTGTTCTGAGGTCGCATTTTGGTCGAAATCTCGACCTTCGATGGTGTGCAATAGAAATACTACTCCCTTACAATTTGTTTCGTTCGTGTCGGAGACCGATCATCGGTTCGGTGAACGGTCACATGACACGCCTGGAAGGTTGGTTCGATGATGCATGCGATGATAAGACAGAATGTGAAGGATTATGAGGCGTGGAAGAAAGTGTTTGACGAGGATGGGGCCAACAGGAAGATGGCAGGTTCAAACGGCGGGCATGTCTTTCGTGCTCTGGACGATCCCAACAATGTCTTTGTGCTGGTCGAGTTTGATGATAAGGACAAAGCGACCAAGTTCATGAGTTCGGACGGACTAAAAGAGGCCATGAAGAAAGCGGGTGTAATTGGAAAACCGGACATTTATCTGATGGACGAAGGTTCTAGGACCAAAGTGTAAGGCCATTACAATAAACATCTTAACCGCCGATTTGTCGGATGCGGAGAGGTCTGGCGATTCCATATCCCCCGCCTCTTAACAAATAACATCCCTCACTATCGGCCAATAGAATTCCACTGGCAGAGGCAACGTGCTTCCCCGTCAGCTTCCTTTCAATGCACGCTCTTGCGATGAGCTCGATTCGAGAGGACCGACTCAATGGGCCAGCTTTTCATGTCGATCATAACCGGCGTAATGGATCAGGAACTCATCGAGTAGATCATTCAAACGGAACGCGATCGGTAATTGTTAGGTCGAAGAAGGTACACCGATCAGACGGCTTGAGCGTAGCGTCCGAGCAAGATCGCGCTCTGCTTGGAGAGTTTTGAACTTCATCAATTCGTCAATTTAGATCCGATTAAACAATGGTTTAGGAGATCGATCCGATGTTCTACGGGAGGGAGCATGATATAAGTACGTAACGATTTCATTTGTTAAATTAATATCCATAAAATCCATATTTTGAACAATAATAAACCATTCAGCAGTTATTATGATTATAATTTTGTATATAATTTTGTTTATATCACATCATTGAATTGCCTAATTATGAGAGGTCAAAAAGGAAGAATCCTCGTCGAGGATATTGTCCTCTCTGCCGCCGGACGCGAGACTCCGTCGGATCAGTTGCAATCAACATCTTGGGACTCACTTTTGGTTCCCGATGTCAGGCTGTATGCCCTTTGAGCGGTCCCTTCCGATCGCCTGTATATGGGCAGACCCCGCGACGATCTCCAAATCGTCAGTGGTAACTGCCTTCGTTCAGTCTGCATGAGTGCAACGTAACGAGAAAAAAATAGGAGCTGAAAAGAATGAGAATGGGAGCTTCATTAATGAAGGACAAGCGCGGGATGGGCGTCGGAATGACGGCCCATTCCTTCGCAACGGTACCCGTTGCGTCGCTTGCTGTGTCATCTCTGAATTGCATTGCGAACAAAGCAAGGGATCAGGTTTGGAAACTCGGCGACCAGGCCATGCAAAAGGTGACGGGGAGTTGTTTCCAGTGACCTTCTTCAAGTCGAAGGGCCGGTCCTTGACGCTCTTGACGTTCTTGCTCGTCGGTGCGTTCATCGGAACGTCGGTCATGGGCGCCATGTCTGTACAGGCGGCCTCAGCCCCGGTCGGGGACGGGTCATACGTTTCGGTTGCGTACACCATCTCCAAGGACGGCAGCGGATACACCATTGCCAAGAACAGCGCCACCGGGGCCATTGACTTCCGGAACTCCAACTCGAGAACAGTGATCCAGCAGGCCGTCGACAGACTGTCGGGCGGCTATGTACTGATAAAGGCCGGATCATATGTAATAACCCAGACCATCTACACCGACAAGGTTTCGATCATCGGCGAGGGGAACGGGACCCTGCTGGAATCCGGCAGTTCCTGCTACGGCGCGGTCATTCGGGTAACCAATGACTATTGGACATTGGACAATAGATACATGTCCGCGCGTCCGAACGGAATAACCATCGGCAACCTGCAGATCGACGGTAACGCCGCCAGCGGCGGCAAGCAGATCGAAGGGGTCGGTTTCATAAACTGTCTCAACAGCGAGATGGTCAGGATCTACGTGCATGACGTACTGGCCGGACAGGGCCTGTACATGTCCAACTCGCAGTACTGCAGCATCAGCGACTGTCAGATAGCTAATGTCGGTGATAACACCGCCGCCCACTACGGATCGGGCATCGCGTTCGGTGAGGCATCGAGTTCGAAGGTGGCATCATCCCACATCACCATCGACAACTGTCTGATATCGGGAGCGACCATGTCCTCCATCGACCTGGAGCCGGCGAACAACGTGGCCATAACCAACTGTGTGTTCACCGACGCCAAGTCTTGGAAGAATTACCGTACCCCGGTGATCACCGAGTACAACATCAACGGATACGCGTTGTGCGACTACATCACTGTGGCTGGATGCACCGTCAACGGGGCGTTCAACGAGTTCGTCATACTGTCGCCGAGCAGCAATTCAGTGGTCAAGAACAACCACGTCTCACTGACCACTGGCACGACCCCGGCGATATACTCGATCAACTCGCACTCGAACACCATCACCGCAAATGTGATCAAGTGCTACTGCTCGAACCCTATCCAGCTAAAGAGTTGCAGTTCGTGCTATGTCGCAGACAACACGATCCTGCACTGGTAGGCGTGAGATTGAGCGATTCGCGGGATGATGAGAACGAAAGCACAGATTGGAGCAATTGAGAAGATAAACAATTGACTTGGCAAATAAGATCGATGACCTTGATCCTAACGGTGCAGACCGGACTTGCCTCTATGACAGGCCTGGAACGATATCGTTCGTTGGTTAGGGAAATCGGTTGAACGATTTCACGATGGACCAGACCTCGTCAATCAAGGGGAGGTCCATCCAAACCCCTTTTTTTCTTATTCTTAGTGTTTGGATCAAACGATCAAGGACCCGAACCTGAATTTTGTTGAAAAGTTGCCATCGTGAAATGTCGCAGCCATCTGTTCTTAACAAGGCCGCGGACCGCCTGACCTCCGTTAGAAATTACGGCGATTGAATCATTTTCACGCCCAGGCTCCGAGGCAAACTTCCCCAATGTGGTGCATGACATTCGTAAATCGGCCACATAACTATTTCATCCTTGTACTTGCATACATATGGGGTTACTATGGCTAAACTGAAAAAGAAAAAGGATGCGGATAAGGTACCAGAGAACAAGAACCGGTCGGATTCCAAGGGTTCAAAACCCTCATCCATCGTTACGCCTCCAGAAAAGGCATCGAAGAAGAAGAAGTAAACGTAAACATCTGACCCAGTGAAATTCCCTGCAGACGGGGTTAATTTACTGGGTCATCAATTTTAAACATCTGGATAGATAGATTTATCTGGCGCTGATTTCGGAACCCAGACGATCATCGTCTCGAAGATCAGTTCAGTTCTTTTGATCTCAGTCTGGACAGTTGGTCTGGCTTCGGGAAGATGAGTGAAGTCCCGACCGTCGGCAGGATTCGATGGAGGATTAATAATCCCTCAACTTGATGTGAGGAGATGTGGTGGACGTGAAATGGACCTGACCAATGAGAGCTATGTCATCAGGATAAGCGCCAAGACCTTCACCGAGTCCTATTACAAGGACAAGGACGGCTGGATCAAGGTCAGCGCGCGCGGCCGAAGGTTCCGGGCGACAGCCGAGCAGGTCTTGAACCACATTCTACCAGCATTGGCCGGTGTCAAGCCGAACATCACCATTGGGGTGGAACACTATGATGATCCATCGGCAAGAATACTAACCGACCAGACGAAGTAAACCATTCTGACAACGCAACTATCTGCACCATCACAACCTGGCTGAGCCAGATCGACCTTGTTCTGGACAAATAGAAAAAAGGCCCACTATCCGAATCAAATGGTAGTCTGGTGCCGATCCGATCGACTACTTCCATTTCGTCAGTATCTCCTCTCTCTGGAACGTGGCCCGGCTCAAATAGAACAGGACCAGGTCCGCTAACAGAATGATCGCTGAGATCATGGCCAAGGTCGTTATGTCCAGCGAGATCAGCCTGATCTCGGAAAGAACATAAACGGCCCCAAAGGGAAGAACGATCAAGCCGCCTATCTGACTGGCGGTCCTTACATCATTGACCCGGGCGGACACGAGCACGTTCAGCTCCACGCTGAACACCACCGTGAGCGGGGTCAGCACCAGCAATATGAGGGCCACCGTCCAGTTGGGATAGTAGAGGTACCCAAAACTGCCATAGGTCAGCGCGTCTGTCAATATCATGAAGACCGTGGCCCCGATGTATGCCGCAAGAAGGGCGGGCAACGACGAGGCCAGGCTCTTTCCCAGAAGTATCTCATCGTCCGTCGCCGGGGTCGCCAGGAGCGGTTCCAGGCTCTTCTCGACCTTCTCCCCCACTATGCTGTAGGAAGAGATCGCGGTAGGGATGATTGCGGCAATGACAATGAAGAAGAATGAGAAGGAATCGAGGATGGCTTCAACTGCGGAAACGGGAACATCTGGTTTGTTCACCACGAACCAGACTATTCCGGGCAGGCCGATGGAAATTATCAAGGGGAAGAGTATCACCGCATAGAAGACGCTCTTCTTCCTCCGGAACATTCTGAGGTCCTTCCTAGCTATGGTCCACATCGTCTCAAGGTCCACGTGATCCGCTCCTCACCATTTTCTCTTATGACGCATAACTGGCCCCAGTTCCGAACAGGAGGATTGCCCTCCGGTGAACTAGCGAACAATTCTTTCCGGCCCTGGGACCATTTTCCGATCCGGTCTCTGGCATCAGCTTCCCATGTCATTTCCATTGGTCCTATCCATCAACGTTCCGAAGCGGTTTCAGAGCTTTTCGAGGATCTGCTTTCTCTTCTCATCGAACTCCTGCTGGGATATCATGCCCTTCTGCCGGAGCTCCTCCAGCTCCTTCAAACGGTCTGAGTTGCTGGCCCGTCCAGGCGGGGAAGTTGGTTGGACCATTTGCGGCCCTTCTTGATTGACCACCACCACTGGCATGCCGACCGGGTTGACCACTCCGCTGGCGATCCTGTTAACCACGAAAGGGTTTCCGACGTTTTCCCAGCTGACGGCCCCCCCTTTCCTCAGTTTTATGCCAGGAGATTCGTAGTCGATCCCGCCCTCTTGACCGGCGGTGGCGAAATAGATGTCTCCAAAACCAAATATCCTTTCATACCAGGGCTGGATCACGGTCACGTTCTGGATTTTGGTCACGCCAGTATCCGCATAGCGCAGGGTGAAGATGCCGTACCTGGTTATGATCCGGCGGTCGGTGATCACGAACATCACCCTGCTCAGGTAGATGTAGTTGAGGAGCAGCGCAATGAGCGCGAACAGGAGCGGGACCAGATACCAGAACCAATCTACTCCATTGGCTATCACAGCCACCACCGCCAGGGCGATCCCTATTATTCCGCCGATGAGGCCGAAGCGCTTTTCGACCATTATCATCAGAACGGAAGCCAACACTGCCAAGGCCAACGCCAGAAGGTTCCGGTCCCCGTTGTATCCGAGCATGCTCATGAAATAGAACAGGGCAAAGGCGGTAAGCAGCAATCCCCTGCCCAGGATGACGATGGCTGCCGGTTTGCCGCTCCATTTGATGTTCTCTCCGCTGGTCAAATAGTCGGACGGGGGCGATCCGCTGGCGATCCTTGTAGTGGCCGATCCAATCTTGCTGCTCATGCAATTCCTCCCTGGGAATCATTCATTTCACTGTCAGCTCGAGTCTCATTTCAAAGCTGGAAGCGAATGATTAGTCGCCTCCTGATTATAAGTATGATTCGCGCACCGAAGGAGAAATTCCTAAGGTATCTTCATCGATTCTCTGGAATATCCGATCAGATGTTCGTCTGCCAGTGCCATCAGAATTACAGTTTACATTTGTGGCGCTCCTCAACGGCCAGGGATTGCAGCGATCGGGACACCGGTGTTCATAATGGTCAAAGGTTCAGGCAGACACCGGACTGTCGGTATCAGATCTCATGCTTTATCCAGGAACCGCTGGTCTCCCCCGGTACCATCTTGAAGGTTTTCCGAATGACGTAGGAGATCGGGGCCCCGCAGAACGGGCAGTTGGTGAAATCCTCAAAATACTCATCCCCATCCGCGATGAACCCAAGCCCGATGTGTCCATCATAGACCTCTTTGAACTTGTCGATGTACTCTACCAGGTATTCACAGCACGGGGTCTTGAACCGTCCTTCCTTCTCCTCTGATTCCGGCACGATGGAACGGACATCTTCCCTGTTCCGGTCATTGGCGTCAGAGTTCATAACCTGGTCAACGAAAAGCAGTGCAATTCTCGTTCAGTTTGTTGTTGCTCATGACCGGCACATCCTTTCTCAGTTCTAAATCCTTATGTGAACGATTTCGTCCTTCCTCTATGTCCGTTGTTCATGTTTGGTCAGTGGCACCGAACAGGTCCCGTTCGAAGCCCTTCGGCACGATCGGGATGATGAACGAGATCTCGCATGTGACCCAGACGACAACCGCGACATCCAAGCATATTGTATGAAATAGGGCCAGGGTTGCCGAGATCGGAGGTCATCCAGGATTCAATTAACATTTTATATTGGTCCTAAGATGCAACATCGAAACATACCCCAGGGGCGAACCATGTCGGTCGAAATCCTCAGTTCTGACGCAGCAGAATCGGTGTTCTCCGTCGTGATGATTTTGTTCGTACTGAGCGAATTTATCGGAGTAGCGGTCATCCCGATGCTGAAAAGGCATGGAAGGCCGGTCCAGCGGAAGAACCGGGGATCAAACGCCATGGTCCTGTTCTCTTGGATAGTTGCCCTTATCGTTGCGCAGCTGTTCGCCAAGTACGACCTCGCAATCCTGCCGAGTTGGGCCTTCTATCTGGGTATCGTCCTGATGCTGGCCGGCATTGCGGTAAGGCAATGGTCGATCGCCGTCCTGGGCCGCTTCTTCTTCGGCGTCATCGGCGTTCAGGAGGGACAGAAGGTCGTCGAATCCGGCCCTTACCGGCTGGTCAGGCATCCCTCGTACTCGGGCGCCCTTCTGATAATGGTGGGCATAGGACTGGTATTCCAATCCTGGGGCGCGGCCTTGGTGATCATTCCGATCTTCGCGGTGTGCTACGGATACAGAATGTACGTCGAGGAAAGGGTACTGATGGCGAATCTGGGCAACAGCTACACCGAATATATGAAGAGGACAAAAAGGGTTATTCCGTTCCTCTTATGATCGCGGGGATCCCATCAGCGACCTCCTGGATTGGAAAAGATGAGAGCGCCTTAGCGCTCCCTGGACTTACAGGTGCAGCCCGAAAACTCCGAAGAATGCTAGGACCACGAGAACGATTATTACAACGATTATCAGGCGGAGCATTCCTATCCCAGTTTTGTCCTTCCTTAACGAAGAGATCATGCTTCATACTACTCGAGGTGGAACTATATCAATATCGCTCCACCGGTCGATTTGGGGTCTGTAAATCATGTCCGCTGTGCTAGCGGACATTCCTAGGATGATCAAATTGAATCAGCCTCCAGATTCATTTCCTTTTTCGGATCAGGCGCATAATCGGAACCGCCAAGAGCAGGTCGATGTTGAAAGGACAGCATTGCTGCCGTCGAGCGAACCCTTCTGCCGCTGTCATAACATCCGGTCGTCAAAGGTAAACCCTGAACTAGGCGGCCAGCCTGGTCCGGCCCTTCCCAGTAACAGGGTCAATCTGGACCGGTTGATGGAGGTCATGCCGGCATAAGGGACCCGTGTTCTTTCATTCGTTTCAGAAGCCGGTCTCCAGCGGCCTGGGTTGAAGGTCGAAATTGACCATCCAGTTTACCCCGTACTTGTCGGTGAACGAGGCGTACAGAGCACCCCAGAACATCTTCTGCAGAGGCATCATGATCTTGCCCCCTTTCGACAGGCCTTCGAACAACTTCTTCGCTTCGGCCTCGCTCTCCGCGTTGACCATCATGTGGATGTTGTTGCCGAACACCACTTTCAGACCGCGGTTCTCGGGGGCGTCGCTGCCCATGATGACTATGCCGTTATCCAATGTGAGCGAGACGTGCAGGATCAGTTCCTTTTCGCTCTCCGCCAATTCCCCCGAACCCGGCGGCATGTCCTTGAACCTCTGGAACATGGTGAACTCGCCCCCCAGGACCGATTTGTAGAAATTGAACGCTTCTTCCGTCTTGTCCTTGAAATTGAGATACGGATTTATGGATTTCATGGGCGTGATTTTGGGAGTACACCCTACTTAATAGTGATGAACGGAACAGGGGGAAAAGGTTTGCCGGGCCCAACGCCCTCAGACTGGCCTGTACCTGAGCCGGACCAGCCCGTTCCCGTACGCCTTGCTTTCTATGAGCTCCAGGTCCATCTGCCTGACGTTGGTGAAAAAGCTCTTGCCGGTCCCCAGAACGACCGGGACCACCATCAGTTGATACTCATCGATGAGTCCCAGATCGGTAAGCTGTCGGATGACGGAGCCACTGCCGATCACGGTCATGTCTCTACCTTTCTGTTTCTTGAGCTTGGTGATGTTGTCCTTGGTGATCTCTTTCAGAAGCGAGACGTTCTTCCAATTGGGCCCCTCCTCCACATTTTCCAGTTTCCTGGAGAACACGATCTTTTCCCCACTGTTCACCACCTTGGCCATTTCCGGGTCGCTCCTCATCGCTTCCGGCGTGGGCCAGTAGTTCCTCATCATCTCGTAGGTGGTGTGGCCGTAGATCACTGTGCCTCCCGATTTCGCCTGTTCGTGGCTTTCCTTGTCGAATTCCTTGTCCTTCTTGATCGACTTGAACCAATCTATCTCTCCGAGCGGTCCAGCAAAAAAGCCATCAAGGGTAACATAATTGAATACCGTAATTTTTCTCATGGATGATACTAGCTCAGCCCCCCGGTTATATCCCTTTGCCTTCCGATGGTTGGGAATTTCGGAGGATGAGGTCTGGAACGAATCACGGCCGCTATACCGACGGGGTGCAGACCTTCGACCGGTCGAGGTCTCTCCCTATTGGTTGTCAGATCGGATTGCAGGGGTTCTACGTTCTACCACGATCGAATCGCCCTACGACCTCCTGGAAAAGATTGGTGCGCCGCATGAACGATCCGTCGTCCGCGGCGGGGCCGTTGCCGGCCAGATAGCATCAAGTTCCGTTTCCTCGTTGACACTATCCAGCACGCTCCCATCCAGTCTGACCGGTCCAGGTCACTCCTTTATGAACGCCAGCAGGTCCTGGTTGAGCTTTTCCTTGAGGGTCGTTGGCAGGCCGTGGGGGGCGCCCGGATAGACCTTCAGTCTGGCACCCTTTATCAACTTGGAGGAGAGCATGGACGAGTCCGCGATCGGGACGATCTGGTCGTCGTCCCCGTGAATGATCAGGGTCGGCACGTCGATCTTCCTCAGGTCCTCGGTGAAATCGGTCTCCGAGAACGCCTTGATGCAATCGAAAGCACCTTTCATGCCGCACTGCATTCCCTGAAGCCAGAAGAAGTCCCTTATTCCCTGGGAAACCTTGGCCCCCGGCCTGTTGTAGCCGTAGAACTGCATGGTGAGGTCCTGGAAGAACTGCGAACGGTCCGCCAGCACGCCGGCGCGGATCCCGTTGAAGGCCTCGATGGGCAAACCTCCTGGGTTTGCGTTGGTCTTGAGCATGAGCGGCGGAACCGCACCGATCAGCACCACCTTGGCCACCCGTTTCTGGCCGTGTCTTCCTATGTATCGCACGACCTCTCCACCTCCGGTCGAATGCCCCACGTGGACGGCGTCCTTCAGGTCCAGCTTTTCGGCCAACGTCGCAAGGTCGTCCGCATAGGTGTCCATGTCATTGCCGTTCCAGGGCTGGTCCGATCTCCCGTGCCCTCGGCGGTCATGCGCTATGCACCGGTACCCGTTGTTCGAAAGGAACATCATCTGGTCCTCCCAGGCATCTGCGCTCAGCGGCCATCCATGACTGAACACTACCGGCTGTCCCTTTCCCCAGTCCTTGTAGTAGATCTGTGTTCCATCCTTCGTTGTGATCGTCGGCATTGATCGCACTCCTGGTTTGGACCTCTCGGTGGTAATGTTATAAGTAACCTTCCGAATCAAGCCAGCCTGCTACAATAATATGAAAAATAGTTCCAATTATTGACCGACCCGTGGTCCGATGAACGTCAGGATCGATCCAGGACGCAACCGTCATCAGTCTTATCTGCGCACCAATGCATTCATTTGTCGGGAATCGATCAGGAGCGGAATATTCCCGCCCCTGGCCGATTAGTTAGCATCAAAGGTGCCTTCATGAACAGCGATCTGAATCGATGTTTCGGTTGCGGGGCGGACAATCCGGTCGGGCTCCATCTGAAAAAAGAATATCGCGGCAACAGGTCACACATCGAGTTCACCGTCCATACCGAACATGCCGGCCATCCCGGGCTGATGCACGGCGGGATCACCTGCGTCCTGTTCGATGAGGTGATGTACCATTCCATCGCCAGGAAGGGCATAGTAGCGGTTATCGCCAGGATGGAGGTCGATTTTCGGAGACCGGCATTGGTCGGTGACCTCCTCGTCTGCGAGGCGGAGGTGGTCAAGCATGAAGGCAGGAAGATCGCGGTCGAGGCGACGATAGACAACGGAAGGACACAGGGGCCGATCGCGGAAGCGAAAGGGTTGTTCATCGAGGTCGATCTCGACAAGATCGTAGGGGGGAAGACTCAGGGAACGACCCAGAAGTGAATCGGCCCTCCATCCGAAAGGAGCTAGCGGAACGTTCTCGTTTTTCTCCGATCCAGGCTCGATAGGCTTTTTGAAGCATCCCGCCACCTTCGCGATGTGGCCTGGGCGATCGTGAGGCAGACCTATATTAAGGGACTTCTCCAATTCAAAATCCATGGAAGGCCAGACAGAGATCGAATGGCCGGGTCGTTTCGATCCACGCAACGCTCCGGTCCATGTCCGGAACGAATTGACCATTGACGCTCCCTGCGCGTCGGTATGGGCCTGGCTGGTGCGGGCCGAGCTTTGGCCTACCTGGTATTCCAATTCCAGGAACATCCGTTTCATCGAGGGGCTTCCCCCGGACCTCCAGCTCGGGACGAAATTCGGATGGAACACGTTCGGCGTCAGTCTGGTATCGACGGTGCTCGAATTCGTTCCCGAGAAGAGGCTCGCATGGAACGCGAAGGGGCTAGGCATCTCCGCCTACCATGCATGGCTGCTGCAGAAGACCGAGGCTGGATGCCAGGTGGTCATGGAGGAGACGCAATATGGCTGGCTGGCCCGCCTCAACAACCGGTTCAGGCCGAAGAACATGTTTTCGAAGCATCAGGGCTGGCTCGAGGGCCTCGCGGACCAGGCTCGGAGAGGGCCGCCTTGATTAAGTCATATCTCGTTTTATATCAAATCGGAGACATTTTCATCCGCCAGACCGCTTCGCCGATGTGAGTGAAACCATTAAGGACCGGGCTCTCCCACTGTATCCTCCGGAACGGTAACGCAGGGGGCAACGGCACGATCGAATGCGAACTATGTGGAATGGCAAACCCGGAAAATTCCGCGGCCTGCGGGAAATGCGGTCAGGTCCTTCCGGCACCATCCCCGGAGCCGGTCTCACCGATACCGACTCTGAATTCCAGATGGACAAAGGTTTGCCCGCGCTGCGGTGTCGTCAATGGATGGACATTTACATATTGCGCGGAATGCGGCCAATCCCTCAGGGACAGAGACCGGGAGAGCGCCGTCCCCTACGACGATAGGACCCGCTGGATGATGCAAGAGGACTACAGGTTGCGATCAAGGAGAACGCTGGCCCGGTTGAGCTATCTCCTGGTGGGAGCGCTGGTTCTCATCGTCCTTTCGCTGATCTTCGCACCGATCAGCAGCAGCACGCTCAACATCTCCTTGAACGGCGGCAGCCTGATCCAGACCGAGCACTTTAAGATCCAGATCAACGGCGCGACGGTCATCCAGGGCGACATCCAGCCGGGTACCATTGTGATAGCGATCGTCCCCTACCATTTCCCATGGGCGTTCACCGGCCAGCATCAGATAACCATAGAAGGGATCGCCTATGGTGCCGATAACAGCAATCAGAACGACTCACGTTCCTTGACCGTGAACGACGGAGGGACCTATTCTGTGATGCTCAACCTCTGAACCATAGACGCACGACGTGACATTTCGGTGGCCAATGTGATATTATCATGGTCGCTTTACAAGCACGTCGTGAATTTTATCGTGATACTGTTCTGGCGCATCGTCATTTATTTATGAGTGTAAGAGACCATTTATCAGCATGTCTGCGAATTTCGAACTTTACAAGGTCATACACAAAGGTCAACGCTCAGAGATGTTCCGCATTTCAGAATTGGCCGGTCAGGCCGAACCCGAGGACCCGGGGTGTTTGCCGGTCCTTGGCGCCCGGATGAAGGCGTTCCGGGACGAATTACACAATCATGCTCACATGGAGGAGACCTACGTCCATCCCTTGCTGGCCCAACGGGTTCCCGGAGGTGCCCAAAGAATTGAGCTGGACCACGTCGCGATGCACCGCCAAATGGACGACCTGGTGGCCATGGTGGAAATGATGCAGGACACCTCCGTAACGCTCACCGAAAAAAAGGCGGTGTTCCAGGAGCTCTATCTGGCCTGGAACCGTTTCATAGCGTTCTACCTAGTGCACATCGACTATGAAGAGGAACAGGCCCAGCCGGAGCTTTGGAGGCTTTGCAGCGATGAGGAGGTAAAGGCGATCTTCTTCCGCATCATCGGATCGGAAGCGCCACAGATGCTGGCTTTCGACCTGGGCATCATGCTTCCCGCCGTGAGTCGGGGGGAACGGGTGGAACTGGCCCGGTCCATAGCCGGTGCACCTCCCGAGCTGGTGAAGATGTTCGGCGAGATATCGCGACGGGTCCTTTCTCCGGAAGACCACCAGGAGCTGAGGGTGAAGGGAGGGCTCCCCTAAACCGTAAGTTTCTCCAGTCATCTTCTTTTGGTGGGCGCAGGTCCTAGTCCTCTCTCCACTTGAACAGCCTCACGGCGGCCAGGAAGACCACTGCGGTGATCACCGCGACTACGGCCAGATCGACGGCCGCGGCCGCGAGGTTACTGTACACCATGACGTTGTTGATGCCCTCGATCACGTAGAACAAAGGCAGTACGTGGGCTATCATCTGCAGGTAGGGCGGCATTATGCTGATCGGGAAGAACGTTCCGGACAGGAACATCATGGGGAACGTGACCACGTTGCCGATGACGCCGGCCGTCTCCTCGTCCCGGGACACCGTTCCCACCAGCATGCCCAGCGCCGCGAAGAGGGTGGGGCCCAGCAGCAGGAACGGTATGATCCAGACCGTCAAAGTTATGTGCGCCCCGAAGACCATGATGCCCACCGCCACCATCAGCACGAACGATATCGCGCTCAGGACGATGTACCACATGACCTTGGAGGCCAGCCATTCCATTTTCGTCAACGGGGTGAGGCTGAGCTGCTTGAACAGTTTGGTCTTCTTGTAGTTGGAGGAGATGTTCACCAGCGAGAACATCGGGCTCACCAGTATCGAGAATCCGATCAGCCCGGGGATCAGGAAGTCGATGTACTTGGTCTGCTGGGTATTGACCGTGGTCTGCACCAGCCCGATCACGCTGGTGCCGTTGAAACGCTGCAGGTTCAGGAAATTGGCCACGCCGTTGACCGTTCCGGAAACGATGTTGCTGGTGGTGGAGGCCGGATTGCCATAGACCGTGACGTCCACGTGATCCCCTGCCAGGTAATTCGCGGAAAAGCCCGCCGGTATGATGATCCCGTCGGAGGCGGAATGGTCTGCCAGATAGGAGGAGAGATTCTCCGAGGGGGAGACCATCACCACGTCCAGGGTGTTGGTGCTGTTCAACCCGTCAATGAATTGGCTGGCCACGTTGAACTGCGGCGTGACGAACGGACCGGTGTCCTGGTTCTGCACGTACACGGTGACGGTGCCGGACGAATTCCCGGAGAAGATCGCCCCGAATATCAGTATCAGGATGATCGGGAACACCAGGCCGAAGAACAGGCCGACCCGGTTCCTCAGATAGCCGCGGCTGTACACCCTGAAGTCGGCCAATATCCGTTTCCCGCTGATCATTTATCCTCGCCTCCGTTCGATCCCTGATCGTTCAGGGGATTCTTCCGCTTTATCTCACCCTGTTCGTCCACGACCCCGCTCACCAGTTTGACGAACACATCGTCCAGGCTGTCCCGCCGGGTGCGGATGTCGGCCCACTCCAGCTTCGACCTCTCGGCCGCCTCCAATGCGATGAGGGCGTCGGTCTTCTTTTCGAGCCGTATGCTTATCTCCCCGCCGGCGTAGGCGACGTTGAGCTGGGTGTCCGCCCGGATGTAATCGGCCAGTTCCTCGCTCCCGCGGATCTCCAGCCTCTCGCCCGAGCCGAACTGCTTGATGATCTCGTCCGAGGTCCCGGTGGCCACGATCTTGCCGTGGTCCATGATGGCGACCCGGTCCGACAGATGCTGCGCCTCGTCCAGGTAATGCGTGGTCAGGATTATGGTCTTGCCCTTCTCCTTCAGGCTCCGGATCACTTCCCAAACCGCCCTCCTGGCGTTCGGGTCGAGACCGGTGGTCGGTTCGTCCAGGAACAGCAGGTCGGGTGAGTTCACCAGCGAAAGGGCCATGCCGGTCTTGCGCTTCTGCCCTCCGGAAAGGTTCTCGAAAAGGACGTCCGCGGACTCCTCCAGCAAGACCTCCCTGAGGATGAGGTCGGGATCAACTTCGACGCCGAAGAGGCTCCCGTAGTAAATGATCGCCTCCCGGGGGCTGGTCTTTTCGAAGAAGGTGAACTCCTGTGGGATGACCCCTATCTTCAGGTGCAGCTTGTAACCGTTCTCCCACGGGTCCAGACCGAGGACCGATGCCTCCCCCCCATCTTTCTTCCTCAGCCCTTCCAGGATCTCGATGGTGGTGGTCTTGCCCGCCCCGTTCGGCCCCAGAAGTCCAAACACCTCGCCCTCGTTGACGATGAAGGAGATGCCGTCGACTGCTTTGATCTCGCCATAGTGCTTTTTCAGGTCATTGACTTCAATAGGGTTCAATATCGGTCACCGGGTCTTCGTTTACGTCTTTGATGCTGACTGGTTTTTATGCATTATTGATAGGCTTCATTTGAAATAACTTTTGGAGGCCTCTTTTCACCGCATGAACTCAATCCAACGATTCGATATTTCGTTTTTGAACATTAATAGATAACGCCAGGACGATTCCTGTGATTATCAATTCTGACAATTGGAAATTGGCCTCATATATATGAAAAACGACAGTGAACGGGCTATCAGTCGAAATGAGGATTCTGAATGATCTTATAAACGTCGATCCACAATGATGAAAACGTTTTCCCTCGCCATAATGTTCGTTCTGCTAGCATCCATGTTCATCCCGGTCGCCAAAGCGGTCGGAGATGTCCCGACCCTTCCGCCTGGCGACGAAGGCTCATCCGATCTGCCGACGCCGGCTCCCACCAATCACCCATCGAGAACGGTCGGAGACATCGGTCCTCCCACACTATCGTTCAATACTCCTATGGAGATCGGTTCGGACGCAGATCTGGCAGCATTCGCCTCAGACAACGGCTATCCGGGTAATGGCTCCGCCGGGAACCCGTTTGTCATAGACGGGCTGTTCATCGGCCTCCAGTACGACGAATATGGGACGGCGCTCCTCATCCACGATACCACTCTGCACTTCATCATCTCCAACGGCACGTTCAACAATGGTAAGTTCTCCTCCGCTCCCTATCAGATCGGCGCGGGCATCCTCCTTTCCAACGTCCAGAACGCTACGATAATTCAATGCCAGATGAACAACGACATGGAAGGCATAAAGATCGTGGACTCCTTCAACGTGGTCGTCAGGTCCTGCGTCATCATTCCCTATGAGTACTCGGCCATTTGCCTGGATGTGCAGGACAGTCACGACATCATCGTGAGTGACAGCAGCCTCCAGGCCGCCTATTACAACACGATCGGCGTGAACATGATATCGTGCACATCCTGCACCCTCGAGAACAACACCCTGAGCGGCCATTCCACCCACGTGGAATCTTCGGACGGCAACCGCTTCCTCAACAACTCCTGGTCGAATTCCAATGACTACTGTCTCGATCTGAAGGGTTCGGACCACAACCTGGTGGAAGGCAACACGTTCGACAACGCACAATCCTACGAAGTGTACACGATGGATTCTCAGAACAACAGTTTCCTCAACAACGATCTCAACGGATATTCGTACATCGGCATGTACCTGAGCAATTCCCCCGGCATTCAGGTATGCGGCAACAACCTCGCCAACCTCAACTATGCCAGCATCTATTTCGAAAACGGCGGCAATGACCTGATCTACAACAACACGATCTTTTCATCCACCAGGGGCATATTCCTGCAGGACGACCACAACGATACGGTCCTCAAGAACAAGATAAGCGAGTGCAGCTATGCGGCCATCGACCTTACCGGAGGACCGGCCTATCGGATCTACGGGAACACGCTGGCCAATGACTCCATCCATACCAGTTCGGCACCCGCGGACCTGTCCACGTATGAGATCCCCACCAACAATACGGTGAACGGCGGTCCGGTCTATTACTATCTGAACACGAGCTCCGCCGGGGCTGAAGTGCCCCTCGACGCCGGACAGGTCATCGTGGCCAATTCGAGCAACATTCGGATCCACGGGTTGGTCCTCACAAAGCAGAACTTCGGCATATTGGTGCTTTACGGCTCAAACCTGCTGATCGAGAACAACAATCTATCGGAAATGGACCAGGAGGGAATGTCCATCTCCGACAGTTCCAACCTGGTCGTCCAGGACAACCATTTCGTGAACTTCGACGTCGGGATCGCCCTGTACAGCACCAGCTATAGCAACTTACTGCGGAACACGATGGACGACAGTTACAACCTCGGAATATCGATCAATTATTGCGAATACATCAAGGTCCAGGATAACGTCATCGGATCCTGCGCGAACGCCGGGATTAACATCGATTCGTCCCCTTACTGCTGGTTCTATTCCAACCTGATGACCTGCTCATCGATCGATGTGCTTGGAGGGGACATCATCTACTATTCGGCCTTGGCCATACCGGTCAACAACACGGTCAACGGAAGGCCGGTCTACTACTACAACCTAGATGACGTGGCCATCCCGCTCAATGCGGGGGAGGTCATCCTGGGCGGCGTCGACCATGCCGACGTTCTGGATTTGAACCTGAGCGAACAGGACATCGGCCTGGTGGTCGGATTCTCCCACGACGTCACGGTCGAAGGGTGCGTCTTCCATGACAACACCGATTACGGCGCGCGATTCTACCAGTCCTACGATGCGACGGTGCAGCAGGACCAGTTCGACCGGATCGGGACCGGACTTTGCCTCCAGCAATCCCATGATATGCTGGTGGAGCACAACAACGTCACCCAGACCGAAAATGCGTTATACTTCATTTCTTCCCAGGATATCCGGGCCCAGGGGAACAATCTCAGCGGCTTCGACATCGGTATGATCTGCGATAGCTGCCAGTTCCTGACCTTGACCGGAAACGCCCTGAGCGGCACTGACGGGGAGTATGGGATCTTTCTCAGGTCGGTGACCGATACCCAGGTCGACAACAACACGGTTTTCGGATCGGAGTACGGTTTCTACTATTATTCGATCGGAAGCACTGTGACCGAGAACAACAGCGTCGCCGGGTCCGATAAGGGTTTCTTCATCTATTCATCCAACGGCCTGGTCCTTCAGTATAACCAGGTAAGTGATGCCGGTCAGGGGATGCTGCTCCAATCCCTCACATCATCTTGGTTGACCGGGAACCGCTTCGAATCCTCGCAGTGCGGGATCAGCATGGCCTATTCCCCGGACCTGGCGATCCAGGGCAACCGCTTTGCGGACAGCGGCACAGGCATCGAGGTAGGGTATGGCTCATCGAGATGCCTGATCGAAGGGAACGATTTCACTGGCTGCGGCATTGGGGCGGACATCGAATGGAACGGAATATCCGTGATCGGCAACACGGTCAGGGATACCCAGACCGCCTTCCAGGTCTACTATGACCAGGACAGCGCGTTGATCTCCGGCAACCAGATAATCAACTGCACGGTAGGGGTGTTCCTGTCACCGTATTGCGATGACTGTGTCATCACTGGCAACCACATGGAACAGGTCTCCGGGATCGGCATCGAGATAGTGACGGCCTCGAACTCCCTGGTGACCGGCAACGAGATCAGCGGCTCCGGGATCGGGGTCTCCGCCTCTGGCGGGTCCTCATCCGACATGATCCAGGGTCACATCAGCGACAACGTGGTCTCGATGGGAGTTTACGGGATCCAGATAGGCAACTATGCCTCGTTCGTGGTGTTCGGCAACCATCTTAACAACTGCCTCGCCGATGGCATAATGCTGTCCAGTTCCCAGAACAACAGTGTTTACAGGAACGTCCTGAGCCGTTGCTCCATCGACATCACCGGCGATGTGAACACGTTCAGTTACCAGGCCATCCCGGACAACAACACGGTCAATGGAAGACCGGTCTACTATTATTCGTCCGAGAACGCCACCTCGGTCGTCGATATGCATGCCCCCTCCGGGGCGGGTGAGCTGATCTACGGCAATGTCCAAGGGTTCATCGTCGATGACCTGGCGATGAACAACCAGACGGTGGCCTTGCTGACCGGATACTGTCACAGCTTCAGCGTGCAGGGCTGCATGCTCAGCAACGTCACCGTCAACGCGTTCAGGGCCCAGGACTGCCAGTACATATCGGTCCAATCCAACAACTTCCTTAACGACAGCATCGGCCTCAACATCGACGGATCGTCGCAGTTGACCGTGTGCAATGACAATTTCGCGGCCTGCCAGACCGGTGTCAGGCTGGGTGGGGAAGACAGTACGGTGTTCACCAACGTCCTGAAGGGGTGCGGGGACGGGATCTACGGCATCTCCGAAGGCAATGACATCCATGACAACTCCTTCGTCAATGATACCCACTCCGGTTATTTCGGGGAAGGGAGCGCCGACCAGGTCCGGGACAACATTTTCACCGGGTCTCCAAATGGAGCCTACCTCGATGATTCCCAGATGAACCTGGACGGCAACGAGTTCGACAACTGCTCGTACGGGATATACGCCCTGCAATCGAACGGTTTTGTCTCAGACAACACGATCGGTGACTGCCGTATCGGGGTCGTGGCCTACGGCGACGGTGGGTCGTACATCGAGAACAACCAGGTCACCGGCTGCAACGGATCTGGAATAGTGTCCTCCGCATATTACGGCGACGGTCAGACCGACACCGGTTATTGGACCACCATATCCGGGAACGAGATCGCGGACTGTTCCAACGGTACCGCACTGGTCGGGACCTATGGCTGTCAATTGAGCTCGAACATCATCACCGGCTGCCCCGTGGGCATCCTGATCAACAGCTCCCAGGAAAGCCAGGTGCAGGACAACCAGGTGCAGGGAGCATATGATGGAATGATGATAGAAACGTCCAGCTCGGTCGCCGTGGACTCGAACACCATCTCTGGTTCTGCACATATCGGCATCTCTTTGATGTCAAACAACGGAGTACAGATCACCAGCAACCTGATCGGCGACAGCGTCTCCTATGGACTGCTGTCCAACCTCTCCTACGGGTGCACCATCAACACCAACCGGTTCATTGACAACAACGGTGCCGGGGCGGTCTACTCGGCCCAGCACGTCCAGGCCTACGATGACGGCTACGTCCGTGTCGACCATGACCCGCCGGTTTACGAAAGGTTCAATCTCTACGACGGTTACATTTCGACCACCGGAAACGTGCAGTTCAGCTGGTATGTGTCCGATGCCGATTCCGGCACCGCGAGCAGCGTGATACGCCTCGACGGCGGTAGCTGGATGGCCCCGGACAGGTGGAGGGACATGGGTGAGGGGGATGACTACTGGCGGGCGGACTCCTCCTTCCACGGCCTGGCGGAAGGGAAACACCTATTCGAGATATGCACCACCGACGTCAGCGGCAACCAGGCGTTCAAGTTCGTGAACGTGACCGTGGACTTCGATTACGACGGGCCCATGTTCCAATATACTAGCCCGAGAGACTGCTCCCAGGTGGGCATGGACGACGATGTTGAATGGTCGGTTCATGCGGGAGATTACGCCATCACTGACTGTAATCTGCTGATCGACGGCAAGGGCGCCTCCGACTTTGAGTTCTACCCGTCGGACGGAGAATGGTATGGGGAATCCAGCGATCTCTCCGATTACGATCTGACCTATGGACATCACCAGTTCGAGATATTGGTGGCCGACGCGAACGGCAACGTGGCGAACCTCACCCTGAACCTGCTCCTGTCCGACAGCGAGAGCTCCCCGGCCCCGGCCAAGGGCGGGGACGGCGGGCACGTCGGCGGTCCCAACGCATGGAACACCGGTGGCCTGGGCAACTATTGGAGCGACTGGCTTTCCCCGGACGTGCAGCGGGACAGCATCGTCGACCTGCCGTATCATATCAGCGGGAGCGTGAGCGACAACATGCCGTTGGCATACCTGACGGCGATTCCGTGGATCGACTACCACGAGTGCACCGATGACCACGTCTCATTGTATTGGGAGGACAACTACACCCTGATCGGTTCCGACGGATTCCAGATATTCCGCAACTCCACGGACGGGAACGAGGTGTTCAACGTCATCGGGGACCAATACTACGACGATGAAGCGGTCGCCCCCTGGGGCATCTACGACTACTGCGTCCGGGTGAACGACAACGGATTCGTCGGCATGACCAGCGCAATCCTGAACGTCCAGGTGCCGGAATACGTTCCACCTGAGCTGCAGATCACCGCCCCCGATGACGGCAGCACCGTGGGCCAGGCCCGTGTCACATGGGTCGGTTCCGACGCTGGGTCTGGCATCGGCCACTACGAGGTCTGCCTGAACGGCGGGAACTGGATCAATGTCAGCACCGCCACAGAATACACCTTCACGAACGCTTCGGAAGGCGACAACACGGTCCAGGTCAAGGCCGTGGACGTCGCCGGCAATGAACACCAGGAGCAGGTCGAGTTCTACCTGGACCTCACCGGTCCGGTGACGGAGATCCAATCCCCGGCCAATGGCGACACGTTCAACGCCGAGGACGGCAGCGATGTGCATTTCGAATGGAGCGCACACGACGACGCATCGGACGTCGGCTCTGTTTGGATGATCGTCAACGGCGGGGACCCGACCGATGTCACCGGCGAGAACGGCCAGATAGATATGGAGCTGGCCGATGGCCATTACAACGTGACGTTATACGCCGTCGACTCGCTCGGTAACAGGGGGGCGAACTCCTCGGTGGAGTTCACCGTGGACACCCTGGCCCCGACCGTCAGTGTGGTCGACCCGGTCGACAACGGATGGATAGTCGACAGCGCACACACCTTCGTGTGGGCAGCGCATGACGCTGGGTCCGGCATCTCCGGCTACGAGGTGTACCTGGACGGCCAGGACATGGGATGGACCGAGAACAGCTCGATTAACATCACCGGTATGGAGAACGGCAAGCACAGTTTCGCCGTGGACGCGTATGACGGGGCGGGCAACCTCGGAACTGACTATATCCATTTCCGGGTCGACCTCGAGGCTCCGGAACTGGCGATCCTCTTGCCGTCCGAACGGATGGCCTTCAACAGTGGAAGTTTCATCCCGGTCGAATGGGTGGCCTCTGACGAAGGGTCGGGCATCCAGCACACCGAGGTCTGCATGGATGGAAAGGCTCCCATCGACGTCGGCCTGAACTCCACCTATGCCTTCGCTGGGGTGGGGGACGGAAGTCACACGATAACGGTCGTCACATATGATCATGCCGGGCTGTCGTGCGAAGCTAACGTGACCATAGTGGTCGACTCGACGTCGCCGGCGCTGACCATCACCTCCCCGACATCGGGAGCCTACTCGCAAAGTTCCGATGTCACGGTAACCTGGCAAGCACACGACGCCACCACCGACATCGCGATGTTCGAGTACTATCTGGACTCAGAGGAGGTCTCCGCACCCTATGGGACATCGTTGCAGCTGAGCGGGCTCACCGACGGCGTTCACACCTTCCAGGTGTATGCCTTCGACGAACTCCATAACCGGGCTTCGGCCAGCGTCACGTTCACGGTGGACACCGCGGCCCCGTCGGTGGAGCTGATCGCTCCGACCGATGGTGCCCTGACCAATGCGACCGACTGCCACTTCGCGTGGACCGGGAGCGACGGAGGCTCAGGACTGGCCGGATTCCGGTATTCGGTGGATGGGGCGGCATGGTCGGATCTGGTGTCGGACCACGACGTGACCCTGCCCTGGATAGCGGACGGGGTCCATACGTTCCAGGTGAAGGCGTTCGACCTGGCGGGCAATTCCGCCACGGCGACGGTGGGTTTCACCGTCGACAGGACCGCCCCGACACTGGCGATCACCTCGGATATCGACGGTGGTCATCACGGTCAGCTCGACGGGAACTGCGTCACGGTCACCTGGTCAGGATCGGACACAGGCTCTGGAATGGCCTATTACCTGTTCCTCCTGAACGGAGCTGAGATCGCCAACCAGACCACCACCACGCTGTTCCTGCCGGACATGCCGGATGGACACTACCGTTTCGATGTGCGCGCCTACGACCGGGCAGGGAACACGGTCCAGCGCAGCGTGAACATAACCGTCGACATGATCTCCCCGACGTTGACGATCGACTCCCCGATGGGAAAGGTATACAATTCGACCGCCATCGAAGCGTCATGGACGGGCAGTGACACGTTATCCGGGATAGCCGGCTACCAGTACTCCCTGGACGGGGCGGCCTGGTCCAGTATCGGATCGCTCAGCGAAGCGGCCCTGAACGGACTGAACGACGGTGCCCACTCCTTCCAGGTGAAGGCGACGGACAACTCCGGCAACTCGGCCATCGCCTCCGTGGAATTCACCGTGGACGCCACCGCCCCGGCATTGGCCATAACCTCCCCGGCCGAGGGCAGTTACTTCAACCAAACCGCCGGGGACGATGTCACAATTACCTGGTCCGCCACCGATGCGGGCGAGGGATTGGACCATTACCTGGTGAGCACGAACGGCGGTGCCTGGACCGAACAGACATCGTCCAGCCTTACCCTCCATGGCCTGGCGGACGGGGCCTACCGGATCGATATAAGGGCCGTTGACGCCGCCGGCAACGTGGCCGGGCGCAGCATGAACTTCACCGTCGATCTGACACCGCCGGCCCTGGCGATCACGTCACCGACGGCAAGGACGTACAACCTCGACTCCGTCGGGGCGGCCTGGACCGGCGCAGATGCCGTGTCTGGATTGAGCGGGTTCCGCTTCCGGGTGGATTCCGGTGCGTGGTCGGAAACGACCACCGCGCACGCCGCCACACTGGCATCGCTGGCCCAGGGCGAGCACGTCCTGACGGTCCAGGCGATGGACGCCGCCGGCAACGTCAACGAAAGGTCGGTGACCTTCTCGGTCGATTCGGTGAAGCCGACGATAGTCGCGTTCGGCCCGGTGGGGGCGGACGTAGCGGTGGACGGCAAAGTGACAGTGACTTTCTCGGAGGAAATGAACCGGTCCTCCGTGGTCCTGACAGTCGATGGAACCACGGGAACCTTGACCTGGGAAGGGAACTCGGTAACGTACACCCCCGGCGGTTCCCTGGCCCATCTGCTGGGCTACGCCGTCTCGGTCACCGGGAACGACCTGGCCGGAAACCCGGCCGCCAAGTCCTGGTCGTTCGTCACGATCGCCTACCAAGGCTCGCTGAGAGGCGTTCTGCGGGATGCGAACGGGGTGCCGATGGCCAACGCGCACGTGGTGCTGAGCAACGGGCAGAACACGACCACCGACTCCAACGGAAGCTTCGAGTTCACGAACCTGGCGCCAGGCAACTACAACATGACCATCAGCCGCGATGGCTACGCCGATGCGACGATCGAAACGAGCGTGGGTGCGGACCAGGTCAATGACCTGGGCAGCCTGAACGTCGACATGAAACAGATAACCTCCACCAACTGGATGCCTTTCGTCATCGCGGGCGTCCTGTCGGTGATCATGGGCCTGTTCCTGGTCGTGCTGGTCCGGAGAAGGAATAAATAAACTGGCTGAACGTCAGAGGCGGAAACGAAACCCTTTCCTTTTCAATTTTTTCCATATTTTTCACCTTTTCCGTTCTTCAAACATCCATCGTTGCCGATGACCGGCGGAAGGACTATCTTTCGTTCGAAGATCGACGTGGGGCCAGACATAAACGATTATATATGGACGAACCGAATTGTGCACAGGGGACGGATGAGGGTGAGGTGCGTGTTTTGAAGGAGCAGTATGATGTGTTCCTCGGTCTGCTGACCGCCGAGGACAAAGAGGGAGCGATCCACTACGCCCTGGGGCTTTTGGAGAGCGGGGCGGTCGACGTCGCCACCCTCTACGAGGGCATCCTGGCACCTGCCCTGAAGAACATGGCATGCCAGCTCAATGACAAGCAGTGGTGCATCTGGAAGGAGCACATACGGACCTCGATCGTCCGCACCATCATCGAAAGCTGTCACGGTTTCGTCATGAAGGAGCGGAGGGCCAGACCCGGGCTCCAGCCCAAAGGGAAGGTGGTGCTGGCATGCCCCACCGAAGAGTATCACGAGCTGGGGATCAGGATGGTCGCGGACATGTTCACCATGGCCGGCTACGATGCCGAGTTCATAGGCGCCAACACCCCGTTCCCGGACATCGTTTCGGCGGTCGAGTACTTCCGGCCCAAGATATTGGGCATCAGCGCCACCAGCAGCTACGCGCTGTTCGCGGCCGGGAGAGCGATCAAGAAGGTGCGGGAGAGGTTCCCGGAAAAGGCCATCACGATCATCGTGGGGGGCATCGCATTCGAAAGCAACCCAGAGGCATGGAGGGAGATCGGGGCGGACGCCTGCCTGTCATCCTACAAGGATATACTGGCCCTGGCAGGGGATTGAGGTCATGGTCTCGTTCCGCATCGCGTTGAGGTTCCTCCGCTCGAACAAGGTGCAGACCATCCTGATCGTCCTGGGGATAGCGGTCGGTGTCTCGGTACAGGTTTTCGTGGGATCGCTGGTCTCCAGTCTCCAGAGCAGCTTGCTGGACGCGGCGGTGGGGAGCTCCCCCCAGGTGACCATCTCGCCCGACGCGAACGCCACCGTACTGACCGACTGGCAGCAGATGGTCGCCGGACTGCACCAGATATCGGCCGTGACGGCGGTGTCGGTCTCCGCCGATTCGCCCTCGTTCCTGAGGGACAGCTTCACCACGATATCCGTGCTGGTACGGGGTATGCAATTCCAGAACGCCACCCTCATCTATAATCTAGACCGGGCCATCTATCAAGGTTCCGCTCCGGCGTCGTCCGGCCAGGTCGCCATCGGTAAGGACCTCGCCGACCAGCTGGGCAAGATGGTGGGCGATTCTATCAGCATCACCACGCCCGCCGGCCAGAACTTCACCCTCACCATAACCGGCCTTTTCGACCTGAAGGTCCAGGCCCTGAACAAGCTCTGGGTGCTGACACCGATCGAAGGGGCGCAGTCGATGTTCGGCTACGGCAACGGCGTCACCTCGATCGAAATGAAGGTCAAGGACGTCTTCACCGCCGACCAGGTGGCACAGCAGGTACGCGTCCAGTTCGCCGGCCAGCCGATCGTCGTGAGCGACTGGAAGGAGCAGAATGCCCAGCTGCTAAGCGGACTGCAGAGCCAGGGCTTCTCCAGCATCATCATCCAAACCTTTGTCCTGGCATCCGTGGTCATCGCCATAGCCAGCATACTGGCCATCAAGGTGCTCCAGAGGTCCAGGCAGATCGGCATCCTGAAGGCGATGGGAATAACCGACCGCGATGCCAGCCTGATATTCATCTACGAGGGGTCGATGCTCGGCATCCTGGGGGCGGTGGCGGGGGCGGTCCTCGGAGTGGTGATGATCATCGGCTTCACCATCGGCACCAGGCAGGCAGACGGTAGCAGCCTGCTCCAGATCACCGCCGATCCGGGTTTCGTGCTGCTGTCCACGTCCATAGCCATCATCGCCGCCACCTTGGCCGCCGCCATACCGGCCCGGAAGTCATCCAAGCTCACCCCGGTCGAGGTGATCCGGAATGGCTGAGAAGGTCATCGAGGTACGCCACGTGGACAAGTTCTACCAGACCGGGGAGATAAGCACCCAGGTCCTGTTCGACATCAACCTGGAAGTGGAGAAAGGGACGTTCAACTCGATCATCGGCGCGTCGGGCAGCGGAAAGACCACCCTCCTGAACATCCTGGGCACGTTGGACAAGCCCACCAGCGGTGAGGTGCTGATCGACGGGGCGAGGGCCGACCAGATGAAGAAGAACCAGCTGGCGAAACTGCGCAACGAGACCATCGGGTTCATCTTCCAGTTCCACTACCTGCTGCCGGAGTTCACGGCACTGGAGAATGTGCTGCTGCCGGTCATCATCCGCAAGGGCAAGGCGGACGAGAAGGACACCGCTAGGGCCGTGGAACTGATGGAGCTGGTGGGGATATCGAACGTGAAGGACAACCTGTCCACCAACATGTCCGGGGGCCAGCAGCAGCGGACGGCGGTGGCCCGGGCACTGATCAACCAGCCGAAGATCGTACTGGCGGATGAGCCGACCGGGAACCTTGACTCGGAATCGACGGCCAACATCTATTCCCGGTTCCGGTACATCAACGAAACGGTGGGCACCACCTTCGTCATAGTCACGCATGACCGGAGGATAGCGGAGCAGACCGACCGGATAATCGGAGTGAAGGACGGCAGGATCGAGATGGACGTGAGGAACTGATCTCATCCGGAGCACTGGTCGCAGATCATGCCCATGCCAAGTTTTATTTCGGTCCGGGTCATTTTAACCGCCGATGATCGGTCTGAAAAGGGTCTATGAACCCTCCGTTCCGGAGGATGGCACGCGGATCCTGGTCGACAGGCTGTGGCCCAGGGGGATAACGAAGGCCAAGGCAGCGGTGGACGTATGGCTGAAGGAGGTGGCACCATCCCCCGAGCTAAGAAAATGGTTCTCCCACGACGACACCAAATGGGAAGAGTTCCGGGAAAGATACTGGGATGAACTGGAGCATAATCCTTCTAGCGTGCAGAGGATCATAGAGATGTCATCCCGGGGAAACATCACCCTGATATTTTCCACCAGGGATCCTGAGCACAACAGCGCCGCGATACTCCGGGAGTACCTGCTCCGGCCAGCATCGTCAGGCCAGGGAGCTGAAGTGCAGCAGAGAAAAGGAAAATGAACACAACTTTACGACCGTCATCGGTTTCCATTTGTTAAATTACTATAATAAACTAGCATTTGTTCGAATGACAAAGGCGTTATTGCGACTATTATGATGAAATATATTGATAAAATTTTCTATTTATTCCATGGACACATCCCCTAGACCATGTGCCGGACACACGAACGTGTCCTGATTATCGGGGCATTGTTCGTCTTCATATTGCCCGGCCTGATTCCAATGTTCTTAATGGCTCCCACGTCCGACGTGACGACAACGGAACCCATCGGCGGTCTGTCGATCGGTTCTCACCTCATGACCTCGCGGGAGGTCGCGGAAATCAATTCCACGATTGGCATCAGGCAAGCTGGGAAAGACTTCAACTCATTGATCGATGGATTCGGGATAGGGCCTGCGCCTCAAACATCCCCGGGTCTCGGAATGGCCGGAACGGCCTCGGCGACGGACATGCGGACCATGAACGGCCCGACCACCACCGCGGCCGTCACCAGCCACGTGGACATGACGGCGGTGGTCGGAACGATATACGTCGACACCGTAGGTGGGTCGAGAGCAGCTGCCTCATCGGTATCCATCAATTCGACCTCGTTGTCGGCCAAAGGCCCTGCCACTGTGCCGGGGGCACCCTGCGCAGGATCTGCTGTCGGGTCCGACGGCATCATCCATCTGTCCTGGTCCCCGTCCGATGACGGCGGATCGACCATCACCGGCTACAACGTGTACCGGTCCACCTCCACCGGTTCGGAAAAGCTTCTCCTGACGGTGGGGACCAGGACCACGTATTCGAACACCGGACTGACGAACGGAAAGACATACTATTACCGGTTGTCGGCCGTCAATGTGGTGGGCGAGGGCGCGCTTGGACCGGAGATCTCCGGAACGCCGTCGATCGCCACTGCCGTCCTCCATGCGTTCTCTCTGACCGCGAAACCGGTCAATGGGTATGTTCAGCTTACCTGGACGGTTCCCTCGCTGAGTGCTCCCTTGGTGTCTTTCGATATCATGAGGACGGAGTCCGGGAAAGAGAGGACGATCGCCACGGTGCCGGGTACGAAGCTCTCGTATCATGACGAGAACGTCGCGATCGGCAAGGACTACACCTACCGGATCGTGGCCCACAGTGCCTTCTGTTCTACCTCCACCCATTCCGTCTCCGTGCGTATGACATCGGCATCTGCCGGGGATAATGTCAATCTGAACATGGGGCAGCCGGCCAACGGGGCGCTCCCGATCTGGTTCTACACATTGTTGGCATCCATGGCTGCGACGATCGGCGTGGCGGCGTTCTATCGGCTCCGGAGGCACCAGGCGTAGCCAGGCGTCAGAGTCGACTGAAACCCCTTTCCGTTTTTTTGTGGACTGCGTTCTCTCCGGGAATGGACCGCTCCATTAGAACAACAAGACCGAGACACATTCCTCAACCACGACAGATCGACTATCGGGACGAGTTTTAGACACCACGGTTTTTGACCCATGGGACCTTCGCTGAAGGCGGTCCCTCGTCCATTTCTAGACATTGGGATTATTAACATTGAGAGGTATTGAACAATTCGGGGAAGCGTCAAAAAGTGACGGGCATCAAGGTTTTGCTGATAGATGACGATTCTTCGCTCCTTGAGATATCCAAAGAATTTCTTGAACTGGACCGGAAAATCTTCACGGACATCGCGAATTCCGCGGAGGAGGCCCTGGTTTCGATCAAGGGAAACGAGTATGATGTGGTCGTCTCGGACTTTGATATGCCGGACAAGAACGGCATCCAGCTCCTGAAGGAACTGAGACGGGATGGCTGCAAGGTGCCCTTCATCCTGTTCACCGGCAAGGGCAGGGAGGAGGTGGTGATCGAGGCCCTGAACAACGGCGCCGATTTCTACCTGCAGAAGGGCGGGCAACCCTCATCTCAATTCGCCGAACTTTCCCATATGATATGGATATCCCACTCCAGACGCCAGGCGGTCGAATCGACCATGCGTTCCTCCCGCCGGACGGACGTCTACAATCGGATCGCGAACGTGTTCCTCACCTCCGACCTGGACGACCCAGGTCTGCTGAAAAGGACCATGCGGATAATCCTCGAGTTCACCGATTCCCCTGAGGGCGGGTTGTCCCAGTTCGAGGATGACGGTTCATTGTCCTTCACCCGCGCATACAGGCACGACCGGTCGGAGGACGGCAAGGAAAGGTCGTGTTCTGCCCCGGACCCCGGGATCAAGGACCTCCGAAGAAAGGCCATGGCAGAGAAGATGGGTATGTGGGATAACACCCCCCGGTACGATCCGAACGGGCTCCTGCTTTACCGGAACATCCTGATCGTCCCCCTGTTCCAGGGGGACCTGGTCATTGGGCACCTGGAGGTTTCCGATCGGGAAGGGGGATACTCTGCCTCACTGAGGGGAGAGCTGGAGCACATCTCCCAGTATCTGGCACCTTTGATCGTCACCACCTCGAACCGGAAGAGGGTGGAGAAAGCCAGGGCCAAGGCGGCGGCCGACCTGGTCGAGAACGACCAGAAGATCGTGGCCCTGAACCGCATACTCACCGTGCTGAGCAACACGAATCAGATGATCGTCCGCGCCAAGAGCCTGGACGAGATACTGTCCAGCTTGTGCACGATCGCCATCCGGGATGGTCAATTCGAACATGCCTGGGTGGGGATGGTCGAAGAGGGCGGGATATCGATGGCGTACTCGGAGTCCGCTCCGGGCAAGGGGCCGTTACCGAGGGTGCCAGCGGTGACCCACCTGGAAGACTCAGCCCTCACGGTCAATTCTACATTCACCCTATCCAGTTTCTCAAAGGGACCGAATTTCCAAGGGTGCGGTGGTGCCACCTGTCCGAGCGGTTCCGTGATGGTCCTGCCGATCAGGAGCAACGGTGTTCCCCGGGCCGTGCTCGGGATACATTCCTCGAGGGAAAATTTCTTCAATGATCGGGAGAAGGCCATCCTGGAGGAGATGGTCATGGACGTCTCCTTCAGCTGGGACATGCTGCTCGAGGAGGAGGCCCGCATGAAGGCAGAAAAGGAGCTCAGGCAGAGCGAGGAACGGTTCCGGGTGGCCTTGTTCAACTCACCCGTCAATGTGTCCTCCCAGGACCTGGAACTGCGCTACACGTGGATATACAACCCGCAATTGGGCTATTCGCCTTCGGAGGTCATCGGCAAGAGCGATTTCGATGTCCTTCCCCAGGAGGCGGCATTGCCGGTGATCGAGCTGAAGCGAAGGGCCATCGTCGATGCGGTGAGGGTCCGGGACGAGATATCAATGACGACGCCGGAAGGGAAGCGGCTTTTCTACGACTTTGCGGTCGAACCCCTTCTGGACCAAGGGGGCAGGGTCATCGGCGTCACCAACGTGGTCACGGACATCACAGAGCGCAAGAATGCCGAGGAGCTGATAAGACTGGGCGACGAGCGTTTCTACAAGGCGTTCGCCAATAATCCGATCGCCATGTCCATTATGCGCCTGAGTGATGGCGAATGGGTCGACGTCAACGAAAGCTTTGCCCGTCTGGTGGGCTACGACAGGAAGGACCTGGTCGGTCATAATTCCGTCGATCTCAACCTTATCCTCGACCCGGAAAAACGGGATCGGATCATCCAGGAACTGAGCGAGAATGGTGAGGTCCGGAACGTCGATGTCATGGCCACCACAAGGGACGGCAAACGCCTGACCCTGCTGGTGTCAGTGGTCCTGGTGACCATCAACGGACAGGGGCACGCCATCTCGATGCAGCTGGATGTGACGGAACGAAAGCAGGCGGAGGAGGAGCTCCGGGTAAGCGAGAACCGGTACCGGAGCCTGTTCAGCAGCATCCAGTCTCCGATCAGCATCTACAAGTACGTCTACGACGAAAGCGGGGAGATCATCCACTGGACGCTGCAGGACGTGAACTCCAATGGATTGAAGCTGTTGGGGAAGACCTCGCTGGACGAGGTCAGAGGAATGAACGAGACCGAGCTGTTCGGCCCCAGGAATCGGGACGTCCGGCTGCCGCTGGTCCGGAGGCTGAAGGCCACCGGCGAAGGGGTGGTAAGCGAGACGTACTTCGACTGGCTGAGGCGGTACTACATATCGAGCCTGTTCCCCATGGGCGATGATTGTTTCGTGAACTCGACCACCGACATCACCGACTTGAAGCAGGCCCAGAGGAAAACAGAGGAATACGCGGTCAAACTGGAACGGAGCAATGCCGAGCTGGAGCAGTTCGCCTACGTGGCCTCGCACGACCTTCAAGAACCGCTCCGGATGGTGACCGCCTGCCTGGACCGCCTGCAAAAGAAATACCCTGATCAGCTGGACTGGAGGGCGAAACAGTACATGGATTTCGCCATCGAGGGAGGGCTCAGGGCCAGGGAAGTACTGGCCGGCCTGCTGGAATACTCTCACGTCGAATCCCCGGCGGATCCGCTCGGACCGATCGACATGGAATCGGCCCTGCGGAAAGCGGTCGACAATCTGGCGTTCCACGTTTCCAAAGAGAACGTCACGGTCACCCACGATCCGCTGCCATCGGTGGTCGCGGAGGACCAGAGGATGGTCCAGGTGTTCCAGCTCCTCATCGATAACGCCCTCAAGTTCCACGGTCCGGAACATCCCAGGGTCCACATATCCAGCCAGGAGGGGCCGAACGATTGGACATTTTCCGTGAGCGACAACGGGATCGGCATCGATCCCGCCTACAAGGACAAGATATTCGTCCTCTTTCAGAGACTGAACCCAAGGGAATCGTACGACGGGAACGGGATCGGCCTGTCCATCTGCAGGAAGATCGTGGAGGGGCAGGGGGGAACGATATGGTTCGATTCCACAGTGGGAAAGGGGACCACCTTTTACTTCACCGTCCCCAAGGAGAAAGGGACCCAGGGGTAACCGCCTAGAAACGCCGATTCACTGAAGTTCCATCGACCTGGCCTCGGCGAGGGCCTTGGATGCCGCCATCGCCTCTGCCCTCTTCTTGGTCCGGCCCTCACCGATCAATCTCTTCCCGTTGATCAGCGTGGTGTGTTGGAATATCGTCTGTCCGTCCTCGGTGCGCTCGGAGGCACCGTGGGTCACGACCAGCCCCCGGTTCCGGTCCACTAGTTCCTTAAGGTCCGTGATGGACCCCTTGCCGTTCGTCGAGCTCGATACCAGGTCGTCGATCAGCAGGAAACGGTCTATGAAACCGCTTGCCGCCTCATAGCCCACATGCTCATACAGCGTCCCCACGATCGCCTCGAACGCCGTAGACACCATCTTGTCGGTGACCTTCCCTCCCTCCTCGGCGTGGTGTCTGGCCAGCATCATTGCCAGCCCGCCTTCCCGGCCCACCATGACCAGGACCGGATTGCTTCTCAGGTAGTTGCACATCAGGGACATGGTGCCGGGCGTGAGTCCCGGGTCCATGTCGTACACCGCCTCGGCCAGGCGCATGTTCAGAACGGCGTTGCCCAGGAACTCCAGCCTTTCATTGTTAGGGTCCCCCGAGGACTTGGGGGTCAGGGCGCGTGCCAGAACTTTTCCGTCGCGGTCCGTCTTGAGCAGATCTTTGACAAACTCCTCGATGGTCTCCATTTTTTCAGTTCTCCAAAGCGGGATGCTCCGAGGGGTTCATTAACTTCTGCCGTCGGTCCAGATAGAACGACGGGTCGGAAAGGCGGCTAGGAACGTCACGTTCATGCCGGTCAGCCGTGGCCGATGTTCTTCCGGTCGGTGATCTCCTTTCCCCCGTAGACGAACAGCCTCGGCCTGCCGCCCTTCAGGACCACAAAGGTGTTGTGCGGGTTCCCCTCCTTGACCCACGATCCCGTGTTCACCAAGTGCTCATCCTGACTGATGAATGGGTTGTGCGTGTGACCGAAGACGAGAATGTGTCCCGGTCTTTCCTTGACCTCGGTGTGGGCCAGTTTCTCGATGGCCTCGATCCTGTTCTTGAGCCTTATCTCCGGTCCCTCATCGAGGCTGCCGGTGGATATCTTGAGCTTCCCCTCATCCCCCCTCTCCGCGATGACCGCGTACTGAACGTCGCTCATCTTCCTTGCCAGGTATGCCCACACGTCATCCTTCGGCACGCCGTCGGAATCGGACATCACGTGGCACAGGACCTCCAGGATGGGCCGGATGAACTTGGTCTCGTTCCCGTACTCGAACTCATAGCCGTGCATGAACCTGTACGTGTGATCTCCGTCGACCAGCTCCAGGGTCTCGACGAAATCGAAGGGGTAGTGGTAATGCGGGGCCCGGTTCTTCAGCTTCAGGAGATGGTAGTCGTGGTTGCCTGCCACCCAGTGGACCTTGATCCTGGGCTGCAGCTGCTTGAGCAGTTCCATCGTGTCCATGCTCTCCAGGAAAACGCCCGACGAGTCCCGGTGCCACATTTCGACGATGTCGCCCAGCAGGACCAGGTCGGTCAGCTCATCATCGTCGCGGAGCGAACCGAGGAATGAATTGAACGAATCCCTCTGGCTGTCCACACTTCCCAGGTGTATATCGGAAACGACTATGACCTTGATGGAATCACCGTGAATGAATTCCTGCTCGGATTATTTAAACCCGTGAGGCCAGGAAGCCCTGTCCCTCCGGATGATGGGGGCAATGCCATTAATTCCCATGAAGCCGATGTGCCCAGGAGGTTCATCTTCATGGGTGGCAATGAAAAGATAAGGCTGACCAAGGAACAAAGAACGGACATGACCTCCTCCATCAAGAAATATTTCCGGGAGCAGAAGGGGGAGGAGATCGGCGATCTTGGAGCGGGTATCCTGCTGGACTTCATCATCGAGAGACTCGCTCCGGAGTTCTACAACCAGGGGATCGCCGATTCCGCGAAATACATGGGCGACCGGATCGAGGACATGATGTCGATCCAGATCATTCGGCCACGGTGATCCGAAGAGGCAGGGCGTCCATTTGGTCCGATCATCGTTGACCCTGGTCCCCATCCTACCATGACGCAGCGTTCGCCATGTCGGTATCGTTCTTGATCTTCGACCTAGGCCATCTCCTGTCTTTCCAGTATCTCCCCTTTTCCATACACGAACAGGCGGGGTTTTCCGTTCTCCAGCACCACATACGTGTTGTGGATCTTCGACTCCGTCACCCATGAGCCGGTGTTGACCAGGTCCTCGCTCTTGTTGATGAACGCATGGTGAGTGTGGCCGAAAACCAGGAGCTGGTCCGTTTTGCCCTTCACCTCCACATAGGCGCGCTTCTCGACCACTTCGAGCCTGTTCTCCGCCAGCCTCTGCTCCGGACCGTCATTCAGGCTTCGGGGGAGCCTCTTGAGCCTTCGTTCGAGATGCTGGGTGAACACGGTGTAGTGCAAGTCCAGGAACTTCCTTCTCAAGTATGTCCACAGCTTCTCCTCCCCCACTCCGTCATAGTCGGACAAGAAGTGGCAGAGGATGTCCAAAGTGGGCCTCATGATCCTAAGTTCATGACCGTACTCAAACTCGTAGCCATGCATGAACCGGATGGTGCGTCCCACCTCCTTGATCTCCAGTTCTCTTTTGAACTCGAACGGATAACGGTAGTGCGGGGCCCGGTTCTTCAGCTTCAGCAGATGGTAGTCGTGATTGCCTGCCACCCAGTGCACCCTTATCTTGACCTGCAGGTCCTTGATGATCTGCACGGTCTCCATGTTCTCCAGGAACACGCCCGAGGCGTCCCTTCGCCACATGTCGACAATGTCGCCCAGCAGCACCAGGTCCGTCAGGCTGGGATCATCTTTGAGCGAAATGAGGAATTCGTTGAAAGAGACCCGGTCGCATTTAGCGCTGCCGAGGTGCACATCGGAAACAACCATTATCTTGATGAAATCACCGGGAAATCAGTCCATCACGGGATATTTAAATCGGTTGGGACACCGCGGGCGACGACATCGCCCGGGCCGATCCTGCCTAGATCGGAGAGTCTGCTGATCCGGGTCGTACAATTGATGAAACCGGCTGGAAGAGAAATTGAACAGAACCCTGACACTGGAAGAGAGGTCCGAGCTTATCGCCTATGCCAGGTCCCAGGTCCCGGCGGAAGGGGTCCATTCCCTGTGCGCCTACGGACGGGGGGTGGCTGGCTATGAAACGGACGGTCCTCCCGTCGGACTGGTCATCATCACCAAGAACCGCTGAAAGTCGTCCCAGACGGCCCGGGCACGGCCCTCAAAGATACCTACCTCGCGATGACCGAGAAAGGCCTGCTCGCCTCCTTGGATGTCGCTCCACCAGGCGATCCGGTCCTGGGCAATTCCTGAACACCTATGAACCGTTGGTCAACCCCGAGTTCCTCCGCCAGGTGGAGGTTGGATACAAGAAAAGGATCATTGCCGAGGCCTGTTCGAACTTCAATCCAGATACGACGATCTGTCCTCGAGCTTCACCATTCCCTAGAGTATTTTCTCTTCGATCAGCTGCACAGGTCCGTCCTAGCCTCTCCGGACGAGCTCGATGGGTACGTCCGTACCTACAGCGTTCCCCGTAAGGATGAGAACCTGGCATTCGCGCTAGACGGACTAAGAGAGGCCGCCGGTTCCCTCGCCTCGACCGAACGATAAGGATAGCGGAGGGCTCGGTCGGCATGCTCCGGGGCAGGAGCAGGGACTGGAGGCGCTGGCCAAGCTTCGCGAATCAATTCCTCATAGCCCGAAGGTATTGGTGAAGAAGGCGATACTTCCCTCCCGGTCAAGGCGGGGATCGAGCCGAGGTCCCGACCTCTGCCATCATCTTCTGCGGAGGAACACGCCTGGTCCATGTTCTGGATCGATCGTCCCAGGAGTCTGCTCCGGCTCGCCGAGGGAACCGTGTTCGACGATGCCGAGAGGATGATCGAAGAATTGGCCAGGGCCCACGACTTCTCCTGCGTCCTCGAGCACGAGTTGAAGAAGATGGGGGACTCCACCAACTCCACAACAGAGCTGGAACCGAAAGGCGACGGCAGGCAGGCCAAGTTCATCCTGAAACCGTTCCCGGAGCTGAAATCGGCGAAATGGTTCATTCTGAACCCGTGGTCGATCTCCGCCAAGAGGTTCAACATGACCCCGCTGTCCAGGCTGGGCCGGGAACTGGAGGGGGCCAGACGACCGCGCGAGATAGGGATAGGGACCCACCGCATCGCAGGGGTCGTGTTGTCAAATAAGACACTGGTCAACGAGTTCGAGGAAGGCGTCCCTCTGGACAGGTATGTCAGGGACATTGCCGAGGGGAAGGGCACCGATACCAGCCATATCGAGCACTACGCGCGGGCTCTGGCCAAGATGAACCGGGCCGGTCTGTTGTAAGGGGACACAAAACCGGCGAACACATTGGTCGGCAAGGACGGTCTGTACCTGTTGGACCTGGAGCAGGCCGTGGAGGGAGGGGACATGGCCTGGGACCTGGCCCAGTTCCTCTATTTTTCGGTCAGAACCGCAAGGAAGGAGGGAGGGTTGAGGCTCATCACCGATGCATTTCTCTCTGCGTACAGGTCGGAGAACGGGAGCCAGACGATTACCAGGGCAAGAAGGATAAGGTACCTGAATCCTTTCTTCATCTTCGTGAGCGGAAGATGTCGAGGGCGGTGAGGGGGTCGCTCGAAGCACATTCCTCGCCGGACGAGGTGGTTTGAAAATAATGGTCCTCTCGCAAATACTAACCGATCTCGATCCTCTCGGTTATCTCCCCTCCACCGAACACGAACAACCGGGGCTTTCCGTCCTCCAGCACGACATAGGTGTTGTGAGGGGCCGCATCGCTGACCCAGGAACCGGAATTGGCCAGGTCCTCCCTGACGCTGATGAAGGGATGATGCGTGTGGCCGAAAACCAGGATGTTGCCTGCCTTGCCCTTGATCACATCGTACGAACGCATCTCCACCTGTTCCAACTTGTCCTTGAGCCGCTCCCCCGGGGAGTCATGGAGGCTTCGGCGGGAGATCGTAAGGTCCTTCCCTTCCAGCAGGTGGGAGAACGCGGAATAGTGAAGGTCCGCCATCATCTTGGTTATGTCCACCCAAAGCTCGTCCTCCGGTACTCCCTCAGCATCGGACATGACATGGCATAGTATCTCCAGGATCGGCCGGATGTACTTCTGCTCATTTCCATACTCGAACTCGTGCCCGTGCATGAAACGGTAAACGTGATCTCCGTCGACCAGCTCCAGCGTTTCGAGGAACTCGAACGGATAGCGGTAGTGCGGGGCCCGGTTCTTCAGCTTAAGCAGGTGAATGTCATGATTGCCGGCCAGCCAGTGGACGTTGATCTCCTTCTTCAGGTCCTTCACGATCTCGACCGTGTCCATGTTCTCCAGGAACACCCCGGAGGCGTCCCTTCTCCACATGTCCACGATGTCGCCCAGTAGCACCAGGTCGGTCAGTTCCTTGTCGTCATGGAGCGAGGTAAGGAACGAGTTGAAGGCGGCCTTGTCGCATTTATCGCTTCCCAAATGAACATCGGAGACGACCACGATCTTGATGATACCACCGGCGTAATCAAGTCAGCTCGAATTATTTATACCCGGCAGGCCAGGAGCGCCAGGCGGTACCAGGAGGGAGGGATGGACGCAGTCTCAGGCGCATGGGAATGTACGGCCGTTCCTGAGAACGCTCTTCGCCTTCGATCCCCCCCACTCAATTCCTCACATCGAGATGATCTCGGGGAGGGAGTGCATGAAGGACGATCTGCGGTCCGATATTATCAAAAGTGAGGGATAAGGACCAGCGCTCGAAATATTGAGCCGTTAGGCCAGATATCCGAAAGTTCGTTCATTCCCGGTTCACTTTCTCGTTATCAGGAATAATATTAAGATGCTCTCCAATCATTGCATGATGGCCTGCTCTTAAGGACAGGGATATAATTGAGGGGCTCGGATTCCAATGTTCATGAGGTCGAGGATTAGTGTTATTGCCTTAGTCGCACTCCTGCTGATGCTGGGCGCGATCGTCATGATCGCAAGCGTTCCCGCATCTGCGCTGTCGATCACCCAGGATGGGGAATTTGAGTACCAGGTTAACGGCGGCACGGTCGAAATAGTCCAGTATATCGGTCAAAGCCCCAACGTTCTGATCCCTTCGACCATCCAAAGTCTCACGGTCAGTTCCATAGGGCCGTCGGCCTTCGCCGGCACCGTGCCCCTGAGCTCGGTCCAGATCCCGGAAGGAGTGACCTCGATCGGGGACCTGGCCTTCTACCACTGCCAGGCGACGATCAACCTTCCCGACACCCTGGTCAACATAGGAAATTCGGCATTCGCCGGTTGCACCGGATTGACCGCCGTCTCGATCCCGAGCAGCGTGGTGTCCATCGGCAATAACGCTTTCCTGGGATGCACCAACATCAACTCCCTTTCGTTTGACAATTCAGGCGACCTCCAGTTCATCGGAGGCAACGCCTTCGCCTCCTGTTCCTCCTTACAATCGATAACCATTCCGGAAAGCGTGACCACCATCGGGAACGGGGCGCTGCAGTCCTGTTCAGCGATGACCTGGATATCCGTGTACGACGGGAACTTGTACTATACCAGCGTCAATGGCGTGCTCTACAACAAGGCCATCACCACGCTGATCCAATACCCACTCGCCAAGACCGGGAGCTTCACCGTACCCAGCAGCGTGACCAGCATCCAGTCGTACTCTTTCTCTTCCAGCACCGGACTGACCGGTGTGATCATACCGAACGGCGTAAACGCCATCGGGGACAGCGCTTTCTCCAGTTGCCCATCGCTGACCCGCATGGAATTCAAGGGCGACCAGCCCGCCACCCTCGGTTCGAACTGGATCACCAACCATGCCGGCCTTTCTGTCTACTATCACTACGGCGCCGCAGGCTTCACCACCCCGACCTGGCAAGGGGTCAACTCGGTTCCAGTGTTCGATCTGGCCATGAGCTCGAACTTCGGCACGACGACCGCCGGGGGCAGCTATGATCAGGGGACCACGGTCACCATCACCGCCACGGCTCCGACCGCGAATCCCGGTGAACGGTACGTCTGGAACGGATGGATCGGAACAGGGGCGGGCTCCATCACGGGCGGTAGTCCCACCGTCTCTATCACGATGAACGCGGAGATCACCGAGGAAGCCTCCTGGACGGATCAGTACCAAGTGTCCTTCGCGGTCACCCCCGCCGGGGCAGGCACCACCACGGTCAATAACTGGTATGACGCCGGGACACTGCCGATCCAGGCGACCGCCTCACCGGGCTACGCCTTTTCCAGCTGGACCAGCGACAACAGCGCCATAACGTTCGGGACCCAGTCCCAGAGCGCGGTGGCGAACATCGGCGGTCCCGGAACGATAACCGCCACCTTCACCCTTATGCCGGTGAGCGTGACCATCGCCTCCGATCCTGCTGGGTCGGGCTACGTGCTGGTGGACGGGGCGGCCACCTCAACCCCCGCCACCTTCTCCTGGGTTCCGGGAACCTCCCACACCCTCGAGGCACTGGCCACGGTCGCCGTCCAGAGCGGTGAACAGTACCTTTTCAGCACCTGGAGCGACGGAGGCCTCCGGGCCCACACCTACACGGCTACGATGTCGGCCGCCACCATCACCGCCGACTTCAATCACCAGTACCAGGTCACCATGGCCACCAACGGGGGCACGACCGTTCCGGGGGCAGGTTCAGGGTGGTACTTCGCCGGCACCAAGATCTCGCTGGACGCCGGCGGTCCGGCCTCCGGTCCCGGCTACCAGTACGTGTGGAACGGCTGGACCGGGACCGGGGCGGGCAGCTATACCGGCGGCCAACAGTTCGCCTCCGGCGCAGTGACGGTCAACGGGATCATCACCGAGACCGCCAATTGGACCAAGCAGTATCAGGTGACTTTCGTGGCGACCCCTTCGGGAACGGGCACGACCTCCCCGGCCCCCGGTACTGGCTGGTATAACGCCGGGTCCCTGCCGATCCAGGCGTCCCCGACGTCCGGGTATGCGTTCTCATCCTGGGCCAGCGACAGCGGCGCGATCACGTTCGGCTCCCAGTCGGCCTCGGCGACGGCCGTCATCACCGGTGCCGGCAAGATAACCGCTTCGTTCACGATCCTTCCGGTCAGCGTGACCATCACCTCGAACCCGACCGGGACCGGGTACGTGATGGTCGACGGCATCGCCACCGCCACCCCGGTCACATTCACCAACTGGTTGCCTGGAGACACCCACACGCTCGGGGCGGTGGGCACCATCGCCATAGGGTCGACCGAGAAGTACACCTTCAACGCATGGAGCGACGGCGGTCAACTGACCCATACCTACGCGGTGACGATGTCGGCCGCCACCATCACCGCCAACTTCGACCATCAGTACCTGGTGACCATGGCCACCAACGCCGGCACGACCTCACCCGCCGTTGGGGCCCAGTGGTACGAGGCCGGTTCCCAGATCACCCTGGATGCCTCACCTCCGCTGCCCGGCAACGGGGTGCAGTACGGGGTGCAATTCTACTGGAACGGCTGGACCGGGAGCGGGTCGGGCAGCTATACCGGCAGCAAGACCCTTTCCACCAACGCGGTGACGGTGAATGCGCCCATCACCGAAACCGGGAGCTGGACCAAGCAGTACCTGATCACCTTCGCGGTCAGTCCCAACGCCAATCCGGTCGCGGGCACCATCAGTCCGACGCTGGGCTGGTACAACGCCGACGGGGACCTCCCTATCCAGGCGTCGCCCTCTGCCGGCTATGATTTCTCGTCGTGGACCAGCAATTCCACATCGGTCACGTTCAGCGCACAGACATCCACGGCGGCGGCCCACCTGGCGGGCCCCGGAACGATAACCGCGAACTTCGTGGCTCGTCCGGTTCAGGTGACCATCGCCTCCACCCAGGCCGGTCCCGGATACGTCCTGGTGGACGGGAATGCGATCACCACCCCCGCCACCTTCTCCTGGTTCCCAGGTGAGAGCCATGACCTGATGGCTGTGAGCAACCTCACCGTCGGGAACGGGGAAAGGTGGAACTTCACATCGTGGAGCGACTCCGGCCTCCAGGACCACACCTACACGGTAACGATCTCGCCGATCACCATCACCGCCAACTTCGCCCACCAGTTCCTGTTCACGACGGCCACTACCGGTGGAAGCACCACGCCGAGCGTGGGCGCTCACTGGATGAACGCCAGCTCGCGGGTGACCTTGGGCGCCTCCGCCCCTCCCGCCGGTATCGGGTACAGGTTTGTTTGGAACGGCTGGACCGGCACCGGCTCGGGCAGCTACACCGGCGACGTGCAAACCGTCCCCAACGCGGTGACGGTCCTCGGCCCCATTACCGAAACGGCCAACTGGACCGAACAGTTCCAGATCTCCTACGCGGTGACGCCGGCCGGCGGAGGAACGACCTCCCCTGCGGGCATCGATCAATGGGTCAAGGCCGGACCGATAGCGGTACAGGCGACCAATTCCTCGAACTACGCGTTCTCCTCCTGGACCAGCGGTTCGGACGCCATAACGTTCTCTTCCCAGGCCGCCTCCACCACGGTGAACGTCAACGGTCCGGGGACCATCACCGCGAACTTTGTGCTGGCCCAGGGCATCACCATCACGTCGGACCCGACCGGTTCGGGGTACATAACGGTGGATAACGTCGTGTACGCCACACCGCAGAATTTCAAATGGGCGATCGGGGAGAGCCACACCATTGCGGCCGTGTCTTCGGTCGCGGGGGTGGCCGGGGAACGGTTCGTGTTCGACTCCTGGAGCGACGCCGGGGCCCAATCACACACCTACACCGTCACCGCCCTGACCGCCACGGTCATCGCCGAATTCGACCACCAATTCCTGTTGAACATGGCCACGAACCTCGGGACGACCAGTCCGGGAGCCGGCGCGGCGGACACCTGGAAGAACGCCGGTTCGACGGTCGTCCTGAACGCCATCGCTCCTGCGGCCAGCGCGGTCAACGAACGCTACCTGTGGGCCGGCTGGACCGGGACCGGGCCAGGGAATTACACCGGAACGGGTGCCGTCCCCGGGGTCAGCATCGTGATGTTCGGGCCCATCACCGAGACGGCGGCATGGGACCTTCAGTACCAGGTCACCATGGCCACCAACTTTGGCACCACGCTCCCCATCGCCGGCAACTCCTGGTTCGACGCCGGTTCGAACATAACCCTCACCGTCACCGCCCCCGTGGCCGGACCGGACGAACGGTACGTGTTCAACGGCTGGAACGGAACGGGCATCGGGGCCTACAGCGGGATGGACAACCCTGCCATCAATGCCGTGGCGGTCGGCGGGCCCATCACCGAGACGGCGTCATGGAACCTGCAGAGGCTGCCCGGGGCACCGGTCAATCTCTCGGCCCAGATCGGCGACGGCATGGTGAGCCTGACCTGGGAGGCGCCCAACGGCGGCGGGCTTGCCATAGACCACTATGTGGTCTACCAGGACGGTGTGGAGGTGAAGACCGTGTTGACGTTGTATGCCACCATCACCGGCCTGGCGAACGGGCAGGCATACTCTTTCACGGTGGCGGCCCACAACGCGATCGGGAACGGGTCGAGCCCCACGGCGGTCGTGGTGACGCCGATGCTGGGAGCGAGCAGCCTTAGCCTGGAGATAATTTCCCCATTGTCGGGTGCGTTCACCCGGAACGGAAGCGCTATGCTGGTCTGGAACGCGTCGGACTCGAGTTCCACCATCGTCAGGACCGAGGTGAGCAGCGAGGTGTCGCAATGGTCCACGGTCACCGGGACGAGCTACCGGATGAGCGGGCTCAAGGAAGGGCCGCACACCCTCTTCGTCCGGGTCACCGACGCCAAGAACAACGTCGTCACCAGATCGGTCCCGATAGTGGTGGATTCGACCCCCCCGATGGTGACCATCTTGTTACCGTTGTCCCAATATCTCAACAGCCACACGGTGACGTTCAACTGGATGATCATCGATAACCTCTCCGGCCTGGCCAGCACCGAGATCAGCAGCGATGGCAAGAATTGGACATTCCAGTTCGGGACCAGCTATACCCTCACCGGGGTGGACGGTTCCTACAAGTTCTACATCCGGGCCACGGACAACGCCGGAAACGTGGTCACGAGCATCAACCCGTACACCATCGACACGGTGCCCCCGTTGATCCTGACCAAATCCCCCACCGGCAATGCCGAATCGACCCTGGTCACGATCAACCTCACCTTCAATGAGGCGATGAACCGGGCGTCCACGATCGTCTCGGTGGTCGGGGTCACCGGAACGGCGGTGTGGGCCGGGAACAGCGTCTCCTTCACGCCGTCCACGGCGCTCAAGGGCCGGACCACCTTCAATGTCTCGGTGAACGGGATGGACCTGGCCGGAAACCCGATCTCGAAGTCCTGGACCTTCCGGACCGCCGTGCTGGGGAAGATATCCGGTGTGGTCTACGGCTACAACGGAAATGTCCTGGCCAACGCGGTCGTGAAGCTGATCGGCATATCCACGGCCGCCCAGACCGGGACGAACAGCGTCAGTCTAGCGGCGTCCGGCACCGTCGGCCGGGTGGTGCAGACCACGACGACCGATGCCTGGGGGGTCTATGCGTTCTATGATGTGGCCATCGGGAACTATACCCTGGAGGTGACGGAGGCCGGTCATCAGACCCGCAGCACCCCGGTGAGCATGACCTCGGCCGCCATAGACAATGGGGGGCTGACCATCAACCCGGGAGCTTCGCCAGCCGGCCTGGCCGATGGGGTCCTGTTCATCATGGCCCTCGTGGCCATCTCGGCCGCCATCGCGTTGCTGGTGCTGGTGGTGCGCAAGAGAAGGAGCATCCCTCCGCCCACCGGACCGAAGAAGGCAGAGGGTCCGGAGGAAATGGAGGAGGTAACGCCGATCCCGCTGGAAAATACGGTCGTTACGCCTGGCCCGGAGGAAAAGGCGGATGAGACGCCGGTCCGGCCGGAGCCCTCAGGAAAATGGAAGTGAGGGGACATCGGCGGGGACGCGCCCCCGCCATAACCCTTTCCGTTTCCATTTTTTCCCGAAAATACAAATCTGCCAACACCCTCATGGTTTAATACCCTGTACCACTCTATTTTGCCTGAGGGTTCAGCTTGAAGGTTGTAATAGTCTATGACTCAGTTTCGAAGACCAGGATGACGGAAAAGGTCGCGGTGCTCATCCAGGACGGGCTAAAGGAGAAAGGGGTCGAGGCCGAGGCGTTGCACGTCAGCCATGCCGGAGGGGTCAAGATCGAGGATTACGATTGTCTTGTGATCGGCTCGCCGACCATGGGCTGGAGACCCACCAAGGAGACATCCAGGTTCCTGGACGGGCTCAAGGGAGGCAAGATGGCCGGCAAGGTCGCCGCTTCCTTCGACACCCAGATGAAATCGTTCATGAGCGGCAACGCGAACAAGGGGATGCAGAAGCAGCTGGGGGAGCTCGGCCTCAAGATCGTCCAGGCCCCTCTGATGGCCTACGTCCAGGGAGGGAGGAACAACTACCAGCTCCGGGACGGGGAGGCCGAGAAGGTCAAGGAATGGGCAAAGGGTCTGGTCGAGGCGTTCGGCCAGAAGTGAAGAGATCGTGGAATGTCTCAGCTCCGGAATATTTCCGATCACTGACGGATTGATAGATTTGGAATCGGACAAAGACCATATCCGCCGCCGCGAGCCATAAAGACGGGCCGACCGCTGTTCCCAATACGCTCCATCACTTCTCACGAGAAGCTGCTGCCAAAGGTCTTTGCCCATCACCGGGGGGGGAACCGAACGACCCCAGGCTGGAGGAGACCCGGAAGCAGATCGGGTTCCTCTTCGACGCGGCGGACATAAACTCCCCTCCGATGTTCGTCAATTACATCGCCTGGGCCAAGATCATGCTGCTTCATGCCGGTGTCCCATCGGAGATATTCCGGGAGAGGCTGGAGATCATCGGCCAACAATGCCAAGGAGGGGCTCACCGGTCCGTTCGCGGAGCAGGTCGGCGGCATCCTGGAGCTCACCCTGAGAGAGTTTCCGGACCTGCCGAGTCGGAGGCGCCGTTCATCGACGACGAAGCCGAGATGGGCACGATAGCCGGGACGTATCTGGAACATGTTCTCCGAGGGGAAGCGTCAGCAGGCCCAGGAGCACCATGCGACCGAGCTCGCCCACCAGTTGATTTCCCAGATGAACACGTCCATGGTCTGCCATGACCGCGGCAAGGGAAACCTGGTGGTCACGTGCGTGGGCAATGAGACGCACGGTCTCGGCTCGCGCATGGTGCCGGACTTCCTGGAGATGGACGGTTGGGACGTCACTACCCGGGTGCCGACACGCCCCACTCCGACATCATATCCATGCTGAAGGAGAGGAACGCCCGGGCGCTGCTGGTCTCGGTCACGGGGCACAACGTGAAGCGGGTCGGTTGCTCATCCGCCATCTCCGCGCCGAAATCCGGCTGGAGAACACCAAGGGGCGGTGGGCGGGTACGCGTTCAACCGTGTAATGGGCTCTGGCGCGCCTCGGGCGGACGGGTTCGCCAAGGACGCCGAGGAGGTCATCAGCGTGGTCAACGAACTGTTGATATGAAATTCCGGACCGGCTAGACGTTCTTGTTCGTCAGCATATATTAGTCCAATGTTTCCATGCCATTAGATACGAAATATCGCTTTTTCAGCGGAGAAGCGTTATCATACCACGGCGCCGCTCGAACAGACAACAAATGTCGACGATGAAGTATGATGAGAGAATGGGGAATAATATCCGGGTGCTCGCGGTCGAGGACAATCCCGGCGACCTGGGGCTGGTCAAGGACTATCTTTTCAACGCGGAATTCGGACAATACAAGATAGACGGCATCGGCCTGGTCTCCGGGGCATTGCAGATGCTGGATGCCGGAGGTTATGACGTCATCCTGCTGGACCTGAACCTGCCAGACAGCCATGGGTTCGAGACCTTCACCCGCATCCACACCAAGGCCCCTCAGGTTCCCATCGTCGTGCTGACCGGTTCCACCGACGTCGAGACCGCCGCCCGGGCCATCAATGAAGGCGCCCAGGACTACCTGTTCAAGAACGATCTGACCTCGAACAACCTGAGCCATGCCATCATCTTCGCCATCGAGCGGAAACGGATAGAGAAGGAGCTAATGGAGGAGAAGGGGCGGGCCGAGCTGTACCTGGACCTGCTCACCCACGATGTCAACAACTATATCACCGCGGCCCTGGGATATCTGCAGCTGGCCGAGATGCGCCTGCAGCTCGAGGAGAAGGACAAGAAGCTGATCAAGGTCCCCATACGGGAGCTGAGGAACAGCTCCGAGCTGATAGCCAACGTACGCAACATCCAGCGGCTCGAGGCCGAGCGGTACAAGGCCGAACTGGTGGACCTCCCCCTCATGCTGGACCAGATCCGCGGGGAGTACGAGCACCCGCACGGAAGGGAGGTGACGATAACGGTGGAGAACGGGGGCGGCTGCGCCCTCAAGGTGTCGAGCCTGCTGAAGGACGCGTTCGGCAACATCGTGAGCAACGCCATCAAACATTCCACCGGGCCATTGGTGATCGGGATATCCATCGTCATGGTGCATCAGGAAGGAAACGGGCAATGCCGGGTGAGCATAGAGGACAATGGCCCCGGTATCCCCGACGACATGAAGGAGAAGGTCTTCGACCGATCGATGCGAGGTGGTACAAAGGTGTCCGGCCACGGGCTCGGACTCTATCTGGTCAAACGTCTGGTCGAGGACCAGGGCGGGAAGGTGTGGGTCGAGGACCGGGTGCCCGGGGACCACGACAAGGGGGCTCGGTTCGTGATCGTTCTGAACGGGACAGCGGCCGGACCGGTTTGATCTCCCATTTGTACGGCAGGAAGGCACGGATCCGGACCCTCTGGTCAAGAAACAACGTTTTGAAATCGGGGAATGCTTGGCAAAAAGAGATGAGGAAATCCCGACCGGTTCGACCTTTCGAACGGAAGGGTAATTGCCGGTCCATCGACCTTTCCTCAAAACAACGCTCTAAAAGGTGCATCCGTTTTCCTCGGGATATTTAGTAAAATACCGTCCTTTTTGCAACTAATCATTAAATATTTTGTTTGGAAAACGTGAACCAAATAGGCCGGAAAATAAGGGGGGCCGACAGCACTAGCTGTGGACTGTTCCCGGCCGAATAACGACCTTCAATGTCCGCGAGTCGATTCAAACCAGATGAAACGCTCGGGAACACTGGATTCCGTTTGCACCCTCTGAAATACGGATAAAGCTAACTAGATAAATAATACGTACAGAATAAATATCAACGGGTGTGTCTTACATGAGCAGGCTGAAATATCTGAAAATGGCCGGAATCTTCGTGATGATATTGTTTGGACTGTCGACCCTGGTGGTGGGGATGCAATTGTCGTCCGATGGCACCGCCACCACCGTGCACAGACAGCCCACCGCTACCCCTTCCGCCACGAGCTTCAATTCTGCCGTGACGTCACCTGCGGCAACTCAAACCTGTAACGGAACCAGCGATCTCCCGGCCCATAATCCGGTCTGTTTCGGGAGCGCGTTCATCCAGGAAATGACATCCGGCGATCACGACCTGCGGCGTTCTACATAAGTTCCCAGACCAACACCTCATTAATCCGATATCCCCCGTTCTAAGTTCTGATCATTGTACCAGACGCATCGGTCACCCTGAGAGCGATTTAGCACCTTTCTCCATGGATCTCATCCTTTCGGCGCAACGGGGGCACCGACCCAGAAGGAGTTTGAGCGACGCTTCCCCATCGATCTTGAAATCTGGATAGACTTCGGTGGAGAATTTGAGAGGGCTCCGGTGCTTCATTCCCCGGCGTTCCATCTCCGCCACCAGTTCGTCGTGCCTTTTCTCGACGCTCCGTGGCTCGATCGCGTTGTTCCTGATGAAACCGGCGATGCTCCGTCCCCTGCCGATGTTGGTCGCGATGACGTGGGTCTCAAAATGTTCTCCCAGCAAATGCTGCCTGCACATGATCTTCGGATCGACCATCCACATCCTGGTCATGAGGCATCTCCGTTAGAGCATTCTGTTCGCCATTATATCGGTCTTATGAAAGGCCGTCAGACGAAGAGAAAGGAAATTGTACCATTTTTCTAGTTGTAAGTAAGTTTCCCGGTTCAAACGACGTTCTGCATACAAGAATAGATTCGAGAGGCTAACGTTTCCTTGGAATGTTCGGCTAGACCCGACATATCCGCAACCGGGAAATAAGACCATGATTTTGAGGGGCTTCCCATGAGGCCGGAACGGTGCGGGGATCGAACTTCCGATGGTTCGATTCGGGGCAATAAATGAGTTCGCAGAATCGAAGAGTGGCCAATAAGACTAAATCCTCGGTAGCACTGGACGGTAGCTCCGAGGTCGTCCGCGGATATAAAATAAAAAAAATTAATAAAAAAAGGTATATAATATAAAAGCGTGAATTGGGTGTCCTTAATGAACAGATCGGGAATATTGAAAATCGCAGCGTCGATCGTCGTGATCATGATGGGACTATCGACCTTGGTGGTGGGAATGCAATTGTCATCGGAGGAAACCACCGCTACGGCGCACAAACAGGTCTCTACCAATCCCAGTCAGAACCCAGACCCGGTCAATACGACCTGCAGGACGCAGATGTCCACTGACGGATCTGTCGATATCATATCTAACCATATCGCTTTAAATGACAGTAGTTCGCCCCAAAGGTTCATGTCCGGCAATTGCGACCTGCTGTCCAGTACGGTTTGATAGAGCGGTCAAGCAATATTTCTCCACCGTCTGTTCAAACCCGTTCGTCATTTCGAATGGAAAAACACCTTCCTCGGGACCGTCCGATCGGTAAAGTATTCGTTCAGACATTGTCGCATGATGCTGTCCCTTTCGGTTGCATACGTTCTTTAACGACGGGCTGCCCTGGTTTAGTTCAAGATGCCGCAATCCGACGACAATGGAGCAAAGGTGCGTTTCGAATTACCGGAATTGCCCATTTTGAAAGAACAGGGTTTTACGGCGGTCGACATGCATTTCCATACCGACCATTCGGACGGCAACGCCCAGCTCAAGGATGCGATGAGCAAGGCCAAGAAGGGCGGTTTCGGGATCGCCATCACAGACCACAACACTGTCTCCGGGTCCTTGAGCGCTTCCCGCATCAAGGGGGACGCCCTCATCGTGCCCGGCATGGAGGTTAGCGCTTTCGACGGACCCCATATCCTGACCTATTTCTATTCACCAGGTGACCTGGAGCACTTCTTCAGGAAGCATATCGAGCCAAACAGGCAGAAGGCCCCCTGGTTGGCGACCAAGCTCAGCACACCTGAGATTCTCGACCGGACCGACGAATACAACTGCCTGGTCTTTGCCGCCCATCCATACGGCTACCTGATGTTCAACAAAGGGGTCCAGAAGTGCATAGAGGGCTGTTATCTCCCGCCGGAGATCATTGGACGTTTCGATGGTCTGGAGGTCATCAACGGCAGCATGACCCACTCACTGAACGTCAAGGCATTGAAGCTGGTCGAGGGAAATGATCTCTGCTTCTCCGGGGGAACCGACGGGCACATGCTGAAGGACCTGGGTGACGTGGTGACATGCGCCCGTCGGGACACCCTGGACGGATTCCTGGAGGCGTTGAGCAAGCGGGAGAATCTGGTCATCGGTCAGGAGAAAGGCCCGATCAAAAAGCTCGCCACCGGCATGATGGTGATGGCCAAGCACAGCCGATATCTCCTGCCCTCCATGGCCATCAACTACCAGCAGAACTCGGGTCGCTTCAGGCACTATCTGAACAGACGCCGGGAAGGGAAGAAGGACGACCCGAAGTGACCGGGACCCGGTCCGGCCGTTCAGGTCGGAAAAGTGGTCATCGGGCAGTCCGCTCAGAAATAATACCAGATGCTGCGGTACTCATCGATGTCCTCTCCCCTTTCCTTTATCCTCAGCATATAGTCCCAGATCGGAACGTCGGCGTAGACGTAGGTGGGTGCGTTGGTGATGTTCTTCTCCCAGGGGTGGAACTCGTAGATGCGCTCTCCCCGGGGCGAGATCATGATGACGTCGTGATGCTGCCACGCGCGGAGATGATTCTTCCCCAGCGCCGGTATGTTGAACACCGGCTCATCCGTGCGGGAGAGGCCGGGCAGGACCCTCGCCTCCTCCTTCCTTTCCTGCAGCAGTCTGGCTATCGGTACCCGGTACCAGATGGTCTCGTCCTTGCCCTTCGTGTTGAAGGTGTAGTACGGGTCCACCCCGATCTGTTTCAGCAGAAGCCGGAGCGCGGCCGTCTCGAACTTCCGGCTGTTCTCGATCGTGAAGACCTGCTGGTTGTAGACGGCGATGCCGTGCATCCTCAGCTTCTGGACCGCCTCGACGGCCTCCGGGGTCACCTCGTAGGTGTGCTCGAAATGGGTCACCACGCACAGGTCCTTGTCCGGCGGGCTGTGGAACCGGCCGATGGCCTCCACCAGTTTGTCGGTGAACCTCATGGGGAGGACGACCGGAAGGCGGGTGCCGATCCTGATCCGGGAGATGTGGTCGATCTCCGAGAGACGCTGCAACAGATCGACCAGGGAGCCGTCCTCCATCAGGGCCGGGTCGCCGCCGGTGACCAGGACCTCGGTGACCATGGGATGGGCCTTGAACCAGTCGAGCGCGTTGGAGAGGCTTTCCGGGGAGGCCAACGATTGCGGGTCGGACACGTGTCCGATCTCCCAGTTCCGCTGACAGTAGACGCAGATCTGGGCACAGGAATTGAACGGTTTCAGGATCGCTATCATCGGATAGCGCCGGGTCACCAGGTCCACCGGTGAGGTCTGGCCTTCCTTCATGAAGTCCAGGGCTGCTCCTGCCCTCCTCGATTCCAGTATGCTCTTCACATAGCTCAGGGGCGGGATGACCTGCGCCCTGATGGCGTGATCATATTTCCGTGAAGGTTCCTGGTCGAACAATGAAAGGTAGTATGGGGTGATGCCAAAGGGCATCCGGTTCTTGTTCGCCAGATCGATGCCGGTGACCTCATCATCGGAAAGGGTGACTATCTTTCCGATCGATTTCGCGTCAGCGAACACATTGCGCTGCTGCCAGCCATGGTCCTTCCAATCATCCATACTGGCGCCCAGAAGGTCAAGTATCCTCTGCCGGTTCGCCACCCTCTGGGCAACTACATCGACGTCGAGCCCGGAACGGTATGAGTTGATCCGGTTCATGCATTTCTCGGCCAGGTCGTCCAGGTAGTCGGACCGGACGATGGCTCCCTTCCGGCCTTCAAAATTGGGCAGTGCCAGGTTCTCTTCGCGGTAGATGTTCGACCGGCCCAGTGAACCAAGGGCGATGTAGAGGAAGTCCATGTAGGCGGCCCTCGAACCTTCCTCTATCGGACCGGGCCGTTCCCGGATGATGCCCACCATGTTCTTCAGGATACTGTGGCCGGAAAGTTTCTCGTTTCTGGGCGCTATCAGGTTCTTCAGTATCTTTATGCAGTTCAGCGCATTGGAGCGCTCCAGGTCATCCAGGCCGCAGGATTCGGAGAACAGGACGATCTCCCGGTCGATTGAGCAGCGAGAACAGTTTCTTCCTCACGATCTCGATGTCCTCATCGGATTCCAGCAGTCGGTATATGCCCGGGTCACATTTTGCCAGATGATCGGAGTGGGTGATCTCGAATGGGGAAACGCCGATCTTACCGGTTCTCATGCCAGTGTCCCCGCCTGTGCTGACCTGTCGTTCGCCTCCATCATCATTTTCATTCCCATCCATGTGTGACGCCTCATTGGTCTTCTTAAGCCCGCCGTGATTAGAAAAGAAGGCTTCAGTGTCCCATTTTCTATGCGCATCCGGAGCTATTTATAGGTTCGGGGTCCGCCTCATTAGGGAATAAGGGCTATCAGGCGATCGGCGTGTACAGTCGGGCTATGGACTCCTTGACCCTGGTCCACCGGCCCCGGGCGTTGTATCGCTCCAGCGTGAGGTCCTCGCAGTGATCTGCGACATCCATTAGGTACATCCTCCCGATCTCCTGGGCCACCTCCGCATCGTATATGACCGCGTTCGTCTCGAAGTTCAGCCCGAAGCTGCGCACGTCGAAGTTGGCGCTGCCCACGCTGGCCACCTGATCGTCGATGACGCAGATCTTGGCGTGGATGAAGCCGGGCTTGAACTCGTGCACCTTCACCCCCGAGGCCAGCAGGTAGCCGGCGTTGAAGGTGGAGGCCCAGAAGACGAAGGGGTGGTCCGGCCGGCTGGGGATCATCAGGTGCACCTCAACTCCAGACATGGCCGCCATCTCCAGCGCGACGATTATCGATCCCTCCGGCACGAAGTAGGGTGTCTGGATGTAGATCTTCTTCTTCGCCATGGAGATCATCTTCAGGTAATGCTGCCGTATCGGACTGTAGTCCGAGTCAGGCCCTCCGGAAACGATCTGGACCGGGCTCTTTCCCTTTCCTTCCGCCTCGGGCAGGTAGGGGGTGATGGCGATCGTATCATGCGCGGCGAAGTTCCAGTCCTGGATGAACCGGGTCTCGATGGCGATCGCCGAGCCTCCCTTCATGACCACGCCGTCATCCCGCCAGGGTCCCATCGGCCCCCGACCGGTGTACTCGATGCCGACGTTGAAGCCACTGCAGATGCCGGTCTCACCGTCAATGACGACCAGTTTGCGATGGTTCCGGTTGTTTATGCGGGGATTGACCTGTCTTATGAGGGATGGGAAATAGTCCGCCATCCTGCCCTCCGCCTCGTGCAGCTCCCGGAAGAACCTGCGGGGCAGCTTGCGGCATCCCACCGCGTCGATGAGCAGCTTGACATCCAAACCCTGTTTGGCCTTGACCGCCAGCTCGTGCACCAGGCGCCTGCCCAGCGCATCGTCGCGGATGATGTACATCTCCATGTGGATGAATCGTTTCGCGTTGGCGATCTCCTCGAACAGGACCTTGAAGAACGCGTCGCCCTCGTTGAAGTAGCGGACCTCGTTGTCCACCGTGACGAAGCTGTGGTTGGAGGTGAGCAGCATGCGCGCCAGGTCCATGTTCTCATGCAAAGTGCTCTCATAGCTCTCGGAGGAGAACAGCAGCGATTTCCTCTGCTCCCTCAGGATCTCCACCACGGAGAAATCGCTTTTGCCTTTGGTCTTGAACACTTTCGAATGGTGGTAGTCCCGCCCGAACCAGATGTAGAAGACGATGACGAAGAACATCGGCAGAAGCAGGAACGAGGCGATCCAGAGATAGATCGAGGTGACCTGGCGGGGCTTGACAAATATGATCGTGATGATTATCGCGGCCGCGTTCAGGTAGAGGATCACCGCTACGATCGGGCCAAACAGAAAATTGACAACTAAGATCAGGTTTGAAAGATCAAGGACGGCCATTCGATCTTTACCATGACTGCCTCGGGTTTAACTAGTCTTGCGTAAATGTTTGAGGTCCGCGTCATCAAGGCTGGCTTGGCAGAAATATCAGGCCCCGCTCGATGCGTTGACCGACTCATTTCCGACGAGAACTGGTTCTTAGCGACCTCCATGGGCGAAGATCGGACCGTTCCGACCCTCGGCCGGTCGGGTCCGTCCATCGGCACTGAAGATGGCTACGGTTTGAGCCGCTTCCAATTATCAAGAACGAGAATAGGGCAGGGAACGCCAATCAGGTCCAGAAGGGCCATGCTGATGAAGCTTCTATGTTTTTTCCGCGTTCCTCTCGTTATCAGGAATGATATTAAGTCTCTCCATGACAATTATTAACTTCACGGCACCTATCCTGATATGACCGGGGGAAAACCATTGTTCGAGAAATCAAGGATCGGAATCATCATCTCGATCGTCGCACTGGGACTGATGCTGTTGGCATTTATCATGGTGGCTGCCGCTCCGGCAACTGCGCAGCTCTCCGACGATGGGAACTACACGTATCAATTTGTGGACGGTTCGGTGCAGATCACCGCTTACAATGGGACAGATAATGTGGTGGTCATCCCTTCGACCATCGATACCTTCCAGGTGACCTCGATCGGTGCCTGGGCCTTCGCCAACAACACGGGATTGACCCAGGTCACCATCCCTGACAAGGTCAATGCGATCGGTGATGATGCGTTCAACGGATGTACTTCGCTGACACGGATCGAGTTCAAAGGCAACGCCCCCTCCATCGGTGATAACTGGGTGTCCGGCATCCCCGGTCTCACCGTCTACTACGGATACGGCGCCACGGGATTCTCCGGTCCCTCCTGGCAAGGCATAAAACTGGTCGCCCTCTGCGACCTGACGATGTCGTCCAACTTCGGCACGACCTCGGCCGGGGGCGTCTTCGACCAGGGATCGACCGTCCCCATCTCCGCCACGGCACCGGTGGCGCAGACCGGAGAGAGATATGTCTGGAGCCAATGGGTCGGCACCGGCACGGGCAACTACAGCGGCACCGAACAGGCGCCCACCATCACCATCGGTTCGGACATCACCGAGCATGCCGTATGGACAAAGCAGTACGAGGTCACGTTCGCCACCCCGGTGGGGGGAACGACCTCTCCGACCGGTGACAATTGGTACGATGCCGGGTCCCTCTCGGTTCAGGCCACGCCCTCGTCCGGCTATGCGTTCTCCTCCTGGTCGAGCGACAACAGTGCACAGATAACCTTCGCCTCACCATCATCCGCCTCAACCACCGCCACCATCGGAGGGTCCGGGACGATCACCGCCAGCTTCACCCAGGTTTCCGTCGGCATAACAATAACCTCCAGCCCGACCGGGGACGGATACGTTCTGGTGGACGGCGATGCCATTACGACCCCTCAGACCTTCGATTGGTCCCCCGGATCAAGCCACACGCTCACGGCCTCAGCAACTGTCGCAGTGAGCTCGAACGAACAGTACGCGTTCGCATCGTGGAGCGATAATGGTGCGAGAGTGCATACCATCACCGCACCCTCCACCTCGCAGACGTTCACCACCAGCTTCGCCCACCAATACCTGGTCACCGTCGCCACCGACGGGGGCACCACCACCCCCTCGGTGGGGACGCACTGGTACACCGTCGGGTCGCAGGTGACCCTGGACGCCACCGCACCCACGGCCGGTTCCGGGACCCAGTATGTCTGGAATGGCTGGACCGGATCCGGTACCGGCAGTTACACCGGCACCGACCGGCCGGCAACCAACGAAGTGACGGTCAGCGGCCCGATCACCGAGACCGCCGACTGGAACACACAATACCAGCTGACAATGGCAGCGAACGTCGGCACCACCGTCCCCTCCACAGGGTCGTGGTACGATGCCGGGACCCAGGTCTCCCTTGCCGCCACCCATCCTGGCACGGTGACCGGGGAGCAGTACTCCTTCACCTCCTGGTCCGGGGATGGAACCGGCAGCTACGACGGGACGAGCAATCCGGCCACCAACGCCGTCACCATGAACGGGCCGATCACCGAGACCGCCACCTGGGCCCATCAGTACCTGCTCACGGCCGGTAGTAATTTCGGCACGGTAGCCCCTCTGACCGGAACCTGGCATAATGCTGGCGCTACCGTCCCGATCACCGCCACCGCTCCGGCATCGGCATCCGGGGAACGATACTCCTCCTTTGCCTGGACCGGGACCGGTTCGGGAAGCTACTCCGGGTCCAGCAATCCCGGCAGCATCACGATGAACGGACCCATCACGGAGACTGCGAACTGGGCCCATCAATACCAACTGACCATGGTCAGCACGGTCGGGACCGTCGATCCGGCGACCGGGTCCTGGTACAACGAGGGCGCGAAGGTCACGCTCACGGCCACCCATCCTGGCACGGTGACCGGGGAGCAGTACTCCTTCACCTCCTGGTCCGGATCGGGGACCGGCAGCTACGACGGGACGAGCAATCCGGCCACCAACGCGGTCACCATGAACGGGCCGATCACCGAGGCCGCCACCTGGGCCCATCAGTACCTGCTGACCGTCAGCACCAACTTTGGCACCGTCCAGCCCTCCATCGCCACCTGGTACAACGTCGGGACCCAGGTCACGCTCACGGCCACGCACCCGACCACCGCCGCGGGGGAGCAGTACCTGTTCGTCTCCTGGTCAGGGGATGGAACCGGCAGCTACGACGGAACGAGCAATCCGGCCACCAACGCGGTCACCATGAACGGGCCGATCACCGAGGCAGCCGCCTGGAACCACCAGTTCCAGCTGACGATGGGCGCGAATTTCGGCACCGTCCTTCCTGCGACGGGGTCCTGGTACAACGAGGGCGCCAAGGTCACGCTCACGGCCACGCACCCGACCACCGCCGCGGGGGAACAATACCTCTTCACCTCCTGGTCCGGATCGGGGACCGGCAGCTACGACGGAACGAGCAATCCGGCCACCAACGCGGTCACCATGAACGGGCCGATCACCGAGGCCGCCACCTGGGCCCATCAATTCCAGGTGTCCTTCGTCGTTTCTCCCCCCGGCGGAGGTACGGTCAGCCCGACTGGAGCGCCCGTCTGGGAGAACGCCGGCCCGATCTCGATCCAGGCCACCCCCTCGTCCGGGTATGCGTATTCGTCGTGGACCAGCGACACCGGCCAGATAACGTTCGACACCCAGTCCGCCTCCACGGTGGCCAGCGTATCAGGGTCCGGAACCATCACCGCCACCTTTTCCGAGCTTCCGGTCGGTGTGACCATCACCTCCAGCCCGACCGGGACCGGACTCGTGCTGGTGGACGGGACGGCGATATCCACCCCCAGAACGTTCACCTGGCTGCCCGGGGAGACCCACACCCTGGAGGCCGTGGCCACGGACACCATCGGCACCGGCGAACGGAACCAGTTCATGACCTGGAGCGACAGCGGGGCAAGGGTCCATTCCTTCACGGTGACAGCCTCGACCGTGACCGTCACCGCCAACTTCGCCCATCAGTACCTGGTGACCATGGCCACCAACGGGGGCACCACCGCGCCCGGCGCAGGCGCTCACTGGTACAACGCCAGTTCGCAGCTCACGCTCGATGCCGTGGCGCCGTCGGCAGGGACCGGTTCGCAGTATGTCTGGTCCGGATGGACCGGGACCGGGACCGGCAGTTACACCGGCACCGACCGACCGGCCACCAGCGAGGTGACGGTCAGTGCGCCGATCACCGAGACCGCCAGCTGGACCAAGCAGTACCTGCTGTCGTTCGCATCCTCTCCATCGGTCGGGGGCACCACCACGCCGACCGGAGGGGTATGGGAGAACGCCGGACCGTTCGCGATCCAGGCAACACCCTCCGCGGGCTATGCGTTCTCTTCCTGGGGCAGCAGCACCGGATCGATAACGTTCACCGCGCAGACCGCTTCCACCACCGCTGAGATCGGAGCGCCGGGGACCATCACCGCCGCGTTCGCGCTCCAGCCGGTGGGCGTGACCATCACCTCCAGCCCGGCCGGGACAGGCTACGTGCTGGTGGACGGGACGGCGACCGTCACCCCGAACACCTTCAGCTGGCTGCCCGGTTCTATCCATACCCTTGAGGCGACGGCCAACGTGACCGCCGGAACGGGAGAGAGATACTCCTTCACCGCCTGGAGCGATGCTGGGGCCATTTCGCATTCCTACACCGTGACCGGGACGGCGACCGTCACCGCCGACTTCGCCCACCAGTACCTGGTCACGATGTCGACCAGCGGCGGCACCACCGCGCCCGGCGTCGGGGCTCACTGGTATGACGTCGGAACGCAGGTGACGCTTAACGCCACCTCACCGACGGCCGGTACCGGAATGCGGTACGTTTGGAATGACTGGACGGGGACAGGGACCGGCAGTTACACCGGGACCAGCAGGCAGGCAGCCAACGCCGTGAACGTCAACGGCATCATCACGGAGACCGCCAACTGGACCAAGCAATACCAGATCTCGTTCGCCGTGACCCCGGCCGGAGGCGGCACCACCACCCCCGCGGGCACCGGCCTGTGGTATGATGCCGGGTCCCTGCCGATCCTGGCCACATCGGCCAACGATTACGCGTTCTCCTCCTGGACCAGCGGGTCCTCCTCGATCACCTTCGGAGGAACGGACGCCTCCACGGCCGCGGTCATCAACGGTCCGGGGACCATCACCGCCAACTTCGTGCTGGCGCTGGGCATCACCATCACCTCCAGCCCGACCGGTTCAGGCTACGTGCTGGTGGACGGGGTTCCGATCACCACCCCGGCCAACTTCAAATGGAACGCCGGAGAGGTCCATTCCATCCAGGCGGTCTCCACCGTCCCGGGCATCTCCGGGGAGAGGTACGTGTTCAGCTCCTGGAGCGATGGAGGTCTCTGGACGCATAACTACACCGTCACCGCCCTGACCGCCACCGTCATTGCCGAATTCGACCACCATTACCTTCTCACCATGCAGACCGGCCTTGGCACCACCACCCCGGCGGTCAGCCTGAACGGGATCTGGGAGAACTCCGGTTCCAGAATCTTGATCAACGCCACCGCGCCCTCGGTGGCCTCGGCCAACGAACGTTACCAGTGGGTCGGCTGGACCGGGTCCGGTCCGGGTAACTTCAGCGGGATCGACGGCGGACCGGCGGTCGAGATCATGATGAACGGGCCGATCACCGAGGTAGCCGGCTGGAGCCATCAGTACCTGGTCAACATAACCACGGACTACGGCACCACCGAGCCGGCATCAGGCAACACCTGGTTCGTCGACGGTTCCTCGATCTATCTCACCGCCAACCCGCCCAACGCCAGTGCCACCGAGCGATACGTGTTCAACGGCTGGACCGGGACCGGGACAGGAAGCTACACCGGCATGGCCAATCCGGTCACCAGCGTCATTTCTGTCCACGGGCCGATCACCGAGACCGCCTCGTGGATCCGGCTCCAGGTGCCCGATGCCCCAGGCGCCTTCACGGCCAATTCCAGCGACAGGCTCATCAACCTGAACTGGACCGCCCCGTCGGACGGAGGTCTGGCGATCGACTACTATGTGGTCTACCAGGACGGGGTGCGGGTGAGCGAGGTCACCGGCCTCAACACCACCATCCATGGCCTGACCAACGGGCAGACGTACTCGTTCACCGTCTCGGCGCACAATCCGATCGGCAACGGACCGAACTCCACCGCCGCCGTGATCAAGCCGATGGCCGGCCCGAACGGCCTCAACCTGGACATCACCTCGCCGCTGGCCGGTTCCTACCACCAGGAAAGCAGCGTGCTGCTGCATTGGACGGTGTCCGACCTGAGCTCCAGCGTGGTCAGGACCGAGGTGTCCCAGGACGGGACCAACTGGAGCACCGTGACCGGCACCAGCCAACTGATGGACGGGCTGCCGGAGGGCAACGACTTCCTCCTGGTCAGGGCCACCGATGCCGCGAACAACGTGCTCACCCGGATAGTCCGCATCGTGGTGGACACCGTGCCGCCCACCGTGACCATAACCGCCCCGCTCCCGTCGGCGATCCTCGGGTCCCAGACGGTGACGGTCAAATGGATCATCATCGAGCAGGTGTCCGGCCTGGCCAAGGTCGAGATGAGCACCGACGGCACCAACTGGATGGTGCAGACCGGGGACAGCGGCACGCTCACCGTCCCGGACGGTCCGAACGTGGTCTGGGTGCGGGCGACGGACAACGCCGGCAACGATATGATCGTCACGGTCCCGTTCGTCGTCGATACCGTGGCACCGACCGTGCTGGCCCATTCCCCGACCGGGGGCGCCGAGTCCACCCTGGTCATGGTGAAGGTGACGTTCGACGAGCCGATGAACCGGACGTCCGCCAAGGTCACCATCAACGGGATGGAGGGGACGATAGCGGGAACGACGGCCTGGGAGGGATACAACCTGACCTGCACGCCTTCCGAGGCGCTCATGGGAAGGACGACGTACTACGTCAGCGTCTACGGCACGGACCTGGCCGGGAACCCCACCTGGGACAACTGGACCTTCCAGACCGGGGCGCTGGGAAAGATCACCGGGGTCCTGTACGGCCATGATGGGAAGGTGCTGCCGAACACCGTCGTCAGGCTGGTGAGCACATCCTCCGCCGCCCAGACCGAGATGGGGCACTACGGCCTTGACGTCTCCACCGGCGTGGACGCGGTGCGGGAAACGACCTCGGACGCCAACGGGGCGTTCGTGTTCTATGATGTGGCCATCGGCAACTACACCCTGGAGTTCACGGAACCCGGCTATTTGACCAAGAGCACCTCCGTGGCGATGACCTCGGCCGCCGTGGACGTCGGCGGTGTGAATGTGGACCCGGGGATGCTGGTGGCGAACCCGAGCAACGGCATCTTCCTGATCCTGGGGGTCCTTGCGGCCTGTGGCGTCATGGCGGGCGCCATCCTACTGTTCGGCCGGATGAGGAACAAGAACAGAAAACCCGGCTTAAGGAAGCCGGAGGTCAAGGAGCGGGCCCCGGAGAAGGAGGGAGAACGGGACTGAGCAGGCCGGAGGTACGGCGAAGAAGATCATGCCAACGCGGAAGGATATATCTCCAACGTCCTGGCCCGAAATGCTTCGGGGTCGCGGAGGTGATCCTCGCCAGCGAGAGCGATCGTCTCGGCTCCGTATCCGTCAGCGAACCTCACTGGAGCGATGTTCTAGTCAGAATGAATTCCATATCCGGTTCTTGTCCGGAAACCGTCGACCTGACGCCATAGGTTTATATTAACGGCGTTACAAACACATCGCAGAGGTCAAAAAATGCCATCGTTCAAATGTGCAGACATCGGGATGCAATGCCCGTTCGAAGTAAAGACCAAGACCCAGGAAGAGCTCATGAAAGCGATCGCGGCCCATGCGGGTTATGAGCACAAGATGACGGAAGTGCCGCCGGACATGATGACGAAGATCAAGGCAGCCATCAAGCCTTGAACGCGGCGACAGGAGGAAGGGTCCCCGTGACCCACATTCCATTTTTTTTGGTTATTTCGATCATGAGGTCTGGCGTCGATGTCGCTCCATCATCGGTCGGTTCGATCCTCCATCCGAATAGGTCCGCGCGGGGCGGCAAATCGTGCAGCTAGTACGCGTTCCGAGGTCGACAGGTTCTTCACCGACCCGCTGACAGGCGCTCGCTCTCTCCCTTCGGCCTCTTTTCGATGGTTCCATACCCCTGTTTACCCTGGGAACCCAGTTTTATCAACAAAAACGATAACAACCTTTATGGTCGCTGATAGCTGTTCGCCTGGCAATGCCCAGGGTCGTCTATGTCGATGATGAACCGAGACTATTGGAAATCACCAAGGTCTTCCTCGAACATGACGGCGAGATACAAGTCGACCTGGTGGGATTTCCCCGCGATGCCCTGGTCAACATAGCCAGCAATCACTACGACGTGATCGTTTCTGATTATCAGATGCCGCTGATGAACGGTATCGAACTACTGAAGGAGCTGAGGAGGAAGGGCGACCGGACCCCTTTCATCCTGTTCACCGGACGAGGGCGGGAGGAGATCGCCATCGAGGCCATCAACAACGGGGCCGATTTCTACCTGCAGAAGGGGGGCGACCCGAACGTCCAGTTCCGGGAGTTGAAGAACGCCATCATCCAGCTGGCGCAGAGGAGGATGGCGGAAAGCCTGGTGGCGCAGGGCGAGCGGAAGTACCGGGACCTGGTGGAGGGGGCTAACAGCATCATCCTCAAGCTCGACCCGGCGGGCAACATCGTGTTCCTGAACACGTTCGGGATGGAGTTCTTCGGGGCCGGGCCAGAGGTCATCGGCAATCCGGTCGTCGGAACGTTGCTCCGACCCCTGGACTATCCGGACCTGGGGCTGGCCGAGCAGTTCGAAAAGTTCATCTCCGCCGGCAGTCACAACAACAGCTACACCTTCCCGGCCATGTCGGGCGGCAAGGAGGCCTGGGTCTCCTGGACGCTGCGGGAGGTGCGCGATGCCTTCGATCGGGTGGTCGAGCTATTGGCGATCGGCAACGACGTCACCGCGCTGAAGAACGCGGAGATGAAGCTTCAGCACTCCACGGCGGTGCTGCGGGCGACGCTCGACTCCAGCGACGAAGGCATCCTGGTGATCACCAATGACGGCGTGATATCGGAGCACAACCTCAAGTTCCTGGACATGTGGCGGATACCGCCGTCGATCATGGAGGCCGGTTCCGGACAGAGGGTGATCGACTATGCCAAGCACCAGCTGAAGGACCCGGGCCGATTCGCAAAGTACGTCGAGGATTGCCAATCCCACCCCGATCAGGACAGCAACATCCTCCTGGACTTCCAGGACGGGCGGGTGGCCGAGGTCTACTCCACCCCGGAGCGGATCGGGAAGGAGATCGTCGGCCGGTTCTTCAGCTTCAAGGACATCACCAGGCAGAAGGAGACCGAGGCCCGCCTGGAGCAGCAGAAGGAGAACGGCAAGGGGCTGTTCGTCAACAACCCGGCGAACATGCTGCTCATCGAGCCAGACACTGGTTATATCGTTCATGCTAATAAGGCCGCCTGCAAGTTCTACGGCTGCACCGAGGGGGCCATCTCCAAGATGAGGCTGTCGGACATCAGCATCCTGCCGTTCGAGGAGTACCTGAACCGGATCCGGATGGCGCGGAACAACGAGAACAACTACTTCTTCGCCCCCCACCGGCTGCTGAACGGCGAGACCAGGGACGTGGAGGTGTTCATGGCGCCGATCAACTACAAGGGCCGGGTGCTTCTGTTCGGCATCGTCCAGGACATCTCCCACTCGAAGAGCACCAGGAGGCTGATCAAGGAGACCAAGATCAAGCAGAACCGTATCCTGGACTGCATTTCCGAAGGCATCATCGCGGTCGACGCGGAGAACAAGATCGTCTTCGCCAACGACCGGGCCTCCGAGATATTGCTGCTCCCGCTGGACAAGATGATCGGGGTCGAGCCCAGCTCGTTCCTCAGCGAGGGGTCCAAGCAGGTCATGTTCCCTTTACCGTCGAGGCGCAGGAGGGGAGGGCACGTGGACTACCGGCTGCGGAGAAGCGACGGGTCCCGGTTCTGGGCCTCGGTCTCCGCCAATCCGGTCCTCACCGACGATGTGTACGAGGGCACGATCATCACCTTGAAGGACATCACCGAGCGCAAGGAGGCGGAACTGGCGATGCGCAAGGTGAAGCACAAGCTGGAGCTGCTGGGGGAGATCACGCACCACGACATCCAGAACCAGGTCACGGTGATCATGGGCAACATAGAGCGGGCCAAGCTCCCCAACTCCGACCCCGCCGACCGGCTGAAGCGGATAGAGCGGGCGGCGACCATCATCGGTTCGCACATCGCCTTCGCCCGGGACTACCAGGGCCTGGGCACCACCGCCCCGACCTGGCAGAACGTGGGCCAGACCGTGGAGGGGCTGGACATCGCCAAGGCGGTGGAGCGTCTGGAGATATCCGACCTGGCCAAGGGACTGGAGGTCAGCGCCGACCCGATGCTGAAGAAGGTCTTCCACAACCTGCTGGAGGACAGCGTCAAGTACGCCGGCAAATCGGTGTGCGCGAGGATCGACTGCCGGATGGCGGAGCAAAGTTTGACCATATCGTACCAGGACAGCGGGCCCGGGGTGCCGCTGAAGGAGAAGGAGAGGATATTCGAGAAAGGCAGGGGTCACGGCACCGGGCTCGGGCTCTTCCTGTCCAAGGAGGTTCTGGCGATCACCGGGATATCGATAAAGGAGACGGGTACGCCGGGCGAGGGCGCCCGGTTCGAGATGCTCATCCCCCCGGGTCAGTTCCGGTTCAAGGTGGACCCCGACCCGCCGATCGCCGAGGTCAGCGGTACTGCGGAACCAACGACGACCGCACCCGTCCCCGACCAGCTGCTGGACCACGGCGGGGCGGGACAGGGATGATCCGTCGACCACCGTCCATGACGGACGGTCCGATATCATCGTCCGACCACAGGATCGATAAGGACATAGAAATCATCAAAACAGATCTCCTGACCAGGCACCTGATCGTCCAGCTGTCTGATTACCATAAACAATAATATCGTCTGATAGTTTATTAATTAACATACGGTGTTTCTGAGGGCTGGTGTTGGATATTCCAAAGGTCCTCTATGTGGATGATGAACAGGGACTTCTAGAGATCGCCAAGCTCTATCTCGAGGATCACAGCGATATCCAGGTGGACACCGAACAGTTTTCGCTCAACGCGCTCGAGCGCATCTCCGCAACTTCCTACGACGCCATCGTTTCCGATTATCAGATGCCCCGAATGGACGGCCTCGAGCTGTTGAAGGCGTTGAGGGCGTCCGGGGACCGCACCCCTTTCATACTGTTCACCGGCCGCGGCCGCGAGGAGGTGGCCATCGAAGCGCTGAACAGCGGGGCCGATTTCTACCTGCAGAAGGGAGGCGACCCGTCGGTCCAGTTCGCCGAGCTGAAGAACGCGGTCATCCAGCTCGCCCATCGAAAGAACGCTGAGCGCCAGGTGATATGCACGGAACAGAAGTACCGTGACCTGGTGGAAAGCGCCAACAGCATCATCCTGAAATGTGACCGGGCCGGCAACATCCTCTTCCTGAACGCCTACGGTATGAAGTTCTTCGGCTGCACGCAGGACGTCGTCGGCCAGCCTGTCCTCGGTACCCTGCTCCGGCCAGAGGACTATCCGGACCTGGACATGGCGGATTACTTTGGTAGCTTCTTGGTCTCTGGTTTGGATAGTGAGAGCTACACCCTCCCGATCAAGCACGGGGATGAGGTCTCATGGATATCGATGATCATAAACGCGGTTCGCGGAGTGGACAATGAGGTCACCGAATTCCTGGCCATCGGTAACGACGTGACCGCCATCAAGGACGCCGAGAGCAAGCTCCAGCACACCACATCGGCGCTCCGGGCGGCCCTGGATGCCAGCGATGAGGGGATCCTGGTGGTCGGCAACGACCGGGCGGTGACGGAATACAACCAGAGATATCTGGACCTGTGGCATATACCGTCCTCGATCATGGCGTTGGGCTCCGGTAAGGCGTTGGTGGATTACAAGAGGGCCCAGCTCAAGGACCCGGAGAGCTTTGTTCGGCACATCGAGGATTGCCATCGTGCTCCGGACGAAGAGGGGCGCAGCGTCATCGAGCTGAAGGACGGCCGTATCTTTGAAGTGCATTCGATCCCCAAGCGCATCGGTGAGGAGACGGTCGGAAGATACTGGAGCTTCAAGGACATCTCCGAAACCCGGCGCACGAAGAGATTGCTGGAAAGATCGGAGCTTCGGCATAACCGCATCCTCGACAGCATCTCCGAGGGAGTGATCGTCATCGACGAGAACAACCGGATCATCCACGCGAACGACCGGGCCGCGGCCGTGCTCCGCCTTCCGCTGGAAAAGATAATCGGAAAGGACCCCCGCGACTTTGTCTCCTTCGAATCGATGGCCGCCCTCTCCGCGAATCTGGCGAAGCGCAAGAACGGGGAGAAGGGACAGGTGGACTACAAGCTGAAGAGAGGGGAGGGCACCGAGTTCTGGGCCACGGTGCATGCAAATCCGATCCACACCGACGGCGTGTTCGAAGGGTCGATCTATGCTCTGACCGATATCACCGAACGAAAGGAGGCGGAGATGGCGCTGCAGGAGAGCGAGGAGCGGTTCCGTCATCTGATCGAAAAGTCTCCCCACGCCATCGTCATCGTGCGCAACTCGAGGTCGATCTACGTCAATTCCTGCTGCGCCCGGATGCTTGGATATCATAGCTCCGACGATCTGCTGGGGCGGCCGGTCCTTGGGCTGTTCGCCCCGCAGTATCATGAGCTCATCGCCGATTCGATAATTCCCGGTGAGCAGGACGCGGAACCGTCCCCGGAGCATGAATCGGTCATGCTGCGGAACGGCTGCGACCTAATCCCGGTCAGTCTGACCCGGACCAGGGTGAACCTCAGCGATGGACAGGCGGTGGTACTGGTCATCGACGACCTCTCCGGTAAGAAGAAGATCGAGGAGGCTTTCCGGGAGAAGGAGCATTTCGTGGACCGGGTACTGTCGACCGACCCGAGCGGGATACTGGTGTATGACATCCCATCGGACCGGATCGTTTACGTCAACGACAAGGTGGAGAAGGTGACCGGCAAGAAGCTGGACCAGATCAAGGGAATGCCGAACGTCATGCAATCGATGGTCCATCCGGGGGACCTGCGGGCGCTGGCGGAGGCCACCTTCGAGATCATCAATGGCAGGGACGACGAGGTGCACGAGGCGGAGGTCCGGATAAGGGACTCGGACAGCGAATGGAGGTGGGTCCACTTCTTCGGCACCCCGTTCACGCGGAACGAGCGCGGCAAGGTAGTGCAGACGATCTCCGGGATGCTGGACATCACCGACCGGAAACGGGCGGAGGGCGAGGCGGCGAAAGCGCTCAAGAAGCTGGACCTGCTGGCCGGCATCACTGGCCACGACATCTCGAACCAGGTCGTGGCGATACTGGCGAACGTTGAGCTGGGGAGGCGCAGCGAGACGGGAGCGGCAGCGCTGGACCGGCTGGAACGGATCGAGCGTTCCGCCCGGACCATCAACTCCCACATCGAGTTCTCCAAGAACTACCAGAAGATGGGGACGCTGCCGCCCCAATGGCAGAACGTGGCCCAGGTCGTTCAGGACCTGGACATCAGGGACGAGATCGCCGGGCTGGAGATCTCCGAAGAGGTCCGCGGCCTATCGGTCGATGCCGACCAGATGCTGAAGAACGTCTTCCACAATCTGCTGGAGGACAGCCTGAGGTACGCTGGCAGACCGACGAGGGTGCGGTTGAGCTGTGCGCTCATCGGCAGTGCCCTGCGGCTCACGTACGAGGATGTCGGCCCCGGCATTCCGTACGCTGACAAGAACCGGATATTCGAGAAGGGGTACGGACGGGGCACTGGATTCGGCCTGTTCCTTTCACGGGAGGTGCTGGCCCTCACGGGCATCAAGATCGAGGAGAACGGCATTCCAGGGAAAGGGGCGAGGTTCGACATCCTGATACCTCATGGCGGGTTCGAGCTGTGCGATCATAGGATAGTCCATGGTTCGCGGTCGGTCCCGGAACAGATAACCGATTGAGGAACGCGGGGAAACAACGGATAACGACCTTCCATGACCTGGGTCAGTACGAGGGCGGCAGAGTTAGCGGCGAACCTCCTACCGTGAGGTTGTTGGTTCTTTGAAGGCAAAACGCCGAAGTTATCTCATGAAGAGATGGTTCGTATTATCCGATATTTTCATAACAACATATTAAGTCGCTACAGGCAATCTTGCCAGGCCATGCAACGAGTCGTCTACGTCGATGATGAACCGGGACTGCTCGAAATAACCAAGGATTTTCTCGAGAACAGCGGTGAGATCGATGTGGACACAGAGGTATCTTCAACCACCGCCCTAGCCAGGATCTCAAAGGGAACTTACGACGCAATAGTGTCCGACTATCAGATGCCCGGAATGGATGGGATAGAGCTTCTGAAGACCTTAAGGATGGCAGGCAATTTCACCCCCTTCATCCTGTTCACCGGCAGGGGTCGGGAAGAGGTCGCCATGGAAGCGCTCAATTGCGGGGCTGATTTCTACCTGCAGAAAGGCGGCGACCCAAAGGTCCAGTTCCTGGAGCTCAAGAACGCCATCTTCCAGCTGACCCAGCGTAAGAGGGCCGAGGCACTGGTGGCGCACGGGGAGAGGAGATACCGGGACCTGGTGGAGGGGGCGAACAGCATAATCCTCAAGGTGGACCCAGCGGGCATAACCGTCTTCTTGAACAAGTTCGGGATGGATTTCTTTGGGGTTGGTCCAGACTCCATCGGCAGGCCGGTGGTGGGCTCATTGATCAAGCGCGAGGACTATCCCGAGTATGATGTGGCGGACCATTTCACGGAATTCCTTTCCAGCAGCAAGTTCGGGAAAGCTACACGTTCCCGGTCCTGAAGGACGGCAAGGAGGCATGGGTCTCCTGGACCGTCCGCGCCGTCCTGGATGCGCTAGGCCGGACGGCGGAGTTCCTGGTCATCGGGAACGATGTCACCGCATTGAAGAGGACCGAGGTTAAACTGCAGCATTCCACCGCGGTGCTCAGGGCGACCTTAGACTCGAGCGACGAAGGCATCCTGGTGATCGCCAACGACGGCAACATCTCGGAGCACAACCTCCGTTTCCTGGACCTGTGGAAGGTGCCGACCTCGGTGATCGAGGCCGGCTCGGATAGAAGGCTGATCGATCATGCCAGTAGGCAACTGATCGATCCGGGAAAGCTGGTCAAATACTTGGCGGAATGCCAGGCACATGCTGACCTTGACCACGACCAGGCGCTTGAGCTGCGGGACGGTCGGATCGTCGAGGTGCACTCCACTCCGGAGCGTATCGACAACCGGGTCGCTGGGAGGTTCTTCAGCTTCAAGGACGTCACCCGCCAGAAGCAGTACGAGACCGGCCTGCTGAAGCAGAAGGAGAACATCCGAAGCCTGTTCGTCAACAACCCGGCCAACATGCTGCTCATCGAACCTGACACCGGGTTGATCGTGCACGCCAACGACGCTGCCTGCCGGTTCTACGGATATCCCGAGGTGGTGATCTCCAAGTTGAGGCTATCGGACATCAGCACCCTCCCGTTCGAGGAGTTTTGGGGTAGGATAAGATCGGCGAAGAACAACGAGAAGAACTATTTCATCGCCCCTCACCGGCTGGAGAACGGGGAGATGCGGGAGGTGGAGATATTCCTGGCGCCGATCAACTACAAGGGACGCGTGCTGCTGTTCGGCATAGTCCAGGACATCTCCGGGAAAAGAGCCCCCGGAGGCTGCTGGAGGGGCCAGAGCTTCCGGACAACCGGGTACCGAACGGCGTCTGAAGGTGTCTCCCCGATCGATCGGAACCACTGGATCGTCCACGGGAACGAACCTGTAAGAGGCTTCACCCCTTCGATGGACAAGAATAATCGTTTAAGCCACAGCTCATTGCTATGGGGCAATCCCTCCGAAAATTCAGCGGCCTTCCAGTATCTGGTCCAGCAGCCTGATCTCCGCCTTGCGCAGATGCTCGACGACGGTCGACCGCGACAGCCCGACCGATCTGGCCAGGTCGGAGGCGTTCGCCGTGCGGGGATAGCTGTAGTAACCTAGACGTCTTGCCTCCAGAAGCAGCTCTCTCTGCCGGCCGGTCAGCGAGGAGAGCATCTCCAAACCACTGAACGATGTTTCCTGAATGGACAGTTTCAACGTGTTTCCGAACGTCTTCAGCAGCTGAACCATCCGGCGGATCGTTTCGTCGTCTCCGATGAAGCTGTAGACTATCCTTTCCCGGTTCACCTTCATGGGCATGGTCCACACCAGGTCAAGGTCGAACTGGCGCGCCAAGCCTTCGAATTCGGATGGGGTTCTGGCCCTGACCAGGACGACAGCTTCGTTCTCCTTCTCCTCGATGACGTTGACGATCTCCATCACGCCCAGTGAGCCGTTGGCACGGACCGAACCGCCCGGCCTGAAACGGATGCGAACGATGCCGAGCTTCTCCCCATGCTCCAGGTCCAGACGCAGCAGCTCGATCATCTCGATCTCCTCGATGCCGTCCATGAACGACCCCTGCATCTTCCGTACGGTCTCGTTCGGCACGAGTTCAAGGACGACCTTGCGCATGCTCGTTCATCGAAACCGGCGATATTAATACTGCCGTTCATGAACGGCGACAGTGACAAAGCGTACAAGGGCCGTTACCGTTTTGATAGAATGAAGGTCACCAAGGTCATCGGTTCATCGCTGTTCATCCTGCTGTTCCCGGTCCTGATCATCCTGCTCTCCGGCGACCTGACCTGGCCGGAGGGATGGGTGTTCAGCGTCTGGTTCATCCTGCTGTGCTATTCGACGATCTATTACCTCTACCGCAAGGACCCGGCGCTGCTGGAGGAACGGTACAAGAAGCCCGGGACCGGGAACGAGAAAGGCTGGGACAGGTACGTCATCGCCGGGCTGGTGGTCGGGTTCACCTCGTGGATCGTGGTGATGCCGCTGGACGCGAGACGCTATGGCTGGTCTCCAGTCTTTCCCGCTCTGGCTGCAGCTGATCGGTATCGTTATGTTGGTCGGATCGTACTATCTATTCTTCCGTTCGTACGCGGACAACACGTTCCTGTCGCCGCTGGTCAGGATCCAGGAGGAGAGAAAGCAGACGGTCGTTTCAACCGGGGTCTACGGTTTCGTCAGGCATCCGATGTACCTCGGCGCGATAATGATGCTGGTCGGTACGCCGCTGCTGCTCGGATCGATCCTGGGGGTGATGATCGGCATATTCGTCACCGTTCTCCTGATGGGAAGGATAATCGGCGAGGAGAATATGCTCAGCCGGGAACTGGAAGGATACTCGGAGTACACGAAGAAGGTCCGGTACCGGCTCTTCCCGCATATCTGGTGACCGTTCGTTCCAACGACCTCACCAGGTCCCGTAGGTCCCGAAGTACTTGGACGCCTGCACCAGCGCCTGGATGTTCTCCGGCGGGGAGTATAGCGGCACTTCACAGGCTGTTCCGAGATTGCCGCATGGTGCGTCCCGTCCCTTGCAGACCTGGTCCTTTGCCTGCTCGTAGACGGCCTTCGGATTGGACATGGCCATGATCTTGGTGTCCACCGAGCCCATGACCGTGCCCATGTTCCCGAACTCTTCCACCAGCAGGTCGGACTGGAAGACCTCGCGGCCCCTGTAGCCGACATGCATGATCGTGAAAGGTGACCAGACCAGCCGGTCCTTGAGCAGATTGTAGTCGGTCTCGTGGTTGCCGCACAGGTGATAGAACAGCTGTGGTCCCGCCCCCTTGTTCATCGCGCCCCTCACGAAGTCCTGCAGATATCTGATCGAATAATCGTTCACCGCCTGGTCGGAGAGGATATCGTTGTTGCCTAGGACCGACCCGGTGGCGATCATCGCCATGCTGTACTTTTCGGCCATGACCTCAGCGCCGTTGACGGCGGTCTCGGTGAACTTCTTGACCAGGGTGTGCGCCGATCTTTCTTCTTCCATCGTCCACATGATGAAGTCCTCGACACCGCACAATTGCGCCGCCGCACCGGTCATGTCGGAGGTGTACGTCATCGGTATGAACATGTTGGGCATCTTCTGCATCTTCTCGAGGATGTAATCGATGACTCTGAAAAGCTTCTGGGCGGTCGCTCCCTTCTCCATCGTCGGCGGTCCGGTACCTCGATCCCTTCGACGGCCTCGAGGTCGTGCACTATGGGACGTTCGACGACCGGAGGTAACTCGTTCATGTATCTCATCTTCAACCCGAGCTCGGAGAGCCAGGGCAGGGATGAGTATCAGTGGGTGACAGGGGGCGGTCGTAGAACTGCGAGGCGGCGGCGAGGCATTGGGCGCCCAGATCCGGCCGTTCGTAGAAGTCGCGGATCGTCCTGCCGCAGACGACGGCAACGTGGGACAGCATCATCGGGTCGACCGATACACGGTCGTGCTTGGTTCCCGTGAACGGGCTGGCGAATCTCTTCATGGCGTTGTCGTGCCATTCAGGGTCGATGGAGGTGGAGGTCTAACAGCGGGGAGGGCATGGATGATTGAACTAACTATGGAATATATAGGAGTAGGAAAAACTTCCCTCAAGCCTTTGTTTGATTAGTAGTCACGATCAAGAGGACCAATGACGGCTCCATTTGTCTTTCTGAATCTATTGACTTTTAATCCATTGTCCTTGGGGGTGCTCATGAGGTCTTTTAACCTCCCTCCCAACTGTTCGATTACACCCACGACTAAGGCGTTCCCCATACAGAAGTACCTCCAGTGCTCTGGCATTCCTTCGGTCCAATTGTCATCAAAGCCATTCAATCTCTCTGCTTCGACCGGTGTTAACACACGATAGATGTTTTCCTTTTCATTTATTGGAACGATATGACACATTCTGTTCGGTCGCCTATTTCCCTCACAAGTTAGCATTGTTCTTGAAGGTTCGTCGAGTCTATCAGGAAACGGGATAGCTCCTTCTTTGTAGTGGTATTCATGACCGTTCTTGTGTTTGCGAGGTTCCCCTTTCGATCCCTTACAATATCTCCACGTCTTCCTGAAATTCTCAGTCCCGCGATCCTTTTCCTCGCCGATCCATTCATTAGGGATGAGGTACTGGCTATCGACCTTCTTTTCCAAGACGCTTCTTAGGGTGCCTTTTCCGGAACTCTTGTCCCAGGAAAAAGTTGGAGTGATCTTAGCGGTGAAGATTCTCCCATCGGTCATAAAACCCGCATTCTGAAAGTTGAACTCGAACTTCTCGGTCATTCTGACCAGGTCGGACCATAAGCAAATCGATTCTGATTTTACATTAGGGTTCTGCTTACAAGGGAACTCGGGTGCGAAGAACCCGCCCTTTGTTATGATTCCAATATCGGTCTTGTCAGAGTATAATTTCTCGACCATTTCTTTTTCTTTGGTTGCGAAAATGAAGGTCCTTCGCCTCTTTTGTGGATATCCATATTCAGATGCATTGATGACTCTCCATTCAGCAACATATCCGAGATTGTTTAGGCAGGACAAGATGATGCCGAAGTCCCTCCCACGTTGCTTCGCGGGGGACCTGACTAATCTATCCACATTCTCCAGAATGATATAAGGAATCGGGGTTTCTCTCTCAATATTGTCCCTCAGAATCCTCTCGATGTGCCACCAGAGAACACCTTTCTTACCTTCTATCCCGTGTGCCTTGGTCGTGGCGACGGAATAATCCTGACAAGGGAATCCGCCTACTAATAATGAGACAGGAGGAATGTCCTTGACGTCCACCTTCCCTATGTCTTCGTTAACGCAGGTCGTCCCTGTCGATATGAAATGTTTCCTATAACATTCGAAGGCCCATTGTTGCTTTTTTCCTGGCTCCCACTGGTCCGCCCATTGGACTTTCCATCCGCTCTTGCTAAGGCCAAGGTGGAATCCTCCAACTCCAGCGAATAGCTCACAAGCTGTAAGGTCCATCTTATCCATCGATCTTCACCTAATCGTTACGGAGTCCTTTCCCGTTATCAGTAGTTTTGATTGCAATGAATCTGTCCATGCATCTGCGCTGACCTGATCCTCGACATACTTCGCATTGAGCCAGAAGCATTGTTTCTTGACCATCGATCCATCGGGAGCGATTACCCTATCTTGAGCGTTTCGGCCATGGGGCCGAATATGCGAGACCTTGTTCTCTTTCATCTTTGGTAGGTCTTCATATCTTCCTTGGCGAATCCTTTCCGTTGTCTCCATCCAGACATCTTTCACTTTCATCAGGTCCTGATAGGGCATGGACCAGAACATGACCTTCCTTAGTTCCTTGATATTGTCAGGCCTCATCTGGTATACAACGAAGAAGAATCTCCTTTCAAACAGATCTTTAATACGGGACGTTTCCCAATCTGTCTCTGCCGCCAACTCGGTATAGTCAAAGGCTGGGAAGGATATGCTTTCTTTTAATCCCCCGCGAGGGTCCAATAGAATGCTCCTGTCAACGATATCTGCCTTTTTGAATTCGAGCACCTTATCTTCTACACCTAGGATTCTTCTTGTTATCAATGCGTTATAACTCTTGGCATCTGGACTATACTTGATCATGAGCTCATTCGCGATGTCGTCGGTGCTCTTTCCTAAGAAGGGTCGGAACTTGTCCTCGACCAATTGCTCGAAGGTCTTTCGTCTCAGTTCTTCTGGGTCCTTAACGACGGCATTCCTGAGATCTTCAATCTCTTTTTGCTGGAGCCTTTCTATGATTGAATTCACATAGGATGGTTTTAGGGAAAAGGCCCTCTGTTTCGCCCTGGTGAAGGACATCGGCTGGACTTTGCTGGCCCTGGCGAAGGCATCTTTGGTGCAGGCCCTTAGGTAAAGGGTGTCCCCTTCAGACAGTTCATGGGCCTTACCGTCCATGACCTTGGACCTTATCTTTTCCCAGTCCGATTTGATGATTAGGAGAATCTTCAAGAGGGAAGGTCCAACCACCCGTCAGAACGATTTTCAGGTCGATCCCGGCGACCCCATTCTCGTGAAGGTAGAAGATGAGAAGCATCTTTCCGTTTTTCTTGATGAAGGCCGATGTCGTCCACTCCTCCTCAGCCAATTTTGAGTAGTTGATGATATTCAGGACCATCCGTTCTTTTGCGACGAGATGGTTCCCCCTTCTCAACGTTGGGCATGATTTGAGCTCTAGACCGGCCTCCTTGAAATCTGGTGTTCCAGGATTATTTCCCGGATGGATATGAAAGTAGAGCTCCTCCAGTGCTGTCCCGAATCCTCCTTTGGATTTGCTGACCGTCTCTAGTCCGAATGAGCCTTTCTCACTTGTTAGCTCCTTCAGTGTGTGCCCTTTCAATCTTTGGGCAAATTTGATGATCGACTTCGGCGATCCGAAGAATCATACTCTTCGTTCATCTGTTCCCTCTAAACACAGTTTTATCCTATTAACAATGCTCCCAACATCCTTCCTAACTTCACATTCCCAGACGACCATCGTCGTCCAGCCTAGCGTTTTCAGATCCTTCAGAACTTCCTCATCACGTTCAGCGTTCCGAGTGAACTTCGCTTTCCAAAATTCCTCATGCGTCCTCGGTGTCCTTGCCATGCACAGAGGGCATCTATGCCAGAAGCAACCATGCACGAAGATGGCTATCTTCTTCCTCGAAAAAACGATATCAGGCCTGCCTGGGAGGTATTTCAGATGCACACGATATCCTCTTATGCTGGCACTCCACAGCGCTCGTCTGAGCAACAGTTCCGGTCCAGTATTCTTGCCTTTGTTGGCGCTCATCACCTTTGATGTCACGATTGATATTGGGGATGGAGCGCGACCGTCTCGGAGGAACATTTCCCCACCTCTTGATTTTTTCTTTCCAGGCATTCGACCATTACCAAATGATATTACTTGTCTATATCTTACTCGGAACCAATCTCTATTGGTCCCAATCGTCTATTTATCCTACGACCTCCCATAGTGTAACAATCGGTAAGGACTGGGTAAGGGGAAATGGAGAATATGAACGCCGAGCCGGCGAGACGCAGTTTCTTCGAGAGGCCATTAGAGATAGTGTTAGTCTATTTCATCGTCTCCGCCATCTGGATATTCCTTTCCGACAACATCGTCTGGACGCTGATCGAAGACCCCTCCGTGAGATATAACATATCGGTCGTCAAGGGTCTGGCCTTCATAATTCTGACAACTATTCTTCTTTATTACTTGGTCAAGAAAGGTTTTGATTCCCTCAATAGCTCTCAGAATTCACTGCGCAAGAGCGAGCGGCGCATCCGGGTGATGATAGAGCGTGCTCCGTACGGCATCATCGAGAGCGACGACAGTGGCAAGATCATCCGTGCCAATCTCAAGGCGAACGAGATCCTCGGTACCAGCCGCCGACGAGCTGGTTGGATCGAACCTGAAAGACTTCGTGGTGCATTCGACCGATATCGTTCCGGAGCCGGGTCCAAACCCTTCTTACCAGGACGGAGTTTCCCGATTCTCCCGAAAGAACGGCAAATCCATCTGGGTCCAGCGTGTTTCAACCAGGATATCGGACGAGGACGATTCGCAAAAGTACTTCCTAGAAATGATCCACGACGTGACAGAGCAGAAGGAGAGCTCGATCCAGCTGGCCAGAAGGGCGGAGGAGCTGGAAGCGCTCTACGACGTTTCCCGGAAGATAATCGGTTCTGACATCGCGACCGGATCCACTCGAGGACATCTGCGGCGTGGCGGTGGAGCGGCTGGACGCCTCCTCCGCCCTTGTCTATGAATACGAACCAATAGGCAAGATGAAGATGGTGGCGCAAAAGGGCACAACTCCCGACCTCGGGATCGAGGCGGTCCTAGATCGGGAGAACCCGGACCCGCGGATCATCGTCCAAGGGGATATGTCATGGGCGATCGTCCCTCTCAGGGAGGACGATACCGCCATCGGCGCAATGGTCTTCAGCCATTCCGACCCGGAATGGTTCACCAAGGACCGGATGGGCCCTTTCCTTTCCCTTGCTAACCTCTCATTGCTGTCCATCCAGAAGGTCAGGATGCTAGAGGCGTTGAAAACGTACACGAACGACCTCGAGGGAAAGGTCAGGGAGAGGACAAAGGACCTCACAGACATCACCGAGCGCCTTGCCGAAGAGGTGAAGCGGACCAGGGAGGCGCAGGAGAAGCTGTTCCAAGAAAAGGAACGGCTGGACGTGACGATACACAGCATCGGCGAAGGCGTCATCGTCACCGAAACGAACGGGACGATCATGTTGGCCAACCCCATGGCCGAAGACAAATGCGCCCTGGCCGGGCCGATCACCGGTCTCAAGATATTCGAGGTCCTGCCGATATTGGACCCGCTGACGGAGGAACCTGTAAGATCATTTTGGGTGGCCAACGACCAGGGCGGCATCTCTGAGCACAAAGGCATCCTGGTCAACCTCAGCGGCCGGCGCGACCTTTCATACAACTCGGCCCCGGTCAAGGATCGGGCCGGATACGTCATGGGCTACGTCATCGTCTTCCGGGACATCACCGACGATGTCCGGCTGCAAAAAGCCTACTCGGAAGCGCAGCGCCTGGATTCCATCGGACAGCTCGCCGGCGGCATCGCGCACAGCTTCAACAACGTGCTCACGTCGATACTCGGGCAACATCGAGATGCTCAGTTATGCGCAGCTAGAGGAAGGCCGCAAGAAGACCTGCCTGGATGACGCCAGGCTGGCCGCCATGAAGGCCAAGGACCTGTCGAACCAGCTGCTGACCTTTGCCCGGGGAGGCGAACCGGTACGCAGGTGCGTTTCGGTGCTGGACCTGCTCAAGGACATCGCCATCAGATACTCGGACGGGTCCAAGATCGAGGTCCGCGTCTCATCCGAGAACGAGCGGTACCTCGTGAACGCGGACGAGGTGCAGATAGGACTAGGCGTTCTCGAACCTGATCTCCAATGCATTGGCCAGTGCTCCATCGGGAATCGTGCTGGAGGTATCGTTGTCCTATCAGGACATCCACAGCGCCAGGGCCACATCGATCGCCCCCACGCGATATGTCGTCGTCGACCTGGAGGCGCCCAACTGGATATCCCAGAGGTCGGCGAGCGGAAACCATAAGGCGGAAGGTTCATGAGCTGGACGAGAAGCAGGGCCTGGACCTGGCGATAGCCAACTCCATCATCCGCAGGCATGACGGGTTCATGGTCATGGACACCTCGGCCAAGGGCTCGAGCTACAAGGTCTATCTACTGGCCTGGTCGGATTGCGTGAACGCACCAACGGTCCGAGTCGAAAGGGAGTCTGGACCGTCCGGCCAAGGTGCTGATCATGGACGATGACGAGGGCGTGCTGGACGTCCTGTCCGGGATGATCGAGGCGCTGGGGCATCATGTCGTCTCATCAAAGGAAGGTGGTGAAGCGATCGACCTCTACGCCCAGGCCGACGCTTCCGGCGAACCGTTCGACGTTGTCATCATGGACCTCAACATCCCGGGCGGGCTCGGGGGCAGGGAGACCATCAGAAGGCTTCAGGAAAAGTACGCCAACGTCAACGCCATCGTCTCCAGCGGCTACTCCAACGACCCGATAACCGCGAACTACCTCAGCTACGGTTTCAAGGGCGTGCTGCCGAAACCGTATACCATGAAGCAGCTGGAAGAGGCGATACAGAAGGCATTGGTCGTGCTATGACGGGCCTAACTAGCCACTATCTGAAGTCATCCCCGTTTCATGAAGCTGGATGTGACACCATACCTGGGACAGTGGGTCGGCATCTGCGACAGAAAAGTGGGTTCTCACTCCGAGTCTTTCAAGGAAGTTTATCGAGAGGTCAAGAAGGTTTGCGTTGACAAGAAACCTTCGTGGCGATGGTGCCTTCCGATAAATTGGTGCTAATATGATCATATGATGTGGGTCTCGATTTCAAACCATATCTTCTGCGTGTATGGCATGAGCTTAGGCGTCCCGCGATTCCGGTCACATTTACTGTCGGTGAAGAAAATGTCGAACGATAGCTCTTCTTGATTCTGGCGTTGACCTTATTTGCCTTGACCAAGGGTATGGCCGAAGCTCTGGGCTTAGATCTTACCGGACCTAGGGAAACTTGCTTCACACCATTGGGTCTGGCGAGGCTGTGGAAGTTAAGGTCACCGTCGGAATAGCCCAGGGCATGAAAGCTATGTCCTTACTTTTCCAGCGAAGGTCTTGATGATCGAGCAAAACGGTACACCTCCATTGTTGTGAAGGATCGGGTTCTTTGATGAGTTCGAGATAACATTCAATCAGCGAAAACAGAAGATATGGCTGAAAAAGATCGAGAAGATAGTCTGATTGCAAGAATCCATTATTCATAAGGTGCGATTCAGAACTATCGCATCGAAATAGTCTCGACCTCGCATTTGCTATTATTGGCCTAGGATGGCACCAGGTTGTAGGTCGAAGTACGGTTCTTTCTGAATTAATTCGTTCCCTACCAATCCTGTCGGATCGAAGTCTATCAAAAACGATATATCGCGTCGTGATAACAGTTAGTATCATCGAAAAAAACCATGCTGGGCGGTCCACTATGTTGGCGCCCGCAACTGCCTGTTGTGGTTATCAGAACTGAACAATTGGTCTCTCGGTTTATATTTACTCAAAAAAAACTCTGAGCCTTTGATTGAGGTTGCAGTGATGAAAGTTCTTACAGGCTCGAACAAGGGCATGTCAAAAAGGATCGTTCCGGTTCTTATCATGGCCGTAATGATAATGTCCCTAGCGGGAATGGCCATCATCGGAATGGCAGGCCAGGTCTCGGCCCAGGATCCTTCCACGACCCCGATGGTCGCCCACGGACCGATCGTGGCCCACAACAACACCGAAATGGCCGATCTTATGGCCGTGAACGATTGGCCCGGTGACGGTTCGTCATCGCACCCGTATCTCATCGGCAACCTCGTAATAAACGCCACTGGCTTCACCAACGCGATCAGCATCGGCAACACTTCCTCCTACCTCATCATCACCAACTCGCACATCACCAACGCCTCCTCCGCAGTCCGCCGGTTTCGGTTACGGTGCCGGCATATCGCTTTTCAACACCAGCAACGTCCGGATCGTCAACAACACCATCGGCGATTGCCGCTACGGCATCGTCCTGAGGAACTCGACCCTGACCACGGTCTGCAACAACACCATCGCCCAGTGCAGCTCGTTCGGACTGGCCTCCAACGGATCGTCAGGCAACCAGTTCCATCTGAACGCGTTCATCGGAAACAACGGTGCCGGCAGCGCCTACGACCTCGTCCATGCCCAAGCATACGAGGACGGCTCCGGCGACCTCTGGTCCTACGGTTCGCTGGGCAACTACTGGAGCGACCTGACGCCGATTGACAATGACCACGACAGCATCATCGATTCCGCCTATTTCCTGGCAGGACCGGGCTATGCCAGCGACGCTCTTCCGCTGGCCGGCCACGGTCGCCTCGCCGCACGGACTTCAGGCGGCGGTCGGACAGGGCTCAGTTTATCTGACCTGGACCGCCCCCAGCTACGCGATCGGTCCGCCAGTGACCGGCCTGACCCTTTACCGGGTATCCAGCACCGGCGACGACGCTGTCATCCCGTTATCCGCGAACGACCGTTCCTATTCCGACCAGGGCCTGCATTTCCTCTCTAACTACACCTATCACCTGGTGGCCCACGCCGCCTCGGCCAGCCCGGACAGCGCCTCCGTCACGGCCCACACCGGCGATGCCTACCCTCCGGCCGTAACCATATCCGGCCCGCTCAACGGGACCATCTACCACGTGGACGCCGTGGAGATATCCTGGACCGCCAGCGACAACGGTTCCGGCGTAGATGGCGCATTCTTCCGGATCGACGGGCAGGAATGGCAACAGGCCAGCGGTCCCACCCTGGATATCGTTGACTCCGGCGACGGCAACCATACCGTTGAACTGAAAGTGTTAGACAAGGCCGGCAACAGCGCCACCGCCTCCGTCTGGTTCATCATCGATACGACCCCACCCTCCCTGGTCATCGACTCGCCGACAGGGAACAGCTTCCTGAACACGTCGTCCGTACAGGTCAACATCACCGGATCCGATCCCACGAGCGGCGTCATGGGCTACCAGTACCATCTCGACGGTGACGGATGGTCCGCGATGACCTATTCCACCTCGATGACCTATCCGGGCATTTCAGAGGGAGTTCACACCGCCTATGTCCGTGCCACGGACAACGCCACCAATTCCATCGTCTCCTCGTTATCGTTCACCATCGACCGGACCGTTCCCACGCTGGTCATCGATCAGCCGGTCGGGGGCATCATAACCAATGCATCCTCGATGACCGTATCGGTCACCGGGGGAGACGTCGGCTCCGGCGTCCAGGGCTACCAGTACCAACTGGACGAAGGAACGTGGTCCGCGCTGACCGATTCGCCGGAGGTAAGCTATCAGGACATGACCGAAGGTGCTCATACCGTTCATGTCAGGGTCATCGACGAGGCCGGCAACAGCGCCACCGCCTCCGTCACGTTCATCGTAGACACCGTCTCTCCCACGCTGATCATAAATTCACCCTCCAGCGACGGTTTCCTTAACACCTCGTCGGTGACCGTTTCCATCGCTGGAAACGACGCGGGCACCGGGATCCAAGGTTACCAATACATACTGGACGGCGGCGAATGGTCCGGCCTTTCCAGTTCATTATTCATGAATTACACCGGCCTGGTCCAGGGATCCCATACCGTATACGTCCGGGTCTTCGACAAGGCCAATAATTGCTTCTCTTCGTCAGTCACGTTCACCGTCGACCTGACCCCGCCGACGCTGTTCATAAACACACCCGCCCCAGGCAGCTGGTCGAACACCACCTCGGTCACCGTCACAAGCACCGGTGACGACGTGGGCTCGGGCATCCAAGGCTACCAGTACCGCCTCGACGATGGCGACTGGTCCGGTCTGACCGACAACTCGTCCATCAACTATCCCTCCCTGGCCCAGGGGGCCCACACCGTTTATGTGAGGATCGTCGACATGGCCAACAATACCGTCACGTCCTCGGTCTCTTTCCTGGTCGATTCCATCGCGCCGTCGGTCTCCGTATCATCGCCGGCTGAAGGCTTCCTTTCCGACACCGATCAGGTCACCTTCATCTGGTCCGGCAGTGACGCCGGGTCCGGGCTCACCTCGTTCCGGTACCGCCTGGACGGCGGTGACTGGTCGACCAGGTCGCTGTTTACCGACCTGACCCTGCAAACGGTCCCGGACGGCAACCATGTCCTCACCATCCAGGCAGCCGACCTGGCCGGCAATCTGAAGAACGTCACCGTTTCGTTCACCATCGATACCACGCCTCCGGTCGTCACGATCACCGTACCGGCCGAGGGCGCATACCTCAACTCCTCGTCCGTGAACGTCGACTGCTCGGCGTTCGACGCCTCGTCGGCGATCAAGGGCTACCAGTACCGGGTTGATGGACAAGCATGGAGCACCATCGGTCTAACCGCGAGCCATCAGTTCACGTCGCTGGCCGAGGGCATGCACATCGTCGAGGTCCAGGTCTTCGATAGCGCGGACAATGTCCGTCTGGTCAGCCGCAACTTCACCGTGGACACGCAGGCGCCGGCGATCTCCATCACATCGCCCACCGGCGTCATCTACTCCAGCTTCACCTCCATGAGGGTCAACTGGACCGGCAGCGACCTGAACTCCGGACTGCAGGGCTACCAGTACCGCCTGGATAACGGCGAGTGGTCCGCCATCGACGGAACGGTCAGCGACCTGTTCGTCGGCCTCTCCGACGGCGTTCATGTCGTCCAGGTCCGGGCCCTCGACAACTCGAACAACATCGCCGTGGCCTCGGTCAGCTTCACCGTCGACACGGCCGCCCCGTTCCTCACCGTCACCTCGCCCGGCGGCGGCACGGTCACCCAGAGCCAGAGCATGACCGTGTCCTGGGACGGGATGGACAACACCTCCGGCCTGCAGGGATTCCGCTTCCGCATCGACGGCAACGGATGGTCCGCCCTGGACATGTCCAAGAGCTACCAGTTCGTCGGACTGACCGACGGCACGCACAAGGTGGACATCATGGCCCTCGACCGGTCCAACAACGTCGCCACCGTCAGCGTGACCTTCGTGGTCGACTCGACGGCGCCCCTGCTCTCGATCACCTCGCCCTCCAACGGCTATTATTCTCCCTCCTCCTCGGTCACCGTGGTCTGGACCGGCAGCGACCCTACCTCCGGACTGTCCGGCTTCCAGTACAAGGTCGACGCCGACGGCTGGTCCGGGACCTCGATGATCACCAGCCAGCTGTTCGCCGGACCTCGCCGACGGTTCGCACACGGTCAGCGTCCGGGCGACGGACAACGTCGGCAACGCCGTCACCAGGACGGTCAGCTTCTACGTCGACACCTCCATTCCGTCCGTCCAGATCACCTCGCCGGCGGCTGACACGATCACCAACGAGACCGCCATCGTGGTGGTGTGGGAAGGCAGCGACGCCACCGGCGGGATCGCCGGCTATCAGTACCAGCTCGACGGCGGCGCCTGGTCGACGCTGACCGGCGCCACCAGCCACACGTTCCTGGGCCTGCGCGACGGCGATCACGCCTTCGTCGTCGAGGTCATCGACCACGCGAACAACGCCGCCTACGACCTCCTGAACTTCACCGTGGTCGACACGGTGCCGCCGGTGCTCACGCTCCTTGGCCCATCGCAGGGGGCTTACCTCAGCACCTCGTCGGTCCACGTCACCTGGAACGCCACCGACCTCACCTCCGGCGTGCAGGGCTTCCAGTACCGCATCGACGGCAACGGATGGTCGGCACTGACCACGGTCAACAGCACCACGTTCTCCGGACTGGCCGACGGTTCGCACACCGTCGACATCCTGGCCATCGACAACGCTGACAACGCCATCGTCAAGAGCCTCGTCTTCGTCGTCGATACCACCTCCCCCTCCATCTCCATCACCTCCCCGGCGAACGGCTTCGACTCCGACAGCTCCACCGTCAAGGTGATCTGGTTCGCGTCCGACGCCACCGCCGGACTCAACGGTTATCAGTACCGCATCGACGGCGGCGCCTGGTCATCGACGACCCAGTCGATGAGCCACGACTTCGCCGGGCTGACCGACGGCCCGCACACCGCCGAGGCGAGGTGCACGGACAAGGCGGGCAACAATGCCACCGTTCCCGTGTCGTTCGTCGTCGATACTATTATACCGTCGGTGAGCATCGTCTCGCCGTCGGAAGGGGCTTTCGTCACCTCATCAGTGACAGTCCGGATGTCCTCTTCCGACCCTACTTCTGGTATTTCCGCCATACAGTACCGCCTCGACGGGCAGGCCTGGACCGACGCATCCCTCACGACCGAGCACACGTTCGCCGGCGTTCCCGAGGGAATGCACACCTATGACGTCCGGGCCTTCGACGGCGCCGGCAACTGGAACCGGGTCACCTCGACGTTCACCGTCGATTCGGTTCCGCCGGTCGTGCAGATCATCTCCCCGGCGGCCGGTTCCCTATCTCTTCGCTCGTCCTTCACCGTCTCCTGGGCCGGCAGCGACTCCGTCTCCGGCGTCCAGGGCTACCAGTACCGCTCGACGGCGGCGACTGGTCGTCCGGTCTCGAGCGTGACCGCGAACACCTTCAGCGGCCTGGCGGACGGCAACCACACTGTCCAGGTCCGGGTGTTCGACAACGCCGGCAACAACGGCACGGCATCGATCACGGTGATGACCGACACCACCGTCCCGACCATCACATCCTCGACCCGGCGGACCAGTACAGCACCGTCAGGCCCGACCGTCTACTGCAACTGGACCGGGAGCGACGCCATGAGCGGCATCCTCGGCTACCAGTATCGCCTGGACGGGAGCGCGTGGTTCGCCATGACGACCAGCACCGGCACCGTCCTCACTTCGGTCCCGGACGGGCACCACATCCTCATGGTCGATGGCCTATGACCGGGCCGGGAACACCGCCACCGCCATGGTCAACTTCACCACCGACAGCTATCCCCCGGTGATCGAGCATCGTGTCCATCAACGTCTCCGGACCGGTCGACGACCGTACCGTCGTGTTCGGCTGGACCGGCTCCGACCTCAACTCCGGCGTGGCCGGCTACCAGTACCGCATCGACGGCCTGGATTGGTCGGCGATGTCCATGAACCTCACGACCACGTACCAGCATCTTTCCGAGGGTTACGCACACCTTCAGCGTGCGGGCGTACGATAAGGCCGGCAACGTCGCCACCGACACCGACGCTTTCTACATCGGCGGGCACCGGCCCGGTCTTCGCCATAACCTCGCCGGGATGGTACTCCATGTACCAGACCGAGACGTCACCGTCGACCTGGGCACTGCACAGGACCTACGACCTGGACCACTACGAGATCAAGATGGACAGCGGTCCCTGGGTCCGCCGTCGGCACTGACCACCAGCCAGCCGTTCACCGGACTCGCCGAGGGATGGCACACGGTCTACCGTGCGCGCCGTCGACGGGAACGGCTCGCTCGCTCAACGACTCGGTCATGTTCATGGTGGACACGGTCGATCCGCATCCTCACCATCACATCGCCGCTGAACGGATCCGCCGCCGCCCAGCCGCTGGTCACGATCAGCTGCGCCGTGTACGACGCCGGCTCCGGCTTCAACCGGCTGCAGTTCGACCTGGACGGCTCAAGGCTGGTCCTCAGGCGACCCAGTCCCTGTCCGACTCGTTCTACCTGGCGGAAGGGACGCACCGGGTCGACGTGCGCGCATGGGACAACGCCGGCAACCTGGCCACCGCCTCGGTCAACTTCACCCTGGACTTCGTGCCCCCGTCGATCGACAGCGTTACCCCGGCCAGCGGCAGCTACTGCAATTCCTCCGGCGTCACCGTCAGCGCCTTGGCATCGGACGGCGGGTCCGGGATCGCCGGCTACCAGTTCAAGCTGGATGGCCAGGCGTGGACCGATATCACCGTCTCCGGCGACCATCTGTTCACCGGTCTTACCGGCGGCCAGCACACCGTCTGCGGTGAAGGTGTTCGACCGGGCCGGCAACATCGCCACCACCTCGGTCACGTTCTTCGTCGACGACGTGACAGCCGACGCTATCGATCACCTCGCCGGCGGACGGGTTCTATTCCGATCAATCATCGGTCAAGGTCATCTGGATCGGCGACGACGCCAGCTCCGGCCTGAAAGGTTTCAGCTACCGCATCGACGGCGGCAACTGGTCCCCGCTCTCCGATGACATCTCGCACACCTTCGCTCTCCCTGGACGAAGGCATCCACGTCATCGACGTCAAGGCCATGGACAAGGCCGACAACGCGATCGTCAAGACCGTCCACGTGATGGTGGACACGGTCGTCCCGACCTTGACGATCGACGGCCCGGCCGAGGGCAGCTACTCGGCCAGCTCCTCCGTCACGGTCTCCTGGACCGGCAACGACGGCATGTCCGGCGTGGCCGGGTACATCTACCGCCTGGACGGGAAGGACTGGACGGAGATGAGCGACGACACGTCGCACACCTTCGATGGTCTGGGCGAGGGTCATGCACCTGGTCGAGGTGCGGGTCTTCGACATGTCCGGCAACTTTGCCAAGGCCAGCGTGAACTTCACCGTGGACACGCGTGGCGCCGGCTGATCTCGATCACCTCGCCGTCCGGAACGGTCTACTCCAACTCCTCTTCGGTTCCTGTCATCTGGAACGGCAGCGACCCCACCTCCGGCATCAACGGCTACCGGTACCGGCTCGATTCGGACGGCTGGTCCGTTCTGACGCAACGACCTGTCCACATGTGTTCGCCGGATTGTCCGAGGGCAGCCACACCGGTCAACGTCCGGGCATATGACCAGGCCGACAATTACGCCGCCGTTTCGGTCACGTTCATCGTCGACACCGTTAGGCCGGCCATCTCCTTCTCGGCGCCCGACGGACGGAGCGAGCACCGGCAGCACCTCGATGACCGTCACCTGGGCCGGAGTCGACCCGACCTCCGGCATCCTCGGCTACCGCTTCAACCTGGACGGCAGCGCCTGGTCCGGAATGACCTCCGCCACCACGTTCACGTTCACCAACCTGATGGACGGGCCGCACACCGTCGAGGTCTGCGCCTTTGACCGGCCGGCAACGATCTGACCGCCTCCATCGGTTTCACGGTGGACACGGTCGCGCCGAACCTGTCCATCTCCTCACCGTCGAACGGGGCCGCCACCTCCAGCACGTCCATGGACGTGTTCTGGAACGCCACCGACGCGTACCACCGGCGTTCAGGATATCAGTACCAGATCGATGGCCAGGCCTGGTCCGCGATCGGGCCGGCCTCAGACAACCTGTTCTCCGGACTGGTCGACGGTTCGCACACCGTCAGCGTCCGGGCCATAGACATGGTCGGCAACACCGCCACCGCCTCGGTCACGTTCATCGTCGACACGAACGACAACGATCCGCCGGTCGTCAGCATCTCCACCCCGTCGGAAGGCTCGATCTCCGCCGCCAGCAATGTCGTCGTCACCTGGAGCGGGAGCGACGTGCCCTCCGGCGTGCAGGGCTACAAGTACCGCATCGATGGCGGCAGCTGGTCTTCCATGACCGGCATGACCGTCCACGGGTTCTCCGGTCTGGCCGACGGCGCGCACACCGTCGATATCATGGTCTACGACCGGGCCCAGAACACCGCCATGGCGACCGTGCATTTCACCGTGGACACCACCGCCCCGGTGCTCACCATAACGGCGCCGTCCTCGGGGGCGTTCCTGAACACCGACGGCCCGCTCGTGGACTGGTCCGCGACGGACGCCACTTCCGGCATTAGCGGCTATCAGTACCGCATCGACGGCGGCCAATGGTCATCGACGACCCCCGGAACGGGCATGTCGTTCATGGAGCCGTCTCAGGGACCCCACACCGTCGACGTCAAGGCGATCGACAACGCCGGCAACTCCATCATGGCCAGCGTGACGTTCACCGTCGACACGGTCGACCCGACCATCTCGATCACCTCGCCGCCCAGCGGGTTCGTTTCCGGCAGTTCCGCTCGTCACCGTCATCTGGACCGGCAGCGACGCCACCTCCGGACTGGCCGGCTACGAGTACCGCATCGACGGCGGCGAATGGTCCTCGCTCGTTGCCAAGGTGAGCAATGGGTTCTCCGGCCTGGCGCAGGGACCGCACACCGTCGACATCATGGCGGTCGACCGTTCCACGAACTCTGCCACCGCCACCGTCAGCTTCACCGTCGACACCGTGCCCCGGTCCTGACCATCGTCTCGCCGGCCAACGGGTTCAACTCCAATTCCTCGTCGGACACGGTCAACTGGACCTCCACCGACGCGACGTCCGGCATCGCCGGCTACCAGTACCGCATCGACGGTCAGTCATGGTCGCTCGGTGGTCACCGCCCTGGGCAACCGGTTCAGCGGACTGATCAACGGCCTGCACAAGGTCGACGTCAAGGTCATTGACAACGCCGGCAACACCGCCCAGGGCAGCGTCAGCTTCACCGTCGACACGGTGTTCCCGACGATCTCGATCTCCGCCCCGGCGAACAACTATAACTCGAAGTCCGGCTCGGTGCCGGTCTCATGGACCGGTTCCGACGTGGGAACGGGAGTGCAGGGCTATTCGTACCGCATCGACGGCGGTGACTGGTCCTCCATGTCATCATCCGCTGAGCCACACGTTCGACTCGCTGCTGGACGGTCCGCACACGGTGAACGTCCGGGTGTACGATAACGCCAACAACGTCGCCTTCACCTCGGTCTCGTTCAAGGTGGACACGGTCGTTCCCGCCGATCACGATCGATTCCCCCTCCGGCGGGAACTTCTTCAACGTCACCTCGATCGACGTACAGTGGACCGGCTCCGACCTCAACTCCGGCATCGCCGGCTACCAGTACAGGCTCGATAACGGCGCCTGGTCCTCGTCCGCGGACGCCCTCAGCCACCTGTTCGCCGGGCTTTCGGACGGTCCCCACACCATCTATGTCAAGGCCACGGACAACGCCGGGAACGCCAACACCGCCTCGGTCTCGTTCGTCATCGACACGGTCGTTCCCAACCTTTCGATCACCGCGCCCGCATCCAGCTACCTGACCAACCAGACCTCCGTCACCGTCACCTGGACCGGCAGCGATGACACCTCCGGCATCCAGGGTTACCGCTACCGCATCGACGGCGGCGACTGGTCCACGATGTCCGGTGCGCTGACGAACACGTTCAGCGGCCTGGGCGAAGGAAGCCACACGGCCAACGTCCAGGCGTTCGACGATGCCAACCTGGTGACGGTCCGGTCGGTCACCTTCACGGTCGACTCGATCCCGCCGGTGTTGGATATCGCCTCACCATCCGAGGGGGCGCTGATCAACGACCCGCACATCACATGGGCGGCCTCCGACGCCACATCCGGGATCCTCGGCTACCAGTACCGCGCCGATGGCGGGGCCTGGTCGACCATGGACATGACCACCAGCAACACGTTCGGACTGGCCGACGGCCTTCACACCGTCACGGTCAGGGCGTTCGACCTGACCGGCTCGTGCGCCTATGCGTTCGTCAACTTCACGCTCGATGCCACCGCACCAGCGATCCACATTACCTCGCCGGCATACTAGTCCATCTCTGCCTCCTCGACGGTCACGGTCACCTGGGAAGGCAGCGATGTGCTTTCTGGCGTGGCCGGCTTCCAATACAGTCTCGATGGCAGTGATTGGTCGGTGCTATCCGACGACCTGTCTCACCAGTTCTCCGGCCTGAGCGATGATGCCCACACCGTCGACATACAGGCCTGGGACCATGCCGGCAACACCGCCGTGGACACCATCAGGTTCACCGTCGACACGGTCGAGCCGAGCGTCTCCATCACCTCCCCGTCCAACGGTTTCAACTCCTCGTCAACGACCGTATTTGTCAGCTGGACCGGGAGCGACCTCACCTCCGGCCTTGCCGGTTTCCGGTACAAGATCGATACAGACGGGTTCTCCCCGCTCAGCATGACCGCCAGCCATTCCTTCTCCGCCCTCGACCAGGGAACGCATACGGTGGTCGTCGAAGCGGAGGACAATGCGGGAAACACGCATTCTGTGAGCGTCACCTTCAACGTCGATACCATCCAGCCGACCGTCACGATCACCGGCGCCGTCCGACGGGTTCATCACCGCCTCGTCGTCGGTCCAGGTCAACTGGACCGGCGCGGACGAGAACTCCGGCGTATGGCATTACCGCTACCACGTGGACGCTGCCGCCTGGTCCGGATATTCCGGCTCGCTGACGGCCACGTTCTCCGGACTAGCGACCGGCCTGCACACGGTCTACGTCGAGGTGCAGGATAACGCCGGCAACACCGGTTCCGCCTCGGTCACGTTCACCGTCGACCTGGTCGCGCCCAGCCTGACCATCACCGCGCCGGCGAGCAGCGCCTATCTGAACGTCTCGACCGTGAACGTGTTCTGGAACGCCACCGACGCGAACACCGGCGTCCAGGGTTATCAGTACAAGGTCGATTCCGACGCTTACTCCGCCATCTCATCCTCCATCAGCCACACCTTCGCCGGGCTGAGCGAGGGAACGCACACCGTTTCGATCAAGGCGTATGACAACGTGAACAACGTCGTCACCGTCAGCGTGACGTTCGTGGTCGACACTGTCAAACCGATCGTCACCATCACGTCGCCGACCGAATCGTTGGTCACCAGTTCCGCCGTCGTCACCTGGACCGGTTCCGATGTCACGTCCGGCATACTCAACTATCAATCCTGCGTGGACGGCGGCGCCTGGTCTGGGCCGTCGGGAGCGCTCACCCGCACCTTCGCCCTCGCCGATGGACAGCACACCCTGCAGGTCCGCGCCTTCGACAAGGCCGGCAACTTCGCCACCACCTTCCGGAACTTCACGCTGGACGCCACGCTACCGAACGTCGTCATCTCCGCCCCAGCCAGCCTGGCGGTCTTCAACGGGACGTCCGTGACCGTCAACTGGAACGGAAGTGACGCCACCTCCGGCGTCCAGGGCTACCAGTACAAGCTGGACGCGGCGTCGTATTCTGGAACGATCGAAGCCAACACGTTCACCTTCACCGGTCTGTCGGACATGCTCCACACGGTCATCATCAAGGTGACCGACAACGCCGGGAACATCAACACCGCCACCATCCAGTTCCGGGTGGACACGATCGCCCCGGCGCTGTCGATCACGTCCCCGGGCAACAACACCTATTCCACCTCCTCCTCGGTGACCGTCAACTGGGGCGCAACCGACACCGGCGGCTCGGGCGTCCAGGGCTACCAGTACCGGGTCGACGGTGGCGCATGGTCCGGGCTCAGCCTGCCCACCGTCTCCCACACGTTCGCCGGCCTGACCGATGGCGCCACACGGTTGACGTCCGGGCGTTCGACAACGGCAACAAGGTCTCGTTCAAGTCGATCACGTTCATCGTCGACACGGTGAACCCGACCCTGGTCATCAGCAACCCGGTCAATCTGTTCCTGACCAACTCGACCTCCGTCACGGTCTTCTGGAACGGGACCGACGCCACCTCCGGCATCCAGGGATACCAGTACTCGCTGGATGGGGCCGGGTATCTCCGGTACCGTCGCACCGATCTTCCGCCTGTTCAGCGGCCTGGCCACCGGCAACCACTACGTCAACATCAAGGCGCGTCGACAAGGCTGGACTGACCGTCATCAAGAAGGTGAACTTCACCGTCGACAACGTCATCCCGACGCTGACCATATCGTCTCCGGCCGGCGGTGCGTACCTGAGCTCCTCCTCCGTCACCGTCAACTGGAACGGCACCGACGCCACCACCAGCATCTCCGGCTATCAGTACCGGGTGGACGGCGGCGCCTGGTCCGCCAAGTCCATGGTCCTGACCAGCACGTTCACCGGTCTGTCCGACGCGTCCCACACCGTCGACGTCCGGGACTTCGATCAGATCAACAACGTCCGGACGGTGTCGGTGACGTTCACCGTCGACACCACCGTTCCCGGGGCCACGATAACCTCGCCCGCCGACCGTTCGCTGGTCGGCGCCGCCGTCGTCACCTGGACCGGGATCCGACGCCGGGTCCGGCATCCAGGGCTACCAGTCCCGGAACGACAACGGTTCCTGGTCCACCGTGGCCATGACCTACACCCGCACCTTCGTCGGTCTCGCCGATGGCGGCCACTTCATCCAGGTGCGGGCGGTCGACAGGTCCGGGAACACCTTCACCGTATCGGTCAACTTCACCCTGGACGCGACGCCGCCGGTGCTCAGCATAATCTCCCCGGCGGCCGGGTTCATCACCAACTCCACCACCGTCACCGTGAGCTGGACCGGCAGCGATTCGCCCGCCGGGATCCAGGGATACAAGTACCGCATCGACGCCGGCGGATGGTCATCCGAGTCGGGAGCGGTCACCAACGGCTTCAGCGGTCTCTCGGACGGTCTGCACACGGTCGACGTCCAAGCGTACGACAATGCCGGGAACCTGGCCACCAGGTCGGTGACGTTCCGGGTCGATACCATCGCCCCGGCCGTTTCGATCACATCGCCGACCGCCGGGTTCTACTCTGACTCCTCGACGGTTTCCGTCGTCTGGACCGCCACCGATGGCGGTTCTGGAGTGAGCGGTTATCAGTACCGCATTGACGGCGATGATTGGTCGGTCCTGACCTCGGCCAAGACCTTCGCCTTCGCCGGTCTGGTCGAGGGCGACCACACCGTTGATGTGAGGGCGTTCGACAACGCCACCAACGCCGCGGAGACGTCGGTGACGTTCAACGTGGACACGGTCGCGCCCGAGGTGCAGATCGATTCACCGACGAACCTGTCGATCACCAATATAACCACCGTCACCGTCAACTGGAGCGGCAGCGACGAGACCTCCGGACTGGCCGGATACCAGTACCAGCTCGATTCCGGACCCTGGTCCGGGATGGCCATGGTCCAGACCTACACGTTCACCGGGCTGTCCAACGCGGTCCACACCGTCAACGTGCAGGCCCACGACCGCGCCGGCAACACCGCCGAAACGTCCGTCACCTTCACCATGGACAACACGGTCCCGGCGCTGGTCATCGATGCCCCGGTCAGCAGTTCGTACACCGGCCTCACATCGATGACGGTGGTATGGCACGGCAGTGATTCACTGTCCGGGGTCCAGGGCTACCAGTATTCATTGGACGGAACGGCGTGGTCAGGGTCGTCGATGAGCGTCAGCCAGGCCTTTGTCGGTCTGTCCGAGGGCGATCACACCGTAAGGATCAGGGCGACCGATAACGCCCAGAACTCCTACGTCGTGAGCGTCCTGTTCCACGTGGACCTGACCGCCCCGGCCCTGGTCATTGGCTCGCCGTCCGAGTCTTCAGTCTTCAACAGCTCGACAGTGACCGTATCATGGTCTGCGACAGACTCAGTTCCGGATTATTCAATTACCAGTATCGCGTGGATGGTCTGGGATGGTCTGCCTTTACGGGCGCCATCAGCCACGCCTTCACCGGCCTGATAACCGGTAACCACAAGGTGGATATCCAGGCCTACGACAACGTGAACAACGTCGCCACCCGCTCGGTGAACTTCACCGTCGACGTGACGATGCCCACGCTGACCATAACCGCCCCGACCGCAAGCCAGAACTTCAACGTCACTTCGGTCCTGGCAAGCTGGACCGGCGGCGATGTGGGCACCGGACTGCAGGGCTTCCGGTATCACGCCGACGCGCTCGCATGGTCGCCGATCCTGTCGAACCTGAGCCACACCTTCGTGCTCAGCGAAGCGGCCCACACCCTCTACGTCGAGGTCTGGGACAACGCCGGCAACCACGTCTCCGCGTCGGTCACGATCAGGGTGGACCTGACACCCCCGACGCTCACAATCACCACTCCCGGCCAGCAACAACACCTATGTGACCACCAACTCGCAGAGCGTGGTATGGTCACGCACCGACGGCGGCTCCGGACTGCAGGGCAGCCAGTACCGCATCGACGGCGGTGGATGGTCCTCCATCGTACTCGGCACGGTGAACCACGCCTTCAGTGGACTCTCCGACGGATCGCACACCGTCGACATCCGGACCTGGGACCTGGCCAACAACTACCAGACCAGGTCGGTCAGCTTCACGGTCGACACGGTCAACCCGACCCTGGTGATCAGCGACCCGGCGAACCTCTACGTAACGAACTCCACCTCGGTGACCGTGTTCTGGAACGGAACCGACGCCACCTCTGGCATCCAGGGCTACCAGTATGCGCTGGATAGTCTCAGCTTCTCCGGCACAACTGCTCCAATATTCCATCTGTTCAGCGGGCTCAGCAATGGCAATCACTATGTCAATATCAAGGCGCTCGACAAGGCTGGACTGTCCCTCATCAAGAGGGTCAACTTCACCATCGACAACGTCGCCCCGGTCCTCACCATCAGCGCACCGGCCAGCGGCGCGTACCTGGGCTCGTCCTCGGTCACCGCCACCTGGTCCGCGACCGACGCCACCACTAGCATTTCCGGTTATCAGTACCGCATCGACGGCGGGTCATGGTCGGCCAAGGGGATGAGCGTGACCAACGTGTTCACCGGTGTCGCCGACGGATCGCACACCATCGACATACGGGCGTTCGACGCGATCAACAACCTGAAGCTGTCGTCCGTAACGTTCAAGGTCGACGTGACGGCGCCCACGATCAACATCCTGTCTCCGGTGGAGCATGCCCTGGTCACCTCCGTGGTCGTCACCTGGAACGGAACCGACGCCACCTCCGGCATCCAGGGCTACCAGTACAGCATCGACAACGGCACCTGGTCCACCAGCGCCATGACGCTCACCAACACTTTCACCGGCCAGGCCGACGGTGGTCATTTCATCCAGGTCAAGGCCACGGACCGTTCCGGCAACTTCGCCACCGCTTCGGTGCACCTGAAGCTGGACACGTCAGCTCCTGTCGTCGCGATAACCTCGCCGGCCAGCGGCGCCAACCTGAACTCGTCCGCGGTCACCGTCAACTGGACCGGGTCGGACGCCATCACCGCCATCCAGGGATACGAGTACCAGATGGACGCCACCGGATGGTCCCCGATGACCGGCGCGGTCACGTTCGGGTTCACCGGACTGGCCGACGGGCTTCACACGGTCTACGTGAAGGCCTTTGACCTGGTCAACAACACCGCCACGACGTCGCTGACCTTCCGCGTCGACACGGTCAAGCCGGGACTCTCGATAACCGCACCGGCCGGCGGATCCTATTCCACATCATCCTCGGTCCGGGTCAACTGGACCGGCAGCGATTCCGGCTCCGGCATCGCCGGCTATCAGTACCGCATCGACAGCGGGGACTGGTCTGCGATATCCTTTGCGACCATTGGCCACACCTTCACCGGGCTCTCCGACGCGGTCCACACCGTCGACGTGTGCTGCTATGACAACGCCAGCAATGTCCAGATGCGGTCGGTATCGTTCACCGTGGATACGGTCGATCCGATCCTGGTCATCGACAACCCGGCCAACCACTACGTCACCAACTCGACCTCGGTCACGTTCTACTGGAACGGCACCGATGCCACCGCCGGCCTGCAGGGGTATCAGTACCAGATCGACGGCACCGGATACTCCGCGACCGTCGGTGACATAAGCCACGTCTACGACGGGCTGACCAACGGCGTCCACCGGATCGACGTTAAGGCCATCGACAAGGCCGCCCGGACCACCGTCAAGAGCGTCAACGTCACCGTCGACAACGTCGCCCCGGTCCTGACCATCAACGCCCCGGCAGGCGCCGCCTATCTTGGGTCGTCATCGGTCACCGCCACCTGGTCCGCGACCGACGCCACCACCAGCGTTTCCGGTTATCAGTACCGCATCGACGCCGGAGGATGGTCCCCCGAGGCATTGGTCCTGACCACGGCGTTCAACGGCGTTGGGCGACGGCCCGCACACCATCTACGTAAGAGCGTATGATGACGCTAACAACGTCCGCACCGCCTCGGTCACGTTCACGGTGGACGTAACATCCCCGTCCGTGTCCATCGTCACCCCGAACGAGGGAGCGTTGGTCACCTCCATCGTCATCGAATGGAACGGCACCGACGCCACCTCCGGAATTCAGGGATACCAGTACCGCATCGACAACGGGACCTGGTCCACCAGCGCCATGACCCTGACGACGATGTTCACCGGCAAGGCCGACGGCGGGCACTTCGTGGAAGTGATGGCCACGGACCGTTCCGGCAACTTCGCCACCGCTTCGGTCCATCTGACGCTGGACACGTCAGCCCCTGTCGTCGCGATAACCTCACCGGCGACGGGCTTCAATTCCAGCTCACCGACCGTGATCGTCAACTGGACCGGCTCGGACGCCATCACCGCCATCCAGGGATACGAGTACCGCATCGACTCGGAAGATTGGTCGGCCGAGAGCGGCTCGGCCACCCACTCCTTCACCGGTCTGGATGACGGAATCCACACCGTTCTCGTGAAGGCCTTCGACCTGGTCGGGAACGCTGCGACGACGTCGGTGACGTTCCGGGTCGACACGGTCGATCCGACGGTCTCGGTCACCGCCCCGGCGAACGGATACTATTCCGCCTCCACGATCGTTACGGTCGACTGGACCGGCAGCGATTCCGGCTCCGGCATCGCCGGCTATCAGTACCGCATCGACGGTCAAGGGTGGACGGCGATCGCCGGCATCACCACCTACAGCTTCAGCGCCCTCTCCCAGGGCGACCACACGGTGGACGTGCGCTCGGTGGACCGGGCCGGCAACGACCTGGAGACGTCGGTCACGTTCAACGTGGACACCGTCACCCCGAACGTCGGCATCACCGTTCCGATGGAAGGTCTGATCACCAACGCCACCACCGTCCCGGCGTTCTGGACCGGCAGCGATCCCACCTCCGGGATCAAGGGCTACCAGTACCAGATCGACACCGGGCCATGGTCGGTCATGTCCCTCGCACAAACGCATGACTTCACCGGCCTGGACGACGGGCCGCACACCATCAGCGTGAGGGCCTACGACAACGCCGACAACTCGGCCACCGCCCTCGTCCACATCATGGTGGACACGGTCGATCCGACCCTGTCCATCGATGCACCGGCCGAAGGCGCGCTGATCAACGTGTCGTCCGCATCGGTCTCCTGGTCCGCGGGCGACTCGATGTCCGGGCTACTGGGAACCCAGTACAGTCTGGACGGAGGGAGCTGGTCGGCGCTTTCCGCTGCGACGACCGAGACATTCTCCGGTCTTACCGACGGCCATCATGTCGTTTACGTTCGGGCCTTTGACCGGGCCAACAACACATACAACGCCAGCGTCGGCTTCACCGTCGATACGGTCGCACCATCGCTGACCATCGGCCATCCCGGGAACGGTGCCATCATCAGTGATCCGTTCATCAGGGTCGACTGGACCGGCAGCGACGCCGTGTCCGGCATCGTCGGGTACCAGAGCAAACTGAACGGAGGGGATTGGTCCGGGCTGAGCATGGACCTGAACTCCTCCTTCAACGGTCTGGCCGACGGGCCGCACACGGTGTCCGTCCGGGCCTTCGACGCGGCCGGGCACTTCACGGTCAAGACGGTCTCGTTCGTCTCGGACACGGTGGCGCCGGTCCTGACCATCACCTCGCCGATGAACGGCACCTATTGGAACACACCCACGGTCCGGGTCACCTGGACCAGTTCGGATGCCACGACCTCGGTCCTCGACTACCGCATCAAGGCCGGCGATGGGCAGTGGGTGTCCGGGATCACCGATCTCTACGCCGACGTCGCCTTCACCGGCAACCATACCGTTATCCTCGAGGCAGTGGACCTGGCAGGAAACGTTCGGCAGGTCACCGTCTATTTCACCATCGACACGCAGGCCCCGGCGCTATCGATCCTCCAACCGGTGGAAGGGCATTTCCTCAACGTCAGCTGGGTCAACCTGACCTGGTCCGGAAACGATGCTATCTCTTCCATAGCATCATACCAGGTGCGCGTTGACGGCATGGAATGGTCCTCACCGCAACAGTCCAGCTTCCTGAACGTCACCGGGTTGTCCGACGGTGAGCACCTGGCGGAGGTAAAGGCCACCGACCTGGCCGGAAACGAGATCATCGTCTCCGTCCACTTCGTCGTGGACACCACGAATCCGACCGTCACCATAACCGCGCCCTCCGCCGGTTACTGTTCTTCCAGCTCCTCGGTCTCGGTGAACTGGAACGGCGACGACATCGGTGTTGGCGTGCAAGCGTACAAGTATCGGATCAACGGCGGACCGTGGTCCCCGATGACCACCGACACCGGTCACACCTTCGATCTGGCGGACGGGAACTACACCGTCGACGTGCTGGTGTATGACTGGTCGAACAACTCCGCCACTGGCAGCATCAGCTATACCGTGGACACGGCCGTTCCCGTCCTCGGGATCACCGCCCCGGTCAACCCGTCCTTCACCAACGCCACCACCGTCACGGTCAACTGGACGGCCAGTGATGCGACGGCCGGCGTACGCGGATACAAGTATCGCCTGGACACCGGACCGTGGTCCTTTGAGTCGATGGCGGTCACCAGTTCCTTCACCGGGCTGGCGGACGGCCTGCACACGGTCACCGTACAGGTGTTCGACCGGGCGGGCAACATGGCTGAGACGAGCGTAACCTTCACTGTGGACACGGTAGGACCGGCGCTGAACGTCTCCGCTCCGACGGACGGGGCGATACTGGACCATGCCGACGTGGACGTGTCCTGGAGCGCCGCCGACGTCACCACCTGGATCGACGGGTACAGTTATTCGGTCGACGGCGGGGCATGGTCGCCGCTGAGCATGGGCACTGAGCACGTCTTTGCCGGTCTCCCCGAAGGCATGCACACGGTCCAGATAATGGCCTACGACCACGTGCGCAACCCGGTCCTCCGGTCGGTCACGTTCATGGTCGATACCGTGGACCCGATCGTCGGCATCACGCTGCCCGACGAAGGGATATTCACCAACAGCAGCATCGTGAAGGTCAACTGGACCGGAAGCGACATGACCTCCCACCTGATGGGTTTCAGTTACAGGCTGGACGCCGGGGAATGGTCCGATCTGACCTACGCCCGGAGCCACGATTTCGGTGCGTTGACCGACGGATGGCACACGGTGTACGTGGAAGCGGAGGACAACGCCTCCAATGAGGCCCAGACCTCGGTGAGGTTCCTGGTCGATACCACCCCGCCCTCGGTGACCATCATCACCCCGCTCCCGACCACCCTGGTCAACTCCTCCGTCGTGACGTGGACCGGAAGCGATGCGGCATCGGACATCCGCGGCTACCAGTTCCGGTTGGACGATGGAGGATGGTCTCCTTTGTCCGCCGGCCTGGAGAAGGATCCCACGGGATTGTCGGACGGTCACCATGACGTCTACGTCAGGGCCTGGGACTGGGCGAACAACACGGCCACCGCCTCGGTCGGTTTCGTCTACGATACCGTAGCCCCATACCTGATCATCGTATCCCCGGCCGACGGGTCCGGGCACAACCTATCGGGCGTGGACGTGGCATGGACGGCGAGCGACAACGCGTCCACCGTGACCGGGTACCAGTACCGCCTGGACAACGGCGCCTGGTCCGGGTTGACGGACAGCCTTGAGAAAGAGTTCTCCGGACTTGCCGACGGATGGCACAACGTCACCGTCCGGGCCTTCGACGGCGCCGGCAACTGTGCGGAAAAGCGGATCAGCGTACTGATCGACACCCAAACACCGGTGGTGGTCATCGCCGATCCCTACACCGGTCAGGAGATCGGGACGTCCTCGGTCCGCTTTGCCTGGACCGTCGACGACCGGACCTCCGGCCTGCAGAACGTCCGTTACCGCCTGAACGGCGGGGAATGGGTGCAGCTGGGAGGTGCAGCGTCCCAGGACTTCGTCCTGACGCTGGACGATGGCCCGAACACCATGGTGGTACAGGCGTTCGACAACGAGAACAACGTGGTCACTGAAAATGTGACGTTCACCGTGGACACGGTGGCACCGGTGCTGAGCCTGGACTCGCCGAACGAGGGTGCGCCGGTCCCTACCTCCTGGGCCGTGGTGGCCTGGCACGCCGATGACCTGACCACCAGCGTGGCTGGCTACCAGTACCGCATCGACGGAGGGGAATGGTCCTCGCCTTCGATGGGGACGAGCTTCAACTTCACCACCCTCGGTGAAGGCCAGCACAAGGTCGACGTCCTGGCCTTCGACCGGCTGGGAAACACCATCCAGAGAGGCCTGAACTTCACCGTGGACACGGTGTCGCCGGTCGTGAACATCTCCGGCCCGGTCCCGGGAGCATACCTCAACGCGTCGTCGGTGCAGGTCAGCTGGACCGGAAGCGATGCCACCACCGGGATCCAGGGATACGAGTTCCGGACGAACGGCGGTCAGTGGTCTTCCATGACCATGGAAACGGGCGTCCTGATGGAACTTGCGGACGGTAACTACACCGTGGAGGTGAGGGCGTCCGATATGGCAGGCAACAGTGCGACAAAGACTATCGCCTTCACCATCGACACCGTCCCGCCGATGCCGGTGTTCGTCATCCCGTCCCGGGACATCAACATCAGCTCACCGTCGGCCAGCATCTCCTGGACGGCGACCGATGCGACGTCCGGCGTGAAGAACTACTCGTTCCGCCTGGACGGTGGGGATTGGGAGCCGATGGGCACGGCGCTCGGCATCACCGTCAGCGGAATGGGCGAAGGCAGGCACACGATGGACATCATGGCCACCGACCGGGCGAACAACTCGGCCGTCAGATCGGTCAACCTGACCGTCGATACCGTCTCCCCGGTCCTGGACATCCTGTCCCCCAGCGATGGGGTGCTCACCAACACCACTTCGGTGACGGTGACGTGGACCGGAAGCGACGCCACCACCGGGATCGCCGGATATCGGTACAGCATCGATGGCGGGGCCTGGTCCCCGATGTCGATGGCGCTGCGCGGTTCGTTCATCGGTCTTGCTGACGGGGTCCATACGGTCCTGGTCAGGGCGACCGACAACGCCGGCAACAGCGTCACCGTCCAGGTGCGGTTCACCGTGGACACCGTCCCGCCGGTGCTGGTCATCTCCGCCCCGGGAAGAGGCTGGATATCCAACCTCTCCTCCGTGGCGGTCATATGGAGCGCCAACGACCATACCACCGGCGTGCTGGGCTACCAGTATCGCATCGACGGTTCGGCCTGGTCGCCGATCTCCAACAGGACCGAAAGGGTCTTCGACGGTCTCGCCGACGGAACCCATTCGGTCGAGGTAAGGAGCTGGGACAACTCCGGGAACGACGCCGAGGCGTCCATGAACTTCGTCGTGGACACGGTCGCTCCGGCCGTGCGCATCACATCCCCGGCCAGCGGTGCCTTCGTCAACGGCACCCGCCTGGTCTGGACCGGAACTGACGCTACTTCCGGCATCAGGGGATACCAGTACCGCCTGGACGGCGGGGTCTGGTCTCCGGTCCTGACCTCCACCGGTCATTCCTTCGCCGGCCTCGCCGACGGAGAGCACATCGTGGAGATCAGGACCATCGATAACGCCAGCAACAGCGCCACCACCTCCGTCAGGTTCGTCCTTGACACGGTCCGGCCGGCCGCGGTCATGCTGGCCCCGGACGGCGGGGAAAGGCTGAACCAGAGCACGGTCGGGATCGGGTGGAGCATGAACGGCACCGGATCGCCGCTGGATCAGATGTGGACCAGCCTGGACGGGGGCGTGTGGGTCGAGAGGGACATCTCCACGCTGGAGGTCTCGTTCACCGGGCTGGCGGACGGGGTGCACGACGTAAGGCTACGGCTCACCGACGCGGCGGGCAACACGAACACCACGTCAGCCTCGTTCCTGGTGGACACGACCGCTCCCACCATCACCGAATACCCGACCGGAACGAACGTGCCGACGAACGCCGGCATTAAGGTCAACTTCAGCGAGGAGATGGACATCGGCACCGTCACCATAGACGTGTCCGGCGTCTCCGGCACCACGTCATGGAACGGACACAACCTCACCCTGACCCCGTCCCAGCCCCTGGCCCACTCCCATTCCTATACGGTGTCGGTGCACGGCAAGGACCTGGCCGGGAACCCGGTGAGCGGGCAGTGGACGTTCAGCGTGGTGGCCAACGGCACCATGTACGGGAAGATCACGGACTCGAAAGGGAGGCCGATCGCGAACGCCACCATCACCGCCGGGGGCAAGAGCGTGACCAGCGACGCGGACGGGATGTTCGTCATCAATCTCGTGGATGGTGACTACAACGTGACCATAACCAAGGACGGGAAATTCCTGGCCAACGTCACCGCCACCTCGGTGGCGGGAGAGGGTCTGGACCTGGGCTCCATCGCGGTCCCCGGTTCCGATGTTTCCGGTCCTGACGATGTCTGGGGCTGGGTCATCGGAGCGGTCGTCATCGGAACGTTGCTGACGCTCCTGGTCGCCGCCAGGAGAAGGAGGTTCTACGTCGTGGTCAACGACACCACCGGCGGACAGGTGCTGGACCCGCACGACCGTCCGATCGGGGAGGCCGAGGTCGCCCTGGAGAACGGTACGACGGCGGTCACCGATGCCGATGGACGGTTCGGGCTCCAGATGGGTCCGGGCGTGCACCGGATGACGGTGGGGAAGAACGGAAGGAAGAGCCGATCGTTCCACCTGCCCGTCATCCAGGGCCAGACCTACCGGACCAGGATGCACCGGATGAGGAGGAGGTGAAGGCCCCGAATCGATACGGCGGGGTCCTCACTTCTTGGGCAGCGAGAAGCGACCCATGATTGCGAGGAACATCCGGTCGGGGTTCGCCCTCCGCAGCGCCAGGACCGTGCCGGCGTTCCTTCCGGCGTGATACCTCAGCCTCCATGAACCATCGGTCACCGCCCGGTGGATGCACATGGCCACGATGTCCGGCGGGGAGGCCTCCGTTTGCGATCTTTTCGATCCCCCTCAGCGCCGATTCGACGAACCGGTCGTAGTCGGCCAGACCTTCCTTTCCGGCGACCACCATCGATCGGCCGTAGAAATCCGTCCGGATGATGCCAGGTTCGATGATCTTGACCCTGATGTTCTGCGGCCTCAGTTCGTACAGGAGGCCTTCGGAGAACCCTTCCACCGCCCATTTCGTGCTGTTGTACACCGAGTAGAGCGGGAACGTCGTCCGGCCGCCCATCGACGCCACGTTGACGATGATGCCCTCCTTCTGCCCTCTCATCGCCGGCAGGACCTCCCGGGTCAGGTCCATCAGTCCCAGGACGTTGGTCTCGAACATCTTCCTGGCCTGCTCGGAGGTGATGGCCTCGAAGACCCCCACGACCGGGTAGCCGGCGTTATTGACCAGCACATCGATCTTGCCGTACTTGTCCAGGGCGAACTTGACCGCGTCCCGGATCGAATCGATGTCGGTGACGTCCAGGTGCACCAGGTCCACGTTGTCCGCCCCCTTGAGGTCGGTCTCGCTCTGGTCCGGGTGGCGCATGGTGGCCACCACGTTCCAGTCCTCGTCGGCAAAGAAATGTGCCGTGGCATGCCCAATTCCGGAGGAACATCCGGTGATCAGAATAACCTTGCTCAGTGAATCGGCCACAGGATCATCGCCCGGGCAATCCCAGCTCATTCCATATGAACCAATTGGTCAGGGCGCCCCGATCTGCTTCCGTTCCTCGTCGGAGGACAGGCCCTCGATCAGTTTGGTGACGCCCTCCAGCACCATCTTTCCCCGGGGAGAGATGGAATAGAGGCGGCTCTTCCGGTCGAATCGGATGTAGTCCACGTCCAGAAGCGCCTTCAGATGGAACTGCAGGTGCCCCTTCTGCAGGTCCAGTTCCTTGCACAGCTCGGCCAGGCTGTTGCTCTCCCGGGACAGGACCAGCATGACCTGTATCCGCCTGGCGTTGGAAAGGGGCGCCAGCAGCCTTTCCGCCACCTCCGGGGACAATGACCGGTCGCCCGAGTAGGTCCCCATCGGATCCAGGCTGGAACCTTCCGGCACAGCCTGGCTGAATATGGTGTCCGAGAGCTGCAGATAATCCCTGATCTGGGCGATGAGCTCGTACCTGAACATGTCCGTCCCCTCCTCGTCAGCCGATCCGGTGCTGAGGTTCCTCTCATACTCGTCCAAGTACGCCATCGCCCTCGGTTTCCCGTGCTGCTGGAACATGGTCACCGAGCGGTCGACCAGGTCGAGGAGCATGGTCTCCGAACTGCCCCTCCTCTCCTTCTTCGTCCCTTTCCTGATCTGTGAAAAATGCCGGGCGATGCGGTCGGTAAGCACTGGCTTGAACTGGTCGCCGAACACCTTGCGCATGTCCTCCTGCCTGAGGTTGAGGATCGAGGTGCTCAATCCCCGCACCTCTTGCCGCAGCGCCTCGATCTCCTGCCTTATGTCATCTCCCTGCATCGTGATCCACCGTAATAGAAAAATATGCCATGATAATACTTTAATATTTCGGAGGCGTATCAACGTTTGCGAAAGAAGGATGGAGTGGAAACAATGAGGATCGGAATCATCTCATGCGAAACGTTCGAACGTAACCTCGAACCGCTCATCAAGGACGACCCGGACATCGTCCACAAGGAATATCTGGAGTTCGGCCTCCATGAATACCCGGAAGAGCTGAAGAAGGCGGTGATCGACAAGGTCAACGCCCTGGAGGGCAAGGTCGACGCGGTCCTGCTCGGCTACGGGATATGCAACTCGCTGAAGGACATCACCCTGCAACTGAAGGTCCCGACGGTCCAGCTCAGGGGAGATGACTGCATCGGCGTGCTCATCACCCCGGAGGAGTACACAGCGGAGCGGAAGAAGTGCGCTGGCACCATGTACCACACGCCTTACTTCGCCCTGATGAACCGGGAATGGTTCGAAAAGAAGATGCGCGAGCAGATGCCCAACTACGAGGAGCTCGGCATATCCCTGGATTGGTACCTGCAGAAGATGTTCGACGGCTACTCGAGGGTGCTGTTCATCGACGACGGTCTGGGGGACATCGATAAGTACGTCGAGATGTCCAGGCAGTTCGCCGTAGACCTTAACCTGAGGCACGAATGCCGTCTCGGTACCCTGGAGATATTGCAGCAGAGCCTGGCCATGACGAAGGAGCTGGCGGCGGCGAACGCCGGCCATGACGACTGAGCTGTCGGCCCGTCCATCGGTGAACGGACCCTGAGGTCTTCGGTTCTCAAAAAGGTCCGAAATGGTCGGAGATATCCGGCATCGGAACATGTGGCGCGGACCGGTCCGGGCCCAGGGGCGATAACAGCCCCCTCTTGGTGACCGGCAGGGAGATCAGCCTCTCTTCGAACCCGTTCGCCCGGGTCGGACAGCTCCCTGGGACGATGCTTGCTGGATGGGCCAGCGCCCCCTTCATCCAGTCCACGATGGCCTCGAATTCGCTGTTCGAGGAGGGCTTGATCGAGGAAGTTGGCCGCCCCCAGCGTGTTGGCCCGGCTCCTGTCGTCCTTGTTCAGGGAACCGGTCATGATCACGACCGGTATGTTCTTCAGGCCGTGCATCGACTTCATGTAGGACAGGACCTCAAAGCCATTGACCTTGGGCAGATTGAGGTCCAGGATGACGAAGTCAATGTGGCCGTCATCGTTGCCGTTGGAGCGGCTGAGGATGTCCAGCCCTTTCTGCCCGTCCTCTGCGACGGTCGATCTTGAGTTCGATCCCGGTGTCCCGGAGCATCTCCTTGATGAGGAAGGCGTCGCCCCGGTTGTCTTCCACCAAGAGCAGCCTGAGCATCCTTCCGCCGTCGTTCATCTTACGCCTCTGACGGGTATGGTGAAAAAGAATATTGAACCTTTCCCTGGTTCCGACCCGACCCCCATCCGGCCACCGCGGCGTTCCACGATCCTCCGGCCTATGGCCAGGCCGATACCGGTTCCCGGATACACGTCCTGGTGATGCAGCCTCTGGAACATAACGAATATCTTCTCCGCGAATTGGGGGTCGATGCCTGTGCCGTGATTCCGGACCGTGAAACGCCAATCATCCCCTCGTGCTAACAGGTGACGTATACTGAGGACCTCCGGTCCTGAACTTGATGGTGTTGCTCACCAGGTTCTGTTGGAGCTGGACCGTTCTCTTCCCCGGAGCTGATCTGTGATGATGAACAGGCATGGGAAAGTACGATAGGCAATTCCAGGGCCGGATCGGCGTCCCTTCATTTCCGGTCTGGAACATCCCCATCTTTTCGTTACTGGCGCTATTCAATTTGTTACCTTGGCCGAGATCACGTACCGGTATCCCTTGGGAGTTCGGTCCTCACCTGGCTGTTCGAGGACGAATTCTATCCCATTCTTCAGGTGGAGGGCCGACAGCCAAAGATGACACAGGCCTATCCCGACGTTTATCTGGTTCATCTGGTCGGTGATCATCGATTTGGCGTAGTAGGCATCGACCCGGTTCGCGTCGCCCCGGTAATACCAGGATTGATTGTTGATCCCCGAAGGCGCGATCCGTACCGGTTCCAGCAGTTCATCCGAGCCCTTAATGTCGGATATCTCAGAAAGCGCTTTCCTCTTGAACTCGGAGACGCTGTTCCTCTGCAACGGTTCCGCAGGCTTGCCGAAGGCGAGGATGATCACGTACTCTAAACCCGCCAATGGTTCGACCTTCTTGGTCGGTTTGCTACCGCCAAGCCAGCAGCTGCCGATCCCGCTGGCGCTGAAGAAGAGGTCCAGTTGTTGGAGCATGAAACCCGCGTTGGCGGCGAACCCTTCCTTCTCCTCCGAATAGATGGCCAGGTAATGGGGGGCGTCCGCCTTGAACATGCCTTTTACCTCTTCACTCTTCAGCATCCTGATCTCGGTCCTTATCCCGGCGAGCAATGGTTTCAATGATGCGATCTGTGAGTGCACCGTTTCCATGGTGCCTTGGTCCAGCGGGGCCGATTCGTACTTTCTGATCGATTTCCGCTTGAAGATCGTTTCGTAAAGTCTCTCTTCGTCCATATGGGGAATCCTGCCGAGCAGACGTGCCACGGCAGGCGGTCAAGGTGCTCCCTGACGATAAATAGTCATTGGCGGGGGGGAAATTTCTAATAATGAAAAAGGGCGTAATCATCGCTGGGATGGTGTCCGCATGGAATTTACCTGGGTCGAAGGAAGCAATTCATGGTTCAGGATCAGGACCGGCGGAAAGATCATCCATATCGATCCCTCATACTCCCCCAAGGGTCATGCCCAAGGACCGGAGATGAACGACAAGGCTGACCTGATCCTCATCACCCATTCCCACGGCGACCATTTCCAGAAAGGTACGGTGAAGGCCCTTACCGGTGGAGCCACCGTCGTCATCGCCCCGGAGAATGTGGTGAGGAGGCTAGGACCAGCCGGGAACGTCAGGATCGCCGAGCCCGGCAAAGAACATGACATCGGTTGGGTGAAGGTCAAGGCGGTCCATGCATACAACCACGGCCTCAAAGGGCACATCTTGCATAAGAAAGGGAAATGCGTGGGGTACCTGATCATCCTCGATGGAATGACGTCGTACCATGCGGGTGACACGGAGCTCATCCCGGAGATGGGACAACTGGGCAAAGTTGATCTGGCCATGCTTCCGATCGGAGGCACTTTCACAATGGACGTCGCTTCGGCGGCCAAAGCGGCAAGGATCATGGGGGTGAGGTACGTGGTTCCCATGCATAACCTCAAGACGCCGACCGGGGAGCTCAAGGCCAGGCTGGTCGACGATCCGGACATCCAGGTGGTCCTGGCCGAGCCTGGAAAGCCCTTTGAACCGTTCTGATGGTCCGCTTCGATCAAGGACACGGATATCCCGGCATTCAAGACCATTTTCCACATCTCGTACATCCTGAGCATTTCCGTAGGACTGACCCTACCTTCATCTTGTTCAAGTTGTCAGAAGGCCTGGAGCACGAATGTCGATTATTGATTATTGGAAATGAGGGTTTATGAACCGAGACGGCCGATCAGGTGAAGATAACACCCGATGATCAGAGTCCTGTACGTCGATGACGAAGAGACATTGCTCGAACTGGCCAAGGAATTCCTGGAGTCCCCGAACGAGATAGTCCTGGAAACGGCCACGAACGCCCAGACGGGCCTGGAGATCATCCAGGAAGGGCAGATCGACGTCGTGGTGTCGGATTACATGATGCCGGAAAAGGACGGGCTGGCCTTCTTGAGGGAGCTCAGAAGTTCCGGGAACGACATACCGTTCATCCTATTCACCGGAAAGGGCAGGGAGGAGGTGGTGATCCAGGCGCTGAACGAGGGGGCGGATTCCTACCTCCAGAAGGGCGGCCTTCCCCGGCCCCAGTTCGCTGAACTGACCCACCGGATAAACCGGGCGGTGGAGAGGCGCAGGGTCGTCCTGGCCCTGCAGCAGAGCGAGACCCGGCTGAAAAGGGCGGAGGAGATCGCCGGATTCGGTCATTGGGAGCTCCACCTGGACAGCGGGACGATGCATTCCTCCTCGGGGGCAAAGATCATCTACGGATTGGACGACGTGACAAACCCGTTCGAGGATATCCGGAAGATCCCACTGCCAAAATACAGGGCCTCCCTTGACATCGCCCTCAGGAACCTGATCGAAAAGGGAATGCCATACGACCTCGAGTTCAAGATCACCAGGGTCTCGGACGGCAAGATAGTGGATGTCCATTCGAGGGCCGAGTACGATCCAGTCCACCGGATAGTCTTCGGCGTGCTCCAGGACGTAACCGAGCGGAAGAGGGCGGAGGACGATATCCAGCGCAAGAACGATGAGCTCAGGGCGTCCTACTCGCAGATATCCGCCGCCGAGGAGGAGCTGAGAAGCGCCAAGCACCAGCTCGCCGTGGCCATGGACCTGGCCAAGCTGGTCTACTGGGACATGGACCTGGCCCAGGGCGTCTTCATCTTCAACGACGGATTCTATTCGTTGTACGGCACGACCGCGGAGAGGGAGGGCGGATACCTGATGGAGATCGGGGCATACACCGACACCTTCGTCCATCCCGACGACCGGGCCCGGGTGGGCAAGATAATCGACCTTAACCTGTCCTCGCCGATCGGTGTCAACCTGCTGGAACACCGGATCATCCGGAGGGACGGTCAGATGCGGGACATCGTGGTCTGTGTCGAGGTGGAAAGAGACCCATCAGGCCGCCCGTCCCACATCTACGGGGCGAACCAGGACGTGACCGACCGGAGGAAGGCGGAGGTGGCGCTGGAAAGGGCGAACCGGAAGCTGGGTCTGCTGAACAGCATCACCCGGCACGACATCACCAATCAGATATCCATACTGCGCGGGAACCTGGAGCTCGTGAGGGGGTCGGTGACGGACCCCGAGGCGCTGGCCCGGCTCCAGAAGGTCGACAATGCGGGCCGCATCATTCTGGACCAGATACGTTTCACCAAGGAATACCAGGACATGGGGATCTCGGCCCCCCGGTGGCAGATGGTGGCGGACATCGTCCTGGGCAATCCCCAGGTCCGGGACCTGCTCATCAGCCCCGAGGCGGCAAGGCTCTCCCTCTATGCCGATCCGATGCTGCCAAAGGTGTTCAATAACCTCATCGAGAACACCGTCCGTTACGCCGGAAAGCCGGTATCGATCCGGATCGGATGCGAACCTATGGACAACGGAATGATACTGGTCTACGAGGACGTCGGTCCCGGGATCCCGGACGACGAAAAGGAAAGGATATTCGAGAAAGGGTTCGGCAAAGGAACAGGGATCGGGCTCTTCCTTTCCCGGGAGATCCTGGCCATAACCAGCATCACCATCCGGGAGGCCGGAGCGTACGGTCATGGGGCCAGGTTCGAGATATTCGTCCCGGCGCCGCTGTTCAGGCGATGAACCCTGGCGCTGACCGGTCGTTTTGGAGCCGATGTATCCGATAACTATTAACTCCAATCAAACCAATCCAACATCATAGGATCGAGGTTCACCCTATGAAATGCAGCAATTGTGGAATGGATAACATCGTCGAAGATGCGGTGCACTGCCCGAACTGCGGTGCTTCGCTGATAACGCCAGGCAACTGGGACAGCACCAGGCAGGCCCCGCCGCAACCGCAGTACCAGCAACCGGCACCCCAGCCGCAATACCAGCAGCCCCCACCGCAGCAATACTACCCACCGCAGCCGGCAAAGAAGGAGAACGTGCCCACGGTGAAGAGCGTAGGCTTGACCGAGGTCCTGTTCCTTTTCTCCGGGTTCTTGATGGTGTCCGCCGGATTTGGCGGCCTTTCCTACCTTGGGAACAGATTCTTCGGTGCACAGTACCCCCTTCTGGGAATAATCGTCCTGCTGGCCGGCCTGTTCGTCCTGGCAACGGTCATCATGCCGAACATGCTCAAAGGCTTGGATAGTATGTTGGGGATCATACTGCTCGGAATATCCGTCCTGTTCTTCTTCTGGGGAATGGCGGCGCTGTTCGCGAACAATGTCGGCGTCTATGGCTCCGAGATAGTCACCGCAAGCCTCGCCGGACTCGCCGGATGCGCCCTCAAGATGGGTCTCATAAAATAAACCCGACAACCCAAGGTCGTGACAAGCCAGCTTGTCCGCCTTTTCTTTTTCTTGACCCGCTTCACGATCAGTTCTTGTCTTGCCTTACAGGCCGATTTCCTACATAGGATATCGCGGCCCCGGCGAGCGATAAGCATCCAGCCACCAGGACGGAAATGGTGGCGGCGATCGCCAGCCCGGGGGCGACCGTTCCGGAAGTCCCGGTCAGGTCCACATTTCCGGTCTGGAACACCAGCAGGATGGTGCCCAGCGAAGTTCCGATGGGTATGCTCAGATTACGGAACGTCGCCGAAACGCTGGAGGCCACGGCGGACCGCTCCTTCGGGAGCGTGATCATCACCTCGGTGTCGTTCACGCTCTTGAACAATGCGCTCCCCAGGCCCATGACCGCGAAGGCCACCAGCATGGTCACTATCCCCTGCCCATAGAATCCCACGGCCAGCAGGACCAGTCGATCCGCCCCGGATCAACTGGCCCACGGGGCTGTAGTGCCGTGAATGGGTCCGGTCGTACATCCTTCCAGCTATCGGGGAACCGAAGATCATGACCGCCGGCAGTATCATGAAGATCAGGCCGACGGTCTCCGGTCCGTATCCGAGCACTCCTTCGTAGTAGAACGGCCCCACCACGGAGACGATGTTCGAGCTGATGAAGAACATGGCCATGCTCAGTCCGGCGAAGGTGAACGCCCTGACCCGGAAGACCGAGATGTCCAGGAGGGGGAAGGAGGTTCTCTTCTCTCGGACGACGAAACCCGAAAGTGAGGCCAGGAAGGTGACCATGAAGATGATCGCAAGCGAGGTCAGCCCCGCCGACGACGCAATTTCGCCCAGGGTGAGCATCAAGGCCATGATGGCCGTTATCCACAGCACCGACCCGGGATAGTCCATCTTCAGGCGGGCGACGGCCGTTTCCTGCAGTCTCAGGGTCCTGAACGACAGCGCGATGGCGAACACGCCCACCGGTACGTTGATCCAAAAGATGTATTGCCAGCCCAACCCGCCAACGATGAAACCGCCGATCGCCGGACCGGCCAGCATGGCCACGGCCACGGCCGAGCCGAGAAGTCCCATGACCTTTCCCCGGTCCTCATGGCGGAACACTTGAAAGAGGATCGCCGCCGCGATGCAGAACAGCATCGCCGCCCCCATGCCCTGGAGCACCCGGAACAGGATCGAGCAGTTCCAGCGAGCCGGAGATCCCGCACATGAGCGAGGATACGGTGAAGAGGACGAGCCCGCCGGTGAACATTTTGGCCTTTCCGGTCCGTTCCGCCACCTTTCCGAAGATGATGATGAGCGCGGTCTCCACGACCGGATAGGTGGTCACCACCCACTGCGATTCCCCCACGCCCACACGGAAATAGGAGGTGATGTTGGGCAGGGCGATCGTCACCACCACACCGTCGAGCACGGACATGAAGACCCCGGCCAGCACCACCACCAGAATGAGGTACCGGTCCTTTCTGCCCTCATCGGTCTCCAGCATGTCCGCCATCGTCGTGACCTTCGGGTAGCACGGCAAACGTTCTGTTAAACCTTGTGTCCCTGTGTCACGCCTGATTTCTCCCACCTCGGTTCGGAGGGCCAGTTGGATGTATGGACCAAAGAAATAAGGTTAAAATAATGCGACTGGCGTTGTCTCGTTCGGTGTTAAAAAAATGGTTTGCCTGAACAAGCTCGCCGAGGTTTCCGCCCCAGAGATCAAGAAGATAAACGCCCTCGAGAAGGAGCTCGGAGTGGTCCTCATGGCCTACAAGCCCCTGGAGTTCGCGGAGCTGTCCACCGTTCAAGTGAAGGAGCTTCAGAAGGTCGAGAAGGACATCGGCGCCACGGTGATCGCGTACCGCTGAAAAAGCGTGACGGGTCGAAGGGACGCGGAAGCATCATTCCGCCTTGCGGATCGCTCATCTTAAATCAAATCGCGGGCGGACAGGAGCTGCAACGATCTTAGGGCCTGCGGGTCCATTCTTTTCTTATCATTCATCTGCAGACCATCTCTCCTTGAGAATCCCATGTTGATCGTTGCACTGCTATTCATATTACCAAGAGATGCCCGCCCGAACGGTTCGAGGCCGTCCGTGGCGAGGGCATTTCCGGTCGCATGATGAGCGAACCGATCGCGTATCGCGGTCCTCGTGCGGCAATCGATGCGGACCTCAAACTGCCTCAGGTGATTATGGGATGACTGGATGGGCGAAATGTCCGACCGTGTATCGAGCCTCTTTCTATCGGAACCGCCAAGGTCACTTCCTTTCGTTGAGCACCATGGCCGCTATTTCGCCCGGTATACTACGCATCTCCGGAACCTCCCTGCGGGGACGATCCGTTCGCTCATCCTGCCGGAGGGCTTCCATCAGCCGCTGCGCGGCGTCCACCGCCTCCCGGACCGCTGTGTCAAGGTATCTGCCCAACCTGTCCTCGACGTCCTTCCTTCGAGCCGTTCCGAGAGGATCCACCTGTTCGGGCGCGTTCCGGTCTGGTTCCTCCGTCCCTGGGGTCTGGCCGAGACAGCAGCGAAGGAGGATGGCCTCCGATCCACCAATGCCGGCCTTCTTCCCGCTGAGCAGCGATTCCAGGTCCGTCACGTCATCGGCGATCTGCATGGCCTTGCCGGTCAGCATCCCGAACTGGGAGCACAGCTCAGTGGTCGCGGCCGGGCATCCGGCGGCCATTGCCCCGTAGCGCGCGGCTAGGGCGAACAGGAGCCCGGTCTTGTTCTCGATGATGCTGTCATATGTCGTCCCGACCGCGAACGGCGGGACACCTTTCATCTCCATGGAAGCGCCCCGGACCATGGCCCGGTGGGTCCTGGCCAGGCCCAGAACGCATTCTTCCCCGTATCCCGCCGCGATCTGGTACGGGTAGGAGATCAGCCCGATGGTGCTGAGCATGGCGCCCTTGTGCCCGGCGGTGATGTGCACGGTGGGCCTGCCGTGTCTGGTGTCGTCCTCGTCCAGCATGTCATCCACTATCAGGCTGGCGGCATGGGCGATCTCCACCGCCGATGCCAGGTCAAGGGCCATATTCCGCCCTCCTTCCTGACCGTGGGTCTCGAAGAGTAGCATCAGCAGCCCTGCCCTCATCCTCTTGCCGTGTGAAAGCGGGACGGCCAGCCGGCGGTCCATCGGTCCCTCGCCCCCGTTCCCGACCAACTGCATCATCCTTTCATCGATCTTCGGTTTTATCGTTTCGAGATAGGTCGAGAATGAAAGAACACTTCCTTCATACCGTCCCGTTACGGTTCGATCCCGGTTCTGGTTCCTCACCTGGACAGTTTCCATCAGATCACATCCCAAGATAGCTGAAAAGGGCGGCCAGAGAGACTGCATATACCACCGAAAGGTACAATTGGCTGAGCCTCCGCGCCCCCGTAAGGCCCTCCGGCCTGGCCAGTCGGTCGGCGATAAAAGCAAGCCTCACGCCATCGACCCGGGAGCCGAAAAGGGACAGGGCCGCGAAGACGGCGGTGGACATCGCCAGAAACGCCGCCGTGGGCCACGGGCCAAGGGTCCCGGCGATGAAGGGTGCAGAGACCAGCGCGAACGCCAGTCCAAGCAGGGGATAATAGGCGCACCACCATACGCTCGGATGGGCAACGATGGTGGTCCGCTTCCCGTTCATCCTGTCCGTTGGGAAGTCCATGCTCATCATGCTCACGAAGAACGAGCTGGAGGCGAAACCGAAGGTGACGCTCACCACGGCCGCGAGCAGGCTCATCTGGCCAGAACCTATGTAGGATATTACGAAGACAGTGATGGCGTTGATCGGCATGCTCAGGTAGAGCTCGCTGTACGGTCGGTAGGCCAGTCTCGTCGACCGGTGATTGTAGCCGATCAGGGCGGTCATCCCGTACGCTGCCGGCAGGATCAGGACCGGGTGGAGCCAGATCAGATAGGAAAGGATGGCTATGATCACTGCGACGAAGGTCAGGCTTAACCATTTGGTCTCCTTCGGGGTTATCATTCCATCGACCAGTGGCTTGACCCTGCCGGTCTCCCCGATCGGGGCCTGCCGGTCAAGATCATAGTCCATGATGTCGTTCATCGGATGAGCCACGTACTGCATCAGTATCACCACGACCGCCGCCATGATGGTCGGGACCACGTCCACAATGACCCATCCGGTCAGATAGCCGGCCAATGCTATGCCCAGCAACGACCCGCTGACGCTCCAGGCGGCCATCGGTTTCACCCGGGCGAAGTAGAAAAGGGAGATCGGTCTCATGGACCGCCTCTGTTGTGCATCTGCCGGTGAGGTTCCCTGCCGTCGCCGATGGCCACCCCCCCGAACGCCCCATTTGCACGGACCGCCAAATTCCCGTCGGTCGAATGCAATGGTCTGGTCCCGTCTCCCATAGGATCCACCGACGTGCAGTTCGGAGCCCATCGGCAATTAAGGTTCCGGCCCGGCGGTCCCTCTCACCCGATCACCTGAACCACAGGATGGCCAGACCCAGGAGGTAGGAGAGGAAGAACTGGCCGCCGAGGATCCTCCAGATCACCGCACTGCCGTCCCGCTTGGTTTGCTCGTAAAGCCCGAGCAGGACGTAGCTGAAGGCGAAACCTGCACCCAGTAGCATGAGCGCCAACGCCGCGTCCGGCGTCTGTCCGGTTATGACCGTCTGGGCCAGGTAGGAGAACATGGCTATGGCCCCCATTCCCAGCGCACCGAACCAGACCTGATGGAACTTCCACTTCTCCAGCCCATACAGGGTGCAGAACAATATCCCCAGGGAGACGCCGGCCAACGGCAGCAAGGTCGAATACCGGTAGCTGGCATAGACGCCAACCCCTATGGCGATGAGATACAGCGAGACCCCGCCGATGGTCAGGGCCCGGTCGCTGAACACCGTCCCCCACGGCTTGCCCACGCCCGTCGTGTCGTCCAGCATGTGTTCGCCGTAGAGCATGGCGGCGACCGCCGCCAGGGACAGCAGGAGGACGGTGTCATCTACGCCTCTGACGGTGAACGTTCCCCACAGCACCAGGGAAAGGAAGGCGAGCATGAACGGCAGGTGCAGCAGTGTGAACAGGCTGCCCGGGATGGAACGTCTGTGCACCAGATACCGGTACCAGCCCAGTTCCCGATCAGCACCCATCGGTTCCACCATCGCCAGCGTGGGAGGTCGCGAACATCGCTCATCCCTCCATCGATCTCCGGAACAGCCTGAGGATGTGGAGGGTGTTCATCTCCATGCCCACCATCCTGCTGTGCCGTCTGAACACCAGCGCGTCCGACAGGCTTGGCGTAACTCCTTCGCCGATCTTTTCCGCGGTGTGTCTCTCCTTCCTCATCCAGTCATATCTGGCAAGCACCTCCTTGACATAACCGTCCAGGTCGTCCCAGTGTTCCAGGAGCATCTCCGCGGTCTGCATCGCATGCAGGTTCCCGTCGCCGGCCAGCGGACCCACGGCACCGATGCTCTCACCGATGCCCACGACCTTTCCGCCGGTCACGAACGGCTGGGAAAAGAAAGGGGAGGACAGCCTCAGCCGGCTGTGGCATCTGCAGAGGACCTGCACCGATCCCTTGTCGGCATCGTCCAGGAACGCCGGACGGTAGTCGCTGACCTTGGTCAGGACGTTCCCGAAACCGACATGGTACTCCTCATTTCCCAGGGGGAAGCACCATTCATATCCCAGCGAGGAGGTCCTGAACCACAGGTCCAGCGGCCTACCGCTCCGGATGCGGTACTGAGTGCACTCGGCGATCACGTCATTCTCGATCCTGGGCAGGTAGGCCCTGTCCACCCCGGTGGCATCTACGACCCTGTCATAACCGTCCAGGTCGATCGGGCCTTCCTTGATCTCCGCCCCTTTTACCAGCTCCCTGATCAGCGCCGGTTTGTCCAGCGAGAGCATGTCCGAGCGGACCTTTATCCCGTCCACCGACGCCTGCAATGAGCGATGCAGCTCGAGCGGGGCCGGGTCGGTCACCTTGGAGATCATCTCCCTCGTTCCCAGTGTGGGGGCGAAACCCCAGGCGCAGGGTCTGCAACCGCAGGTGGTGGTCTTTCTGACATCGTAGAGGTCCACATCATGAAGGCCCTGGTCCTTCAGTCTCCTGTACAGATACGAACCGGACATGCCGCCCCCAGCGATCGCCACCTTCATTTCTTTCCACCCCGATGCTTCGGTGTCGATACCATTCCACCGCCTTGACAATAATGGTATCGACAGCGTTCGACCCGGATTCGGAAAAATATCGCGTGGGACCCGGTTATTCAGTTCTTGACATCATCAAGTCCCATGGGATCTTCAACGGCTTGACCGGAACCGGCCCGGGGGGACTCTGATCTCGAACCTGACCCCTTGTCCAGGGAGGCCGTTTTCCTCGATGGTGATCCCGGATATCCCCAGGATCTCCCGGATCAGGAACAGCCCCATGCCAGATCCTTTTCCGTATCCTTTTCCAAAGACCTTCTCCTTTTCCGCGGCAGGGATCCCCTCTCCCCGGTCCTCGTAGATGATCAGCAGGTCCGGGCCATCCGATTCGCAGTGGACCTTTATCCTGACCGGTTTGTCGCCGTAGCGGAGGCTGTTCTCCAGCAGATTCTGGAACACCCTCGGGAGCATGGAATCCGCCAGTATCTCGGACCCGCAGCCCAGTTCCCCGTTCATCCGCAGATCGATCTGGTCGTATCCCTCGAGGGCCTTGGTTATTTCCGTATCCAGCGATTGCCATACTGGCGAGGTCCGGCCCAGCTCCTGATACTGTTTGGCGAAGTTGACATGCTTCTCTATCATCTCCGCCGCTCGTCCCGCCACCTCTAGGCGCTTCTGTCCTTCCGGATCGGAAACGGCCCGCCGGACCAGGTCCAGGTTCCCCCTTAGGATGGTCAGCTGGTTCCTGATATCATGCCGGTTTATCGAATCCAGCAGTTTCAGCTTGTCATTGGCGATGCGCAGGGACTCCTCCTGCTCCATGCTCTCCGTGATGTCCTGGGTGGCGATGACCGCTCCCACGATCTTCCCCTCCCTGGTCCTGATGGGAGCGGCGTTATTGATGATCGACCGCTTGACCCCATCGAATCCCTGGACCGTCAGGACCTGGCCCAGGGTCGTCTTTCCCTCCCTTATGGCCAGTGCCGCCGCCCATTCGCCTGGCGTTATCTCGCGACCGGTGTCATGCCACCAGGCCTTGTAGATATCATAACCCTCCACGTTCTGTGCCATGGGGAAACAGCCTCCCCATGAGTTCTTGGCGATCTCATTGACCGCCACCATGGCACCGTTCTCGTCCACGAGGATCAGCCCGGTCGGCAGGACGTCCATGATCGCCTTCAGGCGGGACCGGTCGTTGTCCGCCATCGTTCGCATGCCCTTGATGTCGGTCTCGTCCCTGCTGGTCAGGATGAAATGGTCCTTGTCGATGGGGATGATGGCGGTGATGAAATCACGGTCTCCGGCGGTCAGATGGATATCCGTCACGACGGTCTTGCCGGTCCGCCGCATCTCCGCGATCGCCCTGATATCGGGCGCCAGGGTCCTGTCCGGCCCGAAACCCCCCATCCTCCTTCCCAGCACATCGTCCTTTGAATCGTATCCCATGGCCGCCAGGCCCGCCGGGTTGACGTCCCGGCAGATGAAATCGACGACCTTCTCGTCCCCGTCCAGCACGTATTCGAAGAAAGCGGCGGACTCCTCGATCGACTCGAACAGGTTGAGATATCGTTCCTCGCTCGCGTCCAGCGCCTCGTCGGCCAGGAACTTGGACAAGGCCACGGAAAGATACCCTGCCAGTCGTTCCCACTGGGCGATCATCTGGGGGGAGTACAGGCCGGCCCTCCGGTCGTTCATCTGCAGGAGGCCGTACCGTTCCCTTCCCATGGAGAGGGGGATCAGCGCCACCGATTCGTACCCTTCACCGTTGCACCGGTTCCTCGTCCTGGCCTGGCGGTCCTCCTCCGTCGATGAGGCCAATAGTCTGGTGGTGCTGTTCGTCCAGAAACTGCCGTTGACGGTGAAGAAGTCTTTCGTGACGTTCGATCCGGCCGCGGATGACGTTTCCGCACATGCAATCCAGGATGGGGTTCCCGTCCGGGTCCCGGCAGACCCGGCCCATTTCGTCGTAGGAGCAGAGATGGGTTTCGAGCAGCACGAACTCCTCGGGGAAGCCCCTGGCCTCGTGGTAGGGGAAATCCAGTCCCTTCTTCAGCCGGATCCCCACCGCCTCGCAACCGGACTGTTTCTGGAAGAACGTGATGGCCGACCGGACCAGCTCCCCGACGTTCTTGCTGTTGTTGACCAGTCTCAGGAACTCGATGGTCGTCTCCCTTTCCTGTTCGTCGCGTTTGCGGGCGGTGACGTCCTCGAATATCGCGCTGAAGAATCCCTTCGCCGGGCTGATAACGGAAATGTCCAGCCACTGTCCCAACGATTGAACGTAGGTCTCGAACTTCTCCGGGACCCCGGTCGTCGCCACCCGTTCGTACGTGAGAAGGAGGTCTGGATCCAATTCCATGATCCCTGGGATGGCTTCGCTCACCTTCTTCCCCTCGACGTTCTTGAGTCCGGTCAGCACCGTGAACTGGGCGTTCACCTTGATGTAACGCCAATCGACCGGCGTCCCGCCATCGTCATACAGCATCTGGCAGTACGCCATGCCCTCCTGGATGCCCTCGAAGAGCATCCGGTAGCTCTCCTCGCTCTCTTTCAAAGACCTTTCAGAGCGCCTCTTGGCCACGGATTCCCTTACCTTATGACCGAGGTCCACGAACTGGGACCTCGGTTCCCCGCCCTTTTGAACGTAGAAATCAGCGCCGGAGTTGAAAGCCTCGATGACTACCTCCTCCCGTCCTTTGCCGGTGAACAGAATGAACGGAACGTCGTTGCCCTTCGCCCGGAGCCGCTTGAGAAAATCTATGCCGCTCGTTTCCGGCATCTGGTAATCGGAGATGACGGCGTCGAACCCCTTGCTCTCGAGCGTCACCTCCGCTTGCTTCGCTGAGGTCTCGGTCTCCACAAGGATGTCACCGGATAGTTCGAGGTATGACTTGCAGAGGTACAGCATGTCCTCCTCATCGTCGACATATAGAACCGATATCTGGCGTCCGTTCATCATTTTGGTTATTCCATTAAGAATTCAGATTAGTTGAATATTAAACCTATCTTTGCCGACCCCCGGCGCCGGATAATTGGCTTAGTGAAGGACCAGATTTCTCACTTATGATCGAGGGCTGTAATAATCGACGGAAGGTTTATGTCCATTCAGGGTCGGACCGATTTTGCTGTGTACCTTCCAGGTTGGCATACGATATATCGTAGGCGATAGCGATCAGGTAAATGTCAAGGGACAAATTCTCCTTTCCCCATTCACCCGATGATGATCCAAGACATCACCCGTGACGAGGCCCTTCTCCTCATCCGGCAACACGTGACGAAGGAGAACAACGTGAAGCACATGATCGCCGTCGGCGCCGCCATGAGGTCGGTGGCCACTAGGCTGGGCCACGATCCCGACCGGTGGGAACTGGTGGGCTTATTGCACGATGTTGACCTCGAGATATGCACGGGCATCGAGGACCACACGTTCAAGGCGAGGGACCTATTGATGGGGCTGGTCGACCAGGAGCTGATCGACGCCATCATGGCGCATAATCACGAACGCACCGGCATAGCACCCGACACTCCGATGAAGAAGGGGCTGATCGCCTGCGATGCGGCCTCCGGGTTGGTCACGGCCTGCGCCCTGGTGACCCCGACGAAGAAACTGGCGGACGTCCGTCCGGGATCCTTGGTGAAAAAGTTCGGAGCGAAGGATTTTGCCAAGGGGGTCAGCCGCGAGCGCATCATGGTGTGCGAACAGATAGGCATCGCAAGGGACGAGTTCCTGCTGCTGTGCCTGGAAGGGATGAGGGCCAGGGCCTACGATCTAGGCCTCTGATCTGGCCAGTTGGCTGGTTCGGGGAATGTAGGAAGTGTTATAACCGTCGGGCATCGTCGAACCCTTTGGTGAAAACATTAGCGCTGAAGAGAACCTCAAATTGATGAAAACACTGGATGATGCATGGAACGCCGGTCCGGGAAGCCCGCTCTGGGAAACGTTCAGGAAGCGTCATCGGGAGGATGTGCTGGTATACTGGCCGAACCAACCCGAACCCACGAAGGGGAGACACAACCATGACCTCGAGTCGGTCGAGTTCTTCAAGAACTTCGACAACCGTCTGGTCAACAACCCGTACAAGATCGCCTTCGCCGAGGGGGACCACACCTGCACCGTGGCCGATTTCACCGTGAGCATGAAGGTGCCCATGAAAGGGGCTGACGGAAAGATGGTCCAGCCAGGGAAGGTCGCGCATATCGAATTCTGCACGGTCGCCACCTGGAAGAACGGAGAGATCGTGGAAGAAAGACTGTTCTACGACGTCGTCGGGATGATGAAGCAGCTCGGTCTGATGTGACCGCTTCGTCGCAGGACCGATCGAACGACCGTAAGGGCTGGTTCATGATAACCGGTCCTATTTTTCATCGTTGTCGCCTAGGGATCAACGGTTTGCCGGGCTTTGTTCGCCTCGACCGTCCCTCCGGTCCGTGCCTTACGCTTTCCCGTACACGGTTATCGCCGAACCGCTCACCGGCCTCATGCTGTCCGAGACCAGTCCTGTGATCACGACCGCGATCTCCATCGGCGGAACCCATTTGGAGAAGTCGGCCTGCGGCATCGCCCTCCGGTTCTCCGCGGTGTCGATGGTGCTGGGAAGAACGGCGTTCACGTTTATGTCCAGCTTCTTGACCTCCTCGGCGATGGTCTCGGTGAGGACCAGTACCCCGGCCTTCGATACCGCGTAGGCCCCTGACTTGGCCCGGTTCCGCCTCTCCAAAGCCGGTCGTGCGGAGATGTTGACGATCTTGCCATAGTTCTGCCCGATCATGATGGGCAGGGCGGCCCGGCAGCAAAGGAAGGCCGAGCGGAGGTTGACGCGAATCATGTCGTCCCACTCCTCCACCGGGGTGTTCCAGACCTCCTGGCCGCCGCCATAGCCGCCTACGATGTTGACCAGGATGTCCACCCGGCCATGCTCGGCCTTGACGGTCTCGAACAGCTCCCTGACGTCGGATTCATCCGTTATGTCCGCCTTGCGCGACTGGAAATTGGCCGCCAGCGAACCCAGTTCGGTGCGCAGTTCTGCCACCGAATCTTCCGAGCGGTATGTCCCCACGACCCGGATCCCCTGGGCCAGAAACTCCCTGGTGACCGAACCGCCGAGCGGACTGGTCGCACCGGTGACGATCGCTATCCTGACGTTTGCTGCCATGATGTTCCTCCAATGTCGATTGGCACCGGCCGATATTAGAGATTAACCTTGCTGAGAAATTACGTCAAACCTCAGACCGATAGACTGCCCAGTGTTCTGAAGAATTTGGATAAGAAAAAGAACCCTGCCCCCTTGCGGGAACAGGGCAGACTGATTTGCCTTTTTTGATAATGGTTTTTGAAATATTTTTAGAACAGGTTTAGAACCTGTCCTTTGGCTTGTGCTTCTGGAAGCAGTCCCTGCAGTAAACCGGCCTTCCCTCGGTCGGTTTGAACGGGACTTGGGTCTCGGCTCCGCAGTCGCTGCACTTCACGTTGTGCATCTCGCGCGGTCCGTCATTCCTTGGGCGTCCATAGCTGTTGCCTCTGTTACCACCGTACATTTTTACTACCTTGTTTGTTTATATCTCAAAAACCGTGAAACGACTCTTGGGATAATTACACCAATAATGTACTAGTATATAAATTGATTTTAATGAAGGGTGACTAGAGAAGAGGAATGTTCGCTGGCTCGTCGGAACGATAGCCTACTTCCTCCCTAAAAGTTGGAAACTGTTGGGGCCGGATCGCTCCGGCCTTGCTCTTGCCACGGGCCCTCCCTATTTGAGGGTTCCCTCCAGCTCTTCGATGAACGCTTCGGCCTGGGCGATCCCCTTCTGCCATGACGCCTCCTTGCCGATGTCGAAACCAAGGCCGGCCGCCAGTTCCGCCGCGGAGCGGCTGGATCCCGCGGACAGCAGGCCCTTGAACTTGGGCACGAACACCTTTCCCTGCTCCTGGTACAGGCGGTACATGGAGAACACGAACAGCTGGGCGAAGACGTAGGGATAGTTGTAGTAGCGGAGGTCCGGGATATAGTAGTGCATCTTCATCGTCCACTCCCACTTCATTTCCGGAAGCCACTCCACCGCTTCGCCGTACACGTCATCGCGGGCCCTGACCCAGAGCGCCGATATGGTCTCCCCGTCCAGGTACTTGCCGTCCCGGATGGCCTGGTAGAGGCTCTTCTCGAAGAAGTACCGGGCGCTCACCTGGAACGCCGCCTGCCCGAACCCGTCCATGACCTGGGTGAGCACCGCCTGCTTCTCCTTGACGTCCTTGGCGTTCCCGATCAGGTGATCGGTCAGCAGCAGCTCGCCGAAGATCGAGCCGCACTCCGCGATGCAGAAGCTGATGGAAGTGTTGGTGGCTCTCTGGGCCCTCGAGGCCAGGTAGGCATGCATCGAGTGCCCCATCTCGTGCTGCTGGGTATAAACGTCGTCCAGACGACCGTTGAAGCTCTGCAGGACATAGGCGGACTTCCCGCCGTACCAGTCGGAGCAGAACGCACCGCTGACCTTGCCCGGGCGGACCGCACCGTCGATGTGCTGCTTCTGGTACATTTCCTCGGCCCATTCGCCCAGCTGGGGGTCGAACCCTCCGTACGCCTTGACGACGGTCTCATGCGCCTGGTCCCAGGTGAAGGTCATCTTCGGCGCCTTGGGCAGCGGGGCCATGATGTCCCAGTTGCCCAGGCGGTCAAGGTCCATCATCTCGGCCTTGAGCTTGAGGTACCTGCGGTACACCCCGACGTTGTCCTTCATGGTCATCATCATCGCCTCGATGGCCTCCGGTTCCACATCGTTGTAGATGAGGCTGGACGTCTCCGGGGTCGGGTATTTTCGGAGGTCGCAGTTCTGCAGGTGGTCATCGCAGATCGAGCGCAGCGCGGATGACCAGATGATCTCGTCCTTGCCCAGCCTTCCATACACGATGCGGTTGGCCTCCCTTCTCAGCTGCCGGTCCGGTGACCCGTAGAGCCCGATTATCTGGCCATAGGGGAGTTTCTTCCTTTTCCCCTCCACCTCGATCGGAAATGTCCTGGTGCTCAACCATTCCCGCTGCAGCTGGGACCAGGCGTTGGCACCGTTCTGGTCCTTGGCCATGATGATCTTCTCCTCCTCCTCGGAGAGCAGGTACGGTGCGGCGCGAAGCGTCCGGTCCAGCGCGTGCCTGAACTCGGCCAGGACCGGGTCCTTTACCAGCTCCGGCCTCTGCTTCAGCAGATGACTGAGCTCGATTTCCACATAGGCGAGCTGCTGGCCCACCTTGGTCCCAGCCTTGCTGACGGCGTCGTTCAGCTGTCTTGATACGACGTCGGTGGTGTCGGCCGAATAGCGCAGCCGGCTGTACATGATAGCCCCCTCATACTTCAGCTGCATCTGTTCCCTTTCCTCGAAAAGGGCCTTCAGGCCTTTTGCGTCCAGGGTCTTGATCTTACCCCGGTATTCCCCGGCCCTCTTTCCGGCCTCGTCCACCAGCGCGTCGAGTTCCTTGACGATATCCGATTGGTCCGTGCTCTTGACAAGCTGAGACAGGTCCCACTTAACGTCGTTCATGAATGAAACTCCTTAGTCCACGGAAAAGGACGGCCAAGACCAAATAATTACTGCCCCCCGAGTCGGGGACGATGGGATTACACCGGACGATGAAATTGGGAGAGATCTAATACCGCCCGAGGCCCTCGAACGCGTTCTTCTTCTTGACCGGAACGTCCTCTCTCAGGTCCTCAAATTCTCCCCGGTCCGCGGGGGACCTGGCCTCTTCTGCCACGTGCACCCAGGTCAGCATCGGACCGGACCAATGCCGTTCCTGGCAGATGAACAGCGGCGGATCCGATTCCAGTCCATCCCTTCCCATGCCAAGCCGTTGCTTCTTCATATCCTCTCCTCTAGCTCAGGATCTTCATCTTCCCGATCTCTTTCTTCTCCTCGTTGTCAAAGACCCTCCCCAGCGCTTCCAGCTGAGCCTCCGTGAAGTACTTTGGCGCGGCGGGTATGACGATGTTCTCCTCCTTGCCCATGTGGATGGCCAGGAGCTCGGCGATGGGGGTGAGTCTGGGCAGCCATATCTCATCGTCGCAGTTGGTCGCCCATAGGACGTCGAGCAGGTCCCGCATCGCCTGGTGCTCCTCCAGCAGTTCCAATGCCAAAGGTCGGAGCTCTGACAACTTTGCCATCTCCTTGATGACCGTGTCCTCCTCCGCCAGGAAATGGGCGGTGACCCTCTGCCTCAGGTCGGTGAACGTCGTCCTCCGTTCCTCGAAATCCCCGGTCGAGGTCTTCTGTAACGATGAGATCATGCTTCTGAAATCCTCGTGGTCGGCCTTTATCGAATCAGCTATTGACATTCCAATGCACCACCAGGGACGTCGCGATGCTAGGGCGACCGTGTCCCTTTATAGCAAGTTCTCAGGATTCGATATTAGTAGGTTTTGCGTTGAAAAATGACCGATTCCACTTTTTTCCGACAGCGAGGCGCATTTGACTTGTTCAATCCGGGCCATAGGGATTCCCATTCGAAGTCTCACGACCTCCCTAGGATGACTCCCAGGTCGGGGTTCATCAGGTAAACGGGCAGGAATCCGAAGAGGTCATGCCTGACCACCTTGAAATAGACCGGCATGCGCTCCTCCAGGCCTTCCAGTCCTGTCTGTTCCACGTGATCTTGCGAGCTTAGCATCGTCAGTTTTCTTCGCACCAGGTCCTCTGCCATTGTCCGGCTCGTAAGTCCCTGGGTTACCCTCACCAGCAGGAATTGGGACAGGAAGATGAGGACCAGCGGGACGATCTCCTTCGCCAGGTCGACGTTCGAATTGCCCCTCAGAATCCTGATCGAAGACCCGGGCAGCAGCATGGCCGTGACCAGCGAGGCAACGAAGATCGAGAGGACCAGGACGGTCAGGAAGGAGTTCTTGAAGTGTCTCACCGGCCTGCCCCTGAGGACATCCTCGACCGATCTTCCGATCGACCGGACTTCTTCCAGGAAGCTGAGATCGTAGGGCCGGATCCGGACGATCCCCACATAGTAGACGATCATCCCGACCGATTGCAGAAGCAATACGCCGGTCGCTTCCAACGTAAGCACCTGCACGAAAAGTCCCAGATAAACGATCAACGAGATATCCAGCGAGAAGATCGTGATGATGCCCAACGCCATCGGCTGGGAATTGATGAAGTATCCGTTCCAAAACGCCAGGCCGAGCAGCTCTCTCTTGGCCATGACGTTCGCCGGGTCCAGGTGAACCGAGGCCTCCTGTGGTTCCTGGACCCGGGAGCGCTTCGTCGTAGGCATGATAAGGAAGAGGATAGAGAACACGCAGAACAGAAGGCTGGACAGTATCCAAAGGACCGCATATTCATCGGTCAGGAGAAGGGCGGCCAGGTTCAGAAGGAGGAATGAGGCGACGGTGAGCTTCGTGGACGCCGTACTCTTCTTTTCCATCTCCAGGCCGATCAGCATCCCCTGCCAGTAGGCCAGGTCTTCCCCTTCCGGCGTGTTCATGTCCTGCACCCGGAGGAATAACCCTGCAGATATAATCCAGGTATCGGTCACTCGCCGGTCCTCTTGATCACGATGTAGAGGATGTCCTGGTCCTGCAGGATGTGGTCCAGCCCGACCATCTGCCCGGGGAACTTGGCGCTCTTGCCCCAGACCAGGGAGTACCTGAAGTTCTGCCTGAAGATCCGGTGCAGAGAATCGCAGACCTCGCCGATGGAAGCCCCTCTCCGGATGATGAGCGGTTCCTTCATGTCCGCCTCCTGCCCCTGTTTCTTCAGGTATATCCGGATCAGGTCGATGGATTCGAAGATGCGGGCCTTTAGCTCCTCGATGCCGATCTTCCCAGCGGCGGATATCGGCACTGGCCTCCATTCCTTGAACTTCTCCATGACCATGTCCACATGGGCCCTGTCGGTCAGGTCGATCTTGTTTATGGCCAGGATGGCCTTGGAGTAGACCCGGTTGCCGGTCAGGACGTCGATCAGCTGGTCGACGTTGACGTCCTCCCGGATGACCACCTCGGCGTTCACGTACCCGTACTCGGAAACGACCGCGGTGGCCAGCTCGATGTCCATCTTGGTCAGCGTGACGGTCGGTTTGATGTCGATGCCACCGGATTCGGTCCTGGTGACCACGACATCGGCCGGGTGCGTGTTGATCCGGATCCCGGCCGTTTCTAGCTCCCCGGTGAGGACCTGGAGGTTGGTATCGAACGTGTCGAGAACGAAGAGGATGAGGTCCGCGGAACGGACCACGGACAGGACCTCACGGCCTCTCCCCTTCCCCTTGGAGGCGTCGCGTATCAGGCCAGGCAGATCCAGGATCTGGATCTTCGCGCTATTGTATTCCATGATGCCCGGGACGACATCGATGGTGGTGAAATCGTAGGCGCCGACCTCGCTCTCCGCTCCGGTCAGCCGGTTCAACAAAGTGGACTTTCCGACCGACGGGAACCCGACCAGCGCGACCGTGGCGTTGCCCGATTTCTTGACCGAGTAACCCTTGCCCCCGCCGCCACCGGTGGAACGTCTCTTTTCCTGCTCATCCTTGAGCCTCGCGATCTTCGCCTTCAGCTTTCCGACGTGGTATTCGGTGTGCTTGTTGATCTGGGTCTTGGCTATCTCGGCCTCCACTTCTTTGATGGATTCCTCGATGGTCGCCATTAGCAGTCACCTCTGGGTCGGTTCTTGGGGTTTGATTGTGAACCTTTGGAAATGAACATGTTCCTTCTCTGCGTAGAACGCTTCAATACCGGACACCATTATATGATTATTGGTGTGCGTATCGTCTGGATTGGTAAGCACCATCGTTGTCCAAGTATCCTGTTGGCCAAGGCATCTCTTTTTTTCTGTGGCCGGTGAAAATCTAGGCTGTCGGGGGGGGGGTCATTTCGGCGTCAGGCAGCTTCTGATAGGAAAGACCCGTGCCTCCGGAATTAGCCAGTTCGCCAAAGCATGGCCAATAATTTCTCAGCGTTGGTCGAGGAGGGGCCTGCTTTGAAATAATTAATCGGCGGCTGGACGGCTAGATGCGGCGCAAACATCCAACCGAATAAATTGAAACATTACGGATGCAAATGTAATAATTTACACTACATGGGTAATCGATTGAATAATATTTCGGGTAAGATACTTATTAATATTCAAAATCACTAGAATATACCGTTCCATCGTGGGGGAGTGAACCAGGTGCAAAAGCATAAAGAAAGGGACGATCAGCAGAACGCCTCAGATCGTGTGCCAATTTTGCACCCGGAAAAAGGTTCGAGCAAGTTCCGGATCGAAGACCCAGAGGTCAGCTCAAACTCGCGCGTCCTGGTGCTTGCACCGCATCTGGAGGACCCTATCGTTGGTTGTGGCGGCACGATATGCAAGCTGGCGAAGCGTGGAGCCCACGTCAAGGTGCTGTACATGACCGATTCTTCCTGCCGGAGCGATCGAAGACCCTCACGCGGTATGGTCTCGATGACGAAGAGGGATGCAGCGTAATCCCTGGCCACACTCCGGTGCTATGAATCGGAATATCTGGACCTGCCAATCATGGCCATGAAATGCGACCGCAGCACCAAGAGCCGGCTGTTCCGTGCCATGGACACACTATTCGCCCGACCTTATGCTGATCCCTTCGCTCCATGATGCTCATCCAGACAACAAAATGAGGGGATTGTTGGCCGCCAGCACGATGATGGAGTACGGTCGTCCTCTCACTCTCTACTCCTATGAGGTGTGAGGCGGCCTCTTTCCCAACACGATGGTGGAGATATCAGATGTGATGGAAGACAAACTGGCCGCCTTCGAGTTATGCCATTTGCGGTCAGGGCCGGCGAGGTACATCGATGCGGTTTCGGAACCGAGGCTTACTGGCTGTCCTCGATGCATGAGGACCGGCATTGTGAACCCTTCCTTCGGCAAAAGAGAGCCGACTTCATGATCATAGCCTGGCAGCTAAGGGCATATGGTTACATCGACACAACCCCGGGAAGGGCGGACAGTTCCTGATCCTCGCCTTCAATGAACCGCATCTCGGTCCATGTTGCAATCCTCCCGCATCCTCTCGTTCCCTTTCCGCAGTTTATTTAATGGCGTCGCTCTGGTTCTTGAACATGAAGCCGGCCCCCAAGGATGTGGACGAATACATCGAGAACGCGTCCAAGGATTCTCAGACCGTTCTGAGGGAGCTCAGGCGCGTTGTCAGGGAGGCCGCACCGGACGCGACGGAACGCATCAGCTATGGGATGCCCAGTTACATCAAGGGCCGGCGCCGGGTCTATTTCGGTGTCGCCAAGACCCATATCGGGCTGTATGGCATATCCGCCCCGGTGCTCGACAGGTACAGGGAGGAGGTCTCGCCGTACGTGGGAGAGAAGGGCACGGTCCGGCTTCCCCTGGACGAGGCCCTTCCCGTCGGGCTGGTCAGGAAGCTGGTCCGGGCACGCATGGAAGGCGATGAACCTCCCTCCCCGTGAACCAGAGACACTCCCATCTGCCAATCGGTTCGGTGAAAGATTCAGCTTCTTGCATCAATAAAAAGGAATCGAACATCTTCATCTGTTCTCAAAAGATTTAAAGGCTGAACATCTGATTGCGCGTCAATGTCATTTATGGAAAGCTTCAACAAATTCAGGAAGCAGAAGTACGCGGTGCCCACCGGGCTCGCCATCACCATACTGCTCACCCTGGCGTTGACACTGTACGCAATTTCCTTGTGTTTCATTCCGATGCTGATCGCCCTGGTCCTCTATGGCATTCCATATTACTTCGGGTTCAAGAACCGGAAGAGGCTGGCGGTCTTCGGCACCATCATGATCCTGTTCCTGGGCGTGGTGTTCGGGCTCAATATCTTTCTCTACATCCAAGGATACAACGGAAGTGTCGTTCACTCCGAGCAGAACGAGCTGATCGCCGGCCAGGTCGCCCCGGTCAAGGGATTGCCCAGCGACACCTACAACTTCACGGTGGAGGTGGTCAACGGTAACGCCAACAGTACCGTCTATCTGCTGGCCGTCAACGGGGCGAGCACTACTACCCTGAACTATTCCATGTCCTATGTCGGGATGGACGGTTCCAATGCCCTCTTCACCAAGTCACTGAACAATCTTTCCGAAGGGATCTATCAGTTCCAGTATCAAGGCCTGGTTCCCAGCGGATACGTGCTGACCGACGCTGCGCTGGGTCCGGTCGCCATGAGCATGGACGCGGTGCTGCAATCCTACCTTTACTACGGGGTCGTGTTCATCGGCGTGTTCCAGATCGGACTGCTGTTCTATCTGCTGCTGGTCCTGACCTGGTGGATGGACCGGTCCAAGGCCAAGATGGCCGATTTCGACAAGGCCCGCAAGACGGAAAAGAAGGGCAACGACGGACAGAAGGTGGTCGACAAGTTCATCTGCTCCGAATGCGGCTCCGACGTCCCCATCGACGCCAAGGAATGCCCCCGCTGCGGTGAGAAGTTCGAGGAGTCGGTGGAGAGGGAGTGTCCCTTCTGCAAGGCCAAGGTCCTCGAGTCCGATGTCAAGTGCTGGAACTGCGGCAAGGCACTGCCCAAGAAGTGAGCCGTTCCGCCATCAAACCTCTTTCCCTTTCCATTTTTTATAAGTATTTGTCCGAGGATATTGCCGTCCGGGATGCATTCATTCAGTCATATCTCGAGAGGATGTCGCCGTGAACTCAATAGCTGATGAGCTGGCAAAGAAGCAGAAGGAGATATCAGTCTCCGAGTTCTTCGAGCGCAACAGGCAGATCCTGGGCTTCGATTCACAGGTCAAGTCGCTGATCATGGGCGTGAAGGAGGCGGTGGACAACTCCCTGGACGCCTGCGAGGAGGCGATGATACTGCCGGAGATCTACGTGCGCATCGAGAAGGTCGAGGCGAACGAGTACAAGGTGACCGTGGAGGACAACGGCCCGGGCATCATCAAGAAGGCCATTCCCAACGTTTTCGGCCGGCTTCTGTACGGTTCAAGGTTCCATGCGGTGCGCCAGTCCCGCGGCCAGCAGGGTATCGGCATCTCCGCCACGGTCATGTTCGGCCAGATCACGACCGGTAAACCGGCGACGGTGCGTTCCAAGGTGGGGAACGAGGACACCGCCTGGGAACTCGACATCATGGTCAACACCAAGAAGAACATGCCGGACGTGTTCAAGGAGAACCCGGTCATCTGGGACGGCAAGGAGCACGGCACCCGCATCGAGTTCTACATGAACGGCCGGTACATGACCGGAAAGCAGTCGGTCATGGAATATCTGAAGCAGACCGCCATCGTCAACCCGCACGCCAAGATATCGTTCGTCGACCCGGAGGGCCGGAGGACCACCTTCGAACGGGCCACGGACCTGCTGCCCCCGGCGGTCAAGGAGATCAAGCCGCATCCGGAGGGCATCGAGCTCGGCACGCTGATGAACATGGCCAACGAGACCAAGTCCAAGACCCTCTCCAAGTTCCTGCAGTCCGATTTCTGCCGCATCAGCGACCGTTTGGCAAAGGACATCTCGGTCAAGGCCGGGATGGACGAGGACCGTTCGAACATACGCAGCTGGGACCCGGACAGGAACAAGAACGGCCTCAAGCTGGAGGACTATAAGCGGCTATTGACCGCCATCGGCGCCGTGAAGATCATGGGGCCACCGACCGACTGCCTTTCCCCGATCGGCGAGAACCTGATCCGGAAGGGTCTGAAGAACGTCCTGGTCGAAGTGCGTCCGGAGTTCTATTGCCCGCCGGTCACCCGCGATCCGAAGGTCAACGCCGGCAACCCGTTCCTGATCGAGGTCGGCATCGTCTACGGGGGAGGCATCCCGGCAGACCAGCCGGTGCAGCTGCTGAGGTTCGCGAACCGCGTGCCGCTCATGTACCAGCAGGGCGCGTGCTGCATCACCAAGGCGGTGGAGGCGGTGGACTGGCGGCGCTACGGGCTGGAGCAGCGGGGCGGCAACGGCATACCGTTCGGACCGGCGATCATCATCGTGCACGTCGCGTCGACCAAGGTGCCCTTCACCTCCGAGGCCAAGGAGGCCATCGCCAGCATCCCGGCGATCCAGAACGAGATCGAGATCGCGCTGCGGACCTGCGGACGCACGCTGAAGACGCATCTGAACAAGAAGGACACCAAGGCCCGCACCAAGGAGAAGTTCGACATCGTGCAGGTCATCCTGCCGCTGATCGCGCAGAAGAGCGCCAAGATCATCAACAAGCCGGTGCCGTCGCTCTCGGGCACCATCACCAAGATCATGAACGTGGTCTGGATAGACGACGACGTCACGTTCGAGAAGAACCGTCACAAGGTCCGGGTCACGATCTATAACTACACGCCAGTGGGGCAGCGGCTCAACATCCACATGGTCCTCCCCAAGGGGGCGTTCGACTACCAGGGGCTGGCCATCTTCCCCAAGGACATCCGGGACGATGGCAAAACGACCTGGGAGATCAAGACCATCCCCTCCACCGGGAAGGTGGAGATATCGTTCTACCTGAACGGCCTGGACCAGGAGGCCTACGAGGAGAACGAGATCTATTCCAGCGGCATCAACCCGATCTCGGTGATCGGCGCCGATCCGCTGCCTGGCGACTGGGACGTCAAGGGCCTCAACATCACCGAGGTCGCCCCGGTGGAGGTCGAGAAACCGGATGCCGAAGAAGAGGATGAGGTCGACTACGACGAGAAATCGGAGGCGCTGAGCGATGACTGAGGAGAACAAGGAGCAGCCGGACAAGAAGGTCGACAACAAGGCGGTGGGCGCGCTCTTCACCGTCGCCAACTCGATCTACGACCAGATCGACCACGGCAAGATCCCGAAGATGGTGCTGCCCCTGCGTACCAAGAGCAACATCCGGTTCGATCCCAAGCACGGGGTCTTCAAGTACGGGCCGGCCACCGGCGCCAGGACGGCCAAGAAGACCAACGGCGCGATGATGCTGCTGCGCACCATGTACACCCTCGAGCTGATCGAGGACATGATCGACAAGAACAAATCGTCCACCCTCAGGGAGATGTACTACATCTCCGAGGGCTGGGGGAAGGCCAAGTTCCACAGCCAGGACGAGTCGAACATGCTCGCCGAGGACCTGGAGATCGTCACCAAATGCATGCGCGAGGACTTCAAGCTCCGGCCGGAGGAGAACGGCGCCAGCGTCATCGGGAACATCACCATCGAGGAGTTCGACCGGAAGGGCAGGACCAAGCGCATCAACTGCCTGGACGACGTCGGCGATTCCGGATACGGCATCCCGTACAACGTGGAGAAGGAGAAGGTCAAGCTCATCGAGACCGGGGCCGATTTCATCTGCGCCATCGAGACCGGCGGTATGTTCGACCGTCTGGTGGAGAACGGCTTCGCCGAGGACTACAACTCTGTGCTGGTGCATCTGAAGGGACAGCCGGCCAGGAGCACCAGGCGGTTCATCAAGCGGCTGAACGAGGAGATGAACCTCCCGGTCATCGTGTTCACCGATGGCGATCCGTGGTCGTTCCGGATATTCGCCTCGGTCGCCTACGGGGCGATCAAGACGGCCCATATCAGCGAGTACCTGGCGACCCCGTCGGCGCAGTTCATCGGCATCACCGCGACGGACATAATGCACTACGACCTGCCCACCGACAAGCTCACCGACATGGACATCCGGGCGCTGAACGCGGAGCTCAACGACCCGCGCTTCGCGGACCGCTACTGGAAGGACGAGATCGAGACCATGCTGAAGCTGAACAAGAAGGCGGAACAGCAGGCGCTGGCGAAGTACGGTCTCGACTTCGTCACCGACAAGTACATGCCGGACAAGCTGAACGAGCTCGGCCTGCTGAAGAAGTAGGCCGGGTCATACTTTATTACCTCGGCGGACCAATGGCATATGCGGTTCCTATGACCGACGGTAATCGCAGGTTCAACAATCCCGGGGTAAATGCGGCGGCCGCGCTGCTCTCGGTGGCCATTGCCATCCTGGTCGCCTATGTCACGAACAATTGGTGGTTCTTTGTCACGGTCATCGTGCTGGAGATGGGATTGCTTCTTGCTCATCATCGGGCCTCATCCTGGGTCGGCCCCGATCGGACATGGCCTGGACAAAATCCGATTCCAACTTTTATCTGTTGTGGGGCAATCTGTTGACAGCGATAGGGGCACTGCTGACGGTGAACACGCTGGTCGCCGGGATAGCCGTGATCCTTATCGTGGTGTTCCTGATCTGGATGGCCGCCTTCGCGTTGCTTTTCGCATCAGGAGGAAGTCCGCCTAAGCGCTGGCCTCGGCCAACCTCTTCATCACGAACTCCCGGTCCAGCGTGGACAGGAAGTAGCCCAGGCGCGGTCCGGACGTCCGGGAGACGAATATCTTGTACAGTGCCTGGAAGGCCACCTTCGGCAGTATGCCGGCTACCTTGGCGTTGTCGTAGACGGCGTTGTGGATCGTGTCCGGGTCCCAGGCGGCCTCCGTAAGCGCTTTGTGCAGGACCGAGAAATAGGCCTTCTCCTGGGCCGACAGCTCCACCGCCGGCATCTCCTTGGCGATGGCGAACTTGACCTCGTCGGGCGCGAACATTGTCCAGCCAATAGCGGACACAGTCGCAGCGTTCCCGTAGCACGTCCATGTCCTCCGGCGCCGGCGGCATCAGCCCCTCGGTCCGGTTTATTATGGTCAATGACCCCATCGAACGTCTCCGCCGTCTGGACCACGTGCACCAGATGACGGTACGGCACCTGCATCGGCAGCCTGGTGCGGACGCTCTTCGGCTGGGCGATTTCGTACGCGCGGAGCAGGTCCTTCTCCTTCTCGTCGGCCCCGCCGTTGAAGTACAGCGATTCGATGTGGTCGTACTCGTCGACCACGTCCAGTATCCCCAGCCCCGGATCGTAGTCGATGTGCCGGTCGGGGTTGTAGCGGAGGACGCTGAAGTTCAGCACCGGGGCCGGGGTGATCTTCAACGCGTCAGTGCCGGTGACCACGTGCCCGGTCGACTTGTGCATCTGGCCTTTGCCCTTGAACTGGATGAACTCGTAGGGTATCGGGTAGGGCGGTTCGATCTCGAACAGTTCCTTGCAGAACCGGACCCCGCTCTCGTACGAACCGCCAGCCGCGGCGTGGTCCTTTCCGAACGGTTCGCAGGTGACGCCGAAGATCTTCCACTTCGCCGCCCATTCCAGCCTCCAGGGCAGCTTGGCCTGGCCTATCCGCAGGTCGGCCTTGCCCTCGTGGCCGCAATGGCACTTGTAATGGACGTAGGGATACTCGTAGGACGTCACATGGTCCGTGAAATGGCCGCAGGATTCGCACTGGGGAGATACCGGCCAGAAATTGGCCGGAACGTCCCTTCCGGTCACCTCCCGGAGGATCGTCGCCACCTTGTCCTTCTCCCGGATGACCAGGTCGGTCAGCTCGGCGAACTTCCCCTCCTCGTATACCTTGTGGGTCCAGTAGACCTCCGGGTGGATGCCCATCTCGGCGATGGCGTCCAGGAAAGGCTGGATGAAATGTGCCCCGTAGCTCTCGTGGCACTTGTCCCCCGGGCAGGGGATCTGGCACAGGGGCCTGCCGATCTCCTTCTCGTAGCATTCGGGAAGGAACGGGTAACGCTTGCGCAGCGGGTCGTAGTCATCGACCAGATAGATCAGTTTGACGTCGGCGCCCTGGTCCACCAAGGCCTTCCTGACGGCGTTGGCGGTGATGGCCTCCCTCAGGCTACCGACGTGTATGTGGCCAGAAGGGCTGATCCCGGTCGACAGCAGGTGCTTCCGACCCTTTTCGAGCAATGATTTGGCGATGACGTCTGCCCACTGCATGTTTATCGCCGGGGCAATCGCACGAGCGTTAATAAACCCTGTTCCCCAGCGTTATCTCCCCGAGGGCTTCGTTCTTCTCAGCCTGACCGCGAATACCACCAGCCAGTCGCAATACCTCAACGTTTTTATATGATGTTTCTGGTAAGAGCCTTAGGTATCAGCATGCCTAAAGAAAAGAAAGGGTCAGGGTTCCAATCCGCAGCCGGTCTTATCACGGTACTTCGACAGCGAGGACGAGAAGGCGCTCAAGATCAGTCCCTACATCGTCATCGGAATGATCGTCGCGACCATTGTGGTCGTCTCGCTGCTAAAAGTCATCTTCCCCACCTGAACGGATCCGACCTTAGAGTCCAAGCGTTCCGTTCATTTTCCAATCTCATTGTGATTTTATCCTCAGTGGTCCCGGAACTTCAACCTTCCATCATCATCATCTTCACGTTCGATCTGTTTCTCTTTCTTCTTGAACCTGGCCTTGAACGCGTAGCTCAGCATCGCCGGCGCCGCCAAGGTCGTGGCCAGCGACATGAACACGACTATCGAGTAGATAGCGTTGGTGACCTGCCCCATGCCCAGTCCGATGGTCGCCACGATCAGGCCGATCTCGCCTCTGGGGGTCATGCCCGCTCCGACGATCAACGCCGACTCTGCCGCCCAGGCTCCGGGCACCGAGCCCGCCGCCGACGATCTTGGTCAGGATCGCGATCGCGCTCAGACCCAGACCGATCAGCACGATGTCATTGAACGACGAGAGAACCGACCTGTATCCCCACGAAGATGAAGAAGAACGGGACCAGGAACTCATTGATGGGCTCGAACTTCTCCCTGCATGGCCAGCGGTCCTGGAACTCGGCGAACGCCATCCCAGCCAGGAACGCGCCGATGATGGCCGCCAGACCGAACGAGGCGGCGATGAACGAGAGGCCGAAACAGACGACCAGGGCCAGCGGCAGGGGGCTGAGTATCGGGGACGATGGCAGCCTGACCGGACGGTCAATGTCGACGTTCCTTTGCCTGGTCCTTCCGTACCTTCGGGATCACCATGCCGCCGATGATTATTATGGCCAGGACGAACACCACGCCCTCGATGGCCACGATCGCCGTCTGGGCGATGTCGTGTCCGGAACCGCCGGCAATGCTGACCACGACCGCCAGCACCAGCATGCCGAGCACATCGTCGATGACCGCCGCACCGATGATGATGCGGGACTCGATGGCATCGCCCATTCCCATGTCCCCTATCACCTGGGCGGTGATGCCCACGCTGGTGGCGACCATAGCGGCGGCCACGAACAGGGCGGGTATGAGCGCGTACCCCAAAACGGTCATGAACAGATAACCGCCGATGAACGGGAAGACGACCCCCAGAGAGGCGACCATGAACGCCGTCTTGCCCACCTTGCGCAGTTCGCTGTACGGCGTGACCAGTCCGACCGCGAACAGGAGGAAGATCACCCCGAGCTGGCTGAAGACATCGAAGACCTGGTGGTCGGTGCCGAGCTGAAGCGCGGTGACCATGCCGCTGTTGCCGATGATGATGCCCACCAGGATCTCACCTATGACCACCGGTATCTTGATCAGTTTACAGATGACCGCTGCGGCCATGGCAAACGCGATGATCACGAACAACTGCAGCAAGACCTGCTTGATCAATTCCGGATCTACAACCCATGCCATCAGCGCATCCCCGGCCCCAATATCGGGATATGCATATTTTATCCTTACAATCCGGACCGCCCGCCATCCATCCATTTGACATCGACCGACTTCCTTTCGAATTATGACTTCAGTAATTGTCTTGACAAAAACAATAAGTAGCTAGCTCCTATCGCCGAAGCAAGCAAGAGAGAGTGCAAAATGTCGTTATGGAAGAAGGTCCCCTCTGGTCGCAATCCCCCTGAGATAGTCAATGTCATCATCGAGACGCCACGGGACAGCAAGAACAAGTATGAGGTCTCCAAGGAGTATGACTGCATCCTGCTGGACCGGGTGCTGCATTCATCGGTCGTCTATCCCCATGCCTACGGATTGATCCCGCAGGACGTACTATGATGACGGCGATCCGATCGATGCCATGGTCATCCTGTCGGAACCGACCTTCCCGGGATGCGTCGTGGAGGCACGGCCGATCGGGGTCCTGCAGGATGAGCGACGAGAAAGGACGGGACGACAAGATACTGTGCGTCGCCACCGGGGACCCGCGCAACCAGGACTATTTCGAACTGAAGGACATGCCCAAGCACATGCTGGACGAGATATCCGAGTTCTTCAAGAGCTACAAGCGCCTGGAAGAGGGCAAGGGCACCACGTGGAGGGATGGGCAGGCAAGGAGGTCGCCCTGGAAGAGATCACGTACTCGCTCAACCTGTTCCGCGAAAAGTTCGGTTACAAGTGAGATGGCCGCAAACCCTTTCCGGGATCTTTCGTCGAAGGAGTTCGAACAACGGGCATCGTGGCAGGATATACCATTTTCCGACCCAGATCATCTTTTATTGTATTGTTCTTAGATCAGAAAACGGTGCTTTTACGTTCGCCTGGATGTTTTCGACCTTTTCGGACGGGCCTTCTTTTCCCTTCTTTCCCGGGATAGGTCGATGGCCCCGATTGCCATGCCAACCGTCGATGCAAGAGCAATGATGGACCACACCCAGCCGATCAGCGTCATTTGCCCGGTCTGACCGCCCACGGTGAGCTGATAGTCGACCGTCACCGGACCGGTGGAATTGACCGAAAGGCCGTTCACGATCACCAGATAGTATGATCCGGAGCTCATGTTACCAGATCTGGCAACCTGGTTGACGTCAAGGCAGGTCAGTGCCGGATAGGAAGGGAAATTGGCCCTAGCTTCAAGATTGGCCAATTGGTCCTGATTGATCATGTAGACAGAGACGTTGCTTCCCGATCTGACTTCGACGCTATAGGTGATGTTCGCGGACCCGACAACATTTATGGGAAGGGCGCTAAAGGTATCCTGTGCGATCACCACGCCGTTTCCTGTCATTGGCTGAGAACTGCTCGTTCCACCAATGATGATCAGACATAATATCGCTATGACGAAGGAGGCAGCTGCAAATCCGATGAAAGTGTAACTCCCTTTGGTTTGCAAGATATCTCCACTGAGCAACTCGATTCTTCGACAATATAGGTTACCGCCTGATTATCAACGGTGATTGTTGCTGGCGTCTGCGTGAAGAAGTATGGGAATGGGGATTATCGACTAGTCAAACAGTTGACAGGTAGAATTGATTATGTTCTGAATTGAGATGTTTGCTGACCACATTTCGTTGCCGTACTACAAGCATCCGCAACGTTGAACCTGAACTATTAAGATCTAAAGATGACCAGGAGATTGTTGATGGTAAGATAACCTCCCAGTATGATCATGATGATCGGGATCCATAGAAGAGACGAATCCTTTCCGTTCCTGTTCTTCATGATAGAATAGAACACGTAGAATGCGCAGATGATCGCGAGTTTGAATGAAATCATGATCAGGGGATTCATCCCTATGAGGAACGCTAGGATGGGATTGGTCTCCACATTTCCCATCTTCAACGACCAAAAAGTGGTGGCTGTGTCTCCAACACCGAAGAGGGCTATTCCAATGATCCAAAGAATTTTCGAGGTATTGTCAAAATCTACGTCCTTCCCCAAGAAGCTGACCGAGACTGGTTCATCGTAAGAATTTTCTTCCTCTGGATCTTCCTCATCCTCTTCTTCTTCGGAATCGTCCTGAGACGCCCTGCTTCTTTGTTTCTTCACAACTGAAACGGTCTCACCGCGAGACCCATCAAGTCTTGCCATTTCCTTTCGGTAACCGATCACCGTATCCAGGAAATCGCCCACCCAAATCTCTCCGCGCCGTTCCTGGATCTTAGAATAAAGTTCCTGACCTATCGAGAGTGGCACGACATTCCTGCTATTCTCGAGGTCGTTGGGAGCTCCATTCACGATCTTGTTGATGTCGGCCGGGGTGTCGATGACGGTGAGGCCGAGTTCTGACATCCGTTTAGATGCGATCAAGAAAGCTTCCCTGCTATAATCCAAAGCCTTTTCGAGATCGCCTTCGATGTCGTCTGGATCTAGGTATTGAAGACTATCCTCGTAAACGAATATCCTGCTTCTGCTGGAACTTCGTTTTACCTCATCCTTCAGACATGCCATTTTTACCACATGAGAATCAAATTTGTTAGTGTAAAATATTATTGAGGTGGGGGTTTCCCCCCACCAAGTTATTCAAGGGTTTGTTTAGATGTTTCCTTCTGTGATGGTGAAGTCCCAAACGTTGTTTAGGGGTACACCAGCCGTCTGCTGACTCACGTATATGGTGAAGGTTAGGACAACAACATCGCCTACTGCGAAGGGGGTGTTGGCACCGGAACCGTCAATCGCCCATTCTCCAGACCCTAGTCTAACGGCTGTTTGACCGTTTGCGCTAATATTCAAGTCTGTCCTTACGTAGTCGCTCATGCCATCCATGTTGATGATTATGGCGTTTGCGGGTGAGACAATCTTGTTCACGGTTACCGACACGTTTATGGTGTTGGAACCGGGCGCCTCAATAGTAAGGGCGGATGTGAATTTGACAGCCTTGTTATCTGAGTTATACGCCTTGAAAACATCAGCTCCACCTGCGTGGGCGATTGTCAGCAAGGGCACCGTGTTTACAGTGGCAGTGACCGAACCGCTTACTCCAGTATCCAAGCTGGGAACTAACCCCGCTGCAAATGCTCCTGTCGCTCCTGCGCCGACCAGCAATCCAAGGATCGCCAGGGCCAGTATTGGGTTCCTCTTCGCCCCATTCTTTTTTGTGCCTTTCATGTTTATCATCTCATCATCCATAATCAATTGGATTGTGATTTCAAAAATGGGGAACATTTCTATATAAACCGTCACCCAAAAAAATCAAATCGGATAATATTATTTTCGCTTAGCCAGCACTGTTATTTATAAATATATTATATAGAATATTAATAAATGCCCCTTCGTGATTTGATGATTCAATTTTCGAGCAAAATGAAATAGAATTCAAACAAATTTAGAATTCGATGGCGGTTAATCTACAACACAAATCTGAAAGATTTCATCAGACAAAGCTGCCAGACATTTCTATGGTCAATTTGAAGCTTCCCTCAGATTGCATCACGGAGTACGAAAAAAGACATGATCGAATTCTACATTGGGTAAGAGTGAGAATGAACATTCTAAATGTCAGTGTAGTCTGGTCGTTTCACACGCTTCATAACATATCAGGCACTTAGTTTATTCTTCTGATGTACAACCAGTAGCATCAGCACGGATGGAGGATGCATACAGAAGGTTATAGGGAAGGGTAAGACCCAGATGCTCGTCCCAGAACTATTTTCAAGCATTGAATGAGATATTTCAAACCGTGTAGATAGGTCCGCCACAAGACCGTCCGGGTTAGTGGAAAATATGTAGGATTTCAAGGACACTCATCGAATTCATAGAATCATTTGAATTTTATATTTGACTGACCTGTTCGAAGACATCTTTCCAAAGATCTCCCAGATGTCTTTGGAATTGATGTTCTAAAACGGGTCAAAAATCACAAAGAGGGGGTGCGACCATACTTTTGTTTGGAGACAAAGAAGATGACCGCACCCAGTGGACATACTGTGAAGTATGATATTAAAGGTGAGCCAAGGAAATTCCGGAATGGGAGCCATCAGCTCCAGGACTTCATATACCGCCTCCGCCAGGAGGCCGTCCTCCTGGCCGGGGAGGATGGAGTCAAGAGGGTGGCGGAGAAGATCCGTTGCTGCCCCAAATCGATAAGGAACTGGATGGCCAGATGGAAGAAGGGCGGCCTCGCCGCCCTGCGCGACAAGAGCCGCCGACCGAAGGAGATCCACAACCTGGAGAGGGAGAAGGTCGATTTGATCCTGGGCATCCGGACCGCCAGGGATACGGATGCTCGAAGATCGCATTCGACGTGGAATGCTCATCCAGCACCGTCCACAAGTATCTCAGGATCCACTCGAGACCGATGAAAATCGTTTCGAAACGACGATTCCGTTCCTTCGAACGGAAGCATTCCAACTCGATGTGGCAAATGGACTATACCCAGCTCCGGAAGGATGCTTGGGTGCTGCAGATCGTGGATGATCATTCTCGCATCATAATCGCGGCCAAGGTCATGTCAACTCCTGACGGAGACGAGACTATCCAGTTGCTAAAGGAATGCGTGTCCGACTTCGGTGTTCCGAAGCAATTCCTGACCGACCACGGAACCCAGTTCTACGCGGTCAATGGAGGTGAGAGCTCTTTTGACCGATTTTGCCAGGATTGGACCGTCCAGCACATCATGGAATCTATCGCACATCCGCAAACATTAGGAAAGGCGGAGCAACGCCACAACATGATGAAGAACTACCTCTGGCAGGTCCTGCCAGAGCTGGACCTGGCGCCCAGGTCAGAGATCAAGGAGGCGGTGCGCGATTGGGTGCATCGGCACAACTTCGACAGCCCTCACGAGGGCTGGATAACCTATCGGATCGGTGGCTGGGTCAAGAAAAAGAGGGTCAATTTCCTGCCTATCTGAGGTTCGTCCGCCACAGGGATTAAATTGGTGAGAGGGAATACATGTTCTCAACAAAAGCATGGAAATATCTCCTCGAATAGCTCAGAATTTTATATTTGACGGTTTACAAACGACTGATGGCCAACACATGATAGGATTTCCATTCCCCACATTTCTTGGATCATTATCCACAATGAATGATTGTAACCCGATCGGTATCTTCTACCTAATAGAAGGAATATGCATGCCGTCCCTCCTCGTTGAGATTCAGACCATTCAGATTCCAATAACGCAAGATGACAATTCACGAATTTGAAATTAATCAACCAAACAAGCCAGACAGCTCAGGAACACTTACTTCCCGCCTAATTATTGATATCGAGAATGATTCTAACTTCTTTGGGCTTTATTAACTTTGATGGTCTTTTTCAATTCAATTGCCTGACCGTAACGAGGTGCCTGTCATCTCACTGTCTCGCAACAGGCGATGTCGGCCCGAGAGGCAGGTACGCTTGCAACAACGGAGATAGAACAAATGAAATTGAGAACGTCATGGAAGAAGGACAAGCACGCAGATATGGGCGTCGGAACGATGATCATATTCATCGCAATGGTGCTCGTTGCCGCTGTCGCCGCGTCCGTACTTATCAGCACAGCGAACAAAGTGAGGGAGCAGGCCCAGAACACCGGCGACCAGGCGATCAACAACGTCGCTTCCGGATTCGTCGTCCAGGATGTCACTGGCACCGTCGATTCGACCTTCGCCCACATGACAGACCTGACCATCCAAATCAGACTTCAGGCTGGAAGCCCAAGCCTGAACATGGACCTGGTATCGATCCAGTTCGTTAGCGGATCGACCAATGATATGTTGAGCTTCGTCGCTGGTCAAGCGAACGTAGCCAGCGGTGGCGCAGTCGCGGGAACATCCTACTCCGCCAACAGCACTAGTGCCGCCGCATGGAACGCCGGCAACCACGTCGTCCAGCAGGGAGACATGATCACCGTGACCATCACCGGCCTCCAGCTGTCATACTCGGCAGCCGCGACCGTGAAGATCGTTCCGGCATACGGATCGTCAACCCTGATCAGCTTCGTGACCCCGTCCTACTACAACACGGAATACGTGAACCTGAAGTAACGGAATGTCTTAGAGAACAACAGGGACCATCGCGTCCCTCCTTTCTATTTTTAATCAAACGATCTATGCGAAACAAGTCATGGATTTTTATGGATTATGTCATGCCAGTCTGCGCTCATGATCACAAGTTCGCGTCTCAATATGAAATCCCTCGAACCCAAGGTGAATCCTTCGGGCTCCCTTCAAGATCTAGATGCTGGCCATTGACCCGGACAGATTCCTTATGGTTATCAAGTTTGATTCTCTTTTCTTCTAGGTTTATCTATATTCAGGGGGTTTTCTTCATATCTGCCTGATCGAAGAGGTGCTGGCAAAGTGCCTCTTGATCATGTAGGATCAAGCTATGTCAGCCTGGTAATCCAGGACGCTTGCAACAAAAGGAGATAGAAACAATGAAACTGAGAACATCTTGGAAGAAGGACAAGCGCGCAGAGATGGGCGTCGGAACGATGATCATATTCATCGCAATGGTGCTCGTTGCCGCTGTCGCCGCGTCCGTACTTATCAGCACAGCGAACAAAGTGAGGGAGCAGGCCCAGAACACCGGCGACCAGGCGATCAACAACGTCGCTTCCGGATTCGTCGTCCAGGATGTCACCGGCACCGTCGATCCGACCTTCGCTTCAATGACCGACCTGACCATCCAGATGAGGCTCCAAGCTGGTAGCCCGAACATGAACATGGACCTGGTATCGATCCAGTTTGTCAGCGGGACAACCAATGACATGTTGAGCTTCGTCGCTGGTCAAGCGAACGTAGCCAGCGGTGGCGCAGTCGCGGGAACATCCTACTCCGCTAACACCACCAACACGAACGCCTGGGGCACCGGCAACCACGTCGTCCAGCAGGGAGACATGATCACCGTGACCATCACCGGTCTGGACCTATCCTACTCGGCAGCCGCGACCGTGAAGATCGTTCCGGCATACGGATCGGCCACCCTGATCAGCTTCGTGACCCCGTCCTACTACAACACGGAATACGTGAACCTGAAGTAAGGACGTAGAACAACAAAAGAGGAGATGGTACTACGGCAAAACACCGTCAGACACCTCCTCTACCTTTCCTTTTTCCATTCCTGGCGGTTTTTACCTTCAAGAAGGGCAAGAAGGGAGGTGGAGAGGATCTAGCCAGTCAAGTCGGGGATCTCGACCTTGATCTCGATGCGGATGCAATGAAGCTGGGGCTGAAGAGCGCAGACATCGGAGGAGCGCTCGGTGGGTCGAAAATGGCCCTGGACGACAATCCTCTGGCGGGATTAGCTCCAAAGAGCGACAACAAGAGGATCGACGCGATCGACGGAACCGTCACCGACCTGAAGAACCAGCTCGAGACAATGACCCTGGGCAGCAAAGCGATGAAAGGTGACGTGGACAAGATCAAGACGGAGATGGAAGGGATAAACGATTCGATCAAGAACCTTCTGTGCGTCTATGAGGCGGTCAGCCGGGAATACAACCCGTTCGTCGATTCGGAGATGCCCGGTCCAAAGAAGCCGGAGATTCCAGCCAAGAAGGAAGAGGCATGCGTCACCAAGCCCAAAGCTAAGACGGAGGAGCTTGAACTGGACGACCTGGACCTTGACCTGGACCTGGATGCGGGCAATGCACCGGCGAGTACGCACAAGATACCGGATTACATTGAGGCGGAGCCAATGGACAGGATCCTGAAACCGGAGCTCGATGACGACGAGGTCGCCAAGCTGGTCGACAAGGTCAAGATCACCAAGGTGACCAGGCCGACAAGACCTCAGGCGATCGAGAGGCCAGCGCAGATCGAGGAACCAACACCGGTCGCGCAACAGACGCCAGTTTCGCCGGGGCCGGCGATGAACGTAGTGGTCGACTTCTACTCTCTGAACCAGATCCACAAGCTGGTGGAGCATCAGCTCGAACAGATCTACACACTGAAATTGCAGGGACAGAAGGTACCGGAAGAGGACTACGCTTCACTGGAACGATGGTTGGCCGAATACAAGAGGATGGGCGTGAGGTAGGATGGGACTGAGCGTTTCGGCTGCGTCCGCCATCCTTTTCAGTTCTTTCCTAATCGTATTCGGGGCCATGTTCGGCGCCATCAACATGTACCAGGACAAGATCCAGGCGGCCCAGGAGGACAATTACTCCCATGCCTTGGACGTCCAGGGTACGGACATCAAGATCACCACTTTGGATGCACCGAACGGGACCATCACCATCTCGAACGCCGGCAGCACCACTCTGGACCCGGCGAAGCTGGACCTATTGATCAACGGGACCATCGCCACCTTATCCATATCACAACTGAGCATCGATAATCATCCTGGCTCAAAACTCTGGCTCCCCGGAGAGGTACTGATCATGCATTCAGATGCCAACATGACCGGGACGCACATCGAACTGGTCACCGAATTCGGAACGGTGACATACGGTTAGGGGGATCAATGTCAGACTCAGGTACCACGCAGGTCATCTTCTTCGTTGCCGCCATAGTGGTGGCCGGAGCTCTTATCAGGGGTCTTCATCGGACTGTCGAGCAACATGGCCAATGCGGTGGAGAACCGGGCCAACAATTTCTCCGACAAATTGGACACCAGCATCAAGGTGATCAATGACCCGGCGTTCATGCCATACAACAATTCCACGCTTACTTTGTACATCAAGAACACTGGCTCCATTCCTTTGCTTCCCACGGACATGCTGGTATTGATCGACGGCAAGGATCAGAACAGCAGCTCTTGGACCATCATCGGCGGCTCTGCCCAGTGGGTCCCTGGCCTCGTTCTCGAGGTCCGACTGAATATCATTCTTGCGAACGGTGACCATACTGCTAAGGTAGTCATATCCAATGGGATTTCCGACTCTATGGGCTTCCGGATCTAACCTAGGTTAGGTCCAGCAGCGCCCGCGGAGGGGAAGATGATCGTTGAATGAGCGGTGAAATACGGGGCGCGGGCGGTGAGGTCGTGGACAAGGACCTTTTCAGCATCGCCCTGAAACAGGACGAGCTCGGCGAGAAGCTGGGCAAGGGCATTCCCCGCGGCACCAGCATGCTCCTGGAAGGCGAGATCGGCTCCGGAAGGAGCGTTCTGTGCCAGCGCATGATATACGGATTCCTTTTCAACGGTCATTCCGTGACCTATGTGTCCACCGAGCAGACCATGAAGGGGTTCATCGAACAGATGTACTCCCTCGATTACCGGATAAGCAAGCACCTGCAGAACGGGTCGCTCACCTTCTTTCCGGTCTACCCCCTTATCGGCAACACCGTGACCAGGTCGGACTTCATCGAAAAGCTGACCACGTCACCGGCCCTGTACAAGCACGATGTTCTGGTCATTGATTCTCTGTCCACTCTGACCCAGAACCGGTTGGACGAAGCGAGCGCGGTCAAATTGATGGCCTTTCTCAAGAAGATGAACAAGATGGGAAAGACCGTGATCATGACCATCGAGGCGAACACGCCGGGAGTGGACACGCTCCGACTCTCGACCGACATGTACCTCTGCCTGACCATGAAGGCGACCGGTCAGGGCATCAACCGGATCATCAACGTGAAACGGTTCCTGCGCGCAAGGAAGACGGTGACCGAGGTCATCCGTTTCAGGATAGAGCCAAAGATCGGGATGATCATCGAGATCACGGAGGTTTCTGGATAAACGAACTAAGACGATCATAGCTGGACGAAGCAAAAACCTGTTAATTTGCCCGCTGGCCGGTGACGATCGGCACGTGGGCGCATACGGCGGATGAATAATGGTTGAAGAAGACGGCCTGAAAAAGGCGATGGCTAAGAGCCCATACCTGCGGCGTTACATAGCGGAGCTTCAGAAAGAAACCTCCAAAATGCCGCGTTTTTACGAGAATCTTACCATCAAAGAACTTGGTGACATACGTTCTGCTGCCATCAACGACATCGAATCGGCCAACGTCATCTACCGTGTGGGTACGGGTTTCGTCCACATCAACGCCCGGAAGAACGCCTATGTGAACGTCGAACAGAAGCTGACCGACGAACAGAAGGACCGGCTCCGGGCCATCAAGGACTTCATCCTGGAAAAGGCGTCGAACGAGGAATCGTCCGAGACCGTGGAGGACCAGGAGAGGATCCTGAACAAGCTTTTCGAGCAGTCCGTGGTCATCGGCAAGGTCAAGTCCAAGAAGGGTGGCCTGGGAAGCTTGTTCGGCAGCGGGGAGAAGATAACGGTGACGGAAGAGGAGCACGACCTGATGAAGTACTACATCCGCCGGGACATCATCGGGTACGGCCCTCTTGAACCGCTTATCCTCGACCAGTACATTGAGGATGTGCACCTGATCGGCACCGGCCGGGTCCGGGTCTCGCACAAGGCCTTCCAGTTCGCCCTGGAGACCAACGTGCGTTTCGAGGACGAGGTCAGCCTGAACGACTTCTTCATCTCCATGTCCGAGAGGATGGGGAAGCCGGTCAGCAACTCCCATCCCGTCGTCGACGGTACGCTGCCAGACGGCAGCCGTATCAACATGATCTATTCGAACGATGTGAGCGCCAAGGGCTCGTCCTGCACCATCAGGAAGTTCACCGCGGAACCTATCTCTCCGATCCAGCTGATCAAGTTCGGCTCCTTCAGCCCCGAGCTTGGCGCCTATCTGTGGCTATGCCTGGAGAACAAGATGAACATCATCATCTGCGGTGAGACGGCCTCCGGTAAGACCTCCACCATCAACGCCATCATGACGTTCATCGACCACCGCGGCAAGATCTACTCCGTGGAAGACACGCCGGAAGTCAAGCCGCCGCACAAGGCCTGGCAACGCTGCGTCACGCGCGAGGCCGGCCCGGAGGAGTCCAGGGTCACCATGTTCGACCTGCTCAGGGCCGCACTGAGGTCCAGGCCCGACTACATCGTCGTCGGTGAGATCAGGGGTGAGGAGGCCAGGGTCGCTTTCCAGTGCATGCAGACCGGTATCCCGGTCCTGGCCACGTTCCACGCCTCGAACTCCACCAAGTTCATCCAGCGTATGACCGGCCAGCCGGTGAACATCCCCATGTCCTTCATCGACAACTGCAACGTGCTGGTGTTCCAGTCGGCCGTCAACGTGAACAAGCGCTACCTGAGGAGGGTGACCGCCGTCGAAGAGATGATGGGGTTCGACAAGGAGGCGGGGGGCATGCTCACCCGGACCGTCTTCAAGTGGGACTCCGCCACGGACCATCTGTACTTCCGGGGCAACAATAACAGTTTCATCCTGGAGAACAGGATCGCCGCCGAGCACGGCTACGCTGACAAGAAGGACATCTACATCGAACTGAGGAAACGGGAAAGGATCATCGCGAAGATGGCAGAACTGAACATTGTAGGGTACAAAGAAGTGGTCAAGATCTTTGGCGACTACTACGAGAAGGGAGAGAACTCGCTCCCCTTCAACTACTGAGGCTGGAAGATGGACCTGAAGAGCAAGCGGTTGAAACAGGGCTTCCGGGACATGAAGATGCAGCCCAAGACCTACTTCAGGCTGGTCCTCATCTCCATAATCGTCTTTGGCCTGGTGGTGCCGTACATACTTTCCAGCATCATCATTCCCCAGTACCTCGACCAGGTGATGGACCCGTCGTATGGTTTCATGCTCTATGCCCTGCCGATCTTTGGCATTTTCGCGGTGGCGATGCTGCCCATCATCGCCTCCTCCAAGAGCAAGATGAGGGCGGAGCGCAACATGCCCCTGTACGTCACAGAGCTGGCCGCGCTCTCGACCTCCGAGATGCCCATCGAAAAGATGTTCTACGTGATGTCGACCAAGACCGAGTATGGGCAGCTGGCCGAGGATTCGAAGCGCATCTATCGACTGATCAAGTTCTACCATGTGGCGGCCGGTGACGCCTGCCGTTTCGTGGCCGCCCGTACCCCATCGCCGATGGAGGCGGATTTCTTCAGCAGGCTCTCCCACTCCATGGAGGTGGGCGAGAAACTGGACCGTTTCCTGAAGAACGAGCACGAGGTCATAATGGACGAGTACACCCTCAAGGCGGACGCGAGCCTGAAGGACCTGGACTTCGTGAAGGAGCTGTTCACCGGCATCGTCACCTCGCTGATCTTCGCCTGCGTGTTCGTATCCATCATCCCCCTGCTGGGCCAGGGCAATGTCGACTCGTTGCTGGCGGGGATCGTGATGGGCTTTGCGGTCATGGAGGCCATGTTCGTCTATTTCATCCAGACAAAGCTTCCCAAGGACGACATCTGGTACGGTTGGCGCCAGAAGAAGAAGGACCGGCTGACGAAGGACAATGACCGCATCCTGATGCTGTCGGTGATAATATCCCTCGTCGGCACCGTGCTGCTGACGTTCCTCCTGCTCCCGCTCAACCTTCCGCTGGGCCTGTACGCGTCCTCCGTCTTCCTCCCCTTCCTGATACCCGGGATCCTGATCACCCGGGAGGAGCGGAACATCATCAAACGGGACAACATCTACGGTGCGTTCATCCGTTCCCTTGGGCGGGCTTCGTCCGTCAGCGGGCAGACCATGGGAGAGGCGGTACGGAAACTGGCCATGCACAAGTTCGGACCATTGACCAGCATGGTGAAGAACCTGTCCAAGAGACTGGCCCTGAACATCAATTCCGTGGACGCGTGGAACCACTTCTCCGCCGAGTCGTCCAGCAACATGATAAGGAAGTTCAACGGGGTCTACACGCAGTGCGTGCTTAGCGGTGCCAAGGCCGACATCACCAGCCAGTTCATCAGCGCCAACATGTTCAAGGTCATGGCCATCCGGAAGAAGCGGCAGATAGTGGCGTCCGGCTACCTTGGCGTCCTGTACGGTATCATGATCTCGCTGGCCTTCACGCTGTACATCACTGTGGGCATCTCGGAGTACATGTCCAACACGATACAGGGGCTGTCCTTGACGGACGTTTCCGGGACGGCGGGGGCAAGCTTCCTGAACTCTCTGTTCAATTCCCATTTCGACGTTGGTCCGCTTAAGTTGATGGTGTTCCTCATCATATTCATCCACGCGTTCTTCTCGGCGTTGATGCTGCCCATGCTCAAGGGAGGCCACATGGCCGGCGCAGGGATACACTTCATAGCGATGCTGTGGATCGGTTCCGCCTCAGCCTTCGTGGTGGACATCATGCTGAAGGGCCTGCTGAGTTGACCGCCTAGAAGACTTAATATCCCAGCCTTCGGATTAGCCAGGCTGAGGAACGACATGGCAAAGAGGGTCATCGTCATCGGATCGGGGGCCGCCGGGATGAAAGCGGCCTCCGCCGCACGCAGCGCTGGGGACGCGGATATCACAGTTTTCACCGAGGAGGAGCACGTCTCGTACTCACCTTGCGCCGATCCCGTTCGTCATCGAGGGCAAGATCAAGGACTTCGATTCGATCGTGATGCACACCCCGGAGTTCTACGCCAAGGAGCGGAACATCAAGGTCCTTACCCGGACCAAGGTCACCGGGGTCGACTTGGACAAGAAGACGGTCACCTCCGCTGACGGCAGCGTGCATCCGTACGATTCGCTGGTGCTCAGTGTCGGCGGTACGGTCTTCATGCCGCCGGTGGAAGGGGTGAAGCTTCCCGGCGTCTTCCCGGTAAGGAACATAGCGGACGGGATGGCGATAAAGAAGGCGCTGGACGGTGTAGACTCGGTGGTCGTCGCGGGAGCGGGCGTCATCGGTCTGGAAATGGCGGTGGCGCTGAAGCGGCTCGGCAAGGACGTGGCATTGGTGGAGATGTTCAACCAGGTCGTCCCCCGCATCATGGACGCCGACATGGCCAAGCTGGTCCAGAGACACTGTGAGTCGCTCGGCATCATATTCGTCATGGGGGCCCCGATGGGCTCCATCAAGGGCGACGGCAAGGTCGAGAAGGTGGTCGTCGGCCACCTGGAGCTGCCTTGCCAGATGGTCATCATGGCCACGGGCGTGAGGGCCAACCTGGAGCTCCCCAACCTGATGGGCCTGGAGATCGGACCGCTGGGCGCCGTCCGGGTCGGTCCCACCATGCAGCCGTACAAGAAGGGAAGGCTGGTCAAGGACGTCTACCTGGCCGGGGATGTGGTGCAATGCGAGAGCGCCGCCGCCCCTGGACCGACCATGAACCAGCTGGGCTCCGCCGCCGTGCGTCAGGGACGGGTGGCCGGGATCAACGCTGCGGGGGGCTATGCCATCATGCCCGCCGTGCTATCTCCCTTCGTAAGCGTCATCGGGGACATCCAGGTGGGTGGCACCGGATTGTCCAAGGGATTGGCCGACTACTACGGTCTGAACGTCGTGGAGGCCGTCGCGGAAGGCTCCACCCGGGCCCGCTACTATCCAGGCGGTAAGGCGCTGGTCGTCAAGATGCTGGCGGACCGGGACAGCCATCACATCATCGGGGCCCAGATGGTGGGCGGGGAGGAGGTCACCGGGCGCATCAACTGGCTGACCGCGGCGATCTACAAGGGGGTCACCGCCGAGGAGTTCGTCAACGCGTTCGAGAACGCCTACTGCCCGCCCACCTCGATGGTGAAGGACGTGGTCAACGAGGCCGCGGAAGTGCTGATGGGGAAGCTCCACGGGAACTGAACGCCATCCGTTCGTCGGAAGGTTCAGCGTCGGTCGGGCAGCTAGGTGGCCCTGATCCTCTTGCTGGTGGCGAGGCTGCGGGAACGTATCTCCCGGGCCACCGAATCCGACGTGTAGAGCTCCTTTCCCAGGAGCTTGCTCACGGTGGAATGACCCCGTCCGCCGCGATCACGATCTTCGGCTCGACCTCCACCTTCTCTCCCTGGGCCAGCAGATGGCAGGACACGACGTCGTTACCGTCCGTATCCAGGACAAGAGCCGGGCGTCCGACTGGGCCGCCGCCCCGGCCCCGGCCGCCTTCTCCGCCAGGTACTTGTCGAACAACTTCCTTTCCACCGTGATGCTTCTCCAGTAGGCCTCATGGTTATCGATCTGGGCCTTCCGGTCCACGATGAACCTGGTGAAGTTCTGCTCGCAGCACTGGCGTACCGGGGGACCTTGACATCGGTCATCGCCAGCACCGACCGCCCTATGACCTCGCCGCACTGGACCGGGGTCCCGATCTCCCTTTTCCGGTCGATCACGATCGTTCTCGCCCCGTTCTCGGCGGCCGCCCTCCCTGCCCCGCTTCCCACCGGACCGGAACCGACCACCAGCACATCACAGTTCTGCCAATCCATAGTTACCACCCGTACCTGAGCGAAAGGCCATAGGCGCGGTAGAGCACCCGGAATTCGGGGTGTTTGAGCATGGCCTTCGCATGATTGAACGCCGTCACCCCTCCCTTGTAAGGCCGGATCGACCTGGCCATCTCCCCGTTGTTCATTTTCGCCAGCCTCTGGTAGGCGGCCATGAAGACGGGGTCGGCGAACCCGGAACGCTTCCAACAGGTCTGATACAGTCCCAGGTCCTTTCGGGCGATGGCGTCCGCGGCCATCCTACCAGATACCAGGGCGGTCCGGATGCCTCCGAAGGATACTGGGTTGACCAATCCTGCCGCGTCTCCAACGATGCATGCGTTGCCGGCGACGAGCTTGGTCGGGTTCCCCATGGGAACGGCCCGCTGATGCAGCTCCACGGCGTCCTCCGGTATCTCATCGGTCCCGCGCGGGAACCCGATGCGGGTCATGTCGCCGTTGGGAAAGACCCAGCGATAACCGCCTGCGTACCGCTGATCGTAGTGGAAATGGATGGCCCCCTTCTCCGGCCGCACGTCCAGTACCGCCTGGACGGCCCATATCTTGGTGATCTTCTGCTCCTGGAAAAGCTCGTTACGGACCACCGATTGCGCTCCGTCCGCGCCCACCAGGTATTTGCATCTAAGCTCCTGGCCAGACGTCGTTCCCAGGATGAACCCGTGGCCCGACCTCCTGATCGAGACCACCGAATCCCGGGAGACCGACCCACCCGAGCCCTCGAACCTCTTCCTCAGCTCTCTGAGGACGGCCGTCCGGTCGATGATGTAACCTTTGAGGCGGGTCTCGATGACGATGTCCTCCGGCCAATGCTCCACCGCCCTGGTGATGTTGTCGACGATGAGCCTGCGGTCCAGGCACCCGGCCTCCTTCAGGCCGGCATGGCTGATGCCCTCCCCGCACATCCGATGATAGCGGTCGAACTTGTTCTCCGGCAGCCGTTCCAGCATCAGTACCCGCTGGTCCGGGGCCAGTTGCGGACAGAGCCTGGATGCCACCGAGGAACCGGCCGGGCCTGCCCCGACTATTACCGTGTGATATTCATCCAATGCAGCTCACTCCGAAGGTATCCTTTCCACGAACGAATAGGCCAGGTCGAAGGCCAGGAATGCAAAGAGATAGGCAAAGGAGTTGATAATCCCGACGGCGCAGAGAAAGACCGCTGCCACCTTCATGAACGGCCGGTCCTTCATCGCCCGGCCGAAAAGCGTGCGGAAGCTGGACCGGTCCACCCGGTCGCTCCCACCTCGTCGGCGAAGGCGCTGAGAAAGATGATGCCCGCTCCCAGCAGATCGAAGTTGTGGGGAAAGTCGAGGAACGAGTCCAAGGCAAAGATGGACGTCACGGCGAATCCCAGCTTGAACGCCAGGTTATCGTACTTCGCGGTGATCAGCAGGGCGACCAGCATCCCCATGAAGATGGTGGCGGAGTTCCTGCCCCACAGGATCAGGGAACCCATCAGCAGCCCGCCAGGAAGGGCCAGCGCTATCGATATCCGCTTGCTGAAGCGCCCGGAATCGTAGGATTGGTCACCGTTTTATCAGACCACCGAGCAGGGGGAAGGAAAGGACGACGGCTATCAGTCCCGGATCGTTCGGCGAAGAAAGGATGACCAGGGCCAGCGCCACTGCCAGGCAGACCACGGTCGCGGTGAGGTATCCAAATAAACCGCTGCCTTCCCTGGGAGCTCCATTTCCGTCCATCGTTGAGCACGCCTGACCGGAACCGGTCGACCGCCTGCGTATCGTCGATAACGGTATTATGATTTTGCCAGGTTGATGATGCCAAAAATAAGAAAAATGGTTATGGAAAGGGTTTGCTGTTTCTGGACACCCGACTGTTTCTGGACACCCGACTAGCAGTCGTAGTACAGGAAGTACTCGTACGGGTGCGGCCGGAGGCGGATAGCATCGTTCTCCTTGGTCCGCTTGTAGTCGAGCCAGGTTTCGACCATGTTCTTGGTGAACACGTCCCCGCGGAGCAGGAAGTCGTGGTCTGCCTCGAGGTTGTTCAGAGCCTGCTCCAGGCTGCCCGGCACGGTCTTGATGCCCTTTGCCTCTTCCTTGGAGAGCTCGAACAGGTCCATGTCGTGCGGCTCCCCCGGGTCGATCTTCCTCTTGATGCCGTCCAGACCGGCCATGAGCATGGCGGAGAACGCCAGGTACGGGTTGCAGGTGGCGTCTGGGGGCCGGTACTCGATCCTCTTGGCCTTTGGCGACTTTTGGCACACCGGAACGCGTATGGCCGCGCTCCTGTTCCGTGCGGAGTACACCAGGTTGACCGGGGCCTCGTATCCCGGAACCAGCCGGCGGTACGAGTTGGTCGACGGGGATGTCAGTGCCAGCAGTGCGGACGAGTGGGCCAGCAGACCTCCGACGTAGTACAATGCGGTCTGGGAGAGCTGGGCGTATCCCTTCGCGTCATAGAACAGGTTCTCCCCCTTCTTTCCGAGGGACTGGTGCACGTGCATGCCGGTACCGTTGTCTCCGAACAGCGGCTTCGGCATGAAGGTCACGGTCTTCCCGTGCTCGTTGGCGACGTTCTTCAGGATGTACTTGTACATCATGACCTTGTCGGCCATGGTGGTCAAGGTGCTGAACCTCATTCCGATCTCGCCCTGTCCGGCGGTGGCGACCTCGTGGTGATGGATCTCGCACTCGATGCCGGTCTCCTGGAGCTTGAGGACCATCTCGGACCTCAGGTCCTGCAGGGAATCGGTCGGCGGGACCGGGAAATAGCCTTCCTTGTTCCTCGGGCGGTGACCCATGTTCGGGCAGTCCATGTTGCCCGAGTTCCAGATGCCCTCCTCCGAATCCACGAAGTAGTATCCGGAGTGCTGGTTCTGGTCGAATGAGACCGAGTCGAAGACGAAGAACTCCAGTTCCGGTCCGAAGTATGCGGAGTCGGCGATGCCGGACGACTTGACGAAGGCCTCCGCTTTCTGGGCGATATACCTCGGGTCGCGCTTATACCTCTCTCCGGAGATCGGTTCGGCCACATCACATATGATGCTCAGGGTCGGGATCTTGCAGACCGGGTCGATAACGGCGGTCTCGGCGTCCGGCATGAGCAGCATGTCGCTCTCGTGTATGTGGGCGAAACCACGGATGCTCGATGCGTCGAAGCCATGTCCTTCTTCGAACTGGTCCTTCAGTGCGGTCGCAGGGATGGATACGTGTTGCCACATGCCCGGAACGTCGATGAACTTGAAATCGACCATTTTCACTTTTCCGGACTGGGCCATCTCGATCGATTCTTCCCTCTTGCCCGCTTTCACCTTGTCCTTCTTCACTGCTGGCGACATTTGTTACCTCACCCTTCCAACTTGTTTGCCTTTTCCTGTGGGTCCGTCAGATGTTCGGCCTGTGATGGTGCAGGACGAGTTCGCGACCTTTCAGGCCATCATTGTCATTGCCCCGGAGCTGGACCTGCATTTTTGGAATCCCCGGTTTGCCAGAGTTTTCCCTTTTCCGTTTCCTTCCATGCTCTTGGCTATCAAGGCGGCACTCTATAGACAAACTAATAATTAAAGTCTTTGAAACTCGACAAATATCTCGGAAAACCTCGATTGACTCGTCAGATGAACTCTTGCGCTGGAAATGCCGCTTTTTCCTATCTGGCCAAACGACGGGTCAGGAAAATACCGACTAGTGATCAATGCATCTGGCTGATGTTCGATTCTGATGGGAATCTCTTCCTGAGATGTCCGTTCATCTTTTCCGTTCGATCATGGTTCTTGCGTGCGTTACCGGCGGCCACAGGTCCTTTCTCCAACAGCCGGATGTCAATTAATGCTTAATAATCGTCCGCCGATTTGGCCGTGATAACATGCAACCAGATGAGCGTTTCAAGCTGATCGCCAGGAATACCGAGGAGATCATCACGACGGAAGAGCTTATGGCACTGCTCTCGTCCAAGAGCGCTCCCCGGGGCTACGTCGGCTTTGAGCCGTCAGGTCTGGTGCATATCGGCTGGATGGTCGTGACCCAGAAGGTCAAGAACTTCGTCGATGCCGGGTTCGAGTTCATCATCTTCTTCGCCGATTGGCACGCCTACATCAATGACAAGTTGGGCGGTAACATCCAGAACATAAGGGACTGCGCGGAGTACATGAAGGATTGTTTCGAGGCCCTCGGTCTTCAACGGGACCGGGTAAAGTTCATCCTGGCCTCGGACATCATGGACGACATCGACTACTGGGAGGTGGTGATCAAGACCGGCAAGAGCGCGTCACTGTCCCGCGTGAAGCGGGCCCTGTCGATAATGGGGAGGACGGAGGAGGAGGCGGAACTGGATTCCTCGAAGTTCATCTACCCGCTGCTGCAGGCCACGGACATCTTCATGCTCAAGGTGGATGTGGCCTATGCCGGCATGGACCAGCGCAAGGTGCATATGCTGGCCAGGGAAGGGGCGGAGAAGATGGGGATGAAGAAGCCGGTGGCGGTGCACACGCCGCTGCTGCCCGGTCTCAAGGGCGGGAACCGCATGGACCCCCTCGCCTCGAAGATGTCCAAGAGCGACCCGGACAGCGGCATTCTGATACACGACTCTCCCGAGGACATAAAGCGGAAGATCGGCAAGGCATTCTGCCCTCCCGAGGCCGAAGCCAACCCGGTATTGGCGATCGCCCGGATCGTTCTGTTCGAGCACATCGACACGATACAGATCAAGAGGCCGGAGAAGTTCGGCGGGAACGTATCCTTCGCATCGTACGAAGATCTGGAGCAGGCCTACCTGGCCGGCAGGCTGCACGCCATGGACCTGAAGAACGCGGTCGCGGAGTCCTTGGCGGACATACTGGCCCCGACCAGGGAATACTTCGTCAAGAAACCGGAGAACCTGGAACGGATCCGGGAGATCGTGGGCAGCGTCAAGTCACTGAGATGATCCTGGCCGATCCAGAAGCTCAGTGGGATAGCTGATCCTTGCCCCGCTTCTTTTCCCGCAGGAAATCCATCGCCCGCTGCATGCAGATGTTCAGGATCGCTTCCACGTCCCCCACCCCGACCAGGCCGGCGGCGCCGCCGTGACCGCCCCCGTCGTTGGCGGTCTCCACGCCCACATCCTCCAGCAGTTTGCCCAGATGGAACCCCATGCGGACCATCTCCGGTCTGGCCCGGGCCGACAACCGGAAGTTCTGGTCCCTCTGTGACCCGACGAACGCCACGTCCGCACCAATGGCCAGCATGCCCTTGCACACCGAGCTCTCGTAGGCGCTGCCGACCGATATGGCGACGATCTTGTCCCCCACCCGGTCGAAGCGGATGCGCTGCGCCCCTTTCAGCTGTGAGATCCGTCTCGGACACGTCCGGCTCCAGGTCGGTCATGGAGATGACCTCGTCGATCTCCAATCCGGCGTCCTCCAGCAGGTCGCGCGAAGGCGCGCAGCAGGGCCGGGTTCGAGTAGCGGAAGTGACCGCTGTCGGTGAGCATCCCGGCCAGCAGGGCCAGGCCGACATCCCTTTCGATCTTGATACCGGCGATCTTCAAGAGCTGGTAGACGATCTCGGCACAGCTCTTCTTGGAGTCGTCGCAATAGTAGGTCCGCTCCCCCCAGCGGTCCGAGCGTGAATGGTGGTCGATGATCACGGCATCGGCCGGAACGTCAGCGAAGTCACCCAGCTGGTCCGGCGAGGAGGTGTCCACGACGACCACCTGGTCGTACGCCGTCATGTCCACCCGGTCCGGGACCTTGAGCTCCAGTTTGGCGGCGATGACCTTGGATATCTTGTCCAGGCCGCCGGGGGCGCAAATATCTGCCTCCGGGAACGCGCGGGCGATCGCGTAGCCGCAGCCCAAAGCATCCGGGTCGGCGTTGCCATGGAGCAGGATCAGTTTCCTGCCCTGTACGAGCCTTTCAGCGATCGTCGTCAGCATGTCAAATGGTATGGTCGGACCATATTTCCATGTTTCTAGCTCTGGCGATGGTCGGAACCGGATGATGGAAAAAAATGAAAGATGGGGACCGGGGTCCCCGGAAATGCTTGGTCAGTTCTCTTCCGAGCTCTCGGAGGGACGGGCACCGCTGCTCATGGCCTTGGATATCTGGTCCTGCATCAGCTGGTACTTCTCGCGGAGCATCTTTTCCTGTCGGTCGAGGGACTTGACGCGGACCTCCGAGGTCTCCTTGTCATCCTCGATCTCCCTCAACAGGCCTTCCCGGTCCGACACCTTGATCATGAGCGCGCCCACGTTCTTGTAGATCGGGCTGTCCTCCGGGGTCTTCTTGAGCTCGTCAATGGTAAGGTCCATTTCCTTGAGCTGGGCTTCCATCCTGAACTTTTGGTTCAGGACCTGCTGGAGCTGCTGTTGCACCTGTTGGAATTGTGCGATCTGGTTCTGGAGTTTGGGGCTAATATCGTCCATGTCACTCACCTGATGTTTTGCTCATCTCCTCCGCGATCTGCATCCATCGGAGGTAGGAGTTGAGCGCCGCCCTCATGGCAGCCAAGTCGGTCGCTTCTACTTTCAGGACCACCTGGTCCGGTCCCGCCTCTGCCAAGATCCTGGTCCTGGGTATCTCCCTTCCCGCCTCGGGGGAGATCGATGCCAGGATGGTCTGGGCGTGATTGGTGCGGACCTTCAGGGTGGCCCGAAGCATCCGCTCATCTTCCCTTTATGACCTTCTTAACGTTCGGGCGTTCTTTGTAGAAGATCTTGGAGCCGCAATTCTCGCACTGCATGCCGACCGCGTTAACGTTCGATCGGATGGGCCTCTCGCAGTTCCCGCACTTATACGTGCTGTTCGCCTCCACTGAGCTGCGCCTTCTGGGCCAGCACCTCCTTGGAGGTGATCTTCTTGATCGTCGGCGTGTAGCTGGCGGCTGCGAACTTGGCGTCGCAGTGCCGGCACTGCCAGATGCCAGTTGATACACGCTTGACATTCATGTGGTGGCAAGTGGGGCACTCGGACTTAGATCTCTCGATTGCCTCAATGTCCCTGGTCGTCTTCCTGGTGACGACACCGCATCTCGCTCCGTACCTTCCGGCGGTTCCCGCTTTCTCAGTTCTCTTTGCCATCGATTTCACCCTACCAGCTTTCTCAGCTCATTGCCTAGTCTCTGGGAGGTCTCGATTATGTTCTTGACCTGATCCATTGTAAAGGCGCCGCGCAGACCTTTCTGCATGGCCCTGAGGTCACCGTTCTCGTCGGTGGTCACCGTCAATCTAGCCGATGCCACTTTTTCTTCGTCGAGAGTCGGATCGAACAATATAACGTTTTCTATCTGTACGGCCGTACAGGATATGGGCGTTTTTCTTATCGGCATCATGAAGTCCTCGCCCTTGCCATTCTCCTTGGCTGGGACCTTGCAGGTCTTCAGCGCCGCTACCGCACCGAGGAACGCCGCGTCGAACAGGTTGCCGTCATAGTCGAGCACGTATATGTCGACGAAATTGATCCAGCACTCCTTCCCCTTCTCGATGCACAGCTTCTCCAGGTCGATCATGCCCGATTCCCGGATGCCACGGTCGACGACCCTGGCCAGCTCGATCGAGTTCTCGTCCGGCGGACCGGCCTCGAAGTTGGGCGATCCCATGGGGATGAGCTCAGCGTTGGTGGAGAGCACTCCCTTGTCCGGGGTGTCCCCGAACGGCGAACCGACGCCCATCTTGACCCCGACGAGCACGTCGGTGTCGCCCATCTTGACCCGGGCGGAGCCTTCCGCCGTCTCTATGTAGTTGGTCTCGATGGATGATCTGGCGGAACTCGTCCCAGACCCTTCCGTCCACCCGCTTGCCCTTGGCGATGAGCTTGTGGATATGGTCCCTCTTGATCTCAGAAACTACCGAGCGGGCCATTCTCAGGCCTCCTGGGTGATTCGGATGCGTTCTGGTCATCGGCCGATTCCTCGGCGGTCTCGGTCGAGGCGTATCTTCGGCGCAGCGCGTCCTTCTGCATCTGGTATATCTGTTCCAGCGCCGGGACGGCGTATTCCATGGCCTTGTTGAACTCGGCGACGGTCAAATGACCGTCCATCTGCAGCAGCAGGACCTCTCCCGTACGGGGGATCATGGCGATCGGGACGTCCGCCTGACCGTAGTTGTCCTCCTCCTTGTTCAGGTCCAGGACCACCTGGTCGTTGACCTTTCCGACCGCGATCGACGGGACCAGGTCCTTCATCGGGATGCCGGCGTCCGCCAGTGCCACCGAGGCGGCGGTAAGTCCAGCGCATCTGGTTCCAGCGTTCGCCTGCAGTACCTCTATGTAGACATCGACCGAGGTCCTGGGGAAGCTCTCGGTGAAAACCACGTACTCCAAAGCTTCGGAGATGATCTTGGAGATCTCGACCGATCTACGGTCCGGTCCCGGCCTCTTGCGGTCGCCGACCGAGAACGAGATCATGTTGTACTTGGCACTGGACGATCGCCTTGGCCGGGTTCTGCATGTGCCGGGGATGGCATTCCCTGGGGCCATATACCGCCGCCAGCACCTTGTTCTTACCGATCTCCACATAGGCGGAGCCGTCCGCGCTCTTCAGGACGCCGGCCTCGATCTTGATCGGCCGCAGCTCGTCCACCTTCCTTCCGTCTATTCTGATCCCATTGTCATCAATGAGTTTGACACCTGTATTTCCGCTCATATGTTCACCAGATCAACTTGATTTCGTCACCGACTCGAGATATTCCTTTACCTTCTCCGTGAGCCTGGATTCCTGGGCGCCTTCCTCGATCATCTTGATCGCGTGGATCGCCGTCACCATGCTCTCGATCTCCCCGTCCAGCCAGATCCTTCCGTTCTGCCCGATGAAGATGCGGCAGTTGGTGTGGCTCTTGATCAGCTGGATCATTGAGCCGCCCTTCCCGATCACCCTCGGCACCTTGGTGTACGATATATCGATCACTTGGCCGCCGGACAGCTTGCGCAGTCCCTGCTCCTTCATCGTGACCTGGACCCTCTTGGTCTCGTCCACCATCAATACCTTGGCCAGCAGGGTGTCGCCGACATTGAGGTACTTGGACGTGTCACCGAACTCCACCCTCCACGGGACCTCGTTGACGTGCAACGGGGCCGGGTAAGGGGAGTTGATATCGATGAGCCAGTTCGAAGGCCCGATATCGATCACCTTGCCGATCACACTGTCGCCAGTGGCCGGTATGTATCTCCCGCCCAGGGGAATGACATTCACGAAATTTGACTTTACGCTCTTGATGCCCAACTGAGCGGCAAACACCTTGCCGTCCTCGGCATAGGCGCCGCTTCCCGCCTTGAGGCCGCTCGCATCGAGCAGATCTCCCGGGATGACTATCTCCCGGTCTCCACCTGCACCTTCTCTATTCATTTGACCACATCTTCATGCAAATCCTGATTGGTTTAAAAACCTTCCCTTCCATCGAAGCACCGAAACACCTAATTCTTGAGCTGCTTCGTCTGCGCATTCCCCTTGGTCTTCTCATTCAAGCGCCCATAGAAGTCATCCCTCATCCCCGCAGGGATCTCCACGACACCGATCCAGGCAGCCGTTGGGCTCCCATTCCTCCTTCATGATCTTTCCGAAGTGGATGATGTCCTCGTAGCACTTGCCATACTCCTCTCCGGAGAGCTTGATCGCGATCTTGATCTTCTCGAACCTGATCGGGATCAAGGGCCGCAGTTTGTCCAGCACCTGATTGATCTGCTGCTCGACCGGCTTGAAGGGGTCGATGTGCACCTTGGCCTCTTCCATGGCCATGGAGATGCGCTCGGCAGTGTGCGGACCGCCCGTCTGGGGATTGATGGCGTTCCTGGCGATCTCGGAGACGATCCGCTTTCGCTTGTTCTCCAACATCTCCTTTCTCTGTTGGGCGGTTAACTGGATCTCTCCTTTGAGGATGATCTGCTTGGCGACCTCGACCACATCGTTGGTGCCGAAGACCTCCTTGATCTTCTCCTCGGGAGACTTCGTGCCCTTGTGGGCGTTCTTGAAGATCTCGTCTATCACCATGTGCTCGTAGAGGTTGGCCTCCTTGCCTTCCTTCAGCAAGTTGACGACCTTCGGGTCTATCAGTATCTCAAAGGTCTCCCCGTGGGATTCCAGCTTCGCGATGATCGCGTCCTCGATGTCTACCATCCAGACACCGATCACGCGGCGTTGACCCTTTGGATATAGGTCTCGGCTTCGTTGTCGTCCAAGCGGCGGAAGTTCTCTCCCCGCCTGACTATACCGATCTCCACGGCCTTCGGGTTGAGCTTCTCCTCCTCGGTCGCCTTCTTCAGCGCCTTGAGGCCCAGTTCCACCGCGTCCACCATGTCCATGCCCTCAGCATAGAGCTCTTCGAAGACTTCCATCACTACGTTGCGGCCGGCACCGATGCTGCCCGCCTTGTAGGAGACAAGCGCTCCGCTCGGGTCGGTCTCGAACAGGTGCTCTCCCTGGCTCGTCCACGCCCGCGACCAGCAGAGCAGTTCCGAACGGCCTTACGCCTCCGTACTGGGTATAGTTCTGCTTGTAGTCGCATATGCGCTTTACCAGCTCCTCGACGCTCATTTCCTCGTCGTAGGTGATCTTGTTGACCTGCGCGATGACCCTGGCCTGGTCCACGAGTATCCTCGCGTCGGCCACAAGCCCGGATGTGGCGCATCCGATGTGATGGTCTATCTTGAATATCTTTTCGATGGACTTGGGTTCCATCAGCCTGCTGGCGATCCTCTTGTCCACTATCAAGACCACTCCGTCCTTGAACTTCAAACCGACGGTTGTGGTCCCCCGCTTGACCGCCTCCCTTGCGTACTCCACCTGGAACAATCTTCCGTCCGGCGAAAACACAGTTATGGCCCGATCGTATGCCATTTGTCCTGGTTGCATCTAATCACTCCTCGAACGCGTTACGACCTCACCTTAAGTTATCCTCGACTATATATTTGTTGGCTAGTTTCCCGCCTGCTATTCAGGTATGCTGGCAAGGTCGATATGTGCCGTTCAACGGCCGGCGGGCCGTTTGCCCCGAGGCACCCTGCCGCCCTCTGGTCTTGGGCCCGAAATAGCGCTCCCTCAGCGTCTTGAGGGTGCCCGAGGTGCGGAGGGTCTTCATCGGCAGGGCGGCGGCGTTTATCAGCTCCAAGGTCGCTTCCTTCTCCGGTTCCAAAGAGCGGACGATGCCGCGGCGTCCCTCGAATTGGATCAACTTCGGCGGCACGGACCCCCAGTTTGACCGCGCTCGAGATGATCTCCCGGGACACGGTCTCGGCATCGGTGACCTCGGAGGTCTCGAACGCCACATAGCGTCTGCGTCCGCGCCTGTCCTTGACGACCATTTTCCTGGTTCACCGGACCCTGGGCGGAGCGGGCTTGGCTGGTGCGGGCGGACAGACGGCGGCCTCGGTCTTGGGTGCTATGACGTTCTGCTTCAGTCCGGTGATGATCACCATGGCGGAGAGCTTCCCCTTCATCTCTGGCTCCACCGCACATCCCCAGATGACCCGGGCCCGGGGGTTGACCGCCTGACTTACCAGCTCTGCGGCCCTTTCCGCCTCGGTCACGGTCATGTCCGGGCCTCCCACGACCCGGATCATGGCGCCTTTCGCGTCGTGCAGGTCCACGTCGCCCAGCATCGGAGAGCTCAGGGCGTCGTTTATCGCCTTCTTGACCCGGTCGTTGTCGTCCGAGTCGGCCTCGCCGATGCCGATCATGGCGATCCCGCCGTTCTTCATGATGGTCAGGATATCGTTGAAATCGAGGTTCACCAGCGCTGGTTTGGTGACCACTTCGGTGATGCCCTTGATGCTCTGCATCAGGACCTCGTCGGCCACCTTGAAGGCCGCTTCGATGGGCAATCTCGGCACCAGCTCCAGCAAGCTTGTCGTTCTGTACCACGATGGTGGTGTCGCAGTGCTCGCGCAGGTTGTTCAGCCCCTTCATGGCGTTCTCCATCCTGATCCGGCCCTCGGCCTTGAACGGCAGGGTGACGATCCCGATGACCAGGGCGTTCTGCCTCCGCGCCATCTCCGCAACGACCGGCGCCGATCCGGTGCCCGTCCCGCCTCCCATGCCCGCGGTGACGAAAACGATGTTCGCGCCCTGCACGTATTTCCTCAGGTCGCCCTCGGATTCCTCGGCCGCCTGCTGCCCGATCTCCGGTATGGCCCCCGCCCCCAATCCCTTGGTGGTGGACTTGCCCAGCAGGACCTTGTTCGGAACCTGAATCGCCAACAGATGCCTGGCATCTGAGTTGCAGGCCACGATTGTGGCGCCTGAGACCCCGGCCTGGGTCACCCGTCGGGCGGTGTTCGAACCGCCGCCTCCGCATCCGATGATGGAGATCTTGATCCGCAGGGTTTCCACAAGCTTCTGAGCTCGGCATCGTCATCGCTGGTCATCTGACGGTTGCATGCTCGGGACTTCTTCCCGTGATCCGTTTTTTCCTTCGTCTGGAACGTCAAATAATGATTTCAAGTGCACCCACACCCTTGATTGAATAATACAAATGTGATATTTATTCCATTTGTTCTCGGCTTTATAAAAAAGGATATCGCCATTCCGGTCCGGCGCCGATCAAACGCGGGTCCTTTCAGCGATCTCTTCCGGGGTGCCGACGTACTCGAACAGGGTCCCGCACCGGCGGCAGGCCCGGTCGTCTATCTCAAGTGCGATCCCGCATTCCGGGCAGGAATCGCCGGTGAACGCCCCGCACTCGCATTGCCCGGTCTCCTCATTGAAGATCCTCGAGCAGATCGGACAGAGCATGGGGGTGTAGGTCTCATACGCCTCGCCGCATTGGTCGCAGACCAGGCTGTCCGCGAAGACCACCGATCCGCAGTTGGCGCAATCGAACTGGTCGTCCTCCACGAACATCGCACCGCAATCGCACCGCCTCGCCTCGGCGACGATCGGCAGTCCGCAGGACGGACAGGGGACCTTCTCGACCATAGGCGCCTCCCTTTTCTTGGAGATGCTTGCGACGCTCGATGCATCATAGGTCCTCTGGCAATAGGGGCAGAACCCGGTCCGTTCCAGGCAAACGTCGTGGAAGCTCTTCCCGCACTCGCATTTCGCCACGTTCAGGCCCTGCTTGACCCTGCCCATGCATATCTGACAGACCACGATGTCGTACTTCGGCTTGATCGGGGTCACCCTCGGCCTGGGCCTCAGGACCTCCGGAGGTTTCACCTCGGGTGGTGGGCTGACCATCACAGGCTCTTCCCTGATCGGTACCCAATTCACGACCAGGTGTCCTCTTGAACAGCGTCGTGAAGGGGTTCCTCAAAGGCTGAAAATCTCCCGTGACCTTGGCACAATGCTTCAGAATCCGGTTTGGGTCTAAAACCCTATGTTTACGATTCTTCCCATTTGATAGAAGGAGCGGCATGGATGGTCATGAGGGCGATGGCTTGGCAGACCATACCAAGGTTCATTACAATGATGCTATTCAGGGACAAAAGGACGGGTGTTCCGAGATAACGTGCTCGAACGTTCGGAAAGTCGAATGAAATAATGCGAAAAGCTCTTAAGAAAGACGGCATCGGAGTTACCCGGAGTCATGCCGTGCAAAAGTACAAAACGTTAAAATACGGACATCCGTATTCACGAAAAACCGCGACACGATATGACACGGTATCCCCTACGAAATAACCGGTGAATGGGGGGAAATTAGCGGTTCTTCGCCTCGCCGTGACCGCCTAGGAAACGGGAATGGATGGCGAGAAATGGCCACCTGGTCCACGCAAGGGACCTGCGGGGCCACAGCAAACGTTTGTTGGAAGGTGGAAAGACTGACCGGTACGAAGGAAAGTTCTGGCCGAGGCGCGGGGCGCCTTGACGACGACAGGGCGTCCGTTCTGAGAGCTTCGTTTACCGCTAAGGCCGTTCCGTTAACTGAAAATTGTAGTATTGTAAGATAATAAGGAGGAGCACAAATGTCGGCAAAGACTGGTTCCGTATTGGTTGTAGGAGGAGGCATTTCTGGAGTTCAGACAGCGTTAGACCTGGCTGAATCTGGATTGAAAGTCTACCTCACCGAGAGAAAGCCAAGTATTGGTGGTGTGATGGCACAATTGGACAAGACGTTCCCCACGAACGACTGTTCGATGTGCATCCTGTCCCCTAAGCTAGTGGAGGCAGCGAGGCACCCGATGATCACAATGATGACCTTGACGGAGGTCATGAAGGTCGAGGGTGAGGCACCGAATTTCACCGTGACCCTCAAGAAGCATCCAAGATACGTCCGGGAGGACCTGTGCGTCGGATGCGGCCTCTGTTCAGAGAAGTGTCCGGCCAAGACCCCCGCCGAGTTCGAGCAGGGAATGGTCACCCGGAAGGCCATCTATGTCCCGTACGCCCAGGCGGTCCCGATGAAATACGCCATCGACGACACCAAGTGCCTGTGGCTCACCAAGGGAAGATGCGGGACCTGCAAGAAGGTCTGTCCCGGCGGGCGCAATTGACTATGACATGAAGGCCGTCGAAGAGAAGATCGACGTAGGAGCGATTGTCCTGTCCCCCGGTTTCGACATATTCGATGCCCGGGCCAAGAAGGAGTATGGATACGGCGAGTTCAAGAACGTCGTCTCCAGCCTGGACTTCGAGAGGATATTGTCCGCCACCGGCCCTTCCCAGGGTCACGTGGTCAGGCCCACCGACAAGAGCACCCCGAAGAAGGTCGCTTGGATCCAGTGCGTCGGTTCCAGGGACGAGAAGGTCGGAAACCCCTACTGCTCGTCCGTTTGTTGCATGTATGCCATGAAGCAGGCCATCATCGCCGGTGAGCACACCGCGGGCCTCCAGCCGACCATCTTCTTCATGGATGTCAGGGCCTTCGGCAAGGAGTTCGAGGACTACCGGGCCAGGGCCGAGAAGGAATACCACATCAAGATGTACCGCGGGACCCGGGTGGCCTCGGTCGAGGAGAACCCCGAGACCAAGAGCCTGACCCTGCGCTACAGCAACGGTCAGGACGTGGCCGCCGAGGAGTTCGACATGGTCGTCCTCTCGGTCGGGTTCGAGCCGCCGGTCGATGCCAAGAGCATCGCCGACCGGGTCGGAGTGAAGCTGAACCCCTACGGATTCTGCCAGACCACGGTATACAACCCGCTGGAGACCTCGAGGAAGGGAGTGTTCGTCAGCGGCGGGTTCACCGCCCCCAAGGACATCCCGACCACCGTCGCGGAAGCGTCCGGAGCAGCATCGAAGGCCGGCGCGCTGGTCTTCGAGAACCGTGTCAGCATCGACACCGTGGTCAAGGAGACCCCGGAGATAGACGTCAAAGGACAGGAGCCGAGGATCGGCGTCTTCGTCTGCGACTGCGGCATCAACATCCGCGGAACGGTCGACGTCCCGTCGGTCGTCGAGTACGCCAAGACATTGCCGAACGTGACCTTTGCCGAGGAGAACAAGTATACCTGCTCGGCCGATTCGCAGGAAAGGATCAAGAGCCTGATCAAGGAGCACAAGCTGAACCGCATCGTCGATCGCATCTTGCACACCACGTACCCACGAGCCGCTGTTCCAGAGCACCATCAAGGAAGCCGGACTGAACATGTTCCTGTTCGAGATGGCCAACATCCGTGACCAGTGCTCTTGGATCCACATGCACGAGCCGGAAAAGGCGACCCAGAAGTCGAAGGACCTGGTAAGGATGGCCATCGCCAAATCCAGGTTCCTGGAGCCCTTGTCCAAGTCTCGGCTGGGAGTTACCCCCTCGGCCGTCGTCGTGGGCGGCGGACTGGCGGGAATGACCGCCGCGCTGGACATCGCACAGCAGGGATACAAGGTCGAACTGGTCGAGAGGACCGGAGAACTGGGCGGCAGGATGAACAAGCTGCTGACGCCGGAGGGTGGAAAGAGCCCGAGGACCGTCATGCACGAGATCATCAAGAACGTCCAGGACAGCCCGAACATCACCCTGCACATGAACTCCGAGCTGGAGGACCTGACCGGATTCGTCGGCAACTTCAAGGCCAAGATCCGCGGGCAGGAGTACGAGACCGGGGCCGTCGTGGTGGCGGTCGGCGGAGAGGAGTACAAGCCCAAGGAGTTCCTGTACGGCCAGGAAAAGAACGTCATCACCCAGACCGAGCTGGAAGAGAAGCTGCACCACGGTCCGCTGCATGCCAAGAAGGTCGCCATGATCCAGTGCGTCGGCTCCCGGAACAAGGAGGCCCCGTACTGCAGCAGGGTGTGCTGCTCGAAGGCGGTCAAGAACGCCATCGAGATCAAGAGGAAGGACCCGACCGCAGAGGTCTACGTCTTCCACAAGGACATCAGGACCTATGGGTTCCGCGAGTCCCTGTACAAGGATGCCGCAGAGCTTGGCGTGAAGTTCGTCCGGTTCCCCGAGGACAAGGACCCGGTGGTCAGCAAGGAGGGCGAACAGCCTGAAGATCGTCGCCGACGACGTGATCCTGGGATCGCCGCTGATGTTCCACCCGGACATGGTCGTCCTGAGCGCAGGCGTCAGGCCCCAGCCGGACAACGAGCACCTGGCCAAGATCCTGAAGGTGCCGCTGAGCAAGGATGGTTACTTCCTCGAGGCGCACATGAAGCTGAGGCCGGTAGACTTCGCCACCAACGGCATATACATGGCCGGTCTGGCGCACTGGCCGAAGTTCCTGGATGAGAGCATCGCACAGGCGTCCGGAGCGGCCGCTAGGGCAATGACCATCATCTCGAAGCAGTTCCTGGAGACCCAGGGAATCATCGCGGCGGTGAACGACGATATCTGCGACGGCTGCGGCATATGCGAGCCGGTCTGCGAGTACAAGGCGATCACCACCGTGGTTGACCCGAAGGACCCGAAGAAGCTGAAGGCAGTGGTCAACGAAGGACTGTGCATGGGTTGCGGTACCTGCGTGGCAGCGTGCCCGTCCGGTGCCATGGAGCAGAAGGGCTTCAAGAACAACCAGATCATCGCTCAGATCGACGCGGCCCTGGTGGGAGGTGGAAAGTAATGTCCGAAACCGTTACCCAGACACAGACGAAACCGGTGGAGGAAGGCGACTTCGATCCGAAGCTCGTGGTCTTCTGCTGCAACTGGTGCTCCTATGCCGGGGCCGACCTGGCGGGAGTATCGAGGCTGCAGATGCCGACCAACTTCAGGGTCATCAGGACCATGTGCTCGGCACGGGTAGACCCGGAGTTCGTCCTCCGGGCATTCGCCAACGGCGCCGACGGCGTCCTGGTGCTCGGATGCCACCCGGCCGACTGTCACTACATCGGTGGCAACTACAGGACCCGCAGGAGGATAGCGCTCCTCAGGGTGCTGCTCGAACAGTATGGATTCAACCCGGACCGGCTGAAGCTAGAGTGGGTTTCCGCCTCGGAAGGCGCGAAGTTCCAGAAGACGATCAAGGAGTTCAACGAGCTGATCAAGGAGCTCGGCCCGAACCCGATCAACGACGAGGTCTAATCCAGGCAGGTGGAACAAATGGCAAAGATCAAGATTGCGCAATATTGGGGAGCCGGTTGCGGGGGATGCGACGTCGCACTCCTGGATATCGATGAGAAGATCCTCGGAGTGGCAGAGATCGCAGATATCGTTTTCTGGCCCATCGCCGTGGACGCGAAGATCAAGGACGTGGAGGCAATGCCCGACAAGTCCATAACCGCCACGTTGTACAACGGGGCTATCAGGAACAGCGAGAACGAGCACATGGCCAAGCTGCTTCGGCAGAAATCCGTGCTCATGGTTTCGTTCGGTTCTTGCGCATGTTTCGGGGGAATCCCGGGATTGGCAAACGTGACGAATGCGAAGGCCGTCTTCGAGTACGTCTATAACCAGACTTTCTCCTCGGACCAGAAGGGATCGGCCAATCCGGTTCTCCCGCAGACCATGAGCCATATGCCAGAGGGTGATGTCTCACTACCGGTGCTATACGACACCGTCCTAACGCTGGACCAGGTGATCGACGTCGATTACTACATGCCGGGATGCCCGCCGACCACTAACCTGATCAACGAGTTCCTAGGCATCGTAACGGCATACCTGACCGATGGCACACCGCTCCCGCCGAAGGGATCGGTCATCGCCTCCCAGAAGACATTATGTGACGAGTGCGGAAGGAAGAAATCGGGAAAGCACGTGGATAAGATCAACCTGGCGTTCGAGATCGACATCGACCCGGAGAAGTGCATGCTGGAGCAGGGAGTCATCTGCCTCGGTCCCTCGACCAGGGCCGGATGCGGCGCGAAGTGCCTGGAAGGCAACCAGCCGTGCCGCGGATGCATGGGCCCGACCGCCGAGGTCATGGACCAGGGCGGCAGTATGTTGTCCGCTCTCGCCTCGATCTTCAAGGTCGGGGAAGGGGAGGCTCTGCTGAACGAGGACCAGATCCTCGAGATCATGCAGCAGGTGAAGGACCCGCTGGGAACGTTCTACGCGTTCACCCTACCGAAGTCCATCATCAAGAGGACCGTAACCGAGAAGGGCAAGAAGAAGAAGACTGAAGAGGCGCCCAAGCAGGAGGCCTAAACATGTCACCGATACTATCTGACCCGCATACCAAGAGCACCTCGAAACGTATCACCATAGACCCGATCACCAGGCTGGAAGGCCACGGCAAGATCGAGATCTTCCTGAACGACGAGGGAAACGTGGCCAACGCCTACTGGCAGGTGCCTGAACTGAGGGGTTTCGAGAAGTTCTGCATCGGCCGGTCGGTCGATGAGCTGAACAAGATCACCGCCAGGCTTTGCGGCGTGTGCCCAGGTGCTCACCACCTGTGCTCCACCAAGGCATTGGACGGCGTCTACGGAGCCACCCCGCCGGAGGCGGCGGTGAAGCTCAGGGAGCTGTTCTACGCCGCACACTACGTGCACAGCCACATCGCGCACTTCTATGCGCTGGCAGCGGCGGACTTCGTCCTCGGGCCATGCGCCCCGGCGGAGAAGAGGAACATCCTCGGCGTGGTCGACGCGGTCGGCGTCGCCGTGGGTGCCGAAGTGATCAAGCACCGGTCCTACGCGCAGAAGATCCAGGAGATGCTGGGCGGAAAGGCCACCCATCCGGTGTGCGGTATCCCGGGAGGGATGTCCAAGTCCATCAACGAGGACGAGCGCAAGAAGATCGAGGCCATGGCCAAGTCCTGCGTCGATTTCTCGCTCTTCACCATGAAGATCTTCGAGGACGTCGTGCTGAAGAACCAGGACTATCTGAACATCATCGTCAGCAAGGACATATTCTACAACGAGACGTACAACCTCGGGACCGTCGACAAGAACGACAAGGTCAACTTCTACGACGGAACGCAGAAGATGATCGACCCGAACGGGAACGAAGTGGCCCGCTACACCGGAAAGGGATACCTCGACTACATCGCCGAGCACACCCTGCCCTGGTCATACGAAAAGTTCTGCTACTTCAAGCCGGTCGGCTGGAAGGGACTCGTGGACGGAATGGACTCCGGTATCTACCGGGCCACGCCGCTGTCCAGGTTCAATGTCTCGAGCGGATACAGCACGCCGCTGGCGCAGGTCGAGTACGAGAAGATGAAGAGCACTTTCGCCTCGCTCGGCGTCAAGGGCCCGATACACCACACCATGGCCATGCACTGGGCGCGTGTGATCGAACTGGTGCACGCTTCGGAACTGCTGCTCGAGAGGGCACAGGACCCGCAGATCACCAGCAAGGACATCAGAGGCGAGCTGCACACCCCGGACGAAGGGGTCGGTATCCTGGAGGCCCCGCGTGGAACCCTGGTGCACCACTACTGCGCAGACAAGAACGGCATCACCACCCAGGTCAACCTGGTCGTCGGTACCACCAACAACAACGCGCCCATCAACATGAGCGTCCGGAAGGCGGCCACCGCACTGATCAAGAACTGGGAAGTGTCCAACGGTCTGCTGAACATGGTCGAGATGGCCTACCGTGCCTATGACCCGTGCAACTCGTGCGCCACGCACACCCTGCCGGGACAGATGCCGATGAAGGCGGTCATAAGGAACCCAGACGGGTCCGTGTTCAGAGAGATATCGAACTACTAAACCCCTTCAACAAATCTCTTTCCTTTTCCCTATTTTTCTATTGTTCTGTCGGCTGCAGGCAAAGCGCTCACTGTTCGTCAGGCCGGAGCTTGAAGTGGCGACGCCTTTTCACCTTGAGGCTGCCGACGTTGCCCAGGAACACTCCGTCCATCAGATACACGCGTGCCTCGTCCAGGTCGATGAGGTCCTGGGAAAAGAACGGCCCCAGCAGCCTCGGCTCATCGAAATTGATCGGCGACCCCCCCAGGTTGCGGTTCAGGGCCGGGACGATGATCACCTCCTCGGGAAGCTCCAGGTACCTCTGGTTGGCCGATTCCCGGAACCGGCACCTCACCCAGCATCTCTCTATCTGGTTATGGTGCATGTTATCCTCGAAGATGACCGCGGGATGGTTGTGCGCCATGACCAGCACCTTCCTGGACATGACCTCCGGGGAGGGCCAGGTGTGGCCGTGGACGAACCCGACGTCATCCATGACGAAGCCGGTGGCGGGATGGACGTGGATCCCCTCGGGGAGCATGGCCTCGATGTTGGTGTCGTGATTGCCCCGCACCACGTGCACCTCCCCGTACGCCTTTTTGAGCTCGGTGAAGAAGCGCGGTATCTCCGCGTATTCCTGTTTGGACGATCCAGGCACCCGGTGCTTGATGTCGCCGAGCAGCACCAGGCCGTCATGGCCCTCCGCCAGTGAGACCAGCTCCTTCTCCATGCGGAAGGTCTGGCTCGGGACTATCACTCCCTTGACCTTCATCTCGTTCTCCAGTCCGATGTGCAGGTCGCCGGCGCAGATCAGCTTCTTTTCGCCCAGGATCTCCAGCACCGGGATGCCCGGGATCGGGGAGATGTCCAACCGCCCTTCACCATCCATGTCTGAGCCGCTCCCCCAGTTCCCTGGGCAATCCGGCCCGCGACACCGCCACCACCACCGATTCGATGTCGTATTCGACCCGTCTGATGGTGAAATCGTCCTTGGTCGAATCGTACACCATGAAACAGGCCCGGGGATCACCGTCCCGAGGCTGACCCACCGAACCCGGGTTCACGATGGTGCCTTCCTTGGATCGTCGGACGAAAGGCACGTGGGTGTGGCCCAGGATGAGCAGGCGGGTCCCGCTCAGCCTCAGGAGCTCAGGCTCCGCGCTTTCCTCGAACACGTATTCGACGTCGTCCCGGGGTGAGCCGTGGTATAGCCCGACGAGTTTTCCTCCGACCGTCACGTGGGTCCGGGCCGGAAGCCCGGTCAGGTAATCTCTCGAGCCCTCGGTAAGCTGCTTCGAGGTCCAGCGGGCCGCCTCTCCGGCCATGTGGTTCATGCTGGAGGTCTGAGAACGGATGACCGTCCGGTCATGGTTGCCGGCGATGCCGACCACCGACCTTTCCTTGAACAGCTGGATGACCTCATTTGGAAATGGATAGTAACCGACCACATCGCCTGCGCTGATGACGTGGCTAATGCCCATGCCGTCGATCTCCCCCAGGACGGCCTTCAGCGCCGCCAGGTTGGCATGGACATCCGATATGATGGCTGTCCTCACCATCCTTCGATTGACAATGGATTATTTAAATTTGTCAAGCGCCCGGCACATCACGGAGGGGATGTTGTCGATCACGTCGGTGGCCAACAGACCGTAGCACCGATCGTTGAAGGCCAGGTCGCCGGCCGCCCCGTTGGTGAAGGCCGCGATCCGTCCCGCATCGAAAGGCTGCACCCCCTTGGCCAATAATCCGGCGCAGATGCCCGCCAGCACATCGCCGGTCCCGCCCACCGACATGCCGGGGTTTCCGGTTCGGTTGAACTTGATCCGTTCTCCGTCCGATATGACGTCTATCATGCCTTTCACCAGGACGGTCATCTGGATGTGCTCCGCCGCCTCCCTGACCACCGACGCCCGTTCCTCCAGGTCCCGGGGAAGGGACTTGCCGAAAAGGGTCGCGAACTCCCGCGAGTGCGGCGTGACGATGCCCTTCTTGCCTCTCAGGAGGTCCGGGTCCGCCGACAGGGCGGTGAAGGCGTCCGCGTCGATGACCATCGGCTTGCCGCACTCCCTCACGAAGTCCCGGATGGCCTCCTGGGTCCGGGGGTCCCGTCCCATCCCCGACCCGATCAGGACCGAGTCCGCCAGGCCGGCCAGGCCGAGCACTTGGTCCAGGTTGCTGCTGGAGAACACTGCGCCGGGCATGCCGTGGACTATGAAATTGGGTGAATAGCAGGCGATGATATTGAACGACGGTTCCGGGGTGGCGATCTGGACCAGGTCGGCGCCGATCCGGTAGGCCCCCATGGCCGCCAGCGACGGTGCGCCGGTATAGGGCCCCCCACCGATCACCAGCACTCGTCCGTTCTCCCCCTTGTGCGAATCCGGTCTGGGTATGGGGTAGTAGATATACTCCCCGGGACCGTCAAAGCGTTCCGCGTCCCTGGGGATGCCTATGTCCACCACCTCGATCCTGCCGGAGTTGGAGCCGTCCATTCCTTCCTTGATGTCATGCAGTGTGATCGTCATCACCGGCCTGACCGCCAGATTGGCCCCCATACCGGAAGGCACATCGATGGACACGATGGGGATGCCGGCCTGGTTCATCTCGCTGATCAGCGAATAGTACGGCTCCCGGATCTCGCCATGGATCCCGATGCCGTAAATGGCGTCCACGATCAGGTCATAACCTGACAGTTCCTCGCCGCCGTACACTTTAGTGATGTCCTCGACCGGCCCAAGGTTCTTGCGGGGAGCCATCCTCTTGATGAACTGTGGAGGTCTGGCCAATATGACCTTGACGTTGTTGTTCTCCCGCAGGTACTTGGCGGCCACCAGCCCGTCCCCTCCATTGTTCCCCATGCCGCAGATGACCGCGATGCTCTTCCCCATCCCGTACTCCTTGGTGATGGCCTTGGCCACGGCGTATCCGGCGTTTTCCATCAGGGTCTCCACTTGTACCCCTAGATACTCGGAGTTGACGTCGATCACTGTGACTTCGCGGAAGGTGAGCATGACACTAGAATAAATGCCATCATGGATAATCCTTTTCCAGGCCGATCGGCCCGGTCGGGACGATAGTCCATCGATCTTCGGGGCCATGGTCAACGATTGATATCCGTGTCGTAGGCTTCGGACGAGATCTTTCAAACCGGAATCAATCCCTGGTCATCTCTACCTGCATGTTCACGACATTGGCGTTTTTTCATGCCTGGCTGTTCCTTGCCTCGAACAGTTCCTTGAGGCATGGAATGCGACCCGCCCGTTAGGATAAGTTGCCTAATAATTCCACAATACATTTATATCTGCCTGGATAGAATCGAATTCATCAATGGCGTACAGGATTCCTGAGATCAAGACGGATTACATTTGGGGAATATCCCGGATATTGCTGGGGTGGCTATTCCTTTGGGCGTTCTTGGACAAGACCTTTGGTCTGGGATACTCGACGGACTCGAGCCATTCCTGGATCAACGGGGGCTCGCCTACCACATATTACCTCGGCAATGTGTCGGGAGGGATCTTTAAGGGTTTTTACACCAGCATCGCCGGCAACGAAATCGTGGACATCATCTTCATGGCGGCATTGTTGCTTCTCGGAGTGGCGCTAATACTCGGGGTAGGGAGCAGGATATCGGCCTATGGAGGGGGGCTGCTGGTACTGTTGCTCTGGTCCACCCAGGTTCCTCCCACCGCCAATCCATTCATCGACGAGCACATAATCTACCTTTTCCTACTTTTCGGACTTTGGAGGGTCAGGGCCGGTCGTACCATTGGTTTGGGGAAATGGTGGTCAGGAACGAAGATCGTCAAGAGATTCCCCTGGCTGGAGTGATGCCCCGCCATCATTGGAACTCCATGTGCCCGCTGAATCGAACACGAGGTCGGTGTGATGATATTTATGGGCGTCCAGTCATCGGAAATCCGAGAAATGGATCGGACCTTTTCTTTTCATTTCCTTTTAGAGTTCAAGAGATTCGGGTTACAGGACGACGTTCGTCGGTCAGGTGTTTCCAATTCGCCAATCCTAACGATTTAATACATCTACCCCAATTTGTCGCCCCGGGAAGGGTATCTGTAAGTGAGCGACGTTAAACGACTTGTACTGGACGTACTGAAGCCGCATCATCCCTCGATCGTTGAGCTGGCCAAGAGGCTTGGCGCAATTGAAGGCATATCCGGTGTGAACTGCACGCTGGACGAGGTTGACCAGGAGACCGAGAGCATCAAGATCACCGTCGAGGGAAATTCCATCGACTACGACATGGTCGAACAGATCATCACCGAATCCGGTGCTGTCGTGCATTCTGTGGACAGCGTTTCCGCCGGGAAGAAGCTGGTCGAAGAAGTGGAAACGCCTCAGGACCGCTGATATCTGACCAGCGCCTGGCCTACTTTCAACATCAGCAGTGTCTTGGGGAGCGTATGCTCCACCAATACCCTGCCCGTATGATTGAACCAGTTACCGGGGTAGGACTTTTCCGCCTCGATCTTGTATTCCAAGCCCATCTGTTTGACGGCCTTGGCTATAAGTTCAACGTTCGGGCTGTTGATAGACAGTTTCCTGCTGACCTTACGGCCGCCGTCCCTGGTCCGACTGATGTCAAAATATTCGGGCCAAAGGACCCATGCCTTGTCTTCGTCGAGGGTCATGGGTGGTCCCCTAAGGGGGTACCGGTCACTCCTTGACCAGTACCGCGTTGACCGCCCCGTGCTGTCCCGGTCTTGATGTGACCTTGGCCAGTCCCAGTTCGGTCTGGATCATGGCGCCCTTGTTGATAATGTTACGCTGAACATAGTTAGGGTTGGCCGAGTTCTTCTTGACGGTTACGATCTTGGACTTTTGGGCCTTCTTGGTCGCCGGGTCAATGACGTTGGCGAATGACGCCTTGAGCATCCTGACCTTGACGTTTGCACCCCTGGTCCTCATTATGAGAGAGCGCTCTGCGCCCAGAAGCGTGAAAGTCGGCTCCCTGCCGATCTCGAATCGTCTCTTTTTCCTGCCGAGGCGGAGCCTTCCACCTGACGGCTTCCTCTTGGATTTCCCTTGCCACAGTGCCATAGCAATCCGTGGTCACTGAAATAAAGCGGGGTATTAATACCTATCTTCACACGAGGTGCTGCCCGAGCAGTCTCACGCTCGGAACATCTCCCAGTTCCAGAAGGCCGGAATAGCCCTCCTTCGCGGGGCCTGGATTCATGAAGATGGTTCCATCCCTCTCCACGATGCCCCGGTCCTCATGGATGTGTCCGGACAATACGACCCTGGGCTTGAACTCTTCCACCAGCCGAGCAATGGAAACGCTGCCCACGTGCTTTCCCGAGAACGGGACGTCGAGAACGCCGAACGGGGGGCAGTGCAGCACGAGTATCATGCCCGTTTCCATCAATGGACGCAGAAGGGACATGATATCCTCCTCCGAGTATTCGTTCGGGGTGTCGAAGATGGTCGGGTTCGATCCGCCCATGCCGCCGAGGACGTAGTCTCCCAAGCGGACCTTCCTCAGGTGCAACGATATCGAATTCTTCTCGATGTGCTCCAGGGTCCCGGGCGGATCGCAGTTCCCGGTCACCGCGTAGGTATTGCCTTTCAGGCCTCCCAGGAACTCTCCCGCCCATTCTGGGGGGCCGAAGTGGGTGATGTCGCCCAGCACGATCGTGCCGTCCAGCTCCATGTCATCTATGAGCTCGTTGGCCCAATTGGCCACCTTGTCGCGCCGGTGCACGTCGGACAGAACCAGGAATCGCATCGCGTTCGCCGTTTTCATGTAGTCAGGCTCATTACATCAATTTTGCTCACAAGAACCCGAACTTCAAGTCCTGGAACACGACCAGGTAGGTGAGCAGGAATCCCAGGATGGCACCGCCGTTGAGAAGGGGCAGGCCCGCCTGTGGTCTGCCGGTGGCCACGTACCGCATCAGTAACGCAAAGCCGATGCATGCCCCGATGAGTGTTCCAGCCGTGACCAGGACATCGGCATGTTCGAAATGCAGGGAATTGGTGGGCAGGTATGCCATCACCGAAACGATCAATATCCCGGGAATGACCGCGTCCCCCACCCCCATGATCATGGTCTCCCTCTCCTGGTCCCTGTCCCGGTCCTTCAGGTCCATGTTGTCCATCTGTTCGACCTTGAAGTCCAGCTTCTTCGGGACGTAGAACAGCACCGGGAGCCTCATCTTGGTGACTCCCTCGGCCAGGGACAGCATGTGCTTGGTCTTGTACACCGAGATCGCGTCATACACCGCCAGGATGCTCAGCAGGATCAACGCCGGGAAGATGCCCAGCGATATTCCCAGTATCGCCGTCGCTCCGGTGCCGATCAGGACCGCCACCGAGTCGATGACGTACCATTCTGGCCGGAAGATCAGCCACGCCAGCAATCCTCCTGCGACCACGATGGCCAGGACCAGGGAGATGTTGACGTCAGTGACGACATAGTAGAAGATCGGCAGCAGGATCGAGAACATGGAGATGACCATGGCGGCGTAGAAGATGGCCCGCATGATCTTCTCTTTCCCGAACTTGATGAGCACCAGCATCAGGACCGTCATCACCAGGATCAGCCCGAAGTAGAGCAGCGGGTTCACCGGGCTCTGGGGGTCCTGGAAGGCTTGGTAGTTACCGGTGCTCAGGAGCAACGGTAGTAGGTATATCGCCGCCACCGGGATGAATATGAAGATGCCAAACATCACCAGGTATTGGGCCGGGTTCCGCATGGGCGGAAGGATGCGTTCTGCGCATATAATACCGTTTTGAGCGGTCGGAGGCCGATTCCTTCGTCAATTACGATAATTCTAGGAATGTTTTTAATAGGGAAGTATCCGCATTGTAGTTAACCATGAGTGAACTAGTGCGGACAGAGTCCGCCAATTCAGTGTTCCCGGCCCGCCTAGAGCGGGCCAAGGACCTGACGGACATATTCGAGGTCGTGAAGGAAGCGGTGCGCGTCCAGATGGGCATATCACGTGCCGGGCTGATGCTCGGGCTGGCGGACCTGGGGGGCGACAACAAGTCGTTCGTCGGCGGCCTGTACCCGGTCACCTCGAACATCATCGTCATGAACAAGAGCGTCCTGAACCGGATAATGGTGATCCAGCCGGACCTGTACAAGTCATATGCCTTCCATGTCCTGCTGCATGAGTACATCCACGCCGTCGGCATACTGGACGAGGAGGAGACCAGGAGGCGTGCCTACTCGATAAGCGTAGCGCTTTTCGGCAGGGAGCACAAGACGACGTATATCGCAGAGGACATTTCCCGGGTGCTTCCGTTCTTTACCTACGCCGAACCGAAGATGGACGAGGAACAGACGATGGACATCGAGCTGGTAAAGGGGTTCGACCGCTCAAGCGTCAATTACATCAACTGACGGACCGGCCTTCCCTTTCTTACTATTCAAGTTGTCCAGATCAATAAATTCAGAAGAATAAGGGTCTGAAGAGGTTTCTGCCGGGGTTGGGCCCCGATCACCTGGTGATCGGTTCCTGGGACACGTTGGCGAAACCAACGTTACCGGAGACCTTGGTGACCTTGGCCTTGACCCGGGCACCCTTTATCGTTCCCGGGATGTAGATGATGTACTTGTCCATCCGGGCCACGCCGTCTCCCTTCTTGCCGACATCCTCGATCATGAACTCGTAGATGTTGCCTTCCCTCAGCCCTTCCTTCTCCGGGGCCTTGGCCTGCTTCCTGACGTTGACCGGCCTGTGCGCTCCGCACGCCTCGCACTCCAGGATGAGGATCCTTCCTTCCTTCACGATGTGCGTGTCCGGCCTGCCGCATTCCGAGCACAGGACGAAGGTCTCCGTATAGCTGGTTATCCTCTCGGCGATCTGCACGGGTGCGAGCCTTGCCTTGAAGACCACTCTCTTGCCCTCGATCGTTCCCGGGGTACCGAGCTCGCGCAGCAGGTACTGGAGAAGATGTTCCGGTTCCCGCCTCAGGGCATCGGTGATGTCACCCCAGTTCTTGATGACCGTGGTCTTCCCTTCCTGGAAGATGTCCGGCTCTGGCACGGTGAAACGCTCGTGCTTTTCGATGGTCTCGGGCAATTGACCTTTGGCCCGGTCTAGGAGTGATAGGTAATCGTCATCTGCCATTGGTTATCGTCACTCTCAAGCCCCAACTTGAATATAAAGATTGTTGGCGAGCCCACGTGTGTCCAAGGGCTTGTGCCTGCACCTACCAGTCTTTCAAACCATGAAAGAAATATTGAGAAAAGACGAACGGTCCGGACTTCTTCCCGGAAAGAGCGCTCGGCCCGGACGTCGACGGCTCCGACCCATTCACGGTCAAGGCATCGCCATGTCTTGAAAGGGCCTTCGGTCGTAGGTACCCACGGTTCCTGTGTGCGATCGGTTTTCCAGATCAACATGAAGGAACCCAGGTCGATCTGCAATGAACTAGGATCATGCCCTTTTCCTCCTCCGGACCAGCCAAACGGCAGAGATCAAGATGATAGCTGCCAGAAGGATCGCAGCAACGATGACCAGCATGCCTCCCATATCGTCGGTCTCATCGGGGATCACCTTTGTCGGCACCCCGTTCCACACCGGGGTCGAGAACCCGGTCTTCCCCAGGTGGTAGTAGGTGGTCAGGTTGTTGCATCCCTGAGTCCAGTTGGCGCCTACCGCTGGCGCATTACCATCGAATGTCATCGATATCAGGGACGAGCAGCCAACGAACGCATAGTCGCCGATCCCGGTCACATTGCCGGGGATGGTTATCGAGGTCAAGGAAGTGCAATCCCCGAATGTCCCATTCCCGATCGAGGTCATGCCTTCGGACATGGCCACCGATACCAGGGCATTGCAGTTACCGAACAGGCCATCATCCATCTTGGTCACGTTGTTCGGGATGACGATCGAGGACAGGGATCGACATCCGGCGAAGGCCCCCTCCCCTATCGAGGCAACGCTGTCTGGAATGGTGATGGACGTCAGATTCGAGCAGAACTCAAAGGCCGCTGTTCCGATCCCGGTCACATTGCCGAGCATGTCAACCGTTGAGAGTGAGGTGCAAGCGGCGAAGGTCCCGTTCCCGATGCTGCTGGCATTCCCGATAACCGTCATCGAGGTCATGGCGGTGCACTGCGCGAACGCAGCGTCCCCGATGGAAACAACTCCGGATGGGATCGTCGCGTTGGTAAGGGAGATACATCTCGCGAACGCGTAGGGGCCGATGGTGGTGACATTGTCCCCGATGGTCACCGAAGTCAAAGCGGTGCATGAACCGAAGGCGTAGCCCCCGATGACCTTGACGCTTCCAGGAATGACAACGGACGTAAGGCCATTGGTATAGTAGAACGCCCTGGTTCCAATCTCGACCGTGGGAAACCCGCCCAACGACGATGGGATGGCTATCGCACCGCCGATTCCGTGATATCCGGTGATGTTGGCATGGGCTGGAACGCCTTCCACGGTGTAGGTGTAGACACCGTCCTCGGATGCCACCGCCAAGTTCGTCCCGATCGATAATAAAGCCATTGAAAGAAATAAAAATAAGATCAGCCAGCATACAACCCTTGGAATAATCTTCTCCATCGAAATGTCTCCCTGCAAGATACCGAATTCCCGACCGCAGCGCCTATTGTCCGTTGGGGTATAATGACTTAGTCCATCATCTTCTCGCATCTCCGCAGGAACCTACGATCGATGGAAGATCATGGCAGATCGGAGAGAAAGAGTTTGGACCGGAGCCATGCTTTGTTGAAGCTATTTGAGAAAAAATGAAGGGGCCGCTAGGCCCGATCCAATCGATGGGCTACGCTTCTCAGGGCTTCTTTCTCTTCCTCATGAAGACAAAGGCCACAATGGCCAATATTACAACGATCACGATCACCAGGATCAGCAGTCCCCCACCATTGTTCGATGACGATGATGATGAAGAGGACGCTGCTGCCCCGGTAGTGACAGTTCCTGTCGCCACTGACGGACCATTCCCGTAATCGTTGCTCGAGACCAGCCAATAATAGTAGGTCTGGTTGCTGGCCGCCGTGGTGTCCACGTACGGTGAGCTGGATACAGCGACCGTGGTCAGTGAGGACGACGGTGTTGAATTGGTCGTCGACCGGTATATGATGACGGAAATCGCGATCCCTCCGGTCGTTGGGGGGCTCCAGGTGATGGTGACCTTGCTATTTTCCAGGGTCGCATTAACGGATTTGACCGGCCCTGGAGGGATTCCGCTCGCCGCTCCGCCCAAGGTGCCTGGCGTTATGGTGCCGGTGGAGTAGAATATGAAGCCGCTCAGGCTGCCCCAGCCGTCAGATGCCACGTAGAGCTGATTCGTCTGACTTATGGCCATGCTTTGCGCCAAGCCGCCATCCAGGCGCGTGATGGTCCAAGCTGAACCCGATTTGGACGCCACTTCGACATAATAGGTGAAGTCGCCTGTTGTGTTACAGTAACAGATGCTTGGGTTGTTGTTCGAGTCTACAACGATGGAGGGTGGGGAATTATCCTCGATATCCGATTCCACGACCGGGATCGTACTTACCGTGGTGTTCTGCCAGCTACCTCCGGCGTTGGTGGAGTATCTGATGGCGTCGTACGCCGTCATATAAGTGATATGGGCCTTGTCATTGTGGTCCAGGCACATGCTGATGAAATCGATGCCGAGGGATGTGTTGACCAGCGTGGTTGACCAAGTCCCGGTCGTGTTCTCATGATACACCAGGCCGCTGATGGTTCCAGAGGAGAGGCATGCGATATGGGCCTTGTTGTTCGAGTCGATGGCTATGGCGGGTAGGCTTTCAGAGTTTGCGCCCTGGGTCACGTTCTCGATGGTCCACGAACCACCCGCGTTGGTAGCATACTTGACCATGCTAGACAAGTAAGGGGTGAAGGCGATGTGGGCCTTGTTGTTGTGGTCAAGGGCCATGGAGATGTCGTAATGGGCCCCGGCTGGGTTGGTGAATATAGTGGTGTTCTGCCAGCTGCCTCCGGCGTTGGTCGCATACATAAGACTGTCATTCTGCTGCAGGTAGAGCACATGAGAGAATCCGTTGGAATCGGTCAAGATCACCGGAGTGGACCCAACGCACTGGTCGATGGTGTAGGGGGCTGACCAGGAGCCTGAAACGTCATCGGTGTATTTCAGATGAATTCCATAATTGTAGTCCACCAATAGGACGTGGACCTTGCCGTTGATATCTACGGCGGTTGACGTCATTTCAGGGGCGATGTCAGCCGACAGTTTTTGTTCGGTCCAACCCGCGGGGACAGCGGTCGCATTCTGAGCGAACGGGGCCGCGAATAGCAAGACCATCATGGTTACAATAGTTATCACTAGATATTTCTTCAGTTTGAGCACGTTAATCCTCCCAAGACCTCAACTCATTCTTGAGTTATTATCAGAGAAGATATTTGTCAGATATTTAATTCTAAAGCAGACCTCGATCATGTGCTTTTTATACTGTATTATTGAAATACATGGATAATATATGACGCGTTAGTAATGTGGTAGATTCCCGGCCAATTGCCTACAAGCCCTGTAATTCATCAAACGTATCGGTTCCTGCGTAACAGGGCTCGTGATCAAGAATAAGTCAATGACATGAGAATCGAGATGAAAAGCGCGAAGAGGGGGATTTGAACCCCCGAGTCCTTTCGGACAATGGATTAGCAATCCATCGCCTTGCCGAGCTGGGCCATCTCCGCTTTAGGGGTCTGAGAAAGTCCATATCGTTCTTAAAGGTTTTTATCTAGCCGCAACGGCTGGTTAGACCGGCCGGGGCAAGCAGAGCTCATAGAGCTCCAGGAACTCTCTCTAGATGATCTAGCGGAACGAGCAAGGCGCTCGATGATGAGTAGATCTAGCGCAACTGATCAGAAGGTCGTGGGGCAATCTATACAAATCATCCTCTGAAAGGTTCTATCGATCGATTCAAACTCAGTTTAGAGGAACCTCTGAATGGGATTGTAATCCGTCTCTTCGACAAATGATAGATGGCCTTGTTGCAAAATTAGTTTGACCAGAACTCCTTCCTCGTGGCCAGCTGGATCAGGTTGAATAGACAGAACTTTGCCTGAACCTCGTTTTTTCGACTAGCTTTTTTTCGGCATCTGAGCCGATGACCGAGCAAAATGCCGATCATGCTGAAAACCGTCTCCGAATGAGCTCGCTTCGCCGTCAACGCGGCGAAGCGTTCAAGCCAGTGATGCGCGAAGTTAATCAGTTTCTCATAATTTGTCTCCGACTTCTTGAAGTTCCGCGCGTTCTTCTTGATCTTGTGCAGCGGCGTGGCACCGTGCTGCCTGGCCACGGCCAGGCAGTCGTTGCCCACGTACGCCGAGTCGGCCAAGCTGCGAATCGGGATAACGTTCTCAGGCAACTTGTCCCGTACGTTTTCGAACGTCTGATACTCGTGCACGTTCGATCTGGACAGATGATAGGCTAGTACGATAAATTCGTCCACCTCGATGACGACGTTCGCCTTCACCCAGTCCTGGGTCGCTCGACTGGCGTGCGGCGTCTCACGCCAGCCTCTCTTCCTGCCGGAATAGCCGGTGGCATCCGTTGATGCTACGACTTTCCTGGTCGGGAGATCTTTCAGGATATGTCGAAAGAAGCGTCCAGCAAGGCCGCGAAGCGGCCTGTCTGGATCTTCCGGCAGATGGTGGAATGGTCCGGAATGGTCTTATTGGAATAGTAATCCTTCATCATGGCCAGCATTCCTTTCGTCTCGCGGAAGGAGAGGTCCATCAGCTGCTGGACCAGGATCGCGATGAGCACGACCCTATCCTCGTAGGCTGGTCTGCCGACCGGCCTCCTCCGCTGCCAGTAAGAGAAATTGTCGGCCCGGAGGCGGATGGCCTCCATGGCTAGCCTGAGGCCATTGATGGCCAGATCGTCAGCGCTGTCAAAGTCGATCGACACTTCTTCGAATCGGATCGAAAATGTGTCAAGATGCGTCTGACCCGAAAAATTGAATATGGAGCTCGGCATCTCTATCATTGTGGCTGTCATTCTGTTACTTTCCTAAGCAGCTGGTATATGGTGGCAGCCACACATAATAATTTTGGTAACAGTATAGATAACAAAGAATATTACAAAGTCAACGTGTCGGAATTAGTTTTGCAACAGGGCCATTATCATATTCCCGCTTTTTCGGGGGAATCGGCATGTGGAAAAAGGGAACAGCATTCAACGTCTTGGTCACCATCCAACTTGCATTATTGGTCATATTTCGGTCGCCAGCCAAATATTGTCGTCTCAACTCTGCTGTCATATTGAGGTGGAAAACGTTGCTTGGAGGTTGATACATTTAATAGCGAGTGAATGCGTCCCTCAATCATGGATTTCAGCGTGCTGTTCGGAATCGGGTTGATTGTTCTCGGCACGCTTTTGCTATTGTTGGAAATTCATGCACCGGGTACTTTCCTGCTCGTACCGGCAACAGTATTGATATTTCTCGGGGTGCTCAGCATCCTGTTCCCTGGCGTTATATTTACTTGGTGGGCACCGATTGCGGCCGTGATCGTGCTTGTTCCCACCACCTTCTTGACCATAAAACTCTACCAGAGGTTGTCACCCCCGGGGCCACCGGAGACCACGGTGGCGACATCTCTGGTGGGCATGAAAGGGGTGGTGACGGTCGATGTGTATCCGAACAACCTAAGGGGCAAGGTCGTGATCGAAAACGATACCTGGTCGGCGACCGCTGATTCATTGATCGCCCAGGGCAAGAATGTCGTGGTCGTCAGCAGCGAGGGGGTGCATGTGGTGGTGAAGGAGATATGAATGAACCCCACAGAAGCCAATTCCGCATGCCATTTATACTGGACAATAGTATTAGAACAGGGGAGTAAAGAAAATGGTTGATGTGACGTTGGAGATCATCATTGGATTGCTGATATTGGCGATCGTCGCTGTTTTAGTGATCCTGATGAGCGGAGTGAAGATCATACAGCCCTACCAACAAGGGGTTTACATGAGGTTGGGCAGTTATGTACGTATTCTGAACCAAGGCCTGAACTTCGTAACGCCGCTGATCAACCAGGTTGTCAAGCTCGACCTGAGGACGCAGGTCCTGGAGGTCCCGAGACAGGAGGTCATCACCAAGGATAACTCCCCGGTCAACGTGGATGCGGTCATATATACAAAGGTCATCGACCCCAAGAAAGCCTTCTTCCAGGTCACTGATCACCGGGCCGCAACGCTTTACCTGGCCCAGACCACTCTGAGGAGCGTCATAGGGGACATGGAGCTGGACGAGATACTTTCCAACCGGGAGAAGATCAACCTGCACCTGAGGGACATCCTGGATGTCGCCACCGACAAATGGGGGGTCAAGGTCGAGGCGGTCGAGATACGAGAGGTCGACCCGGCGCCCAAGGTCAAGCAGGCCATGGAAGAGCAGACCTCGGCAGAGAGGTTGAGACGAGCGGCCATCCTTAAGGCGGACGGTTCCAAGACGGCCGCGATCCTGAGTGCCGAGGGTGAGAAGAGATCGAGGATCCTGCAGGCCGAAGGTCTCCGTCAGGCAAAGGTGCTGGAAGCGGAGGGCGAAAGACTGGCGATCATCCTGAACGCTCAGGGTGAAGGGCAAAAACTAAGGATACTGAGCGTTGGTGCGGCATCGCTCGATTCAAAAGCGCTGACAGTACTTTCATTGGATACGATGAAGTCAGTCGGGAACGGTCAAGCGACGAAGATCATCATGCCATTCGAGGTATCGAAGTTGATGGAGAACATCTCCGAATACTTGGGCGGGGGAAACAAGACCCCGGAACGCTCCATATCCAATCGGCAGGAGATTGAGACGGCCGTCGGAAAGACAGACGACATCCTGGGACCAATACCGACCCAGGAAGAACTAAGGCTGGACTTCAAGAACATCGAGGAGGCGGCCGAGAAGGACAAGGTCGAGGCGGCGGAAGCACTTAAGGAATCGGAAAAGAAGAAGCGGGCGGCGATGATCGCGCAGGATGGCTCTGCCTGAACCACCCCCATATTTTCTGTCAGCTTCTGGATGAATGCGTTGCCTATTTATGTAGGCAACAGGCGGCATCATCTCAGGATGAAATGCAAAAATGGAAATTGATCTCTCAACAAACCCTTCCACTTTCACTATCCCCTCCCTCTCGACCGTGGCCCTGCTCAATTAAAAAACGAATAACGTCAGCGACCAGAAGTATCGCCCCTGCTGATTGCGGAGGATGAAGTGTCGAACGATATCAAACTATCTCAGAAGAGCATTGTCCGCACGATAGAAGAGAGAGGATGAGGTATCTTATTGACTCTCTCGTCCCACTGGCCGCTTCGATACTGACCGTTCACCAGGTAGATCCGCTCTGTCGCTAAGGCAACACGAAAACCGTTCCCTGATTGGGAGAAGACCTGAAACGGACGACCATCTTCCCCCATTACGCACTTTCCTTCGGCGTTCCAAAGTAGCCCAACAACGAAGTAGCACTATGCCTACGGCAAGCAGTCCAAGAAATGCCGTGTCGAAGCCTTTGATGACGATCAGAATCACACCCAGGGCAGATAGGATGCACCCCATCGCTATGAGCCTGATTTTCATTGTTTGTCTCATCGATTGCATATTTTTCACCGCTGGTCTCGTGCTACATATGAAAATGGTCTATTTCGGATGTTAATGTTTGTATTATTTGTAACGATCCAGCTACCATTACTGTCGCTGTCAAGACGACAACGAGAATATTTGGTTCTCAGTGATCATGTTCAGACCTCAGATCACTCCTAATTTGCATCATACCCCTGATTTAGCGCTTTAAGAACCTGCGCTTTAAGAACCAAACCACAGGTATCACTATTGCAGTTAATACGATTACTATGATTATTTGGTTCTCAGAAATCCCCATATCCCATCCAGTACGTGATCTTCATCTGGTGAAAATGCTCATCGTGTTCGTCATCACCGACTACCTGAAGGTGGGGCTATACAAACGGCTGATGAAAAAGGGCGAGGTCGGCATGGGCATCTCCTCCCAGGCGGAGATCTCAGTATAATCCCTTACTGGACCCTCCAGCTCTTAAACGAAGATATTAGGAAACTTCATCCAGTATGGAAGACATTGCAGGTGAACGATATATCTGCTTGGATTAATATTCCATTATATTTGTGATTGATGGTACATCCCATATCGAATGGGAAGATCGAAGTTCCGGAAACTGCTGGCAGTCATTCTGGAAATTTCCTAGGCACGCCTTGTTTCACTCTCTCACGGTATATGCACTAGGGCGATGATCCTCCAATCTCCAATCTGATGCACGGTCGCCCTCCCCCTCTCTGCGGCATTTGACCCAATTTAGAACATCCTATACCAAAGACATCGGGAGATCTTTGGAATGTGTCTTCGAATAGGTCAAATAACGATATTGATACTGAAATAACATTAGCATTTTATCTATCAAATCATCAGCTAAGTCCTCAACAAAACCCATCTGATTGACAGAACATCGATTTCCCGCTGGCCCAGCTCAATAAGTTGATATAAACGTAAATGAGGAGCGACATCTTAAGAGGAGTCAGATAAACATGCCACAAAAAGAGAAGTTCCCGATGAAGACACCGGACAAGGAAGAAAAGAAGATCACTGGGAAGGAGAGAGATGAAGGCGGCTATGGGATGGCTAAGGAAGAGGGAGTCGTATATCCTCCGGCTAAGAAGGAAGGTAAGAAGAAATAAGAGCCTTTTTTCTATCTCAAGCCCGTTTCGAGATATCGTTAATAGATATCAGCGGGCAGTTGCGATAAGAATCCATACTGGTCAATGGTCGGTTTATTATCGATAGCAATTCAATGTATGGTTCCTGCCAGGATGCTCGTTGATCATATCTTATAACAAGACTTTGCACAATTTGATGCTGGCTATGCGAGCGGCCAAGTAACAGAATCATCGCTATGCATTTCGAAGCCAGTGCTGATAATGATCGATGCCCGGTCCCAAATCTGCAAAAGCATTGTCATAAAATGAATTTCGTTTTTAACCATACGGTTGGTGTGATCGGCCGTCACTGTCGAGCCATCCGATTTCGCTGTTCAGACTTGATTCCAGCAACTTGTCAGAGAGCATCAAAGAAGATCCGCCCTGCAAGATTCGGACCACACCATAGACCTGCCATTTCTTACGGCATCCTCAGCTTCCGCATTTGACTTAATCATCAGATGACGCCAGATCGCTAAATGTATATTTTCGGCGCGGTTACGAGGCGACAAAGGCATGCTAGCTAGATTTCCTCGTTCCGGGCAAGACCCGGTTCATCTCCAATCCACGGTTCGCCAATGGAGGCGAGAATGAATGGACGTCTCGACCGAAGACCTTCGGTCTGATTAGCGGCCTACATAAGAAGGAGACCACCATCAACGACAATCTGCGACCCGGTCATGTAGGAAGCCATGTCAGAGGCGAGGAACACGACCACCTTGCCGATGTCATCCGGTACTCCCAACCTCTGCATCGGGATCCGTTGGGTAAGCTCCTTCAACACCTCCTCCACTCCCATGCCCTCTGGGGTGGGAGTGCTCCGCTGGAGCTTCTGCACACCCGGGGTCATGATACCACCCGGGGCGACCGCGTTCACCCAAATCTTGTGCGGCGCCAGCTCAAGGGCGATGTTCTTCGTGAACCCCCACACCCCGTGCTTCGAAGCGTCGTAGTGGGCGAGCCCCACCGAGGACGGATGCAGCGCGTCGATGGAAGTGATGTTGACGATCCTTCCGCCCTTCTGCCTTTTTACCATGCGTTCTGATACGTACTTAGTGCAGAGGAACGTCCCTTTCAGGTTGATCGCTATCACTTCATCGAAGTCCGCAAGGGACATCTCTCTGAGTGGAATGAGCGGATAGACGCCGGCATTGTTGACGAGGACATCCACCTCGCCGTAGGTCTCGACGGTCTGCTCCACCAGGTTCTTCACGCTCTCCTCGACGGACACATCTACGGTGACGGCCGTCGCCTTCCATCCGTTCTTCCTGATCTCATTGGCAGCCTTGGCGCCTTCTACCATATTCCGGTTAGCGATGACGACGCTCATGCCCGCCTCTGCGAGGCGATACGAGATCCCGTAGCCAATACCGGCAGATCCCCCGGTCACAATAGCCGTCTTCCCGGATAGGTCAAGCATATCGCAAAGTCTTTCCATGAATCTCATTGGGCACTGCCAGCCTTGAATCTTTAGGTCGGATGAGCCGCCTCCATTTTGAAAAGGCTCGAGCAATAATATCGAACGACCACCTGAAACAGCTACGATTTCATCGGGCCCTTATCATTTCGAAGGCCTTGCTGGGCCTCGAGATATTGGAGCTGCACGACTGGTCTAAGCGAGAGCACCTTCCGTCCCGGATGACTTCAGAGCGGGAAGGAATGGGCCATTTTCAAATCCATTTCTCGGTGCCTATCTCCCGTGTTATCATGGTCAGATATCTCAGCACTTTGTTGCCCTTATCTATGAGGCAGTAATCCCCCCTCCTGATTCTGGACGATCATGCCGGTGGCAGTGAGCTTCCCCAAATGGAATAAGAGATTCCCTCCTTTCAGCCCGGTGAGACTGGAGAGCATGGAGTAACTCTTGGTTTGGTCCATCTGGCGTTGCCCAGGCGACCGGCGCGGAGAAGGTCTTCATGGACATGTACAACCACCGCGGGGCGATCCACAAGGCGCTGACCAAGCTGACCGAGTTCGACATGAAGCCGATCGGCGGCTTCAAGGAGACCGGCTGCGCTGGACTCGTATGGGACTACCTGTGGGGCAGCTATTCGTGCCTGGGGGACAAGGAGTACGAGGAGTTCGAGGGCAACGACAAGTACGCCCTGAAGCTCAACGCGCACACCTTGCCCCTTGCCGGAAAGCCAGTCATTGAGCCTCGGTTAAAGGTTTTATCTACATTCTGATTGAATGACGATCGCGGTCATGTCTGGCTGTACTTGAATAGTCTAAACCGCCCCTACGCTTCGGTCCAATGTACTATTGTATAACTCATTTTTTCTTGGCAGGGTTAGGATCATGGGAAACATCTCCTTAATTATCCTCGATTTTGGCATCGGGTGCCACCGGGTCTTCCGCATAGTATATGTATGATGAGGTGTTAGCCGATAATACGATGAAATCGGCCTCATCCATGAGGTCGGATTGCACCGTAAAATACCAAAAAGCCCCCTTGGAAAAGGTTTATATATCAAAACCGAGGTGAGGGGCTACCTTGCCATGAAAGGCAAGGGAAAGGCGAAAGAAGCCCTAAACCAAACGGTTATATATGTGACCGCGTTTAAGGGATTTCTACGCTAAGACACAGCAAGAAAAGAGCAATATGGGTCGAATGGCCTGTAAAGCAATAATGAGCTGTGAGCGATAATGGAGAACTGAGATCTCCGTCAAGAATGACGTGCTCTCTTGGTTCTGACGATCGATGGCGAATATCACTAATATTGAAGTGGTATCGCTGGTGAAACTTGGTAATCCTGCCAATTTCGTGTTAAATCCTTAGCAGTAATCAGTAATGGATTAAGCATCAAGGATCGATTCCGGTTGATCCTGCCGGCGGCCACCGCTATTGGAATTCGATTAAGACATGCGAGTCGAGAGTCGTAAGGACTCGGCGGACCGCTCAGTAACACGCGGATAACATGCCCTAAGGTGGAGGATAATCTCGGGAAACTGAGAATAATACTCCATAGATCTAGAATGCTGGAATGCTTTTAGGTCGAAAACTCCGGTGCCTTAGGATTGGTCTGCGGCGTATCAGGTTGTAGTAGGTGTAACGGACCCACTAGCCGATGACGCGTATGGGCCTTGAGAGAGGAAGCCCAGAGATGGACTCTGAGACATGAGTCCAGGCCCTACGGGGCGCAGCAGTCGCGAAAACTTCACAATGGGGGCAACCCCGATGAGGGAATTCCAAGTGCTAGCACTTTTTGTGTTAGCTGTTCTTTTGTCTAAAAAACAAGAGAAGTAAGGGCCGGGTAAGACGGGTGCCAGCCGCCGCGGTAATACCCGCGGCCCGAGTGGTGGTCGATATTATTGAGCCTAAAACGTTCGTAGCCGGTCTTGTAAATCCTTGGGTAAATCGGCCAGCTTAACTGTCCGAAGTCCGGGGAGACTGCAAGACTTGGGATCGGGAGAGGTCAGAGGTACTTCTGGGGTAGGGGTAAAATCCTGTAATCCTAGAAGGACCACCGGTGGCGAAGGCGTCTGACTAGAACGAATTCGACGGTGAGGAACGAAGCCCTGGGGCGCAAACGGGATTAGATACCCCGGTAGTCCAGGGTGTAAACGCTGCGGGCTTGGTGTTGGGGGTCCTTAGTGGGCGCCCAGTGCCGGAGAGAAGTTGTTAAGCCTGCTGCTTGGGGAGTACGTCCGCAAGGATGAAACTTAAAGGAATTGGCGGGGGAGCACCGCAACGGGAGGAGCGTGCGGTTCAATTGGATTCAACACCGGACAACTCACCAGGAGCGACGATTACATGAAGGCCAGGCTGATGACCTTGCCTGATTTTTCGAGAGGTGGTGCATGGCCGTCGTCAGTTCGTACTGTAAAGCGTTCTCTTAAGTGAGATAACGAACGAGACCCTCACTAATAATTGCTAGCGTTTTCTCTGGAAGGCGCGCACATTATTGGGACCGCTGTCGCTAAGACAGAGGAAGGAGAGGTCAACGGTAGGTCCGTATGCCCCGAATCTCCTGGGCTACACGCGCGCTACAAAGGACGGGACAATGGGTTCCTACATCGAAAGGTGACGGCAATCCCGAAACCCGTTCGTAGTTCGGATTGAGGGCTGTAACTCGCCCTCGTGAAGCTGGATTCCGTAGTAATCGCGCATCAACAATGCGCGGTGAATATGCCCCTGCTCCTTGCACACACCGCCCGTCAAACCACCCGAGTTGGGTTTCAGTAAGGATATCTCATTTTGGGGTTTTCGAACTGAGATTCAGCAAGGAGGGTTAAGTCGTAACAAGGTATCTGTAGGGGAACCTGCAGATGGATCACCTCCTACGCAAGGGGAAGCACTCGAGCATTCGTGTGTTTTCCCCGACCAATTCCCGCAGGGTTACCAGGCACTAAAACAAACATCGATCGTCATTCCATTATCTTTTATCACATTCTATACCACCCAGAATCATCGCCATCGATTTCTTGTCATTAAGACAAACAATAAATACGCATCTGGATTATCGTCATTTCCCGTGAAATAGATGAAGTACATTTTTGTTACTGGGGGAGTTATTTCCGGGCTCGGCAAAGGGATAACTGCATCATCGATCGGCAGATTGTTCAAATCCCGCGGGCTCAAGGTCACTGCGATCAAGATCGACCCGTATCTCAATGTTGACGCCGGTACGATGAACCCGTTCGAACACGGTGAGGTCTTCGTGCTCGACGACGGGGGAGAGGTGGACCTCGACCTCGGCAACTACGAGCGGTTCCTGGATATCAGTCTGACCAGCAACCACAACATCACCACCGGCAAGATCTACCGCATGGTCATCGACAAGGAGAGGTGCGGCGAGTATCTGGGCAAGACGGTTCAGATCATCCCGCACATCACCAACGAGATCAAGAATCAGATCACCATCGTCTCGGAAGCGACCGGAGCCGACGTCTGCATCGTCGAACTGGGTGGGACCGTCGGTGACATTGAGTCCATGCCCTTCCTGGAGGCGGTCCGGGAGATGAACTCGGACCTGGGTAAGGGAGAGAACTGCATCTATGTCCACACCACGCTGGTACCGATCATGGGGGTGGTGGGGGAGCAGAAGACCAAACCGACCCAGCACTCGGTCAAGGAGCTGCGCGCCATCGGTATCCAGCCGGACGTGATCGTCTGCCGCGCCAAGGAACCGCTGGAAGAATCGATCAAGAGAAAGATATCGCTGTTCTGTGACGTTCCGGTGGAAGCGGTCGTCTCCTGCCCGGACGCCAACTCGATCTATGAGGTGCCGATGATCCTGGAGGAGCAGGGCCTGACCGATTTCCTGCTGCACCGTCTAAAGCTGGAACCGAAAGGCTTCGACCTGACGGAATGGAAGGAGTTCGCCCATCGCATCCTCAACCCGAACAAGACGATCAAGGTGGCCTGTGTCGGCAAATACACTCACCTGGCAGATTCTTACATATCCCATTTCGAGGCGTTCCACCACGCCGGCGCGATGGCCGGGACAAAGGTGGAGCTTATCTTCGTTGATTCCGAGGTGGTGCAGCAGTTCGGTGTCACCGAGGAGCTGCAGAAAGCGGACGCCATCCTGATCCCCGGAGGCTTCGGCAACCGGGGCATCGAGGGCAAGATCATGGCGGCCAGATATGCCCGCGAGAACAAGGTGCCCTATCTTGGCGTGTGCCTCGGGTTCCAGATCGCGACCATGGAGATAGCCCGGGACCTGATCGGTATGTCGGGCGCGAACTCCACCGAATTTGACAAGGACAACGCCTATCCGGTGGTGGACCTGCTCCCGGAGCAGAAGAACGTAACCAAGAAAGGGGCCACGATGAGGCTGGGGGCCCAGCCGGTGATGGTCACCAAGGGCAAGGCGTTCGAGCTCTATGGCAAGGAACTGATCATGGAGCGCCACCGGCACAGGTATGAAGTGAACCCGAAGTTCATCGAACAGCTGGAGGCTGCCGGTTGGAAGTTCACGGGCCGGTCGGCCGACGGGGTGAAGATGGAGATCGGTGAGTACCAGGGAGACCATCCCTACTTCGTGGCCTGTCAGTTCCATCCGGAGTTCCGATCGAGGCCGAACAGGCCCTCGCCGCTGCACCTCGGTCTGATCAAGGCCGCCATCGATCGCAAATATGGCTGAATGCGCTGGAACATGGGGCATAGACCCCACACCGCCATCTACCTCATCGAAGGCCTGCCTTCAGGATGGTCTGTTCAATGACCGAAAATACACCATATCGTTAGATAAATATCTAATATACCCTGCCATTTGTGACCATATCTGTCCAATATCGAATGATTTCATTAGTCATTGGAACTACTTTAATATTGAAATCATCCAACATCTGTCTAATATTTTCCAAAACTGACGTTCATTTGTCTGTCTTTGTAGGTCATTCAGGGCTTTGATTAGACATATGCATAAGGTATAAGACCTGATTAGCTATTGTGGCTTGCTATCGCGACCCACGGTACTATACAAATGGCGTCCTGACTCGGTAGAGGCGAGGGCTGGACGAAGGATTGATGGTCCCGGGATGATCGGCGCATCTAGCAAGGTGTATTGAAATGGCGAATGCGGAGTGGAGGGCGGACCGGGTCTACATAGTTCCGGCCATTGACGCCCCCGTCGAGATGCCATGCCACATCTGCGGCCGAGGCGGTATCGTTCATCGCATCGATTGCGATCAACTGATTTCTGAGGACTACATGGTTTAGAGGGGATATCCAGCATGAATGCCACTTCAACAACTGCACTCGATGGCTCTGAAAAGGCGATTAAGACCGACCCGTGGGCGGTCAAGCAGACCGCTCAGGACCTATTCTCCGAAGGAGATGAAGGTCAAAGGGGGAAGATCTTCAAGGGCATCAAGGCCCTGAACATTCCAGACCTCAAGATCACCTCCGCAAGGGGTTCGCTCGCCCTATATTCGAGGGACCAGGCGGATGTCCCGGACATGCTCCGGTCGACCCTGTTCGATACCGTCCCCGACGTCCTGGCCCAGCCGTTCACGGTCCTGGCGATCCAGGCCGTTCTGAAATATGCCGCCTCTAAGAAAATCCCGGTCATCGTCCGCGGGGCCGGTTCCTCTCCCTTCGGTGGATCCATGCCGGTCAAGGGAGGGATCGTTCTCGACATGAACACCCTCAACAACGTCATATCCTACGATCCCGACCGGAAGACCGTCAAGGTCGAGGCGGGCATTCGCTGGGCCGACCTGGACTGGTTCCTGGAGAAGAACGGGATGACCGTAAGGTCGTCACCGTCCAGCAGGTTCTCGACCGTTGGAGGGTGGATCGCCTGCGGCGGTGTGGGCGTGGGTACCGTTTCCGCCGGACGCCTGATCGAATCAGTGGAAGAGGTCGAGGTCGTCACCTCCCTGGGCGAGGTCAAACAACTGACCCCCAAGGACCCGATGTTCCACCCGGTCTTCGGGAGCGAAGGCCAGCTGGCCGTCATCGCATCCGTGACGCTGAAGGTGCGGGAAAGGCCGAAGGCATTGGCGCCCCGGCTGGTGTTCTTCCCCGACCACGAGAGCGCGATCGGATATGCCGGCAGGCTCGCCGCCTCGGAGAATGGACCCATGGACCTGACGTATTTCAGCCCGGCCAAGTTCAAGGGCCTGAACCAGGTGCTCGGAAGGGGGGACTACCCGGAAGCGCACGGGATAATGGCCACCTACGAGAACGAAAAGGACGCGGCCGCGAACCCGGTCCCCAAGGGTGCCAAGCTGGCCCAGCCATACCTGTCGTTCCTGATGTGGAACGAGCGGTTCTTCCCCATGAAGTTCCGCAAGCTCGGACCGGGCCTGATGGGTTCCGAAGTGCTCGCACCAAAGGACAAGGTGTCGAAGATAGTGGCCAAGGCACTGGAGGTCTGTGACCAGCACGGCCTCGAGCCGATGATGGAGATCCATTTCCTGGGCAACGGGGACGGCATGCTCCTTTGCTATTACATCACCGACCAGACGAAACAGCTGAAATACACCATGGACTCGTTCCGCGGCCTGCTTATCAGCAAGGCGCTGTACGACGAAGGTGCCACTCCGTATTCGTTCGGGGTATGGAACCATCTGTTCGTGGACTACGGCGATGTCGAAGAGAAGAGGGCGCTCACCGAGGCCAAGCGCCAGATGGACCCCTCGAACATCATGAACCGGGGAAAGTTCCCCCGGCTCGGAGGGAGGATGGGAGGTCTGCCCGCGGTTCTGTTCAGCCCCGGTGTGCTGGGCTCGGTGCTCAAGATGGTCAACAGCCTGGCGCCCGTTGCCGCCCCGGCCATCAAGGTCATCGCATCCGGCGAACTGATGGAGCGCCAGGGGAAGGACCTGCTGCTGGACACGGCGGACGAGTGCGCCATGTGCGGGGCGTGCGTCGGTGTCTGCCCGGCTTACATGCTGACCAAGGATGAGAGGGTCACCGCTAGAGGCAAGCTGCTCACGGCCAGGAACATGGGTTCATACGGGGCGGTGACGAAGGAGCACGCCCATGCGACCTTCCTGTGCATGCGGTGCAAGGCCTGCGAGCAGGTGTGCCAATCCAAGCTTCACCTGATCCCGGTTTACGAGGAGATGGAGAGGCGGCTGGCGGAGGAGCACGGCAAGGACGACGAGATGGTCAAGCGGTTCGTGGCCCTGGCGGAGAACTCCGCCGCCTACGACGCGCTGGTCGACCGCGGGCTGGTGCTTGGGGCCGCAAGCAAGAACGTAGAAGGGGGTAACTGAGATGTACGAGCGCTATCACCTCCCCAAGAAGGAGCTTCCGTTGCCAGAGAAACCGTTCGCTAAGAACGCCGTCATCCGGGACGACCGTTGCATGAACTGCGGCCGGTGCGCCGACCAATGCATCTACGGCGTCCATGAGCGCGACGCCAAGGACCCGCGGGTCATGGCGGAGCCGAAGGCCTACCTGTGCAAGAACTGCCTGCGCTGCGTCGAGAACTGCCCCCAGAGGGCGCTGACGGTGCAGTATTCGAACGAGTACCTGGCGCTCGGCGGCGGGGTCTGGACGCCCACCCGGGTCTCGACCATCTGGAACGAGTCGCAGACCGGAAAGCTGCCGGTGTACGGCGCCGGATACAGGGGAATGTTCGTCGGTCCCGGCTACGATTCCATGTGGACGGACATGTCCGAGATCGTCCGGCCCACCAGGGACGGGATCCACGGAAGGGAGTACATATCCACCAGCGTTGACCTGGGCAAGCGGGTCGACCACCTGGAGTTCGATGGTGCCGGCAAGCTGCTCACCGAGATGCCCAAGCTGGTCGAGCTGCCGTTGCCGATGATGATGGACGTGTGTCGTTCGGCCGATCTGCGGTCGGCCCCGTTCGAGGGCCTGGTCAAGGCGGCGGCGACGCTCGGGACCCTGTTGTTCTTCCCCGCGGCGGCCAAGCTGCCGGAGGTCCAGGCCGGTGACGTTCGGTCGCTCGTGCCGGTGTTCTCGCCGGGAAGGACCGCGGTCCCCACCGTCCCCTCACCCAGCATCGTCGAGCTGGAGATGTCGGCAGGATGGAAGGAAGACCTGAGCGCCCTTAGGGAACGCTTCCCCGGAGCCATCGTCGGCGCCCGGGTGGAGGCGGCGGAGGGGGTGGAAAAGGTGGCGGTGGAACTGGTCGCGGGAGGGATCGACATCATCCACCTGCTCTACGACGAGCAGGGACAGGAGAAGCTGACCAAGCGCAGGGCCAAGGACTCGCTGCTTTCGATCAACAAGGCGCTGGCCGCCGCGTCCGTGAGGGAGAACGTGAGCATCATCGCCGCCGGTGGACTGGCGGCCGCAGAGCACGTGCCCAAGAGCATCATCTGTGGGGCGGACGCGATCGTTCTGGAGCAGGCCTTGAAAGTGGCGCTGGGCTGCCACGGCGGTCCCTCGTGCCCGGTGTGCCCGATGGACGGCACCAAGATCACCACCGACTACACCTACTGGCGGGTCGTGAACATGGTGGGTGCCTGGAGGGACCAGTTGCTCGAGGTGATGGGGGCCATGGGCGTCAGGGAGGCCCGTCGGCTGCGCGGCGAGACCGGCCGCGCGATATTCTATGAGGATGCGGAGAAGGATGCCTTCTCCACCATCCAAGGAGGTGCTTGAGATGTGCGCAATGTCAACCGATTTCATGGATGAGGATTTCAGTGCGGTTCCGTCCACACTGCTGAAGCGGATGGCCCGGTACCGGGTCACCAGGGCGGACAGCTGCATCAACTGCGGCCTGTGCGAGTCGCTCTGCCCCTACGGTGTGCACCGCCGCGTCGAGGGACATGTGAAGATGCTCCTGCCGGCGGACGCCAAGTGCATTGGGCCGACCTGTTCCTCCAACTCGTTCTATTGCGTCAAGAACTGTCCCACCCAGTCGCTGTCCGTCTCGCCGAACCCGGTGTTCGCGAGCATGGGCGACCCGCGCTGGACCCCGGACATGATCATCGCCACCTGGAGGCAGGCCGAGACGGGAAAGCCTCTGCCCCTCGACCACTATGCCCAGCATGCCAACTCCGGCGGCGGATTCGACCGGATATCGCTGCAGATCCCGCCCGCCAAGGGCAACTTCCATCCGGAGGAGATATCCACCGCCATCCAGCTGAACCACCGCAAGTATGGACCGCGGGTGAAGATCGACATCCCCGTCTACGGCGGCGGGATGTCGTTCGGCTCGGTCAGCAAGAAGACCATGCTGGCAAAGGCCATCGCCGCCACCCAGTGGAACACCTTCACCTGCACCGGGGAGGGCGGATATCCGGACATGCTGATCCCGTACAAGGACCACGTCATCACCCAGATCGCCACCGGACTGTTCGGTGTACGCGAAGAGACGATAAAGCGCGCCCCGATCGTGGAGTTCAAGTACGCCCAGGGCGCCAAGCCCGGTCTGGGCGGGCATCTGCTGTACGAGAAGAACACCCCCGAGGTGGCCAAGATGAGGGAGGCCGTCCCATACACCAGCCTGTTCTCCCCGTTCCCGTTCCACAGCGTGTACTCGGTCGAGGACCACAAGAAGCATCTCGACTGGATACACGCGGTGAACCCGAAGGCGCTGCTCTCGGTGAAGGTCTCCACCCCCAATGACGTGGAGATGGTGGCCGTCGGCAGCTACTACGCCGGAGCGAACATCGTGCATCTGGATGGCGGGTACGGAGGCACCGGCGCGGCCCCGGAGATCGCCAAGAAGAACATCGCCCAGCCGATCGAGTACGCCATACCGAAGGTGCACCGCTTCCTGGAGAAGGAAGGCATCCGCGAGGACGTGACCCTGATCTGCAGCGGCGGCATGAGGACCGCCATGGACATCGCCAAGGCCATCTGTCTGGGGGCTGACGGGGTCGTCATCGGCACCGCGGAGATGGTGGCGATGGGATGCGTCCGCTGCGCGAACTGCGAGAGCGGCAGGGGCTGCCCGAGGGGCATAGCCACCACGGACCAGGAACTGGAGATGCAGAACGAGATACCGACACAGGCCAAACGTCTGTGCAACCTGTACACCTCCTGGCAAATGCAGTGGAAGGAGCTGCTGCACCGTCTCGACATGAAGGACATCGCCGAGCTGAGGGGCAGGACGGACCTGCTCCGCTACGAGGGAACACCCGGGAGGATGCTCTGATGGACATACCAACCAAGATACTGAGGTCAAGAAGGAAGATGACCCAGGACCCGTTCAAGTACCTGCCCCAGGAGGCCGAGGGCGGATGCGGCGTGGTCGGACTGGCCGCGTCTAAACCGGTGGAGGGCTGCCATATCCTGCAGCCCCTGGAGCAGATGCATAACCGCGGGAACGGAAAGGGCGGCGGCATTTCCGCGGTGGGTCTGGTCCCGGAGCAGCTGGGAGTGGACCAGCAGACGCTGGAAAGCCACTACCTGATCCAGGTCGCCTACCTCATCGAGGAGATACGCCCCCATCTGGAGCAGGAGTTCATCAAGGAGAGGTATGACATCCGTTCCTCCCATCAGGTCGGGATAAGCACCGACCCGGTCCTTCTGGCCCGGCTCGAGGTCCGTCCACCGACGGTGGTCCGGTACTTCTGCCGGCCGAAGAAGGAGGCGCTGGACCGGTTCATTGCCGAGAACGAGTTCCAGGACATCTCCCGGGACCGGGTCGAGGACGAGTTCGTCAACCAGACCAGCTTCGAGATAAACCAGAAGTTCTACGGGAACAACGCGATGCAGGCGTTCGTCATGTCCCAGGGCCGGAACATGCTGATCATGAAGATCGTCGGCTACGCCGAGGACGTCATCCGCTACTACAAGATGGAGGACTTCAAGGCGAACATCTGGATCGGGCACCAGAGATATCCCACCAAGGGGCGGGTGTGGCATCCGGGGGGAGCACATCCGTTCATGGGGCTGGACGAAGCACTGGTGCACAACGGGGACCTGGCCAACTATGTCTCCATCACCGAGTACCTGGGGCAGAAGGGCATCAAGCCGATGTTCCTCACCGACACCGAGGTGGCGGTGCTGCTGTTCGACCTGTTGAACCGGGTCTATGGTTACCCGCTCGAGTACATACTCGAGGCGCTGGCGCCGACGACAGAGAGGGACTTCCACCAGCTGTCGGAGGAGAAGCAGAAGATCTACCGGGCGATCCAGTCGACCCATCTGCACCGCTCCCCGGACGGGCCCTGGTTCTTCATCATCAGCCGGAACGACCACTATCACGACAAGCTCCAGCTGATCGGGATCACGGACACGTCGATGCTGAGGCCGCAGGTGTTCGCCCTGGTCGAGGGAGATATGCAGATCGGTCTGATCGCCTCGGAAAAGCAGGCCATCGACTCCGCCCTGCTGAGCTTGGCCAGCGTGTACAAGTCACTGCCCCTGCAGGCGGACCTGTACTGGAACGCCAGGGGCGGCAGCCATACCGACGGCGGTTCGTTCATTTTCAACCTGGGCAAGGACGTGCCGGGCAAAGGCCGGCAGCTCACCTGCATGAACAAGTTCGGTGCGCGCATCACCGTCCCGGGGAAGGAGTTCGACATGGTCCAGGACGCCATCCTGGCCCATCCCCTGCCCAAGGGTCGGAAGTCCGCTTTGGCGGACAGGATGCTCTCCGGAACGGTGGAACAGGGCTACCAGCTGTGGAAGCAGGCGGTCCTCTCCTCGAGCGCCCCGGACATCGTCGATGCGATATCATCGCTCTCGTCGCTGGCGGAGAACGGCGACGAGTTCCAGAAGAGGATCGACCTGATGAACGTGGCGCTGGACCGAAAATACCCGACCGGGAAACTGCGCAAGGCCAGGATCACCACGCTGCTGACCGACGGCATCGCGTCGATGCTCCGCTCCGCCCCGCGGGTGGAATCGAACACAACGTCGTCGGCCGCGCTCGTCGACCTCAAGAACTACCGGTCCCTGGTCGCCCCCAACGGACAGAGGGCGCTGGCGATCGACTGCACTGGCTTCCCCATGGAAGGGGAGGAAGGCGTGTCCCACGTCATCTGCCGGGCGGCAGAACTGGGCTGGAAGAGGATGATCACGTTCGGGACCACCGGCCAGAGGTTCTTCGGCTGCGGGCTCGGACCTAAGACCGCGGGCATCGTGCTCGATGTCTACGGAAGCTCGGGAGATTACCTGGCATCAGGACTGGACGGGGCCGAGGTGACCATCCACGGCAACGGCCAGGACCAGCTGGGCCAGATCCTCGCCTCGGGCAAGTTCGTCATCCACGGTGACGTGGGCCAGACCTTCATGTACGGGGCCAAGGGCGGCAATGTCTACATCCGCGGGAACGCCGCCGGAAGACCGCTGATCAACGCCGTGGGCAAGCCGAGGGTCATCATCAACGGCACCTGCCTGGACTACCTGGCCGAATCCATCATGGCGGGGGATCCGCTCAACGGCGGAGGGTTCGTGGTGCTCAATGGGCTGGGATTCGACGCGGACGGGAAGGCCTTCGACCTGGCGGAACCGTACCCGGGAGGGAACCTGTTCTCCCTGGCCTCCGGCGGAGCGATATACGTCCGGGACCCGTCGGACAAGGTCACCGTGGACCAGCTAAACGGAGGGCGCATATCGAAGCTTTCCGACAAGGACTGGGAGCTGCTGATGCCCTACCTGAAGGAGAACGAGAATCTGTTCGGTATATCCATCCAGAACGATCTTCTTATGAGGGCTGGGAACGCGGTCCGGCCGGAAGAGATCTACAAGAAGATCGAGGTCGTCCCGATCGCCGCCGCCTCGAAGGCCCAGACGGAAGACCTGGCGGATGACGAGTCGAGCTAAACCTTTTCCTTTTGAAGATCGAACGACCGGACGCACCGAGGTGACGAGGTCTCTCCGGCCCTCTTACTTTTATTCGATGTCCCTTGCCCCAGGGGACGCCTCCGTCCACAGTGTCCCTACCGCCTGCGGCCCTCCCGCCAGCATCGTCACGCAGCGAACGGGACGACTAAGCTAGATATAGGCGGAACGAATATCGCGGACAGAACAGCCCCGTAGTGTAGCGGTCAATCATGCCGGCCTTTGGAGCCAGCGACTCCAGTTCGAATCTGGACGGGGCTACCACTCACTTCTCCATCAATTCGATCTGGATACCGTCCGGGTCCAGGACGACCGCCCGCTTGATGCCCTTGTCAAGGTCCAAAGTGCCGTCGGAAAGGGCCGGTTCGTATTTCGAACGGTCGATCACCACGAGGCCCGATTGCACCTTTACGCCCAGCCTCTCCATCATCGCCATCAAAGCCTGCAGGTTGGTCACGCGCAGGCACAGGTGCTTGATCCCGGCGTCCCCGCGGTCCTGGAAACGATCCTTTTCTCCGCCCCGTTCGATCAGTTCGATGACCGTCCCGCCCAGGTTCATGAAGATGATGCGCCGGATGCCTGCCATCTTCGATTCCCAGTGATTCGTCTCCACCGCCCCGAACAGGTCGGCGTAGAACCTAAGCGATCTTTCGGCGTCCTGGACCTCCAGCGCCACATGCTCCAATCCTTCTATCATCTGGACCACGTCCCTGTATGGGCTCCTGGTATGAAGGAATCTCCCTTCACCATTTTTCCATGTGCACGAGCGTGTCCTGTTCCAGTCTGGGCGTGGTCCGGCCGGATTCCTTGGGCCTCCCGATGGGGATCATGGCGACCGCCCTGTCACATTCCGGCAGCTGCATGAGCCTTCCCACCTCTTTCTCGTCGAAGGCGCCGACCCAGCATGTGCCGAACCCTTCGCTTACCAGGTACAGCATCATGTTCACTACGGAGGCGGCCGTGTCCTGGATGGTGTAGAGGCTCTCCCCTCTCTCCCCGTAGTTCTTGATGCGGTTCTTGTTGCAGCAGACCACGATCACGACCGGGGCCTCCTCCACAAAACGCTGCCCGAACGACGCCTTGGATAGCTTCTTCTTCATCTCCACGTCCCTTACGACGATGAAGTCCCTCGCCTGCAGGTTGCCTGCGGAAGGTGCCAGGTTCGCCAGCCGCAACGTTTCAGTGATTATGTCCGTCGGTACCTCGTCAGCGGTGAAACTCCTGACACTGTGCCTTTCCTCAATCGCCTTCACTACATCCATGATACGCACCCCGAGCTCTCGTGTGAACAATAGTCCACGCCAACCTAGATAAGCGTTACACCGATGGGTCGGTCCAAGCCGCTCCCGCCAAGGCCCGAACCGCTTATTACCTTCAACGCACAATCACCCTGCGTGTCCGTAGAATGCGAAATCGAGATGGACCTGGAGAGCGAGGCCCAGGCCCAGGCGGTCCTGAGGGCGATAGAACTGGACAATGGCCCCTATGCCAAGGCCACCATCGAAGGCAGGACCATCCGTCTGGCATGCGAGGCCCGGTCAATGCCTTCCATGCTGCACACGCTGGAGGACCTGCTCGCCTGCATACGCGTGGCGGAAGAGATGACCTGCGCCGGAAAGAAGGGCTGATCAGTCTTTTACCCCTTCCCTCACCTTCACCGCTATTCCTTTCGCCATCGCCCTCATCTCATCCGGAACGAGGATCGCCCTACCGATGGCCAGCAGCGTATCGTTCTGGTCCACCACCATCACCTCGTCCATGGGCCGCAGCTCCAGGTCTGCCTCCACGACGAATCCGCAGAAGGTGTTCTTGCCCTCTCTCACAAAGGGGATGGCGTCATCCCTTACGATGACCCTTAGCCTAGGGGAGGGGAAGGCCTTCATGAGCCTGCGGGCAGCGCCCGGCCTCATGGAAAAGAACCCGTCCTCGGCCCTCAGCGATAGGACGTGTTCGCCGTCGACGATGACGTTGCGGATCTTGTCCGTGTTCTTCGATTTGACCAGGTCGACCTTGCCGGAGAACAGTGCATCGGCCGCCCCCTCGCCGAACTGGTAATCGGCCACCGCCCTTATCCTGTACATGTCCAGATCGAACGTCGATCTCCCCTTCCCGATCTCGGACAGCATCTCGATGGTCGGTTCGCTGTCGTACATCAGGGAGAGCTTGTACGTCTGGCGGTGCGATTGCCTTTCCATCAGTTCCTTGATCCTCTCCTGCGTCTCCCGGTCGTTGATCGAGGGGAAGAGCGATTGGGCGATGGGATACATCTCGTCCAGCTCGATGGGCACCGGCCCGAACGGGGTCACCACCATGAAGTGGGCGTCGGAGGTCTCCGATATCCTGGCGATTTCGCTCGAATAACGTTTGCCGTATGGCTTGCTGTTGTCCGCAAAACCGACCAGTAGCTCGTTCGCCGGTTGCCGGTAGCGGGAGAAAATTCTCTTCTCGTAGCGCAGCATCACCGGGCGGTTCAGCGATTCCGGCCCGGTGTAGAACATGGCCCGGTCTCGGGAAAGCGGCTCGAACCTCTCCAGGTACTCGGTGTGCTCATGGAGCCGGCGCAATCCATCCAGAAGGGCCGGGTGGGAGCGGCACCGTCTCTCCGCCAGTTCCCAGATGTCCCCCTCCAGGATGGCCCGCCGGCATCTCTCTATCTCGGTGATGGAGGTATAAAGGTTGTGCCTAGCCAGCGTGACCATCCTTTCGGCCGGTTTCATGGCCTTGATCTGCTCGATGGTCCTGCCCACGCAGGCCGGGCAGTCGCAATCGTTCACCTTCATGTCCGCCAGGTGCATCGTTCCTTCCACGGTCATGAGGCGGTCGTCCCGGGCGAACTTGGCGTACGATGCGGAATCGAACATGTCACAGCCGAGCAGCACCGCCAGCGAGAATATCATCGGGTGCCCGGCACCGAACAGGTGCACCGGCCGGGATGGGTTGAGCCCCTTCTTCGAGGCGACGATCACGTCCACCAGGTCGGCGAAGCGGTATTGCTCCATTAGCGGGACGACCCCGCCGATCGGGTGCACGTCCACGGCGATGGACGACATCTCGCTGGCGCAATGCTCCCGCAGGTCCGCATAGACCGAGCCCTGGACCACCCCGGCCAGCATCATGCCGCCCCTGAGGCCGGCGGCCTCCCTGGTCCTCTCCAGGGTGACGTCCACCGCCGCCCCGGTCTGTTCCTTGGACCACTCCGGTTCGGTGAAGATGTCCAGCACGGTCCCGATGTCCGTGCCGATATCCTTCTGGAAATTGACGATGTCGGCGTTCTTCAGGTCAACCTCGCCATACATGTGCGACTGGAACGTCCCGCTGTCGGTCATGATCACCCCGGGGAAGTCGAGGAGCTCATGCAGTCCTCCCTTCAGCGCCTTCTCCCTCAGGAGCGGGTCGTTCCTGATGATGTATGAATTGGTGATGAGCCCGCGGACACCGAACACGTCGTACAGTTCCCTGGGCGAGATGGTGATCAGCCTGGGGTTGATGACCGGCAGCAGCGCGGGTGTTTCCAGGATGCCGTGCGCAGTCTCGAGCTTTCCGATCCTGGCCAGGCCATCCCTTTTGGTGATCTCGAACATCGTTCATCCCTATGTGAGCGGGATATTAATATTCACTACCGCCCCGGTGCCGGCCTTAATCCGGGACGATGTGTGGCAATGATGAAATACTGGAAAATGCACTCGACCGTCCGATGCCCGAGGTTGTGGAAACCCTACTGATGGACTGCCCGAAGTGCGGTATCAAGATCACTGTGCCGGTGAAAGCCTGCCGGGAAGGGGAGCGGTTCCGCTGTCCCATCTGCACGGCGGACATATGTTTCCACTACTCCGACCAGGAGCTCAAGGACCTGGTGGAGAAGATGAAACGCCAGCAGGAACGGGAATTGTACAAATCATTCCCCATGACCTTCGGCGAGCTCTGACCGAGGAAAGCTTTTTAGTCCTGGGGTAAATCATACGCCGAATCCAGATGGCATCTTTCAATTACAAAATGATCATAGTCGTGCGCAAGGACCTGAAACTGTCACCGGGCAAGATGGCGGCCCAGGTCGCGCACGCCGCGGTGAATTGTGCGCTCATAGCCAAGAAGCGGAGCCCGATGTACTTCGATGCCTGGTACAACGAAGGCCAGAAAAAGGCGGTGGTCAAGGTGAACAGCCTGCTCGAGCTCCATGAGATCAAGGCGGCGGCGGAGGCGGCGGGACTGGTCACCTCCCTGATCGTTGACGCTGGGATGACCGAGCTGCCGCCGAACACCACCACCTGCCTGGGGGTCGGACCGGCCCCGGACAACCTGATCGACAAGGTCACCGGACACCTCGGGTTGATGTGATGAAGAGGCAGGTGCGCGTCCTGGGCATCGACGACGCACCGTTCTCCTTCAATGATGCCAAAGTGCCGATCGTAGGGGTGATGGTCCGGCTGCCCGGGTATGTGGAGGGGGTGATGGTCTCCCAGGTCGCGGTCGACGGTGACGATGCCGACCAGGTGCTCACCGACATGCTGCTGGGTTCGAGATTCCGGGAACAGATCAGGATGGTCATGATCGACGGGACCTCCCTCGGCGGCTTCAATGTGGTCGACATAGACCGGCTGTCAAAGGAGACCGGTCTCCCTTTCTGCACCGTAACCAGGGATGTTCCGGACCTCCCTTCGATGAGCGCCGCCCTGCAAAAGCACTTCCCCGACTGGCGGAGAAGGCTGGAGGTGGTGGAGAGGCATGAGCTGATCGAGGTCCGCACGGAGCACGGACCGGTATACGCCTCTATCGCCGGCGCTTCCGTCGGGGAGATGAACGAACTGCTCCACGGAAGCACGATCCAGGGCGCCCTTCCGGAGCCGATCCGACTGGCCCACCTGATCGCCGCCGCCATGGTGAGGGGCGAATCGAAGGGCAATCCCTGATCAGGAGACGATGGCCGCCTTGACCGCTTCGATCAAGCTCTCGGAGGCGCCGGCCTGCCTTTCCAGGATTATCTCGGAGGACTCCGATCCCAACGGTTTGATGTAAATGTTCATGGCATCGGGCTTCATAGAGAGGAGGAACCCGTTCCCCTTAGTGGAGGTCACTTCATAGGCGGCGCCCGAGGAGCCAAGCGCGTCGATGACCTTATCGCGGGCCTTGTCCGAGGTCAACCTGAGGCAGCGCTTGTCCATCTCGGCCAGCCTCTTTCCGTATCGGTCATTGAAGGCGAGCACCACCAACAGGACCATCATGAGGCCGCCGATTATGGCGAAGGTGAGCGGGTGCTCCGGGTTGAGCCCTTTGTATATAGACAACAGGGAGGCCGAGAAGACGGAGACCTCGGAGATGTAGATCATCCCGAGCATGCCGTGGACCAACTTCTTGGGCATGACATGTTTCGACCAGCACCGGAAGTGAAGGTCTCCGACCATTTTGGCCGGGATTATCAGCAGGGCCGCGGACACGATCGATAGACCGAAGAACAGGTCAAAGAGCTCCTGCATAAGAACGTATGAGAACAACATACAGGCGAAGAGCGATGGTATGACCACCGCAAGCCCGTACTCGATTATCGTCTGCGCCCGCTGAAGCTGGACGGCCCGATCGCACGCTACCTCTACCATATCCCATCCCTGGAAATCATAATACTCCCCCGATTCATAAATCTATGCCGTTTATATCCATTCGCGGTTCCGGGTTTCTCCGGAAGCATCGAAAAACAGAATCCGCAATCCTTGCAAACGATAGGAAGGGATATAAGTGAGTTGTACTTTCCATCGACCAACTCAACTCGCAGACAGTTAGCCATCCATTCGTCGAAATTTGAGAGCCAGAGGGCACATTCGCAAACCCTATACTCTTAAATACGACATGCGGTATTGGGAGTCTGCTTCAGAGAATGAAGGTGAATATATTGGCACGAGGATTATACACTGCCAGGAAGCTCGCATCAGACAGGCAGAAGTTCCGATGGAGTGACAGCTCTTATAAGAAAAGAATGCTCAAGCTCAAGGAGAAGTCTGACCCGTTGGAAGGGGCATCCCAGGCTAGGGGCATCGTACTTGAAAAGGTCGGTATCGAGGCCAAACAGCCGAACTCCGGTATCAGAAAGTGCGTCAAGGTGCAGCTGATCAAGAACGGCAGGCAGATCACCGCTTTCGCGGTCGGTGACGGCGCCATCAATTTCATCGATGAGCACGACGAGGTCCTAGTGGAGGGCATCGGCGGCAGAATGGGTCGTTCCTACGGTGATATTCCTGGGGTCAGGTTCAAGGTCATCCAGGTGAACAACGTGTCCCTCAACGAACTGGTCAGGGGCAGAAAAGAAAAGCCAGTGAGGTGAATTCTTTGGCAGAAGAGACTACCCTTCAATTCAACAACATCCTGTTGTTCGGAAAGTTCGGAATGGCCGACGTCGTCGTAAAGGACGGCGGACTGGCCAAGTATATCAATCTCAGCCCGATCTCATTGCCGCACAGCGACGCAAGGCATGCGAACCGCTGGTTCGGTAAGTCCAAGGTCAACATCGTGGAGCGCCTGCTCAACAACATGATGAGGACCGAGGTCTACACCGGCAAGAAGATGAAGGCCTACCGTGTGACGAAGGACGCCTTCGATGTCATCGCCGAGCGGACCAAGAAGAACCCGGTCCAGGTACTCGTCGAGGCACTGGAGAACGCCGCGCCAAGGGAAGAGATCACCCGGCTTCAGTTCGGTGGAATATCCGTGCCGAAGGCCGTCGATATAGCCCCTTCAAGGCGCCTGGATATTGCCCTCAGGAACATCTCCAAGGGAGCGATACAGGCATCGTTCAAGACTACAAAGCCCATCGAACTGTGTTTGGCCGACGAGCTCATACTCGCCTCCAAGAACGACATGAACAGCTTCTCCGTCGCCAAGAAGGAAGAAGTTGAAAGGGTCGCACAGTCGGCACGCTGAATCAAAAAGGTGGGATCATGGGACGCAAAGAGGATAACATCGCAAAAGCCCAGGCCATCATGCGTACGCCGAAGTACATCCGTAACATCGGAACGGCGGCGCACATCGACCACGGCAAGACTACGCTCAGTGACAACCTTATCGCCGGTGCCGGCATGATGTCGGAGAACCTGGCGGGCAAGCAGCTGATGCTCGATTTCGACGAGCAGGAGCAGGCCCGCGGTATCACCATCAACGCCGCGAACGCCTCCATGGTTCACACCTACGGCGGTCATGAATACCTGATCAACCTCATCGACACGCCGGGTCACGTCGACTTCGGCGGGGACGTCACCAGGGCCATGAGGGCTCTGGACGGTTGCATCATCCTGGTCTGCGCGGTTGAAGGCATCATGCCTCAGACCGAGACCGTCATCAGGCAGGCGCTCAAGGAGCGCGTCAGGCCGGTCCTGTTCATCAACAAGGTCGACCGCCTGGTAAACGAGCTCAAGGTAACCCAGCAGCAGATGCAGGAACGCTTTGTCAAGATCATCGCCGAGGTCAACAAGAGGATACTGACCCAGCTGCCCGAGGACCTGCGCAAGTCATGGCAGGTCAAGGTCGAGGACGGGTCCGTCGCGTTCGGTTCCGCCTACAACAACTGGGCCATCTCCGCGCCGTACATGAAGAAGTCCAACATATCGTTCAAGGACGTCTACGAGTACTGCAAGAACGGAGACCAGAAGACCCTCGCCAAGAGGTCCCCGGTACACGAGGTGCTGCTCGACATGGTCATCACCCACGTGCCTAACCCGCAGGACGCCCAGAAGGTCCGTATCCCGGTCATCTGGAAGGGCGACCTGGGGACCGAGGTCGGCAAGGCAATGATGAACTGCGATTCCAGCGGTCCGGTCACTTTCATGTGCACCAAGATCATCATGGACCCCCACGCGGGAGAGGTGGCCATCGGCCGTCTGTTCTCCGGTAAGGTCACCCGCGGAATGGAGCTCAACATCGTCGGCATGGGCATGAACCGCTGCCAGACCGTCTCATTGAGCGTCGGCGCGGACCGCATCCCGGTCGACGAGGTGGACGCGGGCAACATCGTGGCGCTGGCCGGATTGAAGGACGCTTTTGCGGGATCGACCGTTTCGACCGCCAAGGACATGGAAGCCTTCGAGAAGATCACCCACTATTCCGAACCCGTGGTCACCGTGGCCATAGAGGCCAAGCACATGAAGGACCTGCCGAAGCTGGTCGAAGTACTGAGGACGGTCGCCAAGGCAGACCCGTCCATCCAAGTCCAGATAAACCAGGAGACCGGGGAGAACCTACTGTCCGGCATGGGAGAGCTGCACCTGGACATCACCCAGTACAGGATAGTCAACGACCATAAGGTGGAGATCAAGGCATCTGCGCCCATCGTCGTTTACCGTGAGTGCGTGAAAGGACACGGAGGCCCGTTCGAAGGAAAGTCCCCGAACAAGCACAACCGGTTCTTCATGGAAGTCCTACCGCTGGAGGACACCATCGTCGCCGCCATAAAGGCCGGCGAGGTCAAGGTCGACGGCAAGATCAAGGACCCCAAGGCGCTGGCCAAACAGCTCAGCGACCTGGGAATGGACAAGGACCAGGCCAAGGGGATCGTGGCCTTCAAGGACAACAACGTCCTGATCGACATGACCAAAGGTATCCAGAACCTGCACGAGACGATGGAATTGTGCAAGCAGGCCTTCGATGAGGCAATGAACGTCGGACCTCTCGCTCAAGAGAAGTGCGCCGGCGTCAAGATGCTGCTCGTCGATGCCAAGCTGCACGAGGACTCGATCCACAGGGGGCCGGGCCAGGTCATCCCCGCCACAAGGTCTGCCATATACGGCGCCATGTGCCAGGGGGAACGGGTCCTTCTGGAACCCATAACCAAGATCTACATCAACGTCCCGCAGGACCTGATGGGAGACGCGATACGTGAGCTCCAATCAAGGCGGTCCACGATCGAGGAGATCAACCAGGAAGGGATCAACGCGGTCATCGTCGCAAGGGCGCCGGTCGCCGAGATGTTCGGGTTCGCCAGCGCCATCCGTGGTGCGACCCAGGGCCGTGCTCTGTGGTCGACGGAGAACGCCGGCTTCGTGATCGTCCCGAAGGAACTACAGCCGAAAGTTGTAGGCGATATACGCAAGAGGAAGGGCCTTAACCCAGAGCCTTACGACGCCGCCTATTACTCTGGCTGATGATGAAAAACCGTTATATATCAAGAACGGTATCGAGAAAAATCAAGCATATTACCAGGATATAGAAAATAAAAAGGAGGATGAAAAATGGCATCAGAAAAGCCGCACATGAACATTGTGTTCATAGGTCATGTCGATCACGGAAAGTCCACCACAGTCGGTCGGGTGTTGCTCGAGACCGGCGCGATAGACAAGTTCGTCATCGAAAAGTACAAGAAACTCGCGGAAGAGAAGGGAAAGGCAACCTTTGAGTTCGCATGGGTCATGGACAACCTGAAGGAGGAAAGGGAGCGCGGTGTCACCATCGACGTATCCCACAAGAAGTTCATGACTGACAAGTATTACTTCACCGTCATCGACGCCCCGGGTCACCGGGACTTCGTCAAGAACATGATCACCGGTACGTCCCAGGCGGACGCCGCATGCGTGGTCGTGTCCGCCTCCGACGGACCGCAGGCCCAGACCAAGGAGCACATCTTCTTGGCAAAGGTTCTCGGTGTCAAGCAGGTCATGATCGCCATTAACAAGATGGACGCCACCAAGCCCGCCTACGACGAGAAGACGTTCAACACCTGCAAGGATGCAGTTTCGGCCCTGTTGAAGAACATCGGCTACAAGCTGGAAGAGGTACCATTCATCCCGATCAGCGCCTACACCGGCGTCAACATCCTGAAAAAGGGCACCGCGGAAATGCCGTGGTACAAGGGAGACACCCTGATCGAGACCCTCAACAAGCTGAAGGTCCCGGCCACCCAGGCGAACCTCGCCCTCAGGCTGCCGATCCAGGACGTCTACACCATCACCGGCATCGGAACCGTCCCGGTCGGACGGGTCGAGACCGGAACGTTGAGACCGGACATGAAGATCATCTTCATGCCGTCCAACAAGGTAGGCGAAGTCAAGAGCATCGAGATGCACCACGAGCAGCTGACCCAGGCGCTCCCCGGCGACAACGTCGGATTCAACGTCAGGGGCATTGCCAAGAACGACATCAAGAGAGGTGATGTGGCAGGCCCAGTCGACAACCCGCCGACCGTCGCCAAGACCTTCATCGCCCAGATCGTCGTGCTGAACCACCCCACGGCAATCCCAGTCGGATACACCCCGGTGTTCCACTGCCACACTGCCCAGGTTGCATGTTCCTTCATCGAGCTCCAGAAGAAGCTCGACCCGAAGACCGGCGCTGTGAAGGAGGAGAACCCCACCTTCCTGAAGACCGGCGATGTCGCCATCGTCAAGGTAGAGCCGACCAAGCCAATGGTTGTGGAGAGGGCAAAGGACTTCCCACAGCTCGGCAGGTTTGCCATCCGTGACATGGGCGCCACCGTCGCCGCCGGTATGTGCATCGAAGTCGAAAAGAAGGAGATGTAAACCCCTTCCCTTTCCTCTTATATTTTGAGATGATCACATGGCACAGCGCGCAAGGATTTCACTGAGTGGCACGGACCCAAAGAAGGTCGATTCTGTCTGTGGACAGATAAAGCAGATCTCCCAAAGGACCGGCGTCGCTATACGCGGACCTATCCCCCTGCCTACGAAGAGGCTCCAGGTCCCTTGCCGGAAGAGCCCGGACGGAGAGGGCTCGGAGACATGGGACAGGTGGGAGATGCGTATCCACAAGAGACTGATCGACCTAGACGCAGATGAGCGCGCCCTGAGGCAACTGATGAGGATTCAAGTGCCCGATGGTGTTAACATCGAGATCGTCCTCCGGTCCTAAACGCCTCAAACCAATTCCAGTTATCATATTTCAAATCCCTTTTAATCATTCTATTGGAACCAGCAACCTAATTACCATGAGAGCGCATCCCGACCTTCATGGTAGTCCAGGGACCAGAATTGTTCGGCATCAATATCGAGTCCTTGTTCTTTTTCATCCTATCGCTCCTGGTGACACTGGCCCTTGGCCGGTTGGCCTATGCGGTGTTCCGGCGCACCTTCGATACCAGGATCGGCAAGCGTTGGTCGAAGAGGTACGGTCGCGCGATCCAGTATGTCATGATAGCGGTCGGACTATCGATCGGCATGACCAACATCCTGCAGATAGACTTCACCACCATAGCGGCAACGATAGGTCTGGTCGGCATCGTCATCGCCCTCGCTTCCCAGCAGATCCTCCAGAACCTGATGGCCGGGATCCTCATGGGCATGGAACGCCAGATCCAGCTGGAGGACTGGGTGGACATCGGTGGCACACCGGACACCAAACCTGCCCGGGTGAAGGACATCACGCTGACGAAGACCATACTGCTGGACCCACAGGGCAAGCTCGTGGTCGTGCCAAACTCCGTGATCGTGAGCAGCAAGGTCATCAACTACACCAAGGCCGGATTTTTCGAGGTGCCGATCAGGTTGGCGGTGGCCATGGACGCCGACCTGGACCAGCTCAAGGTCATCATCCTGGAGGTCGCTGACAAGGAACCTTTCATACTACCGAACGTTCCCACCGTGGAGAAGCAGGAGGTGGAACGGGTCATGCATCTGAGACATCTTCGTTCCCTGTTCGAGAACAGGATATCTTTCGACATGTTCCACCCGCGCGTTCTAGTGGCCGATTCGGTGGATGGTAAGATAGTGCTGAGCATAAGGATCTGGATACGGGAGGTCAATCGCCGGGATGACATAGTCTCCGATTTCCTGGGCGCCCTTCTGGTCAAGCTCAAGGAAAAGGAAATCAAGTTGGTGTGACCGGTGTCCGCCCGGCAATGAACAGATTATCTACTCCTTCCTTCATTCTCTGGCGGCGATTGCATGCGCAGCGATATCATCACTAAAGGTATCGAGAAGGCACCGAGCCGTAGCCTCCTCAGAGCGGTTGGATTGACCGACGCAGACTTCTCGAAACCGTTCATCGGCATTGCGAACTCCCAAAACGACATCATTCCCGGTCACATTCACCTCAACTCGTTGGTGGAAGAGGTAAGACAAGGAATAATCGAGGCCGGGGGCGTTCCATTCACCTTTGGTGTTCCCGGGATTTGCGACGGGATCGCCATGGGCCATGCAGGCATGCGATACTCGCTGGCCTCCCGGGAGACGGTCTCCGATTGTGTCGAGCTGATGGTCAAAGCGCATTGCTTTGATGGATGGGTGGGCGTCACCAACTGCGACAAGATCACCCCCGGCATGCTGATGGCTTCCGGGCGATGCGATCTTCCCACGATCATCGTCACCGGCGGGCCGATGGAACATGGCGGCTCTGGGGAGGAGCGCCTGGACCTCCAGAGCGTGTTCGAGGCCCTGGGGGAGTACAAGGCCGGCAAATCCGACGAGGCACATGTAAGGCATGTGGAAGGTTGCGCCTGCCCCGGTGCTGGGAGTTGTGCCGGTCTGTTCACGGCGAACACCATGGCCTGCCTGACGGAGGCGCTAGGTCTGTCGCTGGTGGGATGCGGGACAGCGATGGCCGACAGCCGGAAGAAGAGGGAGATAGCCCGCGAGTCCGGTCGGAGGATCGTCGAGCTGGCGCGGCAGAACAGGACACCCCGTTCCATCGTGACCGAGGACTCGTTCAAGAACGCCATCCGGGTCGACATGGCCATCGGAGGTTCGACCAACACCGCTTTGCACATCCCGGCGATCGCGTCGGATTTCGGCATCAAGATCAGCCTGAAGACCTTCGACGAGTTCTCCAGGGAGATCCCCCACCTGACCAGCATCAGGCCCAGCGGGCAATATGTCATGAGCGATTTCGACCGGGCCGGTGGAGTGCCTGCGATAATGAAGCGCATCAAGGGCCACCTCTACAACGAGGACACCGTCTCGGGCAAAACGGTCCACGAGATCGCCGATGAGGCCAGGGTCATCGATGAGGAGTGCATCAGGCCCATGGACCGCCCTTACCACAAGCAGGGCGGCATCGCCATACTGTTCGGCAATCTGGCGCCGGAGGGCTCGGTGGTCAAGCAGGCGGCGGTCAGCGCCAAGATGATGCGCTTCGAGGGAACGGCGCGCTGCTTCAATTCCGAGGAAGAGGTGAGCAGGGCCATTTCGGAAAGGAAGATCGTTCCCGGAGACGTCGTCGTCATACGTTACGAAGGACCGAAGGGCGGACCGGGAATGCCCGAGATGCTCGGACCGACCAGCATGATCGCCGGCATGGGGCTGTCGGACTCGGTGGCCCTGATCACGGATGGCCGCTTCTCCGGTGCAACGAGGGGTCCGTGCATCGGCCATGTCTGCCCGGAGGCATATGACAAAGGGCCGATAGCCGCGGTCATGGACGGCGACCGGATCCTGATCGATATACCGGCCAGGAGGCTGGAGCTCCTTGGAGTGAGCGATCATGAGATCGGGAAACGCCTGGAGCGGGTGGAGGTCGTCGACCGTCATCCGGACGGTATGCTGGCGAAATACCGGAAGTTGGTCCGCGGAGCGAGCGAAGGTGCTATCTGCAAGTGACCGCACCAATTCCTTCTCCCCGGTCCCGAGGGGAAAGCCGTTCCGGATGGAGGGAGACATCAACTTCGGACTGGAGCTCAGAAACCTATATATTCGCCAGGACGTTTACGACCCCTTAATCGGGCGGTTAGATCAGACTGGAAGATCGCCTGCTTTGCAAGCAGGAGGCCGCGCGTTCAAATCGCGCACCGTCCACTTCTCTAAAATTCTGATGCACTAGAACGTATGCGATACCCGTAAATCAGTCGATACACTAGAAGAGAACAAAAAAGAAGGAATTGACAGGTTCAGAACCTGTCGTTTCTGGCTGGCTTGTGCTTTTGATAACAGTCCCTGCAATATACCGGCCTGCCTTCGGTCGGCTTGAAAGGAACTTCGGTCTCCGCTCCACAGTCAGAGCATTTGACCTTCGTCATCTCGCGGGGTCCTTCCTGTCTTGGTCGTCCCCCATAGCTTCCACCGCCGCCGCTTCTTGGTTTTCCACCATACATTACGATTACCCGTTCCTTGTTTTGAACCGCACGACGCTGGTCGAGCAGAACGATAATTGCTATGATTCTCGTGATATAAAAAAGGGTCTATTGGAAGCAATCCACGGCCCGAAATTTTGACTTACAGAAACATACTGGCCGGTCTGAACGGGGGAAAAAGAAAGATTGGGTAAGGGGTTTGGATCAGGCGGAACCATCGGGCGCGATCATTGCCGCCCGTTTCTTCTTTTCCATCTCCTTGATCGATTCGGCCGCTTCCAGCCGGTCCTTCTGGACCGCATCCTCGATGTTCTTGAAGTCCGCCCTCAGCTCGTCCTGGGTGGGTATCGGTCCAAGGATGTCATCGACCTTTCCGACCGCCTTCTCGATCTCCTCACGGTTGGAGATGGACCGCTCCGGGGTCTTCGACCCTCCACCGAGGTAATCGGAGACCGTCTCCATGAGCTTGGAGACCTCGAACGGCAGGATCGATCTTGGTCGCCTGACCGTTCCCGATGGACTTCATCGTGTCCAACGAGAGCACGGTGAGCGCCTTCGAGTCCAACGAGGCCGCACCGACGCTGAGGATCCTGAGCTTCTGACCCTCCCCTTGGGCGTTCAGGATGATGGCCAGACGTTCTCCTTCCGCCTCAAGGACCTTGGCCTGCCGGAGACCTTCTGCCTGCAGGATCCTGGCCCTCTTTTCGCCTTCTGCGCTTAGGATCGCGGCGGTCTTTTGTCCGTCCGCCTTCAGGATCGCGGCACGTCTCAATCTCTCCGCCGAGGTCTGCTCCTCCATCGCCTGCTTGACCTTCGGGGCGGGGTCGACTTCCCTTATCTCGACCGCCTCGACCTTCACGCCCCACTTGTCGGTCGCCTCGTCCAACTTGTCCCTGAGGTGCAGGTTGATCTTTTCCCGGTTGGAAAGGATCTCATCCAGCTCCATGTCTCCGATGACACTTCTCAGGGTGGTCTGAGCCAGGTAGATGGTCGCTGCCCGGTGGTCCGTGACCTCGAAGAAGGCTTTCTTCGGATCTATGACCTTGACGTAGATGACCGCATCCACGTTGACCGGGGAATTGTCCTTGGTGATGACCTCCTGCCTTGGGACGTCCAGAACTTGGGTCCTAAGGTCGATCTTCACCACCGTGTTTATCAACGGGGTAACGAAGTTCATCCCCTGGTCCAGTATTCTAACGTAACTTCCCAGCCGCATGTAAACTGCCTGCTGGTAAGGCTGAACGATCTTGACACCGCTCGTCACTATGACGATCGCTGCCACGATCGCTAATATCAGTAATCCGATGATTATCTCCAACGTAACGTCCGCCATTTTTTCCTCTCCCTTTAGATCAAATCTGCTATCACTGGCATTTTGCGTCTGCCTGCGCTGAGCCGTCGCATATCTCCTTGACCACGACGTGCACTCCCTCACTGCTGACGACCACCACTCCCTTTCCTTTGGGTATCATCGACTCAGACGTCGCCGACCAGCTGTCGTGCCCGATCTCCACCTTCCCCCTGAGGGTATGTGGATATACGTCCACGGTGACTATTCCCTTCATGCCTACCAAAGAGGTAGCCACGGTGGTGACCGGGGGTCCCGGTGGCGAGAGCTTCTGATACATCTTGATGGTCAAGAACGTGGTCGGCACGAGCACGACCACTGCCGCGATCGGAGCCCACCAGGTGAACAATGCATCCGGTAACAGTATGCCGATAATGCCCAGCACCATGAGCACTGTTGCGGGTACGATCAGGAATGTACCAGGAGCATGCAACTCGAAGAGCAACATGAGCGTGCCAAGTACTATGAACCCGATTCCGAACCATACTCCCAGTTCCATGGGTAGCAAAACCACTTCCTCGCTATTTAAGGTATCATGCCTAGAGGGAATATCGTCCCGGATGGATTGGGATGTGACAAGCTCTTGTTCACAGGCCTGGAACGGTCCGATTACGGTCCGAACCTGTGATACGTCCTCCTGCTTTCTCGAGGTTCAAATGCTCGATGGAAGTCAAGAATGGGATGGAGACCAGTTACGATCGGTTGTTCTGCGGATGGATCGAGTTCGGCCTTTTCGCTGAAGAAGGTCAGTTGTCATGGTTTCCAGAAAGGATAACGATCAGCGCCGGTGGCAGTGATCAGAGCATTCCCAGCATGACCACTGACAAGAGCAGGGTTATGATCGTGATGGGAAGCCCGGCCTTCATGAACTGCCACAGGGAGATCTCCACTCCCATCCTGTTGCCGGTCTCGACCACGATTACATTGGCTGCCGCTCCGAGAATGGTGGCATTCCCGGCCAATGTCGAACTGGTCACCAGCGTCAACCAAAGATTGTGGCTGCCTACGCTGGCCACGAAAGGGGAAAGAAGCATCACCGCCGGCACATTGCTGATGAGGTTCGACAGCACCGCGGAGAAACCGGTCAGGCCGGGGATGCTGGTGAGTCCGGAACCGCTGCTGGCCTGGAATGTGTTCATCATCTCTGCCAGCAGGCCGGAGGTTTCCACCCCTTTGAGCACGACGAAGAGTCCGACAAAGAACAGTAGAAGGGTCCAGTCAACCCTGCGCAGAACTTCCGCCGGCTGCACGGAACGGTTGAAGAACGGCAGGAACATGAGGACGAAAGCCCCGCCGATGAACGCCACCATGGCCAGCGGCAGATTGATGGAGGGAGAGAGAACGAATCCCACAAACACCAGCACCAGCGCCCCCAACACCAGATAGAACGATCGGTGCACTGGCTGCGCGGAGATCTCCCTGATCGCAGTCTCCGCGTCGATCGGTTTGCTCTTCTCGCAGAGCCAATGGCGGCCATTCCTTTCACAGCCCTCCATTAGGTGCTTCCTGAACACCAGCCAGACCATGACCATTGCGACGGCAAGGCAGGCCAGGGTCACCGGGAGCAGCTTGGTGGTGAACTCGGCGAAGGTGATGTGGGACTGGGTGGCAATGAAGGCGTTCTGAGGATTTCCCACCGGAGTGGCCACGCTGCCGATGTTGGCCGCGATGGCCTCGGCCACCAGGAAAGGGATGGGGTTGGCCTTGATAAGGCGGCACGCCTTGATGACGATGGGGGTGAACAGCAGGACCACCGTATCGTTCAGTATCAGGGCCGAAAGCACCGCCGTGACGAACATCACCAGCATAAGGAACTGGAACTGGTTCTTGGATGTCCGGATCATCTTGACGGAGACCCAGGTGAAGAAGCCGCAGAACTCCAGCGAAACCACGATGATCATCATGCCGAGCAGCAGCCCAAGGATGTCAAGCTGGATGGAGGCGAAGGCCTGGTCCGCGGCGATGACCCCGGTGATGACCATCAAGGCCGCTCCGAACAAGGCCACCACCGGCCTTTCCAGCTTCAGTTTGCCGAAGCGCCTTACCGAGATCATGACGTAGGTCAAAAGAAAGATGACCAGTGCCACCAGCATGACCGACTGCATTCGGAAGGTGATGGCGGAACCTGCTCAAATATGAGACAGTCATCTTGATCGTTCATCAGAGCAACGAATGGAAAGTTCCGACACCGAAAAGATCGAGCAGGGCCATGAAGAAGAAGGCGCGGGTGAACCGGGCCAAGAAGTTGGTCAGTGCGAACCACTCGATCTTCAGGTCCATCTCATTGTCGGATAGGGAGAAATGCGTAAAGCGGTATGATGTCCAGCATGAATCGAATGGGCATCACACGTACAGTCCGACATATCCCAGCCTCAATACCGTCCGCTGGAACCAATCCATCTCCTGGAGGGACCACTCCCATTTGTAGAACCAGGCATGGGTTTGACTGCCCATCCTTCTGCCGGCATAAGAAGACCATGACCCTCCCTACCGCCCGGCCCAGGCCCAGGACCAAGGCGAGGACGAGAAACGAGGAATCGGGACTGATCGGGAGGCCCAGCTCGATCGGAAGGGGGAGAAAGGCGGTTGCAGGGCCGTATACACGAAGAAGGTGATGCCGTAATAAATAGGTTGGAGGCGGTGATGTCCAGTAGGTCCTCTAGGTAATTTAAGAAAGAGATTATCGACTGCAAGAAATCCATTCGGAGCTAATTCCTACCCGCCAGCTAAAATCATTTCTAAACGGGGCGGTCAAGCGCGATATGATTTTGCGCCAAGGAATGCCGGCATCAAGGCCATATCATCATTGACGTATCTAAAGAATCAATATCCATTAATAATAATATCGGAAGGGTTTTGTTCGAAGGACATTCGAATTTTCCGAGGAGGGGGAACGATCACTCCACGAATATCGCATTGTTCGGGCAGGCCATAGCCGCCGACTTGGCCTTATCCTTCTTGTCCGCCGGGATATCGCCCACATATCTGCTGCCTTTCTGGAACGTCGGCAGGATCTCGCTTATGCCACCATCGCCTTCTGCGAATAGCTCTGGGCACTCATCACCATAGCATATTCCGCATCCGCTGCATTCTGTTTCGTTCACCCTAAT
>CAVQBH010000008.1:0-219846 GCA_963710685.1 uncultured Methanomassiliicoccales archaeon | reverse complement strand
AGGATGGTATGTTTAAAATGTGGCCTCTCGCCAATATGTCAGTGGTAACAAACACGAGGCGAGAAGACCATGCTATACGTAGGACTGGACGTACATAAAGAATTTTGTCAGGCAAGTATAATGGATGAGACTGGAAAGGAACTCTCTAACGAGAAGTTCCTTTCCACGAACAGCGCCCTGGATGAGTTCCTGGATCAATTCGAGGACGCGAGGTTCGTCCTCGAATCGACCGGGATCTGGGAGTTCATCTACGAAGGCATCGAACGGAGAGGGTTCCAGGCGGTACTGGCACATCCTCTGAAAGTTCGAGCCATCGCCGAGGCGAAGATAAAGACGGACAAGGTCGACGCCCGGACACTAGCTCATCTTTTACGGGCGGATCTTGTGCCTTGCTCGTACATCCCGAGCAAGGACATCCGGGACCTGCGCCAGCTGGTCCGGCAGCGGACCTTCCTGGTCCAGCGCCAGACCAGCTTCAAGAACAAAGTCCATGCCGAACTGACCAGGAGAGGGGTCCGGAGACCGGATCACCTGAAGTCTCCTTTCACAAATAAATCGATCGAATGGATGAGATCTCTGAACATAGTTACGATCAACATCAACCTGGACTGCATCCAGGCGATCCAGGATCAGATCGAGTCGATGAACAAGCGATTGTATGTCGAGTATCAGAAAAGACCTGAGGCTCAGCTCATATCGTCATTCCCCGGCATTGGATATTACGGAGCACTATTGATCTGGGCCGAGATCGCCGACATCCACCGTTTCCCGGACCCGGAGCATCTCAGCTCCTACGCCGGGCTGACCCCGACGGTCAGCCAGTCGGCGTCGACCTGCCACTACGGAGCAATAAGCAAGGAGGGTTCGAAGCATCTGAGATGGATCCTGATCGAGTCCGTTCACGTTCATACACGATACGATCCAAACAGCCAGCTATCGAAATTCCACTCCAGGATCGAGAAGAAAAGAGGAAAACAGAAGGCTACCACGGCAGCAGCTAACAAGCTGCTACACATCCTATTCTGGATGCTCCAGAACAACGAGCCTTATCACAGTCATGGATTCAACCCCGGAGCAATGCCTGCGGCCTGACCGCGTTAAAAGGATTGGGGCATATCCAAGACAATGGACGGAGCGGCCATAGTGCGGGAGAACCGCGGATAGAGGTGTGTCCGCCCGTAGCCCCTGAATTGGGAATAAAAATGCGAAAGTATCAAGAGGTGAGAAAAAGAATAATAGATGTCGAGTAGGCCCATTTTAACATAGAGGCATTGCCCGCACACGCAGCTTCCAGAACATCTTCAAAGGAGCCGACGCGGTCGGCTCCATGTGCGACGCACTGAAACGACATGTGGCATTGAAAATGTTCAAGCCCAAAGCGTTTGGATGAAATCTGCAAAAGCCTTGTAATAATAAGAGTGATTTGTTCCGTGGGGGAGTGAACTTTCGATCTGGCTGATATTTTGTCAACCGAATACAATAGCCCATGGTCCAATTCTCCAATATTAATGCAACATTAGAGCCTGCCCCATAAATCGAAGATTAGCTTAATTATTGTTCGGAACCTTAGAATCATTGTTAATCGATTGTACGAGCCAGACACTTCTTGTTAAAGAATCAATAGTGCGAAATGTTTGGTTCAGCACTATAATTATGATTACTGAGGCAGGCTCATTATCCAATAATTTTAGAGTTATGAAGTTAGGAGGTCCATCGATTCAATTGTATGGTGTTTCCAATGTCGAGGTAGAGAACAGGATGGACCGCGTTCCACTAAGATTGGAAGGTCTTTGCCCTATCCTTCATTCTTGATCTCATTTCATCTGGCAGATACCTAAAGAACGCCCCGTAACTGACCAAGGGTCGAAATCGGACATTACCGGCCTTCAGATTGCACGCTCTGACGTAGAGCTTACCGTTCTCCAGCCTTGACATCTTCCAGGTTCGGCCGCCAAGCGTGAAGACCTCATCCACCGGGAGGTAGATCTCGCCGATCGGAGTGTTGCCCTTCTCTTCCACCACCCGTACCGAGTATGAATCGGGTATGTTCGAATGGACCCTGCCGCGCTCTCCCGAATCCATTAAAGACGTGCTCGCATGGATCCGCCCATTCCTGATCTCGATCAGCTCTAGGTCACGCAGCGATTGAATAATACTATCAAGATCCGAATAAGAGATGAAACCATCCATCAGGGAACTGAGATCATCTATTGACATCCCCGACGGTCTCGAGTATAGCAAAGAGAATATCTGTTGTATGGCCACCGATTCGTCGGCATGATACTTCCTCGGTTCTAAAAGCCCCACTTTGGCCCTTTCCATCATCTCCTTCAGGGTGTCCAGTTCATCGTCGGTCTGGTAAACGGCGATGACCCGGTTGACGCTCCCCCTCCGATTGGACCGACCGATCCTCTGGAGCATGGTGGAAACACTGTGAGGGATATCGGCTAGTAGGACCACGTCTACGTCCCCGACATCGATCCCGATCTCCAGGGTCATGGTCGCCACGCAGATGCAACGGGGCGATCCCTTCATGAACCCCTCACCTTCCTCGCGGGCCTGCTTTGAAAGGCTTCCATGATGCACCACGACGCTGTTCGGGTCCCACCGGTCCTTGCATAGTGACCCAACGAACTCGGTCCTTTTCCGGGAATTACAGAAAATGAGCGCCTTCTTCAAACGTTCGGAATCGATCTTGGCAAACGCACCATCCATAGAACCGACAAAGGTACAGTTGATCTCCCGACCTCCAGCCACCTGGACGACCTTGAAGTCCGGCGGCAAATACCTGAGACCGACCTCAACGGGATCCGCCACCGTGGCCGAAAGACAATATGTGGAAAAGCTGATCTCGCTCACTGCTTTCAATCGCCTTATCAACAGCCTTAATTGATCCCCCCGGTAGGTGTTGTCGATCAGGTGTATCTCATCAAGTATGAGCGATCTTAAACCCCTCAGCGCTTCCGGGTGACGGCAGAGGATGGAGTCCAATGACTCTGGGGTGGTCACCAATACATCGGGAAGCTTATCGTAGTCCAGACTCGGATTGTCCCCGGTCTTGATCTCCAAAACCACTCCAACCTGTTCAAGCTGGTCCTTGAGACGAAAACGAACATCGTTGACCAGCGCCCGGGTCGGAGCGATGTAGACCACTGAAAGACCGGTCCATTTCTCATCCAACATCAATTCCGTCAAAGGGGCCATCACTGCCTCGGTCTTCCCCATCGCTGTGGGCGCGATGACCATGGCGTTCTCGTGTGCCATGATGACCGGCAGAGTCATCTCCTGCACCGGGAGCATCTTGCCGTATCTGCCATAGAAAACCCCCCAGGTCCTGGGCAACCGGTTCCCGCGCATTACCGATGACAGATCATGCGGTGCTTGGGTCATCGTTCTTCAACCTCACCCTGTCGAAGATCTCGACGGTGCCTTTGATCCCCATGCGCAGACCGCCTTTGAACGCTCCGCTGACGATCTGTTCATCACCAGAGACGCGGCCATTCGTATCGAAATCGTAGGCAAGGGCATAGTATTGGCTCAGATTTTCGAATATCTCTTTTGTATGACTGCTGCCAATGGGGGTAAGATCGATCCGCCCCATCCTGCTGAACGGGTCCATGCTCAGTATGTTCTCTACCGGAGTGAAACAGTAGACGGTCTTGACGCAGGAAGGGACCGCGTAAACGAACCCAAGCGGTTTTTGACGACTGTACCTAAGTCCGGTCCTTTTGCCGATCCCTTCCTGACTTACATTTTTATGCATATCATTGCTTTCCTTGAACAGGTCGGGGTCGTTCGAGCATACCGAACTGAGGCCGCGGATGAAGTTGATGCCCATGTCAGCCGCGTGCTTCGTATAGTATCCCCGATCGACGGACTCAGCCTCATCGAAAAGGATCAGGAGACCTTTGAGGCCAATGATCTCGGTCGCCATATATCCGATGCCGTTCAGGATGTTGCAGTAAATGCTGGCCGAGGTCATCTCATGGTGCATCGGGGGAAAAGTCCGGTCCTCATAGTCTCTTTCGATATCCTGATCGAACAGGATCCATCTCGACCCATCCGTCTTTGATCCGACCTCCAGGAACCCTCGCTTCCGCAGCTTGTCCGCGATCTCATCGGTATTGCCTTTCACCATTATGTTACCACAACTCCGAATCACCTCAACCTGGGGATGTTTCAGCGCGAAGTCCATGTCGACATCGTTCTTCTTGTAAACATCGAAGAACGGGTATTTTCGATTTCCAGAACCTTGGATCCAGACATAATGGGATTCGGTGATCTCCTGGTCCCTGATCAATTGTACGATCTTGCCAAGATACTCGTGGTCTATGATGCGCTCGTATCGCTCGCTGAATGCCGCATCGACGAGCATGTTGCGAAAATCCTGGACCCGGCCATCCTTCATGAAACGCAGTGATCCTGCGATCTTCTCGTAGACGCTCTTCGGTTTGCTCAATGGCGCCTCGGTGGTGTCCAGTTCGACCATGGAAACGGCCCACCCCTCCCTGAGGGCGATCGATGCTGTGATCTCCATCATGTGGGTCTTGCCCGACCCGTATTCGCCGGTAACGACGATGCTGCCTTCACTGCCATCCTCCAGGAATTCCGCGACCCGTCGTATCTCATCCCCCCTTCCGACCGTGAATATCTCAAAGAAGTCCTCCGATACCCCCTGCGGCGGTATCCCCAACCTTAATGATTCTATTACCTGCCTGGCCTGAAATTCTTTTCTCGATCGGTGATAGTCCCGTTCGGTGACATTGGGGAGGGACCGGCTCTTGCCCGGACGGTCGTTACTGCTATCGGCCGTTCCGATCGTTCCGGTCCGAACATGAGGTCCCGGGCGGGCTTCTAGCAGATCCTGTTTCCTGCGTTCTGATCTATCTTTGCCCCCGGTCCCTTTGCCGATCATCGCGCTCGTTGCCGGTTCACCAGGAAGTCCTTTAGCATCTGTCGGGACGGTCATTTCCGTGGAAGGTCCTTCCTTCGTTTCTGCATAGGGACTGCCTTCAACGCCATTATTCCCAACTGCCATGGGTCTCGATGATACAACGGGAGAGCTTTTACCGGCGGCCGTCCCGGGTGCCGTTCCGGTGACGGACCGGTCGTACTCTTCTCTGGTGATGTATGTAACCTCGTCGGACCGCAATTTCCTTATGATGCCGTCGGGAAAATGAACCTGCAGGCGAAAGCCCATGGATTTCTTCTGTTCCACTATTCCTGCTCCCAAGGTCTTGTGGTGAACGTATTCCTCATCCTTCTTCGAACCCAGGAGCTTGTCGAATTTCATAATCCAACGTCCGTGGGCTTGACCGGTCTTCCGGTCTTCTTGATGGTGTTGAACGCCCGGATCGCGGTTTGTATGAACAGCCTCTTGTACCCGGTATCTAATTTCTTCGCATACGCCGCCTCGGCGATCTCGGCCAAGCTGGGTCCGAGAATCTGCGGATCCAACTTGACATCATAGCCGACCTCGTATATCTTCGCCAACTTTTCGCCGATGGCCACCAGGATTTCGTTCGGCTGCCGAGGGTCGACTCCTGGCCCTTCCAGCATTATCTTGACCCCGGTGGGGTTCAGTTCCGGATCGAAGACCGTGGAAAGCCTCTGTTTGAGGGCCTCGTAGATTAACGTCCGCCCCTCCAGGAAGCTGACATCTGGTACGGCATAGAACCACATCGTCCCCTGGAAATTCGCATGGCCGCACTCATCGATCAATTCCCGGAGGTTCTGATACAGCTGGCCCTTCTGTTTTGAGGTGAGGCTCCCGCTCTGTTCCGCCTCATCGAGCAGGACGATGAGACCAGAATACCCGATCTCCTTCACCCATTGGACCACCGAGCGTATGGCTTTGAACGCCATCCCCTTGTCGATCTTCTCGGACACCCCGTATCTCTTCATCTCGGCCATTTTGGGGGTCTCGCCCTTAAGCCACTGGATCATCAGTTCGAAGGTGGCATCGTTCTTCGTGGCGAGGGAGATGAACGCGTGCTTCAGGGCGTTCTTGTAGCTTGTGCTATCATAGGGACCGATACTGTTCGCATAATCCAGCAGGTCCTGGGTAATGGCCTCACCCTGTTTACCCTGGCTGAATTCTTCCACCTTGTCCTTGTACCATCTCTCGATAACCGCCTGTATCCCCCGGTCATATCCGGAGAGCAGCTGCTCCGGGCTCTGTGAATAGATCAGATTTGCCACGATCTCGTTGTAGACCAGTTCGAGCTTGTGGAACGGCGTTCGGTCCGGGCTGAGAACGATATATGAGGAAATGAAGTCGCGCTTCCAACCCAATTCCCTTACGCAATACAGGAAATGCGTTTTGCCTCCCCCGTAGATTCCCACCACCATCTTGAACGCCGATCCCCCCACCTCAATGAAACTGTGGAAATATTCCTGATCGATGACGACCAGGTAAGGATCGATGCCTTCGGTGAAGTATTGAAATCCATATTCGGGAGGGGTGCCGGAGTTCCCCAGCGTCTCGATTATTCTTCTGGCAACGACCTGGCTAAGTTCTGTGGGTTTCATTTCTCGGGAAGGATTATCCTCAGACGGGTCATCGGTCATTGGACCGCCTCACGAAAGAGGATCTCCGAACGCGTCGCACCTTCGCCGGTCTCGTTCGTAGGGACCCAAATGAAATCGCCCCGCCTGTTGGTCTTTGCGATTGTCGACGTGGTCACGCCCATTTCAAGATTCCTGAACCTCATGCAACCGGAATTCATCATTCTGTACAGGTCAAAACTGAATAGGCAGCGACCATAGTCGGAAAACGATTGCCTTGAAGGCTCCTCGATGAACGATCGACCCTGCATCAAGATCAATGTTTCCAGATGTACCTGGACTATCGGTACCGGGTCACCCATTTTCTTTCCTTCCTTGGCCACGACCGCTCTGTACGCCTGTAAGAGTTTACCAATGTGCTCTTTCGGATCGAAAGCGTTCTTGCGCAAACCCTGCATATGCTCCAGGACCTTCTGAGTTACCTCCAACCCATCGCATCTACATCGGGCGACCTTTTCCTGCTGGGGGCCCCACCATATTATCACCGAATTCTTGCTGAAATCGATCTCCAGATCGTAATAAGAAACCTTCAGGATCGGAAAATGACCGGTCAAGGACAGATTGACCTTGCCCATCTCTTCTTGGATCTTCTTACTGAACTCATCTCTGGTTTCGGCCTGTAATTTTGCGGAGACCGATCTTGCCGATTCCACCAAGCTACGGAGGGCTTCCACCGCAGGATCGTTCGCGCCATGCTGTTCGATCGCCGAATCCAAGACCCTTGAACTCTTACCGGCCTGTTCTATCTTATCCATCGCCGGTTTTTCAACAAAAGCGACCAGAGTCTTGTAGGCTTTGATCGTCTTGTTTCTCTTTTCGACCTCGCCTTTCAATTGAAGGATGAATTCATTGTCTTGGTCCATCGTGTCACCGGTTTATGATTACAGGTATGCAATTTCCATTGTCTATAATATTGGTTTCGAAGGAATCGTATGATCACTGAACATGATATGCCTGAGCATCATAGATCTTCATAAACCGCGCAGGCGTCGTCTATTCTGAACCGCTCGAATTCTCAATGATCGCCATTTCCAACCTCCTAACTCGTTTGGATCTCTTCGTTCCATGTGAAATAGCAAATGAAACATGATGCTTTTAGATTTAATAACGTTATAATTGTTATAATTGTTATTAAATTGACTGGATTTAATGTCAAATATTAGTTGGACGTTCATTCCCGATAGAACACCTCGGTCACGTTCTTCCCCGATTCGGTGATCTCCAGCTGCTTACCCCGGCCGTCCTTTCCATTGACCCATCCCAGCTTGATCCATCCATCGATGAAATGCCTGGAGTAGAACATCTTCTTTGCCTGTTCCGGGTCCTTTTTCGGCCTTTCCGGTTTGTAGTCCCAAACTCCAGCATCGATGAGCGCCTTGATCATCTCGCCGTACTTGGTGTTCTTCTTGGCCTCCTTTCGCTCCCGGAGTATCCTCAGCCCCACCACAAGGTCCCTCGGTGGCATGTCGATCGGAAACGTCGGCAGCTGCACCGGATCGAACACCGCCTTCGCCTGGCCGACCGGCTTTTCGTCGATGAAGAAGGCCTGCCGTATCGCCTCATCGCCGGCGATGGTGTATTCCTTGACGTGCACGGTGAACGGCTTCACTCCCTCGACCATCATGGAGGCGATGGTGGCGGCAGCGGCGAACTCCATCGTGCCAGCCGAGATGTTGATGTATACGTCGTTACCTTCGTCACGCTCCTTGGTCATGATCGAGATGAGCTTCTCTAGTATCGCGTTGAACCGGAAGACCTCGATATTGACATCGACCAACTGGTTGACCCCGATCTTCTTCAGGGCACGGACCACTTCGTCATAGAAATCGGCATAGACCGTGCCCGGTTTGCCCCAATGAAGTATGTGGACCCTTTCGGCGCCCACGTACCCGATCGGTCCGGTCACCTTCACCGTTTCGAACGTGACGCAGCAGATCATGACCCGGCGGTTGGTCTTCATCGGTTTTAGGTTTGACGATCCGTGCTGGTCTCTCTTGTCATCACCACTATCTTTTGATTGGACCTCTTTTCCCGATGACATTCAAATCTTCCCGTAACGTTTGTAACGAGAGATAGGTTATAAATCATACTCCTTCAGGCAATGGCTCTTATTGATGGCGTGTTAAAGAGGTTCCCCGCCAATATGGGATATTGCAAAACATTCCAAGGCGGGAGAACCGATGAAGTACATAGGATTGGACATACATAAAAAGGAAACCCAGGCTTGCGTTCTGGACGAAAAAGGGAAAGTTATTCTCATCAAACTGGTAAGGACCGATGTCTCCGACATCGGTCATTTGTTTGGGATGATCGAAGCCGGGAATGAGAAGCTGGCGGTGGTCATGGAGGCCACCGGTTTCTACTTCTGGATCTACGACCTCATCGTGGCCCGGGGCCACGATGTCATGGTCGTGCATCCGACCAAGGCGAAGGAAATGATGAAATCCATGGCCAAGACCGACAAGAACGACGCTTTCATGCTGGCTGAACTCCTGTGCTTCGATCGTCTGAAGGGCATCTACGTTCCTTCGCTGGAAATAAGGGAAATGAGGGACTTGACCCGGCACAGGGAATCGCTGGCACGGAAGAAAGGAGACGCAAAAAGGGAGATAATAGCCGCGCTGGACCAGCGCGGCCTCAAGGTTCCTTCGGAATTCAAGACGAACTTCACCGAGAAGTACAAGACCTGGGCCAGGTCACTGAACGATTTTGTCATCAACGAGAAACTCGATCTTCTTGAGCTGTTATTGACGAAAGATCCGGAACGTGGAGAAGATGATCGAAGAGAAGTATGGCCAGGACCAGGACGTCCAGCTCATGCGGACGGTGCCAGGCATCGGCCTGGTCACCGCCGCCGTGGTCAAGGCGGAGATCGGCGACATATCCAGGTTCAAGACGGCGGAGAACCTGGCAGCCTACGTCGGAGTCTCTCCGACGACCTGCCAGTCGGGAGAGAAAACGTGGGGAGGACCGACCAGGCACGGGAACGATCGGGTCAAACATGTCCTGATCGAGGCGACACTGTTCCATTACGGCTTTGACGCTAAACTCTAACCAGTATAATAGATATCGGTAATTATATAGTATTATAGTAAATATTATAGGTGGGGTAGTTCATATACCCAGTTGTCCAGAAAAGGTGATGAACTGCCTCCCACCACTAACTACATTTCAGCCGAAGTATACATATTTTCAGGTCAAACCCAGCTCGACACCTGGGACCTCAAGGACCGATTGGGCTCGACGCCATGGGCGGTCTACTCGAAATGGCTGGTCCAGGACCTGCATCTGACGATGCAGCCCATCCGCGAGCTCGCGGATGCGTTCCCGTTCTACCAGCGGATCAAAGGCACAGGCCGTCCGCCTGTGCCCGAACGGGACCTGTTCGTCTGTTTTCTGGTCCGTCAGCTGTTCGATATCACCTTCCGCCAGCTGGAAGGTCTTATGACGCTTCTTACCGAGTTCTTCCAGATCGAGAAAGTTCCAGATCACACAGTGCTGAGCAAACACAATCGCAGTCGCCGTTGGTCGCACATCTGGCAGCGCTTCCATGACTTCGTCATGTCATCGCTGCCGCCAAGACATGTGACCATCTCCACCGACGCCTCCGGTTTCAGCGGGCGGAAGCGGCCATGGCGCGAGTGGTCACACCCCGCCAAGGCCTGCCAGGACTGGGTGAAGACGCACCTGGCCATCGAGACCGATTCGTTCCTGATACTGAGCTATCGGCTGACCAAGTCGAACGTCCACGACAGCCGGATGTTCGGAAAGGTATGGGATCGTCTGCCTTCGAACGCGATCCCGGTCATGAGCCTGGCCGACTCCGCCTATCACAGCAACGACATCGCCGAGACCGTGCTGAAGCACGGAGCCTGGCCGCTCCACGGGATCAAGAAGAATGCGGTCTTCCGACCTAGCCCCAAGAACGCATATCAGCGCATGGTGTTCTTCATCAGGATGAAGCCCCGGACCTATGCCGTATTCTACGGCAAGCGCAATCACTCCGAGACGGTCAACAGCATGGCCAGTGGCCGGTTCGGCCACCGGATACGATGCCGTTCCAAAATAGGTCGAAAGAACGAGGTCCATGCGAAGTACCAATGTCACAACATCAGGATGCTGGCATGGATGAAATTCAAGAAGTCATATTCAGTTTAGCGTCAAAGCCCATTACCATTACTGTCCCGATTCGAAGATATCCAGTTATTATCTGAGGAAGCAGGAGAGGATCGGCAAGAAGAAGGCAGTGGTAGCCTCCAGCCGCAAGCTGCTGGAGGCTTTGTACTGCATGATCACCAGGAAAGAGGTATTTCACGCTCATTGACTCGAGACCACCAAAACTTTCTGCACCAGCGAGTGCCCTGAATTGATCGTGGCAGGTCTATGAGAAAATGACGACGGACGTGTCATCATACGGCTTTGACCGTGGAAAGGTGGTTGTCAGATCGTCGCGATCGAAATAGGGCCGAGGCAGAGAACGGATCGAGGGAGAAATAATGATGTAGGACGAAAGAAAATACCCAGGTCGGCGGGGACCTCTTTAACAAAGGTGATTGTTTTAGAATATCGCCGTTGGATATTGTTAGATACTGGCCATATTAACTAACGGATATCTAACTGAAATCTATCGATTATCTTTCCTTAGTATGTATTTACTTCCGCGCGTTCTTCCTATCTTTTCTAGCAGCCCTTTCTCGATCATCTCCCGGACGTCCCCGTTGGCCGTGGATATTGCCAGTGAGTTCATCTCTGCGTAATCCACTACTGTCATAGACCCATTCTTCTTTATGAAATCAAGCCCTGCCCGCTGCCTCTTACTAAGCCATTCATATCCGGCGAACTCACGGTTCCATACGGTGAGCCTGAAGAACTTTCCCCCGAGCTCCTCGAAGGATGGTTCGGGGTAACCCCCTTCGCGGAGAGCCGCCTTGATCCGTGGTATCCCGGTGGCCAGACCTTCGATCTTTTTGACATCCCTTAACATTTTGTAAATCATCGGGTTCCGTTGAATGGAATAGGCTCCCAGGTTCTTCAATGTCAGTCCTTCTGGTAATGTGCCTGGGCTAAGGAATTCGATGCGGTCATCGAATATATTGACCTGTATCGCGTTTCCATCGAAGTAGTTTCGATGGGCCACAGAATTTACGAGGGCCTCTCGTATCACGTTCATCGGATATTCCGGAACCTCTATCCTGTCCATTCCCTCAATTCGGAAGGCATTGCGTGTATTCCGAGTTACGAACGTTTCGGCCTCGGCTAGTAAACGCAACATCGGTCTCGAGATAAAAGCCGCATCCAATATCTGGACCGGGGTCGTCCCTTTGAACCTTACCAGCTTGATCTCGAACTGGGGGATTATGTCGGCAGGAGTGGGGAAAAAGAACATCACCCCGGCGTTGTTTATTCGGCCGCCATCCAACTGATTCAACACACCCATGCTCACCAAGTTACTCTCGACCTGACCCGCATCGAACCAGAGCGTTGGGGAGCGTATGCTCATGTAGTCTTTCAGGGCGTCGGCATCGATCGAATCTGGCCCTACACGAGTGAGGGTCAATTCAAAATCGATTATCTTTCTCTTGACCAATAGTTCCTGGAGAATCGCACCCTCAGCCTTTTCGGCCACACTGCCGCGACGATAGTAAATCATGCCCTCCAATGAGCATATCGACCCGTACATCATTGGTTCGATCTCGACCTGAATGACCTTCATGTCATCAATATTCAATATCTCGACACCGTAGAACGGGACCGGAGTTAGCTGCCTCAGCGCCTGCACAAGTCGTTGTTGTAATCGGTCCAGATCATCTTTCGGCAGTCCGACCGTCCGACCTTTATTGTCGATCCCGATAAGGATCTTACCGCCATGAGTGTTGGCGAACGCACAGGCGGTTCTCTGGAACCCATGGACACCGTCCACCTCCCGTTTCAATTCCAAGAACTGGGATTCGACGTAACCCATGATGGAATGATTATCGTTAGATTATTAGATAATATCGGTAGATATCAGATAGATACTAATCTGGTAATGTCGAAAAGTGAGAAATGCATTGGAATTACAAAATGGACTGAGAACACTCTGATCTCAAAATCTTGCTCAACCCTACCAAATCAGACCCTCGATCATTCACCTTGGGAATTCCGCTATTTGACTCGAAGAAGAGGAAGGGTGCTGGGCGTTCTCAGTGTCTCCTGAACCATATCTGATCTTTCCCGAGCACTCTTTGATCTTTTTCTTCAATCCGGCCTCGAAATCCGCCTCTTCGCCGATATTGACATATTTCCCCGAACCGGTGAAATAGACCTGCCCCTGCACCTTGGAGTGTATCGCTTTGGTCATCATCAGCGAATACGCTCTCAATTGGTCGGAGTGATTCTGGGCATCCTTTTCCTCGTTGCCCTCCTTCACCGAGTCGGTCTTGAAGTCAATGACGTTCGCTATGCCTGAAGAGTTCGTTTCCAGCCGGTCCACCTTCCCCTGGAATCTATGTCCATCCAAGTCTGCCATGAATTTCAGCTCCCGGAAGGCGATGTCGTTGCTCCTTCTCTTCGAAGCGAGGAAGCGTTCTTTGATCCCGGCAAGGTCCGCAGTGGTGGAGGCTGGCAGACAATACTTCAGGGCTACCGACCCAGGGTCACGGCCTTGCAGTACCTCATGCGCCGCCGTCCCGAACAGCATGGCGTCGGATCGGACCCCGCTCTCAAGCCATCCCTCCGGCACGCCAAAAACGTTCCGGCGGATGAAGCGGTCTGGCCATGACTTGAACGAATCCAGGCCGGTCACTGTTAGACCGATCGTTCTCCCCGGTCGGATCAGTTCCGTCCAACGGGTCAAGCTGTCGATACCTTCAGGGAGCGACATCGGCACCGGTTTTACTTTCGATATTTCTTCCGAGCCCAGGTCACCCTCCCGGACTATCTCCACCTTCACCAGATCATTGATGGCGATCGACCTAGCATCGGGAAGAAACCCCTCCGGAGCGATCGCCGACCTCAGCAGGTCCATCCAGTTGATCGTGGTGCGCTTGTCCGAGCCGATCTTCCCGCTGAGGATCAGGTGATCCCTCGCACGGGTCATGGCGACGTAAAGAAGACGTTTCGACTCCTCCGCGTCCTTCTCATCCTCCTCGATCTGGATCAGCGAGAGGGCGGCGTTCTTGGCCAGTTTGTAATCCCCGCCGAGGACGGTCAGTCCCAGCCCGAAACCATCATCGAACAGGATCGAGCTCGTCGAACCTCTGGCTGCAGCTCCCAGCTCCGGAACGATGACGATGGGGAACTCCAGCCCCTTCGAGGCGTGCACAGTCATGATGTTGACCGCGTTTATCGATGACGATTCCATCGGCGCCTCTCCCTCGAGCTTCGCCAGCTCCATCGCGTTCTCCATCCACTCCACCGCTTCGTGGGGCATGCATATCCCGTCGTCCGAGGCGTTGCGCAGCATCGACGTCAGCTTGTCCAGGTTGGCCAGCAGCTGGGCCGAGTTGGTCTGGGCGGAGTAGACGGCCGATATCCCGGACGTCACCTGGATGTATTGCATCAGCTCGGCTATGGGCATCCTGCCAGCCCGTGACCGCCAGGAGTCGAGCATGGCCACCGCCATTGTGGAACGGATGTCCTGTTCGGCGCTCTTCCTCAGCCTGCTCCAAAGGTCAAACCCTCTGTCGCGGCAGATGAAGAACAGTTCCTCGTCCGAGAAGGCGAAATACGGAGAGCGGAGCATGCCGTACGTAGAAACATCATCCGAACTGTCCGCCAGGAACCTCAAGATATTGTACACGTCCATCACCTCCTGCCGTTCGAAGAATCCCAGGCCCTTGTGCACCTGGTACGGTATGTTCCGGTCACGCAGCGCTTTCTCGAACATCTTCAGATGAGTTCGTGCCCGCAGCAGGATGGTCACGTCCCCGTATTCGGGCCGGCGTCCTTCGGACAAACGTTTCCCGGCCTTGTCGGAGTAGATCAGCCTCATACCTTCGGTAACGATAGCCTGGACCCTCGTTGCCACCATCTCCGGCTCGGACAGTGTTCTCGCCGGAACTTGCCCTGCCGTCGATGATCCAGACGAACCGGGCAGCATGAGCTCGACGCTACCCACATCGGGCGATTTCTCGGCCGAGAGGCACATCGGTTCGTACTTGAAACGGTACTCTCGATCCTCGTCGACCATCAGCCGGGAGAACACCTGGTTCACCACATCCACGACCTGCCGGGTGGAACGGAAGTTCACGTCCAGATGCACGCCTGCTTCGGGGTCAATCCCGACCATTCTGCGCTTTGCGCCCTGGAACATGGCCACGTCGGCGTTCCTGAAACCGTAGATGGACTGCTTCGGGTCGCCGACGATGAACAGCCGGTCCTGCGGGTCGTCACCGGCGACCGCCCAGACGATCCTCGATTGGATCGGGTCGGTGTCCTGGAACTCGTCCACCAGCAGGTTCCGGTACCGGGCGCGCAGCGAGCTTACGACCTCGATCCTACCGACCAGCTTCATGGCGGTGGCGATCATAGTCGCCGAAGTCGATGGCGTTGGCCTTCTTCTTCGCCGAGTCCATGGCGGCGGCGTAGGAATCGTAGACCCGGATCAGGTCATGCGTCGATTCGGCGGTCCTCCGGACCATCTCTTCGTTCCCGCAGGCCATCTTGTCCAGGCATGCATCGTCCAGTGCCGTCTTGAGGACGTCGTAGCTGGATGCGAGCCTTTCCTTCGCTCCGTCCTTGAAGTTCTTCTTGTTCCCCATGGACCGGGAGCCTTTTACCTTCGAAAGCAACCGCAGCTGTTCCAGCCTCTCGCCATCGGTGTTCGCCGCCAGCAGCCGTTCGATCGTCAGACCGGACTCCGACAGGTACCTCTGCCCAGGGTCATCCTGACCCGAATGGGAATCGGCCAGATCGGAGAGCGTGACCAGTGAATCGCGGACCCCTTCTCTCGATAGGACCCTGTTCACCGTTTCGCTCAGGATCCTTTCGTCTATCACCTCTGCCCATATCCTCACCGATTCCATGGTACGGTGAGAACCGAGTCCAATCCGCCATCTCCGCCCGGCGCTCGTACATATACTCCAGCCGTTCCCTGGTCTTGGGACTGCCATACCAGGTCAGCGTCCGGACCAGACTTTCATTCCCTTGGTCACCGCACTCTCCGCACAGGAGTGAATCGAACACCTCCTGCTGCATCAGGCTCAGGCTCACGTCATCCAGCACCTGGAAACGTGGGGCGACGCCGGAGACCAGCGGATACTGACGGATGAGGTTGGCACAGAACGAATGGAAAGTCGAGATGGAGCACCAGTTGAACTCGTCGAGGCGCTCCTTCCACGCCTCTCCCTCCTTTTCTGAAAGGGCCTTACGAACCCTTTCCTTCATCTCCGCCGCCGCCTTCTCGGTGAACGTCAGCGCCAGTATCTGGGATACCTTGACGCCGCTCTCCAGCAGTCTCAAGTAGCGTTCCACCAGCACCCATGTCTTTCCCGCCCCGGCACCGGCGGTGACGCACAGACTTTTATCAAGGTCGAGCGCCCGTTTCTGGCTCTCGGTCGGTTCCATCCTACTCACCCTCCATGTCCATGATGCGCAGCGCATCGAATCGGCACACCTGCTTGTAATCGCAGTATGCCTTGCAGTCTTTCTCGGTGAGGGCCGGATGGAATATCCCGCGGCGCATGTCCGAGAGCATCCCGGCGACCATCAGGTTCGTCTGCATGACCAGCTCTTCGATCGGCTGGTCAAGGATACGTTTGCGGCCGATGACATCCTTCAACGAAGGCACGTTCGTCTCGTCCACCACGATGGTGGAGTATTCCAGCTCGGCCTCGTTCTTGACCAGGTAGAAGATGCCCCCGACTCCCTGGGAATCGTTCAGCATCTTCTGCACCGCCTGCATATATAGCTGCACCTGGAGGCTCTTGCCCTCCCTGACGTCGGACAGTTTGGGCGGCATGCCGGTCTTGTAGTCGATGACCAGGAATCTTCCGTCCGGATCGATGTCGATGCGGTCCACCCTGCCGGCTAGGAGCAGGTGTGAACCTTCACCGAGGTCCAGATCGACAGGGGAGTCGATGGAGGACGGATCGCAGCTTTCCGGCCTTGCCCTACCGAACGACAGCTCGAAATGGCTTGGAACGTACGGGGTCGGATTGGCCGCTTCGTACTCCAGGAACGCCCGCAGCAATCCTTTGCGATGGGCGGACCCTGCCATCCTGGCCTGGAACGCGTCCCACGCCGGACCGCTGAACTTCATGGTGGCCAGCTCATCCTTCGCGATAGCCCGGGCCAGGTTCTCGATGGCGTCCAGGTTCTCGGCGGTCCATCCTCATGCCGCTGGACCGGAGCTGACCGTATAGCCGGAACGCCACTTCATGTACGAACGTCCCTTGGTCCTTGCCAGTTATCTCCAGCTCCAGTTCGGGACGCGGCTCGATCCGCAGCACGCTGTTCAGGAAGAACCGGAACGGGCAGGACGCGTAGCTCTCGATCTGCGTAGGCGAGAAGACCTTCGCCGGGCCGAGCGTTCTGCCCAGCTCTTCCACGATCCTTTCGTCGTTGAGAACGCCATCGAACGGCGAGTCATATTCGTCCACCCTGTGGAACGCCTCCACGTTGATCCGGCGCAACAGCTCGTCGGCCGGCACCCGGATCGAAAGCGACACTCCTTCCAACGGCCTTTTCCCGGCTATGGCCTCGCCCAACGCCTTCTGCTCGCTGATCTGGGAAGCATGGACGTCGACCTCCGCGAACGCGGGAGGCGACAGCGTGCGCACCGCCTCATCGTAGAACGAGGACGAGACCACCTTGCTTCCGTCGTTGGAACGGTGGCAGCTCAGGCCGACGCTCTTCTCCGCTGTCTCCAGGGCGGAAAGGAAGTACAGCCGCTCCTGGCGTAGGATGTCCCACTTGCTGAGCAGGCCCATGCGTCCGATGTCGGCGTCATCGATGAACGGGTTTCCCGCACCCAGGAACGGCAGGTCGCCCTCCACCATGCCGACGATGAACACGTGCTCGTGGCGGGTGAGCGTCGCCGCCCTCAGGCCGGTGACCAGCACGGCGTTGTCGTACGTCGGTTCGACGTAGTGCTTGGAATTGGAGCACATCACCTTGACCCGGGCCACGAACGATCCCAACGTCTCCTTCCCCACCGGGTTGAACGTCTCGGACGAGATCATGGTGTCCAGCACGCCGAAGAACGCGGCCAGGCTGCGGGCCTCCTTATTGTAGATGCGTTCGTCCTCGTGCGCCAGGTGCCGGTCGGTCTCCAGCCGCTTCAGTACCGGCTTGAGCCTGGATACCCTCTCCTGCACGGTCATGGTTCCTTTGATCGAACCCAGCAGAACGAAGAGCTCCATGAGACCGTCGGTGACTGAGGCCACCCGGAGCGCTTTCTCGCCCAGCTGCTTTGCCTTCTCGGCCGGGACCTCCGGTGACGACGCATCGTCCTCGATGCTCTTTCGCAGCAGGTCCAGCTTCTCCTTCCACTGGGCGACCCCGCCGATGACACCGGCCTGCTCTCCGTAGCTGGACACCATACCGCCGGACAACCGCCCCTTCTGCTCCTGGCCGTACTGGAAACGTATGTATGGCGATGAGAGCAGACGCACTACATGCTCCCTGGGCATGTCCTCGTTGACCGCCCCCAACAGGTCCAGCATCACGTGCACGATCGGTGACTGGTTCAGCGGTATGGGGACGTCCAGGTTGCACCAGACGCCCGACTCCTCGAGCATCTCTCGGAACAATGGCGCCGATTTCTCCCTCATCGGCAGCATGACGCAGATCTCCGACGGCACTGGTTCCGGATGAGATCAGCCTTCTGACCTCCCCGGCCACCGACCTCGCTTCCGTGAGCGGGTCGGCGAACACCCTGGCCCTGAGATCCGTATGCGTGCCGGAAACGGGTCAGTTCTTCGGCCTTCGGGCACTCTTTGACCAATATCTCATCGGCCTCGAGCCAGGACAGGTCCTCGCTGAACGTCTTGCCGCTGTCGTTCCGGACGATGAACTCCATCCCTCCGGCCGCGGAACGGACAGCCTTGACCAGTTCCCGCTGCAGCGGATTCAGTTCGTTAAGCCCGACCATCCAGACCTTCTTCAGCGATACGCGGTTCTCCTTCAGCCAACGGATGGCGCACTCCATGACGCCCACGCTGTCGTACAGTTTCGAACGGGCGGTGCGGTCCAGGTATTTCTCGAATATCGATAGGATGTGATCGTTCACCGAGTTCCCACCCGGGCTGGAGATGACGGATGGCGGAACCGTGAACTGGCGCCAGGTGTCGAACAGCGCCCTCAGCTCCGAAACGGTGGGACCGATGCCGGCCCACAGAGGCTCGAACTCGCTCAGCGAGGAACGGTTCTCGTCCATCACCGACTTGACGATGAGTTCGGCCTCCTCGACGCCGATGGAGATCTCGCCAACGCAGCAGTCCTCGAAAATATTATTGGCCATTTCCTCGAGCGTGCAGACCGGGTCGCCGAGGAGGACGATACCGCGCTTCAGCATCCGGTCGACGGCCCGCCGTTTGGCGGCGCCGGATGGTACGACCAGCATGCCGCCGAACGGGTCCTGGACCAGCGCCCGGTACAGCTGTTCCTCCACCTCGTCCATGATCTCCTGCGGTTCGCATCGGACTAACGTCAATTTTCCCATTCTGATACCTGTCCATCGGATATGATCGGCCAGCACTTTCCTGGCCAGGCGGCTTCCTTTCCTATGAAAGGACCTGATCCCGGTCCATGACATCAAACCGCTCTCCCGTCAATAGGCGGGGTATTACATTCAGGTTTTCCTGGCATTGTTGATCTTAGCGCCATCAGGGTCGGTCGCTCTGATGTGGGATCTTCCCCGCTTCATCAACTTCATCAGGAACGGACCAACGGAGCCGGGGATGTCAGGGAGCAACGACCGCTGAAGGCCCATCCCCACGGGACATGATGCCGGCGCCCGGGTTGCCTCATCGACGTTCCTCGGTCCTGTTCTCGTTCCGTTTGACCGTCTTCCCACGTTGTTCAGTTCACATAGTAGGGACGTTCCAGGCTGGGCACGTAGGGCTGTTCCCCGTTGCTCAGCACCGGGCGGAGGGGGCGCCTCCCGGAGACGGTCTCCGCTCGGACCCGGTAGACCGCATCTCATGCTTGATGAGCAGGGCCCTCATGCTCTCCTCGCAGACGATCTCGCACATCTTCTCGAACTCTTTCATGATGATCTCCATCTCCTCCTCGGTCGGCTCACCGATCACCTCGTGGTAGTGGCCGAGGCACTGGTGGAACAATATCTTGCGCACCATCTCCCTGAGCTGGTTCGTCATGAACAACAACGTGATCGGCTTGATGTCCATCCTCTTGGCCGAGGCGATGAACTCGGCGTTCATCCGTTCCATCTCGGCGAGCGACACGCGGTCGACGTCCACCGCTTCGTTCAGATCTCCATGCAGCTCCCTCCTCTTCCTCACGTGTATCCTTGGCTTGCTCATGTCCTCACCCACTCAGGCCTCGACCAGGGTCAAGGCCAGCGATCCACATTCATACTGCGATGACATCTCGGGGAAGAGACCTTGCGGCGCTTCTTGCGGGTCAGGAAGTCCGGTTTCAGATCGTCCTCCCTTAGCCGCCGGGTTCCATTGTCCCAGGCGTATTCGTAGAGCGCCTGGCTGGTCCAGGATGCTATGTCTCCGTTCGAAAGCAGGTACATCATCGTGCGGTCTATGTCTTGGGTATTCCGTTGCATGAGACCTGATCAGCGGAACGATAATATGGACCTTATAACGTTATTAATGTTATATTAGTTATTTCAATTTAGAACGACACCGGTCCTACTTCGTCGTTGGTCATTTCTGCCTGACTAAATCTCGTTAAAATAAGGATTGGTGGTTGATCGACAAGCGATCGCCCATCATCTTGTTCGAGGAAGAGTTTTCAATCGTATGTCCTAAGCTGGTCCCGGTCAGCGTCCCTTCTCGGGTTCAGATTGACATAAACCTCAGTCAATCCGTCCGGATCGTCGAGCACGAAATCTATGCCTTCGTGACCCCGGGCATCGATAATTCTCCGGACCATCTGGTCGAACAGCCGGTCCACCCGGGCGAACGCATCCCCGAGGGTCTCGGTGGGTCGATTCTCCAGCAGCCTGGGGTTCGAGACGGTCACCACCACATCGCAGAATCTCTTCAGGTCCGCGACGCATACCTTGGCGTCATTGTTGCGCCGTCCCCCCTCGCCGGCGAACGGCATGACCACGAACGCGATCGTCCTGGCCCAGGATGGACTGAAGAACTCCGATATCTTCCCGGCCGTGTAGGAACCGAACACGCCCCCTGCGCCGGCGGCTAGAATGAAAACGTTGGTGCCGAAGGTCAGGTTCTCGATCATGTCGCAGAGTTGATCGAGCTCGTCGAGCTTTTCCTGCCGGCTGAACTCGTGCTCATCCCATATGCTGCGGCTGACGTTCCAACCGAAGGTCATCACATTGTTGGTCCTTTCCGGCTTGAATTCTTTCGAATGACACACCATGAATTCGGCATCGTTCCTCTTGGTCAGGTCCTCACCAAGGGACAGCACCAGGTTAGTACCGCACCTCCCCAAACCTATGACCGTCACGTCCCGGGTATTGAAAACCGGTTCCCCGCCCTGTCCGTCCTCTGAGGCATCATCCTGTTGGTTCATGCCTGACTGAAAAACGCCCTCCGATTCTTAATGATTCTTTAATACCGTTATTCAGCAGGCAATCCAGTACAATGAAATCCTACTCTGGACATCCTATGCTTGAGAATCCTGGAAAAATGCATCTTGCGGCAATTGTCCGTTTTGGGATAACTTCGACAAGAATGGCAGCTATTCTTCTTTGGCGCGAGCTTGAGGGGACTCCACTTCCACGACGGACCGTTTCTTGCCAACGTTCCTGGATATCATTTCATGCTTGATGATGAGGGTCTTCTTCCCCTCTTCGAGTATGATCTCGCACATCTCCTCAAAATCTTTTTGGAGCGCTTCGATCTCTTCTTCGCTCGGTTCGCCGGCATCCTCGTCATGCTGATCCAGATACTCGTAGAACACGGCCTCGCGGGCCATTTCCTTGAGGCGGTTGGTCATGAAGAGGAGGGTCAGCGGTCTGACGCCCATCATGTTGGCGTAGGCGATGAAATCGGTGTTCATCCTCTCCAGCTCCGGGATCGCAGGGTAGTCGATGCCCAACGCTTCGTTCAGATCGCCAAGTAGTTCCTTGCGGGCCTTGCCCTGTGCCCTAGGTTCGCCCATGTGCTCACTCTAATGCCTATGGTCCGGATGCCATCGGTTCGATCCGGTTTCTGTTTGGAAGGTAACTTCAATCCTATACCCGAACGAAAGAACCATGTTGTTTATAGTAACTTTCCTCACCATTATCATCCGCCATCATTGTCTGACACAGTGGACCGCCTGGTATCTGGACATGCTTGATCGACGGATCCGAAAAGTTGGCGGATAGAACCTTGAACGACTGCCAGAAACCGCTGCCGATCGATTCGCCATTTTCGGTGGGGTCGGAGAAACCTATGTCAATCAGCACCGTTTTCCCAACGCATTCAGGGATAGGAACATGGAACGCAGCAACACCGAGGAACAGCTGAAGGTCATCAATCACCCGGTCGGTGTTCACGCCAAGGTCCTGGCCGTCGCCGGTTCGGGCAAGACCACCACCATGGTGGAACGGGTCAAGCATCTCATTCTCAACCAGGACGTCAATCCAGGCCAGATCCAGGTCCTCATGTTCAACAAGATGGCCAGCGATGACTTCACGTACAAGTTGAAGAACTGCGGCCTGGCCAGCGGAATGCAGCCCTCGGTCAACACCTTCCATTCCATCGCCCTCAGGATCGTGCAGAACGCCCAGAGCCAGGGCATGTTCGAGGCAGGCTATGAGCTGTGGACCGAGGACAAGGGCGAGCTCTACCGGAACCAGGTCTATGCCGCCTTCAACCAGCTCCGCAACGACGGAAAGATGACCTCCGATGTGACCATGGACAGGGAGACGGCCTTGACCGCCATCGACTTCTGGAAAGGGTCGCTGATCAAACCGGAGAACGCCGGCTGGAAGGGAAAGGAATGTTACCACCTGGTCTACGCGCTGATGGAGGAGTGGCGGGTCGACCGGAAGGGCATGACCTTCGACGACATGATCCTGACCGCCGTGGACCTGCTGAAGCAGGACACGCCGCTGAGCAGGCAATGGAAAGGCCGGTTCGCCCACATCATCGTCGACGAGTACCAAGACATCAACTACGCACAACAGAAACTGGTCGAGCTGCTGGCCGACGGCAAGGCGGACGTGATGGTGGTGGGCGACGACGACCAGACGATATACGAATGGAGGGGTGCCCGGCCGGCATACATACTGGGCGAGTTCGAGGCCATCTTCAAGGACAAGCTGCTCATGACCTATGCGCTGTCGCACTCGTTCCGCTTCGGACCGATGATCGCCCAGTATGCCGAGAACTGCATCACCAACAACAGTTCCCGGAAGCAGAAGAGCCTGATTTCCTTCCGACCCGGGCAGGCTTCATACCTCCGGCTCATCGAGATCCGGCCAGGCCAGGAGACCAACGCCGCCAGGGAGATGGTGGACGCCCTGACCAACTGCGTCCGGGAAACCCAGGACGCGGAGAAGGTCATTGTGCTGGCCCGGAGCTACATGCAGCTGGGCGGCCTGCAGCAGGAGATGCTGCGTCGAGGCATTCCGCACCGCATCGAGGGCGGAGCGTCACTCCAGGAACGCATGGAGATCAAGGCGCTGCGCCAGTATCTCGAAGTTGCGACGAAGCTGGAGGTCCCTCTGAACGAGGCGCCGATCATTCAGTTCACGCACATCGTCAACTATCCGAAACGTTACATCCGGAAGGCCGACGTGGACCTGGCCATGGCCGACCTCTGCGGTCCCGGTGATGAAGGCACGTTCCACGACCTGCTACGCCGCCTGGTGAACTCACGGCGCCTGAGCGCACGGAACCAGGACGCGCTGAAGGAACTCCTCCTCTGCCTAGAGAAGGCCAAGACCCTCATCGATTCGAAGGCCAAGGTGCACGAGGTGGTCGACTGGCTGATCAAACGGACGTCATACCTGGAACAGTTCGACGACTTCTACGGCAAGGGAAAACCGTCCCTCGACCGGAAGGAGTTCGTGAGCAACTACCGGGACGGACTGGCGGCATCACCCATGGACGTGGAAGCATTCCTCAAGGCCGGCGACGGCGTCGACACCACCTGCGGCACGGAACGGAAGGACCAGATCGTGATGACGACGATTCACCGGACCAAGGGACTGGAGTTCGATTACGTCCTGGTGCCGAACTGCGACGAGGGGTTCATGCCCACCTACGCGAGCGAATCGGACGTGTTCCAGATGGCCTACGACACGTCGGGCAGGGTCAAGCAGATCAAGACCTCGGTGATGATGGACAACGAGCGCCGTCTCTTCTATGTGGCGATAACCAGGGCCAGGAAGGGAGTGATCATCTCCGCCCGGCCGATGGTGCAGGACAAGGTCAAGAGATACGAAGGCGCGGGGCCGTCCCGGTTCCTGCACGAGATGCAGATCGAGCCGACCCGGAGGATAATGGACGCATTGACTAACTTCGCCCAGTCGCAGAACGAGGAGACGGAGAAACGGCTCATCCAGACCGTCCGGGAGAACGGGGAGGCGAGACTGACGATCAAGAACCTGCACGCCCACTACCTGAAGGACATGGATTGTCCGGCGCTTTCTCTTGAGATCGCCAAGATCGCCGAGGGTCAGTTCGAGGAGGCCCGCAGGAAGGAAAAGGGCAGGGCCGACGTCCGCAAGACCGCCGGCCAGACGTCCAAATGGTGGGACCGGCAATGAGCGAAGGGCAGGATGGCCGGGACACCCACCAGTCGTCGAGGCTGATCGTGACCGACATCGGCGAATACATCGACAAGGGCAGTTGCGAGCGCAACCTCAAACTGAGACTGGACAAAGGCAGGGAGGCTCGCCGTTTCCCGTTCTACGGGGCGGTGCGCAAGCCCATGGACCCGATACTGGCGATGAACGGCCGGGAACTTGAGGACCGGTGGGAGGAGGATTTCTCCCGGACCATGACATTCCTCAACCCTTCCGAGACCGATGACGGGAAGGGCGAGATGACCTGGGGCGAGTTCATTGCCACGGTCAAGGACATAGCACCAGGAACGGCGGTCTTCGCCCGGGAGGTGGAGATATCACGCCAGATCGGGGCGTTCATCGTCTCCGGCAGGATGGACTTCGTGCTACTGCGCTGGGAGGGCGGGGCGCCGGTCCTCAGGATCGTGGAGTGCAAGGCCAGCCGCAGGGACAAGACGTATCACCGGGTGCAGATCGCGGCCTACCGGCTGATGGTGGAGGGATCGCTGAAAGACGGAGCCCTCGTCCAACTGGGAGAACGTTTCAAAGGATTGAGACTGGAATCGGTGGTGGCCCGCATCGACGAGGTATCGAACCAGAACCAGGATGCACTGGCCCTGCCGTCGCTGGACCTCGAGGGGGAGATGGACGACCTGCGGCACCTTCTGTCCCCGGACGGTCCGTTCGTGAAGATCGAAGACGCTCAGCTGGAGCAACTCCATTATCGACTGGAGCAGAAATGCGACACTTGCCTGTACTGTCCGATCTGCATGCCCGAGAGCGCCCGGTTGCGGCGTATCGAGCTCATCGGCATCGACCCTTCCGCGGTCAAGGTGCTGGTCGAGAACGGGATCGAAAACATCGACGACCTGGCAGAACTGGACCTGGCCTCGGAAACAGCGCAGCAACTGCGCCGGACCGCCGGATTCAATGCGGACCTGGGCGATCTCATCGTACGCGCCAAAGCGCGCCGGTCCACCCTGGTCGACCACGACAATGACGAGCGGGGGGTGATGACCAGACCGAACCCGGGCGTGGGACAGCTCCCGGCGTACCAGAACGGCGGCGGCCCGAGGCTGGTCCGGGTTTACCTGGACGTCGAGTACGATTACATCGAGAACCGACTGGCGGCGCTGGCGGCGCACGTCACCGACAGCGATATGCCGCTGATCACCAGAACGAGCAGGGTGGAGGGCAGGAACCAACACGACCCCGCCGTGGTGGAGGGAGACCACAAGACCGGCGAATGCCGGCCGGTGCGGGGCAAGGAAGTGGTCAGTTACATCGGAGGGCCATGGACCGGTGACCAGGGCGGGGACGACGGCCGGGAAGGGGCCATGGTCCGGGAGTTCTTCGAACGGCTGGTGGACGCCATCGTCGAATTCGCCAAGGGCGACGAGAAACGACCGCTCCACTTCTACGTCTGGTCCAAGAACGACATGAACCATCTGATCGACTCTTGCACCCGCGCTGGCGGTTCGCTCCTGCACAGCCTGACCGAACTTCTGGGATGCCGGGAACGCTGCCAGGGGCCGATGGAACAGCTGATATTCACCCCCTTGAGGGATGAGATCGATCAGAAGGTCGTGCTCGGCTATACCGGGCACAGCCTGGCGATCGCCACATCGCTCGGCTGGTACGGTTTCCCGTACTTCCACTGGACCCGGATGGTGGATGAAGAACCGATCGACCTTTCTCGGGCGTTCCGCCGAGACATCTTCGATTTCCGGATGTCCCTGAACCTTGACCAGCAGAACGAATGGTGCGAAAGGGACGATCCCCGCGGTCATCCGGAGTTCTTCGAGATCAGGACGAAGTTCGATTCCGGGATCAGCGCTCCGTACTGGTACGCGATGTGGGGAATACTGCCGGTGGCGGAGAACAAGCGCGACAGGACGCTGATGGACGACTACCGGAGGGGAGGAAAGCCGAACCCGCTCTCGGCATTCCTCAAAGCCAAATGCCAGGCGCTGAGATGGCTGGAGGAACGTCTCTTCAAGAACGAGGGCATCGTCAAGCCGCCAGTCCCGATCGACACCCTGCGCCAGATCGACCTCCACTTCAAAGGCCGCTACGACCTGGTCAACGCCTGCCTGGACTTCATGCGCCTGGACCACCACATCAGGAAGGTGGATTTCGTGACCTCGTGCATGCGTTCGCCGTCGGTCCGGGTGGCGGAAGGCCTGGCGGTGCCGTTGAAGGACGTCATCGACATCGAACTGGAGGACGGCAACCACATCGTGCGCGGCACCCTGGACCTGGAGCGGTTCTCCCTCGACCCGGACGTCTTCTTCTCCGTCTGCATGATCGGCGACGACTCGTTCGTCCGGATATCTCCGTACTCGGGAACGCCGGACCGGGGCCAATCGGTACGCGATGTGCTGGACCACGGGATCACCGCCAAAGTGAGGACGTTCGACCGGACCACCGGAACGTTCGCCGCCCAGATCATTCCGGCGAGGAGGGATAACGACCCGGCAGGCTACATCCTGCCATCGCTGCCTTTTGACTCGAAAATACCTTTCGCCCTGGTGGAGGAGGGCATATCCGCTTATGTCCAGAACCGGGTCGATGACTGGCTGTCATACAACCGCAACGCACCGGCGGTCCAATGGTTTAACCCGGAATCGCCTGCGATACCGGCGAGAAGACCGTTGCCCCCGGAGAAGATCGGCGAGTGCAGGAACGTTCTCCGGGCCATGAAGGTCGTGGACCGTTCGCTGGACGAGGTCCAGGTCCAAGCCTGTCTGGACGGTTTGGAGAGCACGGTCCAGCTGTTGCTCGGGCCCCCCGGAACGGGAAAGACCAACACCACCGCGGCGGCGATACTGCTGCGGTTGGCCTCGACCCCTGGCCGCAAACTGTTCCTGGTCTCGGCGAACACGCACACGGCGGTGGACGAGCTCACCGAAAGGCTGCGGATCGCCCTGCCCAGCTTCCGAAGGGCATCCGCGGAAACGGGCTTCCGGGACAACCCGGTCAGCATACTCCGGATCAGGGACGGGGCATCCTCGCCGGAGAAGGTCGCGGCCGAGAACGTCCAGCTCATAAAGACCACGCTGGCCCAGAACGACGTCGTGGTGTGTGGGTCGGTGAACGAGATACTGAAGCTGGGCAAGAGCTTCGACAAGTCCGGCTGGCTGCCCAGCCACCGGAGGGCGAACGGCCTGATCGTGGACGAGGCCAGCATGATGCTGTTCCCGGACTTCCTGGCCCTCGGGACGATGGTGTCGCCCGACGGGGAGATCATGCTGGCCGGGGACCACATGCAGCTGTCGCCGATCACGTCCCATGACTGGGAGAACGAGACCCGGGAGCAGATGGTCCGGATGACGCCGCACGAGAGCGCGTACGTCATGGTCAAACGCCTCTGCTCCAAGTGCGGCAGGAACGCGCTCAGGCAGTCCGAACTGACGCTGACCTACCGGCTCAGCGAGGAGCTCATCCACCTCATCTCCGATGTCTACAAGGACGAGGGCGTGACGCTCACATCGATGAGGGCATCGCCGGCCAAGAGCGGCAGGATCGGATCGTTCGCGGACATCTGGAGGCAGGAAGGAATCTACCTCGTGGTGCATGACGAGTCCGGATCGAGGAAGATAAACGGGTTCGAAGTTAGGATCGTCCGCGACATCATCGCCTCCAGACCCGGAGGCGTGAAAGGCATCAAACCGGAATCGGTCTCGATCATCACGCCGCACCGGGCCCAGCGCGGTGCGTTGAAGGCCTTCCTGACCGAGGATTACGATAAGCAGATCAAGATGATCGACACGGTCGAGCGCCTCCAGGGGGGAGAGTGCGACACCATCATCGTCTCCGGGACGCAGAGCGACATGAACGGCATCGGGGAGAGCGCCGAGTTCATCCTAAACCTGAACCGGACCAACGTCATCTTCTCGCGTGCCAAGGAACGGCTCATCGTCGTTTGCTCGAAGACCCTGCTGGACAGCGTGCCGGCGGACATCGAGGATTACCAGTCATCGCAGCTGTGGAAGAGGTTGCGTTCGATGTGTGACACGGAGGTGCTCGTGCTCAACGGATATGAGCACAAGGTGTCGGTGCGGGTGCCGGGACGGTTCTGGAAATAGCGGCTTGGTCTGTCCCACGATGATACCGTATCAGCTAAGATTCTTCTCCTGACGATCGCTAGGCCCACTCGGAGACCTGGAACTTGATGGAGATCGTGAGAGATGACGGTATACCCTTCCCATACTCCGTGGAAGAGCTTAACGATCGGTTAAGGGACGGTTCCGCTCTGACCAGGGTGGAAGCGGCCTTGCAATTGGCCGACCTGGCAGCCATGTATGTTGGGGAAATATCCTCTGTCCAACCACTCATCGACCTGATGGACGATCCGGATTTGCCCGATCGCGGCTCGCCGATAATGGCCATCGATGCACTGGCCAGATTGGGGATAGGAGACGTTTCTTCCCTGACCCATCTGGAACGGGCCGCCCTGCAGGGTGACTCCAGAGTCAGAACGTTCTCGATCCAGGCGATCGGTTCTCTGGCTCTCAACCTGGACATCAGGCATGAATCGTCATTGGCGATATTGAACAACGCATTGTCCGACCGGGATTGGCCGGTGGTCGAGGCGGCCGCGGATTCGCTGGGGACGATGTCCGAAGGCCATGTGGGAGATCCTTCTTCGGTGAAGCTTCTGAACGTGCTAGTGACGCATTCGGATCAAGATATCAGACTGAGGGCTGTCTCAACCTTGACCCGGCTGGCCGAGATGAACATAGGTGAAAAATCCTCGATCACCGGGCTGAACATTCTGCTTAAAGACCCCCAGGAAGATGTGCGGGAAGCGGCAGCGGAGGCGGTATGCCAGCTTGCCATGATAAGGATAGGAGAACCCTCCTCGATCGAGCTACTCAACGATCTGCTGCGGGATCCGGATGAAGGAGTACGATCGTCAGCGGTGCTGGCCGTCGATGGGTTGGCAATGATCCGCATCGGGGACGCCTCATCCTTGGGCCCGGTGAAAGCATTGCTGTACGACGGGAATACCGGCATCAGGGATCTGGCCGAGATCTGCTTGTTCTCGTTGGCGAAATATTTGGATATCGGCGACGAGAATGTGATCGGAAGGCTGAACCGACTCCTCACCGACGATGATCGGTCGACGACCCGGGTCACGGCATTGACCCTCCGGGAAATGGCTAGACTCGGGTTGGGATCCCGATCCTCGCTATTGCCATTGGAGCTTCTCCTGGACGACAAGGACGATCAGACGGCGGAGGCCGGGGCGGAGGCCATTTACGCCCTGGCCCAACACATGAAGATGGGGGATATCTCCTCGGTCCGGAGGCTGAATCGGAGGCTGAAAAGGGATGTGGATGGATGTTATTGCACCGCCATGGCGCTCGGATCGCTGGCCGGGATCGGACTGGGCGAACAGTGTTCGATCGGCCCGCTCAACCTGATGCTGTACTCCACAAAGCAGGAGTGCGTCCTGATGGCTGCACTGGTGATCGGCAATCTGGCAAAGATCGGGATCGGGAACGTTTCCTCAATAAAGCCTCTCCGTGACATCCTCGGAAAGCATGAGAATGATCAATGCGGTGTCTTTGCGGAGAACGCTCTGAGAAATTTGGCGATGATGGGTATCGAGTGAAGGCTTATGGACGGAAGGGTTGGCGGCTATGCTCGGGCGAGCTGTGGTTCGTGCTCGTGGGTGAAATTTTAATCGGTAGTAGTTAATGAAAACACTTTAAGCTAGTAACATCTAAGAGTATCATGGAGCAGGATAACAGCGAACCAATAACATCCGACGAGATTCGCTCGATCATTGGCCCGGTATTGACCACCACCGGCAACAACGGAAAAAGAATGGTCGAATCGATCCTCAAGACGATCGAGAGCAATCCTGACCTTTACCTCAAGCCCACCGAACAGGGTTTTCACGTCTGCATGAAGCTGAACGGTGAAGAGATTAAACTGGTCCAGATATGCGGTAGACTTGGACCAGACCAAGAGCGACATCATCGAGACCAGAAGGCAATGGCTACCCGAGTCCCTGCAGATGACCAACGAGAACTACAGGACGATTGCACAGCTGTTCCTTACCGCGAACTTCAACCCCACCGGCGGCAAATATCGCAATTACGCACTTCATTTCGACGATAAGCGGAAGATGAAGTTCGACGACTCGGTCCTGAACAAGGTCGGGAAAGCGATCGTCGGTCTGAAAGACGTGATCAACGAACGGTCGGAGCAATGAAGGATGGCCGATCACCGGGCAATATCCTCCTTTTTCGGCTGATGGATTTCTAGAACTTTATGTTCCCCGATCCGGGAATAACTCCCCTAACACCGGGGGAACGATCTTATCCCATTCGACCAGGGAGGTATCTGGATTCGAATATCGGTGCCGATAGGGACTATCTATTCACTTGAATTGATCTCTTGGGAAGCCGGTACCGATCGCGGCTGGCGATACTCGAATGACCGTTTAACGTGACCCTCCTGAAAAAAGAAGGGAGGCATCACGCCGACGCTTCGTTGCAGACAAGCTCAGCGGACGAAATCCACTCCGTCGTCATTGCGCTGCCTTTGCTGCTGATATTGCGGGGGCAACTGGCTGGGCGCATTCTGCTGAGTTCCCTTGTTTGCGGGCTGGGTGTTCATCCCGGCACCCCGTGCGTCGAGCATGTACTTGCTCCTGGCGCCGGTGACGATGAGCAGGATCTTGATCGTTCCCGTGAGCTCCGGCTCGATGGAGCATCCCCAGATGATCCTGGCCCTCTCGCTCACGGACTTGGTCACGATCTCGGCGGCCTTCTGAGCCTCACCGACGGTCATGTCCGGCCCCCCCACGACCCGGATCAAGGCGCCCTTGGCCTGCCTCAGGTCGATCTCTCCCAGCATCGGAGATGTCAGCGCCTCATGCACGGCCGCTCCGACGCGGTCCTCGGAGTCGGTGTTGGCCTCGCCGATGCCGACGAACGCCACGCCACCCTCGTTCATTACGGTCTGGATATCGGCGTAGTCCAGGTTGACCAGTCCGGGCTTGGTGATGATCTCCGTGAGACCTTTTATGGTCTGCATCAGTACCTCATCGGCGACCTTGAACGCTGCCTCGATCGGCAGCTTCGGGACCATTTCCAGGAGCTTGTCGTTCGGCACCACGATGGTGGTGTCACAGGCCTGCCTCAGCTTGTTCAGTCCGGAGAGCGCGTTCTCCATGCGGACCGTGCCCTCGGCCTTGAAAGGCAGGGTGACGATGCCCAGGGTCAGCGCCCTGATCTGTTCCTTGGCGATGCCGGCGACGTAGTGCGCGGAACCGGTACCGGTGCCGCCGCCCATCCCCGCCGTCACGAAAACGATGTTCGCCCCGTTCAGGAAGTCCCTGATCTCGCTGTCGTTCTCCCTTGCCGCTTCCTCGCCGACCTCCGGCCTTGCCCCTGCGCCCAGGCCCCGGGTCTTGGACTTGCCGATCAGTATTTTCTTAGGAGCGCGGATGGTCAGCAGATGCTTGGCGTCGGTGTTGATGGCACAGAGCTGTGCCCCGCTGATGCCGGCGTCGACGCACCTGTTTATGGTGTTGCAGCCCCCTCCTCCACAGCCGATGATCTTGATGCATACATCAAGCTGAGCGGCGATCCGCATCAGTTCCTCATCGCTGGCACTCACGACCGGCGCGTGCGCCGGTTGGTTTCCCACACTTGCATTGGCCGGTTGCTGAGCACCGGCAGTCGCTAGCGCATCTTTGACCAATGAGCTTGGCATTTGTGCATCCCCGATTATATACGATGTTAGTTCATGATAAATATTTCTACTGTACAAAATTAACTGGGTTCAGAAAATAATGCGAAGCTTCGGATAATTACAATTTCTTTGACCTATCTCGTCCAATTCGGTCTTGGTCACGTATAAGATCAAACGGTCAATGGTCTTCTCGGCCTGGAGTCCGTAATCTGCTAGCCAACTGAATGGTCACTTGGATGCATTAGCCTCGGCATACTTATTCCCTAATTTGGGACGTTGTCCTGCCCAAACCAGATATAGTCGACGGTCCAAGATGTCCTCAGAAAGAGGTTCTTACAATGGGATTGTTCGACGAAGTTGTCAATTTCATCACGAACGGGAACATAGGCGGAATACCGACCCTGGCGGTGATGTCGATCCCGTTGGTCGTAGGGCTGATAGTCGGTTTCCTGGCCATCAAGTTCCTTAAGATAGCCTTGCTGGCCATCATCATCCTGGCGGTGGCCATCTATCTGGGGCTGTACACGCTGGACATCTCCACCCTGCAGCATCTGGCGACGCAGTACGGTCCCGCCGCATTGCATCTCGGGGCGATCCTGATAGGCATGCTGCCGTTGGGCATCGGCTTCGCCATCGGCGCGATCATAGGGTTCATACTGGGTTGAGATCGACCGGACCGGTCTCACGAACCAAACCCATTCCATTCCTTCTGGTCAATTAGGATACGGTAGCCAATATCACGGAGGCTATCCTTCAAGCATAAATATCGTCGACTTCTAATCATATATTGCAGGTGGAACAGAATGAGCAAAGATGGCGAGAAGGTGATGGAGAGGACCCTGGTGCTTCCGGACAAAAAGGTGAAACTGGAGGACTATCCCACCAGCTGGAAGGACAGCGGGGACCTGGAGCTCAGCGGTATGCTCCTTTCGAAAGAGAACGCGGAAAAGATCTTGGAGAAAAGCAGGGATGACCTGGAACGGGCCCAAGAGCTGCTATGGGCGGAATCGTCCCATTCCCTTCTCATCATCCTACAGGGAATGGACGCGGCGGGCAAGGACGGAATCATCGAGCACGTGATGTCCGGGGTGAACCCGCAAGGGTGCCAGGTCACCGGATTCAAGGTGCCGTCGGCCAAGGAACTGGCGCATGATTACATGTGGCGCTGCTATGCCTCCCTGCCGGAACGGGGCATGATCGGGATCTTCAACCGTTCCTATTACGAAGAAGTGCTGGTTGTCCGGGTGCACCCGGAGTTGCTGGAACAGCAGAAGCTGCCGGAAGGAAAGGAGGGAAAGGAGCTGTGGCAGGAACGTTACGAATCCATCAACGACATAGAACGTCATCTGGTCAGGAACGGGACGGTCATCCTGAAGTTCTTTCTCAACGAATCCCCCGGAGAGCAGAAGGAGAGATTCCTGGCCAGGCTTGGCGACCCGGCCAAGCAGTGGAAGTTCAACCCGGCCGACATCAAGGAGAGGAACCTTTGGGACGAGTACATGAAGGCCTACGAGAAGATGCTCTCGGGGACCAGCACCAAGGAGGCCCCATGGTACATCATTCCCGCCGATCAGAAATGGCTGGCCCGTACACTGGTCTCCAGCATCATCACCCGGACGATAGAATCGCTGCATCTTCAATATCCCAGGCCATCAAAGGAAATGATGGAGGCGCTGGTGGAGGCAAAGAAGAAGTTGAAGGCGGAATGAAGGTCCTCGGTGCATGAGGCAAGTGTTCACCGAACGATCCGTGCGACCAAAGTGTATAACATGGACTGGCTTCGGCATTACCGTTTACATAACTATTTAGCATAAGGGATACCAGGATGATGATGCAACAAGCATCTCTTGTTCAGATGGTTGATCGATCATGGAAGACTCACCAGAAGACATCAAATGGATCCTAGGCCCCAACGAGAAGGTAGAGCTGTACATCAAGGAGAAGATCTATCATCCCCAGTTCAGCATCGACTCACTGATCATCACGAACGAGCGGATAATCCTCCGCCACCCTCATGCCCTCCGGATGAAGAGGGACTACACCGACTACAGCTACTCCGACATCGCCGGCGTCACGATGGACAAGGGCATGATGCGCTCCACCCTCAAGGTGATGCTCAAACGCGGCGAGCAGTCGATGGACCTGGACAAGCTTCCCACTGACCTGGCGGAGCAGGCCTATGGCATCATCAGGGAGAACATCGGAAGGTTCCAGGCGCCGTTCTCGACCGGCAATGCCAGCGCCGTGGTGGCAGCCCCACCGACGGCGGTGGTCCAGTCGCCCGCGCCATTGCCGCCGGCCATCCAGCCATCGGGACAGGCCGCGCTGGTCGCGGTGTCGGGCACGCCCACCGGCATCGAGGCGAGATTATGCCCCCATTGCTCTGCGCCATTGAACGGTTCTGAGTACTGCGGGGCATGCGGCAAAAAGGTGAAATGACGTCAAACGCCTTTCCTTTCCCGTTCTCGTTCATTACGAATCAGATGAAGAGAAACGATTTCTTCGCCCCCGGAACATAGGAAGGTTTATGTTGTGATGCTCGGGTTGTTCCAGGGGTGGATATGAAGACTCTAATCGTGTACGAGTCGGTATCGCACGGAAACACCGAAAAGGTGGCCAAGGTCATCGCGGAGGTCCTGGGCGCAGACATCATGGAAGCGAAGGCGGTCGATCCGCTGATCGTCCAGAACTATGACCTCGTCGGCTTTGGCTCGGGGATATTCTACGGCAAGTTCCACGCCGGCCTGTTGAAACTGGTGGGATCACTGCCAACCTCCAAATCCAAGGCCTTCGTGTTCTCCACCAGCGGCTTCGGGGTGACCGATCCCCATGCAAAATTATGGAAGATCCTGGAACCGAAGGGATTTACCAAAGAAGGCGATTTTGCCTGCAAGGCCTGGGACACGTTTGCCCCGTTCAAGCTGGTGGGCGGGATAAACAAGGGAAGACCGGACGAGGACGACCTGAACAAGGCCAGGGAGTTCGCGAATGGCTTGAGGCCATAGCCTGGCCCGTAGGCTCAATATCATTGATCGGGCAATGGGGAGCTGCTCGCGGACAGCGAGCTGGCTGATGTCGGAACTAGGCTGGCGGGAGCTGACCTCAATCCGTTCTGGGAAGGTGTCATCACAAATCTGGCCCCTTTTCCCGGCTCGCCCTCCTCGGCGATGGAGATACTGGTTATGGCCAAGATCTCCCGCGAGAGGAAAAGGCCGAAGCCATGTACCTTGCCGAAACCCTTGGTGAATAGCCTTGCCCTGATTTCCGCCGGGATGCCTACACCGTCATCCTCGCACACGATCAACGGAGCTCCGTCCCGTTCCTCAAGGTAGAAACGCACCGCCGATATCTTCCCGCCGTGCCGGACCGCGTTCTCGATCAGATTGGAGAACACCTTGATGATAAGGGGGTCGGCGAACATCTCGATGCCGGCGGGAACATCGTTCACGGTGTACGCTTGTCCCAGATGAACCTCTTTTGCGCACTGGACGATCAACGATCGGACATTGTGCCAGACCGGTGCCCGGATCCCTATGTCCTCATAGGTCTTGGTGAATTGGATGATGGTGGAGATGTGCTCGGCGGCCGCCTCGGCCTTTCTCAGATGATCCAGGGAGAGCCCCTCGCCCCTCCGCTCTTCCATCAATGCCAGATACCCGGTGAGGGCCATCAGCTGATTGTTGATGTCATGCCTGGTGATTCCCGATAGGAGGTTCAACTTCGCATTCGCGATCTTGAGGGCACTGATGTTGCGTTTGGATTCGGAAATGTCTTTGATCGCGGCTATGGTGATCTTGTTTCCCTGGGTGAAGAGCTCGTGGGCGTTCACCTCGATGGACGAAACAGAGCCGTCCTTTCTCCGCATCTCCGTCTCGAACTTGGCGAAACCCTTGGTCCGCAGGCTTTCCAGGACCTGTTCTAACGGAGGATCGTGATGGTTTGTGGCAACATCCATGGGCCCGAGCCTCAGCATCTCCTCCCTGGTGTAGCCATGCATCCGGCACAAGACCTCGTTGACGTCGATGAAAGGACCAGGCAGCCCGTCCTTGGTCCAATCGTAAACCTGGATGGCATCGTTAAGATTGTCCAATATCTCCCTGGACTTCCTTTCGCTCTCCCTTAGGGTCTCCTCTGCCCGCTTGCGCTCGGTTATGTCGCGGAACGTCCACGTCCTGCCATAGAACGTTCCGTCCTTTCCCAGGACCGGGCCGGAATAGCAGGTCCAGCACCGTTCCGTCCTTGAACTCGATCTCCTCCCGGCTCGTTTCATTGACGTGCTCATTGAGGTACCTGACCTTCTCGATGAACTGGTCAGGATATTTTGTCAAACGGACAACGTGATCCAACAATAGTTGGTCGTTCTCATCGTCCGCGATATACTGGGGGACATCGAACAGCTCGATGATCCTCCGGTTGATGAGCACCCTTTTCAGGTTCTCGTCTATCACCAGGATGCCGTCGATGGAGGCGGCCACCTGGGCCTCGAACAGGGCGGTCTTCTGCCGCAGCGCCTCCTTGTTCCGGGCCATTTCGCTTATGTCCCTGACGACGCAGATGAGGCCGCCCTCCTTGAATTTCGTCAGAGAGACCTCCTGAATGAACCTGGACCCGTCCCGACGAAGCCCCACGCTCTTTCCTCGCCAGGAACCGGTTTCGACTAGCATCGGCATGCGGTGTTTCTCGAACTCGCCGAGCTCCTTTTCGTCGTACAACGTTCGCCAGCTCTTGCCTATGAGTTCTTCGGCGGAATCGTATCCATAGATCCTGGCATGGACTTGGTTGAGGAAGACGTATCTTCCCTCGGCATCCACGATTGCGATGCCGTCGATGGAGCCCTCCATGGCGGCCATGGCCTGTTTCATCGCGTGCGTCGATCTCTTCCGCTCGGTCACATCCCGGAAGCTCCACACACGCCCGGACACCGAATCATCGATCCGCTGAGGTTGGGAATAACGCTCGAACACTCTGCCGTCCTTCATCTCCAGCTCATCGAAGCTGACCATATTCGGAGAATCGTTTATCTCCCGGACGGTTCTCATAAAGAGTTCCGGTTCCTTAAGCTGCGACTTGACGAAATCCAGGGCAGCGCTCTCGTCGTGGGATGGCATGATCGCCAGTGGAAGACACCACATCCTTTGGAATATCCGATTGGTGCGGACGATACCCCCTTCGCGGGAAGTGACCAGTATCCCGTCCGCGGTGGATTCCATGGTCGATTCCAGAATGGAGAGGGTCCTCCCCATTTCCTCCTCCATCCGATATTTGCGGACCGCCGCCCGCACTCGGTGCTCCAACTCAACGTATAAGGGCGCTGGCTGACCGCCCTTTTGAAGGTAGGAATCCGCGCCGTTGTTCAGGGCCTCGATCACCACCTCCTCCCTTCCCCTGCCAGTCAGGAGTATGAACGGGGTCTTGTCCCCCACGGACCGCAATGATTTCAAGAACTGTATGCCATCCTCACCGGGCATCTGGTAATCAGAGATGATGGCGTCGTAATGTTTTTCGGCTATGGCGTTTCTGGCATCGTTGACAGAGAACATAGCGTCAAGTTCCATGTCCGGCGACGAACCTAGAATTCCTTCGTCAGAAAGCAAAGGTCAGGATCATCGTCTACGATCAGAACTTGGATTGTTGTTGGGAGCATTTGTTATTGCATTTTGGATGACATGACACTATTTATGGACCACCTCATGGTTATCAGTCATCGTTAAAACGTGACCCACGACAACTTGGACCGATCATCGGAATCATGGGGTGGGAATCGGCCCGAGAATAGATGAGTTTTCAGAAATATCAAGGTCCATGGCCCTTCCCATGACCGGCCTTGACCCTAATTGTCCGGTCACCGTGATGTCCCTGGAGGATACGGCACACGAAAGGTCACTCCCCATCATATGCCTCCTCCAGATCCTTGAAGATGAGCTTGTCCATCTTCAGCATCGCCTCCATGACCCGCTGCGCCTTGACCGGGTCCGGGTCCCGCAGCATCTGGTTCAGAACCGTGGGGACGATCTGCCACGATAGGCCGAACTTGTCCGTGAGCCATCCGCAGCGGTCCTTGCGACCGCCCTCGGAGAGCTTTTCCCAGAAGTGATCGACCTCTTCCTGGGTCCTGCAGTCCACGAACATCGAGATGGCCAGGGTGAAATTGTAGACCGGACCTCCGTTCAGAGCGAAGAATTCCTGGCCTTCGAGCTGGAAAGTCACCGACATCACGGTTCCCTCCGGTCCGGGTCCGCCCTTCCCGTAACGCGTGATCGTCCCTTTTTTGGAGTTCTTGAAAACCGAGACGTATAAGTCCATGGCCTCCTCGGCGCTGTTGTCAAACCAGAGGAACGGGGTTATTTTTTGCATGCTTCCGATTGACAGCCGGAATTATTTATCGATTTGCAGGAATGAAAGGAAAATGATCCCCAAGCCTGGAGGAACTCCCGAATCGATCAAGATCGGGATCGATGCCAGAACGAGGAAGCGTTATCAAGAAAATGATGGAAAGGGTTTCCGTGTTCCGGCGTTCATTTCCTGCGCTTCAGGAACAGGAACAGGATGGCCACGACAATGACCACCACCAGAATGCCCAGTGCGGCAAAGATCCCCGTGTTGTCGGATGAATTCCCGCCGCTGCTGCCTGAGGCGACGCTCTTGATGTCCGTCGAGGTCCCCTTGCCGAGGACGTTGATCGCCACCACGTAGTATTGGTGGCCGCTCCCGTCCCCGGCACTGTTGTCGGTGTATGATAGCGTCGATGCCGAAACGCTGGTGATCTTGGTCCAGGCGCCTCCAGAATCACTGCGGTAGACATCGTACGAGATTATGCTCGACCCGCCATTGCTGGAGGGGGCCGTCCACTGGAGGACGACCTGGTTCGTGCTGCCGGTGACCTTGAAGTTCTGCGGCGCAGAGGGAACGGTCACACTGGTGGCGCTCGAATGTGCCTCGGCCGACAAAACCCCGACACCGACCGTGTTGTTCGCCCCGACGGTGTAGTAATATGGGACTCCGGCGGTGACGCTCGTGTCAGAATAGCTCGTCCCCAGGACCTTGGCGATCGGGGTTGAGCCCTCGCCGCCGGCCGATGTGCCCCGGTAGACCAGGTAGTTCGCCACCCCTGAGCCGGGATTGGAGGGCGAGGTCCAGTTCAACATTATTGTGCCGGACATGGTGATTGCCGTCAGTCCCGTCGGAGCACCCGGCAAGGCCGGTGTCGAAGAAAGGTATGACCCCATGGTCAACCCGTAGAAGTAGCTTCCAGGTGCCGGGAACGTGGACGCGGCCAACGCGTGGCCCAGGAGGCCGGCATTGTCCCCTATCTCCCAATTGTACCCGACCCATGACGCGGCCACCGTTCCGAAGAACGAGATCGAGGTCAGGACGGAATCGTTGGAGAATGATTGGAAGCCGAGGTGGGTGACATTACCCTGCATCGTCACCGAGCTGAGGTAGGTGCAGTTCCTGAAGGCATCATCATCTATGTAGGTCAGGTTGATGGGCAAGGTCAAAGCGGTCAGCGAGTTGCAGTGATAGAACGAATAGGCCGAGATGGCCGTGGTGTTCTCCGGAATTACGTAGTTCCCGGTCATTGCGAGCGGGTACTGGACCAGCGTGGTGTTGGCCTTGTTGTAAAGGACCCCATCGATGCTGTTGTAATATTGGTTGGCAGGATCGACACGTATCGCCGTCAGCCCAACACAGTAAGCGAACGCAAATCCCACGGATGTGACGTTGCTGGGAACAGTGAACTCCCCCACTTTTCCGCACGGGTACTGGATGATCGTGGTGTTGGCCTTGTTGTAAAGGACCCCATCGATGCTGTTGTAATATTGGTTGGCAGGATTGACACTGATCGCGGTCATCGCCGTCGAGCCGGCGAACACGTATCCTCCCAGGGTGGAGACGCTGGCCGGAACGTTCACCGAGGTGAGTGAATAGCAGTCGGCAAAGGCGTACGTGCCTATGCTGGTGAGGTTGCTTCCAAAGGTGGCCGAGGCCAGAGAGACACAGTGGTTGAAGGCATAGTCACCGATGACGGTGACACTGTTCGGTATGACCACGGAGGTCAGTGAATCACAGTAGTAGAACGCGGAAGTTCCGATGCTGGTGACGCCGTTTCCGAGGTTTATGGAGGTCATAGCCATGCACCTGTCGAAAGCGTAGGTGCTGATGGTGGTGACGCTGTCAGGGATGACCACGGAGGTGACCGCAGATCCTCTGAACGCACTGAGGCCAATTCCCACGGTGGGGTCCCCGCCCAACGTGGACGGGACGGTTATCGCGCCGCCGCTCCCGGTGTACCCGGTCAGGGTGGCTTTCCCATCGCTAACGGTGTAGGTAAAATCCCCCTGCGTTTGGTTTGCCGCGTCCACCGAGACCATGGAAACGATCGCCAAAGTGGCCGTAAGCAGCAACATCACAATGATCATGCTCAATGCACTCTTTCCGAAATTGTCTTTCATTGATGAGTCCCCCCTAATTGAGATTTGGATCAGGTTCCGACGATTGTCGGAATTTCGAGGGTTTAGAGATTGGTGAACTATTTAATGAATATCGTTGTTGCTGGCAATTTAATTTATTGTAGTTAATTATATGTTCCATGACCTACGGTGATGGTTCGAGCCATGGTACCACATGACCCTCCGATATCGTTCATAAGATGAAGATCACCAATACGAAGTACATCGTCAGCATGGGCAGGAACATCGCCGCCCAGGCCCACTTCTTCCAGTTGTAGACCTTGCGCCCGTCCATGGGCTCGAAAGGCATCATGGCATACGTGGCGGTGAGCAGGTTCATGGAAGCGCCCACCCCGCCGACGGTCGCGGCCATCCCTCCGAGCGGGATCAAGGCTAAGAATGCGATGAACAGCACCGCGCTCACGACCGGGCCGGCGCCGTAGACGATAGCCTGCTGTCTGACCGTCATCCTGTCCGCCTCATTGATGGCCAGTCTCGATGGTGACGAAAAGACCACACCGAAGGCGAGCGCAGTGAGGAACATGATACCGGTGCCCAGGAACCAGAACTTGTACTCGGTGGGAGCGTGGAACCGCCAGGCCATGTAGCGGTGGGTAAGGTCATGGAGGCTCACTGCCAGCCCGGCGACCAGCACGTAGATGAGCCAGTCCCCGGGAGATCCGAGATCGATCCTGTTGGTGATCATGAAGGCCAGCCCCAGGAACACCGAGGTGCAGAAGATCACGGTCATCTCCCACGCCGAGAACCCGGCGAACAGTGCCTGCCTGTGGACCACCGCTTCCTTGTCCTCGGGTTCGACCTTCTCCACCTGCTTCCAGACCGATTCCTGGGCCCGTTCCTTGGTGAAGTCAGCGAGGAAATCGAACAGCCTGTCCAGCCGGAACAGCCTTCTCAGATATTCACGGACGGAATTGAATCCGTTGGCGATCGCCCCCGAGGCGGCGGCCATGGTTGTCGAGCTGCCGACCAGGAAGACCGCGATGAATGCCAGGCCCGATCCCACTGCCACCGCCGCCACGGGCGGCACGGTCTGCTGCATCAGGGACGGGACGGTGCTCTTGCTGATGACGACCGATTGGGGTCCGGCGCCGACGGAGTTGACCGCCACGATGTAGTAGGCACTGCCCCGGGTCCCGTTCGGGTCCACATAGGAAAGGGTCCCCAGCCGGAACGGTGGCGATCTGGACATAGCCGTTTCCGGTATTGGCGCGGTAGATGCTATACGATAGTATGCTCGAACCGCCATCATCGGCGGGCGGGGTCCAGGCTAGCGCCACACTGTCCTGACCGAACCTGACTGAAAGCGCTTGTGGCGGCGAAGGGGCCTTCACACCCGCTGTCCCTATCACCTCATTCGAGGCAGAACTGGAACCCACCTGATTGACCGCTTTCACGATGTAGGAATATGACGTCCCCGGGACCGCGGAGGTATCGTTGTACTCCAGCGTGGCCGGCGCCACGCTGCCGATCGGGGTCAGGTAACCGGATGGCGTTCCGGTCGCAGCGCTGGCCATGCCGCTTCGGTAAACGTCGTATCGTATCAGACCGGAAGAACCGATGCTCAAAGACGCGGTCCAATTCAGCCGAATGAACCCGGGACCAACAGTGGCCGAAAGGCCGGTCGGGGCTCCGGGGACGCTGGAACCCGATGATGTGGCGGCGCCCATGGTCAGACCGTTGAAGGTGATTCCCGGGGCCGGGAAATTAGAGGAAGAATCAGCGTGCCCCAACAACCCGGAGGATGTGCCGTTGATCCACCCGCTGGCCACCGAAGTGGGAGCGACCAGCCCAAGGAAAGTCATCGAGGTGAGCGAGGTGCAGGAGGCGAAGGCGTCGATCCCGATGGTGGTCACGCCGCTCGGGATAGTGATGGACGAAAGCCCGGAACAGTACTTGAACGTGTAATCACCGATAACGGTGACACCGCTTGCAATGGTCGCCGACACGAGCTGATCGCAGTTGTAGAACGCGTATCTCTCGACCGTGGTGATGCTGGCGGGCATTTCGTATGCCCCTCCCTTCCCCGCTGGGTACTGGATCAGGGTGGTGATGCCCTTGTTGTACAGGACACCATCGATGCTGGCATAGTTCGGGTTTGCGGGATCGACGTTGATCGCCGAGAGCGAGGTGCAGTCCGACAACGCGTAGTTCGAGATCGTGGTGAGGCCGCCTGGCACACTGAAAGCGCCGGCCTTGCCTCCCGGATATTGGATCAGGGTGGTGTCAGCCTTGTTGTAGAGCGCACCATCGACGCTGGAGAAGTACAGGTTGCCAGGGTCCACGCCGATACCGCCAAGCGAGGTACAGCCTTCGAAGGCGTAGGTACCGATGGAGGTGGTGTTGCTCGGTATGATGACCGATGTCAGGGAGGAGCAGACCCAGAACGCGAACGCGCCGATGGCGGTGACATTCTCGGGAATGTTGACCGAGGTCAACCGGGTGCACTCGAAGAACGACTCGATCCCGATGACGGTTACGCTGTCAGGTATGGTCACCGAGGTCACGGTGGTGCTTTGGTAGAAAGCTTTGCTTCCAATCACCGCGGTCGGATAGCTGCCGAGGGTGGACGGAATGGCGATCGCCCCGCCAGATCCCGTATAACCGGTAACGGTGGCATAGACCGGACTGCCGCTTGTGGTATAGGTGAAATCTCCCTCCTGGGCCGCCGATACAGAGTTGGTTCCCAGGATGAACAGCAAACCGGACAACAACAGCATTCCGACGATGAACGAACAAAATACCGCCGCTGCACTTCCGTACGTTGTCTTTCCCTTTAGGTGCCTTGCCTTGCCCCCCAAGAACGACCCCCTAAGGCTGAATCAACTTATGGAGAGTTTAAAGATTTGCACCGACCCGATGATCTATGCATAATGAATACGGACGATCATCAGAATCCTGCACCGATCCCGCTAGATCGTGGCCGGAGATCGGCCGGAAGATGTCTTGGCAGCAGACTCCACCGTCGTTGGTAGAATTTACAATTTGGCCTTGACGTTCTGACTTCCGCCCAATTTCTTGGACTCGGAGGACCCCTTGATCCAGGTGCTCTTGTGGCTAGCCTTCTTACCGGTCGCCGTTTCCTCGACGGCGCTCTCGGGCTCGTCACTGCCCTTGGCGCCTTCGAAGGGGGCCATCCTCTCCGCCGGCCCGACCATTCTGTTCCCGCCGACCCCGGCGTTGGCCACTCCCTTGCCGATCTCGATGCGGTCGTTCCGATTGTCCAAGTGCGCGGTCACCCTCTTCTCCTCCGCGGCCTTCTTGGCGCTCGCCTCTGCATTGTCCGTCCTGGTGATCTTTTCCCTCATATTATTGGCGTGTTTCATAGTAATCAACCTATAATTACAACCATACCAGCACGGTTAAAGAACTTTTTGTAAGGTACATAGCAATCATGTATTCCACGACCGGTCGATCTCCCGACCGCCCTCAGAAACGGACCATATGTTCCGGAGGCGACCGCAAAGTGGGCGGCCTATTTCTCTCTGGAACTCAAGACCAGAAGGCCGACCCCCACATCCATTGCCGTGACCGCAAGGCCGCCGGTTGCCGCCACCATTCCCTTCTCCTGTTCCCGGCCTGTTTGCTCTTGGATCGGAAAGAATAAACATGAAGTGTCAGGCTAATCGTCGTCCCAGGCTACAACCTTCGGATCACATGCATATGAAGAATATCAAAGTCGGCTTTCATCCAGAAGGAACTAAATGTAACCGGATCGTTGGTCGGAAGAAGAAATCATTTCCTGTTGTTAAGATGGGTTAGTTCTTATAGTGGGCCTGATTTGACTGACCGTCAGTCGAAGTGATTTCATATGCCCCGTTTAACCAAAGCCGCATCCGACCGCCGTCTTGAGTTCATCAACGCGGCCGAGGCGCTATTCAACGAGAAGGGGTTCGAGAACACCTCGGTGGACGACATGGTCCAGAGGGTTGGGGTCGCCAAAGGCCTGTTCTACTACTACTTCAAATCGAGGGAGGAGCTCCTGGCCGCCATCGTCGACCGCATCTTGGACGAGATGGAGCAGATCGTGCTCGAGGCGACGAACAAGGAGGGGTTGACCGCAATGCAGCGTCTCCAGGAGATGTCCACCTCATCCGATGCCATCCGGGCCAGGTCGGGAGGGCTGATGAAATTGTTCCACGAGGAACGCAACCAGGCGCTTCACCTCCAGCTCGAGGTCCGCACCATGAAGTTCCTCGTCCCGGCCATGGAGGCCATCGTCACCCAGGGCGTCCAGGAAGGCGTGTTCCACACCCCCTACCCGAAGGAGACCGCACTGGCGCTGTTCGGCATCAAGGCCGTCATCCATCACACCAACGATGGAACGGATTACTGTGAGGACGGGGAAAAGACCATTCAGATCATCGCGTTCCTGTCGGAACGCCTCCTCGGAGCCAAGGAAGGGACCTTCCTGGAATTCCTGAGAGAGATCAAGCGCCACAGCATGGAGAACGGCTGCGGCAAGTGATTCACGATCAAAAGAAGGAAGTGTTACGTTGTTCGGAAAGCCTAAGAAAGAAAAAGAAGAAGCAAAGCCGTTGACAACGGAGGAGCGGTCGAAGAACCGAACCAGGAAGTTCATCATGATCGGCCTGGGACTCGGTCTGCTAGTCTCCAGCCTGGACCAGACCGTCGTCGGTACCAGCCTGCCGAAGATCGTCGGTGACCTGGGCGGCATGAACATGTTCGCCTGGCTCTTCACCGCGTACATGCTGGGTGAAGCCCTGGCCATACCGGTCGCCGGAAAGATGTCGGACCGCTACGGTAGGAAGCCAGTCTTCCTGGCCGGGATGGGTTTGTTCCTTGCTGGCTCGATCCTCGCGGGCATGTCCAATTCGATGGACATGCTGATCGCGTGCAGGGCCATACAGGGAGTCGGCGGCGGAGCGATCATGCCGGTGGCGATGGCCACTGTGGCGGATCTCTACGCCCCGACCGAAAGGGGAAAGATACAGGGCATGATGGGCGGGATATTCGCCATCGCTAGCGTGATCGGCCCGTTCCTGGGCGGATTCATTGTCGACAACCTCGACTGGCGCTGGGTGTTCTACGTGAACCTGCCGGTGGGCCTATTAGCCATCGCGGTCACATCCATGAAGTTCCCCAACCAGGTGAGCGACACGACGAAGCGCATCGACTACACGGGCATGGCCGCCATGGCGGCCACTCTGACACCGGCACTGCTGGTAATGACCTGGGGCGGTTCCACCTATTCCTGGGGCAGCGCCGAGATCATCGGCATGACGATATTGTCGATCGTTTCGTTGATCGCGTTCATCCTGAATGAGAAAAGGGCGGAGGACCCGATCCTTCCCCTGCACCTGTTCAAGGAACCGATCTTCACCCTGGGTAGCGTGGGGCTGCTGATCATGTCCATGGGACTGTTCGGCGTCATCGCCTTCCTGCCCATGTTCCTGCAGGCGGTCATCGGAATGAGCGCGACGAGCAGCGGAGAGACGCTGATCCCGCTCATGATCGGCGTCATGATCACCATCCTGGCCAGCGGGTTCCTGCTCAAGCGTACCGGGTACAAGATCTGGTTGCTGATCGGCCCGCCGCTCTCGGCGTTCGGACTGTACATGCTCTCGACGTTGCACGCCGGCAGCTCGCAGACGGATGCGATCGTGTACCTCATCCTCGTCGGTATGGGGCTGGGCGCAGTCATGTCCAACTACATGGTGGCGGCGCAGAACGTCATGGGCAAGAAGGAGATGGGCGTGGTGACCTCGTCAATGACCCTGTTCCGCAGCATAGGCGGCACCATCGGCGTGACCATCCTGGGGGCGATCGTCAACCAGCGCATGGTAGACGAGCTGGGCCGCAACCTGCCCGCGGGAGCGATGTCCAGCTTGCCCACCACCGACGTTAATTCGATCGGCGGCCTGCTGATGTCTCCGGCTGCGTCGACCATTCCTGGTCCGATACTGGAATCCATCAGGCTCTCCCTGAGCAACAGCATCACCTACATGTTCCTGATAGGCGCGGTCATCGTGCTGTTAGCACTGGTCACCAGCATATTCGTCAGGGGGGTGCCGCTGAAGAGCGCGGACGAGTACCACGAGAAGAGGGAGGCTGAGAAGATGACAGCTGAGCCGGTGAAGTCCCTGCCGGCGGAGATCGTGGTGTCGATGGACCTTCCATCAGCGGCAAAGATCATCAAGAAATGATGTGCCGAAACCCCTTCCATTTCTTTTCTCGACCTGTGCCTTGATCAGCTCACTTTCGGATCCGTTTTGACACAATGACCAGGGCGACGAAGGTGACCAGTATCATCGCTATCGGCAGCAGGATGAAATAGACCGAACCGGAAGCCAAGCTACCGCCCGATCCGATGGCCAACCCCACACCGTATCCGGCGGCAAGGCCGATCACTAGGAGATACGCTGCTGGAGCCCACTTGTCCCACGAGGATATATTGATGTTCATCCAAATCCTCCCTGACGTTCAAGGCGTGATGGCGTTAGGAAGCCAAAGGGTTATAATTGTTGGTCCATCTCAGTATTGGTGTTCCATGAAAGCGAAATGTCAGAAATGTGGAGTCGTGTTCGAGTACTCTTGGCACCCCACCCTGGTCCATATCGGTAGCATAAAGTTGTTGAAATGCCCGGCCTGCGGAAAACGCAGCATGATGGAAACGGATGTGCAGGACCCGGTCACCTGGCCCAGGCAAGGTACGCAACAGTAGCCGGTCGGCAGTTCGACGAGCGGGTCATTGGTTGGAATAGCCGTTCAAGACAGTGAGGACCTTTAGCCAGCATGTTCTGACGGAGGATCGGACATTCTTCAGAATGCGGCCGTACGAAAATGGGCCGAGGTCCGGAGGGGGTCGGAGAAACGCCAATCATTTCCGGACATCGTAAGAAGTTCTGAGAGTCGTTTCTTCTGGATCCATTAGATCCTCATCGTCTGCCCCCGTTCATGTACACACCGATCCTTTATCGCGGGTCGGCATATATGAATGGTCAGAGCCGTTTTGCAGTTGTTTTGTAACGGGGCCGAATTTATTTTACCGTCCAGATGATCACAGTTATCTCAGCATAGTTGACGTCAATTGTTCTGAGTCAATCCCAATTAACCCGTGTTTGATACTATTGATGATAGTACCATTTTTATAGGGTTCCATCGATGACCGCATCGAAGAATGCGCTGAGGCCCTACGGTTTCAGACATATCGCTTCAGGTGAGTACTTTGCAAAAATGTTGGAATTGCGGAGCCGATGTTCCCGAACAGGCCACCTATTGCCCCAAATGCGGAAAGACATTTGTAGCCACATCTCCCGGCTCCCCTCAGCCATCCGTGCCATATGGTCAGGCTCCCCAGAATCCGAATCCTCCATATCCCTATCCGCCGAACTATCCGCCGATGCCGGGAGGACAGCTGGAACGAAAGGTCGATGGCCTCCGCAAACTGGTGATCGCGGTTCTGGTCCTGCAGGTCTTCTTCATCTTGCTGATATTCGCTTAGGCACAGAAGGTCCGTGAGGAAATTCGAACCCAGGAGAACATATCTCCTGGTCACCTGGTCAGGCATAATGCTCGATCCGAGCATGGATGAAGACGGACCGAAGGGTCCCCGCTCATGCCTTGTACCGGTTGTAGAGCCGGTCCGCCAACAGCTGGAATATCACGATGAAGACCAGCAGCATGCCCACATCGATCAGCGGATCGAAATGCGATGATCCGGCAAAGGCGGAATGGATCAGATCGAAACCATACGTCAGCGGTGAAAAATAGGTCACGAACTGGGCGTAGGGAGGGATGGCCGACAATGGTATGAACACCCCGGAGATGAACACTAATGGCAGCCGCACCATGTTGAGCATGGACATGATGTCCCCCGGGCTCTCGGTGGGGTAGGAGGCGAACAGCGTCCCCATGGAGGCGATACAGAAGGAGGTCAGGAGCAGGCCCAGGGCCAGCGCGGGAATGCCAACGATCGCCGTGCCGAAGATGAGCATCCCGGCGATAAGCGGAACGAAGGCGATGCCCAGGCTGTACAGGAAACCGCTCAGGCTCTCCCCCAGGACGACGCTGTTCAGGGAGACCGGGGCGGAAAGCAGGCGGTCAAAGGTCTTGGTCCTCCGCTCGATCGGTATGGACACCGGTTCGATCGATGACGCGGAGAACAGAATGGTGATGGCGATCAGCCCTGGTATCAGGAGCTCGGGTCCGGCGGTGGTACTGACGGAGAAGGCCAGGAACATGAACAGGGGGAACATTATCCCGGAAACGATGATGTTCGGTTTGATGTAGTAGATCCTCATGTCCTTCTTGGCAATGGCCCAGGCGGCCTTCAGCCCGATGACCCGCTGCCCGTACCAATTCTTCTCAGTCAACTGTCCTCACCCCCTTGGCATTGGTCTCCAGTCCGGTGAGCTTGATGAACACGTCCTCCAGGCTCGGTCCGAAGGTGCTCATGCTGAGGATGCGGTTCCCCTGCCCTTTCGAGTAGTCCATGAGCTGGACCATGACGGTCGATGGGTCTTCGGTGTAAAGCCGGAACTTGTCCCCCTCCTTCCGGACCTCGCTGACGCGGGGGATCCCATTCAGGGCGTCCATCAGTCCGGCCGAGGACCGGTCAAAGGCGACCTCCACCGATTGCACGCTCTGGATCGTACCCTTGAGCTTCTCCGGCGAGTCGATGGCGGCGATGCGGCCCCGGTTGACGATGGCCACATGGTCGCACACCAGGTTCGCCTCTTCGATGTTGTGCGTGGTCAGGAACACCGTCACCTTCCTCGAGTTAAGGTCCCGGATCACGTCCCGGATGATCAGGTTGCTCTGCACGTCCAGACCCGAGGTCGGCTCGTCCAAGAAGAGGAGCCGGGGCTCGTTTATCAGCCCCATGGCGAGCGTGAGACGTCTTTTCATCCCCTTTGAGTAACCCCGGGCCTTGTCATCCTTCCTCGACCACAGCCCGAACATCTCCAGGAGCTCCTGCCCCTTCCTTTCCCGGACGCTCTTGCCGATGCCGTAGAGCTCGGCGGAGAACATGAGATTGCGCCAGGCCGATAGGTCATCGTAGACGTTCGATGTCTCCGGGACCACGCCCATCATCCTCTGGGCGGTGATGGTCTGCCTAACGATGTCCAGACCGAAGATGCGGGCGGAGCCTTCCGTGGGGGCGGAGATGCCGGTCAGGATGCGAATGGTGGTGGTCTTGCCCGCGCCGTTGGGACCGAGGAAACCGAAGGTCTCGCCATTCTGCACCGAGAAACTGATGTCCGATACCGCGTGAAAATCACCGAAACTTTTCGAAAGATGCTTGACGTCGATTGCCAACAAGTTAGAACCTCATCTTCTGTCTTCGCAGCTCGTTCCGATTGGACCTTGAAGGTATGAACCCTATTCATTCTTTGCCAGAACCGCCGTGCGTTCACTTCTCATGTGCCTGAATGACCATCATCTGCCTGAAACTTGTTCTTGTCAATTTGTGCCTGATCTATCATCCATTGTGAAGATGGAAACAGTTTTCACGGTTCGATGATCTTATTCCTTCGGATGTGAACGGATCGGACAGGCGTTTGCAATGGGTTAGTGCATAGGCAATGTAAGAGGTTTGATCCGGTCAAGCATCAGGGAGCCTTGTTCGCGGAATTTTCCGGTGCCTTCGGTTTCTTGACCACTAGCACCGGGCACTCGGCGAACCTGACGACCTTCTCAGCGACACTGCCCATCAGAAACTTGGAGACACCGGTGCGACCCAGCGATCCCATTATGATCAGATCGAACTTGGCGGAGTCCTTGACTATCATGCTGGCGGGAGCCCCCCATTCGATCTTGGTCAGCACCTTTACGCCCATTTTCTCCCCTTCCGATTGGACCAAGGCGACGGCCTTTTTCCCCTCATCCTCCAGGACCTTGGTCAGGTCGGGGACGGTGGTGGGCATTGCCGGACCCCACGTTTTGGTCATGTACACGTCATCATCGATGACGAACAATGCGGTGACCTCAGCTCCGGCCAACTTGGCCAGTGCCAGCCCGTGCATTGTGGCTGCATTGGTGTATTCGCTTCCATCGGTGGGAATGAGAATTCTTTGGTAAAGTTCCATTTTATTCCTGAGAACACATTGGTCCTCAAACTATATGCTTTTATGACTGCCAAGGACCGGCGGGACGCCACCCTGGTAGGGGCCGTGGCCGCCCATCGGGGATAGAGATTCTGCGATTGGTCTGGTTAACTCTTTTCTTTTGATAGCTCAGGCGAGATTTCGCTAATCGTTCACAAGATTCCAGGTTCGGATTATTTGCATCGTCCAAAACTATATTACCAAGAGCCTGGATTTAATCGTAGCAGTCAGGCCGCCATGGACAGCACCCAAGGACCATCCGGCCTGACACAATTTCTCGATTCGATCGAATCGGGAGCTGATGCCGATCCGCAGTGGTAATGAATGATTTTTATCTGACCCTCAGATAACATGGCATGGACAAGAAGAAGATCGAGGACCTTTCCAATCTGGTTTTCGGACAGGCCCTGACCTTGGGGGCTTCTCTTTGATCAAGCCGGAGACCGACGATCTGGCTTCACTTTTCAACATCATCCTTCGGTTCGCTCTCAGTTTCAGCGTCATCATATGGACATGGTGGGTGTACAATCGGATGGTGAACGAGCAGGACCTGGCCCGAAGTGGTACGGTGCCCCCTAAACATACTGATGCTGTTCCTGGTGGTGATAGAGCCGTTCCTGTTGTCAGTCTCCCAATCCTATTACTCGGGCAAGGTCGCATATTCTCTCGACCTGGGGATCACCCTGCTGATAATGGCCCTGTTCACCAACGCCGCCGTCTCCGACCCAAGATTGGCACCCACCGAACCGACGAGAAGGCGATTTCGCTCCAACCGGACCATCAGCCTAACGTGTGCTGCCGTGTTCTTCGTCTCGCTCGTTCCTCAGCTCTTGCCCGGGGAGACCGGTAAATAAATCCAGAGCCTGATGTGGCTATCGGCATTGTTCATCGGGGTGGTCGGAGGAATCGTTCTGCTGAAATGAGGACCTGCCATTATGGACATGTCGTTCGTTCAACGATGAGGTCCAAGAGGTGGCCCGTCATTGATACGATCCTTCGAGGACATACGGCCCAAGGCAGTGGAGGTGACCTGAGGGGCTAGGGAAGCCATCACCTTCGCCCACAGCGTCACGGTCGGTGACCATTCTCTCCCGGATTGATGCCGTGCGCCCACAGATATAGCAGCCAATAACCGGCCCATTCTCCGTAGATATCCCTGACCCGTTCGACCATCATCTCCGACCCGTAGACCTCAGCGGCCCGGGGTATCTCCTTCTTGAGGTCGGATGGCAGGCCCTCCATCCTCCCCATTCCCCGCGTGAGTATGAACGTGGCCGACCATTCGCCGATCCCCTTGATGTCCATCAGGCGGTGCTTCGCGCTCTCGTAGTCGATCCGCATCAGCCTTCCCTGGTCGAGCTCGGGATAGGCGGTCAGCAGGGAGACCAGGTATTCCGCCTTCCTTCGGTTGTTGATGACCTTGGCCACCACTTCAAAACCGACCTCGGCCAGGCGGCCATGGTCGGGGAAGGAGTGGAGAACCTCGCCACCCACCTTCAGGACCCCGCCGAAACGATCCGTGATGGCCATCTTCTGCTTTCGGGACACCGCCATGGGGGAATGTTGGACCAGCACCGCCCATATGGCGCATTCGAGGACCGAAGGGAACTTCACATGATGGAAACCGTACATCTCGTTCATGACAGGCAGGAACTGCGGGTCATGCATCCTTATTATCTCATAAAATGGAGCCAGATCGTCCCCCAGGCTGAGGAAGGAGGAGATCCTTTCGACGGTCGTTTGCTTCAGCTTGGTGGATATGCTTCGGTCCGAGTAGAGAGAGCAGCCGAGCGTGTGGTCGCCGACTTCCTCGACCCTGAAGGCAATGGTCTGACCATCCACCATGAGCGCCTTCGTGATGCCCTTGGCATCTGTCTCCTGGTCATCTGCCATCGGTCTGAACCCGGACAGGAAACGGATCGATTTTCCCAGGTCGAACGGTTCCTTCGCGTTCAAAGTCGTGGAGGTCTCGTTCATCCTGTCGGCCGTGCTTTCCTTCATCATGGTCATCGTCGGCGTCAACTCCCATCCCTCTTGGAACAACCTGGATCTTATCATTGAAGTCGATGGCATAAAGAGTTTGTCCGGTGAACAGGGATGGTCCTTGTGCGCGGCCCGAGGGCTCAGATGTTCAGGGTGATCGGATACGTCCCGCCGTCGAACGGGGTGATGATGACCTGGTCGCTTTTGTCCCCGAACCCTCCCCCATCGGAAGTGGCCAATATCACTGCCTTATAAAGCCCGGTCTGGTTCGCTGGAAATACCAGGGTTATTGTCTGGATGACGGATGAATGGGCGGCGATGGTGCCCTCAGCCTTCTCATCGGCGTTCAGGAACAGATGGTATTGGACATGGAACAACAGATGGGTCGAATGTAACGTGACTATCACCTGGGCGGAGACCTCGCCAGGCAGCAGTGTGAAATTTTCCGTGGACGTGTTGGTGCCGCTGTTATCCGGGGTACTGGGAGACTCATTCTGGTTCAGGCTGTTATTGTCAGTGGCGAAGGCCAACAGCAACGCTGCGACCACAACAATCAAGACTATCACTATAATGGCCACTATGTGAATGAAGGCGGCTTCATCCGGTCTGACTCTTCTTGGCGCCACGTTCGCACTCCTTTCGATGGATAAGACCATACCCTCGTTAATAAACAATTCTTCGGAAACCCCGTCGAACCGTCGGGCCAATCATCGGATGAAGTTGAACTCGACTACTGGCGACGATAGCCGCCAAGCGGCACCCGGATCTCGAACCTCACACCTTCCCCTGGGGTCCCGTTTTCCACGATGGATATGCCGGTCATGTTCAAGATCTCCCGTATCAGGAAGAGACCCAACCCGGTGTTCCTGCCGTAACCGCGGAGGAATATCCTTTCCTTGTCCTCAACCGGGATGCCGATCCCATCGTCCAGATAGACCAGGCACAGGCACCCGTCGGTGCCGTTGCATTCCAGTCTGATGGTATGGACGCGCCCCCCATGCCGGACGGAGTTATCGATCAGGTTCTGGAATACCTTTTGCAGCATGGGGTTCGCGTATAACTGCAGGCCGTGACAGCCGTCGGAGATCTCGACCGGGTGGGCGGAGGATGAGTCTCCTAGTACCTCCTCCAGGCTCTGCCATGTTGGATCCTGGCCGCTGAGGTCCTGCAGGTCCCGGGTGAGCTCCAGTTCGGAACGGATCGCGCCGACCGAGGAGGCGGCCTTGGTCAGTAGAATGCTCACGTTGCTGTCCGATTCGCGCCGGCACGCGAGTTCCAGGTAGCCGAGCGCGACGCCTATCTTGTTCAGGCAGTCATGCCGGGTGATGCTCGTCATGAGGTTCAATTGCCGGTTCATCTGGCGCAGCACCTCCTCGCTCTTCTTCCGTTCAGTTACGTCCGTGAAAGTTCCGGTCCATATCACGGACCCATCACTGTGTTCGGGGGAGGGCGACGAAGTTCCCAGTATCCATTTCATGGTGCCGTCCACATCGATGACCCTGAACTCCCTTTCCCACAACCCCTTGCTGGCAGTGACTTCCTGGATCGAGGCCATGAGAGGTTCGACATCGTCCGGAAATATCCTTTCCATGATCAGGTCCAGGTCGTCGTACCAGGTGCTGACGGGAGCGTGCAACACCTTCTCCGCCCCCTTGCTCACGTACAGGAATTGTAGCCGGTCGTCGGGCCGGATCAGCAACTGGTATACGATGTTGGGCGTAAGGTCGGTGATCATCTGAAGCCGGGCGTGTTCCCAGTCCAGTTCCTGGGTCTTGGTCTGCAGGTCCTGCTTGGCCTGCATCAGATCGGTCACGTCGTCATTCATCATCAGGACGTGGTTCTTGCCATTGTAATTGATGAACCTGGCGGAGGTCATGAGATGCCTTTTGGCACCATCGGATCGAGTGATCTCAGTGGGATACTGGTCCACGGCCCCCCCATGTTCCAGGAGCAGTTTTGACAGGACCTCGAATTCATGTCTCCTGATGTATCCCAGCTCGACCGGGGTCTTGCCCACGATATCCTCCTTGGGCACACCCACCATCTCTTGATGCTTCTCGTTCACGTCCACGAACCGGCCTTCGATGTCGTTGAGGGTCATGGAAAACGGACTCTTGTCAAACAAGGTGTGGTAAAGCTCCTCGCTCTCACGGAGGACAATCTCCGCCTTCTTGCGTTCGGCGATGGGGCGGGTGGTGATGACCAGGCCGTCAACGTTGGGCACTCCGAACATGTTCTTTCCGATCGCCTCCACAGGGATGTAATGGCCGTCCTCTTTCCTTACCCGGAACTCGGAGGGCACTCCGTCATGATGGTTGTCGTTGACCAGACCGAGCTCGGTGAGCACGATCTTGTGATCGTCAGGGTGGACGATATGGAGGGCGCTCTTTCCCAGCAGGTAGTTCTCGTCGTATCCCAGGATCTTCTTGATCGAGGAGGAACTGTAGATCACGACCCCGTTCCGGTCTATGATGGTGATGAAATCGGAGGAGTTCTGGACCAGGTTCCTGAACCGGTTCTCGCTCTCTACGAGCTGTTTCTTGGAACGTTGTGATTCGTCGGAACGCCTGATCATGTTGGCCAGCTCGGTGAACTGGGCATCCGGATCGCCACCCTTCTGCAGGTAGAAACTGGCACCCAGGTTGAGCGCGTCCACTGCCACGCTCTCCCTTCCCTTTCCGGTGAAAAGCACAAAGGGAATGTTGGATCTCCGTTCCCGGAGGGCCTTGAGCAATTCCAGACCGTTCATCAACGGCATCTGGTAGTCCGAGACCACCACGTCGAACTCCTCCTCGCCGGTCTTGGTGTATGCCTCGCTCCCGGAACCGGCAACCTCCACCTGAATATCATGGTGAAGTTCCAGAAATATCTTGGTCAGCTCAAGAAGATAAGGCTCATCGTCGACGACCAAGGTCCTTATCTTCCTCATTTTTCAGTCTTCCCTTTATCGGATGTATGCCCAAATTCGATATTAAAACTTAGGAGCCGTTGGTCCAGTCGATGTTCACCGTGCTTCGATCATCTCTTCCAACGAGGAGAGAAATCTGAGCCTTTCACCCGGACCATTGGTCGATCATCTAATTAGGTCGCGCATAACTATTTAGTCTCCAAGATGGCTCGATAGCCACCACGTGAAGGATGATGATTTCAATGGACACCCCCGAAGACATCCAAAAGATTCTAGGCCCCAATGAGAAGGTGGCGCTCTATATCAAGGAGAAAATATACCACCCCAAGATCAACATAGACTCGCTGGTGGTCACCAACGAACGGGTCATCCTCCGGCACCCCCACGACCTGGGGCTGAAGAAGGACTACACCGACTACAGCTATTCCGAGACCGCCGGTGTGGAACTGGAAAAGGGGGTCCTTCGCTCCAAGATCATCCTGACGCTGAGGCACAGCCCGGAACCGTTGGAGCTAGGCGACCTGCCGACGGATCTCGCGGAGCAGGCCTACGGCATAATAAGGGAGAACGTGGGCCGATTCCAGGCGCCGTTCTCGACCGGATATTCCAACGCCTCCAAGCCGTCCAAGTGATCCGTCGATCGACCTCGGTCACTTTTGGATCCTTTTCCCCGAGATCACCCTTTCGATCTCCACGGCCATCTCCTCTATTCGGTAGGGTTTAGGCATGACCCCCCTGAACCCGTAGGGCGAGTAATTGACCATCACCGGGTTATCGGGATATCCGGATGAAACGATGGCCAAGGCCTCCGGGTCTAGGACCTACATCCGCGACATGGCCTCCTTTCCCCCATTATGCCGGGGATCGTCAGGTCCTGGTTCCATTCCCTGATCGCCCCTTCCTCGTCGACCAGGAGTATACCCCCCATGGACTGCTCGACAAACGTACGGAACCTTTCCTCGGAATCCACTAGTACGTTCTTGACCCGGAACCTTTCACAGATTCCGGATGACGGCAACGGTCAGTTCTCGCCGTTGTCGATCATGATCGTATTTGATACCTCGACCGGGATGCTGGTGCCGTCCTTTCTCACCACTACCCGGTCAAAGATCGTGTGGCCCTGGATCATTGGTTCAGCTTTGTTGCGCTCGGACATAGGTCGATGGATCTCTGTAAAATCGGAGATCCTGAGCCCTATGATATCTTCCCTTTTATATCCAAGAAGTTCGCCCGCGGCATTGTTCGCATCGAGAATGGTGGTGTCCGAATTGTGGACCAGCATCGCATCGTTCGAATTCTCAAAAATTGCCTTGGAATAGTCGACCACGGGGGGTTACCAAGACCAAGAGCTGAACGTGCGCATTAGGCCGGTTCATCTTGAATACTGCATATGATAATCTGCCAGATGCGGTGCCGCCCCCGCTTCCGTCAAAGGATGTCAGTGAATTTCAGACCACTTAGAAACGGGTCTGCCTTTGGATCGGATGCTTCATGGACTCGGATATGCTGAACGCGTTGGTCTGATGATAGGTCATCGATTCTTGATCTGGACGGATATCAAGGAGATTGCGGACAGTTGAATTAAGTACAATACGCATGCCGTTGTGATGGCTCCATCACTTTCCAATTTGCCTTTCACCGACCAGAAGAACCAAAGTGCCTCCTGCGGATAACTTCGAGGAAAAGATAATCTAATCGAGGCTCGTGTGCCCGGATGTGGCGCTCGATACCAAGAGGAAAATACCATTGCGGGTCACCCTCATCGGATCCCTTTCGATCCTGGCCGGGCTGATCTATCTCTTCCCTGTCCTGGGTAAATACGGGGTTAGCAAACTCGTTATTCTTTCTGGACAGACCTTTCAGGAAGGGCCCTTCGTGTTGACGGCTTTGATCATCGCTATCGCCAATTTCGTTATCGGGATCGGCTGTCTGTATGGATGGCGGCCGGTCTGGTTCTATCTGGTGATCATTTCCGTGATCAACTTCTTGATCGCCTTGTTCGTCCTTTATAACACCAATACCACCCAGTTTTGGAATCTGGCTGTGGGCACGTTTTGGTTCGCCGTGGCCGCTTATGTCCTTCTGATGTTGCACTCCAGGAAGACCAGGAAATGGTTCCGCCTCTGATACGACGAGTGTCCGTGGCCACGACCGCCAAGATCAGCGCCGGGGCCTCGGCCGGGAAGAGGTTGAAAACCATTACATCGATCTGAGAGGGAAATGATGTGTCCGATGACATGGCGGTAACAGGTCTGCGGTCATTCGATCATATTATCGTCTCTCAGATCTCGCCTGACGGACCATGCGACACTCTTTATAGCCTGGTCAACCTTCATTCATCAATCGAAAGTTCTTGGCCGTATCATTTATTGGACCAGATTGTTCCGGAAGGAGTGAGAGAATCATGAAGCCTTCGCATATTCTGGAATCAAACAAATAGTAACCAAAACCTCTCTTATTCAGATGAATCGGCCGGCCCCAATTCCAAAGTTCATGACCATGGGACGCTACCTCTTTCGAGACCGAACGGTGTACAAATGAGCAATCCCAATATGACCAGCGAGGACATCATCCTAATGCACCTTTACCGAAACCGCATTCACCTGGAAGATCGCCGTCTTCCGTTCGCGGTGTGCTCCGAGGGCATCGGCATCACGGAGGGAATATCAATTGCCCACGTCACCAGCGGCATCCAGAATCTCATCCGTTCGGGATTGGTGTTCTTTGAGAAACGATACGTCGAGACGAAGAGGTGTCCTTGTAGGGCGTATTCACTGACCCCGAGGGGCTTGTTGAGGGCGAGGATTATAGAGAACGACATCGGGTGTCTCAAATCCTCGCCGGTGAATAATGGACAGGGGAAAGACGCAATGTTGTTGCGCAGGAGGGACGTCGCCCTGAGAGAGAAGACCCATTTCTACGACCCTAGGCCCCCCGAAAAAGGAGCAACGCCCCCATCATCATAACCGGTGCCTATTCCAACAGTTCAGCCGATCACAGTGTTCATAGTTCCTCGAGCCGGTTCGTTCGGTCGATGTCGGCCGCCGGTCATGAAGCTCGTCCCCATGGATCAGTTGGTTTTTCGATAGTATCTCCTCGTCGACGGCAGCACCATCATGACGAATATCCCGACCCCTATCAGGACGGTGAAGTATGTGGCCGGCCAGTCGAGGCCTATCCAACTACCTTCCACGGCCAGCCAAATGACGAGGACCGATATCAACATCGTTCCACCGACCCATGACCAGTGGTATCCCCCGATCTCGCTGATCCTTCGGAATATCATCTCCTTCCGGGTCAGTGCCCCGTAGGCCAGCAGCACCGATCCGATTCCGTAGATGAAGAACAGGAAGAGGCCGACCGGCAGGAAACTGTGGAACGGGACCTTCTCCACGATGTCCGGCGTGAACCCCAACCCGCCTCCGGTAGGGTCGGATATCAGGAGCGCCCCGCTGACCAATCCCATGATCCCGTAGAACAGGAGCAATGCGATCAATAGCACCGAGCTAATCGGACGAGGCATTTTCGGATAATCCATGTCCCTTAAAGTGGATCGAAATATATGAAAAATCTCGAGGAACGGATCTCACTGCAGGACTCGATGGAAGGATCGGGAACTTCACATCTTGGCCCTTTTTTGGTTCTCCAAAATGCGTTCCTTGACCAGCCTTGCGACCAGTGCATCTGGGAGGGGATCGTCGTAAAGGAAACGAATGGTGGCAGCGCTGGTATCGTATGAGCCCAGCTCTTCCTGGTGTGCTTTCATGAGTGGCGGGCTCATGAGATGGAGGCTGCCATGGTCCGCCGATGCCGAGAATCCGACCAGAGGCCCGCGGTACATGAAGGTCAGGATCCGGTAATAGATCTTCTCCAGCGCCTCCGGTGCCGCCGTACCGATGGTCCCACGAAGATGATGGAGCGCATTCCTAGGCTCGTCCGGAAGCAACGCCAGATGCTCGTCGATGTCCCTGGCCAAAATGGATTTCCGCGGGCTTTCTCTCTTTCCTTCGTTTGGCATGGCAACTCAAAGATCAATGGTTGGTCGAATTATTTGAAGCCCGCCCATGAATTTTTCCCCATCGAACCGAAATCGATAAGGAATAGCCAGATTGTTTTAGAAACCCTGCCTGGAATATTACGGATAATCGTTAATTTTCGAATCTGATAATGACACTTCACTATCAATATTTTCGCTATTTAATCACGTCTTGGAGAATGGCCAGGCGATCGAGGAGCGGATCGGGGTCGCATCGAATTCGTTCGAACGCTATTCATGTTTGATTCGCTTATGATTATAGAAAGACATCGCCATTCCTCAAAAGGACGATTGAGAATGGATTGTCGGAAACACACCCTCCATACTGGGACTTCAGAATGATGAGCAGGTCTGGGAGACGATCGGCACAGGCCCCTCCTCGTACTGTCGTCGGAATAAATGGCCTGGTGATCTGAGGACCAACTTGCAGTTAGAAGGAAATATGGAAGGAGTTTCCATCTCTTGAGCTTCGATCTTCACATTCCGCCGGCGGCCTGCCAGAGACCCATGACGTTTCCTTCGCTGTCCTCGAAATATGCGAAGAATCCCATTGTACCGGCTGGCATCTTCTTCATTGTGACCTTGCCGCCGTGCTTCGTCACGCTTTCCAAGGATGCGTCGATATCGTCAACCTGAAGGGTGACTATGGGGTTCTTCATCGCCCCTTCACGCTTTATGATCCCGCCATTGATCGCTCCCAGCTCGGCGGGCATGAATTTCTCATCCACTTTCCCGGTTCCCACGGTTTGGTATCCCATCACGGGATCGGGGGGGAACATCACCCATCCAAAGACGTCAGCATAGAACTGCTTAGCCCTTTCCATGTTCGCTGCCGGAACCTCAAAATGCGTAACTTTAGCTTGTTTCACCATGATTCGACCTCGACTTCGCCCTTCCATCGAACTGTACATAATGATTTGCCGCCCATAGGTCAGATTATCAAACGGAAACCGATGATTCATCAACATCGGGATGAAGACCAGAGGTACGAAAACAGAGGGGCTTTCTCTAGACGATGTTCGCTGTGTCATGCTTTCTGAAGGCCCTCAGCATGACCATAGCGACCGCTGTCACGAGACCCATCGCCGATATTGAACCCCAAAATAACCAGCCATCGCTCAGGTTATCGTATAGGATACCCCCGACCAGGGTGGAACCGAACCATCCGAACGAACCGATCAGTCCGAAGATACCTAGATACTTTCCCCGCTCATTCTCGCTGGACATGCTCACCGTGAGGTCGGTCGAGACCGGGACCACGATCATCTCCCCCACCGTAATGATGACCATGGTGACCGCCAGCGTGATCCCGTCCGAGACCCCGGCCACAAGGAAATATCCCACCGCATAGATCACCGTGCCAAGGGCCATGGCCAGGTACTTGTCCCTTTTTTCCAGTGCACGTGCCAGCGGCATCTGCAGGAACACCACCATCACCCCGTTCAGCCCGAAGACCAGGCCGATCGTGAGAGTATCGATGTGGATTCTTTCGTTGGCATAAACGGTGTATGTGGTCCCGAACTGGCCGGACATCAGGAACATCGGTATGCACACGATACAGAACACCAGAAACAGCGCCCTGACGCTGCTCAGCTCTTTCACCAGCGCGAAGCGCTCCTTTGCCGGTCCAGGCGTGAACGATTCCGTCAGCATGAACGCAACCACCAGACCAGCCACCAACGATATCAGGGCGGAGACCAGGAAAGTGGCCGAGTAGGAGAACACCAGCAGTATCCCGCCGATCATCGGGCCGAACGCAAATCCCAGGTTCCAGGCAACCCTTAGCAGCCCGTAGGCCTCCAGGCGTCTAGCCGGTTCCACCACGTCCGCCACCATGGCATTGTTCGCCGGGTCGAACACGCCTCCGAAGAACATGCTCAGTGAAAGCACGAAGGCCACCGCCGATATGTCAGGCCAATACGCCACCAGCACGGCCAGCAAAAGGAAGGTGACGCACCTCAGGATCATCGAATAGGTCATGACCCCTAGACGGCCATAATGGTCCGCCATGAGCCCTCCGACCAGGCTCCCTACCGCCCCGGCGATCCCGGAGATGAGCAGGACCAGCCCGACCACCACCATCGGTACTCCCAACCCCTGGTACATGAACAGCGCCAGGAACGGTCCGACGATGCTGAACCCGATCCCGTCTATCAGACGGGAGGTGAAGAGAACCCAGACCCGGTGGTCGTAGCCTTTGAAAAATGAGCCCTTCATCGGATCGCCCCATTCCGGAAGGTCGTCCTCTTGGGAACTGGCATGGACCGTTGGCCATTGCCTTCGTTTTATTTATCTGCTGTGCCCAGATCGACGCTTCGCATCGGGCCGGTCTGCGTTGGCAGCCGGAGGCTTCCGACCTCTTTTGACTTCCTTCAGTTCCAAGGAGATCGGAATCAAGGAAACCGCTCAATAATTGTTATGGCCATGATCAAGGGACGATCCGTTCACAAAGATCCGAATCAAACCCAGAACCCGTGAATGAATTGAAATTCTGTTAACTCGATGACGAATATGATCACAGCCTACGTTCCAATCCGGTCCTTCTCCATTGCCGTCCGGGACACCGATCTCGAACCTGGCCTCTTTCAGGTATTCTCCGTTCTCCCTAATCCCGATCCCGGTGATGCTCAGGATCAGCATGCCCAGGCAGAGGCCGAGACCGGAACCCTTGCCGAAACCTTCAGGAATATCAGGCTCTTGTCCTCCGAACGGACACCGACCCCGTCATCCTCGTATATGATCGAGTATCCCTCCGGAGACTTGCTCGGTCAGTGTGATCCTGGTCACCTTCGAACCGTGCCGATTGGTGTTGTCCAGCAGGATAAGTAAAAGTCGTTCCAGCATCGGGTCCGCATATATCTCGAGCGTCCCAGTGTCGACGATGTACTGTGCGCCCTGCTCTGAGCAGAGCACCTTTGCCTTGTGGTAGACCCGGCCGACGTTCTGCCACTCCGGCGACACTATGCCGACCTTTTCGTAGTCCCTGGTGAAGGTGATGAGATGCTCGATCGCCACCGTGGAATCCATCATCTTCTTCAGGTATTCGCTGGCCTGGGAATTCTTCTCGGTCTTGTCACTGAGAAGCTGGCCATATCCGCGGATGACCGTGATGCGGTCAAGGATGTCGTGCCTGGTCACGCAGTAGAGCACGTTCAGTTTAGAATTGGAGGAAGCGAGCGCCTCCTCTGCCCTTCTCTGCGAGGTTATCCCTGAGGATGAGCAAATGGCTGACCTTCTTCTTATCCACCATGACCGGTTAATATCGAACCTCGATGCGGAGAATCCGACCTTCGGGGTTGGCCATCTCGATTATTGCGGACCCTTCTTCATCCGTACAGCACGTTCCGGTTGAAGTCCCGGATGTGGCGTTGGCCATCTCGATTATTGCGGACCCTTCTTCATCTGGCCTTATGGCCGCCTGCAACGTGGGCAGAATTGCCCCAAAGGCCTTCCCAGGGGAGATCCTCGTTCGCGGTGCACCAGTCTCTCCGCGAACGCATTAAGATAGGTGATCTGGCCTTCCTGGTTCAGCATGATTGCGCCGTCCTGCATAATGTCTGCTATGGAGTTGAGCACCAATGGCGTGGCATGAAATAGCCTGTACCGGTACACGACGACGTACAAAACTGCCCCAGCCAAGATGAATCCGAACAGCATGACATCGATTATGGGAAAGGGGATTAGGTTGTCCAGGCTTAGCATGACCAATGCCGTCGGCACCACCGCCGAGAACTATAACAGACCTACCTGGGCCCTTTGCACTTTGGGCGACTTGATCAGCGCGACCGCGGCGATCCCGACAGCGGCGAGCTCGAGACCGAAGGAGTAGACGATCTGAAAAATGGAAAGTACGCCGTCCACCGCTTGGAAAGGCTGGAGCGGTCCGGGGTCTACCCGGGGATTCTCGAAGAACAAATGATGGAAGTCATTGGTCCACACCATCACCAGACAGAATGCGGGGATGACAGTGATCAGAATGATATTGGTCCGGGTGAGAAGATCTTCCCGGCCGGCATGCCTAACGACGATCAGGAGATAAATGACCGGAATGAAAACGATGCCGATGTATTCGAACCCGTTCCAAAATAGTTTTCAGGACAAAGGGTTGCTGAGCAATTCGAGCACGTACGATATGGCCAGCGTGGTAACGAGAAGTAACAGGACCACGAAGTACAACTTGAACCGCCTGTTCCCCCTTATCCAGAACAGAACCGCCAGGATCACCGACATGACGGCGATGCCTGAATCAAGTAGCAGGAAGCGGTGCCGGTCATCCATACGAGCGATTTTGGTATGGATACTTTAGGATATGCCTTACTTTATGATGGACGAGGATGAACGACGGGCTTTCGGACCTGCGTGTTATCATCGGGTCCATGTCCACCGCCCGGTCCTCGGCCACTCAGACAATACAAATAGGACCGGAGTTTCTTTCCTCAGCCGTTCAATAATGGCTCAATGAATTCGCCTTCCAGATGCTCCCGGGCCTGAGCAACGGCTCCAGGATAATCTATAGCATGGTCATAGGACCTACAAAACCATCCTGATTTTCTGGATTATCGGCAGTTTATCGATTTCGGACCGTTGGCCCTTGGACCGGGCAACTTCCGATAGAAAGATATTCCGCCGACGCGTACTTTTCCAGGTCATGAGAAACTATTTCCTGAAAACGGAAAGGATTGGGTTCGCTGTCTGGACTGGAGAGGACACGATCTTGGCGGAGAGGCTTTGGGGCGACCCCGAAGTAACAAGGTACATCGTTTCCGGAGGAAGGATGAACCCGGCGGGGGTGCATTGTAGATTGGAGAAGGAGATGGAATGCCAAAACGCCCATGGGATACAATATTGGCCAATATTCTCTCTGGAAACGGACGAATTCATGGGATGCTGCGGTCTGCATCCACATGGATCGGACCCGCAAGTCTTTGAAATGGGAGTGCACCTGTTAAAGGAGCAATGGCACAAGGGCTACGCAACCGAGGCCTGCACGGCGGTCATCGAGCGCGCGTTCCGTGTCCTGGGTGCGGACCGGTTGTTCGCAGGGCACAATCCAGAGAATCTGGCGTCGAAAAAGTTGTTGGGATGCCTGAGATTTCGATACGTGGGTGATGAATATTACCCTCCGACCGGACTGCTGCACCCATCCTATCGTTTGGACAGGTTCTGAGCTATGGTTTTATCCCGCTATCTCTTGAGAACAACGACATTACTGGGTTTACGTTGTACTATTGAGTTACGGTATTGATTTGGTTAGGGCAATAGAATTACATGGGGATCTGGTTCATTCCAATAACTCAACTCTTCCTTGACGACCTTCCGGAAATCGCCGGTCGAATAATCGATGACCTCATCTGCCCCTAACGAACGTACCATCGAAACGTTCATCGTCGATGTGGTCGCGATCACCCTGGCTCCGGCGATCTTGGCCAGTTGCACCGCGAACGATCTACCCCTCCCGACGCACAGTGAATAAGGACAGATTGTCCAGGTCTAAGGCTACCGATCTCAAACGACCCTACCCAGGCCGTCTGAGCTGCGAGCGGCATTCCAGCGGCATGCTCGAGCGGGAGGATTTTCGGGGCGAAGGTGATTTCCATCGATTTTATCGCGACGAACTCAGCGTATCCGCCGTTCTTGTTGGTGGCTGGGGGGACAAGGACTTTGTCACCTCTCTTGAACGTTTTAACCAGTGGACCGACCTCTTCGACTGTCCCTGAGACATCCCATCCCAAGATCAATGGCATATCATAGTGGACCCGTCCCCTGGAGGTTCCCTGGCGTACCTTCCAGTCGATGGGGTTTGACGCCGCAGGAATGGACCTTGATCAATGCTTCGTCCGGCCCGATCTCAGGGACTGGGACCTCTTCGTAATTGAGCACTTCGGGACCACCGAAGTTATGAACGGTGATCGCTTTCATGGTATTCCTCAACGCCATGCATGCAGGTCTGAGCCCGTCGATATTTGTGGTTTTCGTAACGTCCTTCTCATTTCGTTAGACAATCACCGGGGAAGCTTCGGCAAGCGTGGAGCTCGTAGACAAAAATACCGGCCTTAACCCCGGGATCGTCGTCCATGATCTGCCTGGCCTCTTCGACCGTCCGGTCCATTATGCCGATACCATGAAAATCGGTCCCGTCATTGACCGGGCAGATGATGGGCATGATTCCGTCCACCTTCAAGGAGAAATTCCGACGGCCGTGCTCCCGGATGACCTTGTCCGCCCCTTCCATGTGCCGGTTCGGTCCTTCGCGAAGAAGGACGATGCAGAAGTTCCTCGTCTGGCCGATCTTCTCTTTCATGTACTCATCCGTGATGGTCACCATGCTCTCATCTGCCTGTCTGTGTAATAAGGCCAAAGCGGCCTATTAGAACTTGACTGGAAGGTGAATTAGAACACCAGGGGACCTGAAACCGTCTTAATGGACGGGACCGGGATGGGCGTGACGGCATGCCGATCTTGGATCCATACCGGTCATAGAAATGACCGGACAGATTCATCCCCTGCCCGATGGGTCCTTGAGATCCCCTTGGAGATAGTGTACCTGGATCAGGCCAGATGGGAAGGTCACGGTCCCTTTCAGGCTTAGAGTTTGCCTCGGAAAACCCGTCCTGAACATCGGAATGCCATCGCCCAGCAGGATCGGATGAAAGGAAATGATGAACTCGTCTATCAGATGGTCCTTCATGAACGGGTCTATCAGCTCCGACCCTCCGACCAGCCAGATATCCATTCCTTCCTTCTCTCTCAGCGTCTTTACGAATTCGCTTACTGGCTGGTTCACGAACTCCACGTTTTCGTCCCCTCCCATGAGCGAACGGGAAAAAACGTAGCAATCCTTGTCCGAGTATGGAAACGGCCCCATCCTCAGTGCCATGTCATACGTCCTTCGACCCATTAGGACGGTGTCGACGGATGACAGGAACTCCTTGTATCCATAATCATCGTCGTTGAACAGCCAACCGATGTCGTCGTCCTTTCCGGCGATATATCCGTCCAGACTGCATGCGATGAAAAGAACGACCTTCCTTTTCTTGGGATTGGACATGACCTTGCGGAAGGAAGCATCAGTGAGAATATCTTAATGGTTGCGGCGGACCCCTATAGGTCTATCACAGCTTCCTGAGCCTTTCCAGTTCATATTCGGTAAGTTTCAGGTGCCCAAGGCGGACCAGGTCCGGAGCGAACGTCCTCCAGTTAGGATTGATGGAGAAGACCTTTTGGAAGAGCGGAACAGCCTCCTCGAAATTCCCCGCTCCGGATAGGAAAGCCGCCTGCCAGAAGATCATCTCCTCATTCCCGGACAGGAGCTCTCCGGCGGCTTTGAACTTGACCATGGCCGACTCCATCTTCCCCCGCAGCATCTCGTTCTCACCCTCCTCCGATAGCTCGTAGCCATGGTAGAGACCCAAGAGTCGCCGGAGTTCTTCCAGCGGCTCTTTGCTGTCATCGACGCGGATGTCCACCTTCCGGTCCTGCCATATCTTGCCTGGCGGGGAACCGGAAAACACGAGAAGGGCCGCGGATTGTCTTCCACGGAAATCCCCCCGGCCCCCTGGGCTGCCTCCAGTGAGGCCATCAATCTATCGGCCAGCGGTCCCGTGGAAGATTCAAAGGCCCGAGACATGGCCGGCCAAACATCTGGTGTGAGCATCATGTTCGCCTGCACAGAGTAGTGTTCTCCCACAAGGTGGCCGGCATGGGGGACGCACCTTTGACCGGTGAAGGCCGCCGCCTCGCCCCTGGAGTTGATGACCGCAAGCTGCCTTACCTCCCGCCCTTCGTCTTGGCCCGTCAGCCGGTCCACCACCGATCGGGGGAGGGAACCACTCCTGAGCAGGGACAGACCCTCCGGTCCGAAGGCAGGATTGGTAAAGGACTGAGTGGCCACCATGCCTAGGCCTGCCTCCCCCCACAGGACGATCCTCCCCACCGCGAACCAGTGGGATTGGACCGCACCACCGATCTCCCCAGTGATCGGATCGTGGGCAATGATCGAGAAGGTGTGGGCGAAAGGATTGCTCTTCCTCTCCGGAGGGAACGGCAGGGGATGCTCGGCCATGTTCGCATCTATGCAGGTGGATTTACAAATCAATTGTGCATCGTTATTAGTAGCGGGCCTGCCGGCTGCGAAGGATCAAGAGCGGGAATATCACGCCGGCGACCATGGCGGCCGAGATGAACAGGGCCTGTAGTCCCATCTGGACCGTGCCCAGCAGCTCTGCGTTGGTCACCGATAGTCCGTGTTGTTCCATGGCGAAAACGCCCTCTATGAACTTGACCCCAAAATATCCCGGTATCATCGTCAGGGCGGCGGAAACCACGATCACGATCTCCGGGACCCGGAACCTCCGGGCGAAGAGCAGGGCCAGCACCGTGATGAAGGAGACCGATAGTAGCGTGGCCAGTGCTATGTCCACCCCTACGTTCACCAGCACCAGACGGGAAGCTCTCCCCACGGCCCCGCAGACGGCGCAGGCCAGGAGGGGATGCCTGGGAGTGTGGAACAGTGCCCCGAACCCGAAAGCGGCCGCCGCCCCCAACAATGCGTCGTAAACGATATCGACCGGCCAGGACAGGACCGGCACGAGCGGCCCCTGCGCGGGGACGGGAAAGACGGCGATGGCGACCGTGATACCGAAAGCTATTATCCCCAGGGTGACCGAGACAAGTATCAGACGGGACGCTCCGACCAGATTGTGGTTCCTCACGATCTCTATTCCGCCATTGATCAGTTGCACCCCGGGGATGAGGAAGATGACCGAGACGATCAGCGCCACATCGGTGGAATTGGTCACCCCCGTACGGGCCAGCATGCATGCGGAAATTGCCCCCACAAGCGTGGCGGCGAGAACGTTCAGGTAATAGTTCCAGCCCTGTCTCCCCATGGACCGGAACACCAAGAAAGAGAGCGCCGTCGCCGGCAGCACCACCAGGATGGATGACAGGTCCCCTCCGTTCAACAGGCCGAAGGCGGCCATGGCCACCGCGGTCACCACCATCATAGACGCCCAGCCCTTGTTGCCCCGGTCCAGGTTCATGAGGTCTAGTTCCGCCCGGATATCGATGTGGGTCATCTCCGGCGTCAACGAGTGCAATAATGAGCTGATCTCCGAAACTATCCCGTTGTTTATGCTGCCGTTGGACGGGATCGTTTCGATCTTGGTTCGGTAGTCGCTCCCGGTGATCGTCGTGACCATGATGGCGTCCGGATCGACCAGTATCCGGACGTCGACCCCTCCTAGATGATGGTTCAGTACCTGCATCGAGTCGATGATGCGCTGCGATGAGGCGCCGAAGCGGTACAGCGTCTGGCCAAGGTACAGAAGAAGGTCAACGGTTTCGTCGGGAGGAGCGACGCAGGAACATACGGTCTCTTCAGAATGTTTCATGATACACCCGTCATCGAACGATCCCCAAACCGGTCTGGATGCCTCATGGCCCGATGAATAAACATCTCCGGTTGATATAGAGTTCGCTCACGGGACGCGACGTCCTGGGACCATGATCATTTTGGATCCGGAACGACCCTCTGGGTCCAGGTCCAGGGGACCCTGCGATAGCTATAATATCCCATCAAAATAATGGGGGGTAGCGCGGGGGTTAAAAACTACGGGGATCTTGGGGAAAGACCTTTTGGAGGACCCCCACGCCAAATCCACCTAATTTATTCTCATTATTAACCGTTCCTATTTGACTAACGATATTTTGCTCTCATTCTTGAATTTCTATCACGAACGGATGCCGATTCAGTAGTTTATAACACGAATGTACAATATTATCGAAAAAATAGGTAGATGGCGCGATCCTCAATGCTCCTAACTATGATCGACCCGCCGGAAACATCCTGGAATTGATCTTCGTACAAGCGAACGGGACAGACATGCTCAAAGATGGGCAAGGCCATGCCTGAGTTTATGATCTTTACGGAGGACGTTGACCTGGCCGTCTCTTCTGAGAACGACGCCGAAGGTTTATATCAGCTCCAGCGCGCCGCTTTCGATGCCGAATCGGAATGGTTTCACCGATCGGGACCCTTTGGACCGGAAGGATATGACAGCATTGCCGGAATGGTCGATCTCATGGGGCGAACCGAGCTCCACAGAATAATGTACCGTGGATCAACGGTCGGCGGTCTGGCGGTCAAGGTTTCGGGCAGCGTCGGCAGGCGGGTCCGGATCTTCGTGGATCCGCCCCATCAAGGGATGGGCATCGGACGAACGGCCCTCTTGCTGTTGACGGATAGATACCCTAACACAACCAAATGGGAGCTGAACACGCCCGACTGGTCATCCAGGAACCGCCGCTTCTATGAATCGTTGGGCTTCCGTAAGGTCGGTGAGACGGACCAGGGGGATAGGGGTTTCCGCCTTTTCCTCTACGAGAAAATCAATGGCCGGGTCTGATTCGAAATACCGGAGCGGTTCATTTCGACCCATAGGCGCGGGCATGGTTCCATGAGCCTTCCAATGGGCCGTTCCCGTGATAGATCCTCATGTCTGTCCGCCCATGAACTGCACGGTCCCGGCCCACCGGGCAGACCTTCAGGCATATCCCGCACGGCGATATGCCGCGCCTGCTCAGGCTGACGCTGTGCTCTGTGCATCTTCCCTTGTCGATGATCTGGTTTGGGTAATCCCCGGTCCCGATCGCCCGAGCGGGGCAGTGTTCGACACATCGCATGCAGCGTACGCAGAGTGATTTCTTCATGACCGGATCGGGTTCGATCTCCGCGTTGGTGAGGATCGAGGCGAACCTCACCCTGGGACCGTAGCGCTCGGTCAACAGCGTGTTGTTAACGCCGAACGTGCCCAATCCGGCGAAGTATGCGGCGTGGCGGTGGGAGAAGGCCGCGATCGGCCTCTCCCGTAGAACGTCGAGGCCGGCATAACCATCGCGGGTCATCCCGACCGCCGAGTAGTCCTCCTGCTCCAGGAAGAGCGCTATCCTGTACGCGTACTGGTCCAGGAGGGAGTTGACCGTCTTGTACAGCTCATGATATAATACCGATGGCGTGGTCTCCAGGATCGGCAGGGTGACCGGTAGTCCGATAACGATCACGGTCCTGGTCCCAGGCATCACGTTCTGAGGATAGAACTCCGGGGGCATCCAGGGCGTGAAGGGCGGTTCTTCCCAGCGCTCCACGGGGGCGAAACCGATCAATGGAATGCCAAATGTATCCGCCAGCGCCTTTATCTTTGCCCTCAGGTCATCGATCAGGTTACCACCACAATTTCAACCGTAGAATCGATAACGCTGTGGGACCATATGTAGGGTTGCCGGCAGGTCACGCCAACCCATCTTTGAATCCCTACCCGTCGAGTTTCCAGCCGCCCTTCGGGACCTCTATCTCGAACCTTACCCCTTTCCCCGCTGCCCCGGTCTCCTTTATCGACAGACCGGTTATGCCCAGGATCTCCTTGGCGGCATACAGCCCCAGGCCGGTATTGCTTCCGAACCCCATCTTGAATATCTTATCCTTGATCTCCTGGCATATTCCCTTGCCATCGTCCCGGTAGACGATCAGCTTGCTATTGCCGCGGTCCTCCACCTCCACCCAGATGTTCCCCACGTTGCCGCCGTGCCGCTGGGAGTTCTCCATGAGGTTGAAGAACATTCTCTCCAGCATGGGATCCGAGTAGACCCGGATTCCGGAGGTTTGGAAATGATAGTTGATGGTCTGCGAGGTCATTGCCACCTTTGCTTTGTCCAGCACTTCCCCCAGGTGCTGCCATTCGGGAGCCTTGACCCCCAAGTTCTGGTACTCCTTGGCGAACTCTATCCCGTGCTGGATCGCTGACGCCGACGCGATGATCTTGTCGACGATGTGAGTCAGCTCCGCATCGTCCTGCCGCTTCGCGGCGATGAGTTCTCCGTAACCGTGAATGACCACCAGCTGGTTCATGATATCGTGCCTGGTGATGCTGGACAGCAGGTTGAGCTTGGAATTGGCGGTCTTGAGCTCCCGTTGGTTCTTTCTTTCTTCGGTGACGTCCTTGAGCAGGACCAGGGTGCCGGTCTGCTCCGCCCCCTGGTTCACTATCTTGGTCACCAGGATGTCCACGATCCGGTCGCCCTGGGCGCTCGGAAAGGTCATCTCCTTCTTCGCCGTTCCGGCATCGACCAGTTCATGGATGGACGGCACAACGTCCTCCAGCATCTTTCCGCTGATGGTCTTGCTCTCCAGATCGAGCATCTGCTCCACGGCGGGATTGGAATAGACTATCTGACCCTTGTAGTCCGTCACGAGCGTGCCGTCCTGGATCGTCCTGATGACCGAATCCAGGACCAGGGGGGTCATGTCCAGCAGCTCATACCGGAAAGATCCGTAGAACAGCACCAGGATCGTTCCGAGGAACCCCATGTCCAACATGAAGCTCATCGGGACGCCGTCCGAGAACGTGATTCCCACGAACAGGGCCAGCATAGGAGACGCCACGGCGCCGAGGACCACCATCACCTGTTTGCGGTGGTACCTGCTCCGGCTGAACAGACCCTGGGCCACCAGTGTCCCGCACGAGACCATGATGAAGACGAAGAAGACCACCAGTATCCAGAAACCCATCCCGTAGGAATAGGTCAGGCCATTGATCGCCCCGAAGAACTGCTGGCTTCCCAGGTTCTCGTAGAACGCATGGGTGATGTCGTTGGTCCAGAGCAGGGTCAGCAGGGCGGCGGGCACCAGGAACAGGAAGAACATCCTCTTGCGACTGAGAATGTCATTTCGGCCCAGGTATGCCACCACGAATATCAGGAAAAGCGAGGGGAGGACGATGAAGACGGACATCTCCAGCAGGTTCCAGGCAGCCATCGTTCCCATGTCCGACGAGAGGATCTCGCCGAGATATCCGACGGTGAACATGGCGATGCCCACCATCAGGAAGATGAACGGCGCCCTGATGGGCAATGTGCGGGAGGTCCACTCCAGCGCCACCAGCGTCATCGCTAGGGTGACGGTGATCCAAACCGGTAAGGTAAGGGCGAAGGTAAGGTCCACGTCGGATTTGAGGCCTTCCCTGCTATAATAATTGAATGAGGTTTCTACGAAAAATCAAAAGAATGACCCTAGCAGATGCGCCATCCGCCAGTTGGTACCGTGATGACGAATCTGACCCCGCTTCCCACCTGCCCGTGCTCGGATATCGATATGTCGGTGATGGCCAAGATCTGCTTGGACATAAAAAGCCCGATGCGGGAGTTGGTCGATCCTTCCTGGAAGATGCTTTCCTTCCTCTCTGGAGATATGCCGACCCCATCGTCCTCGTAGATGATGTTCAGTTCCGTACCGCTGGGCTCCGTGCTGATCGATATCCTATGGACCTTCTGACCGTGCTTGGCCGAGTTATGGATAAGATTATGGAAGACCTTTTCCAGCATTCGGTCAGCATAGACCTCCACCTTTCCGACCTGGACGTTCACATGGGAGGGTGGGGAAGGCCCGATGCTCTTGGCCCGCGCCAGAACGAGGTCCAGGTTCTGCCATTCCGGTTCCTTCACGCCCATGTCCTGGTACTCCTTGGTGAACAATATTTGCTTCTCGATGGTGGCGGCCGAGTTGACCATGGAGCTGACATACCGGCCGAGGTCGGGTCCGCTCACCTCCCCCATCTCGATCAGGTTTCCGTACCCCCTTATGACCGAGAGCTGGTTCAAAATGTCGTGCCTGGTGATGCTGGAGAGAAGCGCGAGCTTCGAGTTCGCGGTGCTCAATGCATCCGATGTCCTTCTCTCCTCGGTAACGTCCCTCATCACCAGCAATCTGCCGGTCATGGTACCGGAACTGTTCCTGATGGTCGATGACCGCACATCGAAATAACGTTTCTCGGTCCCCGTTCTCTGGACCAGTTGCTGGGCCTTGCCATCCTCCAGTGTTTTCAGGGCCTCCTGCAGGAACGGGAGCGATTCAACCACCGGCATGCCCAGACCCTTACTGGAGTCACCTATCAACTTCCGTGCCGGCGGATTCATGAAAACGATCCGTCCTTTGATGTCCAGGACCACCGTGCTGTCCTGGATGTTGGCGATCATGGTATCAAAGGCGAGCGGGTTGACGGCGAAGAACTCGAGACGGAAGGTGCACACGAACACGATTATGCTGGTCAGCATGAGGCCGATGATCATCGCATAGGTGATTGGGATTTGGAATATGTGGGTGAATCCCAGCAACACCGCTCCGGTGGGAATGATGCCGGACAGTACCACTCCAAGGACCTGGTAGCGCTGAGTATCGGATGTGGTGCCGAGGGATTTCAGACAAAGTGCGATCGCCGTCATGATCAGGATGACGGAATAGACCATGTGCAGCCAGAACCACGGTCCGTAGGAGACGGACATCACCGACGCCTCGCCCCAACTGGCCGTGGTGACGCTGCTGTAGACCAGATGATGTACATCGTTGGTCCACAGCAGTACCAGTGTGACCAGCGGGATAACGGACAAAAGGACCGCCCTCCTCAGGGTCATCCACTTGTCCATGCCAACATACTTGAGGACGAGCGCCAGGAACAAGGGTGCGGCGAACACGCCGTAGACGTATTCAACGTCGTTCCACAGGACCTTGTCCGCGAGATTCCCGGAGGACATCTCAAGACTGAATGCCACGGTGGAGGTTATCGTCCCCACCAGGGAGAGCATGAACGGCCATTTGATCGGAAGGACGCTCTTCGAGGCTGAATAGGCGAGGATGAACGCGATCATCACCGTCGCTATCAGGGGCAAGGTGAAGAGGAATCCGAACGCCATAGCTTGGAAAATCGCCCGCGCCGGATATAGCTTGATTCCCGTGGTTATTGCCGGTGATACTCAGCCATTTCCCCAACTGGACTGCGGCCTCAATCCCTTGGTTCCCAATTCGAGTCCTGCCAATCGCTGCCCACCTGTTCCCGGCACTCGGCGATGATGGCGTTCACCTGCTTGTCATGCCGGACCTCCTGGGCGATATCGGTGATGAGCTCGTTCGTGTAGCGCCTATGACAGGCCGGACAGAGCGTCTTGAGGTTTCCCGGATGGTCCGAACCGCCCCTGGATCGGGGGATTATGTGGTGCACCTCGAGCGACTCGTAGCGGGTCCCGCCCCGGCCATGCCTGAGCGTCGGGTCGTAGACCTTCATCCGGCCCCGCTCGAAGTTCACCCCGCAATCCTGGCATATGTACCTGTCCCGGCGGAGCACAGCCGACTTGATCTTGGGCCAGAGGACCCGGCGGACCAGGTCGGACGTTCCCTCGGCATAGGGAAGCTGCCGGGTGCCAGTGAGGTAGAACCTGCGCAGGCCCGGGAGCTCCACCCTCATTTGTTTCAGTGTCATTTTGGTCGATGACCATGCCTCGCAGATAAAACGGGAGTTCGAGTCTGGCCGATGGCGGTGACCGCAATGGGGGCAGAGGACCATACCCTTCTTGGCCGATCTCTCGGAACCGGCGGAACGGAAGAGACAGACAGCGGCCAGTTCGGGACCGCATAGGATGGGTCTGCTCTCATCGTCCCCGTGAAAGACGAGCGACGGGATGGCGTTCTCGGCATCGGCCATCCTTTTTGATCTCATCATGCAATAGCTGCTCTCCCCACTCGTTAGGCGAAAATGGCAGACCGTTCCGGATCGTTCCATCCTTTCATCTCCGAAGATATCAGGAGAGATAATAACATTTTCCGGGACATCGTCTCCCTGATGCCAACGATTATCTACCCAACGATTCCCTTATTTAAGCACCAACATGGCGACGAACGAATGGGACTGGCAATTGTATCCGGAGACCGAGGGTTTCGTCTCCGAGGCGGTCCGGTCATTCCTGGACGGGAACAGTTATGCCGATGTGTTTCGCAAAGAGATAGAAAGCACCAGCTCCACTCGTTTCATCGATTGGGTGGATAGCATGGAGGTGGCGGACGGGGAGCTGAACAAAGAGGACCTTCGGCGGTTGGGCTACGTCAGGGACCGGAAGACGAGCGCCGCCGGGACCGTGTACGTTCATCCCGGTAAGTTCTTTCCGATCGTTCTACACTCGGAAAGGTTCAGCCGACTATCCATCAAAGTCGATGACCTGGAGAGGTTCTTGATCGCTGGTCACCTGACGAATAGGACCATCGGCGGGGAGAGGGACGCGCCCTTCAGATCGGCCGAACTGAACCGGGAGGGGGATCGTTCCTTCTGCGCCGTGGAACGGCATGGAAGCAGGACCTTCGAGATCAGCAGAGCCACGGATACGAAGGAGTATGGAACGGCTTTGGACCTCCTCTCAACCCGGAGGAGGGTGTTCGCCGACGACCGGCAGGGCATCGAGGATCTGGCATCCCAGGTCGCGGCTCTCTGCGACACCCTGGACCGGGGACGGCTGGCGGACGCGTTCTTCCGTGCCGAAAGGACATACTGGCAATCGAAGAACCATGCCGGAGCGGTGCAGTCGAGGCGACAGGAACTGCTGGGGCTGGGCTGGGGCAATCACGATCACCACACCTTCCGGTGTTCCCGGGAGAACTTTGGCAGCGTCATCGCCATCTTCGAGGAGATGGGACTGACCCGCCGCGAACGCTTCTTCGCCGGCGCGGAGGCGGGCTGGGGGGCGCAGGTGATGGAGCGTTCCGATTCCGGGCTGGTGGTCTTTGCCGATGTGGACCTGGGGCCGGACGAGGAGGGCATGGATTTCGTCCGCCGGGGACTGGGTCCGCTGCAAAAGCTCGGTACCGTGGGGCTGTGGGTGGGGTTGCACGGGGAAAGCCTGCTGGACTCGGGAATGCATCATTTGGCGGTGGGATCGGATTTCAATGGAATGAGGGAGGACCTGAAGGCCAGAGAAGTGACCTCCATGGGCCCTTTTTCGGATTTCGATTTCCTCAGGCAGTCCTTCACGGAGGCGGAGCGATGGACCCCGCCCAAGGAACGGGTGGAACGGCTGCGGTCAGAAGGTTCCATCACGGAGGGACAGGTATCAAAGTTCATCGAGCATGGGGCCGTGGGCAGCCATCTAGAGATCATCCAGAGGGACCGCGGTTTCAAAGGGTTCAACCAGAGATCGGTGAGCGCCATCATCCGCTTGACCGACCCCCTCAATACTCCCGGGATGGGGGCGTAGGATGCCGGATATCAGCGGTTTGTCGATCAAGGGAAAGGTCATCTTGGACGAACGGCAATTGGAGAGATACGCCAGCGACCTGAGCCACTACTACATCAGACCCAAGCTGGTGGCGATACCCCTGGACGAGCATGATGTCGTCACCGCCGTGGAGTTCGCCGCGGCGAACGACATGGCCATCACCCCGCGGGGAGCTGGGTCCAACCTCTCCGGCTCGGCGGTGGGAGACGGGATGGTCATCCTGACACGGGAGATGGACCGGTTGATGGGAAAGGAAGGGAACGTCTACGCCTGCCAACCCGGCATGGTGTTCAACGCGCTGGACAAACTGGCCAGGGCGGACGGTTCGTTCATCCCGTATGATCCGAGCTCCCGGGCGTTCTGCACCATCGGAGGGAACGTCGGGACCAGGGCCAGCGGCATCCGTTCCCTCAAGTATGGCAGCACCGACAGCTGCCTGGATTCGATCCGCTTCGTCAACCCGGTGTTCGGGGTGGTGGACACGGCCAAGGAACTCCCCTCCGGGCTGGCCCGGGGCCTTGAGGACGTGGCCGGACGATTCCGCGAGGACGAGGAGATGCTGCTGTTGCTGGAGACCCGCGCCAGCCTCAAATCCAGCAGCGGGTACAACCTGGGTGCCTTCCTGGAGGAGAGGACGACCAACGGGATCGCCACCCACCTGATGGCCGGTTCCGTGGGAACGCTTGCGGTCTTTACCGAGGTCAGGCTCAGGCTGAGGACGCTGTACAAAGAAAGGGTCCTTTACCTTTCGTTCTTCGATTCTTTGCCGAACGCGGTACGCAGAATGCTGCCGGCGAGAGAGTTCGGCCCTTCCGGTTTTGAACTGCTCGATTCGTTCGGGGTGAAGAACCTGGCCACCCTGGTGCCCGCTCCACCGGAGGCGAAGGCGGTGATCATGGTCGAGTTCGATGAGGCGCTGAACGAGGCGGGAGGGAAGATGGCGACATTGCTCCGGGACATGGGAAGCAAGAACATGGTGTTCCGGGACCAGGCCCTGATCGAGAAGATCTGGGAGGTCAGGGAGAGCAACCTGTTGCGGATAAAACATGAGCTGGAACGGCCCGAGCTCAAGTTCCTATCGTTCGTGGATGACCTGGCCGTGCCACCGGACCGGCTGCCTGACCTCATTGAGCGACTGAGCTCCATTTTCCGGGAGGAAAATGTGCAGGTCATCATGTACGGACATGTGGGCGAGGGCAACCTGCATGTACGCCCTTACATCCAGAAGGAAGGATGGGAGGATGTGACGAAGCGCCTGGCCGACAAATGCTTCCGGGCGGTGCTGGAGTTCGACGGCACCATCACCGGGGAGCATGGCATGGGCCGGAACCGCTCAAAGTACCTGTGCGATGAATTGGGAAAGCGTGCCTGTGATTACTTCCACGAGATCAAAGGGATATTCGATCCGCAGGGATTGATGAACCCTGGAGCGGTGTTCACGGATGCAGATCTCACCGAGCATCTGCGGTTCTAGGGGAGTTGGGAGCTCCATCAAGGAACGGTTATTATCAAACCTCGACAGTTGAGGGCGAACATTATTAACCGGCCAAATCCTCGAAAGATAACGGAGTATATTATTGCCCATTTCCGACCTGCTGAAAAGCCGTGCCAAGACCATATTCTTGGTGCTCATCATTACCGGAGTAGCGGTGATGATATCCTCCCTGGCTATGGCGTTCACCATCAGGCTGAACAACTCCATTGACCTGTACGTCGCGGAATCCACCGCTCTGAGCGTGGGCATCGTGATGTTCTGCATGGGCGTCATTCTCATGAAGAGCGGTGAGAACATTTTCGGGACCAACGTCACCGAGACCGAGCGGAAAAGGCTGCATGACGACATGCATGAGCAGGTCATGTCGGAGATGCGCCTTTCACAGAAGGACATCGGGATCCAGGAATCGCTAAAGGATACTGAGGACGAACTGTTCAAGTGAAGGTTCTCGTCATCAACGAATCAGGATATGATGGTGGCCGATCAGATCGTCCTCCCCACGAAGATGTCCAGACCGGCCAGGTGCGCATTCAGCTCATCGGAAGGGGTGCCGATCTTTTCCAGTATCTCCCTGGGATCGCTGTTCCTCAGGAAGAAATAGAGCGTGGAATCGATTATCTTGACGGTGCTTATGCTGACATCGAAATCGAACAGCGGAGGATTTATCTGCTTCCTTATCTGGTATTTGGCTATCGTGTTGAGGAAGTTGCTCATATCGCTGGGACGAACGTCCTCGGACCGGTGGTGTATCCTGATTATCTCCCGCTGAATGTCCGATCTCTTGAATCCATCCATGATCTTGTCGAAATCGGAGGTCAGCAGCACCACCAGAAAGTAGAACGGTATGAACAGCGGCATCCTTTCGCTGGTCCTTCTGGACGATTCTGCGAAAGATTCCAGTGCCCGGAGGTGCCGGGAGGAATAGTCGTCCAGTTTTTTCCTGATCGCCTCCTCCAGGTGCTGGTTCAGGATCTTGACCGTTCGTGGTGATGATTCGGCCACCCCGGCGCTCATGCAGGAGCGGTTGCATAGTTCTTGGAGCACCCCGATGCTGTCGAAAGAGGAATCGATTATCTTCGTCTCGACCTCGGAAAAATCGACGTTCAGCAACGTTGAACCCTTTTCGATGACCCGGTGAAAATCATGGTTGTCCCATGGTTCGACGGCCACCTCCACCACCCGGTCCTGCAGGTCGCCGTTGAATTGGATCAGTCTGTTGCGTTCACGCCATATGCCCAAAATGACGAAACGGATGCCCAGCTCCTGGAATATCCTAAGATCATAGGCCAGTTTTTCCTGGACCTCCTGGCTCAGGTAATGGAAATTCTCCAGGACGATGTACTTGTTGAAGTTTATCTCCCTCAGCAGTTCTGCGACGTCCGCGGCCAGGTTCAGGTTGTACTCTATGGTCCGATATTCCTGCTTCCTTGTCCTTTCCCCGCCCTTCGTCGCCTCGACCCCGCCCCCGAGGTCTGCGAATATGGGGATCTTGACCTTGGTGGAGATCTTGGAGACGACCGTCCCGGAATCTGAGGTCTGTTCCGAGGATTCGGCCATGATCTGAACGCCACTGTTCCGCAGGATGGATGCGTACACGTCTCTCTTTTCCGTGTCGGGCGCGCATTGATAGACCAATTGGGATTCGGGTTTGAGCTGTTTGTTCAACAGGGCCGTCTTTCCTTGTTTTGACGACCCGAAAACGATGATCTGTTTTCTCGATTCCAGTGCGGTGCGGAAAGAACCGTCCACCTCATCCCGCTCTATGTAGGATTCGACGACACCGCTCGAGACTCCGAACACATTCTGAGTTTTGCTCATTTCCCCAACGATGTCAACATAGAATTGCTGACTTTTTAATGATTATGAGCCCGGACGGAGTGGTATGGATCGGTATCCAGATTGGACGGTTACCATCATGCGCCGACAGTTCGCCTAGATCGCCATCGGGCGTATCGGGGTCCCGTTACCTCAACGTTCCCGACCGCCCTGATTCCGGATGAACGACCATCATCCGTTGCCAGTCGAATCGACAAAGACAAAACTTTTTAAATAGAGGCGTAATGGCAGCGTTATGATCATACGGGCCGATTCGATATCACGCGCATTCAACGCCAAGGAAGTGCTGCGTTCGGCCACTTTGCAGATCAACGAGGGCGACCGGGTCGGGCTGGTGGGAAGGAACGGCGCGGGCAAGACCACGCTCTTGAAGATTCTCATGGGAGAGCTCAAACCGGACACCGGCGAGATCTCCATCCGGGCAAAGAAGATGTGCTATCTTTCTCAGTTCGCACAGGAGGGAGGCCCGGACAAGGTGGAGGACCTGCTCAACAGCACCTCCACATCGACCCAGCAGGAGAAGCGTATGGTCGAGCTCGAGCGGATGATGGTCGATGGCCCGGAAAGTGGCGGGATGGACTGGGACTCCCTCATGGAGGAGTACAATTCCCTGCACGAGGAGATGGCCAAGTCCAATTCGAAAGGTGCCGGCGCCAAGACCAAGGATGCGCTGGAGTCGGTCGGGCTGGAACATATGACCGAAGGCCTCATGTCAGAGATGAGCGGGGGGGAACGCACCAAGGCCCGCATCGCCCAGATCCTGATGCAGGCAGGGGACGCAGACCTGATCATCCTGGACGAGCCCACCAGCCATCTTGACATAGACACGGTCGAGTGGCTCGAGGAATACCTGATGAACATAGGGTCCGGCCTTCTGATCGTGTCCCACGACCGCTATTTCATGGACCGGGTGGCCAACCAGATAGTCGAACTGGAGAATGGGGTCACCAATCAGTATTCCGGCAATTATACCCAGTTCGTGGAGAAGAAGGAACTGGAGTACGAACGGCTCAAGATAGCGGCCGAGAAGTACAGCACGGAGAAGGACCGACTGGAGAAGATGGCCGAACAGCAGCACGCCAAGCTTTGGTACAAAGCCACCCACAAGGTCACCCTCAAACGCATTGACCGAATGGACAAGATCGACCCGCCCCGCGAGGAGCGCGACATCAAGATGAGGATCGAGAGCGCCAGTCGCGGAGGGCGCGAGGCCATCCGGGCGAAGAACCTGACGGTCGAGCTGGGGGGCAAGCAGATTATCAACGGCCTCGACCTGGATGTCGAGGTTGGAGACAAGATCGGCATCATTGGGCCGAACGGCTGCGGCAAGACCACGTTGATCCGGGCCGTGATGGGGGAGATCGAACACTCCGGCGAGCTTTGGGTGGCGCCGGGGGCCAAGATCGGTTACTTTGCCCAGGGCCATGACCACCTCAACCCGGACATCAGCGCGGAACAGCAGCTGTTGCTGGACCTCGGCCCCGACGAGAAGCTGAAGGCCCGGAGCCTGCTTGCTAGACAGATGATCACCGGCTACGATGGCAGCCGGCCTATCAGAACGCTGTCCGGCGGGGAGAGGGCCAAGGTGGCCCTGGCCTCGCTCATAGCGGAACGCCGGAACCTTCTGGTCCTCGACGAGCCGACCAACTACTTGGACATACCGTCAAAGAACGCGGTCGAGTCGGCCCTGGCAGATTACACCGGAACCATGGTGGTGGTCACCCATGACCGTTATTTCCTAGACGCGGTGTGCAACAAGATCTGCGAGATGCGGGATGGCAAGGCCAAGGTGTTCCCCGGGACCTACACCGAGATGAAGGGGTCCAAGACATACAACGAGGTCACGGTCGAGGAGGCTGGGTTCTACAAGGTGGTTTCCTCCTTCACCGAATGGACCTCCAAGAGGACCTTCAAGCCCGGGGACAAGGTATCGGTGGCTCCCAGCGAGATGCCGCTCTTCAAGTGGGCCTTGGACAACGGAAAATTGAAGAAGGTACAAGGCACGGAGAAGAAGAAAGTCCAGCTGTGACGTAACCGTCCATTCCCCGGGGCGGAGTTCTTCCGACCATCGTTACCGAACGGAAGGAGCGCCCTCCCCTAAATCTCATTTCTTGCAAATTGAACGATACGGTTAAAATATAACGAAACTGCTGATTTATGCGAAGGTTCGCGAAGACCTTCGGGTCGGGAAGTAATTTGTTCGATGTTCTGGTCGTGGATGATGAAGAGGGCATTCTCGAGGCGACCAAGGGGTATCTCGACCTGACCGGAACCTTCAGGATAGACACGGCCACCTCCGCCAGGCGGGGGCTGGACCTCATCGCCGTCAAACAGTATGACGTGATCGTTTCCGATTATCAGATGGATGAGATGAACGGCATCGATTTCCTTAAGACCTTGAGAAAGGCGGGGGACCGGGTACCATTCATCCTCTTCACCGGACGCTGCCACAAGGAAGTGGCCCTGGAGGCGTTGAACTGTGGTGCGAACTTCCTCGTGATCAAGGGCGAGGAGGAGGACGAGACCAGCCTGGCCGAGCTGGTCATGGCCGTCAAGGCAATGACGGAGCGGCGCATGGAGGAGATCGCCCTCAAGCGCAGCCTGGAACGGTTCAAACGCATCTATGGGGAACTGCCGGTGGGCATAGAGGTCTTCGACAAGGACGGAGTGCTGTCGGACCTGAACGATGCGGCGCTGCAGATACTGGGCGTATCGGACCCGAACCAGATCAGGGGTCTGAACATCTTCCGCGACCTTGAGCTATCGGACGAGGCGAAGCGCCGGATCAGGCGCGGAGAATCGATAATTCACAGTTCCACCATCGACCTTGAACGTTTGAAGAGCGTCCATGGGGTGCAATCGGGGCGTTCCGGGCTGATCTACGTCGAACGCATGATCACACCGTTGGCCGGGATGGGTCCATCCAGTGATGGGTTCTTCATGCAGATACGGGAGATTACGGAGAAAATGCACGAGGAGGCACAGCTGCAGTATCAGGCCTACCTACTGGAAAACGTGCATGATGCGATCATCGCCACCGACAGCGACCACGTCATAAATTCCTGGAACGCGGCGGCGGAGAGGCTGTACGGATGGAGGTCGGACGAGGTCCGGGGCAAGAGCGCAAAAGAGGTCCTGCGCACGCGTCGGTCGATTGAATCGGCGGACCAAACGTTCTCAAACCTGGAATCGGCCGGCAGCATGGTCGGCGAAGTGGTCCAGAAGCGCAAGGACGGTACCGAGATCGACATGGAGATGACCGCGATCGCGCTCAAGAACCGGCATGACCGGGTGACCGGGTATGTGGGAGTGTTCAGGGACATCGCTGAGAGGATCAAGGCACGCAACGAGAAGGAGCATTCGTTCTCATTGCTCAAGGCCACTCTGGAATCGACCGCGGACGGCATACTGGTGATCGACATCGACGGCAGGATGACCGCCCACAACGACAAGTTTCTGGAGATGTGGGGGGTCCCGCTCGAAATGACGGCGCAGGGGAAGGAGCCCGACGTACTGGGGATCCTGATCCGGCAGGTCCGCGATCCGGTCGGTTTCACGTCCGTGATCGACCGATTGAAATTCCAGACCAGTCACATCAGCCATGATGACGTCGAATTGCTCGATGGCCGGATATTTGAACGTTATTCCAGACCCCAGAAGCTCGCCGAGAAAGTGGTCGGAAGAGTATGGAGCTACCGGGACGTCACCAAGAGGAGACGGGCCGAAGAGAGACTGAGGGACTCCGAGGAGATGCTGCGTTCCATCCTGAACTATTCTCCGGACGCCATCAACCTCATCGACATGGATGGCACCATCGTGGAATGCAACCCGAAGGCGCTCGAACTGACCGGCCTGACCCGCAAGGACGAGATCATCGGCCACAACATGTTGGAGGCCATTTCCCCGGAGGAGCGGGAATGCATGATGGAGAACATCAAGGAGCTCATCGCTGCGGGCAACGCCAACCGGCTCGAGTACACCCTGGTGAAGTCGAACGGCCAACCCTATTTCGCCGAGGTGACCTCATGGGCGGTCAAGGACAAGATGGGCGACCCGGCCCTCCTGGTCTCGATGACCAAGGACATAACCGACAGAAAAAAGGCGGAGGAGGACCTGAAGAAGAGCCAGGACAGACTGCTGGCAGCCCAGCACATCGCCCATTTCGGATACTGGGAATACGAGATGGCATCCGATAAGCTGTACCTATCGGATGAGGTCTACGAAATGCTCGGATACCAGCCCCAGTCGTTCGAAGCGACATTCGCCAAGTTCATCCAACACGTTCATCCGGAGGAGAGGATGCTCGTCAAAGGCGTCTTCCAGGAATCCGCCAATATGATCAGGGAGACCGACGCCGAGTTCCGGGCATTGAAGGCCGACGGCACGGAGATATGGCTGTACGATCGGTCAAAGCCTGTCCTGGACAGCTATGGCCGGCCCAAGATGCTCATCGGAACGCTGGCCGACATCACCGAACGTAAGCGGATCGAGTCCAATATCCAGCTGTCGAACCGGAAGCTGAACCTTCTGGGCGCGGTGACCCGCCACGACGTCCTGAACATGCTGACGGTGCTCATGGGCAACATCGAACTGGCCAGCACGATAACGACCGACGAACGGACCAAGAAGTACCTCAACCGGTCGAAGGACGCGGCCAACGTGATCCAGAAACAGATGGAATACACCCGTTCGTATGAGAAGCTGGGCTCCAAAGGGTCCGACTGGATTAACGTGAGCAAGGTCCTGAGGTTCAACATGCCGCACCTGAACCTCAACGGAACCAAGGTGAACATGGAGATCGGGGACCTGGAGCTCTACGCCGACACCATGCTGGACAAGGCCCTGAGCAATCTGATGGAGAACGCGGTCAGGCACGGAGTGAAGGTGAAGAACATCACCATCCGAAGCCAGGAAGACGGGTGCGACCTGAAGCTCTATGTCGAGGACGATGGGGTGGGCATCGCCGAGGAGGAGAAGGAAATGATCTTCCGGCGGGGCTACGGCAAGCACACCGGTCTCGGCCTTAACCTGACCCGGGAGATCCTGGGGATCACCGGGATGACCATCCGGGAAGTGGGCGTGCCGGGGGAAGGCGCTCACTTCGAGATCAGCGTTCCCAGCGGCAAGTTCCGTTTCCACGGGAACGAGATGACCGAAAGCTCATCCAAACTTATGGAGGGCTCCGGCCGGACCTCCGGATTCTGAGTCCTGGTCTACTCTAGCAGGATGGTCCCGGCGATACGCAGTTTGCCTCCTTCCAGCTGGGTCAGCACCGCCCTGGAGCCGGGCGGATGTATGATGCCCTTTTCCATCGACAGGGTCAGCACCGGTTTTTTCCAATCGGTGCCGTTCTCCACACCGACCACACGGGCCGGCACGAACTGCATCCAGTGGCAGACGTGCAGGACCATGCCTTCTTTGATCGATGAGGGCCAGTATTTTATCAGCTCGGCCTGCGCCCTGAGCGTGGACTCGACCTTGATGGTTTCATCGTTGGTCAGGACGAAACCCCGGTCCAGTTCATCCGCCTCTATGCCCTTGAGCGCAAGGCCGACCCGATCCCCCCGGAAGGCCACGTCGTAATCGTCATCGTGCTTCTGGATCGACCGCACCAGGGCCGATTTCGCGGTGGGGAGGACCTTGAGCGTCTCATGCTTCTTGACGCCTCCTGTGGCCACGTAGCCCAGAATGACCGTCCCCACTCCCTTGACGTTGAAATGGTGATCGATCGGAATTGCCCCGACCTTGCCCGGGGAAGCTTCCGGCTGCATCATGGCCGCCATCCCCAGCAGCATCTCCCTGATCTCCACGGGATTGTTCTCGATGAATTTGTACTTCTCCAGCCTGGTGCCCTTGACGAAGGGCGCTATCTTATCCGCGGTGATGTAGTTGCGAAGGATGAAGAACCCCTGCTCCACTCCGGCGCAGTCGAGCATCAGGATGCACTCCCCCAGCTGGGCATTGATCTCGTCGACCACGACCAACGCGACATTGGCCATCGAGACCGAATAGAACAGCGAGTTGATGCGCTCGGGATATTTCGTTGGCTCGATCAGAGTGACGGTGTCCTGGTCCTTCTTGATGTCGTAGAGGGTGATGTCGGTGGAGGTCCCCTTCTTGGCCAGGTCCTTGGCGTAGTCGATCGGGCCGATCATGGCGACATTGAGGTTTCCCATGCTGGCGAATATAGATGGTCATGATAAAAGGATTTTCCAAAACCAAGACCGCCTCCGCTGGTCAACGATGCACCAGAGGAGTGACGGCATACATATTCAGACATGGGCAATGAGGCGAATAATCGTCTCGCCGCCCATGCAATGCGGTGAGGCCGTCAATGGAAAGGGAAACTTATGCCAGTCATGTTTAATACCGGATAAGCGAATGGTCACTGCATCGGTGTTCATAGTGCTCGACAATTTGGACCTGGACAAGAGTATGGGGGACAAGGAGTTCTCCAAGAAGATGGACCTGCTTAAGCCCAGGTTGGGCGCGATGCAGCGGAAGGCCAGGGAGACAGGCCGCCCGGTCATGGTGGTCTTTGAGGGTTGGGACTCGACCTGTATGAGCAGGATCGTCAATGATTACATCCGTTGCCTGGACCCCCGTGGTTTTGACCTCCACCCGATATATGAGCCGACGGAAGAGGAGCTGGACCACCCCTTCATGTGGCGTTTCTTGGTGCGCACCCCCGAGAGGGGCAGAATGGCGATATTCGACCAGAGCTGGTACTCCCGGACGCTGGAGGAGAGACTCAGGGGCAAGGACAACGCGGTCCCCCTTCGGTCCTTGGATGAGATAACCGCGTTCGAGCGCCAGATGGCCGCGGATGGATACACCATAATCAAGTTCTTCCTCCACATGAGCAGGAAGGAACACCGGAAGAGGGAGGAGAAGGCCCATAAGGGAGAGACCAAGCGGTGCGTCCTGGCCCGGGAAGCGCTCGACCATCACCGTGAGTATGAGACGTTCCTTCCCATCGTGGAAGGGATGCTGGAGAGAACTTCGCAGCCCTTTGCACCTTGGACCGTGGTGGAGGCGGAGGACGACAACTTCGCGCTTTGCAAGGTCATCGAGCACAGCATCGACGTCCTGGAAAAGGTCACGGGTGATAACCGCATCGAACCGACGGCACTCGCACCGAAGGCGGACAGGTATCCTGCCAAGCCGCTGTCCCTCAAGGACATCGACCTTTCGGTATCGGAGGACCCAGACGAATACAGGGACAAGTTGAAAAAGTACCAGGAAAAGGTGGCCGAACTGCAGTGCCGCTTGGCCACCAAGAAGATCCCCATGATCATCGCCTTGGAGGGCTGGGACGCCGCCGGGAAGGGCGGCGACATCCTTAGGCTCACCGACAACCTGGACCCCCGGGGATACCGCGTTGTCCCCATCGCCGCACCGAACGACATCGAGCTCGCCCATCACTACCTCTGGCGTTTCCACACCCAGTTCCCCCGGAACGGGCACATAGCCATTTTCGACCGCACCTGGTACGGCAGGGTTCTGGTGGAACGTGTGGAGGGATACGCCAAACCGGAGGTATGGGGAGGGCCTACACCGAGATCAACGAGATGGAGGAGATGCTGGCCGACTCCGGTGCCGCCCTGGTCAAGATCTGGCTGCAGATCGACAAGGAGACCCAGCTGAAACGGTTCAATGAGAGGGGCACGGACGAGGAAAAGATGTGGAAGATAACGCCGGACGACTGGAGGAACCGGGAGAAATGGGACCAGTACGAGCTCGCCGTGGAAGAGATGCTGATGAGGACATCGACCAAGAAAGCGCCTTGGACCGTGGTGGAATCAAATGACAAGTACTATTCGAGGATCAAATTCCTGAAGACGGTCATCGAGGCGGCCGAGAGGAGGTTGGATTGAAACCATACACGACCCGCGGGCCGAACGAGATGCATCTGGTAATACCGCGGCAAGAACCGCTATGGGTTGCAGGCAAGTTGTATTCCGGTATATTCTACCCCCGATTGTTGCACCAACAACATGTCGGCTCGGAACCGTAAGTATATCATACAGAGCACGTGTTGGTGGGACATGGCGCACAGCCCCGGCATCATGTTAGACAGCCAGGTAAAAGGACGATTCAGACCCGTGTATTGCAAAGAGAAGCGAGACGTCTGCCGGACCAAGAAGTGTGGATCCTATGACCCGCACAAACAGAAGTGTTTGCTCCTAAACATTGAACTGAACTGATCACAAAGATCGGCCAAAGTTCTTTCCATTGTCATTCCTCTATCCCATAACACCCGCAGCGGTAGGCTTGATTTTCTTTCGCAGAAGAGCGGTGTAATATTGGAAGAATGATTGTTAGGGACAAAAAGCTCTATAACCGTCCACAATTCTGCGTTCATAGGGGATGGGTCAATAATAGGGTTCCAGCGTAGGCGAGACAAACGGAACCAAACAGTTAACGATCTGAGAGCATTCAAATTGGTCGTACTATTGGGACTTATCTCCCTTTTCATAGACATGACCGGTGATGGCTATTACAGCGTGATCGGCCCCTACCTCGGAACGCTGGGGGCCAGCGCAGCAATCATCGCGGTCATCGTGGGGATAGGGGGACTGGTGGCCTACACGCCCCGCCTGGCCTCGGGATGGTACTGCGACCACACCGGACACTACTGGAACATAATGATCGCCGGCCTGGTGGTGAATTTTCTGGCGGTCCCGGTGCTGGCCCTGGCCGGGCATTGGGAACTGGCGTTCGGGGTGATCGTCTTCGACCGAATGGGCAAGGCCCTGCGGTCACCCGCCCGGGACGCCATCATCTCCCATGCGGCCAAGGGCATGGGAGGGGCGGGACGGGCGTTCGGGTTGCATGAGGCGATGAGCGACATCGGCTCGATGGTCGGTCCGATCATCGTGGCGGTGATGCTCCAGGCCAATTATGGCTATTCGGCGGCCATCGGCGTACTGATGGTACCGGCCCTGCTGGCGGTGATCCTGGTTTTCCTGACCATGCGCTGGTACCCCAGACCGATCGAGCTGGAGGCCCTCTGTCCGGCCGGCGATTCGGAAAGACCGGTCAAGGCCAAATTACCCCCGTTGTTCTGGGTCTACATGCTGGCCGTCGGTCTGGTGGCGGCCGCGTTCATCGATTTCCCGCTGATATCATTCCACATGAGCAATGTGGACCACATGCCAACGTTCTGGATACCGGTGCTTTTCGCCGTCGCCATGGGCCTGGACGCCATCAGCGCGATCGTTTTCGGCCATTTCTTTGACCGCATCGGAATGACCGCGATCGCCATCGTGTTCGGGATATCTGCCTTTTTCGTCCCGCTGGTCTTCGGTACCGATATGTTGTTCATGGTGATCGGGATTGCCCTGTGGGGAGTGGGGCAGGGGGCCATCGGTTCGATACTACGGGCGGCGGTATCTCAGCTGGTCCCCCAGAGCAGAAGGGGCCTGGGCTACGGCATTTATGCCACGATCTTCGGGGTCCTATGGTTCCTGGGAAGCGCGGCCACCGGTGTTCTTTATGTCATCAGCGTCCCGCTCATGATAGTGGCGTCGGTGGCGGTTCAGTTCGTGGCGGTCGCCATCTTCCTCTACATCCAGAGACAGCTCCGGAAGCATCCCGATCTGATATGCAATGCCTGAAGGACATGCCCGGGCTGCCATATCGGTTTTTTAAATTTTCCACAATAGGATAAATACTATGAGGAAATTTTGAAATAACCAGAGTGGGAATTGTTTATCTGGGGTATCGGGTCCTCGCAAGATGACAATGACAACCATGGACGTGGAACTGGGCAAGACGTTCGAGATCAAGGTGGAATCCAATCCTTCCACTGGCTTTGTTTGGGAACCGATCTATGATGGGGAGTTCCTCGACCTTCTGGGCGAAGAGTTCGAAAAGACAACCGACCGGATCGGAGCTGGCGGGGTCTCGGAGTTCTCTTTCATTCCCCTGAGAATCGGGAGAACGCACCTGACCATGCAGTTGAGCCGTCCCTGGGAGACCGAGGCGGCCAATCGGCTGGAATATGATATCGAGATCCTTTGATGTTTGTGGAGCAGGTGCGACGCTTAATTCCGACTTGTGATAGAACGATGTGAACTGCTAGGAATCGAGCCGATTCGCGGCCCTCACACCCCTATTTGAAGACAACCATAATCATATAAGGAAGTGTCAATATCGGACAAACAGAAAAAGAGAAAACGTGAATTTAATGACCGCGACTTTCGAATCACTAAACTTTGAACCGTTCATCATGAAGGCCATCGAGAAGATGGGCTTCGAAGAACCGACCCCGGTGCAGGTTGAGACCATACCTCTCCTCATGGAAGGCAAGGACGTCATGGCCCAGGCCCAGACCGGAACGGGAAAGACAGCAGCGTTCGGCATACCGATCCTTCAGAAGATCACCTGCGGCAGAAAGCCGTCAGCGCTCATCCTGGTCCCCACCAGGGAGCTCGGGGTACAAGTGGCGGCGGAGATCAGCCGCCTGGCGGAGTTCATGAAGGGCGTGAGCGTCCTTCCCATCTACGGCGGCCGCTCACTGGATGAGCAGTTCCGGGCGTTGGAAAGGGGGGTCGACATCGTAGTCGCCACCCCGGGACGCCTGATGGACCACATGCAGAGGAAGACCATCGACCTCAGCGAGGTGCAGTTCCTCGTCCTGGACGAGGCCGACCGCATGCTGGACATGGGTTTCATCGAGGACATAGACTACATCCTATCGAAGTTGCCGAAGGAGCGCCAGTCGATGCTGTTCTCCGCGACCATTCCGGAATCGGTGCGGAAGATCGCCGGCGAACACATGCGCAACCCCATCCGGGTCATCGTCAGCGAGGACAAGCTGGTCCTGCCGTCCACCCGGCAGATCTATTTCAATATAGAGAGGAAGAACAAGATCTGGGCGCTCTGCCGTGTGCTGGACAAATACCAGCCGAAGGCAATGGTTTTCGCCCAGACCAAGATGATGGTCAACACCATCGAGCGCGTTCTGAAATCCTACGGTTATCCGGTGGCGTCGCTGCACGGCGACCTGACCCAGTCAAGGCGTGAGAAGGTGCTCGCAGACTTCCGCGCCGGCAAGATACAGGTATTGGTGGCGACCGACGTGGCCGCCCGTGGCCTGGACATCGAAGACGTCACCCACGTCATCAACTTCGACATACCGGAGGACCCGGAGGTGTACGTGCACCGCATCGGCAGAACCGGACGGGCGGGCAAAGAGGGCGTGGCCATCACGTTCATCACCGCCCGCGAGATGTACCTCCTGAAGAAGATCAAGGAGTTCGGCGTGGTCGAGATGCTGGAAGAACCAGTCCCTGAATCCGGACAGAAGGATGTGGTCAGGCGTGTGGTCGATTTCGAGGCGTACTCGGACATCTTCGGCATGGTCAAGTTCCGGGTATCGCTGGGCGAGAAGGACCACATCCGCTCGATCGACATCGTGGACATCCTGGCCCGCCGACTCAAGGTGAACGAGATGTCCATCGGCAACATCGAGATCCACGACGACTACACCGAGGTCGAGGTGCACAAGGACGCCGCGTTAAAGGCATTGACCGGTCTGCGTGCCATGGAAATCAACGGGAAGAAGCTCCATGTCGACATGGTTCCCGTCAAGAACTTCTAAATCATAGTAAAAAGTTTTCTCCGGGGCAAATGCCCCGAAGGTCTTTCCTCATTTCTTACCTGGATAGTGGACCAGCGAAGACCACCCGCTCTTCTTGCCCGGCTTCTTCGGCATTCCGGTCAGGACTATGTCCTTCTTGAACAGGTTGATGGCGATGAACATGGTCACGGACGCGAATATCGCCTCGTACACGATCCCGGCGATGACGATCCCGGTGTTACCGAACATCAGGGAGCGCATGGCGATCATCGGATGCGAGAACGGGATGGCGAACACCAGTATCTGGCCGACCAAGGGGAGCGTGTCGAAGTCGGAGAATATAAGCACGAACATGGGAATCAGCGCCAGGAACGTTATCGGCATGGTCATCGACTGGGCCGCCTTGTAGTTCTTGGTGAATATCCCCAGCAGCATGCACAGGGCCAGCGCGGAAATGAGGGCCAGGAATAGGGATATGCCGACGAGCACGTAGTCCAGTATGCTCAGCCCGATCCCGTACTTGCCCAGGTCCACCGCGGAAGATGCGGTCAGGGAGTTCATGTAATAGCCCATGCCGATCATGTAAATGACCGCCATGATCAGTCCGACGATGGCCGCCCCGGCCAGCTTGCCGACGACGATCGAGGTGCGGCTGACCGGCAGCGTCAACAGCGTCTCCAGGGTCTTGTTCTCCTTTTCGGTGCCCATGGAGGTTATGACCATGCCGCCGGCCATGATGACCACCATGACTATGATCAGCGGGACGATGATGCCCTGCCCGGACATCACCGAAGTGATCTGGGCGGGGGTGATGCCGTCCATCACCCTATCTTTGAACACCGTGGTCTCGGACAGGGCCGTCGGTGACAGGATGACCGCCGAGCTCACTGGGACCTTGTTGTCGATGAGGTACATCGAGACGTTGTGGTCCATCTGCGAGATCGACTGGCCCGCTACGGCGGAAGATACCCCTTCCAGCACGCCCGCCCCTTTCATCATCCAGTACACCTGGACAACCGCTGAACGGTTGGCCATTATCTGCTGGCTGTAATTAGCCGGGAACACCAACAATGCCGCGCCCCCCTCGGCCTGCACCTGGTTCAGACCTTCCTGGACCTTCGCCGGGTCAGTTCCGTTGTAGGAGTAGACTATCTCGGATGTACTGTTGAGCGACTGGAACGCTACCTCGGAGAGATCCGAACGGCCTTGATCGATGACGCCGATGACGGGCTTCTCTGCCAGGCTCTGCTGGGCTCCGCCGATGACCCCGCCCAATGAGGCGAACACGATCGCCATGATGATTATGGGTATCAGGGTGGCGGGCGTCAGGAGCTCCTTGACCTCCTTCCTGATCATGTTGCCAAGGCTGCTCATTGTACCGCCCTCACGAACACTTCCTCGACGTTCGGAACGTTGTATTTCTGTTTCAGCTCGGTGGGCGTGCCCATCTCGATGATCCTGCCGTCATTGATGAGCGCGATCCGGTCGCACATGAGCTCCACCTCGAGCATGTTGTGCGAGGAAAGGAGCACGGTCGTGCCCTCCCTGACCGTGCTCTTGACCGTCCGCCTGACCTCCTGCGCGTTCAGCACGTCAAGCCCGGAGGTGAGCTCGTCCAGGATGGCCACCTTCGGCCTGATCATAAGCGCCCTTGCCACCAGAAGACGGCGGGCCATTCCCTTGCTGTAGGTCTCGACCTTGTCGTCGATCCTCTCATCCAGCCGGGCGATCTGAAGGCCCCGCTCGACCATGTGCTCGTGCCCTGCGCTCTCCTCGAAGAACGCGGCGATGAACTCCAGATAATCCCGGCCGGTCAGGTTCTTGTAGGCCCCCGCATCCTCCGGGAGGTAGCTGATGATCTTACGGACCTCGTCGGCCTCGCTGGTGAGGTCATGACCGAACACCTTGATCGAACCAGAGGTAATCTGTAGAAGCGTTGCCAGTATCCTCAGGGTGGTGGTCTTCCCAGCCCCGTTCGGACCGATGAGCCCGAAGACCTCCCCTTCATTGACGGTGAACGTTATCCCCTTGACGGCGGTGATCCCGCCGTAGCTCTTGACGAGGTCCTTTACCTCTATGGCGTACACGTCATTTCACCAGGCGACCGGACCCCCGGTCGGTTTGGAATCGAAACTTGGATGATTAACCTTTCCCCGAAATAACTGGGTAAGTATACCCGTTCGGAGGTTGGCGGCCTTCCTTTGGGCGAACGCAACGACCAGATCTCGACCGGCCAGCAATGACCCGAAGAGATCTGGAGGGTTCTAACTCCACTCTGTTTATGCTTGAAAACAAAGAACCGAACCTGGAGCGAAAATATTGCAAGCACCGGGCCAAGCATCAATGGACCCGGCGTTTTGTTGATCTTACTTCGCCTTGGAGGCCTTCTTAGGCTGACCCTGCTTCAGGGAGGTAAAGAAGTCATGGTGCTCCTCTTCCTCCTCCAGTATCTTCTCGAAGATGAAACGGGTGGTGGGGTCGCCCTCTTTCGCCGCGACCTCCATGATCTCCTTGTAGAGGTCGATGGCCTGCTGCTCCGCGATGATGTCGAGGTCCACCATCTCCCACATCTCCCCGCCGACCTGGATGGGTGCGGGCTTGGTGGTGGGGATCCCTTCCAGATACCAGAGACGCTCCGCGATCTTCTCCGCGTGCTTCATCTCCTGGATGGCTATCTCCTTGAACTGCTCAGAGACCGCATAGTGCTCCACCCCGATCCACTGAACGTGCTGCCACATGTACTGGATAGTTACCTGGATCTCCGAGGCTAAGCCCTTGTTCATGAGATCCTTGAGCTTTTGTGATGCCATATCTGAATCTCCTCTGGTCTACCGACCGAGCAGATTATGACATTCCTGTCAACGGTTAATATAGATTTTGGTTTCGAACTGGCCTAGGCCAGATAATCATCCGGAGAGCGCGGCACGACGGTCCAGCTTTTGGTCCACCAATACGCCAGGGTGGACATCGTGGTGGTGGCCATCAGGATGACCAGCACCGACCAGATCATCAGGGGGGCATCGAGGCCGATCACGTACGCGAATATTGTGGCCAGGGTGTTGGGCACCAGCAGTGCGGTCCCCAGAACCATCATCCAGGTTAGGGCAAGCACCATCCGGTTATTGATGACGAGCAACTGGTTGCTGTACAATGCCTGCAACACGTCCATGCCGGAGACCAGCACATCCGACATATTCTCCGCCAGCTCCACCTGCCGGGACACGTCCTCGCTCATCAGGTTCAGCTTTCCCAGTATCTTCTGGTTGTTGTCGATGAGGTCGGAGTCCCCGAAGCGAAGGGAATTGATCACGTCCAGCAAGTGCCACAGGGTGCTCAGGTAGACGATCGTGGTATTTTTGACCTGGAATATCCGCTTCCCCACGTCCTTGACATGGATGGTCATCTCTGACAGCTCATAGCCGACGGAATCGGCATGGTCCTCGATGAACCGGAGCTGATCGAAATGGTCGTTACAGTTCTCGTCCAGGAGCCGGATCAGGAATGTCGTCCTCCTTTCCGAAAGGGTCGTCGAGGGATTCATCTTCCTGAGATAGGTGTCTGCATAGCGGGAGAAGTGCACCAGGTGGGGGGACGCCACCCCGTGGATCGTCAGTATCAGGTTGTCCCGGACCAGGAAATAGGTCGGTTCGATCTCCGTCTCCTGCCGTTCCACCCTGACAGAAGGTATCCTCATCCCAAGCTCAGCGTCCAGGTCGACGTATTCCGATAATTTATCCGTCCTCAGCGAGCTCATCAGGGCGCCTGAGAATCCGAAGTTGGTGGCCACCGCCGCGGCCTCCTCGATGTCCGGGGCGGTATGGTCCACCCAGGAGAATGTACCGTACGCCGCCAGCTCGACCGCCTTGGACATCACCATGTCATAGTTTTTGACGATGTGGCCGGAACGTTCGATGGTGACGAGAATGGTCATGGAAACGCCCGGGGTGGAGCGGGTCCCGCTGACCTGGCAGATGTCCCCGATGGGGATCGATTCTCGAACCTCGTTGGCATCCATTCGATCTGCTCCCTGTTCCGGTCTCAATTCGTGAACTCGTCCGCCTTTTTCGGCAGGTTGACCCTCTTCTTCACCCACCAGTAGGCCAGCAGGGTGGAGTTCACGGTGGCGATGGTGATGACCCCCAGGGTCCAGACCAGGGTCCGCAGGTCGACGTTCAGGGCGAACCCGAATATCGTGGCCAACGTGTTCGGCACCAGGACGGCGGTGCCCAGGATCGTCAGCCAGGTCATGGTGAGGGACATCCTGTTGTTCAGGATCTGCAATTGATTGTTGTACAGCGACTGCAGGACCTCCAATCCGGAGGCCAGCACTTCGGACATGTGCTCCGACAGGGATATCTGACGGTTAAGGTCGTCCGCCAGCAGGCCGATCTTGTTCAGGACCTTCTGGTTGTCCGTGATGGTGTCGGCGTCACCGTAACGCAGCGAGTTGACCACGTCGAGGGTGCGCCAGAGGGTGTTGAGGTAGGTGATCAACGAATGTTTCATCCCGTAGATCTGTTTCCCCACCTGGGTGCGGGGTGAGCTCGGGTTCACCAGGACCTGGCTCATCTCGTCCGCCTGCTCCTCTATTTCCCTGAGCTGTTCGAAATTTCTGGTGTTGTTCTCGTCCAGGATGCGGAAGAGGGTCATGGTGAGCTTGTCCTCCGCCGGCATGACCTCCGGAAGCTTCTTCAGGTATATGTCCGCGTATCGAGAGAACTGGACCAGCCTCTGGACGTCGGTGTCGTGGATCGTGAGTATGAGGTTCTTCCTGACCAGGATGATGAGCGGGTATACAGTGAGCTCCAGCCCCTTCACCCGGACGGCCGGGACCATGATGCCGAGCTCCGTCTCGTGGTCCTCATAGGCCGCGTAGTAGCCCTTTAGCAGCGTGGGGACCAGGGACTCGCCGAACCCGAACATGGAGGCGACCGCCGTCCCATCCTTCACCAGATCGTCAACGCCGCAGTTGAGCCAGGAAAGGGTCGCACCGTTGACCGTCGGAATAAATTCGCTGGGCGATTGGCTGGACGATTTCACCGGCCGGTTGCTCCCCTGGGGGATGGACACGCAGATCACCTTCGCCCTACCTGTGCCATTCTGCTCCGCCTCTGGCCCACCGTTCATAGGTCTCGCCGATGCGGCCTCGCCAGGTTTCGATCCATCCTCCATCTGCATCCCTTCCTATTTATTAAAAAAAATCGGTCTGGTATCCGGCATGGATGATATACCTTTTTGGTTCGGATTCTCTTATAAACTCAGCTTGTCCCGGCGGAACATCTGGAAAACCTCGGGATCGCTCATGGTCCGACGGTCGAAAAAGGGATGGCGGTCCCCTTGCGAACTGCGATAGTCATCAGTCCTCACGGTACCGGTACGAAATGTTGCAACCGCCTTCCCTCGAGACCATGCAGGGACCCATCGGCCGCTTCGGATTGCACGCCTTGCCGAAAGCGGGACATTCCTTGGACTCGATCAATCCCCGGAGCACCTCTGCGCACCGGCAGTTGCCCATCTCCTCGTTGACCTCGGGAGCGGTGGCGAGTATCTTCTCGTGCACGATCCGGGCGTTCTGCCCGTCGAACTCCGGACGCAGCTCCAATGCGCTCTTCGGCAGCACCGGGAACCCTCGCCAGTTCTTGTCTATCGGCACGAACACGTCGTCCAGCATCTTGATCGCGATCGGGTTGCCCTCCGGCCTGACCACCCGAGAGTACTCGTTCTCCACCTCGGCCCGGCCCTCGCGGATCTGGGTCACCATCATGTACACGGTGACCAGGATGTCCAGGGGCTCGAACCCGGCGACGACCTGCGGGACGTGCATCTCCCGGGCGAACCGTTCGAACGGCTGCGTTCCGATGATGGTGGCCACGTGGCCGGGCTGGATGAGCCCGTCGATGCGCACCTCGCCCATGCGGAACAGCGCGTCCAGCGCCGGCGGCAGGATGCGATGGCAACTCAGGAACGTGAGATTCTTGGGCACCCCGTTGAGGACCACCGAGGCGGTGGTCGGGCTGGTGGTCTCGAACCCTATGGCCATGAAGACCGCGTCCTTAACGTCGGGAGCGATCTTAAGTGCGTCCTCGACGGAATAGACGACCCTCACGTCGGCGCCCTCGGCCTTGGCGTCCGCCAGCGATCCGATCGGGGTCGGTACGGTGAGCATGTCCCCGAACACCGCGATGGTGACCCCGTTCTTGGCCAGGGTGATGGCCTCCACGACCTCCTTGGTGGTGGTGACGCAGACCGGGCATCCCGGCCCCTGCCTGATGCGCACCCCCACGCCCTTGAGCATCTCCTCCAGTCCGAACTTCACCAGGGTGTCCTGGTGCGTGCCGCAGACGTGCATGAACTGCAGGTCCAGATCGTACTTGCTGAGGTTCTCGATGATCTTCTTGGCCGTGGCTTCCTCTCTGAATCGGAACATTATTTCTCCACCACCTTGATCGATGAAATCCGGCAGCTCTTGCCCTTGGTCACCTTGACTCCGGCGCCGCATCCCGGGCAGGAAAGCTTGGGGATGTTGTTATGGAACGACTCGTCTACATAGTATTCGGCCGCGCCCTGGAAACCGCACGAGGTGCACAGGACCTCGGCCTTCTCGTCCTCGAAGATCAGCTTGGACCCGTCCAGAACGGTATCCCTGGTCATGATCTCGAAGGCGAAGGCGAGCTGGTCCCTTCCCAGGTATGTCATCTCCCCGACCACAAGATTGACCTCCTCGACCTTCTCCACGTCATGTTTCGTCAGCTCCGCCATCACCGCGTCGATGATGCCAGACATGACCGATACTTCGTGCATTGAAAATCCAAACGGGAAGGTCCTATTTATTTAGTTACTGGCGAAGGACACGGGATTACGATGTATAGATCCGGAGACATTCGAAACGGTACATCTAGGCGGAAGGGATGCGCATTCAGTCGACGGAATGACTGAAATGATCCTGTATGGCATCTTTACCGCAACCGACCATCCCTCATTGACCGACCATCCGTTCCGGTTCTAGATGAACGGGACCGAAGAATGCCCCAACCCGGGACGATATTCCGCATCTGGACACCTGCCTTGCCTAAGGAACCTGAACAACCCTTTTATATCCCTAGTCCAATACGAATGGCGTAAATGCCAGAAGAGGAGCGGACGCGCGGAGAGATCATGCTCGAGTCCATCATCGAGGGGAAGAAGATGGAGGCCTACGTCGAGCATTGCACCAAGGACATGCACGTCTGCCAATTCTGCGGCACGGTCAGTTACAAGAAGCAGCCTATGAGGCTCATCGGGAAGAGGTGGCTGTGCATCGACTGCCTCCGCCAGCTCAAGGAAACGATGGAGACCATGGACCAATGGGAAGCGGAGCTGCAGCTCGAGAAAGAGATGTCTAAGAAGATCGACGAGACCCTCGGACTTTGAACTAGTTCCGGCCGCCTCTTTTCCGTTCGTCGTCTTCCGGCAGCGCGGAATAGTAATCGCATTCCGACCTAATCGAGCATTCGTCGCACCTGGGGCGGCGTGGAAGACAGATCCGCTGGCCGAACCTTATCATGATCGCGTTGATGTCGCACCAAAGCTCCTTAGGGCGCGATCTCCTGGAGAGCGACCTCGGTATCGTCCGGAGATGCCGTGGAGACCAGGCCGATCCGGTTGGATATCCTGTGCACGTGCGTGTCGACACAGATGGCCGGTATCCTGAACCCGTAGGACAGGACGCAGTTGGCGGTCTTCCTTCCGACCATCGGGAAGGTCAGCAGAACCTCGATGTCTGCCGGGACCTGGTCGGCGAAATCCTGGTGAAGACGACGGCATATCTCCTTGATCGCCTTCGCCTTGACCGCCGGGAAGCCTGCCGGACGCACCAGCTCCGTCAGTACGTTCAGATCGGCCGAGGCTATGTCGGCGGGAGTGTCGAAACGGGCGAAAAGAGCCTTCGAGGCATTGTAGGTGTTCTGGTCCCTGGTACGCTGCGAGAGCACCGTCGAGATCAGCACGTGGAAGGGGTCCCTGGCCCATACCACATCGATGTGCTCCACCGCTCCGGGATAGGCCTCGTCCATCACCTGCCCCTTCATCGACATCAGCAGCGGCCTAATGCGTCTCGTGACCATCCCACCAACTTCCTGGCCTCGCCGACCGTGTACAGCGAGCCGCCGACGATCACGGTGTCACCCGGTCCGGATCCCGCCAATGCCGCCCCCACCGCTCCGCCCACATCCTGGCTGACGGAGACGTCCGCACAGAACCGCACCATGCTGTCCCTGACCTGTTCCGGCGAGAAGGCCCTTTTCGTCCTTGGCGTGGTGGCGATGACCGAATCGGATACCTTGCCGAACTCTGAGGCGATGCCGTCCAGGTCCTTGTCGTTCAGCACCCCCAGGACGACGGTCGTCTTCCCCTGCCTGATCTTCAGGAGTTCCTCGACCGCCACCTTCGCCCCCTCCGGGGTATGGCTCACGTCAAAGATGACCAGCGGCCTTTCCTGGACCACCTCCAGGCGTCCGGGCCAGACGACCTTGGACAGACCTTCGGCTATGGAGTCCTCGGTTATCCTGAGGCCCCTTTTCCTCAATTCCATGGCAGCCTCGCAGGCCATCGCGGCGTTCGAGGCCTGGTAATCCCCCAGGAGCGGTAACGGCACCGTACGGCCGATCGAAGATAGATGAACGGTGACACCAGAACGGTCGCTTCCCGCCAACCGGAATTCGAAGTCCGTTCCCAACCGGGAAATGTAGGTCCCCTTGCCTCTGGCAATCGAGTCCAATACCCTGAGGACCACTGGGTCCTCCTCCGCGGTGATGACGGGCACGCAGGGCTTGATTATTCCCGCCTTCTCATAGGCGATCTTGGCGACGGTGTCGCCCAGATAGGGGACATGCTCCCTGCTTATGCGGGTGATGACGCAAACGTCCGGCACGATGACGTTTGTGGCGTCCAGTCGGCCCCCCATGCCCACTTCGATGACCGCTGTCTCCACCCCCTTGCGGGCAAAGTATAGGAACGCGATGGCCGTGGTCACCTCGAAGAACGTGAGCGGCCTGGCCTCGGCATCGGCGGATCGTTCCCCAGCCATCCGGACCTCGCCTGCCAACGAGACCACTTCGGCCTCAGGGATCATCTCCCCATCGATCATGATGCGCTCCCTGAAGTCCACCAGATGTGGTGAGGTGTACAGACCGGTGCGCAGCCCGGACGATCGCAGGATGGAAGCGGTCATGGCGCAGACCGATCCCTTTCCGTTGGTACCCGCCACATGGACGGAATGGTAAGCGTCCTGCGGGTCTCCCAGAACGTGAAGCAGCTCCCTGATCCGGGTCAGCCCCAGCTTGATGCCCATGTTCTCCAGGCCGAAGAGCCATTCCAGGGTCTCCTGATACTCCATGCTCCCGGTCACGCCCCCGAACGGCTTAATCATTGCTCTTCAACCGACCGGTCCACCATCTCGGCCGAGTGTCAGCCCGTCGCGTTTCGCCATCGCCTTCATGGAGTTCATGATGCCCGAGCCGTATTGGGCGGCCTTCTTCTTCCGGTCGGCGATCGGTCCCAGGCCCAGAGCCCGTCCGACGTCCCGCAGGATCGCCTTGTTCTCATCGCCCCGGAGGAGCATTTCCAGCGGCAGGTCGAGAGAGACCCTGACCACTTCCGGATCCAGGAACGGATGGATCAGCGTCTTGCCGAACGCGTCCGCGGCCCTCTTCTCCACCCCCATTCCGTGGGCAATCAGGGCCTCGATGTCATGCGCCATCGCGGCCCGCATCGCCCTTTCCTCCATGGTGCGGTACCTGGCGTATCCGGCGTACAGTTCGTCCGCCCCTTGGCCGCACAGGAGCAGGTCTTCCGCGGCCACTCCGAGCACCAGGAAGAGGGGCATCTCGAACGACAGGGTGAGGGGCGATGTCCCGAAGATCGGGACCATGCCCTTGATGGCCTGCCTGATCTCCTCGTCCCCCACGACCACCCCGACCCAGTCCAGGCCGAGGCCCTCCGCCGTGCTCTTGGCCACGGTAAGGTCATAGGCCCCTTCCACGCCGACGGTGTAGAGGGTCGGCCGCGAATGGCGCGCCACTAGGGCGGCCACGACACTGCTGTCGATGCCCCCAGAGAACAATACCCCGGTATTACTGGTGAATATCTTTTCACGCACCGCGTCGTCCAACGTGCCCAGCAATAGGTCGATCCGGTTCACGGCGGTGGAAGGCACTCGGGCCTATTTCACGTCTGCCATGGGACGCATGGAAGATCATTTCAAGTAACACCATTCGAAAGGAAGTAACATGGGAGGGAGGCCGTGATGGGGTGCTCCAGAAATTGCTGCCATGGTCAGAAATAAGGAGGGGAATGAGCGCACTCGACCTGCCCCGAGACGATCCGCCACCGGTCCGAGTCGATCGTGACAACATGACAGAGACGACGGTTATTCAGCAGGACATATCGATCAAGGTCACCTCGCCGGACCGATGTTTTCCTCGGTTCGATCGACGGTTTTCCAATTTGTCGACGGGGCCTTCAATAGCCTGTCCATGGAGGAGCGGCATCGACCCCTGGGAGAGGTATCCGAGAGCTGACAGTATATCTGCTGGCGAGCGGTATCCAGTGCTGATAAAACCTCTGTAAAACGGTAGCCAGCTGACCATACTTTCTTATAAGAGATACCTTGTTTGTGCGTTCCGGATGAAGATACTAGTAATCTCTGAGAAGTCGAACGCCGCCGCCAGGATATCCTACATTCTTTCCAACGCTTCCACCAAGAGGAAGAACATGGGCGGCGTCCAGGTATTCGAGTTCAACAGGGAAGGGGACGAGTACTGGGTCGTCGGTCTCCGCGGTCACATCATCGAGATCGACTATCCCGAGGAGTTCAACGACTGGAATGCGGTCGACCCCAAGAAATTGGTCTACGCCGTCCCGGAAAAGCGGGTCATGGCCAAGAACATCATCGCCATATTGACGGACCTGGGCAAGATCGCTGACCAGATCATCATCGCGACCGACTACGACCGGGAAGGGGAGCTCATCGGTCTGGAGACCGTGCACCTGCTGGGCGTGGACATGACCAAGGTCAAACGGTCCAAGTTCTCCGCTTTCACCAAGGTCGAGATCGAGAACGCGTTCGGCAACCTCACCGACCCGGATGAGAAGCTGGCCAAGGCGGCCGAGTCGAGACAGTACATAGACCTGGCGTGGGGGGCGGCGCTGACCCGTTTCATATCGCTGAACTCGGGTCAGGTAGGCTCCAACTTCCTCTCCGTCGGGCGGGTGCAGAGCCCCACGCTATCGCTGGTGGTGGACCGCCACCGGGAGATAACCAGCTTCGTTCCGGAACCGTACTGGAACGTCACCTCCAATTTCTTCAAGGACACCGGTTTCGGCGGCGTCCACCAGAAGAACCCGTTCAAGGTCGAGGCCGAGGCTAACGTCGCCCTGGCCAAGGTCAAGGACGCCAAGGTCGGAAGGGTGGAGAAGTTCGAAAAGAAGGAGAAGGACGAGTATCCGCCCGCTCCGTTCAACACCACCATGATGATGGCGGAGGCCAACAAGATGGGCATATCGCCTTCGATGGCGATGAAACTGGCCGAGGACCTGTACACATCCGGTTACATCTCATACCCGAGGACGGACAATACCGTCTATCCCCGGTCCTTGTCGCTCAAGACGATCCTGGAAAAGCTCAAGGAGTCGCCGTTCAAGGTCAGAAGCGGAGGAGATCCTCAAGCAGGAGTCCATCCGCCCGTCGAGGGGCAAGATCGAGACCACCGACCACCCTCCGATATACCCGACCGAGGCCGCCTCCCCGGACAAGCTGAAGGGGGAGAAGTGGAAGCTATACGAGCTCATCGTCCGCCGTTTCTTCGCCACCGTGGCCCCGTCGGCCCGTTCCGAGGGCATCGATGTGACGGTGGCGGTCGAGGGAGAGCTCTTCGATTCCAAAGGTTACCGCATCCTGTTCGACGGGTGGAGGAAATACTATCCCTACTGGCGGGTGACCGAGGTCCTGCTCCCGGCGATGACCCCGGGCACCGAGGTCGACGTCGTCGGCGTAGGGGTGGAGACCAAGGAGACCCAGCCGCCCCGCCGCTACTCCCAGGGCACATTGCTGCAGGAGATGGAGAAGCTCGGCCTGGGCACCAAATCCACCAGGCATGACATCATCCAGAAGCTCTACGACCGCAAGTACGCGGTCGGCAACGACCTTATCCCGACCCAATCCGGGATCGCCGTGGCCAGCGCTCTGGAGAAGCACGCCAAGATAGTCACCGAGAGCAAGATGACCGCCCACCTGGAACAGGACATGGAGGACATCGCCAACGGTAAGACGACCTTGCCCGAGGTGGTCGAGGAATCCCAGGACATGCTCTCCGACATCCTCGAGGTCATGGACAAGAACAAGCAGAACATCGGCGACGAGATCCGTCAGGCGCTGCACGAACAGAGTTTCATCGGTCTATGTCCTGCCTGTGGAGGGAACCTCCGGGTCCTCCGGTCCCGCAAGGGCGCGGAGTTCATCGGATGTTCCGGATATCCGGAATGCAAGAAGGCGTTCCCCAAACCGAGAGGGGCACTGGTCCAAACGACGGACCAGCTCTGCGACCTATGCAAACTTCCAAAGGTAAGGGTCATACGCAGGGGCAGCCCGCCGGCGGTCATCTGCATCGACCCCGAGTGCGAGACCAACCGTGACTCGACCACGGTGGGCCAGTGCCCGCTGTGCGGCAAGGACCTCCGGATACTCTATTCACGTTTCGGCAAGCGGTTCATCGGCTGCTCCGGTTACCCGGAATGCAAGCGGACCTATCCGCTGCCGCAGCTGGGCACGGTGTACTCGACCGGCAACAAGTGCGAGGTCTGCGGGGCGCCGGTCATGGGTGTGAAGGGGGCCCGGTCCTGGCAGTTCTGCGCTGACATGGACTGTACTTCGAACAAGCGGGCGAAGAAGGAGAAAGAGGGGGAGGGGCAGGAGCCCAAGAAGGCCGCCGCCAAGAAACCGGCCAAGAAGGCTGTAGCGAAGAAAGCGCCGGCGAAGAAGACGGCCGTCCCGGGCGACGAGGCCCCGGCGAAGACCGCCGCCAAGAAACCGGCCAAGAAAGCTCCCGCCAAGAAGAAGGCCAAACCGGAAGAGAAGGCCGAGTGATCCAAGCCGTTCTCAGTGCTTGTGATCACTGGCGCAGGCCGCATGCTCGTGGTCGTCCAAATCCTCAACGGTGACCTTGATGACGTCTCCGAACCCGGTGATCGCGGCCTTTTCGACGATGTCCTCCAGGCTCTGCTTGTCGAGCCCGTACTGCAGAACGTTGACCACGATCTCCAGTTTGTCCGATGGAACGCCGAATGAGCTCGAACAGCGCGGTTTCCCGTCCGGGGTGGTCACGGAACAGGCGATGTATTTGCCCGCTTCGACCTCTGCGATGCACTTGATGTGACCGATCAGGCGGGTCCCGGCCTTGACGCAGTCCAGGGCGATCCGGGTCATGAGCGATTCGACCATCTTCTGCATCTCTGCCGGTTCCACCAGCCTATGGAAGGTCACGTGGATCTTCGCGGCGCTGGCCGAAAAATCCTCCGCCATCATGCTCCCACCATCGCTTCCACCACCTGGTCCAGGTTCTCTCCCGTGACCGCGGATACCGTTATCGTTCTCTTCCTGATCCCAAGTTCATCGAGGCTCGACTTGACCACCTGGATCGCCTCCGGTCCTGACTCGTCGATCTTGTTGATGACGATCAGGTCGGCTGCTTTTAGCTGGTTCTTGAGCGGGACCGTCAATGCCTTGAGGATCAAGGGGAACCTCACCGCATCGACCACCACGAAGATGCGTATGGGGTCGACCTTCGGGCCCCGGTACATCTTCATCGTCTCGATGATGTTCGCCGGATCGGCGATCCCGGTCGGTTCGACCAGGATAAGGTCGGGCTTGAAGTTGCTGGCGACCGTGTTCACGGTTTCCAGGAAATCCGTTCCCAGGGTGCAGCAGATGCAGCCGCTGGGCATGTCCTGGACATCCAGACCGTATTTCTTCATGACGGCCCCGTCTATCCCGATCTTTCCGAAATCATTGACGATTATGACCACCTTCTTTTTGGTGGACTCGATGTACTTTCCTATGGTCGCCAAGATCATGGTGGTCTTGCCAGAACCGAGAAAACCGGATACGACTAACATGTCCATATAATGTGACTCCTGATAGCTTAACAGGTCGGTTGCTATCCGATGGGCCGTATATAAAAGTAGGGCGATTTGGCCCGGGGACCTCGGACGGAAATCGATGGCCATCCCCGGCTTTCTATTCCCTTTCAGAACAGCGTTGACGGATTGGGTTTATCGAAGGTGGGTTCACCACTCTTCTTCATCTTCTTTGATCCCGGTGAAGGCGGAATCCTCCTCCTCCTTCTCGCGGGCGATGCGCGCGTTGCGGCATTTCCTGCATTCCACGGTCTTGCCGAGTTTGTGCTTTATCCCGACCACTGACCGGTCAAGTTCAGAGACCGCACCGCATGAGCATAGAATGCGCGATGTCGCCACATTCTCGACCATGAGCATGCCAGAAGGGCTTTGGTGTGGACTAATGCATTTCATTGCGGGCGTGAAATCGTCCCTACCCCCTAGGATCTCGAATCTTGGTTCGATCGTGTCTGCCCTATGACCGAACGCAGCTTCCGCTAGTTGAACGTTATACAACCTATCCCTCCCCACTCGAAAATAAGCCTCAGCCGTCCGCTTCGCCCACAAGCTACTGGATAGCGCGAAATATTGGATATGTTCGAGTGAAAAACACTAACACTTCCGGGTATATTAAACGTTTCGGACCGGTTTTATCCCTGTATGCCAGGTGTCAGACAGGCCACTATTTTTCCGACCATAAGGCAAGTGTGTTAACCCTTTGCCGGACATGCTCCAAAAGCCCTTGGTCAGCACCATTTGGCACCCCTAACTTGTCCCTTCCGTTTTATGCCCTCGGGAGATATATTGACGGCCGCGTCATATACTTTGGCAGCGGATTTGGCAGACACTTTCTTTCGGTCCTACTCGTCCTTTACCGTGGCGAAACAGGCGCAGGTGAGCGTCTTGCCCACCCCATCCATCTGCCTTATCTTGTCGATGACCAGGGAACCGATGCTCTCCATGGACTCGCCCCTGACCTTCATCAGGATATCATGCTCGCCGGATATCAGGTGCACCTCGTGCACACCATCCAGGGCTCCGATCTTCAGCGCCAGTTCCCTCTGGGACATCTTGTTATTGGGGAGGAAGGACATCAGGATGAAGGCGGTGATGGGCTCACCCAGCTTGGAAAAGTCGGGAACTACCGTGAAACCCTTGATGATACCTTTCTCGGCCATCCTCCTGATCCTCTCGTGAACGGTCGCCCGGGGTATCTCCAGATCCTTGGCGATCGCCTTGGTGCTCCGTCTGGCATCCTTCTGAAGCTCCTTCAGGATCGCCTTGTCCTTCTCATCGAGCATAAAGCAGTATTAAAAATGAGGCTGTTAAGGGTTTCCTTGACGTTCCCGTGCGATGGAATCAAGGCCCGCCCGAGGACGGACCAGGGGCGATGACCTCGACCTCCATCGGTATGCCCGCCTTCACGCTCTGGGAGACGATGCAGAAATCCTCGAATATCTCCCGGCACAGTTTCAGCTTGGACGGGTCGGACAGGACCGGGTGGATGGCAACCTTGATATGGGTTATCCTCAAACGACCCCGTTCGTTCCTCTCCATCTTGCTGAAGACCTCGGCACTGATGGAGAGCATCTCGGTATGCGTTCTCCGTACGCAGAAGGCCAGACTTTCGCACAGGCAGTTGCCCACCGCCGCCGCCAGGAACTTTCCGGCGTTCGGATATTGGCCGCTGCCCAGCGGTTTGGGCTCATCCATGAATATCTCCTGGGCGCCGTTCATGTCGATGCGGAACCGGTATCCCGTGACCATCTCCATGCTCACCTTGAACGTCTCTTCTTCCACAGTGCTCACTTCCCCAGCTCCATGCGCTCTATCTGCCTCATGACCTTGGACCGGATCTCCTTCGGATGGGGCTGGTCACAGACCCGCTTGCCCTTGTCCAGAAGTTTCACCTCTGCCAGCCTCATCCCCTGGTGACAATGGGGACAGACCGGGACCTCCTCCTGGGACCGGGAAACCCCGAACTCGACGCAGTTCTCGCACCGGAAGGCGAATTTCCGGCCTCCGAACTTTCCCCGCTTGGCAACGTTCTTCCCGTCCTTCTCCACGATGTCCATGGCAAAGTCGATGGTCGGGGCGTTGCTGATGCTGGTACCGACACCGAACCCGTCCGCCCCCGCCCTTGAGAGCTCACCGATAGTGCTGTCACTGAGCCCTCCGGAAGCGATGATCTTGACATTCTGGAAACCGCGGGAGTCCATTTCCCAGCGCACCTCACGGATGATGTCCGGGAAGTTCCCCCGCCTCGATCCGGGCGTGTCCAGGCGGACCGCGAACAGGTCCTTGATGGTCTCGCAGGCCATAATGGCCTCGAACTTCTCGTCGCAATAGGTATCGATCAGCGCGACCCTCGGGACATTCCGTTCGACGATCTCGTCGAACGCCCTGAACGCCTCCCTCTGGTCGCCGATCATGATGACCAGGGCATGGGGCATGGTGCCCGAGGGTTCCTGTTCGACCGTCTCCGCCCCGATGATGGAGGAGACGGAATCGCACCCGCCGATGAACGAGGAGCGGTCGATGACCGGGGCCAGCGACGGATGCATACGTCGGACCCCGAACGACAGGACGGCCTTGCCCTCGGCCGCTATCTTGCAGCGCGCAGACATGGTGGCCACGCCGCTGGAGAAGCACATGAAGCCCAGGGCCGGCGATTCGAACGGGCAGTACTCTCCGTACGGCCCCTCCAGCTTCATCACCGGCACCTTGACCCCGTCGAAGCTGCGGGAACGGAATATCATCCCTTCCGGGATTCCGACCAGATCGACGTTCTTGCCTTCGAACAGACGGATGACCTCCTCCGAACCGCAGAACACACCCCATGGCCAAGAGTCCGGAAGGGAGGCGACAGTGAACTCTGAAAGTGTGTTTACCCCCAGAAGATCGCGTTCCTGAAGTACCTTCATGGTCCTTTCAAAATAGATGTCGGTCGTCCTGCCGTCGGCAATGTCCTGGTCAGAAGCCCCGAAGAACTTTCCCAATTTCCCGCCTCCCTGACCGGAATGGTATCTGACTAAAGAAATGTTCTGGATAAAAAATGGTGGAAGTGGTTTGGTGGCCCCATCCTTCAACGGGGTCTGAAGGCCTGAGCGCCGGCAAACTTCGCCTTGGAACCGAGCGCCTCCTCGATGCGCAGGAGACGATTGTACTTACAGGTGCGCTCCGCCCGGCAGGGCGCGCCGGTCTTGATCTGGCCGCAGCCGATCGCCACCGCGATGTCCGCGATGGTGGTGTCCTCGCTCTCACCGGAGCGGTGGGAGACCATGACGTTATATTTGCTCCCGAACGCGAAATCCGATGCTTCCAGCGCCTCGGTAATGGTGCCTACCTGGTTGACCTTGAGCAGGAGCGCGTTGCCGGCGCCCATCGGCACAGCCTTGCGCAGCATCTTGACGTTCGTCACGAATATGTCATCACCCACGATCTGGACCTTCTTTCCCACATCCTTGGTCAATTTCGCGAATGTGTCGAAGGCCTCTTCGTCAAAAGGGTCCTCCAGGCTGATTATCGGGTAATCGTTCAGCAGATCCTCGTAGAAACCTACCATCTGGTCAGGCTCCAGGCGCCGGCCGTCGATGACGTATTCCCCGTCCTCGAAGAACTCGCTCGCCGCAGGGTCCATGGCAAGGGAGACGTCCTTCCCCGGAACGTACCCTGCCTTCTCGATCGCCTTCACCAGTGTGTCCAGCGCTTCCCTCACGTTGTTCATGGGCGGGGCGAAACCGCCCTCGTCGCCGACGTTGACGGCCCCCACGCCGTAGGCGTCCTTCAGCACCGATTTCAGGGACTGGTAGACCTCGGTCCCGTAGCGGAGCGATTCGGCGAACGTCTTGGCCCCTATGGGCGATATCATGAACTCCTGGGGTCGGAGATTGCCGCCCGCGTGCTTGCCGCCGTTGATCACGTTCATGGACGGGACAGGAAGCACGTGGCTCCCCTGGCCCAGGTGCTCATGGAGCGGGACCGCCTTGACCACCGCCCCGGCCTTGGCACAGGCGAACGAGACCGCGGTGGTGGCATTGCCGCCCAGTCGGGATTTGTTCTCCGTCCCGTCCAGCGCGATCATGGCCTGGTCGACCGCCTTGAGGTCGGTGACGTCCATCCCGACGATCTCCGCGGATATCGTCCTCCGGATGTTCTCGACCGCCTTGAGCACACCTTTTCCGGCAAACCTGGAACCCCCATCCCGCATTTCCATGGCTTCATGGGAACCGGTGGAAGCACCGGACGGTGCTATCGCGGTGACGGTGATGGCAGAGGTGCTTACCTCGGCCTCGACGGTCGGATTGCCTCTCGAATCAAGGACCTCTCTGGCCCATACCCTCGCGATCTTAGAATCGGACATCGGGATCTCTCCTATTCAGGATGACCCCGAAGCATGGTAGATTACCTAATAGGTTTCGCCTGGTCATCGCCCGAAGTGTCGATGATCTCCATGTTGCGTTCGAGCAAGGCCATCTCCCTCACGCTCAACGTGCGCGGGTCGACCGAGATGATCAGGGTGGACTTGTACTCCATCACCGCTTCGACGATATGGTGCATCATCCTCAGCACCTTTTCGAAGTCGTTGTTAACGATGAGGAACTCGATCCCGTCGATGATGACCACCGACTCCCCCGACTTCTCCACAAAACGTATGATCGTGTCAGATAGTATCCCGATGTTCGTCGGGTTGACGTAGACCTTCCCTAGCTGGTTCGACAGCCAGATGATGGGCGTCTTTTCAATCTTCCAGGTGGTCCTGATGGTTGTCGGATGCTGCCGGGTCACGCAGAGCCCCTGGATGTTGTGGGTGACCTGGTCCACGAATATCTCGAAGGACTTTTCCGGCTTGGCCTCTTTGACCACATAGCCGAAGCCCTTCCTCAGTTCATACTGTTTGGCGGAACGCTTGGCCTTCTCCATTCCGGCCGGCGGCGTGCGGGTGGGAAGCATTTTGGAGAACATCTTGGAAAGTCCGCTCTGCTTCTTCACTTCCGGCTCGATGACGATCTGTGACGGACTTTCCAGAACCGCCTTCAGACGTTCCGTCAGCTCCAGATTGTTGAACGGCTTGCGGATGTAGCCAGAGACGACGTCCTGCAGACCGAATATGTCCGTGCCTATCTCGGTGGTGGCCGTCAGCATCATGACCTTGAGCTTCTCGGTGGCACCAACCTCCTTCAGCTTGCGCAGGACCGTCCATCCGTCCATGTCCGGCATGTTGATGTCCAGCAGGACCAGGTCCGGCTGTTCGGAAGCGACCTTGTCCAGGCAGTCCTTTCCTCCGGCGGCGGTGATCGGAATATAGCCGGCCGAGGATACCAGCTCGGACACTATTTCCTGAATCGCCGGATTGTCATCGACTATCAGGACCTTCTTCACAATACCACCACGGCAAGTCTCATGCAATCCAATGTGATTGAATCGGACGCTAAAAACTTATCCTCTGAATAATCGAGTCAAATAAACCAGAATAATATGAAAAGCGGTCGGATCTCTATCCGGCCACAAATGAGCCTGCCTCAGTAATCATAATTATAGTGCTGAACCAAACATTTCGCACTATTGATTCTTTAACAAGAAGTGTCTGGCTCGTACAATCGATTAACAATGATTCTAAGGTTCCGAACAATAATTAAGCTAATCTTCGATTTATGGGGCAGGCTCAAATACGCGAAAAATGGAAAATGGTTGACGAAAGGCGATTACGCCTTTCTTGATTCCTTGGCCTTTAGGCGAAGGTGATCGTATCCGCATTTCCTGCACCGGGTGGCCCGGGGGGCGTTCCTCGCGTAGCAGTTCATGCAGACCATCTTGTTAAGAAGCCTAGCATCAGCTTCCTTGAATCGTGCCATATGAGTCCTCTCCGCCTTGAAACAGGGAAGGAATATAAAAACGTTGGCAACGCCGGGAGCGATTCTAGCGTTCGCCCTTGAATTTGTCACCCACGACGACCAGGTGCGCCAGCAGTGATTCCAGCTGGATCCGCTCGTTCGAACCCTCGACGATGCGGAACTCTATCTCCCCGGTCTTGTCTATCAGCATCACCTTGTCGTAGTCCGGTATGCTCAGGTCAAAGAACGAGCGGTGGATCTGCTTGATGATGTCCTCCCCGCTCAGCCCGTAGGTGAGCAGTATCTCGTCCAGCTTGTTCCTGGCGCCGACGAAATCTCCGGAGAGCGCGGTCTCGATCATGGCCAGGACCTCGTCCGGTCGGGCATTCCCGGTGGTCTGGTAGACGACCTCGAGGGTGACCTCGTTGCCGATCGCCGCCGCCACCTGCAGCGCGTTGATGGACTTCCTCATATCCCCTTCGCCGACGTGGACCACCGCGTCCAGGGCCTCTTCTGTGATCGGCACCTTCTCCTCCTTGGCGATATGCCTGAGCTGCTCCTTGACGTCCTCGGCCTTCAGGGGCTTGAACCGGAAGACCGCGCAGCGGGACTGGATCGGTTCGATGATCTTCGATGAATAGTTGCAGGACAGGACGAAACGGCAGTTCGCCGAGTATTTCTCCATGGTCCTCCTCAGCGCCGCCTGGGCGTCGGAGGTGAGCGCGTCCGCCTCGTCCAGGAATATGATCTTGAACGAAGAACCGCCGATGGGGGCGGTCCTGGCGAAGTCCTTGATCTTGCCCCGGACCACGTCGATGCCCCTCTCATCGGAGGCGTTCAGTTCCACAAAGTTGTCCCTCCAGCTCTCCTTGAAGAGCTCCCGGGCCAGGGCCAGCGCGGAGGTGGTCTTGCCCGTGCCTGCGGGGCCGGCGAACATGAGATGAGGTAAGTTCCCGGACCGAGCGTAGGAGCGCAGCCTTTCCACTATCTGGCTCTGCCCGACGATGTCATCCAGCGTCTTGGGCCGGTACTTCTCGATCCATATCTCGTTCATGGCTACCAATTCCTGCTAATGACAGCGGTCATGAAAATACTTTGGGTAAGCAGAATGAAGATGGCGGATGCACAATGGATAGGTGGTTGGACGATCGCTTAAGCCGATCTTTGCGTCTCTGGGCCTTGTGCTCTGAGGATGATGCGGAGCATCGTCCAACAGATTAATCTAGAAGCCCAGGCCTCGGGCGTTATCGTGGTCCGCTGTTCGAAATGCTCCGCCGAGGCGGTGACGTTCATCCGCTACAACGGGAACAGCCTGTGCCCGGAACACTTCACGGAATACGTGGACAAGCGGATCAAGCGGGAGATCAGGTCCCAGCTGGACATAGGACGCGGGAAGCATATCGCGGTGGCCGTATCGGGGGGCAAGGACAGCTCGGTGACCTTGTTCACGCTGGCTAAGATCTTGGGCGACCGGAGGGACGTGCGGCTGAGCGCGTTCACCGTCGACGAGGGCATCGTCGGTTACCGCCCAGCCTCGCTGGATAAGGTCATCCACCTGACCACGAGGTTGGGCATCGAGCACCATGTGGTCAGCTTCCAGGATGAGGTCGGGACGACGATGGACGAACTGGCACCGATATCCGGCGGACAGTCGCCCTGTTCCTTCTGCGGGGTGTTCCGTCGCCGCTGCATGAACAAGGCGGCAAAGGAGCTGGGTGCGGACCTGGTCGCCACCGGCCATAACCTGGACGATACCGCCCAGAGCGTGATGATGAACTTCATGCGCGGTGACGTGGAGAGACTCGCCCGGCTCGGCCCCCATCCGCGGGTCCAGCCCGGCTTGGTCCCACGCATCGAACCGCTGCGCCTGATCCCGGAGAAGGAATCCTATCTTTACGCACTATTGAACGACATCGAGTTCTCGGACGACGAATGCCCTTATTCGGGAGGCGCTTTGCGCAACGACTACCGGTCGATGATCGACGAGATGGAGGAGAAACATCCGGGGACCAAGTTCTCGATCGTGGCCAGCTACGATGCGATCCGTCCGATGATGAACGAACATTTCCCCTCCGCCGTCCTGGGCGTCTGCCGGTGCGGCGAGCCCACCTGCAACGAACAGTGCATGGCGTGCGAGATGATGGAAAAAGCCAGGAACGCCCTGAAAAATAAGAAAGAGTAAGTGGTTTCTAAGTTGTTTCAACGGGCTCAGACGAGATCGTGGAACTTGTACGCCTCTTCGCCCTCGCTCAGACAGTAGCGGATCTTGGTGAAGTTCTTCTTGAGCGCCTTGACATCGTTCTTGACGATCTCCGGCCTCTCCTTCTTCACCACGACACGGTGGATGAGCTTCGCGACCTCCTTCATCTCGCCCTCCTTCATGCCCACCCGGGTCAACTCCTGGGTTCCCAGCCTTATGCCGCTGGGGCGGATGGAGGATTCGTCACCGGGAAGCATGTTCTTGTTGCATATGAGGTTGGCCGCCTCCATGTTCCTGGATGCCTGGTCGCCGCCGCCGTGCGCGCCGACGTTGACCGCGATGGTGTGCGACGCGGTGAATCCCTTGTGCTCGCAGAGCACGTCGAAGCCCAGCTCGTACATCGCCTGGCCGAGGGCCTTGGCGTTCTTGCAGATCTGGGCGGCGTACTGCTGACCGTATATCTCCCACTCGGCCAAGGTGACCGCCAGGGCGGCCATCTCGTGCAGGTGGTGCGACGACGTGACGCCGGGGAAGACCGCCTTGTTCAGCCTCTTCTCCATCTCGTCGGTGACGTTGTCGGCCAGAAGTATACCGTGGTTGGGCCCCGGGAACGTCTTATGGGTCGAGGCGGAGATCAGGTTCGCCCCCTCGTGCAGGGGGTCCTGGAACTGTCCGCCGGCGATCAGGCCGAGCACGTGCGCGGCATCATACCAGACGGTGCAGCCGACTTCTTCGAAGGTGTCCTTCAGCTCCTTCAGTGGGATCGGGAACAGGAACAGCGACATGCCGAACTGGGCCACCTTTGGCCGGGTCTGTTCGATGACCCTTCTGGCCCCGTCGATGTCGATGACCATGTCCTTGGTGTTGAACGGGTAGGTGACCGTGTTCACGCCACGGAACCCGGTGGCCCCGAACTTGGCGGTGGAGATGTGCGCGCCGTTGTCCAGCGAGGCGGTGGTGATGGTGTCGCCCGGCTCGGTCAATGCGAACAGCGCGGCCATGTTGGCCACGGTGCCGGAGATCGGCCTGACGTCGGCGAACTTGCACTTAAAGATCCTCTGTGCCAGCTCCATGCACCTGATCTCGACCTTGTCGACGTAGATGTTGCCGCGGTAGTACCTCTTTCCAGGCATTCCTTCCGCGTAGCGGTCTGCGAAATCGGAAATCATCATTTCTTTGGCCAACGGGCTCATGAGGTTCTCCGAGGCGATCATCGGGATACACTCCTCGAACCACTTGTTGTGCTCCTTGACCTGTTCAATAACCCAGTATGCATCTTCCTTCATGCGGAGTCCCACAGGGACATTCATTAACGTATTAAAAATAGGTATTGCTATTCATTGACAGGGTCGCCGCTGGGGAAATGCCCAGCCAACGGTTCATGTCCCGATGCGTTTCTTGAACTCGCCGATGACCTCGACCGGGGTGGGGTCCACCCCGCTGAGCCGGGCCATATAATAGCTGACCATGTCCCCCAAGATGAGCCCGTAGATGATGTTCTCCATCAGGGTCTTGCCTTCCAGCTGCACGACGACCGGGTCCAGGCCCTTCTCGTTGAACATCTGGAGGGTGACCGTGGTCATCTTGCTCACGGTCGGCTCGAGGGCGCTGGGGACAATGAAGACCGGCTTCAGTCTGTTCTCCCCATTCCCGTTCAGCCAGCCTACCATTTGGTTGTGGTTCATCTCCGGTATCTCTCCGGTGAACGCGACCACCTTGGCATTCTCGCTGATCTGGTTCTGCCATCGCACCCCGATGCTCCTCACGGAACGGGGACAATAGACTATCGGTACGTGCCCGTCCAGCGCCAGGGCGATCTTCTTGGCCGCGTTGATCGAGGATGGTACGCTGGGGGCCAGTTTGTCCTTCCTCGACCGGGCGAATTCGATCACTTCCCCGATGGCCTCCACCGGAGCGCAGGCACCGGCCGCCTCCAGTATGACCGCCACCGACCCGAGCAGATAGCCCAGAGCCGCCCTCGGCTGAATGCCTGGAGGCACGCGAATGAATGGTATATTGTTCTCCTTGGCCTTGTTCGCCAAGATCCCTCCCGAGGAGACGCAAACCGTCTTCAGTCCTCTCGCAAGAGCGTCCTGATAGACATCCAGCGCTTCCTTGGTGTTGCCGGAATAGCTGATCACGACGACCAATGTCCTGTTGTCGACCCAGTTGGGAAGGGATACGCTCCGGACCACGGTGACGTTCTTGTCGCAGATGGGTGCCAGATGGTCGATCAATATGTCCCCGCACATCGCCGATCCCCCGATGCCGCAAAGGCATATGCTGCCCACGTCGGAGAAGGCCTGAACCTTGTAGCCGATAGCTTCTTCTAAGTGCTTGACGAAGCCATCGATCTGGGATAGCATGTCCAAGCGGTCCCAGACTGAATAACTCTGGAGGTCGTCGAGCTTCTCAACCATGGAACCGGATTCATTTCCTCGTACTATAAGCCTTTTAGTACTTTTCCCCATGGTATCCGCCTGCTACCACCGACGGAATGGTCGCTGAGGGTCGACTACCATTCCCCTTGTAGTTACGGAACGAATAATATCATACCCTCGATTCGTGCAACGAGTGAGTGAAATGAAAAGCACTGTGGAAGAGGCGTTGAAGGACCTGCGCGCCGGTAAGATCGTGCTGGTCTTCGATTCAGATGACCGTGAGCGGGAGACCGACATGGTCGTGGCATCGGAGTTCATAACGCCCAAAGTGGTCATGCAGATGCGAAAGGAGGCAGGAGGCCTTATCTGCACCGCCGCCCATAACGATATCAAGGAGAAGTTCGACCTACCTTTCCTGGTGGACGTCTTCTCCTGTTCCGCAGGGGCACACCCGGTCATGGACCTGCTGTCGCCCAACGATATCCCCTACGACACCAAGTCCGCCTTCTCGATCACCATCAACCACCGGGCCACCTTTACCGGGATAACGGACACAGACCGCGCCCTCACCATCTCCGAGTTCGCCAAGCTGGCCAAGAGAACCAAGGGCATGAGCGACGAGAGCGCCCGGGCAGAGTTCGGAAAGATGTTCAGGGCGCCGGGCCATGTGCATCTCCTCAATGCCAGCAAGGACCTGCTGGCCACGAGGTTCGGACACACCGAGCTGTCCTCGGCTCTGATGGTAATGACCGGGATGACGCCGTCCGCCACCGTCTGCGAGATGATGGGGGACGACGGCCACGCCCTGTCGAAGGAAAAGGCCAGGGATTACGCCCAGAAGCATGACCTGTGCTTCCTTGAGGGACGCCAGATAATCGACGCTTGGAAGAAGTGGGAGAAGCCTAAATGACCAGAGTGATGGCCACAGGCGTTTTTGACATCCTGCACTCCGGACACCTCAGATATCTCCAGGAAGCGAAGCTGCTGGGGGACGAACTGATCGTGGTGGTCGCAACCGATTCCACGGTCCGGAAGGAAAAGCATGAACCTATAACCCCGGAGCAGATGCGGCTCGAACTGGTCCAGGCGCTCAAACCGGTGGACCATGCGTTCCTAGGGAAGGAGGGGGACATGTTCGAGATAGTGAGGGAGGTTTCTCCCGACATCATCGTCCTCGGTTATGACCAGTCCTTCGACGAGAAGAAGCTCGAGGCAGAGCTGGCCAAACGGGGCCTGAAGGCGAGTGTGGTCCGACTGTCGAAGTACGGCGAGGACCTTAACGGTACTCGGAAGATCATCAAGAAGATAATCGACTGGTACTCGAAGAACAAGGATGCGACCGGAGAGGGTGGCAATTGAGGCTGATCGGAGTGGTGGACACCATGTTCGCCCGGCTGGACATGGGCGGCGCGGCCATCGATGAACTGAAGCATATGGGCACCGGTTTCAAGGTCATCCGCAGGACCGTCCCCGGTATCAAGGACCTCCCGGTGGAGGCAAAGAAGCTCATCGAGGAGGAGCAGTGCGACATCGTGATCGCGCTGGGAATGCCCGGCGCCCAGGCCATCGACAAGCAATGCGCGCACGAGGCCTCGACGGGCATCATCGCCGCCCAGCTGATGACGAACAAGCACATCATCGAGGTGTTCGTGCATGAGGGAGAGGCCGCCGATGAGAAGGAACTGGCATTCCTCCTCGAGCATCGGTCGAGGGACCATGCCAGAAACGCCTACAACATGATCTTCAAGCCCGAGGCGCTGATCGCCCAGGCGGGAACAGGCAAGAGGCAGGGATATGCGGACGTGGGTTCGCTAAAGGAGAGATGAAGATGAACAAGTACAACATCGGAATAGTGGTATCGGAATTCAACTTTGACATAACCCAGATGATGCTGGAGAGGGCAAAGTCGCACGCCGAGTTCCTGGAAGTGAACGTGGTCAAGGTCATCAAGGTGCCGGGCGTTTTCGACATGCCGCTGGCGATCAAGAAGATGTGCCTGGACAAGGGCATCGACGCCATCGTCACGCTGGGCTGCGTCATCGAGGGAGAGACGGAGCACGACGACATAGTGATCAGCAACGCCGCAAGGAAGATCGCCGATCTCTCGGTGGAGTACAACAAGCCCGTCGCCCTGGGCATCACCGGGCCGGGCATGACCAGGCTGCAGGCGGAGGACCGCATCGAGAAAGGACGGGACGCGGTCGAGAGCGTCGTCAAGATGCTGAAGCGCCTCGAAGACTGAAAACGAACCTTTTCAAACGCATTGAGGGCAACGGCCGGTCAGGCCATTTCCTTCTTCCATTTCCAATTTCTATTTTGATGGGTCTGCTGTTTTCATTCAGAAAGCCATTTGCAATGATCCAGAACCCGCAAGTAAAGAAAGAGAATTCGGGGCCGCAGCCCCAAGAAATAAAATGGCGGCCTAGGCCACCTTGTTCATATAGTCCTCGAGCTGGTCGAACGCCCGACCCAGTATCTCACGGTCCGGCAGGAACACCGCCCGGAAGTGGCCCTTGCCGTAGACCGGGCAGAAGCCGGAACCGGGAACGAACAGGACGTGTGCGTTATGCAGCACGTCGAGCACGAACTCCTTGTCGGTCTTCCATCTCTTCGACTCGATCTTGGGGAAGATGTAAAAAGCTCCCTGAGGCTTCTTGGTGCTGATGCCGGGGATCTCGTTGAACCGCTTGTAGGCGAAATTGCGCCGGTCCTCCAGCTTTTCCATCATCCCCTTCAGATGGTCCCGGGGGTGGTTAAGCGCCTCGATGACCGCCATCTGGCAGGGGGCATTGGCGCTCAGCCTCAGCCTCAACTGCTTGTTCACCGCCTCCTTGATCTCGTTCAACTCGCCGTTCGGGTCGCGGAAGACCGAGTATCCGAGCCTCCAGCCCGGAAGCAGGTCCACCTTGGAGAACCCGTTCAGCAGGATCATGGGCACATCCTTGGCCAACGAGGCGGGCGAATGGTGCACTCCCCCGTCGTAGGTCATCAGGTCGTAGATCTCGTCCGACACCAGGAAGAGGTTGTGCTCCCCGGCCAGGTCCGCCACCTGTCTCAGCACCTTGTCGGAGTACAGGGCGCCGGTGGGGTTGTTGGGGTTGATGCAGACGATGTACTTCGTCCGCGGGGTTATCTTCTTCCTCAGGTCATCGATGTCCGGCTGCCAGTTCTCCTCCTCGATGGTGCGGTAGGATATCGCCTCACCGCCGAAGAACTTGGTGAATTCGGTGTAGGACGGATAGCTGGGACCGGGGGCCAGGACCTCATCGCCGGGTTCGACGGTGGCGGCGGTGATCATCATGATCGACTCGGTGACGCCGTTGGTGACGATGACGTCGTTCTCGTCGATGTCGATCTTGTTCTTCTTCCGCTCCTTTTCGACGATGCCCTTTCTCAGTTCGAGGTTGCCCTCGGACTCCTCATAACCGTTATCGCACTTTTCCACTGCTGCGCAAAGGGCGTCCCTCACATGCTTCGGGGTCCGGAAATCGAACTTGTTTGGATCCCCGATGTGCAGCTTCAGGACCTCGACCCCCTTCTTCTCCAGCTCCCTGGCCGGCAGAAGGATGTCGCGGATGGCGTATTCTATGCCCAGCGTGCGCTTCGTTGGCTTCATGCAAATCAGGCCCAAATTAGTTTACTACTATTTCTAGGTTCGATAAAAGGTCAAGGACATAGGTCTGGTCATGAACCGCCTGGAAACGACCGGGGAACATCCCTCGCCATGTTCCAATTGAGAATACCTTAAAATACGGGTATGAGGACTCGGCGAGCCATGGGCATAGTCAGGCTTGGAGAGCTTCACCTGCGCTGGTGCAGGCAATGCAACGTGCCGGTTCTGGAATCCACGGAATGCGGCAGCTGCCACGGAAGGACGGAACCGGTGAGCATAACGCCCCCGGGGGATGTCAGGCCAGCCTTCGCCCACGATATCGATTTCATGCGCTCTCTCGCGGAACGGGATTTCGGCCCGGCGTGCGGGAAGGCGCTTCTCCCGGAGGGCAGGATCGTACTTCTGAACAAGGTCCCGGGGTTGGACCGGATGGAGGAGATCATCGTCGACGGAACGGTGGTCGCGACCGCCCGGTACGACATCGGGTTCGGATGGAAGATCATCCTCAGGGTCTCGGCGGCCAGGATGCTCCAGGACGTTGCCACCAGGGGAGTGGTGGTGGCCGACGACGGTGCGGTCGCGCCGATCCAGAAGAGCTCGAGCCTGATGGTGCCCGGGGTCGTTTCGGCGTCGAACGGGATAAAGAAGGGCGACGAGGTCATCGTGGTCGATTCCCGCCATTTCGCGTTCGCCACCGGCTCGGCCAGGATGTCCAGCGAGGAAATGTCATCGGTGCAGAAAGGAGCCGCCGTCAAGACCCGGTGGGCGGACCTGCCGGCAGAGTACGTGCCCCGTACCGACGTCCAGGATTGGGACTTGGTCATCAAGGCCAACTCCCCGGTGATGGAGCGCCGGATCTGGGACGCGGTCAAGTTCATCAGGGAGACGGTGGCGGAGTTCAAGGTCCCGGCAGTGGTCTCGTTCTCCGGTGGCAAGGACAGCCTGGCGACCATGCTCCTGACCAAAGATGCCGGACTGAACCTGCCCTCGTTCTTCATCGACACCGGATTGGAGTTCCCGGAAACGGTCCAGTACGTTGAAGAGGTAGCCAAGCTCTACCATCTCAAATTGATCGTGGAGCACGCCCCGGAGCACGCCTTCTTCGGAAACCTGAGCTACTTCGGGCCGCCCGGAAGGGATTTCCGCTGGTGCTGCAAGACGAACAAGCTGGGTCCGACCGTGAAGGCGATCATGGAGCATTTCCCGGAGGGCGTTCTGTCGTTCATCGGTCAGCGGAAATACGAATCCGAACAGAGGGCGGACAAGCCCCGCATCTGGCGGAACCCGTGGACGCCGGGACAGATCGGCGCCTCGCCCATACAGCACTGGACGGCGCTCCACGTCTGGATATACATCTTCATGCGCAAGGCGCCTTTCAACCCCTGGTACGAGCATGGTCTGGACCGCATCGGATGCTTCCTCTGCCCAGCCTCGGACCTGGCGGAGCTAGAGCTGGTCAAGGAGGAGTCAGGCCGTTCCAAGGAATGGGACGCCTATTTGCACAAATATGCCGAATCGATCGGCCAGCCGAAGGAATGGGTGGAACTGGGCCTGTGGCGCTGGAAGCGCATCCCATCCTCGGTCAAGGAAGAGCTGGCGCGTACCGGGATCGTCATCCCCGAACGGCAGCGGAAAGAGCTGGAGGAGACCGCCTCGAGACTGCTGACGCTGAGGATGCAGGACGGCTTCTCGCCCTGCGTGCTCGGGTTCAGCATCGAAGGGGCATTCTCGCGAAAGATCGACCTGCTGCGGGCGGGGAACCTGATGAACATGGTCGGGGAGGTCACCATCAACGAGGAGGAGGGATGGTGCTCGATCGACTGCGTGACGGTCTTCGACGAAGGCGCGCTCATCGCCAAGGGTAGTGACCAGAACGCCATCAGGGAAAGGGTGGAGAAGGTGCGCCGGGCGGTGATCAAGGCCGAGGAATGCGTCGGCTGCGGGGTGTGCATCGCCAGATGCAAGGAGGGCGCGCTCCGCCTGGAAGGGGACAAGGTCTGCGTCATATCCGCTAAATGCGTCCATTGCGGAGCATGCATGGAGCCCTGCCCGGCCGTCAGTTTTGGGGACACCACCTTCGATTTCTAAGGGGTGCCTTTCCCCATCCTAAAAAAGGAAGGGGAGGCGTCCTGCCGACGCAGCTCTTTCGTCCGGACATCAGCGCACGAAGTCGATATCTTCGTCGCTGCCCCGCTGTCTTTGCTGCTGGTACTGGGGCTGGGGGGCCGGGTTCGGCCCGTACTGGGGTGCCGCTCTCGGTGCCGGCTGGGTGTTCATTCCGCCCGCTCCCCTGGCGTCGAGCATGTACTTGCTCTTGGCGCCGGTGACGATGAGCAGGATCTTGATCGTTCCCTCCAGTTCCGGGTCGATCGAACATCCCCATATGATCCGGGCCCTGTCGCTCACGGACTGGGTGACGATCTCGGCGGCCATCTGCGCTTCGCCGACGGTCATGTCCGGCCCTCCCACGACCCGGATCAAGGCGCCCTTGGCCTGCCTCAGGTCGACCTCTCCCAGCATAGGGGAGGTGAGAGCCTCGTGGACCGCCGCCTTGACGCGGTTGTCAGCGTCGTTGTTGGCCTCGCCGATGCCGACGAACGCCACGCCACCCTCGTTCATTACGGTCTGGATATCGGCGTAGTCCAGGTTGACCAGTCCGGGCTTGGTGATGATCTCCGTGAGACCTTTTATGGTCTGCATCAGTACCTCATCGGCGACCTTGAAGGCAGCGTCGACCGGCAGCTTCGGGACCAGTTCCAGGAGCTTGTCGTTCGGCACCACGATGGTGGTGTCACAGACCTGTCTCAGCTTGTTCAGTCCGGAGAGCGCGTTCTCCATGCGGACCGTGCCCTCGGCCTTGAAAGGCAGGGTGACGATGCCCAGGGTCAGCGCCCTGATCTGTTCCTTGGCGATGCCGGCGACGTAGTGCGCGGAACCGGTACCGGTGCCGCCGCCCATCCCCGCGGTGACGAACACGATGTTGGCGCCGCTCAGGAAGTCCCTGATCTCGCTGTCGTTCTCGCGGGCGGACTCCTCTCCGACCTCTGGTCTCGCCCCTGCCCCCAGACCCCGGGTCTTGGACTTGCCGATCAGTATTTTCTTCGGAGCGCGGATGGTCAGCAGATGCTTGGCGTCGGTGTTGATGGCACAGAGCTGTGCCCCGCTGATGCCGGCGTCGACGCACCTGTTTATGGTGTTGCAACCGCCGCCTCCGCAACCGATGATCTTGATACAGACGTCGAGCTGGGCGGCGATACGGAGCAGTTCCTCGTCCGTTGCGCTCACAGCCGGCGCCGGTGCCGGTGCTGGCTGGACCGCCGGCTGGGCCGGTGCCACCTGTTGGTTTCCTACACTTCCGTTGGCTGGTTGCTTAATCCCAGCGTTAGCTAGCGCTTCTTTTACCAATGAACTTGGCATAAGTGCATCCCTCTCGATCTGAAACGTTATTCCACAATATAAATATTGCTAGCAAAATTTACAAACTGGGTGGTAGAAAAAACGCACCATCTGGAAGGCCGCAGGACATCGCTGGCTATTTCGACATGAGCATGACCACCTCGGGCCACGTCACCAGCAGGACGCTCGGGTCCTGCTCCAGCGCGCGGTAATACTTCTGGTATATCTCCTCGGCCGCCACCGGTATCAGGTCGGACACGAATTTCACCGAAACCAATCCAATGATGTAGACCGTGAACAAGGCCGAGGGGTCCCTATCGGCGATCCTCGTCTTGGCATCGTTCTCAAAGTATGCGGAGAACTCGTTGACCAGGAAACCGTGCAACCCCTCGAGGGTCAGGGACCTGGTCCCGGCCAGGTTCGAAGCCAGGGCCATCTGGATGATCTCGCTCATCTTCTCGAAGGCCCAGACGTCCATGCCGTTCAGGTCCGCCAGTCTCATCTCCGGCCGGCCATGGACGTTCGACTTTACCGTCTCCCCGATGAACACCAGTTCATCCCGTATCTGGAGCTCCCGCAAGCGGTCATCGATCAGTTCGTTGGCATATTCGAACTGCCGGTTGCGGCTTTCGCCCAGGGCGGTCTTGAGAGACTCCTCCATGGAGGCGGTGGACACGCCCAACCGGTTAAGCTCGGGGATCGTCCTGAGCATCTCGGACAGATAGTTCTTCAGGCTCTCCACGTTGCGGTATCTGAACTTTACGAGTTCAAGGCAACGGGAGATGTCCGAAATGGCCCTGACCGTATCCCCTTCCACGAAAGTCCTCTTGGTGGTCGATGCGAGGCGTTCGATGTCCTCCACCGGCACATCTCTCTTCCGGGCGAACCCCGTGAGCATGATCGTCTGCTCATAGAGCGAGGCGTAGGGGGCCGCCTGCGGTCCCCATATCTCCGGCATGATAAGTTTCACGCCTCGGCGTACCTCGCGGTTCAGGTTCGAGACGTTATCGATGATCGCTTCCTTGCCTGCAGGTCTCTTCGAAATCTCCACCAACAGGTTCTTGATCGCCTCGCTGACCTTCTCGTTCTCCTGGTCATAGTAACGCAGCAGGACCGCGACCATCTGTTTTGGTTCCATCTCGGCGATCTTGAGAACGCGGGCCTCGGTCCGTCTCCGCTCCCCGGGGAAGATGGACGATAATGAGCCCAACAACCCTGGTTCGATCTTGGCTGCTTCTGATCCCAGGTCCTCGGGAGCGGTGAACAAGCTCTTGAAGGAGATCGGAGCCATCATGACGGTGACGCAGTCTCAGATTAAATCCATTTCCTTGAGCGTTCCCTGGGATGACGACGACCCTCCTTTCGACCGTCTAGCCATCTCTGATTCGTTTTGCAATCTCAGTTCAATAATTATTTAATAAGACCTGGACATATGATGCCAGACGGGTTTGCCATATGGTAGAGACAGCTCAATTCAATTTGGCGGTTGAACGTCTCCTGAAGACAGAGCAGGTGATCACGGTCTTTATCTCTTCAAGGGCGGGTGTTTTCGCGTTCGGAGAAACGCCCGAGATGACCGATCGAAGCATGTACTCCGCGATCACCTCGATGATGCTCGGCGCGGCGGAGCAGATGGCCAATGAGATGGACGAGATCCTCGACTATGTCCTCCTCAATATGAGCGAGACCAAGCTCATCGTGATCGGCGCCGGTCCCAAACACCTCCTGGGCATTCTCACCGACATGAAGGCGGACCCGAACAAGACCGCCCGGGACGCCAGAACGATCCTGAGCGAAGCGATGGTGTAGTTACATCCTTTTCATTCCGCGACCGACCCATTCCGTTATGGCCTTCTTGCCGTAGCGGATGGTCGCCTGCACATCCCGGTCGGAACCTTCGGCGGTGGCCTTGCCGGACAAAAGAGCCTTCATGACGGAGTCCGCATCGGTGCAGCCATCTGGCAGGACGGTGTAGGCCTTGCCTATGGTCTCCGGCTCGTGGGAATCGCTCCCTCCCGTGCGCGCCCTTCCCATCTCCTCGGCCAGTACCGTGGCCTTGCGGTTCCCGCGCCTGGTCGAGCGCCCGTTCTGGCATTCGATGGCGTCGAATTTCCTGCCGTAAACTTTGGACTCGCCCAGCCCGGACCATACCCGATACGGATGCGCCGCCACCGCCACACCGCCCTGGGCGTGTATCCGGTCGATGGTCTCCTCCACCGTAAGGTCCCGGGGGATCTCCGCATTGACGTTGAGGGCAAGTACATGGCCATCTGCGGTCGACACCTCGATGCCGGGTATGACCAGGATGTCGCTCCTCATGGCCACGGCCTCGCTGCCTCCCCGCAGCGTGTTGTGGTCCAGGACCACCACCCCGTCCATTCCGACCCTTCTGCACCCATCCAGGATGTCCTGGACCGAGTTGCGGGAATCACCAGAATACACGGTGTGTACGTGCATATCGACCTTCATCTGACCTGTGCCCCGTTTCCGATCGCGCCGTCCACCGTGATCACGATGCCATTGGAGGTGGCCAGGGCCAGCGACTCGCCGGCGTCCAGGGTCGGAAGGAGCACCGCCACCTGCGCTGGGACCACTGCCTTGTCCGGCAGTTTCACCGGCACCTTGCGGCCTATGTCGACAATGCCGTTCTCCACCGACCCGACCCGCATGACGATCTTCTTGAATTCATCGAAGGAGATCGGTTTGTCCGACTGGCCCATGCCCGAGTCTACCGGCTCGCCCGGTTCGGCGTCCCCCGACGGCGTCAGCACCAGCACCTTTCCGTCGATCTCCGCGGCCAGCATCATGCCCTGGGATTCCACCCCTCTCAGCTTGGCCGGGGCCAGGTTGGACACGAAAACGATCTTCTTGCCGGTCAGCTGCTCCTTGGTGTAATAGGCCTTCAGTCCGGCCACCAGCTGGACCGGTTTGCCGGCATCTAGCTGCACCACGTACAGCTTCTCCGCGTTGGGGTGGTCGGTCACGCTGATCACCTTCGCCACCTTCAGGTTTAGCTTGGACATGGAGGAGAACGGGTTCTCCACCGCTTTCTCCAGGACGACCTTGGAGAAGAGCGGTTTCGGCTCCTCCAGCTTCGTCCCCGGCCGAAGGACGACATCGATGAGGGTCCACGAGCCCTGCCCCAGCGGGGCATCGTTACCGAGCAGTTTCCACACCTTCTGGGCGCTGTTCGGGAGGTATGGCCACGAGAGCACTGCGAGCGCCTTCACGATCTCCATGTTGAGGTTCAGGACCGATCCGCACTTGGCCTTGTCGCTCTTCAGCAGCGCCCATGGCGCCACGGCGTCGAAGAACCGGTTACCGAACTGGGCCAGGTCCATGATCGACTTGAGCGCGCGTTTGAACTGGCAGGTTGACAGGTAAAGGTCGACCTCGCTCTTCGCCAGAATGATGGCGTCGTATACCTCCTGCCTCTCCTTCTCCGTGTCCTTCAGGTTAAGCTCCGGTATCTCACCGAAGTTCTTCTGGGTGAACGAAAGGACCCTGTGCACATAGTTGCCGTACGTGGCCACCAGTTCGTTGTTGACCTTGGTCTCGAACTCCTCCCAGTTGAAGTCCGCGTCGCGCTGCTCCGGCATGTTGGCCCCGAGGAAGTAGCGTACCACGTCCGAGTCGAACTGCTTCAGGATGTCCTGCACGTCGATGCCGATGCCCCTGCTCTTGGAGAACTTCTCCCCCTGGAAATTGAGGAACTCGTTGGCCGGCACGTCGTACGGCAGGTTGAGCCCGCCATAGCCCATGAGCATCGCCGGCCAGATGATGGTGTGGAAGGGGATGTTGTCCTTGCCGATGAAATAGTATGATCTGACGTCGGGGTCCTCCCAGAACTCCCTCCAGTATTCCGGTTTACCGATGATCTTGGAATACTCTTTGGAAGCCGACAGGTAGCCGATCACCGCCTCGAACCAGACGTAGATGACCTTCTCGTTCATCCCGGGCACGGGCACGGAGATCCCCCAGGACATGTCCCTGGTTATCGCCCGGTCCTTGAGGCCGGCCTCCAGCCAGTTCTGGGTGAACAGCTTGACGTTCGGGCGCCAGTAATCCTTGTCCTTGACCCACTTGATTAGCGGTTGCTGGAACGCCGAGAGCCGGAGGAAATAGTGGTCGGTCTCGCGCAGTTCCGGGGTCGTTCCGCACACGGTACATCTGGGATTGCCCAGTTCGCCCGCCTCATAGGTGGCACCGCACTTCTCGCATTGGTCTCCGCGGGCGCGCTCGTCACCGCATTTCTTGCAGCGGCCCTCGACGTACCGGTCCGGGAGGAACTTGCCGCATTTCGGACAGTAATACTGCATGGTCCCATGCCGGTAGAGATACCCGTGCTCCATCAGTTTGTTGAAGACGTCGTGGGTCACGTCAGCGTGGTTCTGCGTCGTGGTCTTGGTGAACAGTGAGAAAGTGATCCCCAGGTCCTCTATGGCCTTCTTGTTCATCTTGTGGTAGCGCTCGGCCACCTCCTCGGGGCTGGTCTTCTCCTTCTCGGCCCGGACGGTGATCGGTGTGCCGTGCATGTCCGACCCGGACACCATCAGCACCTCGTTGCCTTTCAGTGCATGGTATTTTGCGAACACGTCAGGGGGCAGCAGGGAACCTGCCACATGTCCGAGATGAAGCGGGCTGTTGGCGTAGGGCCAAGCAACGCAGACCAGTACTTTTGCCATAGTTATCGAGGTCAGAATGCTCTAACATTGATTTAAGCGTTCAGTGGTCCAGTTGGTACTAGAGGGACCGGTCCTGTCCTCAGATATCTGATGATCGCCGTATTCCGGGAATTGACGCGACTGGACCGAGCACCCCTCCTTCCCTTCCCCCGGATGACGAATACGATGGACAGCTTTTTATCGGGGTTCCTTATTGGTGAGGGTCATGCGGATAGCTGCCGTCCTGAAGGACCGTTGCCAGACCAAGAAGTGCAATACCGAGTGCATCAAGTATTGCCCCAAGGTCAGGACCGGGGTCCAGGCCATCTGGCTGAACGATTCCAGCAAGGCCGAGATATCGGAAGAGCTCTGCGCTGGCTGCGGTATCTGCGTTCACAAGTGCCCATTCACGGCAATAAAGATCATCGGTCTGCCGGACGAACTGAAGGAGGATATGGTCCACCATTACGGGGAGAATGCATTCCGTCTCTACCGGTTGCCCACGCCGAAGACCGGCCAGGTCACCGGCATTCTCGGTCCGAACGGCATCGGCAAGACCACCTCGTTCAAACTGCTCTCCGGGGAGATCGTGCCCAACCTCGGGAAATTCGACTCCCCTCCCACCAGGGAAGAGGTGCTGGCCCATTTTGCCGGTACGGAACTGCACGACTACCTGGCAAAGGTCTACACCCCCGGTTTCAAGTCCTCCATGAAGCCGCAGTACGTGGACCGGCTGCCGACGGTCATCAAGGGACCGGTCAAGGACCTTCTTTCCAGGGTCCAGGAACGGATGAAGCTGGAGGAGGCGGTCAAGATGCTGGAGCTTGAAGACGCCGTCACCCGGAACATGAGCGAGCTCTCCGGCGGAGAGCTTCAGAGGGTGGCCATCGCCGCCACCATCATGAAGGATTCGGACATCTACTTCTTCGATGAACCATCGTCCTATCTGGACATCTACCAGAGGATCAAGGTGGCCAGGATCATCGAGAAGCTCGCCAAGGAGAAGATGGTCATCGTCATCGAGCACGACCTGGCCATCCTCGATTTCCTGGCCGACAACGTCTATCTGGTCTTCGGTTCCGAAGGTGCCTACGGTATCTTCGCCCAACCGCGCCAGGTCAGGTCGGCGATCAACGTTTACCTGGACGGATACGCGAAGGAGGAGAACATAAGGTTCCGTGACACGCCGATCCGGTTCGAATCGCACCCTCCCCGGGAATCGTTCCAATCGATGACCCTGATGGAATATCCGGAGCTGGAGATGGCCTATCCGGCGTTCAAGCTGAAGGTGGACGCGGGCGCCATCAAGATCGGCGAGACGGTCGGTATCGTCGGACCGAACGGCATCGGCAAGACCACCTTCGTAAAGATGCTGGCCGGCGTGCTGGAGCCGACCTCCGGGAAGGTAGAACAGCAGGTCAAGGTCAGTTACAAGCCGCAATACATCTCTCCCGATTTCGATGGAACGGTCACGGACCTCTTCAACACCTACGTCAAGGACTTCTTCGAGTCCGGATTCTTCCAGACCGAGATACAGCACCCTATGATGCTCAAACCGTTGCTGGAGAAGAACGTCAAGAACCTGTCCGGGGGCGAACTGCAGCGGACGGCCATCGCCCTTTGCCTGGCGAGAGAGGCGGACATCTACCTGCTGGACGAGCCTTCGGCATACCTCGATTCCAATCAAAGGATGGAATCGGCCAAGACGATCCGCCGGGTCATGGAGAAGAAGGGCCGATCGGCCATGGTCGTCGACCACGACATATACTTCCTGGACATGGTCTCGGACTCGATCATGGTGTTCGATGGTGTCCCAGGACAGAGCGGGCACGGCAAGGGTCCGTTCGACATGCGGGGCGGGATGAACATGTTCCTGAAGCAGGTGGACGTGACGTTCCGGCGGGACAATGACACGAACCGTCCGAGGATCAACAAACCGGGTTCCAGACTGGACCGGGAGCAGAAATCCGCCGGCGAATATTATTATTTCAAGGAACTGCAGAAGAAGGATTGATCCAGGAAACATGGTTCCCCAGATGGGGGAGGGAACGGATTGAGCACCAACGGGACTGGTTGAAATTAGGAGATCCGATCGTTCTTAGCCAGTCCGGTGATGGACCGTTCTCATTGTGCCAGCGGACCGTAGAAGGTGAGCATCAGGAGGATGTCTCTTCCGGTGGTTCTTGATGCTTGAAGCCTGAATATAGCAGTATATCATAGACCAGTTTCACCCCGCCGGCGATGAAGAATGGAAAACTTATCAGTGCACTGTCGCTGAGCAGAAAACCTACCAGGAGAAGGGCGACGGACGAGCCTATAGTCCGGGCGACGCCGGTTATTCCCGATGCCGCCGAGCGTTCGTCCTCGCTCACCACGGCAATGACGTAGGACTGACGGGTCGGCACATCCATCTGTGATATGCTGAATCGCAGGAGCAGGAGGGCCAATGCCGTGGTGAAGTCGGGCATCAACGGAATGAGGATGAGGAGGATGTTCGAAGGCACATGACTGTACACCATCGTCCTGACCAATCCGATGCGCCTTGCTATCCTGACCGCGGCCAGGGCGGAGAATCCGGCCAGGACATTGGCGGCAAAGAATATCGTGCCCAGCGTTCCCGGATCCGTCCCATACTTGACATAGAACCAATACGCAAGAATGCTCTGGACGATGAAACCCCCACCGAATGCATCGAGGGAGAACAATGCGGAGAGCTTCAGCACCGTCCGCTTGGAGCGATGCAGGCCGAATCTCCGCTTGATCCCATCCAGTTCGGTCACCTTCACCTCTATTCTGGTGGAAAGACCGAGGAAGATGACCACCAGGACCAATCCGAACAGAGCGTAGCCGATGATGATCGATCGATAGCTGTCCAGTATACTGGTTCCTCCGTTCTGCAGAGTTTGGACGAGCCATCCGCCGGCCAAGGCCCCGGATGCGGTGGCGAACGAACCGAGCAGATTGTACCAGGCGAAGACCATGGTCCTTTCCTTGGCGGACACGATGTGGGAAAGTGATGACTGCTCAATGGACAGGAATGGGCCGACCTCGTTCCCCGAAGGGCTGATCACGCCGATGATGGCGGCGACGAGGAGAAATGCGAAATTGTTGGTCAGCGCAAATACGGTGCCGGCAAACAACATCAGAACGGCGCCGATGATCAGCATTCTTTTCCTGCCGATCCAGTCGGCTCGGGTGGTAATGAAAAGCGAAATGACCGTGTCACCCACCAGGGTCAGCGCCAGGAGCAACCCTACCTGGACATCCCCCAGGCCCACGCCGGTCAGGTAGAGGACGAGGATGATGGAAAGGAACCCGTAGGCAAAGAGCCGGATGGCCCTGGTGAGGAAAAGAAGACGCCCGTCTTTGCTCAGGATCCTGCTCATATCCGCTCACTCCCTCGATGGCCTTGACGATGGATACCATGGCCCCCTGGATTCATCGTTACGGAGTAAGGGCTCACAGATTGATTAACTTCGCCCCCACGTGCTCGACATTCTCTGTCATTGGTTCGTAGAACCTCATATGATGGCATACATCTCGAACCCCTGCCCTTCCGGCGCCTGGAGAGGGTGGAGATCTCGACCTCACAATCCCAGGCATGGATGATTTTTCCTGCCATCGCCTTGGTCCGGATCCGAGATCAACCCCCCGTAGCTACCGGCGGATGCACCCTTTCGGGGTCCATCTGAGAGGAGGTATCGTTATCTGGTTTCACTAGGGCCCAATGGTCGGACTGTCCAAGACCTACCATCTATATTCTAACGGGAGTATTCTAGTTGCCCTTCAGGCCTTCCCCGGATTCTTCGATCGACCTCGCATCGGTTCCCTCTATTTCACCACAACGACCGATGTCTTGGCACCGTGGACAACGACCTGGGAAACGCTTCCCATGACCATGGCCATGGCGCGACCTAGTCCCCTCGTTCCCATGAAGATGAGCTGGGGAGAATACTCGTGGGCATAGACCAGTATTTGCCCTGCGGCGTGACCGTTCTTTATGACGCCCGTTGCTTTCACTCCCTCTGACAAGGCGATTTCCAAGGCGTCGTCGACTATCCCTTGACCTCGAACTTTCTCGCCTGGATCCTCACCTTCCGTGATCAGAGTGGGCAATTCGTGCATTTCGTTCACGTGGAGTATGGTCATCTCTGCCCCGGTCGCCTTAGATATCTTAGCCGCCAGCCTGATCGCCTTCATGCTCTGGGCTGAACCATCGACCGCTACCAATATTCTCCTCACTACTTCTTGCTCGTTCATTGAACATCCTCTTCGGACCAAACCATTCCTTGCCACGACCGCCGGGACTATCATGTGTTAGGACGACCATAATAATTATCGATAATCGAACCCCCATCCGACATGATGATCCGATAGTGCTTGACCTGATGGTATGGTCTGAGCGCAATATCGATGGCGTCATCTTCGCCATTATTGCGTTCCTATGCTCATTGTTCTCCGTCATCTTTGCGCAATTCAATGCCATGATGGCGAGCCTTTCATCCTGGACCTCACCTGCCATTCTTTTCACCCCATGGATTCAAGCGTTCCGCTACAATGGTGGGAATCACAGCGCTCATCACAATGATCATCACCAGGATGGAGAACTGGTCTTGATCTATCAGGTTGGTCGATAGCCCCACCTGGGCGAAGATGACACCGAACGAGAGCGCGGTTGCCATGAGCCAAGAGACGTAGTGAATCGGCCCTTCCACGAACCTGCTCCCGATGAAGCTGACTCCTACCAGCTTTGATGCCAGCCTCACAACGAATAACAGAACAACCGGAATTATTCCAAAGTACACGGCAGCCAGCTGAACGTTCATGCCGGCAGTGATAAAGAAGAACGAGCCAAGGAACGCCATCAGGGCTGTCCTCATGTGTAGCATCGCCTGAGCGTTCCCTGCCATTGACCTTGACATGATCAAGCCCAGAATGTACGCAGGAAGGACAGCGCTAACTCCCGCCATTGTCGAGAAAGCCGCCAGCATCATGACCAATAGCAGCACGACCTTCACCTCGGGTTCTCCAGAACGGCCCTTGAGCGCCCTGAAGCACCAATCCACTAACCGGGGGCCGTAGACAACCATGGCCACGAGAGCGCCGATGAGCGCAATTAGGTAGACTCCAGGGGTAACGAATAGGACACAGAGGGCGATCGAGGCACTTAGGTCTGTTATGAAGCAAGCACATAGAACCAAACTACCGGTCGGGGTCTTGCTCTTCCCCCCCTCCACCAGGACTATGTACACAATGGCGACAGATGTCTCAGATAGTGCGACACCGACAAGCATGGATGATTGAAAGGACCAGGCAAGAAGGTAAAATGAAGCCAAACTACAGGCCGCGAAGGGAGCAAGGAAAGAGACCACTCCGATCAGAACGCTGGGCTTGAGATTCTTTTTCAGCGCAGCATTGTCAACCTCGGACCCGGCCAGAAATGTGAGTATTACCCCGGCGATAGCGGCAAGGAACACCAGCCAGTCCTTGTCTGCTGCTCTGATGCCCAGACCATTTCCCAGGAGTATGCCGAGTAGCATCTCGATGATGGCCACCGATATACCGAAACGGAGCGATACGAACTGAGCCGCCACCGCAATGACCAGGAGGATCGTTATGGTGACATAGTCTGTCATAGCCCAGCTCCGGAGATTGAGATGCGCGAGGGATGGTCTTCACCGCCTTCCATCTCGAAAAAGTCGCCTTGGACCAAACCTATGCGGATTTCAATGATGTCGGAATAGATCAAAAGCCCGTTCGAAACCATGGTTGCAATAAGAGCTAGACGCAAAACCAGGAACAGTGTCAGCGCGCCTACCATCGTCACTCACCTCATTGGTGTGCGTCATTCGGTAGAAGCTATCAGCCCGCGCACTGGACAATTGAAGGCGAGCTTCATCGCCTCAAATTCAGGTAGTCTATGACTCAAATATGAACTTTATCTTCGACAATTAACGTTAGTGGTCGGGAAAAAAATGCAAGTGATCGGAGAAAAACCCAGATGGTATTATTTGGACGATTATCCCGAGAACCCAAGAAAGAAATGACTGCAATCGGCGATTTTAATTGTTGGGCTGCAGGTTAGGACCGTCAATTTGATCGATCGACCCCGATGGTCTCCGATGGAAATCGGCCGAATGTCTTAGATCGTTCATCGCACTGCAAGATCTGACTGATTGGCGAGGACTAATTTTCAAAAGAAATGGGAAAAGCATTTTGGAGCAATATGGATTGCCCAACCTCCTTTCCAATGGTTGTGAACTTATCCCATCTTGCAGTATTCTTCCTTGGCCTTCTGCCTCTTCTTCCGGCCCAATAACCACCAGACCAGCACCGCCGCGGCCCCCACCAGGATCAGGATGTCCGCCTGCCGGAACCAGTCCTCGATCGTCTGCCAGTTGGGGCCCAGCGCGTAGCCGACGTACGTTAACGCAAAACACCAGATGATAGATCCTATCGAGGTTAGGACGATGAACTTCTTAAAATCCATCCTGGCCATTCCGGCGGGGAGGGATATGAAGGTGCGTACGATGGGCATGACCCGAGTCAGGAATATCATCATCGTGCCATACTTCTTGAACCACCTCTCGGTGGAGTCTAGATGACCCTCGTTGAGCAGTAGGTACTTTCCGTACTTGCACACGAACGCCCTGCCGCCCTTCATGCCCGCCCAATAGGCCAAGGTGGAACCGACGATGCATCCAGCACTGCCGACCAACGCGACCAGGACCCAATCCATGTTCCCGTCGTAGGCCAGCCATCCGCCGAAGGTAAGGATGATCTCGCTAGGTATGGGAAAGCACATGCTCTCTAGGGCCATTAGCAGGAAAATGCCGCCATAGCCACCGAATTGGATTATCTGTTTTATCAGCTCGATGGCCCATTCGATTATGCCCATTGGTCAGGCAACAAAGAGCGTACGTATAAACATATGCGGATTCTAGCGTTGCGCCTGTTTCATATCAGAAGAACAGCAAACGATAGATATGCCCTCGTGCAATTGTTTCGCCTGGAGAGCGTATGGAAGCAGTCAAGATCGCTGAGGACATCTATTGGGTAGGTGCAATCGACTGGAACCAGAGAAATTTTCATGGGTACGAAACCCCTCGGGGGACGTCCTATAACTCGTTCCTGATCTTGGACGAGCATCCAACCCTTATCGACGCTGTCAAGGCCCCTTTCTTCACCCAGCTGGCCCAGAGGATCAGATCGGTCATCGATCCGCGAAAAATCGAGTACATCATCTCAAACCATTCTGAACCGGACCACGCTTCTGGCCTCCGGATGGCCCAGACGCTGACCGGCGGGGCCAAGGTGTTCTGCTCGAAGATGGGAAAGGAGGACCTGAGGATGAACTTCGGGGAGATGGACGTCACGGTGGTGGAGGACGGTTCCGAGATGAATATCGGCAAGCACACCCTCAAGTTCGTATACACCCAGATGGTGCATTGGCCGGACTCCATGATGACATATGTCCCGGAAAAAGGGATATTGTTCTCCATGGATGCATTCGGCCAGCACCTCGCCTCGTCGAAACGATTCGACGACGAGGTGGACGAGGGCGTCCTGTTCGAGGAGGCAGAGATCTACTATGCCAACATCATCTTGCCCTATGGGCCGCAGGTGATCAAGGCGTTCGACCGGCTGAAGGAATTTGACCTGAAATTGCTGGCCACCGCCCATGGCGTACTTTGGCGGAAGAACATAGCCAAGATCCTGGACAAGTACGTCGGCTACGCCACCTATCACACCGACCCCAGCGCGGTCGTGGTGTACGACACCATGTGGGGCTCGACCCAGATCATGGCGGAGGCGATAGCCGAGGGGATATCGTCCGAGGGCATACCGGTAAAGGTGTTGCGGGTAACGGACACGCCACGCAGCACGATCGCCCGAGAGGTGATGATGTCCCGGGCATTGGTCCTGGGTTCGCCCACCCTGAACAACGGAATTTTCCCGCCGGTGGCGGACATCTGCACCTACCTAAAGGGGCTAAAGCCCAAGGGCCATCTGGCGGCGATCTTCAACTCCTACGGATGGGGGGCGGGAACGGCCAAACAGATGAGGGACCTGCTCAACGGGAGCGGGATGGAACTGCCTTTCGAGGACATGCAGGTCCAATTCGCTCCGGACGAGGCGGCGAGGGCAAAGTGCCGTGAGTTCGGGGTGCAGATCGCCCGGAAGATACTAGGAGCCTGATAGCAACCTAAAATCTGGTAGGTCGAATCCGGGGTCCTGATCACCGTTGCCCGCTTCAACTTGGGACAGTATCAAGTCAAACCGTGCCACAAGGAACTAATCCTTTCCCGAATGCTTTAAAACGCTGAACTACATTGAACCGGCCGATGCTAAGTCGAGCGGATATCCATGTCCACACGAAGTACTCGGGATTGGCACATTACAAGTTCCTGAAATTTCCTGAGTCGGCATCCAACCCGGAGGACGTGGTGAAGATCGCCAAGCAGGTCGGTCTTTCGGTCCTTTGTATTACGGATCACAACAGCATTGCCGGTGCCCTCAAGGCGGCGGAGTATGCTAAGGACGACCCAGACATCGAGGTCGTCATCGGCGAAGAGGTCAGCACAAGGGACGGAGAGGTCATAGGGCTCTTCCTGACCGAGGAGATACCCATGGACCTCTCGGCGGAAGAGACGATCCTCCGGATAAGGAAGCAGGGAGGGGTCGTTCTTGCCCCGCATCCCTATTCAGGACATGTTTCAGCAATCGGAAATCTCATCGAAACGCTGGACATTGACGGCATCGAGGTCATTAACGGCGGCCACATCGATGGTATCGCCAACAACAAGGCGCTGGAGCGTTCGAAGTGCGGCAAATGGGCCTGCGTGGCGGGCAGCGATGCGCACGCACTTGGTCAGCTGGGCTGTTGCTGCACCATGTTCGAGGGCAAGACCGCCGAGGACCTTAGGACGGCCATCCTCAACAAGACCACCCAACCCTTCGGATGCAGCACCACTCTCGACCGGGGCATCAAATGGAGCATCGGAGTGGTCATCTACGCCGACAAGCTAGTGCTCAAGTCCTTCTTCGGCATGCTGAGGGAAGAAGACCCCAATGACCCGATAATCAAGGTCATCAAGAACATGGCGTTCTCCAAAAAGATCGTCACGCTGTGCGGTTCGCTCCTGTACTTGACACCGCCGATACCTTATCTTGTGGGCATCACCTCGGAAAAGATCCTGAAGAAATGGAACCACACGGTGGATGCGAAGAACTCGGAAGCCACCCGAAAGCACAGTGCAACGAAGTGAGCATTTTCACCGTCATCATTCTTCGGATGCCTGGCTATCTTTTTTCTCCCCTAATCAGGCATGACCTCGCGCCTCGGCGATTTTGATGTCCTGTGTTCAGTTGCATCAGATTGCCATAAAACGATGCTTTTGTTTCATCCAATATGACCAAAGATAGCATCATATACTAACCTCGACTTCGATATTTTGTAGTTGGATGTATAATCCAACCCAGCAAGGATGTGAAAGAAATGTCAGCAATAATGTGCAGACTGGACTGCAAAGTGGATGGCAACGGACTGAGCCACTACATCATCTACGATGCGGCAGAAGGGGAGCTCCCCTTCTAAACCTTTTTTTACCAGGTGCTTAAGATGAACTCAACCACGACCACTGAATCCGATAACGCTTCGATAATGCCCATGAGACTGAACTCCGGAGAGGGACCAAAGCTCTCGTTGATCGACGTAGGGAACTCCTGGGTCCTGATCGAGCCAGAGAGCATGTTCTGGGCCCTGGTCCCGAAGGGAGCGGACATGGCCAAAGTGATGGAAGAGGAGGTGCTTCCAAACTACCGGATACATTCCGCGGCAATGTCCGAGGAGATGGAAAAGTTCCGTTCCGAAGAGAGGTTCAGCGCGGTCTACTTCAATCCGACGGGTTCCTGCAACGCCAACTGCCAGTACTGCTACCTTCCGGACGATCTCAGGGCAAAGTCCGGGCACATGAGCTACCCGCAAATCCATCTGGCCCTCACCAACCTGCACGATTTCTTTGAGAACTACCCAGGTTCGGTTTCCAGGAATTCCGACGGGAGAAAGCCAGTGATCGTGTTCCATGGGAGCGAACCGATGCTGGTCAAGGAGAACATAATGAAAGCGGTGGGAGAGTTCTCTGACCGCTTCTCCTTCGGAGTGCAGACGAACGGATATCATCTGGACGACAAGACGGCCGACTTCTTCATGGACCACCGGGTCTCCGTGGGCGTCTCGCTCGATTCTCCGATCAAGGCAGTGAACGACCGTATCCGCCCGCTCCGGGGAGGCGGCGGTACCTTTGATGCAGCGGTTCACGCGATCGAACACCTCGACGGTTACCGGGCGATGAGCGTCATCTGCACCATCAGCTCGATGAATGTCGACACCCTCCCGCAAATGATCGATTTCCTGGTGGAAAAGAAGGTGCCGAGCGTCCTGATGAACCCCGTGAGGGGCACGCAGGAAGTGGCCAGAAAGCTGCGTCCGGCCAACGAGTACCTTATCCCGAACTTCATCGGGGCGATTGACCGGGCGGTGTACCACACCAAGAACGGCCACCGGATCACCATCGCGGATTTCTCGAACCTCATCCTCGGCATCGTTGCCCCCATGGGGCGCAGGCTGATGTGCGACATCACCCCCTGCGGAGGGGCGAGATGCTTCGTCTCGGTGAGCTCGAACGGTACCATATACCCATGTTCCGAGTTCCTCGGCCTGGAGAAATTCCAGACGCACAGTGTCTTCGAGGTCGACGGTGTGGAGAAGGCGGTGAAATCGGAGCGTCTGAAGATGGTCCGGGAGCGGAGGGCAGAGAACATTCCGGTCTGCCAGTCGTGCGCCCTGCGCAACGTGTGCGGAGCGCCCTGCCCGGGAGAGGTTTTCGCCGAGAAGGGAACGATCATGGCCAAATCGCCTTACTGCGAGTTCTACGAGGCGGTCATACGGTACGGGTTCAAGCTCATCGCAGATGGCGAACTGAAGAACCTGATCAAGGAGCGGGACTTCCAGTACAAGTACAACACGCTCGAGTGAAGCTTAGCAAACCGATTCCGTAGGCGGGAGCGCCCTCCCCGGGCACCCTACTCTCCCGCCTAGGGTTATTTTTCCGCTGCTTCATGTTCGTGAACGTGTACGTGCTCCGGGTCATGCAGGTTGCCGAAGGCGTTCACCATCACCTCGCTCAGGGCGGGATGTATCGTCTGGCTCCGGGCCAGCGGCAGATAGGTGCGGTCGCCGGCGTTCATCAGGTATACCATCGCCTGGACCAGAATCGCCGCGTCCGTGCCGACCGCGGAAGCGCCGATGATCTGGTAGGAGGTCATGTCCACCACCACTTTGGCGAACGAGTCCCTCTCCCCCATGGCATATCCCTTGGCGCAGTCGGAGTATTCGCTCAGTCCGACCAGGACCTTGATGCCCCGTGCCTTGGCCTCCGATTGTGTCACGCCCACCGAGGCCACCTCCGGGTGGCCGAAAACAGCGTGGGGGACCGCGTGCTCATCGAGCTTCATCTTGTTCTTGGCGAAGGCGTTGTTCCAAACCAGCTGGGCGTGATAGTTGGCGGTGTGGCGGAACATGGTCCTGCCGATCACATCGCCCATCGCGAAGATCCCCGGAACGTTGGTCTCCAGGTTCTCGTTGACCACGATGTACCTTCCGATGTCGGTCTTGATGCCGGAGACCTCCGGTTCGATCATGTCGGCATTGCTCTGAATGCCGGTGGTGAGGAGGATCTCGTCCGCCTCCAGCTCTTCCACGAGGCCGGTGGTCCGGTCCTTGATCACAACCACCTTGCCCTTATCCCCCTTCCTGATGGAGACAACGTCCTGGTTGACCTTCAGGTTGAGGTATTCCCGCATCTTGAAGAGCACCAGTTCGCTGACCTCCTCCTCTTCCCGGGGAAGGATCCGGGAATTGCGGCCGACGATCGAGACCTTGGTGCCGAAGGCGGAGAAGAAGTGACCGAACTCGCAGGCCTTGTAGCCGCCCCCGAGAATTATCATTGAACGGGGCAGGGTTTGCAAATCGAATATGCTCTCCGAGGTCTCGAACCCGGTCTCCCTCAGGCCGGGGATGTCCGGGATGAATGTCCTGACACCTATGGCCAAGACTATCTTGGGCGCCTTGATCTGCTCCTGACCCACCTGCAGGGTGTATGGACCGATGAAGCGGGCTGTGGTGTGATAGAAGTCTAATCCGCCGTCGGCGGCCACCCCCTCCTCCATGCCGTGCCTATCCCTCAGGACAAGCTCCCACATGCGCTTGCGGACCAGCTCATAGTCTATGGACTCGATCTTGGCGTTGATGCCGATCTCACGCGCGTGTTCGATCTGCCTTACCACCTCAGCGGGATAGGTCAGTATCTTGCTGGGGATGCAGCCACGGTTGAGGCATGTGCCCCCCATCACCCAATTCTCCACTATGGCGACCCTCAGGCCCGCGTTCCTTGCCTTGGAGACGACGTTCATCCCTGCCCCTGACCCGACCACTATGAGCTCGTATTCCTTCATCTGACCGACCTTCTATTGCATGTGTAAGCATTAATTGGTTTCCTCTCGAAAGGCCAGCCTTCTGACCTCTACTCTTGGATCATTTTCGAACGGCATTTCGAGAACGATGGGCGAATCGAAGCAATTAAACAATAGACTGTCAAAAGATCGTCGGATGATCAGCTCCTTTGATTATCGAGATATATCCTCTCGTCAGAATTCCCGATATTATCCTGTGGTCTGCTGGCAGGTGTTAGGAAGATATTCTGGGTCTTTCTGACCCTCTGAATAATCCTGGGGGCCCACATTGATCGAATAGCGTTTTCTAACGCGGTGAAAATGAATTCCATTCGGAATCAAAAACCGGACCGTTGAAATACCGCTCGGAAAGGGCCGAAGTTTCCCATCGGGGATTGCCAGACAGTATTATTTTTAGCAAATTTCGGACTTTTTTACCTGAAACTTGATTGATTCTAATTGTACACACGTCTAGTAATTCTGTTCACACTATTCATTTGATGCGTACGAAAACATTTTATTAGACCTTTGTCTATCGATGAATCAATGTGCGGGACACATATCGAATTCATTTACAAAACTGCAAAACAGCAGGCAGCGTAATTTGATTTGAGGCTCCGCACATTCCGACCGAGGGTCGGCTGAGGTGATAAGATGAGAAAGTCCAACGCAACAAAGATCGAATCATTTACGACGATGGTGGTGTGGCCTTGATTGACAGCGGAGACACAGCATGGATGCTGATATCCACAGCCTTGGTGTTCATTATGACGCCAGCCGTTGGTTACTTCTATGGAGGCATGCTTAGAAAGGAGAGCTTCCTCTCGATGCTCGGTCAGACTATCATCATCACGGGATTGGTTACTCTAATCTGGGTCGTGTTCGGGTACACACTGGCATTCGGCTCTCCAGGGAGTAACTACATCGGTAACTTTGACTTTACCATGCTCCATGGAGTCGGTGCGTTGGGAAACAATTACGCCCCAACCATACCATCGATATTGTTCTCGATGTATGAGCTGATGTTCGCAATCATTACGGTCTGTCTCATCATTGGTGGTATCGCAGAGCGCATGAAGCTGAAAGCATTGGTCATATTCCTTGCTATCTGGACCGTGTTGGTCTACATTCCAGTGGCGCACTGGGTTTGGGCTGGCGGTTGGCTCGCACAACTAGGAGCGTTGGACTTCGCGGGCGGCACCGTCGTGCACATCACAGCAGGTGTATCAGTACTGGCCGCGGCAATAGTCCTGGGCAAGAGGATATCAGTGTTGGGCGGAAACGGCGATCATCCCCACAACATTCCAATGGTCGTCCTCGGAGGCGCCCTTCTATGGATGGGCTGGTTCGGGTTCAATGGCGGCAGTGCCCTCGCCTCGAATGGGCTGGCCTCGCAAGCATTCGCGAACACCCAGATAGCGGCGGCATTGGCGGCGATCACCTGGGGCATGGTCTCCTGGCTTCACCAGGGCAGGCCAAGTGTTCTTGGCCTCATCTCCGGAGGAGTCGCCGGTCTGGTTGCGATCACCCCGGCATCTGGCTATGTAGATGCCTCAGGTGCTTTGGCGATCGGCATCGGTGCGGGAGTCATATGCTATGGGGGTATTCTGGTAAGGAAGCATTTCGGCTTTGACGACTCGCTTGATGTTTGGGGTGTTCATGGTATCGGTGGAACCTTTGGTGCCATTGCCACCGGCCTGTTCGCTACCAATGCCGTTAACAGCGCCGTGACACACCAGGGCCTGTTCTATGGCGGCGGTGTCACCCTGCTTGGAGCACAACTGGTAGCTGTTGCCGTGGTTTGGGCACTGGCCTTCGGTGTGACGTTCATCGTGCTGAAGGTGATGGGCAAGATAATCCCGTTGAGGATGACGAAGGACGAGGAACGTATCGGTGCTGACATCATCCAGCACGGGGAGAGCGCTTACAGCTAGAGGTGACCTGAAATGTCGAAGAAGATTGAAGCAGTAATCAGGAGCGAGAAGCTCAATCCCGTGAAAACAGCGCTGGAAGAGATCGGAGTCCTCGGAATGACGGTGTACGAGGTGCACGGACGGGGAGAGCAGAAGGGCCTGGAGTTCACCCATAGGGCCGGCAAGTACAGGGTCGACCTTCTGCCCAAGACGAAGATCGAGATCGTCGTGACCGACGCAGACTGCCAGAAAGTGGTCGACACGCTCATCGCCTCCGCCAGGACCGGCGATATCGGCGATGGCAAGATCTTCATCAGCCCGATCGACAAGGTGATCAGGATACGCACCGGTGAGGTGACCTCGAAGTAGCCCTGATCTCCGCGATTCAAAACCCTTTCCTTTTTTCTTACATTCGATACAAATCAAAGACAAGGATAGGATTTACGGCAATAAAGGCACTAAGTTAGCACTTGAACCACCTCCCAAGCCAACTTTAGTTCAGGGCGAATAGCTATCTAGTTGGGTTAAGAATAATATGCAACTGTTTGAAGCCTTATTGATCTGAGATAATTCTTAGTATCATGCCTAAACGTTCTCAATCTTTGCCACTGAAATCCCGATCTTGGTAGAATCAACGACGCTATTTTTCTGGAACATCGTCAGTACTGGCAAATGATTTTCTATCATTGTGACTCACTTTTCGGCGGTGGGTCATTTCTGAGAGACTTTCGATCAAACAAACCACCTAGAAAGCGAGCTCAATCGCCCTAAGAAATGAAACGAAGATTATGAAACATATATACTTTACCAATAATAATAAAATAAAGTTTACTTTATAAAAAAACGATAACATAAGACCGACCGAACAGTCCACGTATCAAATATTGAAAATCGAAGCACGATAATATTAAGTATAGCAGAACAAGTAATTAGGTTGAATGCGCCGAGATTCCTTGGCGCAATTGGAGGAATTACATGAGAGTTTTAGAGGGGGGTAAGTAAGATGGTTGATGAGAGAAAGTTTGAAGGCGGAAATGCAGGTGCGTTGGGCTTCATCGGATTCGGCCTGACCACAACCTTGCTGAGCCTGGTGAATGCAGGAGCTTTCCCATCGGATGCAATGATGTTGGGAATGATCATCTTCCTAGGCGGCTTTGCAGAAATTGTGGCGGCATGTATGCTATGGAGAATGGGAGACACCTTCGCGATGACCGCATTCGGAGCATTTGGTTTCTTCTGGATGAGCCTAGCGTCGATTACAATCGCGCCAGCACTAGGACTTACTCCAGCGGGAGGAGCGAACGCAGTCGGATCGTACCTGGTCCTTTGGGGAATATTCACCGCAGGCATGTTCCTTGGGACATTGAAGGCCCCGAGAGCCGTAACACTCCTAATTGGGATGTTAGCGCTTCTGTTCCTGATACTCGGTGCAGGGGCACTGGCTGGTAATGCAGACATCACCAAGTTCGGCGGATATTGGGGAATAATCAATGGATTGGTAGGAATCTACATTGCCGTTGCCCTTGTGGTCAATGAGGCAAACGGTAAGGAAATGCTTCCACTGTTTGCTCCAAAACCAAAGAAGGCGTGATCGAACAGCCTAAACGATATATTTCCAACCAAGGCTTACCGTCGGTAGGCCTTGGCATCTTTTTTCTTTAATCCATCATAAATTTAGCCTGTCATTTTTCATACGTGTTTTACTAGAATAGATCTAGAGAGGGAAATTTCTGGAGCCAGGCAAGCTTGCAGAATCACATTCTACACCGACGGCGAGCGGTTTCAGGGCATGGCCGGTCGATGTTTTCACCATCGGACGATTTATCATTACTCACCCTAAAGGCTGGACGTTATCAAATCGAACTGCTCCAAACGTGACATGATATTGAACAACCGGACCACGGCGAATAGGAAGATCCTCACCTTATATGGTGGTGAAGTTTGCAAACCAATTGGCTCTGTGTAGAGTCGCCCTGCTTTGAAGAGATCAGGACAAGGTCACTGGTTCCGACTAGGGGGTTTATCATCGGACGATGTCGATATCCCTCGGGTCACAATGAAGGCAGAGGAAGTAGTGGCACATTTTGAATCTCACCGGAACGAGGCCAACCGGGAGGGCATGTCGAGGTATGGCATCAAGGTCGACCGGGCTTTTGGCCTTTCCATGGTCGAGCTGCGGTCGCTGGCGAAGACGATCGGCAAGGATCACCAACTCGCCCTCGACCTGTGGGAGACGGGGTTCCACGAGTCGCGCCTGCTTGCCACCATAATCGATGTTCCGGCAAAGGTGACCAAGGAGCAGATGGAGCATTGGGTGAGCGGATTCGATTCATGGGACGTGTGCGACCAGTGCTGCAGCAACCTGTTCTCGAGGACCCCCTACGCGGTCATGAAGGCGAAAGAATGGGCGTTACGGGACGGAGAATACGTAAGACGGGCGGGTTTCGTGATCATGGCCGCCCTGGCCGCGCACGACAAGAAGGCGGATGACGGACAGTTCCATGTCTTCCTGACGGAGATCGATTCCGATGCGGCGGACGATGACCGCCCCTTCGTGAGGAAGGCGGTCAACTGGGCCTTGCGCCAGATTGGCAAAAGGAACTTGCGTCTGCAGGAGGCGGCGATAAGGACCGCCGAATCTGTCCGTTCGAGGGGCACACAGAGCGCGCGATGGATTGCCGCAGACGCGCTGAAGGAGCTCCAATCGGAGAAGATCACCGCCATGGTCAAGGGACGGAAGGGGTCGAAGACTGGATAGGACTGGCATCCCTGCCAACGGCGGAGACTCCCTTCCCGGGAGGGCCGACAAGACCCTTTATTTACGATGGCGTCCAATAAGCTGGTACGACTGCAAGCACGACCAAGATGATCGCGATAGTTCTGGCGGTAGCCGCCATGCTGCCAGGAGTTTTCACTGCCCTGGTGGTCGTACAGGACGGCAGCGGGCAGTTATCGTATTTCATAAAGACCAGCAATGCGGAATCCATCCATTCCCAACTCTCCCAGGAACCCGGAGGACTGGCCTGGGACTATCTGAGGGGGGATGTTTACCCGGTTCTGAAGGTTGAATGGACCGCGTTCGACAGGCATATCCTGGATTCGAGGACCGCTCCGTTCAGCAGCTTCGAGTCCCTGATACTCTCACACTGCAACAAGAGCTCCATCAGTTACACCTTCGTGGGAACGATCAACGCCTCGCTGGAACAGAGGACCTATTCCGAGACCGATCTGAACTCCATCTGTTCGACGGTGTTCAAGAACGCCAGCTCCAACGGAGTTGCGATAGTCCACATAGCATTTCTGACCGGTTCGTTCTCAGACCCTACCGCGGTTGGAGTATCGTTCAAGGCGGACCGGTTCGCCATCTTCGGAGATACGCTCATCAACGTTTATCTGAGGGTTGCCATCGCCCATGAGATGGGGCACCTGCTCGGATTGGTCGCCCCGCTAGGGTTGGATTCGATATACACCCCGAAGAACGCAACGGTGCACTATGATTTCGCCGACCCTCCGCACTGCACAACGGACCCTTGTCTGATGAATCCGATCGTGAGCTCTTACGACAAGACCTGCAGCTTCTGCAACGCTGACATGCGGGAGATCAGGAACTCGACGGCCCCCTATGTCGTGAACGAAGTGCAACCGACGATAAGATTGGGCCTGATCGCCATCGGGTTGATGGTAACTTCCATACTGGCGGTGTCGGCGTTCATCCTGTATCGAAGAAGATACTGAGCGAGGTCCCGAACCAGGCATTGCTCGTTCAGAGGAAATATTGATAATCGCGATGTCGGTCTGGTCTATCTGGCAGTATATCGCACTATGATGATTTGACCTTGAGGGAGGATGTTGTCCCTGACATTAAGAGGACCGGGACGGTTACGATTTGTCCGACCTTTTGGGCAACGCCGATTTCAAGAAATCCTTGGCCTCGTTCACCGGCCCTTCATCCAGGTTGCCCTTCATGAAGGCGTCCAGGATGTTCATCGCATTGATGACCATGTTGAGCCGGCTCAGATCGCCCTCGGAGAACGTGTTGCTCTTTTCAATGACTGACTGGAGATAGACCAGGTTCTTTTTCATGACGAAGGCCGTCTGCAACACCAGCATGATGCTCTCCACGGGCATGTTGTCGGGATGCTTCAAGGCCGCCTCCATCGTTTCCTCGATCGATTCCAGACCAGAAATGGTAGCCTCGATGGTCTCTCGGACGTTCTTCATCATGTCCGGGTTGGTATCCCCTTCTAACAACAAGTCTTCTCCAGGCAATTCAGTCCCTTCCCGCACATGACCATTCTTGATATTCTAACTTGCGCCGATAGGGCCGCCAACGACGTAGGTCTCGTCCGTCCAATGGTCCATCGACCTCAATGCATTGAGAGGACCGTTGATATATTCTCCGTCCTTATTTCGGTCAGAATTGCATCGAGAAACCTGAAAGGAAATGTGGAAAAAATCCGTTAAATAGGAAGTACTGGTATCCTTGTGATGAAGGAAAGACAGGAACGATCATGAAAAACATGTTCTATTACCGCACCTCCATCGGGCTCATCGGCATAGCGGAGAACGGAAGGTCGATAACCAACCTATGGTTTCCGGGGGAGAATGGCCCCGAGAACGCATTGGAAAAAGAGACCTCCCTGCTAGAAGAGACCTACGGACAACTGGTTGGTTATCTTTCCGGGGAAAGGGAAGAGTTTACGGTCCCTCTCGATCCGTCGGGGACCCCATTCCAGAGAACCGTCTGGAAATGTCTTCTTACCATTCCGTACGGGCAGACCAGAAGTTATGGTGAGATAGCCAGAAACATCGGGTCTCCCTTGGCATCGAGGGCCGTGGGAATGGCCAATAACAGGAACCCCATCGCGATCCTCATACCCTGCCACCGCGTCATAGGAGCAAATGGAAAACTGGTTGGATACGCGGGAGGGTTGGACATCAAGAAGAGCCTACTTGACCTGGAAGAACGGAACGTTTCGACCCCTTCCAGGGATCTGACCGAACCGGGAAAGGAACCTGAATGAACGACGAACGAGTGGTGATTTGATTGCGGAGAAACGCCTCAGACCCCCTTGACCAACAGAAATGGGACGCGGTGACGCAGGGAGACGGGACCCAGGATGGAATATTCTTCTATGGGGTGCGAACGACCGGTGTCTATTGCCGACCTTCGTGCAGATCAAAAATGCCCCTGAGAAAGAACATCGAGTTCTTCGACAGTGCCGAGGAGGCGGAAAAGAAAGGGTTCAGACCATGCAAGCGGTGCAAGCCCGACCTTTCCGAACAGGACCGGGAGAGCACGATCGTGGAACAGCTCAAGAACGTCTGCGACCGCTATTTCGATGACCGAGAACGTCTCTCAATGGAACTGGAAAGGCTCGACATCCACCAGAACCGGGTGATCCGGGAGTTCCATCGTCAATGTCACACCACGCCATCGAAGTACATCAACGAGCTGCGTGCGGTCAAAGCGGCAAAGCTGCTTCAGGAAACGGACAAGAGCATGCTGCAGATCGCGTCTGAGTGCGGCTTCGGCAGCGTGTCAAGTTTCTACTCCTCCTATAAGTCGCGGTTCGAACTGACCCCGACCGAGTTCAGGCAGACCGTTCCCAAGCTCCGGAAATCTCCGAAGCGGACCGACCAGGTCCTGGATGAATGAGTCGACGCCTCTTGCCGCCAATTTTATCAATCCCTTTTTTCATTGAGAAAGGTCGATACTTCAAGGTGTCTTAGCGTGGATCGTAGCGCTTCCGACAACGGTATGCGGTCTAAGGTCGTCACCGTCTCCGACCTGATCAAGCCTGAACTTCCTTTCGCGGCCGGGGTGTGCGTCATCGCCGGAGAGGTCCTCGCCCTTGGCGGCCTGCCCGATCCCGCCTCAGCCATCCTCGGTTTCCTGGCCGGGTTCTTCGTTTCCGGTTCGGCGATGGTGTCGAACGACTACTTCGACCAAGAGGTTGACATGATCAACCGACCAGATCGTCCGTTGCCCTCGGGAAGGGCGACTGTCCGGGAGGTCGTGATTCTTACTGCCATCCTGTCGTTCTTCGGCCTTCTGGCAGCGGCATTCCTCGGCTTGCCGGCCCTCATTCTGACGCTTATCACCTGGGTCGTGGGATTGTCCTACAATTGGAGCTTCAAGAGCTCTAGCCTTCCGGGGAACATGATGGTGGCGTTCTCTGTTTCAGTGACCTTCGTCTTCGGAGGGGTGGCGGTCGGAAACCTTAACAGCCTGGTCTTGACGTTCGGCGTCCTGGCATTCATCTTCGATCTCAGCGAGGAGATCATCAACGGGGCACTGGATGCCAAGGGTGATGAGAAGAGAGGGTCAAGATCGATCGCCATCCGGTACGGAAGAAGGACGGCCATTCGATCGGCCGGGGTCCTGTTCGCCTCATTCATCGTCATCTCCTTCATTCCTTTCGTGGCTGGATGGCTGGGAATCGTTTATCTGATCATGGTCTCATGCGTTGACATCGCGGTCATCATCCTCTTTTCCAAACTCAAGATCAAGATCGGCAGGATGGAGGAGGAAAGGAGGATCGTCAGGTTTCTGTACATCACGATGCTGCATTTCATCATCTCATTCCTCATCCTGGTGGCGTTGTGAGGATCAACGGCAATTTCGAGTTATGATGGTTGGGGAATCTTAGAGAACATCGAAAAATAATGAGTTTGTGATGACCGGTTCTTCTTGCGATTTGCCGGTCACCGACAGCTTAAGAAGCGTTCGATGAGTGCCCAGATTCTGATGCTTTCGTTCTCCTCATGCGACTGCATTGTAGCTATTGTAGTAGATGCTCAGGTGTGAGCCGTCGTTCTGCTGCCACACCGTCAGGGCGTTGCCGGGACCGTCCATGGCCACTTGGGGGACAAAGGCGTCCTTGGTGCCGGTCTCCAACAGTTTGGCTCCCCCCCACGTTCCCAGGGAGTACTGGTCGGCGTAGATGCTGCCTGCCTGTGCCCATATCGCCACCCCGTTGCTGTTGTTGTCCATGGCGATCTGGGGATCCCTGGCCCATCCGGCGGAGGTCTCCAGCAGTTTGGCCGTTCCCCACGCCCCCGTCACATGTGTTCCCGTAGAGAACCGGTTGGCGTATAGGTTTCCTGCTTGCGCCCAGACCGCGATGATATTCCCGTTGTCGTCCATGGCGACCTGGGGGCGGACGGCCCAATCAGGAGAGTTCTCCAACAGCTTGGCCGTTCCCCAGGCATGGACTAGGACATATTCGGAATTCCTGATTATATACGTAAAGGTGTACAGATTGGCGTAGATGCTTCCGCCCTGCTCCCAGACCGCTGCTGCATTGCCGTTGCTGTCGATGGCGACCTGCGGGTTGATGGCATCAACGTTGGAGTTTTCCAAGAGCTTGACCGGTCCCCAACCGAAGGTATTGGTATAATTGGCGGCATAGACGCTGAGACGGTAGACATTGTCCACCTGTACCCAGACCGCTATGGCGTCACCGCTACCGTCCATGGCGATCTGCGGGGTCTGAGCGTCACCATTGGCCGTCTCCAGGAGCTTTGCCGTTCCCCACGCTCCAGCGGAGTACCTATTGGTGTAGATGCTGTAGTGGGCACCATCATACTGCCGCCACACCGCGATGGCGTTGCCATTGTTGTCCATGGCGATCTGCGGGGTCTGAGCGTCACCATTGGCCGTCTCCAGGAGCTTTGCCGTTCCCCACGCTCCAGCGGAGTACCTATTGGTGTAGATGCTGTAGTGGGCACCATCATACTGCCGCCACACCGCGATGGCGTTGCCGTTACTATCCACCGCCACTTGAGGCGAGTCAGCGTTCCCAGAACCGGTCTCGATGAGCTTGACCGTTCCCAAGGTCCCGGTCGAATAGCTCCTGGCGTAGATGCTGTAGTGGGCACCGTCATACTGTTGCCAAACGGTCATTCCTTTCCCGTTGGCATTCATCGCCACCTGGGGTGTTGAAGCGTCACCAGTTCCTGATTCCATGAGCGTTGCCTTTCCCCACGTCCCGGGGAAGAACCGCTTGGCGTGCAGATTACCGTCCTTCACATAGAACGCTATGGCATTCCCATGGCTGTCGATAGAGATTTTTGCCGGGCCAGCGCTGGACTGCAAGATAACCGTCGGCGCCCATACACCCGACGGCGTTGACCTGCTGGCATAGATAAGAGAATTCTCCAGGTAATCAGTATATCCCCAGATCACAACAGCGTTGCCGTTGTTATCCATTGCCACCAGAGGTATTGGGGACGAATCCCAGATATCAACCCCTAGGGTCGTTCGTGCTCCCCAAACGCCAGCCGAGTATCTTATCGCATAGGAAGAGGATAGGTCCAAGGTGTCTTCCTCAAGCCATGTCACCATGGCATCGCCCTTGCTATCCATAGCGACCTGCGGCCGGCCATATTCATAGATGTTCGGATGGTACTGCCCCTCCAGGTCAAGGAGCGTAGGAGACTCCCAAACGCCCGAAATGAAACGACTGGCAAAGATTGCGGTATTCCCTTGATTGCCTGGAACGTACCATGATTGCACCCAGACCACTATGGCATTACCGCTGGTATCCATCACAACATTAGGATATGACGGAACACCGACAAGTAATTCCATTGGACCACTGTTACTCCACAACCCGCTTCTTGACCATACCCCGTCGGATAACTTAGCGGCGTAAATCAATCCGGACTGCACCCAGACCGCTAACGCATGACCGTTGTTGTCCATCGCGATCTGGGGGTCGGTGGCATCATCATATCCATTACCAATGAGGTCCACCGTTCCCCAAACTCCAGCTGTAAACCGGCGTGCAAATGTGTCAAAAATACTTTGATCGTCACTTGAATTCTGTACCCAGACCACTACGGCGTTGCCGTGGCTGTCCATGGCTATCTGAGGACTCGCCGCCTCCCCCGTAGCTGTGTCCAAGAGTTTGGCCGTCCCCCATGCTCCAGCTGAATACCGGTTGGCATAAATTCTACCATGTCCGGAACCGTCGATCTGCTGCCAGACTGCGATGGCGTTGCCGTCGTTATCCATGGCGACCTGCGGTAAGAAGGCATCTCCAGTCCCGGTATTGATCTTTACGGCGGTTCCCCATACACCTGCCGACAAATGATTGGCATAAATGCTGCTGGGACCAGAGTACAATAGTTGCCAGACCGCCACAGCGTTGCCATTGCTATCCGTGGCGATCTGCAGGTTAATTACGTAAGCAACATCAGTCCCCAACAACGAAGTTGAACTGTCCGATCCTGGTGTGGCTCGTACACTCGAAGGTAGCGAGATCATCGTCATAAAGAAAGAACCGATTATGACGAAAGTGATCACTCTTGTGACGTTCATTCTGGGCTTAGCGGTCTTCCAAATGATTATCCCCCGATTGATATTCTAACCACGATTATATTTCATCTTTCTTGCGTAGAATAATAAAAAGTCCAATGAACTGTTACATTTAGAAATGATTCGTCGATTGATGTTTAGCAATATGTAAGATAATATCGAAATAGTGATATCTAACTAACAGCACAGCGTGCATTTATCTGTGTTATACAATAAAACATTGGATTCCGATGTGGTTCCAGCATCAGGATTAGAGGATTAACATTATTAAGAACCGTTTGAGATTAATGGCAATAATTAGAGGCGGACGAGAGGGGATTCGAACCCCCGACCTGCAGCTTAGGAGGCTGCTGCCATATCCAGTCTAGGCCACTCGTCCATTTGAAGGAGTTTGGTAAGGCGTTTCAACATGCAAGGGAGAGAGGGAACTGGATTTCAGCTCTTGTCCTCTTCGGAGCCGAGCTCCTCGGGGGCTTTCTCTTCGACCTTCGCGTCGTCCTTCTTGACGTACTCTTCGACCAGGTCCACGGTGACCTTTCCGAAGAGCTCGCGGAGGTCGGCTACGACCTTGTACTTGGCCATGGTCCACTTGGAATCATACTTGCATACGTCCGGCAGGACCAGCTTGACGACGTCCTCGTCCTTGGAGATGACAAAGCCTTCGGATGTGCCGTAGTCCATCTCGAGCATGGCCTTGACCTTGTTCTCGTCGCCTTCGATCTTCTCAACGATGGTGAAGACGTATTTCAGGGATTGACCGGCGAAGCGCCGGTTGAAATCGACCTTGACTCGGCCTGCGGAGACCGAGGTGATTATTCCGGTCTTGTTGTGCATGGTGACTTCCATGCCTGGGTGGGGCTCGACGTCCTGCTTGAGGAACTCGCGTACCGAGTGTACCTCGACCAGCTTCGGGTCCCTTGGTCCGGCTGCCTTCTCCGGCGGGATGATGACCTCGGTCTCTTTGCCGACCTCGGCTCCGACCAATGCCTCGTCCAGTCCCTCGAAGATCCGGCCACCGCCGACGAGCAGGGGCATCGGGGCGTAGGTGAACTTCTCGTTGAAGATACCTGATTCCTTGGCGCTCTCCTCTTTCGTGGTGTCGATCATTTCGTTGGTGTCGACGGTCCATGCGTTATACTCGAGCCTGATGATGTCGCCCTTGGCGGCCTGTGCAGAGTTTTCAGTTGACATGAAATTCACCTGAATTAGTAGTCTGATTTGACTCCCTTCAATCCATGATTGTTCTTATAAGTTTTGGTATCCACTAGGGAAGAAAGTCAACGCCTAGTCCAAATCTGGGCGAATTTGAAATCGTCAAAAACGCTCGTTCAGCCACTAGTCGGTGGGTGTTCTTCAGATCCTCGTCAACGACTCCACCGTTTTCCGGTCCATCGCTTTGACGAGCTCAACGCAGAGCTTGACCGAGTTCTCCTGGTCCTGGAGGTCGAAGACCCCCACGTGTGAATGGATGTGCCTGACCGGTATGCCCACCGCTATGGTGGGGACACCAGTGTTGGCCACGTGGATCGCCATTCCGTCCGTGCTCCCTCCCTTCACGTACGACAGCTGGTACGGGATCTTCTTCTTCTCGCACACCGAGAAGACCAGCTCCTTCAGGGCCTGGTTTGGGATCATGCCGCCATCCCAGATGGTGATCGCCGGCCCTCCCCCCATGCGCGCCGGGGCCAGGATCGGGTCTATGCCGGGGACGTCCCCGGCGATGTCCACATCGACGATGATGGCTACGTCGGGCTTAACACTGTTGGCCACCGTCTTCGCGCCTCTGGTCCCCACCTCTTCCTGGACGGTGCAGGCGGCCACCACCTTGTTCGGATGGTGTATCTTGTCCTCCTTGAGGGCCCGCAACAGGTCCAGAACGGTGCATACGCCCAGGCGGTCATCGAACGCCTTGCCCATGGCCAGTGTCCTCTTCCCCGCCTTCTTCCCGTCCTTGAACGCGGTCTTGGTGAACCAGTTGAACCGACTGTCCGGAACGATGCAGTCCCCGAGCCTCACCCCGCACTCCTCGGCCTCTTCCTTGTTGGCGCAGCCCAGGTCGATGAACATCTTGTCCTTGGTGACGACCTTCTTGATCTCCTCTTGTTCCATCAGGTGCGGGGGCTTGCAGGCGATGACCCCGTTGAGCTGTCCCTTCCTGCTCATCACCAGGACCCTCTGACCCAGCAGCACCTGGTCGAACCACCCTCCCAGCTGGTTGAAGGTGAGGTAACCGTGGGACTCTATCCCGGTCACGATGAAGCCGCATTCATCCATATGGGCCGCGAACAGGATTGTGGGCCCCTCCTCCCCGTTCTTCTCGAACATGAGGTTGCCGATGTTATCGTTGTAGACGTTATCGGCGAATCCGGAGGTGTAGTCCTTGCACATGAGGGCCACCCCTCTCTCGAAACCGGAAGGGCCGGGGGCATTGCACAGTTCTTCGATGAATTTCAGAGATCTCTTGTCCATTGGAATCGCCAAATGATCGGGGAATCGAACCCCGGAGATATGGCTGAAATCCAGCTCATCTGATAAATAACGTTGGTCCTAGGACGTCCCGGGCGTTTGACCTACATCCAGACTGACCGCAGGGTGATTCCATCGCATGAGTATACAGCCCGTTCCGCTCATGGTCCGGGGCATGTCCGCGTGCGATCAAGGTCTGGGTGAACTGTCCGGGGCCGCCCTGGAAGATGCCTGGTATGAGCTGGAAGGGGCGTATGAGGTTTATGGGATCGGGCGGTGCAGATTCGTCCTGGTCCATTGCCGCGTAGCGATCTTGATAGGAATAACCCTGCTGGCGAACAGGAAAGGCGTATCCCGATCAGAGGGTGGGATCGAACCCATGCTAAGGGAGATGGACATGCCGGGCGATCTCATCGATTCCAGCTCGGAAATCGATAGGGCCGGGAGATATCGATTCAGCCACGGGGAAAACGATGACGAACAGCAACAGGCGGCCACCATCCTGGGCAAGACCCTGGAGGTGTTCGAATGGATCAGAGGCGAGCTGAGGGATGATTGACATTATCCTGGTCAAACATCTCCGGACATCGACACTCAGATGAAAGTTCCTCCCCGAAGGAGGGTGATTGATCACCGGCATTGTCAGCAAACCGTCTGATATCATCGTAGGGCCGGGTTCCAAACTCGGAGAGGGAATGGAAAAGGAGTGATTGACGTCGGTCATACCTCGGACGAGAGGCATGTCCCAGATGGCCGGATGGTCGTTTCGTTTCCGGTCTTTGTGGGAATAATCATTTTATCCTTGATGCCATTACGAGGGACAAGGCCACCATAGCTCAGCCCGGTTGAGCGGCTGACTTGTAATCAGCAGGCCGGGAGTTCGAATCTCCCTGGTGGCTCCATCTTTTTCTTCACGACGCTTTCATCCATCTTATCAGCTCTGCGACGAAAGGTAAGAAAAAAACATAATAAAGTCCTCGGCCGCCAATATATGAGCATTAAGGGTAACGTTGATGCGAATAGATTAGTAATAGTGCATTCCTAGCCGTCTTAGAGAATATAAGGGACCATTTACAATGAAAACAAATGAGAAGAGACCGCTGGCTGAGGTAGAGAAGGAGTATCTGGGCAGAGTATGGACCGCAAGCATCGACCACGAACCGGGATTGGAAGGATTCCGCTATTGGGTTTCGGAGAGGGACGGCACCATCTGCAAGATCATGGAAGACAGCGGTGTCGAGGAAATGGCTCTCAGAAAATCAAGGAAGAAGAAGAAGAATTGAGACCGTAACGATGGGAGATCACTCCCAAACAATATCATTTTCTCGGAATCCGATCTTCAGTACCAGTATCGTGAAGTCGTGCGGGACCACGGGGTTCCCGTGGACGTCTCCCGGCTCGCAAACGACTATGTCGCCGGGGCTCATCGTCACCTCCTGGCCGTTGATGACGAAAGGAGCCTCCTCGAGGGCGTAGAATATCTCGGTCTGGAACCGGTGATGGTGCTGGCGGACCGGTTCCCCCTTCCGGAACTCCACCTCCTGGAGGAAAGAGCCCGGGACCCCAAGCCCCGATTCGTCGATCAGCACCCTTTTCAAATAGCCCTGCCCGGGGACGACCTCGGCGGCATCATGCTTGAGATGCTTCATCGGCCTACATCCGGACGGCGTCCCTCAAGGCCCCGTCCAGTACGTCCAGGCCGGAATCGATCTGTTCTATCGGGGTCACTATGGGCGGTATCACCCGGATGCCGGACTTCCCGCATCCGAGGGTTATCAGGCCACGCTTCATGCACAGCTCGTCCACCTTGTCGCGCAGCCTGCAGGCCGGTGTCTTGCTCTTCCGGTCCTCCACCAGCTCGATCGCCTGCATCATGCCGAACCCGCGGACGTCCCCTATCTGCTCGTACTTCTCCATCAGCTCGTCGAGGCGCTTCCTCAGGTGGACGCCCTTCTTCGCCGCCATCTCCACGATGCCCTCCTCCTCGTAGACGTCGAGGGTGGCCATCGCCGATGCGCAGGCGACGCAGTTGCCCCCATAGGTATTGGAGTGTGCTCCCTTGACCTTCCAATCGAGCTCGGTGCGGAACGTGGTGGCGGCGATGGGCAGCCCCGAGCCGAGGGATTTCGCCATGCAGGCGATGTCCGGCTCGATGCCGTGGTGTTCGATGCACCACATCTTGCCGGAACGGCCCATCCCCGCCTGCACCTCGTCGTCCACCAGCAGAATGCCCTCTTTGTTGATTATGTCGAAGATCTTCTTGGCCCAGCCGACCGGGGGCACGATGTAGCCGCCCTCGCCCTGGACCGGTTCCATGAAAAGCGCCGCGACCTCCTGCGGCGGGGTGATGGTCTCGAAATAGATCTCCTTCAGGATGTCGGCGCACCAGATGCCGCAGGAAGGGTACTCCAGGTGATAGGGGCACCGGTAACAGTAGGCGTACGGGATGTGGGTCACGCCCGGGATCATGGGCGTGTAGCGTTCCCGCTGCACCCTCTTCGAAGCGGTGAGCGAGAGCGATCCCAGGGTGCGGCCGTGGAACGCCCCGATGAACGCGATGAACTGCTTACGGTCCGGCCGGTTCCACCGGGCCAGCTTCATGGCCGCCTCGATCGCCTCGGTGCCGGAGTTGGAAAAGAATATCTTCTTCTTGTAATGTCCCGGGCCTACCCTGCAGAGGCGCTTGGCCAGCTCGGACTGGATGTCATAGTAGTAATCGGTCCCGGCGAAATGCATCAGCTTTGCCGCCTGGTCCTGCACCGCCTTGACCACCTTGGGATGGCAATGGCCGATGTTCAACACCGCCACACCGCTGGCGAAGTCCAGCATGGTGTTCCCGTCGACATCACGGATCACCGCCCCGGAGGCACTTTCCACCACGATCGGCGCGGCCTTTGTCGAGGTGGCGACGAACTCATTGTCCATCTCGATGATCTTCTTGGCATTCGGCCCTGGGGGCTCGATCACTATGTTGGGAACTTTCTCCACGATACCGCGCTCCATCGTCCAGACGGAACGCTAATCGCAACCAACATTATATGATGATTTGCCGGAGGGGGGCCAGGCCTTCGTTTTGCTGAACGTCTTCCCGGATCGGGCCGTGCCATTCACTCTTCAATGCCCTCGGCCAGCTCCGCACTGGCGATCATCTTGGAGAGTATCTCATAGGCGTGGATCATGTCCTTCTCGTCGACGATGAAGATGGTGTCGGTGTAGCATGAGACCGACTCCGCCACGTTGACGTTGTTCTCGGACAGGTTGGAGGCCAGATAGGAGAACACCCCGCTGGTCTCCATGATCTTCTCCGGCGACTTGACCGATATCTCGACCAGGCTGGGACGCACCCGCAGCACGTTCTCCTTGCCCACCGCGTTCACGACCTCGTTCTTGAGCTTCTCGTCGGCGATGATGGTGATGGCGTGAGCGCCCTGGATCACCTGCATGATGGCCTTCTCATTGATCAGCCTCTGGAAGATGGTCTCGAGCTTGTGCAGCACGGTCCAATCGTTCTTGGCGGTGACGGCGCAGACCTTGGTCTTGACCTCAAGGCGGCTGGCACCCAGGATCTTGAGCACATCCTTCTCATGGTCCTTCTTCGAGAGCTTCACGGAGTAACGCCGGCAGGCGATCATGACCGCCTCCTCGTTCTTTACGCTGAGGTCCTTCATGATCAATCTGGCGAGCGATGAGTAATTGATGAGATCCTTGGAGATGCAGTCCTTGATGCTGGGATGGGCGTCGATGTAGGCCCTGGTCTTCTCTGCAATGCTCTCCTTGGGAGCCTGTTCTTTCATGTAAATCAAACATATAATAAAAGAGATATTTGAGCGTGTCTATTTCTAGACACATAGCTCATTGGAGGGCCAGGAACGAGCTCAGGGAATCGTTGAAGGTCCTCACCGAGGCATCGGAGATGATCAGGGGCGGAACCGCGCGCACCACTTTTCCCGCCGCGACGTTGATCAGGAGCCTCTTTTCCAGCCCGAACCTCTGGAACTCCCTGGCCTTGTCCTCCATCTCGATGCCGTTCATCAGGCCCAGCCCCCGGACGTCCTTGACGCATTCATGGCCGGACGCTATCCTGGTGAGCTCGGAACGCCATTTCGCCCCCAGTTCGGCCGACCGCTCCACCAGCCTATCCCTCTTCATGGTGTCTATGACGGCCAGGGCGGCGGCACATGCCAGCGGGTTGCCTCCGAAGGTGGTCCCGTGCGAACCGGGGGTGAACGCCTTGGATATCTCCCGGGTGGAGACCAGCGCCCCTATCGGAACTCCTCCTCCCAGAGCCTTGGCCAGGGTCACCATGTCCGGGACCACGCCAAAGTGCTGGAACCCGAACCATTTGCCGGTCCGGCCCATGCCGGTCTGCACCTCGTCGATGATCATCAGGGCGCCGGTGTCGTCGCACACGTCCCGGGCGGTCCTCATGAACTCGGGCGTCGCGGAAAGCACCCCTCCCTCTCCCTGGACCGGTTCCAGCAGGACCCCGGCGGTGTCTCTGGTGACCGCCGCCTTCAGCGCCTCCGGGTCGTTGTAGGGTACGAAGGAGAACGCCGTTGACAACAACGGTTCGAAACCGGTCTGGTATTTCACCTGGCCGGTGGCTGAAAGGGCACCGGCCGTGCGTCCGTGGAACGAGTTCTTGCAGGCCACGAAGCCCTTGCGTCCGCTGGCCTTCGAGGCCAGTTTCAGTGCCGCCTCGTTCGCCTCGGCGCCGCTGTTGACGAACATGGAGACGCCCAGAGGGCTCGGCACGATGGAGGCGACCGCCTCTCCCAGGTCGGCCTGCTCCTGAATGTAGTACAGGTTCGACACGTGGATCATCCTTTGGGCCTGTTCGGCTATGGCCCGCACCAGCGCCGGATGGTTGTGTCCCAGCGCGTTGACCGCGATCCCGGCCACGTAATCGATGTAACGGTTCCCCTGCAGGTCGAAAAGGAACTCCTTTTCCCCGCGCGAGAAGCATATCTCCTCGCGTCCGTAGTTCTGGAACAGATATGCTGAACTGAGCAACTTGACTTCCTCGAATTCCATGTTGATCCCCCTTATGTTGTGATGCTCCTGATATTTATGCCACTGGTCTAAGGATTGATCCGGGTACCCCGGTTCTCTCCTATGAGGAGCTGGGCGACGATCGCCTCCGGGTCCTTCCCGCAGATGATGTTGGCAACCCCTCCCCCGGATACCGCCAGGCAGCAGGCTTCCAGCTTGGGGATCATCCCTTCCTTGACGATCCCGTCGGCCACCAGTTTTGCCACCTCTTCCGTTCTTATTTCCCGTATCACGGAATCGAGGTTTCCGAACTCCCGCATCAGCCCGGGAACGTCCGTCACCAGGATGAACTCGGCCGCCTTCACCGCCCTGGCCACGTGGGCCGCGGCGGTGTCGGCGTTGACGTTGTACAGACGGCCCTCGCGGTCGGCGCATATGGAGTAGATGACCGGGACGAAGCCCAATCCGGTGAGCCATTCGATCGACCTGGGGTCGACCGAGACCACCTCGCCCACGTGGCCTAGGTCGGCCACCACCTCCGCTCCGGCCTCCGTGCCGATGACCGGGTCCATCTTGCGGCACACGACGGTCCCGCATTCGGAACCGGCCAGTCCGATGGCCTTCACGCCGGCGGAACGGATGGAGGAGACCAGTGAATCGTTGATCCGGCCCAGGACGGTCTTGGCCACCATCAGTGTGTTGTCGTCGGTGACCCTCAGCCCCAGCACCTTCCGCACCGGGAGGCCGTTCCTCTTCATCTCCTCGGTGATCTCCGGACCGCCGCCGTGCACGATGACCGGCCTCACCCCCAGGGAGACCAGCAGGGCAATGTCCCGGCTGAACCGGCCCTGGTCGTTGGCCCCTCCGATGGAACTGCCGCCGAACTTGATGACGACGGTCCTGCCCTTCAGCTCCCGGGCCCGCGGATACTCCGAACCATTGGGGATCATCACGGCCACCTTCAGGTAGTGTACATGGCGTTGATCTTCACATAATCGTATGTCAGGTCGCAGCCCCACGCCTCACCGGAGGAGAACCCCACGGCCAGGTTGAGCTCCACGATGACCTTCTTGCCGGAAAGGACCTTTCTCACGTCGACCTCGGACTGGGTCCCGGGGGTCATGGTGGGGGAGCCGTTCTCGAACAGCGTCACCGTGGTCACGTCGTCGCTCAGCCTGAGCACCACCTCGTCCAGCTTGAAGTCCGCCCCGGAATTGCCCAGCGCCGAGAGTATGCGACCGAAGTTGGGGTCCGCCCCGAACACCGCCGTCTTGACCAGGTTCGAGGATATGATGCCCTTCGCGGCCAGCCTCGCCTCCCTGGGGTCCTTGGCACCGGTGACCCTGACCTCGATCAGCTTCGTCGCCCCCTCGCCGTCGATGACGACCTTCTTGGCCAGCATCTGGGCGATGTAGCGCACGCCGTCCCAGAAGGAGGCGTCGTTGTCGGCCGGGGCGCCGCCGGCGCATCCGTTGGCCATGAGGATCGAGATGTCGTTGGTGCTCTGGTCCCCGTCCACGCTGATGACGTTGAATGACTGGTCCATGATCTCCTGCCACTGCCGGTTGACGTTCTTTTCCAGGTTGGCGTCGGTGGTGATGAACGAGAGCGTGGTGGCGTGCAGCACCTTGACGTTGGGCGATATCATGCCACTTCCCTTGGTGATCCCGGCGATGGTCACCACGGTCCCGTCCTTGAGCTTCACCTTGCAGCCCGCCTCCTTCTCCACCGTGTCGGTGGTCATGATGGCCCGGGCGGCCGCCAGGTCCGCCTCCCTGCCCTGGCCCAGCTGCTTCACCGCCAGCGGGATGCCGCTCATCACCTTGTCCATGGGCAGGAACCGGGAGATGACACCGGTCGAGGCGATGCCCACCAGGTCCTCCTTGATCTTCAGTTCGTCGGCCAGGCCGGAGATCATCTGGTTAGCGTCGAACAGCCCGCGGGGACCGGTGATGGCGTTGGCGTTGCCGGAGTTGACGATGATCGCCTGCAACTTGCTGGGGTCCTTCTTCATCATGACCTCGATGGGGGCGGCGCGGACCCGGTTCTGGGTATAGGCCATGGCGCAGCGGGCCGGCCTCTCGGAGTATATCACGGCAAGGTCCAACTTCTCTTTCTTGATGCCGCAGTGAATGCCTGCCGCCTTGAATCCCTTGGGCGAGGTGATCCCGCCCTCAATTGTTTCCATTTTCAAACCCCCAGTCCCGGGAAATCCAATCCCGTCTTCTCGTCCAGCCCGAACATGATGTTGCAGTTCTGGATCGCCTGTCCGGACGCTCCCTTCACCAGGTTGTCCAGCGCGCTCATTACCACGACGTTGCGTTCTCCGACCATCTCGAATCCGATCTCCACGAAGTTGGAACCGGCCACCGATTGCATGGTGGGTATCGGCTCGAACTTGATGAAACGTGAACCGGAATAGAAATCACGGTACAATGCGGCGATATCCTCCCGGGCCATCGGTTCCTTCAGGTGCGGATATGATGTGCAGAGCATGCCCCTGACCACGGGCACCAGGTGAGGCGTGAAGATGAGCTCGACCGGTGACCCGGAGATCCTCTCCAGGACCATCCTTATCTCCGGCATGTGACGGTGCGCACCCACCTTGTAGGGAGTGATGCTGGCCCCGCAGTTGGGGTGGTGGGTGGCCTTGGATGGCTCGGCCCCGGCCCCGGAGGTCCCGCTCTTGGCGTCGATGATGACCCGTTCCTCGACCAGTCCCTTGGCGAACAGCGGAGCGAGGGCCAGGGAGGAGCATGTAGGGTAGCAGCCAGGATTGGCGACCAGTTCCGCCCCCTTGATCTTGTCCCGGAACAGCTCGGGGATCCCGTAGACCGCTTTCGCGAGGTTCTCCACGTCCCGGTGCTCCAGACCGTACCACTTCTGGTACAGCTCCGGGTCGAGGAGACGGTAGTCCCCGGACAGGTCCACGCACTTGACGCCCGACGAGGCCAGCTCTGGCACGACGTCCATCGAGGCCCCGTGCGGGGTGGCCGTGAACACCACGTCATGATCGTTGCTCTGGAGCTTGTCCGTGAATTCGAGGTCGACGAACCCGTTCAGGAACGGATGGACCTTGGCGACCTTGATCCCGGCATGCTTCCTGGAGGTCATCGCCTGGACCTTTATCTCAGGATGACGACACAGCAGGCGCGCTAATTCTCCGCCAGTATATCCCGAACCCCCGATTATCGCTGCACTTATCATGTTGTTTGTCCTCAATCCTTGTGAAGAAGTGCCGAAACACGAAAGATGTTTATTAAGCATGATGACCCAAATGAGACAATCGGAATCCCCCCTGTCCCTGCCGGAACTATGGCCAGCCTGAGCGGTTCTCCCCATGTCCGAAAGAAGACGGACATTGCCTTAAATGTCCCTCCCTTGTCATCATCGATTAATAAGCTCCGGCCGCTCACCGAGAAAGATTCACATGGCACCCAGTAAGAAAACGAGCAAATCACCGGTCAAGTCATCAGAACGCAAGAAGGTAGTTCTTGCTTACTCCGGCGGGTTGGACACCTCGGTCGCCATCCGCTGGCTCCAGGAGAAGTACGATGTCGACGTGATCGCCGTCGGGGTCGACGTGGGGCAGCCCGGACAGATGGATGAGGCGATCGAGCGCGCCTACACCATCGGCGCGGTGAAGGCCTACGCGGTCGACGCCAGGAAGGAGTTCGCCGAGAGCTACGTCTTCAAGGCGCTGAAGGCCAACGCGCTGTACATGGGCTCCTACCCGATGGCCACCTCCATCGCCAGGCCGCTCATCGCCAAGATCCTGGTGGACGTGGCGAAGAAGGAGAAGGCCCACTACATCGCCCACGGATGCACCGCGAAGGGCAACGACCAGGTCCGCTTCGACGTTTCCATCGGAGCACTGGCACCGGACCTCGAGATCATCGCCCCGATGCGCGAATGGGTCATGACCCGGGAGGAGGAGATCGAGTACGCCAGGAAGAACAAGATCCCGATCAAGGTGAAGAAGGCCACTCCCTACAGCACCGACGAGAACCTCTGGGGCAGGTCCTGCGAATGCGGCTGCCTGGAGGATGCCTGGCAGGAACCGCCGGAGGACGCGTTCGAGTGGACCAAGAGCCCGGCCGCGGCGCCGGACAAACCGACCTATGTGGAGATAGGGTTCGAAAAGGGCCTCCCGGTCACGCTGGACGGCAAGAAGTACAACGCCGTGGACCTGATCGAGAAGCTCAACCTCATCGCGGGGGAGAACGGCGTGGGCCGCATCGACCAGGTGGAGGACCGCCTGGTAGGCATCAAGTCTCGGGAGATATACGAGTCGCCCGCGGCGATCGTCCTGATCGAGGCCCACAGGGACCTGGAGAAGATGGTGCTGACCAAGGACGTCAACAACTACAAGCACGGGGCGGAGCAGCGCTATGCCGAACTGTGCTACGATGGTCTGTGGTTCTCCCCCCTGAAGGACGCTTTGGACGCCTTCATGGACTCGACCCAGGAATACGTGACCGGAACGGTCCGCGTGAAGCTGTTCAAGGGCAGCGCCCTCGTCGTCGGCCGCAAGTCCAAGTATTCCCTGTACGACCATGGGCTGGCCACCTACGCCAAGGGAGACCAGTTCGACCACACCTGCGCCAAGGGATTCATCTATGTCTGGGGACTGCCGCTGAAGAACGTGGCATCGACCCAGAAACTGAAGAAGTAGGTGAGGTAAATGTCCAACAAGGTCCTGTGGTCTGGAAGGTTCAGCGGTGCACCGGACGAGGGAACGCTGGCGTTCACCTCCTCCCTTTCCGTCGATTCCGTGCTGGCCTGGTACGATGCGGTCGGATCGGTGGCGCACGCGAAGATGCTGGTGGAGCAGAAGATCATCCCCCGGGCGGACGGCGAAAAGATAATCGCAGGGCTGAAGGACATCATCGCCCAGATCGAGGAGGACTCCTTCGACTTCAACGAGACGCTGGAAGACGTCCACTCGAACATCGAGTTCGATCTCACCGAGCACATCGGTGAGGCCGGAGGGCGCCTCCACACCGCCCGCAGCCGGAACGACCAGGTGGCGACCGACTTCCGCATGTTCATGCGCGATGTGGTCATGGATTCGGCGGAATCGCTTTTGGTGCTGCAGGGGGCGCTGATCGAGAAGGCCAGGTTGAACGTCGATACGGTCATGCCTGGTTTCACCCACGTGCAGCACGCCCAGCCGGTCAGCTTCGGGTTCCACCTGATGGCGCACGTGTTCAAGCTCCAACGTGACGTCGACCGTCTGCTGGACTCGTACAAGCGCCTTAACGTCTCCCCGCTCGGTTCCGCCGCTTTGGCCGGCTCCACCTATCCGATCGACCGGCAGATGACCGCCAGGATGCTCGGGTTCGACGGGCCCACCCACAACGCCATGGACAGCGTGAGCGACCGTGACTTCGCGCTGGAATACTCGTTCTGCGCGGCCCTGATCATGGACCATCTGTCCGCCATGAGCGAGGAACTGGTCCTGTGGTCCAGCCAGGAGTTCGGATTCGTCGAGATCGCCGATGCCTATTCCACCGGCAGTTCGATCATGCCGCAGAAGAAGAACCCTGACGTGGCCGAGCTTATCCGGGGACGGACCGCCTCGACGACCGGCAACCTGATGACCATGCTGATGCTCCTCAAGGGCCTCCCGCTCTCCTATAACCGTGACCTGCAGGAGGACAAGGGAACTGTCATCGCCTCCTACGAGACCGTCACCGCCTGCCTTTCAATGATGGCGCCGATGATCGCGACCCTGAGCGTGAACAAGGAAAGGATGCTCGCCGCGACCTCCCAGGGCTTCTTGAACGCCACCGACCTGGCCGACTACCTGGTCACCAAGGGAGTACCGTTCCGCCAGGCGCACGAGATCGTCGGAAACGTGGTGCGCCATTGCATCGGCCAGAACAAGCGCATCGACGATCTCAGCGTGGCAGAACTGAAAAAGTTCTCCGCCAAGATCGGAAAGGAGGTCAAGGGATTCATCTCGGTGGAGAGCTGCATGAACCGGAGGACCTCATATGGAGGCACCTCACCGGCCAGCGTCAACGTCCCAGATAGAAGTGGCAGAGGAGGTCGCCAACGGCCAGGTCGAATTCTGTGATGCTGAACGCGACCGCATGGTGAAGGTCTGGAACGACCTGCTCAGGCCTTGAGATAAAAAAAAGTCCCTAACCTGGAGTCGTTTTTGGCTCCAGTGATATTGTTTCACTCTTCAGCGGAACTGAGGGCGTTCCACTGAATGTCGTGGTGCACGCCGCCCTTGGTCAGGATCTTGCTGAGCTTCTCCGCGACCCGTACCACTTCGCCGCTCTTGGAGGACCCGCGGATGTAGAACTCCTTCCGGGTCATCGGAAAGACCAATCTCATCCGTCCCTTCCGGTTATACCCCTCCGGCTTCTTGTTATGCTCCAGCTCGGTCTGGTTCAGATAGATGAACATCTGCATGACATCCGGGTCCTCGGGGACCTGATCGGTTTCCTGCAGGAACGTAGTGAGCACCTCAGGGAAGACCTTAGCCACGTCTTTGTAGTCTGTGTCATCCTTCAAAACGAAATGCCCGCTTGACGCCTTCATCAATTCATTCGATGAATATCAGTCTATTTAACCTTTGTTCAGATATCGAACAATATGTCGTTTTTGATGATCCCGAGGCAATAGCCAGAGGGTTGCTTGGGGGATTGAGATCGGGTAATATCATGAAGCGATCAAATCGATCACGAAAGGTACCGCTGAACTGAAACGAATTCTGCAGCAAGCTCCAAAGAACCTGTCCGCCAGGTATTCCGTATCTGTTTAAATCAGAGAAATCAATACCTCTCCATGTCCACGGTCCTGACCATCGCAGGAACCGATTCTATCGGTGGGGCGGGCGTCGCCGCCGATCTCAAAGCTTTTGCCTCGATGGACCTGCACGGTTGCTGCGTGATAACCGCCGTAACATCACAGAACACACAACGGGTGTCGGCCATCCATCCGGTCCCGGCAAGCGTCGTCGAAACACAGCTGGATGCCGTCTTCGACGACCTTCAGATCGATGCGGTCAAGACCGGAATGATCTATTCCGCCGAGATAGCCGAGGTGGTGGCCCGGAAGCTGAAAAAAGAAAAAGTCCCCTTGGTTGTCGATCCGGTGCTCTGCGCCGGGGTGGGATCGTCCCTTTTCCGTGAGGACCTGAAGGCGGCGATGTTCGCCCGTCTCTTTCCCCTTGCCACAGTGGTGACCCCGAACCGGATGGAGGCGGAGGAATTCTCTTCCATTAAGACACTTGAAGCCTCCGGCCCGGAGGACGCCTGCCGGTACATTTCCGGAAGCGGCGCGGAAGCGGTGCTGTTGAAAGGCGGCCATTTCGAAGGCCCCATGGTCACCGACCTGCTTCTTCATGACGGAAAGTTCACCGAGTTCACCTCCCCCAGGCTCCCGATCCAGGTGCACGGTTCCGGATGCACGCTCTCCTCCTACATCGCCGGCCATCTTGCCCAGGGCCGCAACATGCGCCAGGCGATCGCCGGCTCGAAGCGCCGGGTGCAGGATGCCATTGCCATGTCGTCCCGCCTGGGCAAGGGGATGGCCATCGTCAACCCCATGGCCACGAAGCAGAAGGAAGGGATGAGGTACCATCACACCATATCCTTGCGCAAAGCGGTAGGAGAGGTCGGAGAGCATCTTCCACCTTCATTCGTTCCGGAGAACGGGCTGGATTTCGTTTACGCGCTCCCCAACCCACAGGACTTCTCCGAGGTATGCGGTTTTGAAAAGGCCTCTCCTGGATCGATCGGAGGCTACGATCCATGCCTGGACATATCCTTCGGCAGGTCAGGCTGGATGTCCCGGGGCATCCTGAGCATCAACATCGAACATCCGGAGCTTCTGTCGGGCATCGAGCTCAGATACTCCGAGGTGAACGAACGGATCCTCCTGGACATGGGGATCGCGGAAATGATCATCGGTAGCGATCTAGGGAACGATCGATTGACACTGACGCACACCAACAAGGGTCCAACCAAACAATTAGGTTTATTATCAGGTTCATTATTAAAGTGGGAAGGTACGGGAAGAGCGCCGAAGATCGGCGTGGTGGGCAGGGACCCCGACGACGTGTTGAGAATCATGGGTCCTTGCTTGGATGGGTGACCAGATGAGAATAGCGATGTTCACGGACAGTTATCTCCCGTCAAGGGATGGAGTGGTAACTTCCATTCTTCTATCCAGGAAGAGCCTGGAGGACCTCGGCCATGAGGTGATCATCTTCGCACCCGAGCCAAAGGACCCGGGGCAGCGGGAGGACGGCGTCTATTATTTCAAGTCCAAGAGCTTCAACTCCTACCAGGGATACTCCATCCCCATGTTCCCCACCGACAAATGCCATATCCTGAGGAAGCTAGATGTGGACATCATACATGCGCAGGGGTTGCTCTTCATGGGACTCCGCAGCATGTTCGCGGGAAGGACGCTGAAACTCCCAGTAGTGGTCTCCTTCCACACCATGGTCACCGACGCGGCCAAGTTCTACAATTTCACCCCATTGCCGGATTGGGTCGTCACACGGCTCATGTGGACCTACCTCAAGGTCCTTCTCGAGAGGGCGGAATCGGTCATCGTTCCAACCAACGCGATCAAGCTGGAACTTCAGAAGTCGGCGAAGAGGATGAGGCACATCGAGGTCATACCGACCGGGGTGGACACGGAAATGTTCAATCCCCGGAATGACGGTTCGGCCATGCGCACAAAGTACGGCCTGGACGGGGGAAAGCTCATCCTGACGGTGGGAAGGATCGCCTGGGAGAAGAACCTGGACCTGATCCTCGAGGGGTTCAAGATACTGCATGACCAGGACCCGGACACCAAGCTCATGGTGGCCGGCGAGGGACCGGCAAAGGCCCACGCCAAAAAGAAGGCCGTGGAACTGGGGATCCAGAACAGCACCTTCTTTCCCGGTTTCGTACCGGACGAGGACCTTCCCGGGCTGTACGCCGCCTGCAATGCTTTCACCATCGCCTCGAAGTTCGAGACCCAGGGATTGGTCGTCCTGGAGGCCATGGCGACCGGAAAACCGTGCAGCGGCGTCAACTACCGGGCGATAGCCGAGATCATCAAGAACAACGTGAACGGGTTCACGTTCTCAGAGAGCCCGGAGAGCTGGGCCCTGGCCACCCAGATGGCATTGCGATCAGGCCAGGACGTATCGGTGCAGGCGAGAGCCCGCTCTGAGGAGTACTCCCTGAAGGAGAGCGCCAAGAAGATGGTGGACCTCTACGAGTACGCCATCGAGGCAAAGAAGAAAAGGCTGGCCAAATAAGACAGGGCATTTTCTCATCGAGCGGCGATATCTGGAATAATTGCTGGTACGAACTGACAGGTCGATCCGCTGGACCTCTTGGCCATTTACGCCATTCGAACTTGGTCATGAGCTGGTTCCACCATACCTTCGACATGAGTATCTCGGTATGAACGACCACCATAAGAACGGAATTGCCGCCCAGTTCATCGAAAGCCATATTAACGGACATTTGTTCAACACCCTGTAATGTTCGATGATGGCGCAGTCGTTGGTCGGATGATCACGGTCGCCCCCACCCCTTCGATCTGGAAGGAAGAAAACTGGTGAACAAAATGAAAGTGGTAGAAGTCAACGCATTCCATTACCCCTATATGGGCGGCATCGAACATCGCATCCATCACCAGTCCCAAAGGTTGGGAAGGAAGCACAAGGTGACCGTGCTCACATCCCGGCTTCCCGGAACCGAGGAAAGGGAAAGGATGGACAATTACGACGTGGTGAGGCTTGACTCCAGATATGTCAACCTCTACAATCCTCCCCACGTCATCACCCCGGGGCTCTTAGAAGCGCTTGAGGAGCTGGACCCGGACGTGGTCGATTTCCACTACCGGTGGTCTGGAACCTACAACAAGGCCGCCCGCTCGTATAAAGGAGCGAAGACATTCACATTTCACAACACCTTCGGAGAAGGGGTGGGCCTGCTGAGGCCATTCTCCATCCTGAACGACTCGCTCTGGAAGAACCATCTCCTGAGGTTCAAGAAAATAATATGCGTCAGCGATTTTGTGAGGAACGACCTGATCGATAGGGGTTTCGAGTCCGACCGTCTGGAGGTCGTCTCCAGCTGCATAGAGATGCCCCTGCCGCGCAGGCAAACGGAGGAGGACTACGTGCTGTTCGTGGGAAGACTGGTCGCCACCAAGGGCGTTCCCGACATTCTCCGGGCCATGCAGCAGGTCGATACCCACCTGGTGATCTGCGGCGATGGACCTTCACGGAAGAGCCTGGAAAGGATGGCAGCCAAGCTCGGCATCGATGATAAGGTGACCTTCGAGGGCAGGGTGTCCGAGGAGAGAAAGGCGGACCTGTTCGCCGGCTGCAGGATGCTCGTGATGCCCTCGCTCTTCGAATCGCTGGGGCTGGCCGCGGCTGAGGCGATGTCCTATGGTAAGCCGGTGATCGCATCGACTGCAGGCGGTCTGCCGGAGGTGGTCGGGGGCGGGGGACTGGTCGTTCCGCCGAAGAACTCACGCAAGCTTGCCGAGGCGATGAGGAGCCTATTGGAAGACGATGAGCTCAGGCACTCGCTGGGAGCGAAGGCGAAGGAACGGGCAGCCCAGTACTCCTGGGACCTGGCGGTGGAAAAGATCGAGAACATCTACGATTCTCTGGTGTCCGGGACCAAATAGAAAAAAGAACGGTTTGGAAAGGAAAGGGCCCGGTCACGCTATGGAGTCCAGGGTTATCGTGAAGGTCAGCGTCTTGCCGACCAGCTCGGTGTTGGCGTTCCTGGTTGCGGTCCCGGAAGCGGTGTTCACGTTCTCCAGGATGAAGGTCGTTCCGGTGGTGTCGACACCCTGGATCTTGCCCGAGTCCGAATCCTTGATGTCGTGGACCAGGACGATCTGTCCGGCCATGGAGGAGCTCGTGTCCACGGTCGTGACCGTGATGTTCCAGCCGTAGGAGCTCGCGGTGGAGTTGCTGAAAATATGGTAGTTCTGACCCTGCACCGGAGCGTTCTGTACCCTGACCATGTCCGCATCAGAGTTGGCTATCAGGACGTTCACAGGCCACTTGTACAGTGGGTCCGTGACCGTCATCCCCGCCACTGCGGTGACGGAGAACTTGGCCTTGAACTGGGCGAACGACATGTTCTCGTAGACACTCCTGGTATCGGTCAGGTTGAAGTTGGTGACCTTGCTCAGGACCAGGTTGCCATAGGCCTCGGAGGGAGAGAGGTTGACTGTCTTGGTCTCCCCGGCCTTCATTCCGATAACCGCATTGTTGAAACCGGTGATCACCGTGCCCGCGCCGACCGTAAACGAAAGCGGCGTATAGGATGAGTTGGACCTGAGTGAGAAGGACAACGCCTTTGGGACCGAGGCATCATTTGCTACGCTGGAGAGTGAAGTGTCGAAGACCCTTCCGTCGGCAAGCGAGCCTACGTAATCAACCTTGACCGTGTCCCCGGTGGCTACAGCTCGGTTCTGTTTGTTCGTCGTGTCCTGGTTTCCCTGGTAAAGTACTATAACGAGCGTGCTCGCGCTCAGCATGACGAGGACGATGATTATTATCAGCGCCGTCTTTGCCAGACCGCTCGTGTCATTCTTCAACTTCTTCGGGAACATAGTGATTACAGGGCACGCAATCGATTCTCTGCACTTAAACCTTGTCTTTAATGCTGGCTATGTCAAACCGTATGGTCTCGAGACGATCCGCCGACCGCGCACGCGTCTCGCAGGCAGAGAGGGATCCGGACCATTCGTTCGGAGACCGTCCCATGCCTGCGGCAAAAATGAAGATTTCTTCATGCCAGTCCGTGATCGGGACCCATCCGGCCGGAATATTCTTTTTATATCACGCTGGTGTTTAATGGCGCATCAGAAAAATGGCGATAAAATGAAGACTCTTTACATTCACGCCGATTATATGGAGTACGAGACCAAGAAACCTACTCCAGTGGCAGAGAAGGACATTCCCGAGGAAATGCATAAGGGCCGGGCCGAGGAGGTGCTCGTCGCGTTCATCACGGTGGAAAAGCAGGACCAGGACAGCTCGCAGGAGGTCGCGGAGCTGGGGGTCAAGAACCTGCTCGATATCCTCGCCAAGGTCAAGTCGGAAAGGGTCATGCTGTACCCATATGCCCACCTGTCATCGGAGCTGTCCGATCCGGAGACGGCGAAGAAGACGCTCCGGACGATGGAATCCATCCTGAAGGACAAGGGGGTGCAGGTGACCCGGGCACCGTTCGGTTGGTACAAGGCATTCAAGATCAGCTGCAAGGGTCATCCTCTATCCGAGCTGTCCAGGGAGATCAGGGTGGCACCGAAGAAGGCCCAGCCCACGGAGCAGATCGACAACATAGCCCTTCTGAAGCAGATCTCCAAGGCGAAGCTCAGCAAGGAGAACCTGAAGGACAACGACCACCGCATACTGGGCCAGAAACTGGACCTGTTCTCCTTCTACGACGTGGCCCCTGGAATGGTCTTCTGGCACCCCAAGGGCCTGATCATCAGGAACGCCCTCATCGATTTCTGGCGGAACGAGCACCGGAAGGCCGGCTACCAGGAGATCGAAGACGCCCCAGATCATGAGCGATATCCTGTGGAAGGTGTCCGGTCACTGGGAGCACTACCAGGATAACATATTCCTGACCAGCTACGATCAGCGGCAGTTCTGTGCCAAGCCCATGAACTGTCCCGGGGGCATCCTGGTCTTCAACAGCCGGGAAAGGAGCTACCGGGAGCTGCCGATGAGGATGTCGGAGCTCGGAGAAGTGCACCGGGTGGAGCTGTCTGGTGTGCTGTCCGGACTGTTCCGGGTAATACAGTTCACCCAGGATGATGCGCACATCTACTGCATGGAAGATCAACTGGAAAGCGAGATAAACAGCATCATCAACCTCATCGACAAGTTCTACAAGCTCTTCGGTTTCGAATACCGCATGGAGCTTTCGACAAAACCCGAGAACTCCATGGGGGACCCACTGCTGTGGGAGAAGGCGGAGAGCACCCTGAAGAAGGTACTTGATGGCAGGAGCGTCAAGTACGAGATCAACGCCGGGGACGGTGCTTTCTACGGCCCCAAGATCGATTTCAAGATCAGAGATTCGTTAAACCGGGAATGGCAGACCGCCACCATCCAGCTGGATTTCCAGATGCCGGAAAGGTTCCAGATCAAATACGCCGGCGATGACGGGAGAATGCACCAACCGATCATGCTGCACAGGACCGTGTACGGTTCGCTGGAGCGGTTCATCGGGATCCTGCTGGAGCACGTGAACGGCAATCTGCCGGTCTGGCTTGCACCGGTCCAGGCCCGGGTCATCTCGTTCCGGGAAGGGAACGCGAAGTCTTCGGAGGCGGTCTATCAGAGGCTGTTCGACCTGGGATACCGCGTCGAACTGGACCTGAGCCCCGGGACGGTCGAGGGCAAGATCAGGGATGCCGAGATGCAGAAGATCCCGTACATCATCGTGATGGGGGACAAGGAGGAGCAGTCCAATACCCTGGCCATCAGACGCCACGGGGCCAAGAGCGCCAAGTTCGGCGTGGGCCTCGATGAGTTCGAGAAGCAGCTGGACGAAGAGTGCCGCCTGAAGCAGATCTCCTAAACTTCTTTCTTCTTTCCGATCTGGATCAAGATCGCCGTACGGGCATGAAATAGAAAAAAATGGTCCGAGGTTGCTTCTACCTGCGGACCTAGCTTCCTACCGGTGGGTTGGTAAGAAAATGGAGAGTCTTCCTGGTTCTTCAGTCAGCTCTCCGTCGTTCATCGGTCCGGCAGCTTACCTCAGTTCCACCAGGCCCGTGCTGTAGTAGGACGGGGTTACGAAACTGACCAGCGTCGACGTCCCATATGCCGGGACGATCTTGATGGTGGCGGATTGGGAAAGTCCCAACGTCAGACCAGTGATGGTCACGGAGATCAGGTCACCTTGCTTGACCACGTGGTCGCTGGTTTGCCAGGTGGTGGACGATCCAGTGTTGTTCGCGGAATATGATGTTCCGCCCACGGCCCCACCATGGGCAGCGCCGCTTCCCTGAACGAAGGTCAGCAGTTTATTGTATGAACCGGTGATGACGGTGATCGATACCTGGTCCATATTGATCGACGGGCTCCCCGCCTGCAGTTTCATTTGGACCGTGAGATCCGTTATGGACGAAAAGTCCGACTTTACCGTTCCGGTGACGTCCTGGACGACGAATCCGGACGCCACATCGTTGATGGCCTGGTTTCCCGTGTTCTGGGCCTGTTCCCTTACTTTGTTGGCCGTACCGATCAGCACAGAGGCGGCGACCGCAGCTACCAGGATCATGGCGATGAAAATGATCATCGTTCCTACACCCATTTCCCCGCGCCTGTCCCGCTTCAACCAAGTTTTTTTCATGATTTCACCGATTATTCGATGACCGCTAGCTGCATCACCGCTCGCTAGAATCTCGTCTTCACAACAGTTACCGGGAAGATGCGTATATGAACCCGGCGCGCAGAATTTCATTATCGATATTGAGAATTGGACCATTGCAGAAATACCTGGCCATCAAAAGGTGGAATAGCTTCTATTCATTATCCAAAGTGTAACCGGGATATCAGCGTTTGTCGGTCGCGGTTTTCGACTCTCAGGTGAAATGTTGACAACCGCCTTCACCTTATCCCCGACGAAGGGAATGGAGAGGGTGGAACGTCACGCCATCGGGGCGGGATCGGGATGCCGCGACGTTCCTGTAGGCCGGCCGATGCTGGATGCTCGGTTCAGGCATACACGACATATTTTGCCTGTTATTGTTCTAGCTCGATCGTCGAGAACACGCAAAGCGCGACAGGCAAGACCATGATAAGAAGAAATGATGGGGGAAAGGGATGGTATGATTAAAATGTGACCTCTCGCCAATGTATTAGCGCCAACCAAAACGAGGCGAGAAGACCATGAGATACGTAGGACTGGACGTACATAAAGAATTTTGTCAGGCAAGCGTACTGGATGAGAATGGAAAGGAACTCTCTAACGAGACGTTCCTTTCCACGAACGACGCCCTGGATGAGTTCCTGGACGGATTCGAGGACGCGAAGTTCGTCCTCGAATCGACCGGGATCTGGGAATTCATCTACGAAGGCATAGAACGGAGAGGGTTCCAGGCAGTACTGGCACATCCTCTGAAAGTGAGGGCTATCGCCGAGGCGAAGATCAAGACGGACAAGGTCGACGCTAGGACACTGGCTCATCTGTTGCGGGCGGACCTCGTGCCTTGCTCGTACATTCCGAGCAAGGACATCCGGGACCTGCGCCAGCTGGTCCGGCAGAGGACCTTCCTGGTCCAGCGGCAGACCAGTTTCAAGAACAAGGTCCACGCCGAACTGACCAGGCGAGGTATCAGAAGACCAGAATATTTGAAAGCTCCATTCACAAACAAGTCGATCGAATGGATGAGATCTCTGAAAATAGTCACGATCGACGTCAACCTAGATTGCATCCAGGCAATCCAGAAACAGATCGAAGGCATGAATGAAAAGTTGTACGTAGAGTATCTGAAACGTCCCGAAGCCCAACTCATCTCGTCATTCCCCGGCATCGGATATTATGGAGCTTTATTGATCTGGGCGGAGATCGCCGACATCCACCGCTTTCCCGACCCAGAGCATCTCTCTTCCTACGCCGGGCTGACCCCGACGGTCAGCCAGTCCGCCTCGACCGTGCATTACGGGGCGATCAGCAAGGAAGGTTCGAAGCATCTGAGATGGATCCTGACCGAATCCATCTACTCTCACAAACGATTCAATCCCGATAGCCAGCTATCGAAGTTCCACTCCAAGATCGAGAAGAAGAGAGGAAAACAGAAGGCCACGATGGCAGCAGCTCGGAAGCTGCTGCACCTCCTGTTCTGGATGCTCCAGAACAACGAGCCTTATCACAGTCATGGATTCAACCCCGGGCTGAAACCTGCGGCCTAGACCGCGTGAAAGGGATTGGGGCAGGTCCAGGACAATGGACGGAGCGGCCATAGTGCGGGAAAACCGCGGATAGAGGTTTGTCCGCTCAAAGCATCAAAACGGCAGAGAATATGCGAAAGAATCAAGAGGTGAGAAAAAGAATAAGAGGGGTCGAGTAGGCCCCCTTTTAACATAGAGGTTTCTTAGGACGTTCGGACCTTCGTCAATCGCGACCGATCGCCGCGACCACCGCATCGCCCATCTGGCTGGTGGTGGCGCTGCCGCCCAGGTCCTGGGTGTACACGCCCTGGTCCAGTGCCGATCTAACCGCCTTGTTGATGACCTCGCCCAGGTCCCTGCGGCCCAGATTGTCGAGCATCAATTTTGCGGCCAGTATCGTGGCGATGGGGTTGATCCGGTTCATGCCCTTGTACTTCGGAGCGCTGCCGTGCACCGGCTCGAACATGGATATGCCCTTGGGGTTGATGTTGCCGCCAGGTGCCAGGCCCAATCCGCCGGTCACCTCCGCGAGCAGATCGGTGATGATGTCCCCGAACATGTTGGGCGCGGCTATCACCCGGAACTTGTCCGGGTTCTTCACCAGCGCCATGGTCATGGCATCGACGTACATGTAGCTCAGTTCCACGTTCGCCTGCTTGCATTTCTCGGACCAGACGTCCCTCCACAGCCCATAGATGTTGCTGCAGACGTTCGCCTTGTCGATGACCGTGATCTTCTTTTCCCCGATCATCTTGGCATACGTCAGTGAGAAGTCGGCGAACCTCTCGATGTTCTTGCGCGACATCATGCCGATCTCGAAGGCGAACTCGTCCTTGGCGTCCGCGTCCGCCTGAAGCTGCACCTTCATGTCGTAGAGGTTCCTCTTGATCTGCAGGCTCAACTTGCCGTGGCCATCATGGACCCTTCCGCCGGCCCCGACGTAGTAATCCTCGGTGTTCTCCCGGAACACATCGATGTTGAAATCCATGTCCCTCTTCAGCCGCCCGAACGGTTTCCACATGGGCGCCGGGCGGTGATTGATGAACTGGTCGAACTGGAAGCGCAGCGCCAGGAGTATGCCTTTCTCCAGCACGCCTGGCTTTACCCGGTCGTCGCCGACCGCGCCGAGGTAGATGGTGTCGAACTTCTTCAGCTGCTCCACGTCCTCGGCGGTGAGCAGTTTACCGGTGCGCAGGTACCGCTCGGAGTTGATGTCCATCTCCTGGAAGTCGAACTGCACCGAGTAGTTCTCGGACAGTTTCCTGAGCACCTTCATTCCCTCGTTCACTACCTCTGGTCCGATGCCATCTCCGGGCAGGACGGCTACTTTGAACATCTCTTTTCCTCCTTGATCTTGGCCATCAGGCCGCCTTTCTCGATCAGGTCCTGCACGAACGGCGGGAACGGATCGAACTTCCACTCCTTCTTCTGGGTCTCGTTCCTGATCGTCCCTTGGTCGAAATCGACCGAGAGGATATCCCCCTCCGCGGCCTCTATCTTGCACTGGACCGGGAGCAGACCGACGTTGATCGAATTCCGGTAGAATATCCTGGCGTAGCCCTCGGCCACGACGCATGATATCCCTATCTGGAGCAGGGCCCGGGGAGCATGCTCACGGCTGGACCCGCTGCCAAAGTTACGTCCGGCAACGATCACATCGCCCTTCCTCACCTTGGCCGCCATGCCCGGCCTCACCTTCTCGAAGGCGAACGTTCCCAGCTTGTCGTTGTTGTCGCTGGTGAGGCGTTCCGCCGGGATTATCTGGTCGGTGTCGACGTGATCGCCGAACAGCCAGACCCTACCTTTGATTTTCTGCATGTTGATCACTCATCCTTGACGTCGGAGGGCAGCGATATCTTCCCCGTCAGTGCGCTGGCGGCCACCACTGCCGGTCCGGCCAGATAGACTTCCGACTCCTTGTGTCCCATGCGGCCGATGAAGTTGCGGTTGGTGGTGCTGACGCACCTCTCCCCCTTCGCCAGCACCCCCATGTGACCCCCCAGGCAGGCCGCACAGGTCGGTCCGGAGACGAACGCGCCAGCGTCCACGAACACCTTCAGCAATCCCTCTTCCATCGCCTGTTTGAAAACCTTGACGCTGGCCGGGACGACAATCATCCGGACACCGTCCTTGACCTGCTTACCCTTCATGATCTCCGCCGCGATCCTCAGGTCCTCGATCCTGCCGTTTGTGCACGATCCGAGGAAGGCCTGGTCGATCTCCACGTCGACGTCCTTCACCATCCGCCCGTTGGAGGGCAGGTGGGGGAGGGCGACCATCGGTTCGAGTTTCGACAGGTCATACTCCAGTGTCTGGGAGTATTTGGCGCCGTCGTCGGCGTACACCGCCTTGAACCCTTCCCGGCGGGATGCCTTCATGAAGGCGATGGTGGCCGAATCGCAGGGGAAGATGCCGGCCTTTCCCCCCGCCTCGATGGCCATGTTGCAGATGGTCATCCGGTCCGATACGCTGACCGCGGAGATCCCGGAGCCGCCGAACTCCAACGTCTTGTACGTGGCGCCGTCCACGCCGATGTCGGATATGATCTTGAGGATCAGGTCCTTCCCTCCGACATACTTGTTGAACCGTCCCTTGAGCAGGATGTGCACCGATTCCGGCACCCGGAACCAGAGCTTGCCGGTGGCGAACACCGCCGCCGCCTCGCTCGACCCCACGCCGGTGGAGAAGCAGTTGAGCGCCCCGTAGGTGCAGGTGTGCGAATCGGCGCCCACGATCAAACGGCCGGGGGCGGCGAACCCTTCGTCCACCATCACCTGATGGCACACGCCCCCTCGTCCGACCTCGTAATAGTTGTCGATCTTCCACCGCTTGGCGAACTCGCGCATCTCCTTGGCCTGTTGGGCCGATGCGATGTCCTTGTTGGGCACGAAGTGGTCCGGTATCAGGACGATCTTCTCCCTTATCGGTTCGCAGCCCAGTCCTTCGAACTCCTGGAAGGCCAGCGGGCCGGTCACGTCGTTCACCATGACGAAGTCCACCTCCGCCACAACGATCTCGCCGGCGTGGGCGTCCATGCCGGACTTCAAGGACATTATCTTCTCTGAAATGGTCTTCGGATCCTTATCGCTCATTTGCTAACCTCCATTATGCGCCCTTTCGGGCATAAAGCCGGTCGATGGCCTCCATGGTGGCCTCGACCGATGTCAGTACGATGTCTGTGCCGATGCTCTTGCCGATGGACATGACGCTGCCCTCCCCGTTCATCCTCAGCTTCACCATGACCTCGCACAGGGAATCACTCCCCCCAGTGATGGCGCTGAGACGGTATTCGACCAGGGTCAGTTTGTCGCTGACCGCGCTCTTTATGGCGTTCAGGGCCGCATCCACCGGCCCGATGCCGATGTTGGAGCTCCTGCGTATGTCCCCGTCGATGTCGATCACCACCGTCGATGTGGGCGTGATGTTCATCCCGGTAAGCACGGTGAACTCCTTGAGCTTTATCTTGTGCTCTTCCCTTGCCGACTTTCCGAGGATGTGCGAGGCCAGCGCCACCAGTTCCGCGTCGTCCACGTTCTTTCCGCTCTCCGCCAGTTTCTTGACCTTTTCAACGACCTCGGCCACCTGTTCGTCCGTGATGTCGATGCCGTACTCGTTGAGCTTCTGCTTGATCGAATGCGCCCCGCTGTGCTTTCCCAGGACGATGGTGCGCTGCATCCCGACCAGCTCCGGACGGAACGCCTCGTAGGTGGAGGGGTCCTTGAGCACCCCGTGAACGTGTATCCCGGACTCGTGCGCGAAGGCGTGGTTCCCCACGATGGGCTTGTTGTCCGGGATCGGAACGCCGGTGATCCGGGAGACCAGTTTGGACGTGTAGCCGATGCGCTTGGTGTCCACGTTGGTGGGGACTTGGTAGAACGCCATGAGGCCCAGGACGACCTCCTCCAGCGCCGCGTTGCCCGCCCGCTCGCCCAGACCGTTGATGCAGACGTGGACCTGGCTGGCCCCTTGCCGCACCGCTGCCAGGGAGTTCGCCACTGCCAGTCCGAAGTCATTATGGCAGTGGATCGCCAGGGGTACCCTGGTGAACTTCATCACTTCTCCGACCAGATACTCCATCGCCGCCGGGGACATCGTGCCTACCGTGTCCGGCAGGTTGATCTTGTCCACACCAGCGTCCTGGACGGCGGTATGCATCTGCCTGAGGAACCCGATGTCGGTCCTGGTCCCGTCCTCGCAGGACATCTCGACGGTGAGACCGTGGGACTTGGCGTACTCCACCGTCTCCACCGCCTTGGCCAGTACCTGCTCCCGGGTCATCTTGAGCTTGTGCTTGAGATGGATGTCCGAGGTGGCGATGAACGTGTGCACGTAGTCAAGCCCGCAGTCCAGAACCGAGTCGATATCGGCCTTGGTCGATCTGGCCAGGCCGCACACCCGGGCCTTGAGGTCGAGTGCCACGATCTTCCTGATGGCCTCCCTTTCACCCGCCGAGGTGATCGGGAATCCCGCCTCGATGACATCGACGCCCAGGTCGCTCAGGGCGGCCGCGATCCTCACCTTGTCATCGACCGAGAAGGCGATGCCCGGGGTCTGTTCCCCGTCCCGGAGGGTGGTATCGAATATCAGGACCTTCTTCGGCAACGAACCGGACAGGGCAAAGCTGTTGAACTGGCTGGTATAGATGCTGTTCCGGTAATCCGCGATTTGTTCCGAGTCCTGACTATCGTTCGTTCGAAGGTCGTCCATTATAACCACCTCTGAAGGTTTGGGTCGCAGCAATGGGTCGCACTAGAGACGCAAAAGACAGTAAATACTGTTGTGGATAGCGCTCATTACTGTTCCTACCTTACTGGATAAAAGGTAACTTTCGTATCATATTTAATTCTTGTCAGCTAAGAGATGGCCACCCGGATCGAGCGTGGCTAAGGCCGGTTTTCATGGGATGGACGCAGATCTGAGTTCGATATCCGAACCGCTTGTTACGGCGTGTGTCTCTGGCGCTCCGAATCGAACCATTGGGCCTTCCTCAGACCGCCCTCTTGTCGCCCCAGATCAGCTTGTGCAGCTGGGGCAGGACCCTAACGTTCAGCTTCTTCTTCAACACGAAATCGGCGACCGGTTCGAGAGCCAGTCCACCGACGGGGGTGAATATGACGTTGCATTCGATCTTGTGGTCCTTGAGGATCCTGGCCGCATACATCATGTCCTCGCGGTTGGCCACCACGAACTTCAATTGATCGATCGGGGAAAGCAGCTCCAGATTGGTCAGGTCCATCTGCTCGTGCATGTTGGACGAGGGACATTTTAGGTCCATGCTGATCATCATGTTCATGGAGCAGGGCAGGTCCTCCAGCGAGATCGACCCGTTGGTCTCCACGGTGACATGGTAGCCGGCCTTGAGCAGTTCGTCGATCAGCTTCACCGACCCCTCCTGGTAGAGCGGTTCCCCTCCCGTCACGCACACAAAGTGGGTCTCGTAATCCTTGACCTTGGCCAGTATCTCCGAGACGCTCATCTCGTCCCCGCCCTTCTTGGAGTAGGGGGTGTCGCACCACGCGCATTCCAGGTTGCAGCCGACCGTTCGCACGAACACGGTCGGGGTGCCTATCAATGTGCCTTCGCCCTGGAGTGACCGGAAAATCTCGCATACTTTCATGGAAAATCACTCGTATTCGATCTCGTCCTTGGATCCCGCGTCCTCGAACCCCTTAAGCCTGATGAGACAGGAATCGCACTTGCCGCAGGCCTTGTCGCCGCCCTGGTAACAGCTCCAGGTTAGGTGCATGGGCGCATCCAGCTTCTTGCCCAGACGGACAATTTCGGCCTTGGTGGAGCGAAGAATGGGATGTTCTATCATTATCGGCTCGCCCTCGACGCCCGCCTTCGTGCCGACCTTCAGGACCGTCTCGAACGCCCGGAAGAACTCGGGCCGGCAGTCAGGATATCCGGAGTAGTCGATGGCATTGGCCCCGATGAATATGCGGTCCGCGTCCACGCTCTCGGCCAGACCGGCCGCTATGCTAAGGAAGATGATGTTCCTGGCCGGGACGTAGGTGATCGGGATGTCCGCGCCGATGTCCGCGGTGGAGTTCCTTTCAGGAACGGCGATGTCCCTCCTGGTCAAGGCGCTCCGGAAACTGCTGAGGTCAAGGTCCATGACGATGTGGTCCTTCAGCCCGTAATGCTTGACCACCGCCCTGGCCGAGTCCAGCTCCCGCACGTGCCTCTGCCCGTACCTGATGGTCAGGGGCACCACATCGAATCCCTGCGAGATGGCGTAGGCCAGGGTGACCGTGGAATCCAGCCCTCCGGACAGCAATGAGACAGCTTTCATTTGATCACCGGAAATCGTGGATGGCCCAGGCGCTCTGCCCCAGTTCCTCGTCGATGCCGACCTCGAGCCGGGAGACGTTCTCCGGGAAAATGACCTGTTCCAACAGTCTCAGCAGGAACAGCCGGGACAGTTCTTCGGCGCTGGACTCGTCCGTGTCCAGAAGGACCACGTCCTCGGCCGGGAACACGTATCTCTTGTGGTCCGCCTTGACGGTGATCTCATCGCCCACGTCGACGGTGATCCTCTTGGAGTTCGCCGGAATCAGGATGCGGTGGTCCAGGTCATCCGCTATTTCCCGCAGGGCTTTCTTCAGCGGGACGAAGTCCATGATCATTCCGTGCTCGCCGATCGTGCCGTGCAGCTTGATGCTGACCACGTACGAATGGCCATGGAGCCGGCCGCACTTCTCGTGCCCGGCGATGAAATGGCAGGCGGAGAACTTGACCCCGGCGTGCTCCCCATCTATCTCGAGACGCATATTATCCATTCTCTATCCCCTCCTTGCCTATTATCCTTTTCTTGCCGGCGGATGGCCGCCGGGATGCCCATTGGACTGCCCTCCTGGATGTCCGCCCGGGTGGCCGCCTGGATGTCCGCGCGCCGCCGTCGGGTCCCCCAGAAGAGCAGAGGCCAGCGCTATGGAGTCGACGAACGACACCTTTGCCCGGGAGGTGTCAATGAAAACTTTGTCCAGGTTGACGATGGGAGCTCCCATCGATCTGCCGCCGTCGACCAGATGCATGGTCCGGAAGATCAGGTTGCCGGATATGCCGTCCGGCGCTATCAGGAAGTTTCGGTTCTTGATCGCCTCTTCGATCAGGATCTCGCAGTGCACGACCTCAAGTCCCTGTGCCTTACCGATCCTGGCCACCTCCTCAGCGTCATCGATGGAACGGTCCACCTGCGGCGATCTGCCCTTGTCGGAGACCCTGCCCCCGGACATCACCCCGATGGTCGGGCTGACCCCCATCTTTCGGATCATCTTGGATCCCAACTGCATGATCTCGACCTTTTGAGCGACGGTCCATCCCTCGTCCACACCGACCGGCGCCAGGAAGAATATGGAACCTCCCCGGGGCTGCATCAACGCGACCCGGAGCACATGGTCCAGGCCGAACGCGTTCTTGATGGCGGACATTGCGTCCTTGGAGTCCAGCGTTCCCCTCACCGCCGCGTGGATCTCCCCCTCTTGAGAGCCGTCACGAGCTCCTCGGCATCGTCGAAGATGGAGGTCACGCCGTACTTGCTCGCGTTCGCAATGGTGACGCTAGATTCGACGTTCTCCTCGTTGGAGCCCACTCCTATGCCGATCCTTCTCTCGGTGCTCTTGGCGATCTTAAAAATGAGCTCGGGATTGACCATGACAAAGGCCGATGCACCTGGCACTATTCGATTATTTTGGTGGTGTGCACAGCACCCGCCCGTATGTTCGCATGAGGCCAGGGATCGCTCATCCCAGGATGGTGTCCATCCGGTACTGCTCCCAGGACCTTTCGCCTAGGACGATCTCCAGCTCCAACGGCGTTATGATCGGTTTCGGATAGCGGAGATAATCGTCGATGGCCAACCGGGGACAGGCCGTCGAAACATAGACATCAGCCCGGTACGGCAGAAGATAGTCGGGCCGCACCTCGTTCATGATGACGATGTTCGAGACCATCCCCCTTGCCCGGAGCTTGTCGCTTATATCCAAAGCCATCGACATGCGGTTCTGTCCCAACTTTGAGGAGACGATGATGATGAATTCCTTAGCGTCATGGCAACGTGCTATCGCCCCATGGCGCTGCCGCAGGATCTTCTCCTTCAGCCCTTCCAGCTCTCGCACTTCGTTCATGACCGGATCGAGAACGATGACCTGCTTGTTGGTCTCGATGGCGACCTCCAGCGGATGAAAGTCCCCGCTGCCGATGTAGATGTACTGTTCCACCTCGTGGTCGATGTTGGTCGCTGCGGTGACGTTGCAGCCCAGCACCTGCCCTTCCCGGTTGAGGCGGCTATCTCCCATTCCGATCTTGACCGTCTTGCCTTGGTCAATCAGCCAACGCGTCGCCTCCGGGACCTGCCTCAAGTGCTGTATGGTGGTGAAGAGACCGATGCGGTCCTTGAGCATCGGCCCCGCCTTCTCCAGCAGGTCGGTCACGTTGAAATCGAATCCCACTTCGATGAAGAGGACCCGGTCGCCGACGTTCATGGACGGGATCTCGGCGTGACCGATATGGACCAGGACGTCGCCCAGGTTGCGGTAGTCGGAGTAGACATCGCAGGCCCCGTAGCACGGGTCTCCCAGGATCAGACATCTGGCCGCCGTCCTGGACTCGATCTCCGAAGAGATCTTCTGCGCATAGACCTTCAGGCCTTCGGGCATCTGGAGAACGACCGACCTGGCGCCCTTTCGGGTCACGAACTTGGCGATATCGTCAAAATGAAAATCGTACATAGGCGCTCCCGCTCAAGAAAGAGAAGCACCCATTAAAAAGTTTAGTGGATGATCTCGCCATTCTGCACAATGTGCATGTATGTCGGGGTGGGCAGCTTGATCGAAGCGCTCCACAGTGCATCCTTGGCGAAGGTGAGCGAGGCCACTGGGACCCTGACGATCATCAGGATGTCGCCGGCTTGGACCCGGGCGGCGGTACCGACCGCCTTTCCGAATGCCGCCCTCATGCCGCTCGAGACACGGTCCGCGCCTGCCCCGGTAGCGAGCTTGTTCTCGCGGAGCACGTGATGCGGGTACGGCCTTATCTTCAAGTGGTAGCCGCTCGCGCCGGCGTTCTTGGCCAGTTGCCTGTTTGCCGAAATACGGGCCGCCTCAAGAGACGTGTGCCTGATCTGGCAGGGTTCCTTGGCCTTCAGTTCAATGGTTACTGCGAAGTCACCGTTCGGGACTCCCAAGTCATAGGTATTGATACGGTTGGCAGGGACTCCACCCATGTATTCCCTGCGACAGTATGCCTGACCTCTTATCTGACGGTACATCCTTCCGGGCTTGCGTGCCATGATTAATCACCTAAATACAGTTATAACGACGGGAAGGCTAGATTAGTGTTTTCCTATATAAGATTGATGGAATGGGAACGTGCCAGCACACCACAGCCTTCCGTTTCTGGAGCAGGCCAAGCATGTTCATGGGGCGCAAGAAGCATCACAACATCATTATCTTTGCGGCTGCGAATCAAGTCCCATGGAGACCATTCTGACAATAGGAGGGGCCGACCTTCTCCCCCGTATCGAACCGCTTTGGTGCGAGCTCAGGTACCTGCATTCCACGCGGTCCGAACATTTTTCGGAAGTGGTCCAGGAGATGGAGTTCGAATCGAGGAGATTGGGCCTGCTGGAAAAGTCACTCGGAGGCCATATGCTGGTCCAGATCGTTAGCCTGGCGGAGACCCCCGAGCATCAGGATGTGGCGTACTGCGTCTCCACCGTGGGCCTTAATGGCACCGCGGAGATAGACTCCATCTACGTCGCCGAAGGGTACCGGAACAACGGAGTGGGAGGAAAATTGATCAAAGGAGCGTTGGATTGGATCGATGAGCACGATATCAAGGAGGTCCGAACATCGGTGGTATGGGGGAACGAGGAGGTTCTGCCGTTCTATGAAAGTCACGGGCTGTATCCAAGGAGCATCATCCTGTTGCGGAAATGATCCGTTTAGAGGAGAAACCTATTTGACGGGAGTACACTTTCGAGGCGATTGGATGTATTGTATTGGCCAAGAGACGCATAAGTAACAAGGAAGTAAAAGGGATCGCGAAGAGGCGCATGACGATCCTGATGTCCCTGGCCCGCATCGCGGCGATCAACGGAAACGTCCCACGGGGCAGAAGGTATGTCGAGCTCGCGAGGAAGATCGCCATGCGTTCGAACGTGTCGATGCCGAGGAACGAGCTTTGGTGCAAGGAGTGCTATCTACCCCTCATACCTGGACGCAATTGCCGTATCCGCCTACGCAACCAGCGTATAGTCGTCCATTGCCTCGGTTGCAATCATATAAGGCGAATGCCATACATTCAAGAGAAGAAGGAGACCAAGCGATGCCCAAGCGCACCATTAAAGAAATAAAGCGTATAGGCGCGGACCTCAAGCCGACCATTCACGTCGGCAAGGACGGGATCACCGACAGCCTGATCGAGGAAGTGAAACTCCAGGTCAAGACCAGGAAGGTCGTGAAGATCAGAATTCTGCCCGCTTCCGGAGATGAGAAGGATGCCATCGCGAAGGAGATATCGGAACGCTCGGACGCCGTACTGGTGGATGTTCGTGGTTCGATCATCCTGCTGACCCAGCAGGATTTCCTCAACGGCAAGGGTTACATAGACCTTTAGGAAGGATTCAGATGTTGGACGTATCAGTCATCAGGGACAATCCCGAAAGAATAAGGGAGATGCTGAAGAACAGGAACTATCCAGAGGAGTTGCTCAACCGGTTCCTGGAGATTGACATGGAATGGAGAAGGCTGGTAGATGAGTCCAACCAGCTGAAGAGGAAGCGGAACGAGGCGTCCCACCAGATCCCGAAGCTCAAGGGAGAGGAGAAGAACAATCTCGTCTCGGAGATGAAGGAGGTGGCGACCCGCATCAACCAGATCGATGCCAAGGTCGCCGAGCTGGAGAACGCCCGCAACGAAGTGGTGCTGCTCATCCCCAACATACCGGACGCCACGGTGCCGGTCGGCGGCTGCTATGACAACAATTGCTGTGTGCGGTCGCATGGCAAGGAACGCACCTTCGACTTCACCATCAAGGACCATATCCAGATCGGCGAGGACCTGGACATCATCGACTTCAACCGGGGCACGAAGATCGCCGGGAGCGGCTTCTACGTGCTCAAAGGGGACGGCGCCCGGCTGGAAAGGGCGCTGATCAATTACATGCTGGACCTGCACCATGGGCAGGGATACAAGGAGATATTCCCGCCGGTGGTCATCAACCGGGCCGCGGTGGTCGGAACCGGCCAGTATCCGAAGATGGCAGACGACATGTACTGGTGCGAGAGGGATGACCTCTGGCTCAACCCGACCGCCGAGGTTCCAGTGACCAACCTTCATCAGGACGAGATCCTGGAGAAGGACCAACTACCCATATTCTACACCGCCTACCTGCCCTCATTCAGACGGGAGGCCGGCCGCCACGCCGAGATGAAGGGGATCATCCGGGTGCACGAGTTCAACAAGGTCGAACTGGTCAAGTTCGTCCATCCTGAAGGATCGTACGCCCAGCTGGAGACCCTGTTGGCCGACGCCGAGGCGGTCCTGGCCGGATTGGATCTGCCTTACCGTGTGCTGTTGCTGTGCACCGGCGACATGGGTTTCGCCTCCGCCAAGACCTACGACATCGAATCCCACGCCGCCGGGAACGCAGAAGTGGCTGGAATGCTCGTCATGCAGCTGCTTCACCGACTTCCAGGCCCGCCGAGCAAGGATCAAGTTCCGTCCCGAACCCCATCTCAAGAGCGAGTTCGTGCACACCCTGAACGGCTCGGGTGTGGCGCTGCCGCGCACCATGGTCTCCGTGTTGGAAAACAACCAACAGAAGGATGGGACGATCGTGATCCCACATGTGCTGCGAAAGTACATGCAGGGGCAGGAGTTCATCGAGTGAGTGCCAAACGCTTTTTCCTTTTCTATTTTGAATCGCTGGCAGACATTTTCCAATCGCTCGTGGCATTCATATCGGGATCGATCTCTGTCCAAAGCTCATGAAGGGACAATGACCAGACACCGGTTGTTTCAATTAATGATTTGATAGCAGAGGGTTCAAGAAATGATCGTCGTGCTTCAATTCGTCGATGTTGATACTAGGTTGGAAAGAAAAGATCTCGACCAGACTGTCTGGACGGCTGATATCAATAAAAATGAACGTAAAAAAGGGTTGGGAAATGGAAAATGTTTGGGAGAAGCGATTACTTCTTGCCCTTTGCCTTCTTCCCAGCTGGCTTTGCGGCTGGTTTTGCCGAGCAGGTTTTGCTGGAGGCTTTGCGGCTGGCTTGGCTGCCTTCTTCGGCTTCTCTTCCACGACCTCGACCTCTTCGACCTCGCATCCGCATCCTTCTGCCTCGCCCTCATCGACGTACCCGAGGAAATCGAACATGTCCTCCTCTAGCGCCTTCAGGACCTCTAGTGCGTCCTCGCCCTTGCCCTCTTCCAGCATGTCTATTGCTTGGGAAAGAACGTCGAGCATGTCTTCCATCGAGCAGTCCAGAATATCGAATATCTCAGGGAACGAGAGTTCCATGTTCTCATCTTCCTTTGCCAAATGATTCACCTTGTTTGGAATAGTGACCCACTATAATTAATATCTCTCCTCAACAAGTCGGGAATGTCCATGCCAGTCCTTCGCACGAAGGACCTGACGGCTGGTTTAATAAACCCGAGTCCGTTGTCTGATACATGGCGCACCAGTTCGAGGCTGGAAATTGTCAGATGCTCAAGGGACTGCACAGGAAAGAGGTTCAGCCAGCAGAGGAAATATTGGAACGGGCCTCGCCCTAACCAGGGTGAGATCTGCGCGGATCTCGGAGCGGGAACTGGCTACATCTCAATCCCGCTCTCGCGGGAGGTCGGGGTGGTGATCGCCTTGGACTCACAGCGGGAGATGCTCGATTGCTTTGGAAGAATCCTTAGAAACAGGGGATACTGGCAATATCTGGCCGGTGATCGGGGAGCTGCCGGAGCTGCCTTTTGCTGACGGCTCCGTGGACCGCATATTTGTGGTCAACGTCCTCCATGAGTTCGAGGACCGGGACCGGTTGGTACTCGAGATCGGCAGGGTCCTAAAAGAAGGGGGTCGAGTCTCCTTGGTCGATTTCCAGAAAAGAAAGACCAGCTTCGGACCGCCGATGGACGAGAGGATCGACATCGACGACGTCGAGGCGATATTCTCCGGCTTCACTTCCCTGGAAAGCTGGAGCTTCGAAGAGTTCTACCAGTTCGAATTGATGAAGGACTGATCATTCGAACAGCACCTCATGGCCTGCGGCGTGGAAGGCGTCCTGGATACGGAATATCAGCTCGGACCTCAGCTGCCTCGCCTTGAGGCTGTCCTCGATGTGCGCCCTCACTTCGTACTGGATCGTGCTCTTCTCGATCCCAATGGCGATGACATCGGCGGCCTGGTCCTTGATTATTCCCTGGACCTTGCCCACCGCATCCCGGATCAATTTCTCAACGTCGGTGTGGGATATGGAGAAATCCACCTCCAGGCGCACCGTTATGGCATGCACCACCGAACGGGAGTAATTATACACCTTCCCCTCGATGATCTTGATGTTCGGGAAGTCCACGAAATCGCCTTCCATGGTCTTCACCTCGGTGAACATCAGGTTCTTCTGGACCACGTCGCACTCCAATTCGCCGCCGATGTTGATCCGGTCACCGATCTCGAACGGACTGGAATCCATTATCGCCAGCCCCGCGAATATGTTGCGGATGGTGGAATACGATAGGCTCACCCCCACCAGAATGAACGACATGATTAGTATGACCAGGATCAATCCTATCTCGGCTAGGTTGAACAGTGAGAATATCGAGAAGACGATGGTGAGGAAGGCGATGGTCCACAACGAGTATCCAATGACCGCTCGGAAAAGGTCTACGACCTGGGGGTTGAACTTCTTGGTACGGTACTTGAAATCCTCCATGACCTCGCCGATAAGGCGCATGACCAGGAAGATCGCCACGATGATCACGATGATGGTCCCCACCACCGTGCCGTTCTTGTTCAGGAACTCCGCGGCGGCCTGATAGGGGTTAAGGGTCGGGATCAGGGTGATGATGATGATCAGCATCAGGGCGACAGCGATCAGGTACACGACGTAGCTCATCACCAGGCTGGTCAATTCCTTCGTGGACCGTCCGAAACCGGTGACCTCCCTTTTGGCCATCCGTTCCGTCTTCGCGATGCGCCGGAAGATGTGCACGATGAGCATGGCCACCAGGATGATGATCGCGATGATGATCACGTCAATGATGACGTTGAGGTAGGGCGTCCATACTTGGACCTTGAAATCTGACCAGACCAGTGAAGCAACGTAGCCGGAAAGGAACGCCAGCATGATGACGATGACCGTCTTTACCATGCGGTCCAGGAAATAGACCACCTCGGAGTCCAGGTACTTGCCTTCCTTGGACGCCATTTTGTCGAAGGCCTTGGACACATAGGACCATACATACAGAGACACCACGAACATCGCCATGACGAACAATAGGGCCCAGCCCGTGTTCAGCCAATCCGCGTCCCCGGTGGCCAGAGGCACATTCGCCAATCCGAACAGCATGTTCAGAGTATTCAACATCGGTGATTTCTAGTTTGTTGTACCAGGAAAGTGACGGAAAATGGTTTTACGCCGTGCTGGTCACCGTGGCCTTTAGCAGCCACACGTCCACCACCGATCCCGTGCCCCTGAGCTTGCGTTGTCAAGGAGCGAGGCCGGAATGCCCGAGATCAACGCTCCAAAGATCACCTGGGGCCTTCCCATGTTTTGGCCCAGCAGGGCACCCACGGCCGCCAGATTGACCTTGATGACCGATGACATCTTCACCGTGACCGATGATTTTCCCAGGATGTCCGGCAAGCCCTATCTTGCAGAATGCGCTGAGGCCTATCCAGGTGTTCTCGCACAGCCGTTCCATGGAGAGCGCGGACCGCAACGGCGCCATTGGGTTGAGCAGGTCCCTCATCGACCTCGACGATGGCGTTCCCGAACCACTGCAGCGCTTCCCGGACGAACCCGTTGCTCACCGCCAATGAAAGGCGGAAACCTCCTCCCGACACCCCGGCCTCGTCGGTGATGCACACCTCCACGTAGACGCCGATCTCGATGATCGAGTCGATCACATAGTCGCCAGGCGCTCCAGGAGATTGTCGATGGTGGCCCGTATGGTCATCGCGATCCCGTTCGGCGCTGGTCCCGGCCGCGACCATCATGTCGAGGCTCTGCACCAGGCTATCGGTGATCATCTTTACCAAGGAGGTGGAGGTGCTCGGATCGTACCGCCATTGGGAATTGGCGGAGCCTTTGGTGGCGGCGCGGAACTCCCATCGGTCCGAGCCGTCGAAGGAACGCTGCCAGGTACGCCCGTCGTTCTTAGTGTCCACCGTCCAGGGCGTGGAATCGACGCGCTTTCCCGGAGCTGTCCCGCAGGACCACCGATTCCATTATCGGGAACTTCCCCTCCCCCTGGTTGTCCAGCGCCTGTTGCTGAACGTGTAGACCAGATGGGCTGTGGGGCATCAAGAGCACGTCCCCCATGTCATCGCAGCGCTGCATGCCGTGCATCGTCTCGATGGTCCATCCCGACAGGCTGACCGCGTCGTGCGGTCGGATTGAACAACTCCACCCACTCATGCCCTGCATCCGTTCCCGGGGGTTCTGTTCGTACTCATTTATCATGGCATGGTCGCATGCTGGGCTCGGCATACTTGAAGGTGAACCCGGCATCGATCGAACCTTTCAGACCGGGTATCGGCAGCACGATGTTCGAGAGCAGTTGGCCGAATCCGGGGACATCCGAGAGGGCCACCGATATCTGGTCATAGCGAACGATCTCCGGCATCACCACTTCACCACGCTGTTCGGCCATGATCCCCTCGATCTCGATCATGTGCTCGAACGTGTCCATGAACGGGTCGAGGACCATCGTCATCCTCCAGTCCGTCGCCTATCAGAGTGGCGTTCGAGAGCAGGGTGAACTGCCCGTCGGGAAGCATGCACACCCGGGTGGAAACCGATATCGTGTTACCCTGCAGCCCGGTCCACATGGTCATTTTATCAGGCTCTTGGAGGAGCCCAATGCCAGGTCCGCCACGTTGGTCTCCATACGGAACTTCAAGCCGAATATGTCCATGTCCCGCGAGACCGTCCCGATCTGGTCGGCGATGGTCTCGGCCACCCATTGGACACGGGCCGGTCAAGGCCATCCGTCACGAAATCTGTGCCACCGAGATCAGGGTCTGCATCACGGAGGAAAGTGACTCGACCACCTCCGCGCAGTACGATATCAGCCTGTCCACCAGGTCTTGCAGCACGTCGAATATCTTCGAAACTCCGTCGCATATGACCTTGACACCGTCCACGATCCATTGCCAAACCGATCGCAACATTTTCCGATGTCGCCCCATCAGGGTGGTGGTCGGAACGTACTCGACGCCGGCCAGTGCCCAACCGCTCTGGACGGATATAGTGAACGACGATTCGAAAGAGACCTTGTCCTTGGTGGTCGATCCGTTTAGCAGCTCGATCAGCGGATCGGAGATGGCGGACCGCAGTGCCAGGGACATCGAGCCCTTCAGTGAGATGTTCCATTGGCTGGCGTAAGGCGTCCAGGAACAATTGCCGATGTCGACCATATGCTGGTTCGGGTAAAACGACGAGGATCGGTCGAACTGGTAGGGTTGGATTATATCCATGCTGAAGATCGGATATACCCCCCGGACCGATGTTCGACCGTGAGCGCGAGCGACTCCGCCAGGACACCTGCCCTCCTTCTGCTTGGACATTGAAATCCTTCGTCCGAGGGAATTGCAACGACGACCCGGTCCGAGCGGATGATCTCGGAATCGGACATGTCCTTGAGCCATTTTCAGCCGAGAAACGTTCCATGATCGCCCCCAGCCCGGGGACCACCGCGAACAGCCCCTGGGAGAGCATCCGGACGCTCTGCATAGTCTGGACTGTTCCGGGCTAGGCACACTGAAAGTGGCGTTGAACAGCCCCTTACCAGCGATATCTCCCGGTCAAATCCGGAACACAGGCGCTGGTATATCCAGCCCGGATCTGCTCAGGATGCAATCTCGGCGACGTTCTGGACGTTCTCCTCATAGTACGTCCCCCCCATATATGGGGTTCTGGAACTGGCATCGTCCACCAACCGCTCGGCTATGCTCATCACCGAATCGTTCAGGCTGGCGGCCCGGTGGAACATCTCTTCCCAATTGGTATCCAGGTAGTCCAATAACGCCGATGACATTCCATCTGCGATCCCGTTGAGGGAGGAACCGTTGAAGGCATGGCTGAACCAGGAACCGCGTCCGGCGATGACCGCGTTCAGGGCAGAGGTGAACTGGTCTAGGTAATTCTGCGAGTCCCTCGGGTCCAATGACATGTCACGACCGGCATGTCCGAGGCGCTGGCGATGCCCAGAGCCACGCTCTTGACGAAATACTGGAGCTCATCGGCCAACTTATGAGTGCTCTCCGAGTACTGGAGGGAGAACTGTTTCCATTCCGGAGAGGAGAAGATGTCCTCCCGGGGGAAATCCAGGCTGATATCTCCTGAAACCTGTACCGGCACCGATTGGCCAGTATCATTGATCAGGGTGAGAGCGTGAGGCGGTATCCCCAGGCTGAGGTCGACCGCGGAACTGTGAACGAACCGATATTGGCCTTCGCTGTAGCCAGCATCCGACATCCTCTGCTCGATCCAGGCGATGACCTTGTCCTGGATCATATCCTTGCCCAGGCATTTGTCGATCAGGTCCGACAGGAGCGCGCCGCCCTTCTCGACCAGATCCTCGACCCCGTCCACGATGTCGATGATGCCGAGATAGTCCAACCAGCGCAGCACGATCAGTGTCCGAGGCGGCGCACAGGCTTTGGGCCAGGACCAGCCTCAGGTCATAACTGCCGGCCCCGTAGAGGCTGAGGAACAGATCGGCCGGATCAAGGTCGCCGCCATCGGTCAGATCACCCGCGAATGGGCCGCACCGGAGCCGCTGCCGGACGAGTTCAGGATGGCCAGCATCATCGGGTCGACGGTCCGGAAATATTTCCTTTCCAGCAACATGGTGGCCACATCCACCGCGTTCTCCACGTCCGTCTCGGTGATGACGGAGGATGTGCCCTTCAGACCGTCCCGGCTTCCCATCCCATAGCCGTTGATCACCCTCAGCTGGGCCAGTGCGGTCAGTTCATAGCGGACGATCTTCTCGAACTCGGTCAGGCCGTCACCGAAGGCGGACGAGAAAGCCTCGGCACGGTTCTCAGGAATGGCAGAGGGACCAGGATGCTGCGGTCGACATCGACCACCTTGGATAGGATATCTTTGCTGGCGGAGACATTGACGGTCATGTTCCCGGCCAAGGAAAAGTATACCGGGACCGAGGAACCGGCAATGTCGATGCATGGTATTCGAACGCCACCACCGGATAGAGTTCCCTGGCGGGCAGGCGCAGGAACATCAGGGTAAGGTGGCTGGTGTTCACCCTGACCGAATATGGCCCGGAAAGGCAGGGATAACGGGAGGCACTGTCCTTCTGCAATGAGCTGATGAAGCGGCACATCAGCTCGGTCTCGTTCCGCACGCCGTCCTTCACCTTTTCCAGCGCGATCGCGTAGGCGGTGTTCTCGGCCTCGGTGGCCGCCTTGCTGGAGGCCTGTTCCAGCCCGAGAAGCGTCTCCTGCGACATCGAGGCCTGATGGTCACGGACCCCCATCTGGGAGTAGACCGCGACAGAGGCCCCGGATATTATGAGCACCAGGACCGCGGCAATCGCAAATGACATCTGGCCCGTCCGTGATGCGATCAGTGAGCAGGTCCCCTCATGGGACGTTCCGCGGAAAATGGTGACCTTGGCTTTCATCGCCTTGGCCACCGGCCGGCGCCGGTATAAGGGCTAAAGCTACATGCAGATTACAGCTCTTTCCGGTTCAGCTCTTCCTTTTCGATGGCCATGCGCATGAACCTCTCCAAGTGCTCGGCGATGAACGGGTTGTCCGAGAACCCGCACAGCTCCAGGTCCGGCGAGGCGATCATCGCCATCTCCCCGTCGGTTATGATGTCGGTGGCCAGCAGATCGGACTTGCGATACACCTCGGTCGATTCTGGCACCTTGGCCCCGGGCAGGGTGATCATCACGATCTTTACTCCCCGGTTGACCGCGTCCTTGAATCTTTGGGCATGAGCGCTCCTTATCTCGGCGATCGCCGGAGAGGAGACCATGATGCTCCGTTTGGCGGACTCGATCATGTCCCCGATCTTGGCCATCACCCTCTTCTTGTCGATGATGGTGTAGACCAACTGTGGGGTCCCCATCTCACTGAGCATTCCCTTGATCGAGGCCAGCTTATCGAACATCTCGTTCAGTTCAATGAGAGTGCGGGCCCTTATCTCCTCCACGGCCACCGGGTGATAGGTGGTGGGGCGGCCCACCGTCGCCGTCACGTATCTTTTCTTTTCAAGCGTGCGGAGCGCCTTGTACACCGACGTGCGCGGCAGCATCGATATGGCCGCCAGCTCATCGGCGGTCGCATGGCTCTTGACCACTAGGGCCACGTATGCCCGGGCCTCATAGTCGGAAAGTCCCAACTTCTCCAGGACTGACGCAAGTTTCCTATATTCAGTCTCCAATTCCCGGAGGTCCAGCCTAAGAATGTCCATCAGGTTCATGGCATCATTTGTAGCTAATCAAGCTACATAAGTATTAAATCCTTTTTCACGGTACGCTGAGCATAAATCGGGGACCTCCATGATCGCTAAAGAAAGTTCATTGCAAAAGGGATTGCCCAAGAAGACCGATTCTCTTTGCCCGGAATGCAAGAAGATCATTTCGGCCACGCTGTACGAGTCGGATGGGAAGGTAATGATGGAAAAGACCTGCCCGGAGCACGGGAAGGTCACTGACGTCTATTGGTCCGATGCGGAGATGTACCTCAAGGCAGAGAAGTTTGCCTACGACGGCACCGGCGTGACGAACCCGGCCATCCCGAACGCGAAGGTGTGTCCGTTCGAATGCGGCCTGTGCCAGCTGCACACCAGCCACACTGCGCTGGCGATCGTGGACCTCACCAACCGATGTAATCTCAAATGCCCGATCTGCTTCGCCAACGCCAACCAGGCCGGCTATGTTGTCGAGCCCGGTTTCGACGTAATCGTGAAGATGATGGAGAACCTCCGGGCCCAGCGCCCGGTCAAGACCCCGGCCATCCAGTTCTCCGGCGGAGAACCGACCATCTACCCTAAGTTCCTTGAGGTGCTGGCAAAGGCGAAGGAGCTCGGTTTCTCACAGATTCAGGCGGCGTCCAACGGCATCAAGTTCGCCGAGGACCTGGAGTTCTTCCGGAAATGCGGCCGAGGCCGGCCTGAACACCATCTATCTGCAGTTCGACGGTCTCAATGACGACATCTACATGGCGGCCAGGGGAAGGAAGCTGCTGGAGATTAAGCTCAAGGTCATCGAGAACGCGCGCAAACTGGAACACCCGCCGTCGATCGTGCTGGTCCCGACCATCGTCAAAGGCATCAATGACGACCAGGTGGGCGACATCTTCAAGTTCGCGCTCAAGAACTCGGACGTGGTGCGGGGCATCAACTTCCAGCCCGTGGCGTTCACCGGACGTATCAGCAAGGAAGAGAGGGAGAAGGGCAGATACACCCTCCCCGACCTGGTCAAGGACCTGGAGAAGCAGACCGGAATGATCTCCAAGAATGACTGGTACCCGGTCCCGTCGGTCGTCCCGATCTCGACGCTGGCCTCGGCATTCCTGGGGGAGGAGAAGGTCACCTTCACCACCCATCCGCACTGCGGACTGGCGACGTACCTGTTCGTCAAGGACGGCAATGTCGTTCCATTGACCAGATTCGTCGATGTGGAAGGCCTGTTCAAAGAGCTCTACGAGATCTCCATCAAGGCAGAGAAGGCCAAGATCAAGTTCCCGCTGAAGATCAAGACTCTGAACGCGCTGAAACGGCACCTGGACGAGAGCAAGATGCCGGAGGGTCTCACGACCACCAGCTTCCTGAAGCTTCTGCAATCGGTGCTGGGAGACGATTCGAAACAGTCCCTGGCCAAGTTCTCCTGGGGCATGATGTACGTGGGTGGCATGCATTTCCAGGACGGCTACAACTATGACATAGAGAGGGTGAAGCGCTGCTCCATCCACTATGCGACGCCGGACAACCGCATCATCCCGTTCTGTGCCTATAACGGCGGACCGCTCTACCGCGATGAGGTGGAGAAGAAGTTCGCGGTCCCGATCGAGGAATGGAAAAAGACCAAGGGAAACGATTACGTGTGAACGCCAGGATGACGGAGATCTGATAAAATGAAAGTCAACATGGATAAGTGCATGCATTGTGGCGCCTGCGTCGGCACCTGCCCCCAGAACGCCATATATCTCAACGATGTCGTCCTAACCTTCAACGAGAAGTGCAACCGCTGCGGATTGTGCTTGAAGACCTGTCCGGTAGGGGCATTACAGCTGGAGGCGAAGGCATGAAGACGGATTACGATGTGATCGTGGTGGGAGCGGGACCGGCTGGATCCATGACCGCCCTGCACGCCGCCAAGGGCGGCGCCCGCGTGCTCATGATCGAGAAACGCCAGGAGATCGGCGCCTCCTTGCGATGCGCCGAAGGCATATCCAAGAAAGGACTGGACGCCGTGGAGATCCCGGTCGACCGGAGATGGGTGGCAGCAGAGGTCGTCGGGTGCCAAGATCGTGTCGCCGAACGGTTCCGTTTTCCGCATCGACGAGAGCAGTGCCGGGGATGAGGTGGGCATGGTTCTGGAAAGGCATCTGTTCGACAAGGCCATAGCGGCCAAGGCGGCCCGTGCTGGCACGGAGATCAGGCTCAAGTGCGGCGCCACCGATGTCATCATGGACAAGGGCAAGGTCATCGGCATCAAGGGCATCGACAACGGGGAGCCGTTCAAACTGACCGCCGGCTGCGTGGTGGCCGCGGACGGTTATGAATCACAGGTGGCAAGATGGGCGGGGATGGAGACCGAAGCTCAAGCAGGGGGACATAACCACCTGCTTCCAGTACCGGATGACCAACCTGAAGACCGAGCCGGACTACTGCGAGTTCGTCCTCGGTTCGGCGGCCCCGGGCGGGTACGTGTGGGTCTTCCCCAAGGGCGACGACACCGCCAACGTCGGTATCGGCGTGCTGCTCTCCAAGCTCAAGAAACCAGGCGAGGTCAAGGCCTACCTGGACAAGTTCATCAAAAATGACCCCAGGCTCAACTGCGGCCAGCCGCTGGAGGCGATCGCGGGAGCGGTCTCGGTATCGGCCCCGCTGGAAAAGACGGTGGTGGACGGCCTGATGATCGTCGGGGACGCGGCCCGGGTCATCGACCCGATCACCGGCGGGGGCATCGCCAACGGTTGCATGACCGGATTCATCGGCGGAAAGGTCCTCGCCAAATGCGCCGAGGCCAACGACTACAGCGAGAAGATGCTGTTGGAGTACGACGTGGATGGCGCGAGGACATGGAAGAGCGCCTGTACCGGAACTGGATGGCAAAGGAGAAGTTCCTGACCCTGTCGGACAAGACGCTCGACAGCGTCATCGACACCCTTTCGACGGCGGGCGTCGACAAGATGTCGGTCTTCAACATCCTCAAGGCCATCAAGGACAAGCATCCGGAACTGGTCAAGGAATTCGAGGACCTTATCTGAAACGATTTTCCCAATACCTTTCATTTTTTATTGTCTTACCCTTGGTGTTTCCAGCCTTACACCGGGCACTCCGGTCCTCACCTTGATGGGATGGCCGCCCTTTCTCCTGATCTCTTCGGCCACCTGGTCCGGGCGGTCGGTCAGTGCCACCATGCTGCCCCCGCCACCGGCACCGGTCAGCTTGGCCCCGTAGGAGAGCGGCAGCGACGCCTCGATCAGGTCGTCCAGAGCCTGGCAGGACACCCCCAGTATCGCCAGCAGCTTCTGGTCCCGGGTCATCAGCGAACCGAGCTTCACCGGGTCGTTCCGTCTCAGTGCCTCCCGTCCTTCAATGGTCAGCTGGCCTATCTCCTCGATGATCTCCCGTGCGAACTTGCTCTTGTCCGCGAACCGTTTCACCTTGGCCACCAATGGCCCGGTGGCCGCGGAGATGCCGGTGAACCCGACCACCAGGCTGAGCTGCGGCACGTCGCAATGGTGGATGTCCCAGTGCCTGATGTCCTTGGCCAGCTCCCATATAAAATCGTCACCCTTCACCTTGTTGACGAAGATGCCGCTCCCGTGCGCGCTGGTCGATGTGTCTATGGGGCTGGCCCTTCCCTGGACCAGCGATTCGATCTCGAATGCGTCCCGGGCCACCTTCCTGGCGTCCAGCTCTCCCTGCATGGACTCGATCGCTCCCAGGGCGGCGACCGACACAGCGGCGGATGAACCCAACCCGGACCCGGACGGGAACTCCGAGGTGGTCTCGATGGCCAGCGGACCGCCCCTCCAGAAACCGGTGGCGGCGGCGCTCACGTAGGCATGCGTCCGCTCGCTCAAGGGATGGCCGTTCAGGGTGAACGAATCGGCGGGGGTGACGGTGCACTGCAGTCGGTGGTCGATAGCCACCGCTATGGCCGGTTGGCCGAAGACCACCGCATGCTCGCCCAGGAGGATGACCTTCCCGGGAGCGGATGCCACCACGCTTGACCTCTTGCCCCTCGACATGGATGCCTGTGCATTGGTGAATCCAGTAATAAGCATTGTCCGTGCGGGCCAGGTAGAAAATGGAAAGGGATTTGCGGAAAGGGTTCGTCCGATCAGTCGATGCCGTAGCGCTTCGATGCCTCTTCCAGGGTCTCGTTGGGGGTCTTGCCCTTGAGGTCCTTGCGCTTGGAGTTCCACCATTTGTCCTCGAACTCCTCCAGCGCCGACTGCAGCTGCTCGTCGTCCTCGAACGTGTCTCCCTTCTCCTTCACGAAGTCCTCCTTGAACTTCGCCAGCAGGTCGATGTTGTTCTCCTTGTTGACCACGGTGACGGCGAGGAAATCATCGATGTTGTCCGCGACCACCTTTGCGTAGTCCGAAGGGATGATGTCCATGACCAGGTCGAGGATGGCGTTGCTCAGCGTAAGGAAGAGCATCTCGCGCTTGTTCTCCTCTGGCATCTCCTCCTTTGCGATGACCTCGTTCAGGCTCTCATACCAGACGTCGCGCAGCACGTAGGACCGGGGCCCGTTCTTTTCCGACGAGTCCTCACCGCTGCAGCACTCGCAGTGCTCTTCATGCTCCTGGACCTGCTCCATGACCTCGTCCGCCACGGACTTCTCCTCCACCTTCTTCACGGGTTTCTTGGCGGCGGCCTTCTTGGGGGCCGGCTTCTTTACTGCTGGCTTGGTTTCCTTCTTCTTTGATGACGTTGCTGCCAAATCGGTACTCTCCTGAATCTACACCGGGCCGTAGAACACGCCTCCCGAACGAACGGACAGGACGTCTGGTCTCGGTCATTATCCCGTTGTGCCTTGTTCTGTCTGTGTGATTCGGAGGAGGCTTAATAAGCTTATTGCATCGGTTATTCCTGGGGCTTTTTGAAGACGAAGCTCAACCGGGACCGCAACGCATCCTGACCCATTATCTTCTTCTCGATCCTGATCTCCTCGAACCAGGTCTCTTGGGTTCCGGAGAAGAGGGCCCGCACCTCATCCGCCAGGAAATAATGCGTAAGGACGCCCGCCCCCCTGATGAACGAACCGGGCTCCACCTCCGCCCCCTTCCCGTAGCGCATGTCAGCCCGGGAGAAGGCCTTGAACCGGACCTCCCCGCCAGGGCGGAGCACCCGCAGCAATTCCCGGGCCGATTCCTCTCTTTCGCCTCGGTAGAGGTGTTCCAGGATATGGAAGCAGATCACCACGTCGAAACTTCCGTCCCTGAAGGGAAGGTTCCCGGCATCGGCGAGGGCGTATTCCTGCCCTTCCGATGAATACCGGGCCCGGCATATGTCCAGCGCCACCGAGGAAATGTCAATCCCTATTGCCCTCACCCCGCTCATCCCTGAGATGGTCTTGCCACTGCCGCACCCGGCCTCCAGCACGACCGATCCAGGCGGAAGGTCGATCGAATGCCGGGGAGCACCTTTCCAAAGGGCACCTTTGGTGGAGTACTCTCCGTCCCATATCTGGCACCTCCGACCCACGCTCAATTCCTCGGACAACGAATTCCCCTTGACCAAACTATCCCTTGTCAGACGGACAATGCCGCCAGTAAATATAAGTCGTGTCCCTGCCCTCCCATTCTTCAGATGAATCCCAAGGCAGCGGACGTACTGCATCGACTAGACAAGGCCGGCCTGAAGGGAAGGATAGTTCCGACAAAACGGGTCAGGGATGTCGAATCTGACATCCTGTCACTCCGGAACGAGGGACTGCTGGACCAGGAACTTTACGACATGTATCTGGCGAAGTACCGGTACGGGCCCCCTGATTCATTGCCGTCGGCCCTTTCTCTGATCATCGTCGCCGTCCCCACGACCGGCACCAAGGTGACGTTCTGCCATGCTGGTAAGGAATATCGATGCACCGTCCCTCCCATGTACGCCCAGGCGAACATCATCGACAAGCAGGTGAGATCGATACTGGAAGGGGCGATGCCGGAATGCAGGGTCAGTCAAGGCGATATTGCCATACAAGACGCTTGCGACCAGGACAGGACTGGCGAAGTACGGCAGGAACAACATCGCATACGCCGGCGATTTCGGCAGCTTCCATCGGCTCACCGCATTCTTCACCGACGGGGACATGGAAACGGACCACTGGCAGCAGCGAGAGGTCATGCCGGAATGCGATGATTGTGATCTATGCCTTCGGGCATGCCCTACTGGAGCGATCAAGAAGGATCGGTTCCTGATGGAGGCGGACCGTTGCCTGACCTTCCACAATGAGATGCCCAGTGAACGGGCGTTCCCTCCCAGGATCAAGCGATCTGCCCACCATGCCATCGTCGGATGTATGAGATGCCAGGAGGCATGCCCGATGAACCGGGAGCACCTGGGATCGTTCACAGAAGGCGGCATCTTTTCCGAGGAGGAGACCGACTACCTGTTGAAAGGAGACTACCAGAACGACGACGCGGAGGAGATCATGGATAAACTGGATGTTTCCGGTCTGGACCTCTCGATATTCCCGAGGAACCTGGTCGCGCTATTGGACGAACCTGTGGACCGACAGCTATAGTGACAACCATGCTGCTGAGATTCCAAGCTGTAACCGGACCGAACAGCCAGACATTAATATTCAGCTCAAAGTAGACGGGGAAAGGCCCGCTTCGATGCTATCAACCTTGATTTCAAAATCCTAGGTTTTTTTATATCTATATCGGGAATCGTAATAGTTAAGGTGAGATCATAGCGGGAAGAGTAAAGCAAATGATAGACAGGATCGTCCAGGAGAGGTCCAAGGGTAACGAAACGATAAGAAAGACCACGCATGCAAAACTTGCCTTGAAAGGCGTGAACGCGGATGAGTACGATTCTTTATCCCCCGACGATCCAGCCGTCATCTCACGGTTACAGGAGATCGCAATAGAGATGGGGATCAGCCTATAGGTGATCACATGATGGAGACGATTTTCACACAGAAGAACGGCGCGGAAGAGGCCTTGATGGAGATCAAGAGAGGAATCAGGAAGAAGCCCAAGCTGGTCGCCTTCTTCGCCTCGACAAAGTATGACCTGGATGCAATTGGGAAAGGGCTTGAGGCAGCATTTCCGGGAACGACGGTCATCGGATGCAGCACGGCGGGTGAACTGATAACCGGCCGCATGCTGAAGGATTCCATTGTGGCCCTGGCCATGGACGAACAGCTCGTCAGTCAGGTCATGGTCGAGGTCATACCCGATCTGGCGGCAAAGGACGGCGTGGCCAATGCGTTCGCCGCATTTGAAAAGAAGATGGGTAAGAAAATGTCGGCCCTCGATATGCAAAAGTATGCTGGTGTCATTCTCATTGATGGATTAAGAGCCGCCGAAGAACGGATCATGGATTCGATCGGCAACCTTTCGGACCTTACGTGGATCGGAGGATCTGCCGGGGACGACCTGAAGTTCAAGGAAACCAGGGTTTTCGCGAACGGAAGGAGTCGGACCAACGCCGCGATACTGGCGATCATCAGGCTGGACAAGGGATTCAATATCATCAAGACCCAATCGTTCAGCCAGACCGGCAAGATGCTGAAAGCGACGGATGTCGATGAGGTCAGCCGCACGGTCATCAAGTTCAACGGCCAGCCGGCCGCCAGGGCATACGCGGCGGCCATCGGGTACCCCTCGGAAAAAGTCTCTGACGGTTTCATGCGTTATCCCGTAGGTGTGGTGATCGACGGTGAGCCGTTCGTCCGCAGCCCGCAGCGTCTCGACGAGGATAAGATCGTGTTCTATTGCAACATCAAGAAGGGGACCGAACTTTCCGTCCTCGAATCGAAGGACATCGTCAAGGACACATCGGAGGCGTTGCGCGAGATGACCAAGGCATTGGGCCATATATCCGGGATCATCAACTTCAACTGCATCCTAAGGACATTGGAACTGGATGTGAAGGGGCAGGCGGACGCTTACGGCAAGGTCTTTGACAATGTACCGATGGTCGGTTTCAGCACCTACGGCGAAGAATACATCGGACACATCAATCAGACCGCGACAATGCTCGTTCTGAGGTGAAACGCCTTCCAATTTAATTTTTTATTAAAAATAATGGAAATTGACGCCAGTCTCCTGGCGCCCGGCTCACTCGGTCGGCTTCCCGTCGTACTCTTCCGGTTCAGCCAGCGCGTCTGCCTTGGTGTGCCGAACGACCTGGTCGATGTGTTCCGGTGGGGAGTATATCGTATAAAGCCTGAGGTCGTCCTTCTTTGAGGTGTTGACCACGTTGTGCCATGCTCCAGATGGAACGATGACCGCCATTCCATCATGCACCTTGTGCTCGACCTTGTCGATGATGACCATCCCTTCACCCGCCTCGAACCTGAAGAACTGGTCGACGGTATCGTGGACCTCCATTCCAATATCTTCTCCTGGTTTCAGGTTCATGACCACCAGTTGACTGAATTTGCCGGTGTAGAGCACCCGGCGGAAATCGCTGTTCTTTATCGTTTCCTTTTCGATATTTCCCGCAAATCCTTTCTTGACCATGTGAATTCCACCAAAATATGGTATTCTGGTTTTTCCCCAGACGGATAAAATACAGTGCCCCGTGTATTTGAATTTGAGGGAACTAAGACTTTATTGCATCTTATTGACCGCTACAGTGGTCCGGGTTCATGAGGGACCGTCCGTAAAGGTCGATCGAGACATCCACTAGATATTTCTCATCCAGACCGATCGCTTTCACAAATTCCCGGTTCGAAAGAACGGTCCTCAACAATCCCTGCAACGATGAGGAGATGATGATCGCGGCGGCCATGGGGTCTACGTCCGACCTGATCGAACCGTCCTTCATCCCGGCTTCGATCGATACCACCATGATCCGCCCGATCTCCTCGTTTAGGGACTGGCATCTCCCTTCGCTGGCCAAGGAATGGCAGGGCTTGGGGGAATTGACATCGTAGATGAGGTTAGAATATGATGGATAGCGTTTTGTGTATTCATAGAACGAATAGCCGATGGCCCGGAACTTATCCAGTCCACTCTCCGTCCCCTCGGCCGCGTCCTGGAACATGTCCCTCATGATCTCCAGGGCGGTGGAAACGATGCTGAAGTAGATGTCGTCCTTGGTCCGATAGTGAAGGTAGACCGCTCCCTTTGACACGTCCGCCCTGTCCGCGATCTCATCGATCGTTGTGCTGGCATAGCCTTTGGTCAGGATCAGCTCTTCCGCTGCTTTCAGGATCCTGTCCTCGCGCTCAGCCCTCTTTCGGACCTTCCTGTCGTTCGCTATCTTTTCCCTCACCATTTCATTCTCCCGGCACCATTTCCCGGCGATCATTCGAGGGGCCTGGCTTTCGGATCGACCCCGTTTTCCCGAGCCTCCTGTTTCCACCTGTGGTTGACTATCCAGTTATACATCCACGGAGGGGCGATTCCCTTATTTGTCAGTTCCTTTGCGGCTGATGGGACGTCCGATCCCTCGAACAACGCGTCCGCGGTCAGGTCCAGGGCGTTCCTCAGATTCCGCAGCATGCCTCCTCCTTCCAGGAGGTCCCTTCCGCCGATCGCCCCTCCACCGCCCACGGACAATCCCCCGGCCCACCGGAATCCGGCATCCTTGGCGAAGATTGAGCAGACATTCAGGGCAGAGTCGTTGTGATGCGATTCGGGAAACCCCGATTGGCACACCGCCATCAACCTCGGGGAGGTTCCTCTCATTTTATCTCGGTGATCATGGGCCAGCTCCAGGAACCTGATCATCGGGGCGGGTAGAGAATCGACATACAGGGGGAAGGAGAGAACGACCAGGTCGCTAGCATCCATTCTATCCAGCACCGAACTCAGCCTCTTTTCGTCCCCGAGCACTTGATGGATGCATTCCTTGTCGATGCTCCAGCCCTTGTCGCCCAGGCGGTCGATCAGGTACTGACCGACCTTGCTGGAGTTGGAGCGCATGTTTCCGGGGCTGCCAACGAGCAGCAGCGCCTTGCTCATGCGATCACCTGCTTCAATCCCGCGACCACTTTCCCGTCGATCTCAGCCTCGCCGGATCCATTGACCAGGATGAGACTGGACGAGTTCTGAGAATGCATGTTCAAAGAATTCCGGTGCACAATCTCCTTGAACAATGTTTCTTTTTCCTCGTCGCGGGCAGATATCGTTCCCAGGCCCAGCAGATCCCACCCCCTTCCATAACGGGCTGGGTGATGGGTCTCTCCCTGGTATTTCCTGAAGAACGGCAGAAGCAGCGGAATAAGGCGGTCCATGCCTTTCTTCAGTTGGTTGGAATAGCCTCCGAACGTGATCGGGGTGATCAGTATCAGGCAATCGGACCGGGCCATATCCGAGCAGATATAACGCTGTCCGTCATCGATGACACATTCCCCAGGGGTCTTTGTCCAGCATTTCAGACATCCAACGCAGGGAGCTATCTCGATGTCCCTGAGAAGATGATGGGAGAATCGCACATCCGACCGTTGAAGCTCTTTGCGTAGTGAATCCGCCGCTATTCTAGCCTCCCGATCGTCGGCCCTTGACCCGTCGAGGATGATTACCTTGGCCGTTGTCCCTTTGACGTTTTCGCTACTCATTCGAACACCTTGACCTTTAGTCAATAATGACTTATGGTCATAAATGACTGTTAGTCATATTTATTAGCTTCGAGATCATCGACGATCAGGATCGCACCCATTATGGATATCCCACCGGCCGGGAAAATCGGAAGATCATCATCGCTCACAAGGTCAGGCCATCGGTCATGGCGACCGGCCATAGCGGTGCGGTAATATTGCGTTCAGAATAAATATTAGGCTTGTATGATATTATCCGAACATGAACTTGTCCTAGGATGATTCCTTCTCCGCCGTTGCGAATATGGTCCTTGATATGATCTCAATACCGTCAGCCGTTCTCTTCTTCTCCAACTCGTCGATGATGTCGCGGGTGATGCGATCCCTCATGCCCTCCGGCAAGAAGCTCAGCAGGTTGCCGAATGAGCTGGCCTCATAGAACGCCATGACCTCCCTGGCAGATTGATGGAATGACCTTCTCTCCTCCACCTCCAGCCTCAGACGCGTGAATCCGGTATTTTCGAAAAGGGACTCCAATTCTTCCGCTGTGATCAGGACGCTCTTAGCCTTGACGCTTCGCTCGCGCACGGCATATTGAGCGCCGGCCAGGATCTTTCGGATCATCGCCCGAAGTTCCCGGGGAAAACCGTCGGGTGATGGCGTGGTGATCCCGACCCTTCCACCCGGCTTAAGGACCCGATGGGCCGCTTCGAGCGCCTTTGTCCTGTCGGAGAGCCAGTGAAAGACAGAAGAGTAGTAAACTACATCAAAGGAGGCTTGAGGAAAACGATCGAGGTCCTCCGCCTCCCCGATCATGAAACGGATGTTGCTTCGAGTTATGGATAGTTTTTCCTGCGCTATCTCGATCCGATGATGCGAGGGGTCCAATCCAGTCACCGATCCGGCGGCGCCAACCATCTCTGATACCTTCAGTGCCAATCGTCCAGTTCCACAACCGACATCCAGGACGGATTCTCCTCCTTTCACCCCTAACCTATCGATCAGCGAAAGACCCGATCGGAATTGGGCCTCGCTGATCCGATCGTAGAAACGAGCCAGTTCCGGGGTGTCCAGGCTCACATCGCTCATTGTGGGACCTCGTCGATTTGGCAATTCATAAGATATGGTTACCCAACGTCCAGCCGCCGGTCATCGATCGTCGCTCATAACCCAGGATAACAGATCAGATGGTCCATGACGTACGATATCTCCATCTTCTCGAACCCGAGGGGCTGTATCTTCTTGTCCAGAATCGCGAGCAGATCCCTATCGTCGGCCGCCTTGATGCGGAACATGATCCGCCTGTCGCCTGTGACATGGAGGATCTCCGATACGCTCTGCAGTTCCAGGAGTCCGGTCAGTGCCGATGATTCTTTCTTCGGGTCGATCTCCGCCGAAATGTAAGCATCCGCTAGAATGCCTACCCTTCTCTCATCCACGATCGCCGAATATCCAAGGATGGTCCGGTCCTCCTCCATCCCCTTGATCCGATCACGGATCGTCGAAGGGGAACGCTGGAGCATGCGGCCGATCTCCTCATTGGTCAGCTTTCCGTTCTTCTGCAAAAGCTGTAGGATGAGTCGGTCCAACTCGTCCTGCTTCATTGGAGATTGATTGTGGTCCCGCTTTAGAAATACTTTTCCGTGCCCGTCCTTCACTGGCCTGGAGGAAGGAGGATCAGGGGACTTCGCATTTCCCGCGCTGGCCGATCAATCTTTTCTTACGGAAGTATGAGGCAACGAAGGATATGATTATGACGCCTATGACCAGGGTCAGGACCGCGATGGTCGCGTTCGGTCCCCCCCAATACTCGATGAACAGACCACTGGCCAACAGTATGAGCCCGTACTTGATCACTCCCCCGATGAGGACGTAGGTCAGCGATTTCTTCAGGCTCCAGTTGCAGAGAGAGGCGAAAGCCCCGAGGAATGGGACGATCGGGGCGACCCGGTTCACCAGGATCATCCGCTCATCGGGATAGATGAGGAACGCCTGGAACTTGTCCACCCCTCTCTGAATCAGCCTCGGGACCTTGACCTTTCTCACGATATAGTACAAGGTGCAGAATCCCAGCACCTCGGAGATGGCGATCGTCACCAGGATGAGCAGGCCGAACCCCGGGGTCGAAATCTGGGTCTGGGAGGCGAAAATGCCGACGGTGAACAGTTCCGGGACCGTAGGGAAGATGATGGCATCGATGTAGAACAACAGGAATATGCAGATCAACCCGCCCACGACATTGGTCGGATTGAAGATGCTGATGATAATATCGGTAATGCCTGCCATCCGTAGGGGAATGACATTATTTGCTACTAGACCTTAGCTACGTTCTGCAACGGTCTGCCGGTTGGTTCTCCCATTTTTCCGGTCCCGTGGACCGCATTGCACCGTGTTCGACCGGTACCGGTCCCGTTTCAGCAGCGCCTCGGAAAGTATCGTGGAATGATCGGCCGCCATCTCCGGAAGGTCTTCCAGGGGGAAAAGGGCCGCCTCGGCCGCATCATCGCCGCCCCGCAGGGTGCCGCCAACGTGCTGCAGGTTGAAGGCCAGGGTGATGAAATGACCCCGCGGGTCCCTGTTCCCCGCGGAATAGACCCCCACCAGGTCCAGGACCTTGGCCCTCAATCCGGTCTCCTCTTCCATCTCCCGGACCACGCACTCCTCGACGCTCTCCCCGTACTCCACGATACCACCGGGGAGTGCATACCTGCCCTTGAACGGTTCCCGGCCTCTCTTGATCAGGACGACCTGGTCCTCGATCATCATGATGCAGTCGGTCGTCACCCAGGGCTTCTTCCACAGGTTCTGGACCTGACTCTTGGCCATTGCCGACCTGGTCTCGAAATCTGCCCGCAGTGACCTGCCGGCCTCGGTCAGGATGACCTCCCCGTCGGGGCGGAAGGAAACGATGGGCGATCCTACCGCTGCCTCCATCAGATTCAGCCATATCTTGGCCTGGCCCATCGATAGCCCTAGCCCCTCCGTCGCCTGGTCGAGCGACCGGGTATCGTCGATCATCTTCAGGAACAGAGCACGTTGTGGATCGACTATGACCTCTCCGTCCCGCCTTAGCTTGATATCGCAATCGATCTCGAACGCCATATGGATACACCTCCCGGACTGTATTGAGAGATAGATTAATACCACCCTTTGCTTTAGGAATCTTTGTGTTGAACTTACGAAAGAGGATACCCACCATAATGGACGCTGATGAGATCCTTGACAAGGCGTTCCGCAGGGCGGTAAAGATCGATGCGGAGGGAGATTCCAAGTTCGACATGATCCGCCGAAAGTCTGCGGCCCGAATCATGGCCACCGCCGACATCATCTCTACCCTTCTCATAAAGTATAACCGGGCGTTCCCTTCGCTGAACGACCGGAACGAGTTCGTGGCCGAACTGATCAACGTCCTGATCGGGGTGGACGAGCTGAAGAAGGCGCTGTCCAAGCTGGAATGGGCCGCGCAGAAGATCAGCGAGCTGCAAAGGGAGTACAACGGAAAGGTGTACCGGGCCACAGACCTGAACGAGATGGACAACGAGCGCAAGCAGTATTATGGTCGGATCTCGTCCATCATGCAGAGGATCGACAAGGACCTCAAGTTCCTCCAGAATGCCCGCGAAGAGCTCCGCAAGGTTCCGGACTTCGACAACTCGATGCCCGCGGTGGTCATCGCCGGCTTCCCCAACGTCGGCAAGAGCCAACTGGTCGACAAGATCAGCACGGCCAAGCCGCAGATCGCCGCCTACCCGTTCACCACCCAGGGTATCGGAGTGGGACATTTCGAGAAGGGATGGAGAAAGTTTCAGATCATTGATACCCCCGGGCTGCTGGACCGGCCGCTCGAGGACCGCAACGAGATCGAGCTCCAGGCCGTCCTGGCGCTGAAGCACCTGGCCGACGTGATCGTCTTCGTGCTGGACCCTTCCGAGACGTCCGGCTATACGTATGAGAAACAGCTCCACCTGCTGGAATCGATCAAGAAATCGTTCGATGGCATCCCGATGATAGAGGTCGAGAACAAGGTCGACCTCGTTCGCACCAACAGCGACCGGATCAAGATCTCGGCCATGGCCGGGGAGAACCTGGACGAGCTGAAGGACGAGATCGTGAGGGTCCTGAAGTCCACCGAGGCGGCGGCCCTTCCAATGGAACCGTTGGAGTGAAGATCATCATTATTCCGGGGAATGCGGGATGAAGGAACTCGCCTGCAGCGACAACATGAAACGGTACTTCCAAGACATGTACCGCGAGAACGACCGTTGTTATGAGATAGCGAAGCTGGCGCGTACCAGGGGCTACGACCCGGAAACGTTCGTGGAGATCCCCCAGGCTGAGGACCTGGCGGCCCGGGTGGAGCAGCAGCTGTCCGATTGGCACGTCGAAGGTGTGGCGGAGCGGATACGGGAGCTCAGCCTCACCCACGAGAGCAGGGAGGAGGTCTCCCTGCTGGTCGCCAAGGAGGTGGCCAAATTCCCGGCCAAGACCCGAGAGGAGGCCCTCGACCGGGCGGTGAGGGTCGGTCTCTCGGTGCTGACCGAGGGTATCCTGGTTGCCCCCATCGTAGGCATCGGGGCGGTCAAGATCGGAACCAACGCGGACGGTACCGAGTATGTTTCAGTTTTCTTCAACGGCCCGATCAGGGCGGCGGGCGGTACCGGTCAGGCGATGAGCGTGCTGATCGCCGATGTCGTCCGCCGGGAGTTCGGGATCGGGAAGTACGTGCCCACATTCCAGGAGGTGGAGCGGCTCAAGGAGGAGATCCCCCTCTACAAGATGAAGCAGCATCTGCAGTACCTGCCCTCGAACGAGGAGATCGAGCTCATCTACAAGAACTGCCCGGTCTGCGTCGACGGCGAGAAGACCGAGGACGCCGAGATCTCCGGTTTCCGGGACCTGCCCCGTATCGGGACCAACGCCGTCCGGGGGGGCGTGGCGCTGGTAATATCCGAAGGCCTTTGCCTCAAGGCGCCAAAGCTGGAAAAGCACGTCAAGAACCTGAAGATGGACGGCTGGGACTTCATCACCGAGTACAACAAGATGAAGAAGGGCAGCGGCGGGAAGGGAGACACCCAGGTCAAGCCCGACTACAAGTATCTCAAGGACATGCTGGCCGGCCGTCCGGTGCTGAGCCACCCGTCACGTCCGGGCGGCCTGCGGCTGCGATACGGCCGGGGCAGGACCACGGGACTGGCGGCGCTGGCCGTCAGCCCTGCCACCATGAGGGCGGTGGACGACTTCCTGGCCATAGGCACCCAGATCAAGATAGAACGGCCGGGAAAGGCAGGCGCGATCACGCCCTGCGATTCGATCGAGGGGCCGATACTGCTCCTCAAGAGCGGAGACCTCATCCAGGCCAATACCATGGCGGAGGCCGACGCCGTCAAGACGGAGATCGTGGAGATCGTCGACCTGGGTGAGGTTCTTCTCCCGTTCGGCGAGTTCGTGGAGAACAACCACGTCCTGGTGCAGGGGGACTACGCGATCGAATGGTACAAACAGGAGCTGCTGGCGGCCAGCGATTGGCAACTTCCCGACGACTGGCATGACCCGGCCACGTTCGAAAGGGCGGTGGAGATCGCGAAGAAGTACCACGTCCCGCTCCACCCCAACTACAACCTTTTCTGGTACGACGTCAAGATCCCCGAACTGGCAAAGCTGCGGGAGCACCTGCTAAAGGAGGGAAGATGGATCAACCGCTCCCTGGCGGTCCGGATCGAGCCGGGTACGAAACGCATCATGGAGAACCTGGGCGCCCTGCACACGGTCTACGGTGACGACCTCATCCTCACCAAATACGCGGAACCACTGCTGGCCGGGCTGGGGCTGGCGGTCGACGGGGACCGGGTCGTCGCCCGGTCGGATCTGGCCGGGGAGAAGACCCTGGACGCGGTATCCGCCGCCATGGGGATAACGGTCCGGGCCAGGGCCGTGACCCGCATCGGGACCAGGATGGCCCGCCCGGAGAAGGCCAAGGAGAGACTGTTGAGCCCTCCGCCCCACGCACTCTTCCCGGTGGGCAACGCCGGGGGCGCGCAACGCTTCATCGATACCGTCGCCCGTTCGGCCCAATCGGAGAAAAGGGACGAGAACGGAAGGACGTTCTCCCGGAAGAAGGCCGGGGCGGTAAACGCTTCGGTCGGACTGCGGGTCTGCCCGGAGTGCGGTGCCAACACCATATTGTGCCATTGCGATTGCGGCGCCCACACCGTCCCGCGGGACAAGCCTCAGGTCACTTCCATCGCTGTGGACGAACTGCTGGAGAAGGCCGCCGAACGGATCAACGAGCCGATGCCGGAGAAGCTGAAAGGAGTCATCGGCCTCATCTCCAAGAACCGTACCCCGGAACCGCTGGAGAAGGGCATCCTGCGATGGAAGCACGGCATCCATGTCAACAAGGACGGCACCATCCGCTATGACATGACCGACGTTCCCCTGACCCATTTCCGGCCCCGGGAAATCGGTCTTTCGGTGGAGAGGGCAAGGCAGCTCGGGTACGAACAGGACGCCTTCGGACTGCCGCTCACCGACGGGGAACAGGTCTGCGAGCTCAGGGTCCAGGACATCGTGCCGGCAAAGGTGTGCGGCGATTACCTAGTCAAGGTCGCCGACTTCGTGGATGATGAGCTGGAGAAGCTTTACGACCTACCCCGCTACTACAACGCCCGGACCAGGGAGGACCTGATGGGGGCCCTGGCAATAGGGCTGGCACCCCACACCTCCGGCGGCATCCTGTGCCGCATCATAGGGTTCACCGAGGCCCATGTCTGCTATGGCCACCCGTTCTTCCACGCAGCCAAGCGGCGCAACGCCGACGGGGACGAGGACAGCGTGTCACTGCTGCTGGACGGCCTGCTAAACTTCTCCCGCGGTTATCTGCCGGATTCCAGGGGCGGCCTGATGGATGCCCCGCTCGTTTTGGCAACGAGACTGGACCCGAACGAGATCGACAAGGAGGCGCACAACGTGGACGTCCTGTGGGAGTACCCGCTGGTCTTCTACGAGGCCACCATGGCGATGAAGGCGCCGAAGGAGGTGCAGGACAGCATGGACCTGGTCGGCGGACGCATCAAGTCGCTGCTGCAATATGAGGGGTTCGGCTACACCCATGACACCAACGACATCGCCGAAGGCCCGGTGTTCAGCGCCTACAAGACCCTCGGCTCGATGATGAACAAGCTGCAGGCCCAGTTCGTGCTGGCCAAGGAGATCCGGGCCATCGATAAGATGGACGTGGCGCACCGCATCGTCACCAAGCATTTCATGCCCGACCTGATCGGAAACCTGGGGGCGTTCTCCGGCCAGAAGGTCCGGTGCACCAAGTGCGGCAAGATCTACCGCCGGGTGCCCTTGACCGGCCGCTGCTACTGCGGCAACAACCTGACCATGACGGTGGCCGAGGGCAGCGTCAAGAAATACCTCCGGATCACCAAGCTGATCGGCAAGGAGTACGGCCTGCCTAACTACACCAGGCAGCGCATCGGGCTGATGGAGAGCTCGATCCAGTCAATGTTCGGCGGGGAGATCGATGACGAGGAGATATCCATCGACGACTTCATCCTGGAGAAGGAGAACGCCAAGACCAAGGGCAAGAAGAAGTCGAACATGGTCTGTTCCCTCGACATCTACGACGGGGCCGGCTGTGAAGAGGAGCTAGCGTCCGAGGAGAGCATCGACGATTTCTCCGCCGAGGAGCCGGAGGAAGCGGACGAAAGCCCCGGGCTGGATGATTAGGAATAGAAAAATTAAGAGATTGGGGTTTGAGTGGTTTATGCCGCTTCCAGGGTGGAAACGAGCTCCCGGAAATCCTCGAACTTCTGTTCCAGGATCGCGAGGGCCTTGACCAGTGCCTGCTTGGAGGTGACCGAACCGTCCGTCTCGAACTCGAACACGAACTTGGTCTTGTCGCCTTCCACCTTGACGGCCTTGTTGTTCTTGCAGACGTCGACGCAGGCCATGCACATTGTACAGGCGGCCTCGTTCTCGACGATGAGCTTCCCGTCCTTCTTGGCGAAGACCTTCTTCGGGCAGACATCGATGCATGCGCCGCCGTTATCGCACTTGGAGGCGTCGACCTTGACGCTCGGCAGGTACTTGTAGCCGACACCGGACGTCGCCTGCCACTTGGCATGCTTCTTCCCGATGCCCAGTTCGGCGGAGGCGTATACCAGTATGGCCTGTCCCGCTCCCAACCTCACGATGGGGATGAGCTGGTCCTTGACCCGGTATTCCTCTGAACCGAGGGGCTCCAGGTCACCGGAGTACACCTCGCACGGACCCTTCTTGTTGAGAGAGTACATGATGGTGCAGCTCGGGCATCCTTCGCCGGCGCAGGTACATGTTTCCTTCGTCACGAACAGGCTCGGATCGGACGGGATCGGCACCAGTCCCAGCCGGTGCGACACGATCTCGTCGAACAGGGGGCTGACGCTCTCGAACTCGTTCCCTTCCTCGTCCCTTATCGGTCCGAGGTGGAACTCCACCGTCTCGATAGCCATCTTCGGGATCTCGGAGATGAGCACCCGGCGAAGCGCGTTGGCCTCTTCCGGACTTGCGTCCGACAACAGGAACTTGGCCTGGTGGTCGGTCATCTCGATTATCTTCACGTCCATGTTTGGAACCTCTTATACCCTTCTGCCCCTGCGGCCACCCTTCTTCTTGGTACCGTCATGCGGGACCGGAGTGACATCCTCGATGCGCCCGATCTTCATGCCAGCACGGGCCAGTGCCCGGATCGCTGCCTGGGCACCTGGACCGGGCGAGGCGGACTTGTTGCCGCCTGGAGCGCGCACCTTGACGTGGATGCCTTCGATGCCCTTCTCCTTGGCGATCTCGGCGACCCTCTCCGCCGCCCTCATGGCGGCGTACGGCGAGGACTCGTCCTTGGCCTGCTTCACGACCATGCCTCCAGTGGCCTTGGTTATGGTCTCTGCACCGGTTATGTCCGTGAGCGTTATTATTATGTTGTTGTAGCTCGCGAAGACGTTGGCTATACCCCATTTGCCCATTTACTGTGCCCCCTTGTCTGCCGGAAGGTCGAGCGGAACGGCCGGCGCGTTGATGGACGCGGCGGCCGCTGCGGCCTCTTTCGGGACCTTCTTGACGAACTTCGGCTTGCCGAATCCGCCTCCGCCCCTGCCTCCGAACTTGCCTCCTCTGCGGTCCTCGAACTGCGGCTCCCTCTTGGGCTTCTTGGCGCGCAGCTCCAGAGCTTCCTGCTGCGATATGCGCAGCGGGTGGGTGTCGTTCGCGATGGGCGACCGTGGGTTGAGGATGATCTTGTCCTCTTCCCCACGGGTGACGATGTAACCCGGTACGGTGACCTTGCGCTCATCGATGGCGACGTGGCCATGGATGATGAACTGGCGTGCCTGACCGGGGGTGATGGCGAATCCCTTGCGCATCACGATGGTCTGGAGGCGGCGTTCGAGCATGGACTTGGTCTGTAGACCTAGCACATCATCGAGGGTGGCGCCCTCCATCGGCAGCAGGCCGATCCTGGCGCAGCTGGCGAGCAGGTTCTTCGCTTCGATCTTGGCCTGCTCCGAGCCGGTCCTGGTGCGGGCCTGGAGGTCCCTGGACTGCTTCCTCAGGTCCCTGACCTGGGTCTTGGCCTTCCAAAGCTCCCTCTTGTTCTTCAGGCCATATTCCTTGACGACGATGGCCTCTTCCTTGATGCGCTCGCCCTGCCACGGGTGGGAAGGCGTGTTATAGGTCCTGCGTGGAAATTTAGGGTCTCCCATGGTAACACCTTATTTCTTGGCTTCCTTCGGCGCCGCTGCGGCCGCCGATTGGGCGGCCGATGGTGCCGACTTCTTCTCGCCCTTGTCGCCCTTGTCTTCGCTGCCGCCGCCCTGTTGGAGCCGCTGCCTCATGACACCCAGGGTAAGTCCGGTCCTGCCGTTGGACCTGGTGCGCTGGCCGCGGACCTTCTGGCCCGTCTCATGCCTTACGCCCCGGTAGGTCTTGATCATCTTCATCCGGTTGATGTCGTCCTTCAGCATGACGTCCTGGTCGATGCCGACCACGTGCATGTCGTCACCGGTCTCGAGGTCGTTCTGCCGGTTGATGGCCCAGGCGGGTGCAAAATCGGCGTAGGTGGAGATGAGATTCTCCATCTCCTCGATCTTCTCGTCACTGACGTTACCGATCTTCTCGTTCCTGGCAACGCCCACTTTCTTGACGATGATGTCCGCGACCCGGTTACCCACGCCCTTCACTCCCTGAATGGCGATGATGACCGTCTTCTCTCCGTCCAGGTCGGTGTTCACGATACGGACGATGTATTTGAAGTTGGCATTCTCATGCTTGATGATCGCCTTGGTCGGTTCCTTCTTCTCGACGACCTCGGCCTTGCCTGCCTTCTCATCCTTCTTATGGCCATCCTTGCCCTTTTTCTCTTCTTTCGAGGGCTTCTCGGCCTTTTGCGACTCTTCGGTCTTTGGTTCTTTTTCCTTGTCAGCCAAAGGTATTCCTCCGGTGTACTGCAGATCCAATGATTCTGAATCTCCCCTCTTTGGAGTATCTCCACGGCGCTCAAACGCGCCGGGTACAGTTCCCATCTCTGGATAGGGGTCCAGTCCGGGAACCGATCGCTCTCAGGAGCGACCGCTCCGAGCACAATAGGTGCTCTGGTAGGACTGAGTCAAGATATCGGTCGTATATAAGGTTTTACCAGGGCGGGAACGCCCCGGGAAAGAGTTGAAAACGATGCCTGGCTCGTTCATTTGCACATGCTGCGCAGCATGTCCGGTACCTTGTCAAAGGTGTCGTGCAGCTTCTCCGGGTCGCCGCCCCCGCCCGTGGCATACTCCTTCTTCCCGCCGCCGCCCCCGCCCACCAGCTTCATGATCTCCTTCAGCGCCGTCCGGCAGTCCAGGTCGACGTCGACGCTCTTGGAGACGAACACCTTGGCGCTCTTCTCCTTCACGCCTATGACCGCGATGACGTTGCTCATTGCGGACAACGTCTTCGACAGCTGCTCCGGGTCCTCTTCGCCCTCCGCGATGTGCACTACGACGCGGGTGTCGCCGATCATGACCGCCGACGACGCAAGCTGCTTCGCCTTCATCTCCGTGTAGATGCCGGCGAACTGGTCCATGCGCTTCTTCTGGTCCTTCAGCTCGCTGGTCAGGCGGTCCACGTTCTCCGCTATCTTTTCCGGGGTGGTGTTCAGCCTCTCCACCAGTTCCTCGACGATGTCCTTGTCCTTCTGGATCTCCCGGACGGCCGCCAACCCGGCGGTGTACTCGATCCTGACGATGCCATCCTGAATCCTGTGCGTCCTGCGTATGCGGACCGGTCCGACCATGCCAGTATGGCTGCAGTGCAGTCCGCCGCACGCCTCGGCGTCCAGCCCGACCACCTCCACCACCCGTATGATCTTTCCTGGGACCGCCCCTCCCTGATACAGCCGGTAGCCGTGCAATCTCTCCGCCACGTCCCTCTGCATGAACCCGATGTTGATCTTCAGGTCCTCCAGCACCACCTTGTTCACGTCGCGTTCCAGCCGGTCGCGCTGCTCCACGCTCAGGTTCTCGAAATGGGTGATGTCCAGACGCGCCTCCTCGACCGCCTTGTGCGCACCGGCCTGCCACACGTGGTTCCCGAACAGGTTCCGAGCGCATCCGTTGATCAGGTGCGCGGCGGTGTGGTGCCGCATCAGCTGGAGACGGCGTTCCTTGTCGATGTGACCCTTCACCGTGTCGCCGACCTTCGGCGTCGGCCCGTCGATGAAGTGCATGATGGCGGTCTTGGCCTTGATGACCTTGGTGACCTTGTGGCCGTTCAGTATTCCCAGGTCCCATTCCTGCCCGCCGCCCTCCGGATAGAAGGCGGTCTGATCCAGCACGATGCCCCCGTTGTAGACGACCACGACCTTGGCCTCGAATTCGGTCAGTTCGGCGTCCTCGTAGTACAGCATCCGGGTGTTGGGCATGCTCTCCGGGAAGTCCTCCTTCTTGACCGTCTCCGCCTCCGGCTTCTCGTGCTTCTTGGCGACTTGCATGTAGAAGTTGTCCGGGACATCGATCTGGTCGGGCGCGAACTCCTTGGCGATCTCCGGGTTGAGCCCATGCGAGTCGTAGAGGTCGATGAGCTTATCTATGGCCAGCTTCTCCCCCGGCTTAAGGTCCTTGGTCATCCGGGAGACCAGCTGCTTCCCCCGCCCCAGGGTCTCGTAGTAACGCCCCTCTTCCACCTGCACCAGGTTCATGATGTCGTCGCGGTTGGCGTACAGCTCCGGGAATATCGGCCCGAAGTAGTCGATCTGTTTGCTGACCATGTCGGCCAGCCTGACGTCTATGCCCAGCGTCCGGATGGAACGCAGCGCACGGCGGACCAGCATACGGGCGAAGTAACCTTCCCGGACGTTCGAAGGGACCACGCCGTCGTTGAGCAGCATCATCAGCGCCCGGGAGTGGTCGCAGATCACATAGATGTCCTCCAGCGGCGTTACGATCTTCATCAGCTCCTCGTAGCCGATCCCGATCCTGGCCGCGGTCATCTCCCTTATCCTCCGCACATCGGCGGCGGTCTTCATGTTGGTCGCCCCGGCGACCTTGCTGTACTCTGTGAGGACGGGCGAATCGGAGGTGACGCCCACGATGTCCTTCAGGTCCTGCAGCACCGGGCCGAAGACCGCCTCGTACGCGGACGACTTGCCCTGCGACACCCAGCAGATCCTCTCCAGCCCATAGCCGGTGTCGACGACGGTCATGTTCATCGGCTTGCGGCCTTCCGGCGTGTCCCGGTACATCATGAAGACCAGCGTCGCCACCTCGACGCCGTCCAGGATCACTTCCACGCAGGGCCCGGCGTTGCCCCCGCCCTCCCACCACTCCTCGATGTACCGCATCTTGCGCGGGTCCGTTCCAAGGCTCTCGGTGAAGAACCGGTGGCACAGCTCGACCGTCCGGTCCTTGAAATAGATCTCCTTGCCCTCCTTGTTGAAGGCATGGTGCGCCAGCATCTCGAAGAACGTGAAATGTCTGCCGGTCTTGCCGACATTGTCGATGTCATTGAACCGAACGCACGTCTGCGAGATGGTGAGGGGGTTCGCCGGCGGGTCGATGACGCCGTTGAGCACCCAAGGCTGGAAATCGTAGATGGAGGCCTGCGTGAAGAAGACGTCATCCCTCCAGCGGGCCACGATCGGGTAACGCTTCACGCGACCGTGGCCGTTCTGCTCCATGAATCCGAGGTACGCCTCACGCGTCTCGTGCAAGGTCAGGACCTTGTTCATCGGTGAATTTCCTATGAATGTGTACTCCTCGCACGGGGGCTCTCCGCAGGAGGGCCAATCGCCGAGGCTCCAGAAATGACGCCCGCACTTGGGGCATTGCTTCCTGATGAATCCATTGTCCAGGAAGTACTTGAGATCGAACTCTGAAGCGGTCATCACCGCATTATGAGAAGGTTCTTATATGAACTTTATTCACTGGGTGGTGCCACCCCCTGATCCCGAAATGAGATCAATATTACCGGCTCTGACGGATTATTATTGGCATTCCGATATTATCATTTACTTGATTGCAGATGGGTGATCTGTATCAAATTGCCGCAGGTGTCATCGAATATTGCGATGGTGGATGGTGTGCCCGGTAGCTTTGAAGGTGCCATGGTGAACTTCACGCCCAGCTTCTTCAACCGTTCGAACTCTCCTTGAATATCATCCACGATGAACATGGTGGCACTGATGCTTTGCTTGAAAATGCCTTCCTGGTATGCCTTTGCGACCGGATTATCGTTCGGCTCCAGGACCAACTCCACTCCGTCCGGGTCCTCAGGCGAAACCACCGTCACCCACCAGTAGTTATTGTTCTTAACATCTGCCTTCTTTACGAATCCGAGGGTCTCGGTATAGAACCTGAGCGCTTTATCCTGATCGTTCACGAATATGCTGGAATACTTGATCTTCATGAAATCATCATCATAGTTGGTAGCCTGACTAAATAATATTACGCCAGATGGGCCCCGTTCCCTCGGATTCCGATCGAGGGGAAGCCCTATCGGGCGGGCTGAGACCATACCGGCGCTACGCTTCCTGGCGGCCCTTGCCTTCCTTCGAGGACGACCGGAAAAGCTCGTCGTTGCTGGAGTAGTCCACTTTGAAGTCGATGACAGCTAGTTCCTTGTTCTTGAGACAGCGTTTCAGCGTCTCCTTCAGCTCATCGGCCTTTTCGACCCGATAGCCATTGATGCCGAAGGATTCCGCGTACCTGACAAAGTCCGGATTGGTGAAGTCGCAGCCGTAGTCCCTTCCGCAGCGCCGCTTCATCTTCACCTTGATGAGCCCGAGACCGGAGTCGTTGAAAATGACCGTGACGAAGTTCGCTCCCACCCGTTGGGCCGTCTCCAGCTCCGCCGAGGTCATCATGAACCCGGCATCTCCCACCACCGCCACCACGTTCCGTTCTGGGCGGCACATCTTGGCCGCCAGTGCACCGGGGATGCCGACGCCCATGGTGATCAGTCCGTTGGGCAGAAGGAGCGTGTTCTCCCGGCGCACCGGGTAGTTGCGGGCGAACCAGAGGAGGTGCGCGCCGACGTCCGGCACGACGATATCCCCTGGACCCATCACCTCGCGCACCGCCTTCACCGCGTTCTTCGGGTTAATGCCGTCCCCGTCCGGATGAAAGGAGTTGACCTCCTCCCACAACCGGTCCCGTATGTCCGAGGTCCAGTTGGCCTTCGGCACCCCGATCCGGTAGAGAGATTT
>CAVQBH010000007.1:0-40324 GCA_963710685.1 uncultured Methanomassiliicoccales archaeon | reverse complement strand
GGGATATTAGTGTTTATAGTTAAATTGTAACTCTAAAAGATAATTCTGAAGTTATTATGACCAGATGTGATAACGAGAGAGCGTGGGCATGCTCCATAACTTGTGGATAATACTCTGGTTCTCCATCATCCAGGGGGAACAACATCACACATCTCCGGTGATGGATAATTTTAGCTTTTTCAAAAACCATATTTCTTTGATCGATCGCACTTTGTTCCGGCCGCCCTTCTTGCGTTTTTGGAGCAGAGATCTACTTATTATCCGCCCGTCCTCGATATTTTCGGGTTTCTGCCGCCATCTACGATTTCCGTTTCAGCGTAGAACATCCGTGAGGGCATATAAATCAAACCAGTTGCAATAAGTGATATCGTGATATAGTGGCAGTAATCATTATGCGCACGGCCAATGGAAATGTCGAATGCTTATGAAATACTTATTCAGTCATGCGTACAATGCGGAAATTGTACTGAGGTTTGTCCCTTCTTTAAGGCTACAGGGAATCAAATGTATGGGGCCATGGCCAAAATAGAGGCGGCGAGAGTCCTCCGCAAGCGGTAAGAGGTGCTTTCGGAAGACATGCTCAAGACCCTATTCCTGTGCACCCGTTGCTTAATTGATGCAAATCCGTATGTCCCGTCGATATTTCCGTTCCAGACATAATTCAAGAGGCAAGAGCGGTGATTCGAAGGCGAGGACTGTGGCCTCAGAAATGCTCTAACATTGCCAAGGCGATTGTTGAGCACGGGTCCCCTATGGCGCAGGCCCTCAGCTCGGGTCGGGTATTTGCCAGAGGATTTCAAACCTCCGGAGAAAGCTGAGTATCTTTATATCCCTGGATGTTGGGCCAGCATAAAGCTCCCCGACACCGCCAGGGCCACTTTACAGCTCCTTTCCGCCGCAGGATTGGACTTCACCGTCCTTGGCGATAGGGAGGGATGTTGTGGCCTCTTTCTTATCGATAATGGTATGATGGACGAAGCGGGGGCGATGGCCGAGAAGAACACTTTGTTGTTCGAATCGACGGGGGCCAAGGCAATCATTGCTGAATGTCCCGCCTGCTATGATGTTTATAAGAGGCATCTATCCCGCATTATTTAGAGAGCCAAACTATGAAGTGGTGTATATTTCCGAGATGCTTGAGGATATGATCGAACAGGGTAAGATCAGGGTCAAGGAATCGGGAAAGAAGGTCATCTTCACAGACCCTTGCCCCGGTCTGGAGACACGACACCGGGTTCGAGTCCCCTCGGAATGTCCTGGCCTGCGTGGCTGAGGTCGTGGAGTTCGACGAGCATGGAAAGGATGCCCGTCCCGCTGTGGGGCCCCGGCCGGGGTGAAGCCGCTATATCCAGATATCGCCAATAAGCTGGCCGAGATCCTACTGGACGAGGCTAGTTCCAAAGACGTCATGCAGGTTGGAGTGGGCTGTGCATTCTGCATGTATCATATGAGCGGGGTTCGAAAGGCCCCCAGGACCCACGACGTATCAGAACCTTGTCCCAATTGGTTCTTGAAAACATTGATACTGATAGGTGAGATGATCTGATAGTTTTAGCAAGGGCGTGACATCGACCATCGATGGAACCACGATGAAATTCAGGGTCGATTGCACACAATTGTATAAACTCAAGGTCGCTAACATGAATCTGGAACATAGGAGGGAATCGCATGGGTAGAGAGAAAATGGAAGGGATTGTTGGATTTACAAAGCTGTTCCGTGAGGAGATGGAAGACCTGCCTGAGGGGTCGATCATCGTCTTCACAGGGTCAAATGCAGTGTGCGCACCTTTCGCAGAATTACTGGCATATTCCATTCGAGACAAGAATTTCGATCTATTCTTCTCGCCGATGGCTAATGAGAAGGATTGCAGGTCCTTTCAGTGGAAGGATGGGACGGGGTTCGGTATCTCTACCGCCGGTCAAGAAATCACGGAAGCAACCGCGATCATAGTTCTTGGAGGTTTGGCGATGCCCAAATTCGGTTGTCCGATGGAAAGGGTCCAGCAGTTCATCGAGAAGACCTCTATGAATGATTCTGTGAGGGTCATTGGGGTTTGCTTCATGGACATACTAAAGAGATCTGGATGGCACCTCTGCATCAAATTCAATGCACTCATTAACGCAACGATGGAGACTGAAAAACAGCTCTAGTCAAGGTCGGATTCCTTGATCTCTTGACCACAACACTCCCGAACAGAATCATTGTTAGCCCAGCGATGGGCTTGACAATGACCCTTGACCAAATCCTTGTTTATCAACCAAATGACCGAGCCAAGTACAAACGCTTCAATCCCGAAGATTTTGCATCGAGCGAAATAAACGGACCACGGTGAGATGGAGCGCGAAAAAGATCAATCCCTAGACCGGGATGAAAATGTAATATTTCCTATCTCCCGTTCTCAACCGGATTGCGGAAACATTTGTAGGCCTCGATCTTCGTAACGAATTAGTTGTTTTTCAATGTCAGTCCAATATATGGTCAACCCGTCAAATTTTCATGATGGCTGTTAAAAAACATCGGTAAATATGCTGGTAAATATTTGATCAGAATCCTCATACGAGTGCCCTCTGACAACGGAGCGGTGAGGGCCTCCAGTACCATTACAGTCAGGCTACGGGACGATACCTTAGCCAATAGCTTCTGCGGGCGGCCTAAGGGACGGTTCGATCCCAACTATGAATTGGGGAACAGGATTTAAGAACAAATCGTTCCCATACGCAATCGATAAAAATGGCCTTGTTAAATGGAGATTAAGGGTTTCACACCGGATCGCCCAGCTTGATCTTGACCTCTTTGACGTCCCAGATGTTCCCGATCTTCTCCTGGATCTCCTCTTCGATGTTCGCCGCGAATAGGTTGTTAGAGGCCAGGTCGAGCTCGATCGAGACGACGCCGTCCTCCACCTTGATGTCCTTGACCATCTCGGTCCGGACGATGTCCAGGCCGGCCAACGGGTTCATGACGGTCTTCAGACGCCGCTGCACGATCTCCACGGTGGTCGGCACCTTGTCCTTGAACATTCCGTGCTTTTCCTCGTAGTTGGTTATCGCCTCGTGCATCGCCTCGACCGCCAGCACGGAGCAGTGAACCTTGACCTTTGGCAGTCCGCCCAGCGCGTCCGCCGCATCCTTCCAGCTGATCTCCTTCGCCTTGTCCAAGGTCTTGCCCTTGGCCAGCTCGGTGATGATGGAGGCGGTGGCGATGTTGGACGCACAGCCGTACGACTCGAACTTGATGTCCGGTGATGACCTTGGTCGGCCTCATCGACCGTGATGTAGAGCGCGACCATGTCGCCGCAGGCCGGGCTGCCCACCATTGCCTTGCCGTCCGCGTTCTCTATCTTGCCCACGTTCTGGGGGTTCTTGAAGTGCTCAAGCACCGTGTCGTTGTATGGGAATTTCATCTTCCACCGTCACTTCTTCAATGGACTGATCTTTCTCAGGTTGGCTATGATCTCTGCGCACGATTCGACGGCCGCGTCCACATCCTCCATGTCGTTGAACCGGCTCAGGGTGAACCGGATCGAGCCATGGGCCCGCTCGTGGTTGCCGCCGATCGCCCATGATGACGTGGCTGGCCTCCAGCGTCCGGCTGAAACAGGCAGAACCGGTGCTGACCTCGAACCCTCTCATGTCCAGGTGCAGGGTGATCGATTCCCCTTCGACGTAAGTGGAAGGTGATGTTGGCGTTCTGCGGGGTCCTCTTTGTCGGCGAACCGTTCAGTATCGTCTGGGGAACCGTTTCCAGCATGCGCTTGATCAGACTGTCCCTTAGACCCGCGGATGTACTCGTTCTCCTCTTCGGTGACCAAAGATCGGCCGCCTTGGCGAAGCCGATGATGCCGGGTATGTTCTCCAGACCGGCCCTCCGGTTGGACTCCTGGAACCCGCCGTCCATCCACTTGGAGATCTGGGTGCCCTTCCGGATGAACAGACCCCCGACTCCCTTCGGTCCGTGGATGGTGTGCGCCGAGATGGTCAGCAGGTCGACCGGGACCTTGGAGACGTCCAGCGGAACACGCCTGAATGTGTGCGTTGCGTCGGCGTGATAAAGCACCCCCTTGTCGTGGCAGATGTCCGCGATGGCCTTGATGTCCTGTAACGTGCCGATCTCCTGGTTGGCGTGCTGGATGGAGACCAGGACCGTTTCCGGGGTGATGCTCGACTGGAGCTTGTCGAGGTCGACGAAGCCCTCGCCGTCCACGTCCAGGTAGGTGACCGAGTTATCCTTCCTGCTCCAGCGTCTTGGCGCTGTTGAGGACCGGAAAGTCCTCCAGCTTGGAAACGATGATGTGCTTGCCCTTCTTCCGGTTCGCCTTGGCCACGCCCTTGACCGCGGTGTTGCTCGATTCGGTGTCGCCGGAGGTGAAGACCAGTTCCTCCGGCGAGCTCCCAGGTGCTTCGATAGAGAGGTTCCCTGGCCTCATCCAACGCTTCCCTGGAATCCAGCCCCATGGAGTATCCGAACTCCGACGTGGCCACGGCGTAGTGCTCGAGGAAATACGGCCTCATGGCCTCCAGCACCCGCTCGTCCAGCCTGGTGGTGGCCGAATTGTCCAAATAATGTACCTTGTCTTTCATATCCATCATCTCAAATGAATAGTGTTATCTTTGAATCCTTTGCTTCGTTCACGTAGGTGCCCACGGCCCCGAACTCATCTATGAGCTCGAGCCTCAGGTCTTCCTTCTTGATGGCCATGACCTCCATGGTCATCTCGCAGGCTATTATCCTTCCGCCCAGTTCCTTGTAGTCGCTCATCAGCTTCTCTAGATTGGCGACGCCGGCCTTGGCCATTCTCGACCTGACCATGGACCTTCCTAGGCCGAGCATGTTCATCTATGATAGCTTACCCTTTTCCAGCCCTCCCTTCTTTAACCTTTGCAGGCCCCAGAAGGTGAAGTATATAGTCGCTTCATGCCCATGGAGAGTGCGCCGTTCCCGATGATCAGGGCGCTGTAGTCCTTGTACATGTCGCCGCTGTGGAGTATGATGCTCGCCTTTCCTGCCATTTCTCTCACTCCCTCACTTTCTTGATACGGATGCTCCACTTGTTTCCTTCTTCCCTGATGTCCAGGAGCTCCTGTCCTTGTGCCGCCACAGCCATGGGTATTTCCCTTTTGGACGCTGGATGGTCGCCCGTGATCTCTACGATGTCCCCTTTTACCGCCTTTCGCAGGACCTTCCTGGTCTCGACCAGGGGCGTTGGGCAGTTCATGCCCTTACAATCGACCATGATCTCTGCCATTGAATTCGCTCGTCCACATGATGGCGAATGATTCATATTTAACTATTGTTATACTCCGGAATAGATGAGATAGGCCGCACTTCATTTAACTCTGATCTGAAGCTAATCAAGCATGCTCATTTCTTCGAACAGACAAGATGTGTAACATATTGAGGTGGGCCCTGTAGAAATTCTGTTAAAGTAAAAGCAGTGACCAATCCTATAATGATTGAAAATCGTCACCGTAACAAAAAAAGAGATTGCGGCATGCTCAAATGAACGCATAATGTCACTTCCCGAAATGGCCGATCTGCCAATCGTTAGACCGACTGGCAACAGAACGTTGCTCTTATCAGTATTGATAACCACCTAATTGGATTTTATACACTAGAACATCGATATTTTATATATGCAGGAAGTGCAATCTCCCGAAATATCAAGGCTATTGGCCGACAGACATTCGGCGAGAATATTATTGGCCACGATGAGAAACCCTAGATCCGCGTTCGATATCAGTGAGAATCTGGGAATGCCGATCGCCGTCTGCTTCCGGAAGATCAAGATCCTCGAGGACGCCGGTCTGATCACCTGCGCGGAGCGCAGGTTCTCCAAGAATGGAAAGAAGATCAGCCTCTTCAAGTCCAACCTCAGGAACGGTCAGATGGTCTTTGAAAGGAACCAGGTCCAGGCCCAGATCGAGATGTTCGATGGCTCAACCCAGGAAGTGAAGTATGAGATAGACATGCCGACCTTCCGGCATGAGCCCGCAGGACCGGCCTAAGGATCTAAGCTGCCTCGTGGGCAGACCATCATTCTCATCCTGACGGGTCGCAGGATGATCTCTCGTCACACGATATCATCATATCCTGCGAATACCGTTGAACCATGGGATGGTCCGGGGCCCTCTGAATTCCGCAATTCATCTGGAAATGTCGAAGGAGCGGTTTTTCCGGATTAATTGCACGTAACCCAGGGATTAGCTACGAATTCCGGTAAGGAAATGATGGCCGTCACCGGGTAAGCTTTATCTAAACAATGATTATACCGAGGGAGAGCGTCGCATGCTACGACGTGTCTAAGGTGCGTCAGATGTTCAACCGAGTCCTAGTGGCGAACAGAGGCGAGATCGCGATAAGGATTATCAAGACCTGCAAGAGACTTGGTGTTCCCACGGTCGCCGTTTATACGCCATCAGACAAGCACTGCAAGCATGTGGGTCTCGCCGACAGAGCGGTCGAGCTGCAGTCGAAGCCGGGAATCATCGGCTATCTGGACATGGACGCTATTTTCGATGTCGCGAACCGGCTGAAGGTGGATGCCATCCACCCCGGCTATGGATTCCTTTCCGAGAAGGCGGAGTTCTCGGAGCGATGCGAGGAGGAGGGGCTTTCATTCATCGGGCCGAACCCGCGGGCCATGAAGCTGCTCAGCACCAAGCTCGGTTCCCGCGCTTTCATGACCAAGGTCGGAGTGCCGGTGATGCCGGGTGTCCTGGAGCCGCTGAAGGACAGCGAGGATGCCAAGAAGCAGGCCAACCGCATCGGCTACCCGGTCATGCTGAAGGCGTCCGGCGGTGGAGGCGGACGGGGGATGCGGGTGGTGAACAACGACGAGGAGATGGATGACGCGTTCACCTCGGCCCGCAACGAGGCCACCAAGGCGTTCAACAATCCTACCATTTACATGGAGAAGGCCTTCCTACGCGGACGGCACATCGAGTTCCAGGTGGTGGGCGACTCCCGGGGCAACGCCTATTGTCTGGGTGAAAGGGAATGCTCCGTGCAGCGCCGTCACCAGAAGATCCTGGAGGAGACGCCGTCCTGCGCCGTCAACGAGGAGATGCGGGAGCGCATCAGCACCCTGGTGAAGGAGGCGGTGAAGAAGTCTGGGTACACCTCCCTGGGGACGTTCGAGTTCCTGATGGGGGACGGCCACCTGTACTTCATGGAGGCCAACTGCCGCATACAAGTGGAGCACCCGATCACCGAGGCCTGCACCGGACTCGACCTGGTGGAGATGCAGCTTTCCATCGCCACCGACAAGGATGTGACCAGAGAGCTTGGCTCGGTGCACCCCAAGGGCTGTGCGATGGAGTTCCGCATCAACGCGGAGAACCCTTTCAACAACTTCATGCCGACACCGGGCCGGATCGATAAGTATGTGGAACCGGCCGGAGAGAACATCCGCATCGACTCCCACGCCTATGAGGGGTATGTGGTGCCGACCGAGTTCGACAATCTCCTGGCCAAGCTGATCATCTACGGCAAGGACCGGACCGAGGTGCTGACCAAGGCCCGGGACGCGCTGGACCGGTACACGGTCACCGGCATCAAGACCACCATACCCTACCACCGGCTGGTCATCCGAAACCCGGAGTTCATCGAGGGGAACTACAACATCGAGTTCGTGAAAGACCATCCCCCGGCCGACATGCTGAAACAGACCGAGTTCTCGATGTTCGAGAACTACGGCGCCTGAAGGACCACTTCCGCCACCGTGGTGTACGTCGGGCCTTTGGCGCCCAACACGCTCTTCTTCAGCCTGATCGAGCGGACCGCCCGGGTGCCGAAGTCATGCTCCCTGAAGCGTTCGATTATGCCCTTCACCTGTTCCGTTCCGGTCGGGTCCTTCATCCTACCGACGGTCAGGTGAGGCGAAAACGGCCTTTCCTCCTTCTCGAAACCGAGGCGGGCGCATTCCTCGTCGAGGGTCTTGGCGATGCCGATCAGCGGCTCGGCCCCCTGCATTCCCACCCAGACCACCCGGATGTTGTCCTTGGTGGGGAACGCCCCCATGCCCTTCAGCGTTATGTCGAACGGTGCCACTCCCTTGACCGCCTTGTCCATGGCATCGATGAGCTTCGGGATGGCCGCCTCGTCCGTCTCGTCCAAGAACTTCAAAGTGACGTGGACCACGTCCATGGCCACCGGCCTCATTCCTCCACCAACGGTGCGCAGCTCGCGGTCCAGTTTGACCAGTTCGCCGATTTCCGTGATATCGACGGAGATGAAACCCCTGAAAATACCCATTTTCAATCACCGTTCCGAACTACTTTTCCGAGAACTCGGTCCCGCATTTCTTGCACTTCACCGAATAGTGTTTGCCACTTCCGCTCTGTTTTGAGACGGCCACATACTCGGTGCATCCGCACTTTTCGCAGGAGACCGCCTCTTCACCTTCTTCATCTTCGCAGTTCGCTGCCTTCTTTGGTTTCGGCGCCATTGAGAAAGGAAAGGTCAGGTTGTGCTATAACCTATTGCATTCCCCTTCTCCTGATTTGGGCAGGAAATCATTATGCCCATTCGACGGAGTCTCGGTGGGCGACCTCTCTCAACGCAAGTTCCAGTGCCCAGATCGAGGCCGTTGAGCTCATTTCCAAGCAGAACCAAGGATGACAAACATTTTGAAATAGTATCCTATGTCTGATGTCCAGACATTAAGGGTTTAAAAAAACCGATGATCCTCCATGGTTCGTGATGGCGAGATAGTCTGCAGCGACATAGGCAAGGTGTTCAGCACCGGAAAGAAGGCCCTTACCTCGGTCGATTTTTCCATCCCGGCGAACGGCATCTTTGCGCTGATCGGGAGGAACGGTGCCGGCAAGACCACCCTGACCCGGATACTGTCCACCTTGCTCGAACCGTCGTCCGGAAAGGCGACCATCGACGGGCTGGACGTGATGTCGGACGCAAAGCAGCTGCGGGAGAGGATGTCCGTCGTTCCACAGGAAGGGAGGGCGGTCCAGTGGATGACGCCGCTGCAGAGCGTCTCCTCTTACCTCTTGTGGAGGGGCATGACCTACAGGGAATCCCGGACCAAAGGGAGCGAGGCGCTGGCCCAGGTGGGCCTGGCGGACGTGGCGAACAAGCTCAACCGGACCCTTTCAGGCGGGATGAAGAGGAAAGTTCTCGTGGCAATGGTCATCGCGGCCGAATCTGAGTACATATTCCTGGACGAACCGACCACAGGCCTGGACCCCATCTCCCGGCAGGAGATCTGGAACCTGATGACGGACCTGAGCAAGGACCGTTTCATATTCCTGACGACGCACTACCTGGAGGAGGCGGAGATGGTGGCGGACCGGATCGGTATACTTGAGAACGGCAGGCTTCTGGCTCTGGGCAGCATGGACGACCTGAGGAAGAGGGTGAGGCATCAGTACAGCGTCAAGGCACCGAAGGGTGTGGAGCTGCCGGAGGTGGAGGGTGAGGTCCTGGTGAGGAAAGATGGCCAGGTGCAGATCATGACCACCCAGGAAGAGGCCCTTCATCTCTCCCGGATCCTGATCGAGAAGAAGGCGCAGTTCTCATTGAACCCGATCGATCTGGACGACATATTCTCCGTGGTCGTGGGGGGCGGAACCCTGAACGACGACGAGGGCGGGGGAAAATGAGGAGGATAGGCGGGCAACTGCTCGCGTCCATACTGGTGAACGCGATCTACGAGATGAAGAACTACCCGGTGGTTCTGCTGAACACCGTTCTGGCCCCCCTCTCGTTCCTCACGCTCATCTGGTTCGTCAGCCGGGGCAGCCTGCTGGGGCCGGCGATCATCGGCGGACTGATCATGACCATGTTCTCCAGCGGGACCTCGCTGCAAGCGGACCTGTCCCACCTGAAGAACGATTTCAAACTCCAGGACATGGTGGTCAGCTCCCCCACCAGCGCCTCCGTCTACGTGGTCGGGATCGCGATCTCCGAGCTCATCTACTCCCTGCCGGCCATCGCCATCCTTTCGACCTTGTTCTTCTTCTTCGTGCCGGTGACGCTGATTCAACTGGGTGGCATCATCGTTGTCCTGGCGTTCGTGTTCATCACCTCAGTGTCACTCGGATTCGCACTGGCCACACTGTCCTCCGATATCGTCCAGAGCTTCGCGTTCACCCGTCTGCTGACCACGCTGTTCTCGACCCTGGCCCCGGTCTATTATCCGATCACCTACATACCGATGCCATTCCGTTACCTGGCATACCTTTCCCCGACGACCTACGCAGCCCAGATCGCACAGAACCTGAGCGGGGTTCTGACATCATCGACGGAGGAGCTGATCGTCGATTGGACGGTCCTGATCAGCCTTACGGTGGTGTTCCTATGGATCGGGGTCTCCAAATCCAGGTGGAGGGAGAAATGACTCCGCCGTTCGTCCCGAGGTCACAGGACACTTTGGTTTTAATAGCCGGTCCTCGAATTGATTTACGGTCGGTCGACGGCCTTTGAGGGTTGTAACATGGATCTGGTACAGTTGCTAATAGCGATCATCGTATTGATCATCGGCTGGATGATAATCTCGATCCCTTTGTGGCTCGCGGCAAAGGTATTGACCGGAGGAAAGGCGACCATGGGAGAGGCCATGCTGGGCATGCTGTTGGGCGGCATCGTGTTCGCGCTGGTCTATGCGGGAACGTTCCTGCTCACGAACATTTTCACCAGCTCGTCAGTGGCGTTGGTGGTGGCGGCGATCGTCGCATTCCTGGCCTTCCTTGGGCTCTACAAGATGCTGTTCGACGTCGGATGGCTCAGGGCACTCGCGATCGCCATCCTGGCGGTCATATTCGCGGTGGTCATCGTGGTAATCATATCCGCCATATTGGTCGCCCTGGGAGTGGGCGTGTTGGGGATGTGACCCATCACCCTGCATTCATTGGGATTGACCCAAGGATCTTTTTCTTGACCGGCCTCTTTTCCAAACCTATTCTAATTTTTCGATATCATAATAAACATGTTTAGGAACCTCAACGTTGCGTTTTCCCGCCAAATCCGCTTTTCCATTGGGTTCATGTATTATACCCATTGATCAAAAGGGCTGGCCATGGTCGATACATCGAGCATACTTTACCTGTTGGTCGCATTAGTGATCTCCACGGTAATCATCTATCTGGTCACCAAGTTGATGGGTGAAACGGAAGGCATAGGAACGGCCCTGGTAGCCGCCGTCATCGGTACGGTGGTCTATATCGTGGCCTACCTGTTGTTCGGAAACGGGCTCTTGGCGGCGGTGATTGCTGGAATAGTATGGTTATTGGCGCTCAAGGGTCTTTACAAGATCGGATGGGTCAAGGCATTGGTCATCGCGGTGCTGATCTGGATATTCGCCACCATCATCGGTTCCTTCCTTCCCACGCTCCAGGGCCCGTTCTAATTCGATGGATGCAGCATGAAACCGTTTCCCTTTCTATTCCTACGATGAGGTCCAGGTTGGCCGTCATCAATTCGCTCAAACAGCGAAATTTACCCTAGAAGGGGACAATAATTTCCGACACTTCTAAAATAGTTGATGGTACCCAGTTGCTTCAGAGCGGGTAAGTTCCGGCCTCGGGGTGAAGAAATGAAAGATCTGAAGGTGTATGCAAAAAGGGACATCAACGAAGAAAAGATCGAGGATATTCCGCAAAGCGTCAAGGGCGGTGTCCAGGAACTGGAGGATGAATTCAGGGCCGATGGGAAGGCCATCGACAAGGAAGCGAAGAAGGTGAGAAGGGACAAGGCATGAATCGCATCCCATGAACTGATCACGTTTCATCCCTCTTTTGTATCCAGTCATGTTCTTGCAGGCAAAAGGATGGTCTAATTTTGACTGGACCTTGAACTTCATGATCTCACCGATCGGTATGCCGGGCCATTCATCCCGTTGAATCTATGGCCTTAGAAATCGGGACAGCCTCAATAAAGTTCCCTCGATAGGGACCTGGCCCCTCTTCAGATGCGCCAGACGAATCATGAACATTTATCGAACCCGCCGCTCCTACAGCGGTCTCGACACTGAAAGTAAGGAGTTACTGCCAGTTCATCTCATATAGTGGATGATGCCAACCGGTACCCGGATATCTGGATATGACCAGTTTCCAAGGTGATTCAAATGAAAGGCGACCTTAGAAAAGATGTAGACAAGGGAATTGCGGATGTACAGAAAGGAGTCAAGAGCGGCGTTAAAGAGGTCCAGAAAGATGTTAAGAGCGGCATAAAGGAAGTTCAAAAGGGCGCCCATGATGTTGGAAAGGCCGTAGACAAAGAAGTAAAGAAAGTTCAAACAAGCATCAAGAAGAAGTGATCCGAGAATCCTCGGGGCTCACGCGAACGGCCCCGGATATATTCTGGAACACAAGCCGTGAATTCCCTGCCCCAATGGATTGTAGTTAGTTCCTTTGAAGAACGGTCGCAATCGAACATTTGCCAGTTGTTTTCTTATGGAAACGATTATCAACATCACCCATTATTCAATGGCTGAATGGCTTATGATCTGGTGATAGTGGGAGCTGGTCCGGCGGGACTCACCGCGGGCGTCTACGCGATGCAACGGAAGCTCAAGACGCTCATCATCGACGCCGGCGAGGCAGGGGGCCAGCTGATCAACATCTACCCCGAAAAGGTCATAGCCAATTATCCCAGCGTGACCGAGATCCATGCCCATGAGCTGGGCTGGTCCATGGTGGACCACGCCAAAGGCTCGGGTTGCGAGATCCGGGAGCATGAAGTGGTCCATGACATCGTTGACAGGGGTGAGGGACTGGTCGTCGTCACGGACTTGGGCGAGTATGAGGCCAAGACGGTCATCCTGGCGATCGGCACCGGTCTGTTCAGGCCGAAATTGCTGGGAGCTCCGGGCGAAGAGCGCCTGGAAGGCAAAGGCGTCTTCCACAAGCTGCCGGAGAAGAAGGACCTGGAAGGGAAGCGCATCCTTTTCGTCGGGGGTGGCAACAGCGCGCTGGAGATGGCTCTGTTGGCGTCGGACGTGGCCCAGGTCTATATCGTCCACCGGCGGGACTGCTTCAGGGCGGACGGCTGCATCGTCGATCGGGTCATCGCCAAGAACATCAAGACCATCATGTCCGCCGAGGTCAAGGAGATCATCGGCGCCGACCGGGTGGAAGGAGCGGTCCTGACCGTTGGGGAACCTCCCCAGGAGATGCGGCTGGAGGTGGACATGGTCGTCATCAATATCGGCGTCACCCCGGAGATGGAGTTCCTGGAGAAGTGGAACGTCGAACTGGAAGGGAACCAGATCAAGGTCGACACGGAGATGAGAACGTCAAGGAAGGGGGTGTTCGCCTGCGGTGACACCGTCATCTATCCGGGCAAGTACCGGCAGATCGTGGTCGCCTGCGGCGAAGGGGCGACGGCGGCGAACTCGGTGTACAAGTATGTGATGAAGCCCTACTGGGCCTGAAAATACGCCCTCGAGACGCTCAGCCCTCTGAACTCAGAAAAAATCAACCAAGGGCAGTTTCACGGATTTCCAAAAATCACCGTATGTTGACCGAGATTCTCTTACCTACCTCATGACCACCGTTCGGAGTGATTAGAAGACTACCCCAAACAAATTGGTTCTATTTTGCTTACAGAAAATCGACCTAATCGCCCGGAATGAAAAATAGGGATTCTGACGAACACCGCGTGATCGCGAGGCCGTCAATTGGTTTTGCCAACCGTTTAGTCAACGGTTATTGCGTTGTTCGGGCACTCGTCGACGCAGGCTCCGCAGTCAACGCAGTCCTTCTCATTGATGACGGCGACCTCTGTGACCTTGATGCATCCCTGTGGACAGACATCCTCGCAAGCACCGCATCCTACGCACTCCTCGGCCTTAATCTTAGCAGCCATTTAAAGCACCTTTAGGCCCTGAACCAGAAGCTTATTATTAAATATTTTTGTCGGTGCCCTCGTTTAACGGGATTGTCTGCCGGCCGCTGGCCCAGATTGGTTTTGGCAGATCGGTGCCAGTGACCGGGTCTCAATGCTTATCGGACCACCAGGACCGAGCAGGCCGCTCTTCTTGTGAGCGCTTCCGAGACGCTTCCCACAAGGATACCTTTTGCGCCATGCAGCCCTCTGCATCCGGTGACGATCAGGTCTGCGTTATGGTCCTCTGCGAATTGAATTATCGGAGAGGCAACCGGATGACCGCGAAGGACCGCCGATCTGGCCGCGATGCCTTCGGAGTGGGCGATCTCCAGTGCGTCTTTGATGATGCAGCTCGCCCGGGCCTCTGCCTCCCGGTCCTCCGTTTCCGACACAAGCGTCGGATGGTCCTTGGTGATGATTACATGGACGGCGATCAGCCTCGTTCCCTGCATCACCCTAGCCATCGCCGACGCTCGATGCATGGCCTTTATGCTTCCATCAGATCCATCGACGGCGACAATGATGAGATTCCTGCCCTCGTTGTCAAATGGCATTCCCCGCTCCCGGTGGTCAAAGGCGCTCCAGCGATCGGATCGCAATGGCCGCGCCCATGTCTGCAACCATCAATATATGGAGGGCTGGCCAGCATTTAAAAATATTGTCTGACCTGCCGTTGGATCAAGGAGACGGCCTGTCCGGACGGGTCTGTTGATGCCGGCCATCATCGATCGACTGGACATCTTGAAATAATGTCGACTCCATGACGACTCCCGTGGAACTTGCATCAGGGAAACTGCTGACCTCCGACGGATTCATCGACGCACATGTGGAGTTCGAGAACGGCCTGGTGAAGAGCGTCGGCGATGGAACGTCCAAGATGGCAACAGTAAAGGGAGTGATCGTTCCGACGCTGATCAACTGCCACACCCACGTTGCCGACTACGTCGTTCCGGTGGACACCAAGCTCTCGCTGGAGGACCTGGTCGCCCCCCCGAACGGTTTGAAGCACCGTATCCTGAAGAACATGCCAGTGAATCATCTCACCGCATCGATGGTGCGGCTGTCCCGGTTCATGTTCTCCCGGGGCGTTTCCAGTTACGTAGACTTCCGGGAGGGAGGGGTCGAGGGGGCCCAGGCGCTGGCGGCCGCCAGGGGCAACGGAGCAGAACCGGTCATAATGGCCCGTCCTGCCGGTATGAAGTACGTGTCGTCCGAGATAAACGCTCTTCTGAAGGTGGCAAACGGCATCGCGGTCTCCTCCATCTCCGATTGGGACCACGGGGAGCTCAGCGCTCTGGCGGAACATGTGAACAAGAAGGGGGCCCGCTTCGCGATCCACGCCTCGGAACGCGTAAGAGAGGACATCGGGAAGGTCCTGGACCTGAAGCCCCGCTTCGTCGTTCACATGACCAAGGCGACAAAGGAGGACATCGTGGCCTGCAATGAGGCCAGGGTCCCCATCGTCGTCTGCCCCCGCTCGAACCTGTTCTTCGGTTACGTCCCTCCGCTGAAGATGATGCTCGACGCCGGTGCGAAGGTGGCCTTGGGCACGGACAATGCGATGGTCTCGATGCCGGACATGCTCCAGGAGATCGAGACGGCGGCCCTCCTTCTCCGTTCCCAGGGATTGAAGGACCTGAGCCCCTTATTGGATATGGCCTTCACCAACGCACGAATACTTTTAAATCGAAATGACACTCTTAACGTACAACCAGGGGCTCCATGCGATTTCATGGTCCTGCGGTCCAAAGGGGGAGATCCCCTGACCGATCTGGTGCTGAGGTCCAGCCCGGAAGACCCGTGCCTTGTGTGCTACGGGAAACATATTTGGAGGAAATGACATGAATCTGTTCAAACATATATTGGTACCAACGGACGGCAGCGAATACACCAGGGCCGCGATCAGCAAGGGTCTGGAACTGGCGAAGCTGATGGGAGCGGATGTCACCGCACTGTACGTTGTGGACCAGACCTCGTTCATCAACTTCCCGATGGACTCGACGGTGGTGAGCGTCTACTCGCTCCTGGAGAAGGAGGGCAAGGACGCGGTCGACTACGTCAGGACGGAGGGGGAAAAGCTCGGGGTCAAGGTCGAGACCTCGATCGTGGAGGGCGCACCCGCCCGGAAGATCGTAGAGGCTTCGGCGACCCACGACCTGGTGGTCATGGGCACACTCGGAAGGACGGGATTCTCCAAATTGTTGCTGGGCTCGGTGGCCGAGCGGGTCATCCGCTTTGCCCGGTGCCCGGTGCTCGTGGTCAAGCCAGAAGGGGCTGTGGAACAATGACCACGGTCGGCGAAGTGATGACCTCCAACCCCATCGTGGCCCAGGTGCCAGGATCGAGGAACGAGGTGCTCAAGGTCATGGTCAAGCACAATCTGACCGGACTGCCGGTGGTAAGGCGCAGCGACGGTTCGCTGGCCGGCATCATCACCAGGCAGGACATCTTCGACAAGCCCGACGAGGACCAGGCGGCCCTTATCATGAACCGGGAACCGGTGACGATCGGCCCGAGGGCGGAGGTGGAGGAAGCGGCCCGCATCCTGCTGCACCAGAACCTCAGGCACCTGCCGGTCATTGACGGCGACAGGCTGGTCGGCATCCTGACCCCGACCGACCTGCTGTCGGTGGTGGAGAAGAAGAACATCACCACCCCTATAGAGAAAGTGATACGCTCGGCTTGCATCCCGATCTACCACGGAGCGCCGCTGGCGGTGGCGTCGGTGACCCTCAAGGTCAGCAAGGCGTCGGCACTGGCCGTCCTGGACGACAATGGCCATCTGATCGGGATCCTGACCGACCGTGACATCTTCAACAAGAGCTACGTCAACGGCTCCGTCGCGATGGAGGAGCTGGGAATACCGCAGGACGAGGACGAATGGACCTGGGACGGTCTGCGCAACGTCATGAAACTGTGGTATGAGGTGTCCAAGATCGACCTGCCCGGACTTCCCGTCCGGGACATAATGGTGCGCAACCCGATGACCGTGTTCAAGAAGACCTCCATCTCCGAGGCCGCCCGGATCATGCGCAAGAACGACTTCGGCCAGCTGCCGGTGCGTGACTCCAAGGACAACCTCCAGGCGATGATCTACGACCACGACGTCATTTCGATATTGGCGGAAGATTAAGATATCACGGTTGAATCATTGAACGAGGATCACATGGCTGATGTTAATTCAGGGGACATCCTCTCCCTGTGCAAGCGGAGAGGCTTCATTTATCCCTCCTACGAAATCTACGGCGGCATAGCCGGGCTGTTCGACTACGGCCCGCTGGGCTGCACCATGAAGACGAACGTCATGAACCAGTGGCGCAGGATCTATGCCCTGGAAGAGGGCTTCCTGGAGATCGACGGCGAGACCATCGGTCCGGAGGCGGTATTCAAGGCCTCAGGACACGTGGACAACTTCGCCGATCTGCTCGTCTCATGCACGAAGTGTGACGAGTCATTCCGGGCGGACCACCTGTGCAAGGAACTCCACCCGAACCCCGGCGCATTGCCGAAGAAGGAGCTGGAAGAGCTCATCCGGAAGAACGGGGTGGTCTGCACGGCGTGCGGTGGCGAACTGTCGCACGTGGAAGAGTTCAACCTGATGTTCAAGACCAAGATCGGCCCCGGGAAGGGCCGGGTCGGTTATCTGCGTCCGGAGACGGCCCAGGGCATCTTCGTCAACTTCGCCAACCTTTACCGCCATGCCCGCGAACGATTGCCGTTCGGGGTCATCCAGATCGGCCGCGGCTACAGGAACGAGATCTCGCCCAGGCAGGGCGTCATCCGGATGCGCGAGTTCAACATGATGGAGGCGGAGCTGTTCGTCGACCCGACGGACAAACGCTGGCCGGCCTTCGAATCGATCAGGGACACGAAGGTCACCCTGGTACCGAACTCGTACATGGACACCGTAGAGAAGATCGAAGCGAGCGTCGAGACCACCTTCGGCAAGGCGGTGGATGACGGGATCATCGCGCACCAGACCATCGGATATTTCCTGTGGGTGACGCAGCGCTTCCTCACCGAGGCAGGGGTCGACCCGGCCCGTCTCCGCTTCAGGCAGCACCTGAAGACCGAGATGGCCCACTACGCCTGCGACTGCTGGGACGCCGAGGCGCTCCTGAGCTACGGCTGGACCGAGATCACCGGCATCGCCGACCGCGGTTCCTGGGACCTTTCAAGGCACATCCAGTTCTCCAACGCCGACCTGACCGCGTTCAAGCGGTTCGACGTGCCGACGGAAGTAGAGAAGGAAGTCATCAAGGCCAAGTTCGGCGTGCTCGGACCAGAGTACAAGGGCAAGGCCAAGAAGGTGGCGACGGTGATCGAGCAGACCGATCCGTCGAAGATCGCCGACGGCCGGCTGACGGTGGACGTCGAGGGCGAGATGATCGACCCTCGATCCGAAGTACTTCGAGGTGGTGCGCATCAAGGAGAAGGTGAACGGGGAGAAGGTCATCCCGCACGTCATCGAGCCGTCCCACGGGCTGGACCGCATAATGTACACCTGCTTGGAGCACGCCTACAACGTGACCGCCGATGGTTACGTCACCATGAAGCTGCGGACCGCCACCGCCCCGATCAAGGTGGGCGTGTTCCCGCTCATGTCCAAGGACGACCTGGACAAGATCGCCATGGACCTGGACGCGAAGCTGCGCCGGAAAGGCATCACCACCGCATTCGACGATTCCGGCTCCATCGGCCGGCGGTATGCCAGAATGGATGAGGTCGGTACCCCGTACTGCATCACGGTGGACTACGAGGCAAAGGAGAGGAACCGCGTGACGATCCGGGACCGGGACACGACGCAGCAGAAATGGATCCCCCTCGAGGACGTGGTGAAGGACATCGAATCCCTCCTGAGCGGAACGCCGTTCAGCGAGCTCAAGGGTGAAACGAAAGTATAATTACCTCCCTGGCTCCAGTGATAAGGGCGACGAAGATTCGTAAGAAGCTGATATAGCTTGAAACTGACAATATTAACATGAGGTGACAAAAATGGTAGGAGAGAACTTAGAAGCACTGAAGAGGCGGGAAATGCTCCGGTCGGTCATCGACAAGAAGCAGATCTCCGAGCTCATAAACACGAAGTTCGAGACGATAACGCCAGAGACGGGCCTGTCCGACGCCGTGGCGAAGATGAGAGCGTCCAATCTGTACGAGATACCGGTCGTCAACAAGAAGAAGCTGGTGGGCGTTCTGAGCTTCGGCTCGATGGTCAAGAAGAGGGCCATGGTCGCGGGAATGAAGGTCAAGGGAATGATGGACATCCCGCCCGGGATAACGGCGGAAACGAGCATCACCGAGGCCGCCGAGCAGTTCATCGCCACCAACTACCGCAACATGCCGGTGGTCAAGGGCACCAGCCTGGTGGGCATACTGTCCAGGGGCGACGTGATCAAGATCGTCCAGGGCATCAAGGAGTTCAAGGACATGAAGGCCTCGGACATCATGACCTATGACATCACGGCGGTGCAGGCGAAGGAGCCCATCCGCAACGCCCTGGAGATGATGAGGCGCATCGACGTCCGGACCATCCCGGTGGTGGACGAGAAGTTCAAGCTGGCCGGCATCATCGGTATCCGGGACATCATCAACTTCTCCTGGAGCGGCGGCAAGACGGCCATGGAGACCCGGGGAGAGAGGGTGGGGAACCGCAACCCGGTCGAGATCCAGGTGGAATCGATCATGCATCCAGCGGTGACCACGATCAAGCCGGACACGACCGTGAACGACGCGGTCAAGATAATGCTGGACAAGAACTTCTCCACGCTGCCGGTGGTCGAGAAGGACGCCATCAAGGGAGTATTGACCGCCTACGACGTGCTCGAGCTCATGGCCTCGGTCAAGGAGAGGGACGTCGTCTACATGCAGATCTCCGGCCTGGAGGAAGAGGACCGTTTCAACCTGGACCAGATGGAAAGGGAGATCCAGACGGAACTGGCCAAGATCGCCAAGATCCAGAAGCCGATGCTGTTCAACATGCACGTGCAGAAGTACAACGCCTCCGGCAACACCGCCAAGTACTCGTTGACGGCTCGCATGCACACGTCGCAGAAGACCTACATCGCCAGCGGCGTCGACTGGTCCCTGATGGCCGCCACCTCCGACCTCATGAAGAGGTTCGATGAGATGGTCACCGAGAACAAGGAAGAGAAGATCGAGAAGCGCAAGAAGACGCAGTGAGCGCGGCGTTCTCTCCGCCCAAATCCTTTCCCAAATCCATTACTTTCTCTCGGATATTTGATCTCGGAAAGGACATCCTCCGGCCCACGAAAAACTGTGTTATGATGGGTCTCCCATTATCGGGACGCCCGAACCACATGACGAACGATAAGCCCATCCTTCGGCCGTCCATGCGCCCATTGGCCTATTCCGGATAAACGAAGCCGGTCTCGGGCTCGGCGGTCTGGACCGGACGGACCTCGACCCGGGCATGGGCCCCGTAATCGAACTCCGGGTTACCCTTTACCATCTCGATCGCTTCGTCAATGTCGTTCGCTATCACATGATAATAACCTACCTGGACCTCTCCCTTGGGGCGCATGGGTCGGACGTTCCATTGTCCATCCGAACGGGAGATGATCATCCCTTTCTTTACCAGCGGCTGGGCCGCGATCGAGCCTCCCCTCTTGCTTGAGCTTGACGATGTACTTCTCGCAATCCTGGAGGAACTGCTCGTGCTTCTCCGGTGACCAATTCGACTGGTGGTCGATATCGTTCCTGATGAGCAACATGAACTCCTGCATCGGACAACGATAGTTATTGCTGCCGGATAAAATGCTTTTCCGTTGGAGAATAATCCACTTTCGGTCCGCTATTCGGTCATTAGGTTATCGAACCGTTTCGGGTGCGATCGATGACGACGATGCGGTCAAGCTTTCCGATTGAGTCTTAACTCTCACCAACATATTCCATTAAGACTCATAATGATGACCCCGAAATACCCATATTTTCGGGCGGGTGGCTATTACATCCAGGCAACATAACGATAAAAAACGTGAGAAATGCCAGTCATCAATATTGATAATGATTAGAATATAACAATTAATGTTAACTATATAAAAATAAGGTTTAATTATATAGAAGAATATCGGAGGATTAGCGCGGGAAAGTCCCTAACCTCAGATTCCTCCAAACTCTGACGCTTATCAATTCTGGCTTCTCCCGCGCCCCCCAACTCTCTAATCGTTCTAGTTGCGCACTGACGCAATGCTTTTTACCCCTCCCACCTTTCACCTACCGTCCATGGCACAATACGAGGCGGTACCGACAGAAAGGAAATGGCAGGCGAAGTGGAAGGAGTGGGAGATCTACAAGTTCGACCAGGAGTCGGACGCCCCGGTATACTCGATCGACAACCCGCCGCGGTACGCATCTGGGGCATTGCATCTGGGCCACGCGACCGGTTACTCACTCATCGATTTCACCGCCCGGTACCACCGGATGCAGGGCTTCAACGTCATGTTCCCCCTATGCTTCGACGTGAACGGTACGCCGGTCGAGGTGAAGGTGGAGAAGAAGTACGGCATCACGAAGCTGACCAAGCCCCGTCAGGAGTACATCAAGCTGTGCGAGGAGTTCGCAAACACGTTCATCGGCGAGATGATCACGCAGTTCGAGATGCTGGGCGAGTCGATGGACCCGAGCGTCTACTATCAGACCGATGCCCCCTACTACCGCCGCATAACGCAGATCTCGTTCCTGCAGATGCTGAAGAAGGGGCTGGCCTACAAGGGCAAGTACCCGGTCAACTGGTGTCCCCGCTGCATCACCGCGTTGGCGGACGCCGAGGTCGAATACCAGGAAGGAGTCACCAACCTCAACTACATTAAGTTCAAGGTGGCCAACACGGACGAGCACATCATAATCGCCACCACCCGCCCGGAGCTCATCTGCACCTGCCAGACGATCGCGGTGCATCCGAAGGACGCCAAACTGGCGCAACTGGTGGGCAAGGAGATCGAGACCCCCATCTTCTGCAAGAAGGTGAAGATAATCTCCGACGAGAAGGTCGACCCGAAGTTCGGTTCCGGCATCGTCATGATCTGTACCATCGGGGACAAGACCGACCTGGAATGGGTCATGAAATACAACCTGCCGCTGGAGAAAGGGATCGACGAGCAGGGCAAGATGACCGAGCTGGCCGGCCCGTTCGCCGGCATGAAGGTCAAAGAGGCCCGGGCTGCCGCCATCGAGCTGCTGAAAAAGCAGGGCCTCATCATCAAGCAGGAGGTCCAGCCGCAGAACGTCTCGGTCTGCTGGAGATGTCACGAGACCATCGAGTTCCTGCAGGTCGAACAGTGGTTCGTCCGCATAATGCAGTTCAAGAAGGAGGTCATGGAGAAGGCGGACGAGATCGAGTGGTTCCCCGAGTTCATGAAAGTTCGGTTACGCGACTGGGTCGAGTCGCTGCAGTGGGACTGGGTCGTGTCACGGCAGCGCTACTTCGCCACGCCCATCCCGGTCTGGGAGTGCGATTCGTGCAAGCATGTCGTGGCCGCGGAAGAGAAGGACTGCTACATCGACCCGACGGTGACGCCCGCGCCCTACGAGAGGTGCCCCGAGTGCGGCGGCAACCTGGTCGGATGTCCGGACGTGTTCGATACCTGGATGGATTCCTCCGTCTCTCCGCTGTACAACACCTTCTGGATGAGGGACGACGCGAAGTTCAAGAAATTGTATCCGATGTCCGTCCGGACGCAGTCACACGACATCATCCGGACCTGGGCGTTCTATACGATCCTGCGCGAGTACCTCATCACCGGGCAGATCCCGTGGAAGGACATCATGATCCATGGGTTCATCATGTCGCCGGATGGTTCGCCGATGCACACCTCCGCAGGCAACGTCATCGACCCGATGCCGCTGCTTGAGACGTACGGTGCGGACGCCATCCGATACTACGCATGCACCTGCGCCCTCGGCGAGGACAACGCCTTCCGGGAGAAGGACGTCATCCACGGCAAGAAGCTCGCCACCAAGATGTGGAACCTGGGCAAGTTCGTCGAGATGGTGGTCAAGGAGAGGCCGAAGGAGAAGGGGCTGCATCTCATCGACAGATGGATACTCTCGAAGTTCTCGAAGATGGTGCTGGCCACGACGGAGTGCTATGACCATTACCAGTTCGACAAGGCGATGAAAGAGGTGGAGCAGTTCGCCTGGCACGAGTTCGCCGACCACTATGTGGAGATGGTGAAGTCGAGGGTCAAGGACGAGAACGACGAGGGCGTCCGGTACACGCTGTACACCGTCTACCTGGGCATCATCAAGATGATGGCGCCCATGATGCCGCACGTGACCGAGGATGCGTACCAGTCCGGTTTCGCATCGCTGGACGGGGCGAAGAGCATCCACGTGGCGAAATGGCCGGTGGCGGTCCTGTTCGACGAGCAGGCGGAGAAGGATGGCGACCTGATCCGTGACGTCATCGGCGCGGTCCGCACTTACAAGTCAGAGCACAAGCTGTCGCTCAACTCGGAGCTGGAGATGGTGGAGATCATCGGGGACGCCACGGACAAGTTCATCGGCTCCGAGGAGGACATCTCCTCCACGGTGCGGGCCAAGGAGCTCAAACTGGCCTCGAAACTGAACCTGGAGGAAAAGGTCATCGCGCTCAAGCCGCTGCTGGCTAGGATCGGACCGACGTTCAAGGCAAAAGCAAAGGAAGTGACGGACCGCATCAACGCACTGGACTTTGAGGCGGATTCGGAGGCGGTGGCCAACGGCACCTATGAGTTCGAGCTGTCCGACGGAACGAAGGTCGTGCTAAGCCGGGAATTCGTCGACATCGAGAAAAAGATGACGCTGCAGGGAAAGGCCGTGGACACCGTCCAGGTTGGGGAACTGCTTATCGCCATCCAGCCCTGAACAGCAAACTGTTTCCATTTTCTTCTTTTCTCAAGATCATCTCTGTGCCACGATGGCCACGAACCACACCGCCAGCCCTGCCCCTAGAAGGATCAGGCCCGACTCCAGGTGACTAACGATGAAGAAGCCTGCCAGGAAAGCAAAGAGCATGCCGATGATGCCGAGACCGCCGCACACCCGATAGCCCCGCCACATCGTCTTGATCGGTGTGATGATCGAATCGTGCATGAACCAGACAATGATCAGGAGCATGACGATCGCGGCGTATTGCACGTACTTCTCGGTCTCATTGATGAAGGTGTTGAAAAGCACGCCCCCCGGGCTGAAGCCCAACGTGCCGAAAAGCCCAAAGGTGAACATCGAGATTATAGGCTTGACCGAACGATAGCGTCTCCTGCGTCTCGCCATTCCCATCCCTAAAACGCAATGGAGTTTTGCTTATTAAAAGGGACGAAACAAACTATATTTTTTTGTAATTTTGCCGCCAATGAGTGTGCCAGTCCGAGGGCAATAAGTTTAAATGGGATTTGCCTATTCGTGGATAAGCACACACCGTGTGGGCGTAGTGTAGCTGGTTATCACTCGTGCTTGCCAAGCACGAGACTCGGGTTCAAATCCCGACGCCCGCACTCTTATACATGGGGTATAAGACATAGTAGTAATTTGACACTGTCATGCTATAGCATGGTTAGCAAAATTATTCCCATTTTTGCTATAGCAAATATCATCAGCCAGTATAGAGAAATACCGACTTTTTAGATACTTGGAGAACCATATCCTACCTAGTGTTTTATGCAAGAAAAATGTCATCACTTTAGCCTTAATGCTGCATCTTCACATGAGATGTTCGATTCATGGGGTCGTTGTTTGTGTCCGGACACGGAGAAAGCCTAACGGTCGAGAACACCCGTCTCATGATTCGGGACGGGCGCGAGTTCGAGAGAGCTGATCCCTCAGAGTACGAACTAAGACCCAAATCCGATGAATATGACAACATCGTAATCTATGGGCACTCAGGCAACATCTCACTGGAAGCGTTGAACTGGTTGTCCAAGCAAAACAAACAGATTAATGATCTTGAATCTGGATGGCAAAACATCGAAATGATGATACGATTATGAGGGGCTGGAATAGGTGTGGTACAATCCTTGTGGGCCTTGACCTTAAACCCAAAATTCCTCTCAACCAATATCAACAGGAATAAAATGGAAATCCATCATTTCATATGGAATAGGATTATTGCGACAGGGCTTTAAAATTATTCTTTTATGAATATATCAAGAATTATATATCCAAAATATCCTACTTTACAATCGCCAAGGCTTTTAGCTTGTGGCCTTTGGGAGGAAAGGGGAATCTATGTTAAAAAATACCAAGTATATGCCAATAGCGATGGTTGCCATCATGGTCGCCATGGTCGCAATTCCTATGATGCACGAGGTGAATGCTGCACCCGCGGGCTGGAACGAAGAAAACATCCTGCCTGGTGCCGATGTCGGACTTGCAACGTTGGCCGTTGATGCCACCGATCATGTCCACATCGCCTATGTTGATTCCAACGGTTCTATGACACTGAGGTACATCGATGATGTCTCCGGTTCCTGGTCGGCCGTACAGGCCATCGACAGATGCGATTACTGGGCCCCTTCATCAGCAGTGGATTCTCACGGTAATGCCTATGTCGCTTACTCCAACGGAATAAATCTCAAATATGCCACCAATGCCGGAGGGTCCTGGGTTAACACCACCATCGAAACCTCCAATAGGTCATTTGCTGGTTACGAGGTTTCCATAGCTGTTGATCATAATGATAAAGTGGGCATCGCCTACAGCAACACCCAGTCCGGCGTCGTAAAGTATGCCACCAATGCCGGAGGGTCCTGGGTCATCGAGAACCTGACCAACGCCTCCAACTTCGAGTGCTCTCCGTCGCTGGCCTTCGATTCAGCAAACCATCCGTATATCGCCTGCTGCTCCATCGGGGCTATAGACGGCCTGGTGTTGCACACCGACGCCATAGGGAATTGGACTACCTCGGTGGCCGACCCATCCACCGACGTTTATGATTCTAATGTCGAGGTAGCTTACATCAGCCTATGCATGGACCATGCAAACAACGCCCAAATTGCCTACGAGACATCGTACGACGCAGTGAACTACGCCACCAACGCCGGAGGCATCTGGAAGAACGCGACTGTGGGCTCGATGATCGCCGCCAATGATGGCAATCAAAATATTCCCCAGATCGTGGTCGACTCGAGCAACAACCCGAGCATAAGTTATAACAATCCGACAAACGGGGAACCATTTGATTATATTGAGCTGGCCACGATGTCCGGTTCCTCCTGGACCAACACCCAGTTGGGACAAGGCATTTGGCAGAGCATGGGAATTAGCCCGAGCGACAAAGTGTACGCAGCGTATGATGGTTCATTAGGTGGCAACGCCACCTGGGGACTCTTGGTCGCATCAACCGGGACCATACCAAACGGTAGCAGCTCAATGGTCGGGTCGGCTCCCGGCCCGGTCTCATCGGCCAAGGCGACCGCTGGTGACAACCAGGTCACCATTTCTTGGGTCGACCCCACAACCGGAGGGAGCGCGAGCAGCGTGCTCATCTACCGGTCCTCGACAGACTCGATGCCGTCGACCCCGTTAGCTACAGTAAACGCTTTGAGCGCACAATATGTCGATAGCACGGCTTTGAACAACAACTCCTACTACTATTGGATTGTGACTAGCAACGGCTATGGAGTAGGATCGGCCGCAGCCACCGGAAGCGTCATCCCGGGAGTGACGTCACCAACCTCGTCTTCAGCATCGAGCGACAATTCTGCACTGCTGATCGGGGCGGTCGCAGTGATCATCGTACTGGCAGGAGTTGGGGCTTTTGTTTTCATGAGGAAACGAAAGATGCCATAGTACGACCAAACCCTTTTTCATTTTGATCTTTTAAGGGTGGACGCATTCCGCCCTTCATTTTTCTTCAGACCCCGAAAAAAAAGACCAGACTTATAATTCATTTTAGAACGCCCTCCGATTTGTATTCACCGTCTGGGAGTTCTGGGTGCTTCTATATCGGTTAGATGAACCCGACCGGTTAAGGTCTTTGAAGATAATACCCTAGGAGATAATACCATGGAAGATAGTACTATAGGATACTAATAAATAGAGAGCTTCCATTTGGGAATTGTTCGGAGGTCGATACAGACATGAACCAGGATGAAAGGATCCGGGCCATAGCGGAGGATATGTCCCAGACAATACCGAAGCTGCACAGATGGATGCTTAGGTCAGATGTCGAAGGGACCAGCCCTTACTCGCCGATGGCCGCAGTTCTGAAGGTCGTCAAGAAGCAAGGGCCCACTTCCATGTCCGCCATTGCCGATGCTCTCTATTACTCTAAGCAGAACCTCACCAAGCTCGTTGACAAGATGGTAAAGGAGGGTTACGTTGAGAGATTGCCGGACCCCTCTGACCGGCGGGTTTTGAGGGTCGCCCTTACAACGCAGGGGAGAACGTTCTTGGCACGGCGAAAAGAGAATATAAGGAACAGGATGGTCGAGAACCTCTCTCATCTCAGCGAAGAGGATCTCGAGCGCCTTTTCGAGACGTTCGAAAAGGTCAAGCACACCCTCCCCATACTGATCGGTAAAGCAAATCCCCAGGCGGTTCGCCCTGAGATCCAGTATTGAATAGGTAGAAAATACATGGCACACTCTGGCGAGATCGTTTGCGCCGACATCGGCAAGGTCTTCGATAACGGAAAACAAGCATTATCATCAGTGAATTTCACTATCCCGGCCAGCGGGATATTCGCCCTGATCGGTCGTAACGGGGCCGGCAAGACGACGCTCACCCGAATACTGTCCACCCTGCTGGAGCCGACGACCGGCAGGGCCACGATCGATGGCCTAGACGTCATGGAGGACGCGAAGAGGCTGCGGGAAAGGATGGCGGTCGTCCCGCAGGAAGGTAGAGCGGTGCATTGGATGACACCGTTGCAGAGCATCTCCTCATATCTTCTTTGGAGGGGGGTCAGCTATAGAGAATCGCGAACAAGGGCCAAGGAGGCCCTGGCCCAAGTAGGACTGAGCGAGGCGGCCGACCGACTGAACCGGAGACTATCCGGCGGCATGAAGCGCAAGGTGCTGGCGGCCATGGTCATCGCCTCCGATGCCCAGTTCATCTTCCTCGACGAACCGAGCACCGGGCTAGACCCGATATCCCGCCAGGAGCTGTGGAACCTGATCACGGACCTGGGCAAGGACCGGCTCATATTCCTCACCACCCACTACTTGGAGGAGGCGGAGATGGTGGCCGACCGTATCGGGATATTGGACAACGGCAAACTGCTGGCCCTGGGAAGCATGGACGAGCTCCGCATGAACATCAAGCACCAGTACAGCGTCAAGGTGCAGAAGGGGGTAGAACTGCCCCCGGTGGAGGGCAAGGTCCTGGCCCGCAGGGACGGCCAGACCCAAATTATGACCACCCAGGAGGAGGCTCTAAGATTATCGCGAATACTGATCGATAAGAAGGCCCAGTTCTCCCTGAACCCGATCAACCTGGACGACATCTTCTCCGATGCGCTTGGTGGGGCCACGCTGAACGGGAATGAGGTGCAGAATGATTAGACAAACGGCACGCCAGCTGCTGGCGTCCATCCTGGTGAACGCGATCTACGAGATGAAGAACTACCCGGTGGTGCTACTGAACACCATCCTGGCCCCGCTCTCGTTCCTCACCCTCATATGGTTCGTCAGCAAAGGTACGCTGCTGATTCCAGCTATCATCGGCGGCCTGATCATGACCATGTTCTCCAGCGGCACATCTCTGCAGGGGGACCTGTCTCACCTCAAAAATGATTTCAAGCTCCAGGACATGGTGGTAAGCTCGCCGACAAGCGCCTCCACGTATGTTCTTGGCATCGCCATCTCCGAACTGATCTTTTCCCTACCGCCTATTCTGATCCTCTCCACACTGTTCTATTTCTTCGTGCCAGTCTCTTTGCTGCAGTTGGTCGGAATAATCGTCATCCTGATCTTTGTCTTCCTCACCTCGGTATCGCTCGGATTTGCGCTGGCCACGATCTCCTCGGACATCGTCCAGAGCTTTGGCTATACACGACTGCTGACGACGCTCTTCTCCACGCTGGCGCCGGTCTACTACCCGATCACGTACATCCCGTTGCCGTATCGGTACCTGGCATACCTTTCTCCGACGACGTACGCCGCCCAGATAGCGCAGAACCTGAGCGGCACATTGACCTCGTCAACGGACGAATTGATAATCGATTGGGCGGTGCTGATCAGCCTGACCGCGGTGTTCCTATGGGTCGGCGTATCCAAATCCAGGTGGAGGGAGAAATGATGCCTCCTTTCCGGTCCAGCATGTATGCTTTTTGGTGAGTTTTTGCTCAGATGGGAGGATCCTTCACAATCGGCATCGTCGGCCGACGGGGGGATCGGGCGCTCGGTAACAAAAACCTGAACGGACCATCATAACGAACGGCCTTATCGATGATGCTTGTCTTTCACGACAATTCTTTCCCCTTCGCATAGGATGAACATCCGGATTGGGATGGGCAGCAGTTGGTGCAGACCACGGCTTCCAGGTCAGGGAACATAGCGGCCGGCCGAGGTATCGCCACATTAATGGAATCCGGTCAAGCCAGTTCCATGACGATTATCAGCGGCACACTTTCAGCTACCTCTCCCCATCGACCTAGTCACCTCGACCATGCGTTCGTTCAATCATGACAAGATCATGGATGAGATCGTCTGTCCTGTGTGCATGGCGCTCAAGGTCGTGGTCCATGAGGATCAAGGCCTGTACGTCACAAAGACTTGAGGGGTGCGGGAAGGAGGCCGAGTTTACTCGGGATCCATGGTCATACGGGCAGTTCCTGGACCGGATCTATAAGCATCTAAATTCGACCCGCGGAAGCCATTATGGGCACGAGATATTGGTCATTTTCAACTTTGAATAAATGAGCATCGGTCGATAGGAATGGCGATCTTCTGACCGACCATCCGTGACGGCCCATTGGATCATGACGATTGAGCACTGCCGTCGAATGGACCAGACATTCCTAGAAGGAAAGTCTTAGGGGCGAACGGCGGCCGAGCGACGATGACTTAAGTCTGAGCAAATAAACAATTTCGGGTGTTTTCAGGAACGCGAACTTGAATGGTGACGGAGAATCATTTCTTCGGGATCGTGAGAAACGTTGCTCCCTTTCCTTCCTCCGACTCGACCCATTTCCGTCCGCGTGCCGCTCGACGATCTTCTTGCTTATGGCCGGTCCGGCCCTTGCTCGGATTTTGATCCACACCGTCAGCGATAACGTTTGGATATCTTTTCCGAGTGTTCCTTGTCAAGACAGATGTCCTTATCTTCAACGGTAAAGATCCGTTTCTTGCTGCTCTTGCCGCTGCCGATTTAGCAATTCGTTCTCCTTTCTTTTTCTTACGCTTACGAAGCCAGTATATTACGATCACTACAACGACGACGATAATGACAAGAGGGATAAGGACTACGAACAGTAATCCGAAGACCCCTCCCCCTATACTGAGATTGCCCAGGTCTAGAGTTTGTCCGGCCGTCACCATTACATCCTTGGTAAGTACGGTCCGACCTTTATCGATCACGGTCAGGGTGTAGTTGCCTTCCGAGACATTGCTGAATTCGAAGCCGCCACTGCTGTTGGTGATGGTGGACATGCCATTGCTCAAGGTCACGGTGGCGTTATCGATTGGTGTATCCGCTCCGCCTCTGAACCCGTTCCTTTCGACGCTGCCAACAATACCACCAGAGGTTCCAGCGGCGCTACCGGCACTGGAGAAGACCGTTACGAATAAACATAATATCAACGCTATGATAATAAAATTAACAGGGATCTTCGATTTCATCTGATGCCTCCCCCAAATCTTTACGCCGCCATCTCTCTCCTCTGGAAGAAGTAGTAAGCCATCCCCAACGCTATGGCTGCGTATACGATCATGACCGCAATCGACGTCCCTACGTCCGGGACATAGTTTGTTATGGACATGCCCCTGACGCTCGCTCCGGTCGACCCGCCCGACGGGTAAGGTGACACTGTAATGTCCAATATGGTATTACCTGCGAACGACAGTATGAACCAGGGGTTCACATTGCTGATGGTCAGTACCCCGCTGATGATGCTGAAGATGAACAAGAACAACGCAAATGTGAGAATAAGCGATCCTGTGGAACCCTTCATGACCGAACTGATGAGATAACCGACCGCCAGCGCTGCCACCGAATACAGCATCGCCAAAAGCATTGATTCTGCCCCTAGCGTGGAGAAAACACCGGTTATGGCCAGTCCGAGGACCAACGCCGCCCCATAGTAGATGACCAGGACCACGAACATCGCCCCCACTGAAGCGATGAACTTGCCTATAAGCAGGGATGATCTCTTCACAGGGCTGGGGAAGAGCAGGTAGCCCGTCCGTTCCTGAAACTCTGATACGATGGCGTCGCCGGCGAAGAGCGTCGCGCCAATGACCACCAGGATGCTGGAAAAGTTCGCATAGCGATTGATGAAAGCATCCGCGTTCGTGGGGTACTGATCGCCCAACAGGGGTGGGAGCGCGGTGATCAGCACAAGTACTAGAACCTCGATGGCAATTATCCCAAACAGACGCCGGCTGCGCAGGTATTTCAGAACGTCATACTTCGCTACTGTTTGGACCTGATCGATGTCCGATGGAAGATTGGCGATGATTCTTTTCTTGTCTTGCGTGACTGTCTCGTTCATGGGATCACTTCGACTCCTTGATGAGGGACATGTACAGGTTCTCAAGCGCGACGCCCGATTCTTTGAAGCTTATGACATCCAGCTTCATTCCTAACAGTTCCTTTAATAGGGCTATCTGGGCATCGTCGCCGCCTTTCATCGAAAGGACCAAGATGCTTTCTCCAGCAGGCTCCAGTTCGGACACGTTATCGAACTTGGAGATCATGCCCACCGTCTCGGGAGTGACCTTCTGCTTAACCTTGATCTCCAGCCTCCTCAGGTCATTGGAGGCTACGAGCTCTTGGACCGGGCCGCTCTTGAGCAGCTTACCTCGGTTGATGAGGGCGACCTCATCACAAACATCCTGGACCTCATTGAGCAGGTGCGAGGACATGAAAACGGTGTAATCCTGCTTCTTTAACTCGACTAATATTTCTCGGACCTCGAACATCCCGCGCGGATCAAGGCCGGAAGTCGGTTCATCGAGGATGACTATCGTGGGTTCGTGTATGATGGCCTGTGCGATGGCTATGCGTTGCTTCATCCCTTTTGAGAACTTGCCGATGCGCTTGTCCGCCCACTCGGTCATCTTGACGGTCTCCAGAACATCCTTAGATCGGGATCTGATATCCTCAGTGGTCATGCCTCGAAGCTCGCCCATGTAGCTCAGCGTTTCGTTCGGCGTCAGGTAGGGATAGAACTCCGGGGTCTCCACCACCGCCCCAATCTGTGCCAGAGCCTCTTTTGGATCGCGGGTCACATCGATGCCATTGAGCGTAGCCGACCCGCTGGTAGCCTTGAGCAAGTTTGTCAGGACCTTTATTGAAGTGGTCTTTCCCGCCCCATTGGGACCGAGGAAACCCATGAATGTGCCTTTCTTGACAATGAGGTTAAGGTCGTCGACGGCTTTGAAACCGTTGAACTCCTTTGTAAGATGCTCAATGACAATTGGTTCGACCATGATATCTGGTGTGGCAATCTGAGCCCGCTATATTAAGAATTGCAACTATTTTACAAAGTTGCTACTATCTTGATACGGGTACAGTTTGGACATGGACAACGAAGCCAAAAGGACCTATCTGGACCAGATAGTGGCAAGGCAAAGCCATTATGTAAGAAATGCAAAGAGGTTATCAAGGCTGTCTAAGTGTGCTACCTTGTCGATGGGATGGTGATAATGGGATGCCGTAACATCCAATATCAGAGCCCTTTGGATGTACCATACTCAACGCCCTTTTCGTCATGGCGTCTGCGATGCTCTCGAATGGAATGTAGTTCGAAACGATTATTGAAGAAAGAGGCAACTCGAAAGTCGTCTCCTTTCGATTATAGTTACGAACCTTAGGAATAGCAAAAATCTAAAGACCCTGCCAGACAAATTACGATTAAGGCCAATAAGTCCGAAATGTTTGATATGAAACAGTTCAGCTCTGGCCTTTTTAATCCATCCTCAGAATTGATTCTGGTGGTGCTAGAACGATTTCCGAGTTCAATCGAGCCTGACTCAGTAATAATATGAATATGACTATGTATATTTTAATCTGGTAACAGATCTGGTTCAAAATTATATATAAATATGGAAGTGCTGGCATCTAAAGATGCCAGCCTCCCGCCCCAAGAAGAAGTTCCAGCGCTATGATCCGGACCAGACCCTTCTCATCGCCCACGACCTGCGAGAATTGCTGACGGAAGACCATTTCTGCTACTTCGTCTCCGACACGGTCGACGACCTGGACCTGACAGCGATATATGCCAGATATGACGAGCTGAGAGGATTCCCGCCCTATGATCCGCAGATGATGGTCAAGATTCTGGTCTACGCCTATTGTACCGGTCAGACCTCGTCCAGGCAGATATTCAAGGAACTTGTGGAGAACGTTCCGTTCCGCGTGCTGGCTGCAGGCAACCGCCCGGACCATCGCACGATCAACCGCTTCCGCAGGATGCACGCGAAAGCGCTGCTCGGGCTGTTCCAGCAGGTGCTGGACATGTGCAAGCGCGACGGCCTTGTGCCAGCCAAGGCGGTGGCCTTGGACGGAACGAAGGTCAAGGCCAACGCCAGCATGGCGAAGAACCGGACCAAGGAGCAGCTGGACAAGGAACATGAACGTCTGAAGGACGACATCGACCGCTACTTCGCAGAGGCGGAACGCATCGACAAGGAGGAGGACGAGCTCTACGGCGAGGAGAACGACGGGTTCTCCCTGCCGGCGCACCTGCGCGACCGCAAGGCGCGCAGGGAGCACATCCGGGAAGGATTGCGCCAGCTGAAGGAGGAGGAAGAGAAGCGGAAGGCCGAAGAAGCGAAGAAGCTGGCCGACCGCCAGGAGAAGGAAAAGGAGGAGGCGGCGAAGGGGAAGGAGGTCCGCGGACGGAAGCCGGTCCAGAAGGAGGCGAAGCCTTCCCGCCGCAACACCACCGATCCCGACTCCAGGACGATGAGCACGCGGAATGGCTTCGTCCAGGGTTACAACGTGCAGATCGTGGTCGACTGCTCCAGCCAGGTCATCGTAGCCTGCGACGTGGTGCAGGACGGCAACGACAAGCACCAGCTCCGGCGCATGCTCTCCCTGGCGAGGGAGGGCATCGGCCGCCTGCCGGAGAAGCTGCTGGCCGATGCCGGCTACTTCTCCACGAAGGAGGTCGACGGCGTCGAAGGGACAGAGCTCTTCGTGGCGACGAAGTCCCGTCGGAAGACGGGACTGGATGATGTCCTGCCGATCATCGAGCTGGGCGGCCGGCCGACCACAAAGCAGGCGATGGAGCTTCTGCTGGCCACGAACGAGGGCCGGGCCGCGTATCGTCTGCGCGGCCAGACGGTGGAGCCGGTCAACGGCCAGCTCAAAGATCGGGGCGGGATGAGGGAGTTCAAGCTGCGGGGCCTGGAGGGGACAAAGCTGGAAGCGTCGCTGACCTGCCTGGGCAACAACATCAAGAAGCTGTGGAGATCCAGGATGATCATAGGTTCCAATCGAAATATTGCGAATAATCTGACTGGCATAGTGCCAGTCAGCTAGAATATTTCAGGTGGAGGTTCCTTTTCGAGCCTCCTATCATTCCAGAGACCTGATGATCCGTAAGAAATTGAACGAATTGGCCGATGTGATCTTCCTTTCTCAATTTTTAGGTCAGCTCATCCACTTTTAATCTAGTCCAGGCAAGAATTTAGAACACGTTCTGCGGCCATTTCCCACCCTTCCAATTGATATGAGTCAAAAACGTATCTCTTAGACTAATAATCGGTAATAGTGCGTTGCCCTTCGGCCATTGACTTTGCGGGCTTACGATTTGACCCATTCTCTTTGTCCAGTTCCTTCTGTATCTTTAACAGATGCTTTTTCATTGCATTCTCTTTCCTGGTGCTGGAATAGATGGACGCCATGTCCTTCGTGTCGATGGTGATCAGTACAACCACCCGGCCGGGCGAGCTCCTGCCCGTCCGGCCACGTCTCTGAATGCTCCTGATGGCCGATGGCACCGGTTCGTAGAAGATCACTAGGTCGGTGTTGGCGACGTCCAGACCCTCCTCGCCGACGCAGGTCGCGACCACGATGTTGATGTCGCCCCGCCTGAGGCTCGCCAGCACCTCCACTTGCTCCTTCTGTCTCAGTCCCCTGTCCTCGCCTCTTTTGGTCTGGCCGATCAGTTTGCTTACTTTGACGCCGTCGATCTTGGAGAGGTTGACGGCCACCATCTCGCAACTGTCCCGGTAATTGGTGAAGACCATGATCTTGGAGTCCGGTCTTGCCTGCAGCTGTTCGGATACGATGCTCATGACCTGAGGGATCTTGGGATGCTCGTCCTTCATGCCTTGCAGCATCACCTCCGCCTGCTCGAACTCGGGCGAGCTTACGATGGTGGTGGAAGCTTTGGAGCTTTTCTTGGAGGCGGCCTCATTCCTCAGCTTTTCCATGTAACTGTTCAGTGCGGCCAACCCTTGCGTTTCCGCCAGCTCGATGGCGTGACCGACCTTCACGGCCATCGCCTGCACGCTCAACGCCCGGAACATATACCCCTTGTTCTTCCCGGAATGAAGCCTGATCTGCAGGGTCTTGTTCACCTCGAGCAGGTACATGGTGGTGGCGGGTCTCTTCGATGTCATGCAACCCATCTTCACCAGCTGCTGAACGTAGGAATCAAAGAGAGACCGGAAGACGGCGGCCACTACCTTGGTCTGTTCCGGCACCTCCACCTTCACCCAATCGATCTCGACCTCGTGAACGTACTTGACCACGTCCGGGTCGACCTTCGACCGGACCTCTATGTTCCTTATGCCCAGGTTCGTGCATACCTCCATGATCTTGTCCTTGCTCGCCCCCGGGGATGCGGTCATGCCCAGGACCAATCCGCCCGATGAACGGTACGCCTCGGCTACAGCGACGTAAGAGTACTTGCCAACCCCACGGTGTGCCTCGTCGAAGATGACCAGACCGAAACCGGCCAGGTCGATCCGCTTATTCTTCAGATCGTTGGCAATGACCTGCGGGGTGGAAACGATGACATCGTTCGCTGCCCAGAGCTCTTCTCTTTCCTTTGGTTTCTTTTCCCCGGTCATCATTGCCACTTTCTTGTTCAATAGGTTCTGGCCGAGGAATGCGGCGTGTTGCTCCACCAGCGGTTTCGTCGGTGCCAGGAAGAGCACCTTACCTTTCCTGCGACAGAGAACATCGGCAATGACCCGCAATGCCACCACCGTCTTTCCTAGACCGGTTGGGAGAACGACGAGGGTTGGGGAGTTGAGACAGGCGTGAGCGAGAGTTCGTTGATACTCCCGTTCCTCGATCGAACCGGTTCTGATGAGCGGGTGGGCAACGAACACGCCGATTGATTCATGGATGGATAGAAAATGGTTTTGGAAGATCGACCGAAACTGCTTGGTCAGCTCTCTAATAAAAAGCCGAGTGGTCTTCGAATCGATCCTTCCAACGGTAGAATGATTTTTGCTCTCAATATGTTATCTAGACCCACTAATAGTTAGGACACGTTCCGCACCCATTTCCTCGCCTCGCTGAGAATATGAAGCTTGTAGCATCGATCCAGGATTGAATTGATGCCATAGAAGAGGCCGATTAATCCTATCAGTTGAAAGATTTAGGTATCGAATAGTATAATGTAGCGGAAAGTCTGAAATTCAGGGATATGTCTCTTGTTCTGATGCTAAGGTGGCGGGGAAGAGACCTGGTCAAGGACCGTATTGGGAGAACGGCTCCTCTGCATCTGATCATGATCATCATTGCGATTATTTTTGTCGTGGCGATCGTGATCATTTTACAACCTTCCAACGGATCCAATCAAGTCAAGGTCGTCATCGATTATACCGGAGCTTGGTCCGGGAGCTTGGGCAACCTCGGAAATCCGAGCCCATATAATGGAAATGGTCCTCATACATACACGATCGAACAGAACGGTAACACTCCGTTGGATGCCTCGGCATCGATTCAAAAGAGCGACAACAGTTCGGATACATTGACGGTGAGCATGGAGAGTATGGATGGAACTATCCTTGCGACCGGTAATACTTACGAAGCGTACGGGATCGTGAACATAAGTTGGAGCAGTTCCTAAGATCGACTATTGAGAAGTTCAGTGACGATTCCATTCACTCAGTCTTAGGTCGATAAATCACTTCGATGGTGATCGATATTTGGCCGCCGTCTTTCTTCAGTGGCTCGATGATCCGATCGATGAATGAGGGCATTTCCTCGACGGTAACAGATGTTCTTTGGCCTATGATCGGGGTACTCGTGACCGGTTTTGTTTTGCTCTTTGCCTTGGCCTTCGGCTTCGACTCGTTCTCGACCAGTTTCCAGACCCCCTTGCCTTGTGGATGGAAGGAGAACTCCTTTCCCTTATGTGGTTCTTGGTGGCTTCGTAAAGTAGCGCCAAGGGTTCCTTTTGATGGCGGTTTGATACCCACTGTCTCCAGTATTTTCTTATGGATGTCCTCCAATTTGGCCTCACCCTTGAGCTCGGTAAGTGCTAGAACGATTTCGTCGTAGCGAGACAATTCTTTCCTCCTCGTACAATATCCTCAATATTGTGTAATTGTTATATGAATTGTATGGACTGGCTATGGTTCAAATGTAAAATTAGGAATAACGGTGCAGAATCACGTTTTCAACCTATTATTTATGTCTCCAGTAAGGATTAGAACATGTTTTGCGGCCGTTTCCTCATTTTCTGTATCGGTCGATGACTTATTTTCGGCAGAGGTCTGATGGATGAGACTTGTATAGCACCTCGATTCTATTTGCAAAAAGTTTTACTAAAGTGATGTTAATACGCAGTCGGCGACTGAATGGCACTGGTTACCCTTGATGAACTACGCCTTGCCTTAAAGAATAGACTTTGTAAAGAGGGAATGGCAGAGACCGACACAGAGCAGTTGGCTGATTATGTGATGAGCTTCTTCGGATTCTCCGATCAGGCCATCGACAACCGTCTCACTTCTGAAGATCGGGATGTCTTCTATATGTTAGAAGAGGAAGGCTTCCTTACCACAGAGCAAGAGGAAGTTAGTGTTGAGAAGGGGAAAGTGTGGCGCATCCACTACTGGATTCTGAAGACGGATCAAATCCAAAGGATGGCCCATGCGGGGAATGATGGGATATCAGAGACGGATGGAGTGGTGCTGTGTTATGATGAAGTTCCCGACGATTGCTGGCAGAGAGGGAAATAATGTGTTATTGTCGTCCAAGCTATTTTGCAGTTAATGGACTCGGATGAGGATCGGTGAGCGCCGACGTTCCTAGTTTTATTGATGGGGAAGTTGGAGAGGGTGCGACGGCACACGTGTTCCTATCATGGCCAATGAGATAAATCACATCGTTCACATTTACAAAGAAAAAGAATAACCCAATGAGGGCAACATTGAGAGATCGACCAATGCAAGAATCATATTCTTATAGAAGGGTAAGGCGGGGAGAACGGTGACGATCCCCGCCCTGTGATGCTGTTGATATTGAGGGAACAGGTCGATGCATTCTTCCCTAGGTAGGTTATAGATCTTCGGACCCCATGCGTTTTACGCACGCCTTCTTGAATATGATTATGATTCCGACACTTAAATACTGAATCCGAGGGTGGCTGAAAGTAGTGGGCCAATAATATATTACTGGCTAGAAGTAAAGGAAAATGAAAGTGGAATCGAGTTGATCAGTTCAATGAGTCATTGCATTAAGCCGTCCGATATTACCTTCGATGAACTCGATCCTCTTCTTCTCTTCCTTTCCGAGTGTCTCGACAATATTCTCGAATGGCAAGGCAAGCTTGTAGATGTGCAGCGGGCGACCCTTCCCTTTCTTCAGGTCCCTTTTTATTATCCATTTCCTTCGCCTGAGTTCTTGAACGGCGATTAAAACCTCAGGTTGCCGGAGTCCGGTCGAAACTTCGATCTCTGCAAAAGTGGTCCCTTCTTTCTTTCGCAGGAAGGCCAGCTTCTTGGCCACGTTCATTGGCATTCCTGTACTTATCAGAAGTTCGACCAACATTTCGTCTAAGAATCATTTTGTTAGTTTTCCTAAGGCTTAAACGATTACTTATCTAACAGGTCGTTAGGAACGAGCTTGAACCATCTTCTCCACCATCTCCAGCTCTCCATGCGTGACATCCGGTTTTCACGACCCACAACCTCGGGGTCAATTCCTTTTTGGGCATTATTTGGTATTCTTTGGTCTGTTCAAACATCATAACCATCCGTACCCGAGGGTTGTTTCGTTTGGAACTAATATTCACTCATCGGAGGAATCATGCATAATTCGATTCCTCACAACCAGAACTGGACACTCTGCCAATCTGATGAGCTTATCAGCGACGCTTCCCAGCAACAGTTTGGAAACTCCTGTGCGGCCAAACGTTCCCATGACTATCAGATCGAACTTCTTGGAATGTCGGGCGATGATTTCCGCCGGAGAACCGGGTTCTATCCTGGTCACCACTTTAACTCCAATCTTCTCACCTTCGTTCTTCACGAAGTCAACAGCCTTTTTTCCTTCCTCTTCAATGACCTGGGTCAGGTCGTTGGCAGCCGTATAGATTACAGGTCCCCAATATTTATTTGTGTAAATGTTATCATCGATTACGAACAAAGCAGTGACTTCCGCCCCAATCAGTTTTGCCAAAGCCAGTCCTTGCATTGTCGCTGCTTTTGTATACTCGCTACCGTCGGTCGGAATGAGTATTCGCTTGTACAATTCCAAATCTCCCACTGGACAATGTACTGGCATCTCTAGCTATTCAATAGTTACTCTGAAGACACAAGTCTCTTCACTTGCTTTTAACCATCAACTCTTCCTTTGATCTATTCTACACATATTCTCCACCATTTCCAAGTTCCATAGGTAACATATGGTTCCTAGACCCATAGGCTAGGTGTCAACTCTCTCTTGGTCAAGTTCTGGTATGCTTTGGTCTGATCGAACAACACAACCATCGGATCTTCGCACCACTCGTTTCGATCGTCGATAGTCTTTGATCTTTTCCCCTCGATCTTATGTTGCTATCACAACATCAGCAGCGACAAAAAAGAATCGATCCCGCCACCCAGAACGACACCTAACTCCCAACTTGCAATTCTAGCCCAACCAAATGTCAGAACATGTTCTAAAGCAATTTTCTCACTATATAACCGGGTAACTTAGCAATCCCGAAAAGGTAATTTGAATCCCAAATTTGAAATGAGGATGGTCAGATCCTAGATCGTAGGCAAGGGCCTCTGCGCCGATATGGAAGGATCAGTTGTTATCCCGAGTGAGAATCGAGGCAACCTAAGCGCAGAGGCAATAGAAAGTCACTAATCCGCATGCATATAAAACTAAAGCTAGCTTTCTAAAATTTAGAGCTTCTCTTTA
>CAVQBH010000006.1:0-164145 GCA_963710685.1 uncultured Methanomassiliicoccales archaeon | reverse complement strand
CCAACCGTTCCACCCATTCCTCTTGGCGTTATTATTCAAAACCCTGAAGCAGGCAAACGGCGTCTTAAACAGATTCTGCGGGACCACTTCAATGTCATCGATTATCTTAGAATTCTTGGAACCCACCTCAGGATAGGTATTGTCCCCTGTCCGGTACTAAATTGGATAAGAAATGGGAAAATGATGGGGCTCATTCTGCTCAATTCCCAAGAATAATACCTTGGATTAATTTTCCCAATAAAATGTTCGATAATCTATTTATGGCAACAAATTTGTTTGGCATTGGGCAAGATCTTTGAAGAAGTTCGACAGAAGGACATTCAGAGCGGTTTCAATCGTGTCGTGATAATCATCGTCCTTTCGGCAGCTTTTGCCTCTTATGTCCTCTTGGGTTCCAGTACAAAACAATCGATAGAGGTCAGTAAACTCGATTTAACCCTTCCCGCAGGATATGGCATATCTTTTCTAACGTCATGCAACGATTCTGTTGTCCTTTGCTGCTACAAAGAAAGCCAATGGGGTTCACAATTCACTTTTCTCACATACAAGTATCGGGACGCATCGTTCCAGGTTCATCCATTCCTGGACTTTTCGTGGACGGGTCATCTCCTGAACTTTACCATTTCTCCTTACGAAGATAGGAGAACATCCCTCCAGGTCGTGAATGGCTCTTTGTATCTCTTCTGTACAATGGCAAGGGCCAGTGCAGGGCCAAGTTCATACACGAGCTATTTGTCTAAGATTGATACACAAGATTGGACAATAAAGGAAAGCGATCAACTTACGCTTGACCTGCCTCCTCTATTTGCTCCGGGTGTAGAAGTGTCCGATGGGAATAACCTATTCATTATTGGCGGACTTAGCTCAGATCCCAATCCACCATATCTTCCCGGGCAAACGAATGACTCGATCATTGCGGTCAACGTTACCAATGGCCAAACAAAGGTCGTGTGCACGATCTTAGGGGCGTCGGGCATGCATGGACTTTTCGTCGGCAACAATTTAGTGTTGCTTCAAAGAAGCGGCGATCCAACTGGTGGCCCCGAGGCAAATTATGGATCCTGGGTTGATTGGAACTCAACGATCATCTACAGTATGGCAAATAAGAATCTGACGATCCCAAAAGATCTCTCTTCTTTACGATCCAGCGGATCACTTCCTTCGTCTGATGGAACGGCGGTTTATTTCTTCAATCCGGAGGAACATAATGCATCCTCAAACCAATGGCATTATGCTCATGAGATCTGGAAGATGAACATGGACGAGATCTTTTCAAAGATGGATATCTTCCTCCCAGACGGTATCCAGATGGTAAAACCAATCCGACTCGGCAACGGGTTTCTTCTTTATTCCCTCTCACAAAATGGCTGTTATTTTTGGTGGTGCACGTTATGATCTGAAGGTATCCATAACTCATCCATACCGCATCCCGATCCAATTACGAATTCGTTAGCGCATGAACGGACTGTGAAAAGTACGTCGCAAGAACATCTGTGTTTGGCGTTCCAAGTATGACGTATTCTCCACTATTCATCTGAATTATTAGGTCCGTGGAATTGCTGGACACAACATATGCAGTCTGCCCGTTTCTGAGCGTGAATATGCCTATGTTAAAATCATCATAATTGGTCCCATGCTGTTTCGACAGAGTCAAGTTCCCAGAACCTATCTGCCCGGTGTATGCCGAGGCTATTTGGTCGGTAGTGACGTTCCTATCCCCAGCTCCGAAGAAGCCTGGTGATTGAATGCTCACGTAACCAGAACCAACGGTTATGGTTGAGGGCATGTTCGTTTCATAATACATCCAACCCCCCAGCCCGATGATGGCCAAGCCCAAGATTATTAAGGCGACGAATGTCCGCCTGATCGTTTTGGCCCTCCTGCCAGTTAAGAAAGCGAGGAACAGAAGGGCCACTCCTGTGACGACTAATAATATTAAGGCGATCAATCCAAGAATGGAAGGAGGCTGCACTGTGAATTGCTCAACAGACATTCTTTTTCGACTCCAGTTATTCTGTCCTTGTCGTTCGGCTAGCCACTCGGTAAATGTATACTAGGTACACGATCATCCATAGACCCCCCACCGCTTGGAGTATGATCAGAATCAGGAGCCCTTGGGATATCCCAATGTTCAGCAACGCAATGCCTATGAAGGTAAGAACGAGTAGGGGAGCGATTAACAATACCAGTACCTTGCCTCCCATCGAGGTTTCTGCATTATCTCCATGGGTAGGAAGCGAAGGGTCTGTACCGAAATGAACGACGTTGAATTTGTGGAGATCCTTGCAACTCGGGCACTTGAATATCCTTTGTCTTCCAAGTCTGATCGATCCAAAAGATGCTCCTGGGATGAATTCGTAGTTAAATCGGTAGTGGCAGTGTGGGCATTCCACAATCGAGGTGGTCATACTTTTCCTTCAATGATTAGAGGCTTTCAAAGACTTGTAACACGACGGTCTGTGGATATTTACCATTTACGCCCCTCTTACGAATCCTAATACTTCTTGGGATCGAATGCCAAGCTCGAAGCCCAAGCGTTGATAATCAATATTGGCTTTGGTGCAAAACTCAATCTGCGAGTTCCAGGCCTGACTGACCATAATTTATTCTGTTATCTATATTGATAACGAAACATTAAAGTGTGGCCCAACCTATACTGCCAGTTGTCAAGAAAGGTGGTACGGTTGGAAACCACAAATATCATAATACCGGCTCAGGTATTCAAATTTACGGGGCAGACAAGGGTCGATACATACCTCATCGACCCCGATTCGTTGCTCGCTGAGCAACGAATGTACGATGAGGTCATGGTCAACAAGGTCAGACTGGCTCTGGAAGCGATTCGATTCTATGCCGATAATTTTCCATACTGGCAACGCCATCGATGGACCGGAAGGCCGCCGACCGAGGAGCGGACGCTCCTCGTGGCCTTCCTGGTCCGTCAGCTCTTCGATTCTCACGTTCCGGGAGACCGAAGGTCTCCTGGGGATGCTGGCTGAATACTTCTGCCTGGATAAGATTCCGGATCATACGACCCTGGTACGCAAGAACGACAGCCCACGATGGCTGGCTCTCTGGAAGAGATTCCACGCCTTCGTCGTGAGCTCGCTTCCGAAGCGAGCTCCGGTCATCGCCACCGACGCTTCCGGCTTCTCCGGCCGAAAGCGTTCCTGGCGCGAGACTGACCACGGTCTCAAGGCGACCCAGGACTGGGTTAAGATCCATGCCGCCATCGAAGTGGACCAGTTCTTCGTTCTTAGTTACTGCCTTACCGACTCGAAAGTACACGACAGCCAGATGTTCCCGGAAGTGTGGAATCAGCTTCCCAAGAACGTCTCCCCGAAGCGGAGTCTGGCGGACTCAGCTTACTTCGGAAATGACTGCCTGGCCGCCGCCAGGCGGCATGGGGCTACACCGCTCCACGGCATCAAGAAGAATGCCAGACACTTCCCAAAGCCGGAGACGCTGTATCAGAAGATGGCCTCGTTCTGGCAGCACTGGCCGAACAGGGCAGCGGCCCTATACGGCAAGCGCAATCATGCTGAAACGGCATTCAGCATGATCGGCAGGTTGTTCGGATATCGGATCAGATGTCGTTCGAAAACGGGTCGGAAAAATGAGGTCCAGGCAAAGGTCGCAATGTTCAATTTATTATTGCTGGCTCGGAAATCAGTTTCTTTACCGAACTAGTTTTGCACCAGAGTCAATATTGTTTATCTGGCCAATACAATTAATGATTGTTAAGATTGAAATCATTTGTTGGATCCAATCCCACTTGTTCGATACTATCGAATTCTATCCTTATATTTTCGTTAAATCATCCAATCATAAATGAGTCATTGGCCTTATTCTAGACATCAAACTGGCAATGTCCTGAGGGAAGCATAGGATCAATCCGATCACAGGGACCGAGATGCCTAAACCCAAGGCAATGGAAGAAACACTGGTGTATGCGGGTGATATTAGATTGGCACCAGAAAGCGTATATTGCCATAATAGAAGAAACATAGAGGTGAATCTGGCTGAAAGAGCGAACCTGGAATATTTGTGGAAGAATGAACCTAACTAGAAGTTCTATTTAGGACGCTTCGGATCGCCACCTCTACCCGATCTGGCCGATCCTTGCACAGAATGTGAGGCATCATCCAGGGTCTCGGTATCATTCATCTCGAGATATCCCTGCCATCTCCCCATTTCCTAGAGTGGAAAACAGGGTCATCCTGCGTTCCCCAAAGGATCTGTGCAGGCAGGTCGGAGAGGTTCGTCAGGTTGGATTCAATGTCGGCGAGCCAGGAGCGGGATATGCGGATCTGCCCCGGGAAACCGAGGCGGGGTGTTCTTGATTTCGAAGTCGGAAAGGCATCGGCGTATGCCTTTCTGAAGCTTTCCGTTACTTTTTCCGAATGGTAAATGCCGTCTGGCAACATGGATTTTGCGAAATAATTCCTTCGCGTTTGAAGCCAATATCCGATAGGCCAACTTCCATTGCCAACGAGAATATCGTCTGAAGGATGGATGCCGGCCAGGCCCACGTGTTCATCACGCCAAGGCCCCGCAGGTTGGCCCTATTCCGGACTGCGTAGTTCATGCCGATGGGTCCCCCAATCCTGGACTTCCAGCACAAAGTTCTTTAGTTCCAATTAGTCGATAGGATATGCGACCTCAGCCGATTGCTCCTTCGGAGTAAAACCGTATTTGGTGGGCGCTTTTGACATGCCAAAGCCGGGGAAATCCGGAGCGACCAACGGCATTCTCCATGAAGCTCTTTAACAACGTCCTGGTAGAGATAAGACCAGGTCGGGTTTCCATGGAGCAGAAGAACAGCGGCCCTTGTTCTTTCATCAACTAATGGATGGAACCCTCGTGATAAGGAAGCCAGTGATTCTCAAATGGATATCCTGAGTAGTCTGCTTCAAAAGTAGAACAGCATTTTCCCCATCCTTCATCACTTCAGCTAGCTTCTTTTCTATTCTCTGAACATCACTGCCTCTTTCATACTGTCGAATGGTGTTAGGAAGGATCGGAGCGTCACGCTTTTTGATAAACGTGAACGAGTTAAAGCTGACCTATATAGATTACGGAGATGATTGGTCGCTAATGGCAGAATGTCTATGCTCCTTTAGAATATCGAGCTTTGAACTCCTTCTTGGACATTGTCGATGCGAATTCTTTTAATCCAGCCCTAGCCATTAAAGATCTGATCTCCTCCACTGGCATTCCGTGACTCTCTTTTATAGGCTCCCGGAGCTGAATGAATCCAGTTGGTTTGAGCTTTCCGGCAAGACTCTTCGTGATGGCTGCTCTTTCTTTGCTAGGAATATCGTGCAGAACATAGCTTATCACAATCAAGTTGAAGTAGTCGTTTGGTAAAGGGGAGGATCCCATATCGGAATTAACGAAATCTATGTTATGGAACTTCTTCAACCGTTTCTTTGCCACTTTCTGCCATTCCTCAGAAACGTCCAGAGCTGTTATTCGCCCATTTCCAGTTAGGCTCTTTGCGATGAAATACGTGTTGTCTCCCCAACCGGCTCCGAAATCTAGTACATTCTCGCCACCCTTGAGCCCAATCTCGTTGATGAATTTTTGATATCGAGTTCTTCGAGTTAATCTGGATGCTGTAAGGATTAATGCGATTTCGATCCTGCCCGGTTTCGTAATGCTCTTCTTAAGTCTCCGAATAGGTCATCGATGTACACTGCTCATATAGCAACTGGGCACTTGTGAACGCCCAAATAGCCATTAATCAAACTGGGAGCGACTCTCATAAGGATACTAACTAAGACCTAGCCCTATATCGATTGGTCATGTCTATTAACCAAAGATCGACAGTTGGGAAAGTTAGAAAAAAAGGAAGATCGGGCCTATTGGATTTCTAACTTCTTCTTGCTCCCGATCATTTCGACCTTCTTAGGCAAGGTCACGATCAACAGACCGTCCTCCATCTTGGCCGTGGCCTGGGAAGAATCGACATCGGCCGGTAATGGGACCTGTCGGTAAAATGAAACGTATCCCCTCTCCCGGCGCACAAATCCTTTACCCTGTTCCTCGGAGCTGTTCTCCTTCTCGGCCTTAATGATCACGGCATCATCATCGATCTCTATCGTGACCTCATTCTTCTTGATGCCCGGTAGTTCCGCTTCCATCACATACCGGTTCTCTTCGTCCTTGACATCAATCGATGGTAGGCGTGCTATGGATTTCGACGGCATCTCTCCAAATCCCAATTTGAAGTCATCGAACATCTTCTCCATTTCCTGGATCATGCTGCCGGGGCTCCAATAGTCCATTGGAACCAAGCTGTCTTCTCTCTTTATTACTGCCATAATTGACCTCCTTTCAATCTAGACAACGTGGGGTTTACAACCCATAAATAGAATTGTTGGTGCTTCTATAAATATTTTGCTTGTTTCTCTAATTATCACAATCGGAAAGCATTTTTCTTATGATCTTTCGTCGCCCGATGGACAAGATGGACCACCGTCGGCCAATTCCCGAAAGCCGAGCTCTTCTTTCTTTCCCGAACGTTAAGGCCTTTACCTAAGACTAGGTTGATTTCTTTCTTCGACAGCATAACCGGCTCCCCCTTTGCTCGTCATGCCAGATCCTATCGAAAGCGGGCATAATCAGGTACAATTATCTAAATATGTAAGATAAAATAATTCAATTCTTCTCTTAATCGGTATATGAGGATCGTGGTACAGGGTAAGGAATTTGGACCCTTGCATCGCCTGGAATGGGATCCTAAGTTCTAACCTAAGCATTGATAAAGGATATCGACTATCTGGCTGATACAGTTCACTATTGTTTTGACCGAAATTCGTATATCCTAGGGGTGACCACTCGTTTCGATATACGATAGTCTTTGATTAGTTCTCCAACAACTTTGAAATGGTTATCTCCGATATTGTTACATTAAATTCGAAGGGCTGTCTGTGATTGAGATAACGGATGAATACATGAAACAGATGTTAGGCCAGACCAGAAACTTCTGCGTAGTTCTTCTATGGGCCGGGCCGAATAGGAATATTGAAGGGGCGGAGATCATTGTTTGGGAGCATGGCCGGCGCAACTTCTCACTTAGGGCTGACAGGATCATGCCGATCGTCTGTCCGGTGATTAATGGAACCGACTTCCTTGGGGTAGGGATTTTTGACACCTCAATAGAAGAGGCAAAACGAATTATGGACGAAGATCCCGGCGTTATGGCCGGAGTTTTCGTTTATAAGGTATATCAATGTCGGAGCTTCCCCGGTGATTGCTTACCGGTGGAATGAACTCAACATAATTTATAGTTTCTAAGTCAAAACCTCTTCACCGCTCTTTCCAACGCCGCCCTCTTTGCGTCGCTATTCACGTGTAAATAGATCGCCGCATTCATCAGATTCGAATGTCCCAGTATGTTCGACAAATGAAATAGATCGCATCCATTGCTGATCATCGTCGTGGCGAAAGAATGCCTCAGCACATGCGGTGGCTAACCATCCCTTCCATACCCGCCCTCTCGCTGCGATCCTATCCACGCAAGTCTCAATTGCATGACGCACTCCACCTATTGCCTCTTTGTGATCTAAACAATGGTCACTCGGCTTCCTTCTTCTTATGATACTTTTCCAGAATATCCCCATTACCTTGACGCAATCACTGCTGAGTGGTATCTCCCTGTCCCGATCTCGTTTCGCATGCCTAACCGTGACTAAACGCTGTTCTAGGTCCACGTCACCAACGTTCAGCATCCTAATTCATTGAGTCTCATTCCGGTGGTGCAGAACATTATGATCATAGCAAAGTCCCGATAATCGCTCGCTCCTCGGATCAGCTTCTTCAATTGTTCCTGGGTCAAGTATTTCGGTGATCTTTTCGTCGGCTTCGGTTTCTTAATTCTAATCGATATCCCGACATACTCCATGTACAGCTCCAACGCCGTCAGCAAGTGTTTCTGATAGCTTTTCGAGAAATTCGAATTCAGCACCTTCAACCCGATTTTCTCGGCGTCTTCCCGTTTAGGAAAGGGGGTGTTGTTCTCCCGTAGCATGTGGTTGACGTAGCTGATAGTGTGCTTGACTGTTAACGGCGCAATACCTTTCACTGTCAACCAATCCCGAAAGCTCAGTTCTTCTATCTTTTTCCGAACGATTAAGTCTTTACCTAAGTCTAGGTTGATTTCTTCTCGGACAGTATTACCGGCTCCTTCTCTGCTCGTCATGCCAGGTCCTATCGAAAGCGTGCCGGAAAGGGTACAATTATCTAAATTAATTAGATAAAATAATCCAATTCTTTCCCTAGCCGGTATGTGAGAATCGTGGTGCAGGGGAAGGGATTTGAACCCTTGAATCGCTAGGAATAGGATCCTAAGTCCTACGTCTTTGGCCAAGCTTGACTACCCCTGCTTAGCGAGCGCTTGATGCCTTTCCCGTAGTTAACCTTTTTTGGATTGGACCAAGGACTCAAGGAACTCGGTCACGCTCTTCATCGCGGTCTCCAGTTTCTTCGGGTAGCTCTCCACCTTGGCCCGCACCGCGATGGCGTCATCGCTGGTGGTCGTCTTCAGCTTGCCCAGATAGGCTTCCTGTTTATCCAACCGGAGATAAAGGTTGCAGTCCTCGTCCATCCTATTGGCGAGAGAGGCGATGATCTCCTCGATTTCATCCTCCTCCAATCTGGAGAAGAAATCCCGCGAGCGCCTTTTCTCCTTGATGAACACCTCGAGGATGATGATCGGGTTGCCATGGTATCCCTCGGTCACTTCCCTCGTAATCTCCTCTGCGCCGCTGGCGAACTTCATGGCCTGGACTACCCTTGCCTCGTCCTCGGTGGCATGACAGAAGGCCCGAAAATGCATGTTGAGAATCGCCATCGGAGACGGTATGTCCGTTCCACATTAACCAACTTACTGAATAGTACCGCTGGAGGAGCGCAAATATGATATATACTGCCGGCATGCCAAGACCCTCTGTGAAGGAGATTTGAAGGCAAGCCAATGGCCACCGTCACTCACATGAAACCCGGAACTGATTCGGAGTTCGTCCATATATCGGACCAGGGCGGGAAATACGAGAAGATCCTGGATTTTGAAAGCCTCTCGTACCTGTCGCCAAGTGAACTGGATGAGTTCATTGAAGATTATGTAAAGCATCTTCCGACCGGCCTGCTCAACAGCTGATCGAACAGATAGCAGGATTATCGATCGGAACAATGGAGATCTCCGGCGGATCACTCGACCTTCATCAGCTTTTCTCTTCCGTAACCCACCAGCACCCTGCGGTAGCCTCTGAGCCGTCTATCCAGACCCACAGCGCCGGTGTCCACTCGCAATGAGCCGATCGCCTTCAGCTTCGATGGGGTGGCGACGATCCTCACATTCTCAACCCCGACCTTTGAGATCACGCCGACGCCGATCTGCTGGTTCCCCCGCCCGAAGATGAAGCCCTGCACACCGATGGGGGTGACCACGATCTCCGCCAGTTCCGATGTTTCCAGGAGCGATAGCAGTTTCGCCTCGTCAGCGTCCTTGGACACCAAGGTCCGGTCCCGATAGATGTCCACCCCTAGAAGCGTTTTTTCCTGGCCCAGCGCGTCAGCAATGGCCTTCGTGGTGGTTCCCGGTCCGATGATGTAGAGAACGTCCTCCTTCATGTTTTCCACGAAGAATTGGGCGATCTCCTGCTTTTCCTCGGCGTCGGTCGCCCCGCTGACCTCGCCCTTTGAGGGCTGGACCAGCCCCTTCGAAGTGATCGTCATCGCGTAACCATAGATCCTGTCGCTGATCCGCCCTTCCCTGGCGGCGGTCTCGTCGACGTCCGCCACCTCGACCATCTCGGTCGTATGGTCCCCGAGCAGGAAATGCTCCAGCAAAGGCCCGAGCCCGGACGGAGTATTGAGGAAGACCCCGGAATGCATCTTGACCCCGGCCGGAATCCCGATGATCGGAACCGCGTCACCGACCGCATCCATGACGTCCCTGGCGGTGCCGTCACCGCCGCAGAACACGATCAGCGGGACGCCCGTCCGAACGAGCTCGGCGCAGGCCTCCATGGTCTCGAACGGTGAGGTCTCCCCTGCCATGTGGTAGACCGTCCGGAACGGAACGCCCGCCCGGACAGCGGCCGTTTCGCCCATCCTCGCCGGAGGCGGTCAGGAACTGAACGTCAAGGGAGGGCGGTACGGACCGCAATGCGGTCACCGCCCTTTCTTCCGACATGGGAACCGCCCCTCTGCGCAACGCCTCCTGATAGACGTCCTTGCCGTCGGTGCCCTTGAGCCCGACGCTGCCGCCCATTCCCGCCACCGGATTGATGACCAGACCCACTAACATCAAAATGTCAGGGCACTTCCGATATGATATGGCTTTGGATGACCAGCCGATCGATGGGATCAAAGAACTAAGGATGTGTTGATGCCGCAGCCATAGCAAAGCCAATGCACATGACCATCGGCGTTGTGCCCGATCAGAGATTATTGCTGAACAAAAATGAAGGTGCGGTGGGACTGGGGCCCACCGGCACCGATAGTTGGGGTGTCGGACCTAGAGTTTTACTGGACCATCGGGTCCCGGTTGTTCATGTCCATGTTGACCAGGCCGTCCATCTTAGCCTCGGCCCCGGAGACGTGCGGCCGGTTCGATACCGTCATCTCGGGCATCATCGCCCTCTTGGGGGCCGATGACACGTGTTCCGGCTGCGGCTGCCTTACCGCCATCCACTCATTGACCTCCTTGGCCAGGTGGTTCACGAATTGGGAGTTCACTTGGCTGCAAAAGGAGTCGATGATCTTCACCACGTTCCTGTCGATTATGGCGAACGCCTTTCCTATCGGCATGTTCTCCGCCATCGCCAGCAGTTTGTCGTTGTCCACGACGACCGTGGTCTCCGCGACCCCCTTGAGCTTGATCAGCCCTTCCTTGGCCTTCTCCCTTCTGCCGCCCTCGAATGAGAACGGGTTGATCGCTATGACGAATGTTATGGTGCGCAGATCCTTTGCGATGCGGGCCACTACCGGTGCGGTGCCAGTGCCGGTACCGCCCCCCATTCCGGCGATGATGAACACAACATCCCTGTCCTTCATCGAGTCCTTGATCGCGTCCTTGGCACATTCGGCACAGTACTCTCCCACCTCCGGGAACCCGTTGGCCCCCTTCCCCTGGGTGACGTCCTTGCCGATGAGCAGCTTCTTGTGCGCCTTGATGCCCTGAAGGGCCTTCTCGTCCGTGTTGATGGCGATTATCTGGACGTTTCCCTTGCAGCTGTCGTAAATGTTATTTACGATGTTGCCTCCAGCTCCCCCGAGACCGACCACACCGATCTTAGGGTTCATCATTCCTCGCTCGAGCACTTCCATGATCTGCTCGGTCCTGACTGTTTGCTCTATTGCCCCAGTGTTCATTATACCCCATCCCGAATCCCAAACTTTTCCCCTAGTTGTGCCTTGCAGAGCTTTCGCTCTGCAAGGTAGTGCATCCCATTCCCTTCCACAAGCTACCCTTGTGCTACCTTTTCTTAATTGGTCACATAACGTCGATGGTCTTGGCGGAGCGCTGTTGTACCTCTGCGTTGAGCGCCGCGCTGGTTTCCCTCGACAGGAATTTGCCCCGGACCAGTTCTTCGATTATGGTTTGGTAGGATGTGTATTCGCCCCGCCTTATGCTATCCTCCATAACCTCGAAGATGACCTTGGGGATCTCGACCGTGATCGTGTTCCTCTTAGGTGATGATTCGACCACCTCTTCCGCTCCAGCTTCATCTTCTATCATTGAGCGGATGGCGATCCTTGCCAAATGCGACCGGCTCGAGAACTCCCGGTGTTTCTCGATGTATTCATCGATGAGCACTAGATCCTCTTGCTCAAGTCTGAGGGTGATTCTCTCTCCATCAGTATTGTTGGCCTTCATTGTCGCCACGGGTTGGTAAGACATTGTCGTACCCGATATAAAAAGTTACGCCGCTGAGTCTCATTTTGGCATATTATGTCAGCCGAATGTTCGAGCCAGACATCAATATGACAAAGTCATAACGAATCCAACCCGACTAGCCAACGGCCGATCATCAAGGCGTATACGACCTATATGATCAAAATCATATTTTTGTTTATCGTTCCCTCATCGCTCGTTTGGACTCGAGATCAGGTATCGAGTCTATCCGGTAACCACTGAGGGTCGGCCCTCTCATCAACGCCTCCGAGCTCCTTTCCGAAGTTTGACCCACCTTTCAAGGGCGATTCTCCGATTCTCTGCATGCCGATTCCAAGACCCTAAGACCAAGACCGGTGGGAGTTTCTTGATGGAACCTTCATTCCGCCGGGCATGGTCGCTGGGACGACATAGAGTCGTGATCAATGGATATTCAATAATCGTTTGAACTCGGGGGCTCGCCTCATCGCCTGACTTGCCAAGTGCCTAGGGATCAAAGACCGCCTCTCCTAGACCGGTCATTCGGCGTTGCAAATGTCGTCATCGCTGTTCGATTATTGAATCTTCGGCTTAAATCCTGAGCAGAACTTCGATGGGCACCATTTGCGCGGAATGTCGCATTCACTGGAAATTTTTCATCCTTAGATATATATAGACATGGAATGGAGTGGAGACTGGAGATTGAAATGGCATACCGAATACGAAGGAACGAACACTATAGTGGCAGTAATGACAGAGTGCTCGTGAAGATCGAAGGGGTCTACAGAAACCTGGAGCATTTGGAGCGAACGGTCGAAGAAGCAGGGGCCTTCCAATTCTCCAACCTCCGAGATGGAACGATGCTGCTGTACGACAAGGATGTCACCGAGGAAAAGATAACGGCAGACAGTACCGGGAATCTTGCAGTGGCCTTCGTCGAACCGGTCCAGTAAGCAAATTTAGAGTAAATTCTCGAAATTATAGGGTCTTACAAAACCTTCTTTTGTCCCATTGATCCGTGGTAGTATCTTCCATATCAGGATGGTGTTTGAATCCTCGGAAAGCGGCTGATGCACCGGCTCGAGGACTGGACCGCAGTGTCCAGGTCATGAAGGTCAACGAAAAAGGTTGAAACAGCAAAAAGTCTCAGCGATAACCTTCAATCCATCCAGTAAACGACGGACCTGTTCCCCAATTGCGGAATATTGCTTCTCCGACCATTCTTCCAGTCCGCACAGCACCCAAAATCCTATTTAGACAAAACCCCGATAGCCCGCACTCGCAATGAAAATGTGGGTGCAGTGATGGCCAACCGAACATCGGAGATCGAGGCAAAGTGGCAGGAGAGGTGGTACTCCGAACGCATCAACGAGTCGGAGAGGGATTCCCGCCCCAAGTTCATGATCATTTTCGCGTATCCGGGCGTGACCGGCTACCTGCATGTCGGGCACATGCGCGGCTTCTCCTATGTGGACGCGTTCTCCCGCTACAAACGCATGCAGGGTTACAATGTGCTTTTCCCGGTCGGCACGCACGCCACCGGTAACGGGGCGGTGGGCCTCGCCACCAGGATTAGGAAGAAAGACCCGGGCATGGTCGAGTACATGCTCCGCAACGGATGTCCGGAGGAGACGCTGGAGCAGCTGACCGAACCGCGCAAGGTGGTCGAGTTCTTCAATGACGTCTACGTCAACCAGTACTGGAAGCGGTTTGGTTTCCTCTCCGACTGGAGGCGGTTCACTTGCACCATATTCCCCGATTACGGCAAGTTCATCCAATGGCAGTTCCGCAAGCTCATGGAAAAGGGGCTGCTCATCCAGAAACCGTACTTCGCCCCGGCCTGCGTCAACTGCGGTCCGGTCGCCATCGACGCGTCGGAGACCGACATCATGTGCGGCGGCAGCGCCGAGACGACCGAATACACGCTGATGAAGTTCCAGGTGGGGGACATGTTCCTGGTGGCGGCGACGTTACGGCCGGAGACGGTCTTCGGACAGACTAACTTCTGGGTGAACCCGGACGTCGAGTACGTCAAGGTGAAGCACAACGGCGAGATCTGGGTGGTCAGCGCCCCGGCGGCCGAGAAGATGAAGCACCAGATGGAGGACGTCACGGTCATCGGGACCATCGCCGGGACCGACCTTGTGGGGCTGAGCTGCACGACGCCGATGACCCACCGCGAGATACTGGCGCTGCCGGCCACCTTCTGCGATCCCAACGTGGGAACCGGGCTGGTCGTTTCCGTGCCTTCTGACGCCCCGGATGACTGGATGGCGCTTAAGACCTTAAAGGGGGACGACGAGATGATCGCGAAGTACGGGCTCGAACCGTCCCTGGTCAAGGGCATCAAGCCCATCGCCATCATCGACACCAAGGGCTGGGGGCCGATGCCGGCCATCGAGATTATCGAAAAGCTGGGCATCACGACGGCCGGCGATCCGCGGCTAGAGGAGGCGAAGAAGACCGTATACAAGGAGGGCTTCCACCAGGGTCGCATGAACCAGAACTGCGGCAAGTTCTCCGGCATGTCCGTGGTGCAGGCTAAGGACCTGATGAAGCAGGAGATGCTGGCGTCCAACGAGGGTGCGCTGTTCTATGACCTCTCGGAGGACGTGGTGTGCCGCTGCGGGCAGCCGGTCCTGATCAAGAAAGTGACCGACCAGTGGTTCATCGACTACGCCAACCAGAAGTTCACCGACATGACCAAGGAGCATTGCAAATCGATGCACATCCTGCCCGGTGACTATTACACCAACGTCCAGCCGGTGCTGGACTGGTTCCGTGAGCGGGCATGCGTACGCCAGGGCAACTGGCTCGGGACGAAGTTCCCCTTCGACGAGAAGTGGATCATCGAGGCCATCTCGGATTCGACGCTCTATCCGGTCTACTACCTCATATCAAAGTACGTGAACTCGGGCGAGATCCGGGCGGAGCAGATGACCGAGGCGTTCTTCGACTTGGTGATACTGGGCAAGGGAGAGACCAGCTCGGTCTCGCAGGAAACCGGCGTTCCGGCGCAGCTGCTGGAGCACATCCGCGCCGACGTCGACTACTGGTACCCGCTGGACCTGAACCTGGGAGGCAAGGAGCACATGACCGTGCACTTCCCGGCGTTCCTGATGAACCACGTCGCCATCCTGCCGAAGGAGAAGTGGCCCCGGGGCATCTTCGTCAACTGGTACGTCATAGGCAAGGCGGGCAAGATCTCCAAGTCCAAGGGGGGCGCGCAGCCGATCCCCGGCGCCGCGGAGAAGTACGGCGTCGATTCGCTTCGGCTGTACTACGCGCACATCGCCTCGCCGTTCGCCGATGTCGAGTGGGACGAGGAGATCGTGGAGAACTACATGTCCCGGCTCGACCGCATCATGCGGAACGTCATCGATATGGTGGGCGTCACCGAGAACGGGGAGATGAGCGGCATCGACCAGTGGCTACTGTCAAGGATGGCCTCCCGGGTGGGCAAGGTCACGGCGGCGATGGAGGAGTTCGACCTCCGGACGATGTCCAACGAGGTCTATTTCGAGACGCCCAACGACTTCCGCTGGTACTCGCGCAGGGGCGGGAACAACGGCACCGCCGTGCGTCAGGCGCTGGACACCTGGGTCAGGATGATGACCCCGATCACCCCGCACGTCGCGGAGGAACTATGGTCAGAGATGGGCAACACCACGCTGGTCTCGGCGGAGTCTTACCCGAGACCGGAGGCGGCGCATTCCGCCCTGGCCGCCGAGATCGCCGAGGATTACCTGCGGGAAGTGATGGACGACACCAACAATATCCTGCGGGTGACCAAGATCACCCCTAAACGCATCATCCTCTACACCTCCGCGGCCTGGAAGTACAAGGTGTATGGCATGGCGCTCGACCTGCACCGGAAGGGGGAGCTGAAGATCCCCACGCTGACCAAGGCGGCCATGGCGGACGAGGAGATCCGCCGCTTCGGTAAGGAGGCGCCCGACTACGCCCGGAAGCTGGCCGAGGAACTGATGAAGCGCTCGGGCTCGGAACTGGAGAGGCTTCAGACGGAGGTCGACGAGTTCGCCTACCTGTCCGGAGTGGTCGCTTTCCTGGGCACGGAGCTCAACTGCCAGGTGCTGGTCTTCTCGGCGGACGACGCCGGTAAAGAGGATCCGATGAACAAGGCGCGCCACGCGCAGCCCAGACGCCCGGCGATATACATCGAGTGAACCGGGCCACTCCCTTTCTTTTTTAGGTCGAGACCCGGATCACTCGATTTCATTCAGAAATTGTAAGAAGACATTCTTTCGCGCAGGGATCTTAGAATAGATATCCTTATTTCATTCCTGAAATGATGACCAAGACTCTCGGTCGACACGGTGGACTGGTCCAGGTGATTATAGACGGCCGGGGCGATTCGGTCTTGGGGGTCGAACCCAAGCCAAGGGCGATTTAATTGCTTTACTGTCCGGCCCAGCGATGGTACAGTTCGTTCTTCTGGCCCAGTTGGTCCAGTATCTTTCCCACGACGAAGTCGATCATCTCCGCCACGGTCGTGGGCTGGCTGTAGAAACCAGGGGACGCGGGCAGTATGATCGCGCCGGCCCGGGCCAATTTGAGCTCGTTCTCGATCATGATCGTGCTCAGCGGCGTCTCCCGCGGGACGATGATGAGCTTCCTTCCCTCCTTCATGGTCACAGCGGCAGCCCTGGTGATCAGGGTGTCGGCGATCCCGGAGGCGATCTTGCCCATGGTCGACTCGGAGCAGGGGCAGATGATCATGCCGTCGTGCTTGTAGCTGCCGGAAGCGATCGGCGCGAACAGGTCCTCATCGCTGTAGACCACCCCGGCCTTGCGTTCCACGTCATAGATCTTCTGTCCGGTCTCCTCGACCAGCACCCTCTTGCCCATCTCCGACAGCACCAGGACCTTCTCTCCCTCGATGCATTCAAGTAGCCTGAGCCCATAGGCGATGCCCGACGCCCCGGTCATGGCGATAACGAATCTCACGGTGCTCCAAAGGGAGGAAACCGTATTTTATCCTATGCGGAGGTCGCATGTTGGCCACACGTCCAGCGGGCGGGAAAGACTATTTATATATCCATCTTATTAGTGGCGTCCGGCGCAGTCTAGGCCTTCGAGCCAACGCTCGCCAAAGAAGGTAGAAAAAATGGTAACGGTATATGACGTACCTTCCGACAAGCTGATCGAGAAGACAGCAACCAAGCTCAAGGAGATCAACACGATCGCGCCTCCTGAGTGGGCTGACTTCGTTAAGACCGGAAGGCATACTGAAAAGGCGCCCTTGCAAGTTGATTGGTGGTACACTAGAGCAGCATCCGTCCTGAGGAAGGTCTACATCAAGGGACCGATAGGGACTTCAAGATTATCCGCCGAGTACGGCGGGTTTGCTGACCGTGGCTCCCGACCAAACCATGCAGTGAAGGGTAGCAGGTCTATTGCTAGGAAATGCCTGATGCAGCTGGAGATCTCCGGTCTTATCCAGAAGGACAAGAACAACGGAAGGGTCGTGTCTGCTAAGGGACAAGCGCTGCTGGACAGCGTGGCCAAGGAAGTGGCTGACAGTATCAAGCAGTGAGGGGTGACATCGATGGAAGACGCTGAACTCGAAGAGCTACGCCGGCGAAAGATGGCAGAGTTGCAGAGACAGCGTGACCAGCAGGCGGCGGCGCAGGATCATCAGGCACAGGTCGACGAGCAAAAGGCGGCGATCATGCGGCAGATCCTCACGCCCGAGGCTCGGGACAGGCTCGCAACGGTAAAGATGGCCTATCCCGACGTCGCCCGCGCGGTCGAGGACCAGTTGATCCGACTGGTCCAGGCGGGACAGATAAACCGCCAGATCGATGAACCGACTCTAAAATCGATACTGAGAAAGGTAGCCCCCCAAAAAAGGGATATCACTATTGAGAGGGTTTGAAATGTCACACAGTAAACCGTGCGCAATGAAAATTAGGCTCATGAAGAAGCTGAACCAGAACAGGAGGGTTCCTGCCTGGGTCATGCTTCGAACGAATAGGACTTTCCTCCGGCACCCGAAGCGCAGGTCCTGGAGATACAGCAAGATAAAGGAGTAGGGACAACATGGCAGAAGTAAGCGAGAAAGAAGTCGTCTTCACCATCCCATTGAGGAAGATGAAGATCGTTCCCTACACACAGAGGGCCAACCGTGCCATCATTGAGATCAGGGAATTCATCATGAGGCACATGAAGACCGATGAGAACAACGTCTGGATCGACACAAAGGTCAACGAAGCGATCTGGAGCCGGAGCATCCAAAAGCCACCGTCGAAGATAATCGTCAAGGCGGTCAAGTTCGAGGATGGGCTGGTAGAGGTCTCTCTTCCGGATCAGTGAAGCTCGGAAATTCATGTTAAATCTGTCGAGCTATAACGGAAACCAATACGTTGGCGTATTTTCCTGCGCCAACGAGAACATTTCTTTAATTCCGGTCGATTCGTCCGAAACGTTAGTGAACGACATGGAATCGGCGCTACAGGTCAAGTGCATCAAGACGAACATAGCCAGCACCAACCTGATCGGGGCGCTCGTGGCGATGAACTCGTACGGTGCGATCGTGGCCTCCATGGCCTCCGACGCCGAGGTGGAAATGCTGTCCAAGCATCTGACCGTCTACCGGTTGGATGACCGCTACAACGCCGCCGGCAACAACATCCTGGCCAACGACAAGGGCGCGCTGATCAACCCGGAGATCGACCCGGAGCTGTACCGCGCGATCGCGGACACGCTCCAGGTCGAAGTGGTTCCGGGAACGATCGCTGGGCAGAACATCGTCGGTTCGATGTGCTGCGCGACCAACAAGGGCATGCTGTGCCACCCCGAATCCACCAAGGCGGAGTTCGAGGTGCTGGCATCGGTCCTCAAGGTCAAGCCGGCGATCGGTACGCTGAACTACGGGTCGGGAATGGTGGGCGCTTGCATCGTGGCGAACTCGAAAGGGGGCGCCGTCGGATTCAGGAGCACGCCGATCGAGCTAGGCCGGGTCGAAGACGCGCTGGACATCTTTTAAGCCCAGCGGGTCGATCTTTTTCGGCAATTGCTCCTTGATCTCTACGGGCATTTGCCTGTTTCACTCGGCATCTTTGACCGAGATGATCAATTTCCCCTGGACATGCCCTTTGCCGAGATGGGCGATGGCCTGGGGGGCGTCCTTCAACGGATATGTCTTTTCGATGACCGGCACGACCTTCCGCTTCGACGCCAGGTCCGCCATGAACTCCAGGTCCTCTCTGTTCATCCGGGCGGAAATGCCCATCAGCCTCTTGCCGCCGGTCAATGACATCAGGCGGCCCAGGAACAGCGCCTGGAAGAGCTGTGCTCCCTTGCCTCCGGACATGACGTAGGTCCCGCCGGCGCTCAGCGACCGCTTGTACCTCCATATCGGATGGTATCCGTTGGCGCCGATGATCAGGTCATATTTTTTTCCGTTCTGGGTGAAATCTTCCTTCGCGTAGTCGATGACATGGTCCGCCCCGATCCGCCGCATCAGTTCCAGATTGGCCGTGCTGCACACCGCCGTCACCTCCGCCCCGAAGGATTTGGCGATCTGCACGGCGAACGTGCCGACGCCGCCCGAAGCACCATTGATCAGCACCTTCTGTCCCGGCCGGACCTTCCCATGGTCGCGGATGTCCTGGAGGGCGGTGAGGCCGGCTATCGGAATGGCGGCGGCCTCCTCGAACGTGACGTTGGCCGGCTTCAGTGCCAGGCCCTCCTCCCGGGCACAGACGAATTCGGCGTAGCCACCCCGGCCGCTCCTGGACAGGTTGCCGAACACCTCATCACCAGCCTTGAACCCGGTCACATCCTTGCCGACCGTGACGATCCGGCCTGCCACGTCCGATCCCGGCGTTCTGTTCTTCGGTCTCAGCAGACCGCCGCCCATCATGCGCACCAGGAACGGTTTTCCGCAGATGAGGATGTAGTCGGCCTTGTTGATGGTGGCCGCCACGACCTCGACCAGCACTTCATCATCGCCAGGAACCGGTCTTTCAACCTCCCGGAGCTGGAGCTGTTCCGGCGGCCCATACCTCAGACCAACGATCGCCTTCATGCGTCTTCATTCGTTATTCTCGAATAAGAACATATCTTCACGTCCTTGAGGAACAACCGTGGAAACATGTGTCCGTCCAATTCCGGTGCTTGGGACGAGATTTCGCAGGATCTCTCAGGGTGAGAAGATCCAGTACTCGGTCTCGGCCGGGAGCTCGTCGGGTATGAACTCGATCTCGTTTCCGACCCGGACCACCTTGTCCTCCGGAAGCCCCTCGAGGAAATCATTGATGGTATGGATGGACATCGACAGACCTCCGATGCGGAAATGCATAGGGACGGCCACCTTTGGCCTCATGATGCCGATCAGCTCCCTGGCCTGCCTTCCGTCGATGGTGAAAACGCCGCCCACCGGCAGGAACAGCACGTCGATCGGCCCCAGCTCGGCTATGGTGGCCGGGTCGAGCATGTGGCCGAGATCGCCCAGGTGACAGAACACGACGCCGTCGAGCGTGAACCGGAAGATGTTGACCTTCCCCCGCTTCGCCCCGCCGCTGTCGTCGTGGAAGGCCGGAACGCCGAGGATGTCAACCCCTTTTTCGGTCCGTTGGCCTGCCTCCCTCACGCACTTGAAATCGCCCCTGACTATGCGGGCGCAGTTGTGGTCGAAATGCTCGTGACTGATGAGAACGATGTCCGCCCTGACCACCGGCGGTTTGACCCCGATCGATTTTCCGTCGTGCGGGTCGGTGACCACCGTCACCCGGTCCTTGACCTCGAAACAGGAATGGCCGTGCCAAGTGATCCTCATTCGCTCACTCGCCCCGGAATTCTGCCCCGCAATCCGGGGCAGGACCTGTCTGTCTCTTTGACCAGCTCGTGGCATTTCGGGCATATGAGGACATCCTGCTGAGGTTTCGGTTCTGGTGTCGTCCCGGCGATGGTGGGCCTGGGCCCTCGGTCTTGGGAACCAGCAGTTCCACCCCGCCGACCACCACCATCATGCTCGTTAAAGTGACCAGGACCCAGCCTCCTGGTCTGCCCAGGCTGCCGTCTCCGAACAAGAGCGCCACCAGGTACCACAAGACCCCTAGGGCCAGGACCGCGGAGAAGGCCGTCCTCCTCATGGAGCTCTTGACCGGGGTGAACACCTTCGCGGTCGGTCTGACCACTCGCCTTACCACCTTCTTCTCCTTTACCCGCTTCGGTGCCGGCTCCTCCGGCGACACGACCGGCTGGTGCTCTTGGATGACTGTCTTTTCCGGTGCCGTAACGGTGCGGACCGGCTCCGGGGCGGGCGGCGCCGGGCGGGGCTCCGGCGAAGCCTCGATAACGGTTCCCCGGGCCACCGCGATCGACGGTCCGGACGGTGTGACCACCGGGATCGGCGCTTTCCTTGCCGGTTCGGCCCCCTTCTTGGGTATGGTAATCCTCCCGCTCCGGCTCCTTGGCCCTCATCGGGGAGGCATTGATCTTGTCGCGCTTGACTATGGTGGCCTCGATGCGTTTGGAAATGTCGTCATCGACCAGCACCTTCTCCTCGTTCCCACCCATCTTCTCGAGGGCCTGGATATTGTCGTCCCAATCCTCTCCTGCGATGAACCTGAGTCCACAGAAATCGCATTGGAGCGCCGACGGTTTGTTCCGCAGACCGCAGCGTGGGCATTCCTTATATCCGGCCTTCCTATCCATTTGTCGTTACATTCCCTTCCCTGTTATATTTGTTTTGCATCACATTCCGCCCTGTGATAATCCAGATGTTTTCCTCCATTTCCGATCGGGGAACCGGCCAGATTCCTTTCCATGACCATGGACGTAGGGTCAGCAAAACCTTCATATAGCGAAGACCTGGATGGAGCGGATAGATGAAGATTCTGGTCCTCAGCGTGGACAGGGACGACGATTTCGGGGTCAAGGCGGGCATGAACAGCCCGTTCATCGGCAGAGAAGAGAACCTTGAGGCAGCCCTCGCGCTGGGCCTGAAGGACCCTGAGGATTGCGACGTCAACACGGTGTTGGCGGCCCTGAGCATTTATGACGAGATGGCCAAGAAGGGCATGGACGTGGAGGTCGCCACCATCTGCGGCGACCCGAAGGTCGGTTTCGAGTCCGATCTGGCCTTGGCCACGCAGCTGGAGAACGTGCTCAACACGATCAAGCCGGAAAGGGTCATCCTGGTCAGCGACGGGGCGGAGGACGAGTTCATCTACCCGATGGTCTTCTCCCGCGTGAAGGTCGATTCGGTCCGGCGTGTCTGGGTCAAGCAGGCGCCGACGGTGGAAGGGACCTACTACATCCTGATGAAGATGATGCAGGACGACAAGGTACGTAAGCGTGTGCTCACGCCGATCGGCCTGGTCCTCACCGTCCTCGGGGTCTTCGCGCTCCTGCCGAAGCTGGTCGAGCTGTACATGGACTCCACCCAGATCAGCCTCATCTCTGACATGGCGTTCGGTTCCATCGCGCTCGTACTGGGCGTCTACCTGTTGTTCTACGCCTACAAGGTGGCGGACCGGGTGGTCGCCTGGTACCACAGCACCGGTCACGCCATCCGTTCCGGCAGCCAGATGATACCGTTCGCCATCCTAGCCATCGCCTGCATATTCATCGGCGTGTTCTTCGGCGTCGAGGCGGCCAACGCGGATCCGGACGCGGACATCGTCCAGAAGGTCCTGCTGTTCGCCAACGCCACACTGTGGATGTGGGCCTTCGCCCTCTTCTCGTTCGAGACCGGACGGTTCGTGAACCAGTATCTGGCCACCGGCAAGGTCTACTGGTCGTACATGGTCATATCGGTCACCGTGTTCGCCATCAGCTTCATCCTGCAGGCCTCGCTGGACGCGTCCCTGTTCTTCCTAGGCTACTCCAACCTGAACCAGACAGTCATCTTCCTGGAGATCCTGGCCGGGTTCCTCCTCATGGGTTTCGGAGGGCTGATGAACACCAACCTGAAGACCACCCTGAACCAGGCCATCCAGAAAGAGGAAGAGAAGGACAAGGCCCATTCTCCGGAAGCCTGAGGCGAGCGGGATGGAGTTCAGGGACTGGGAACCGGTCTACGAACGGATCCTCCATGATTTTGGTTATTCCCGGAAGGAGGACGAGAGGGCGGCCAGGGAACTGGCGGTCCTGGCCTCGGACAAGTCCCAATGCGATGACGTCTGCCTCACCGGGATGTTCGGCCGCTGCGCCACGGTGGTGGCCGGACCGGCCCGGTCGGGGGATCCGATCACCAGCGTGCTAAAGGGGACGACTCTGTCGGTCGGCATCGGCACCGCTCTGCTGCTGGCCGAAGGTTCCGTCCCGGACCTGGTGGTCACCGATCTGGACGGGGACGTGGGCACCGACATCGAAGCGAACGCGAAAGGCGCGGTGCTGGTGGTGCACGCGCACGGGGACAACATCCCGGCGCTGCGTCATTTCGTGCCTTCGGTCACCGGTCGGGTGGTGCTCACCACCCAATCGACCCCCTTCGGCCCGGTAAGAAATTTCGGAGGCTTCACCGACGGGGACCGGGCGGTCCTGATGGCGGTTCAATTCGGGGCCCGAAACATCCGGCTGATCGGTTTCGACCTCAGCCATCCCCGACCCAAGGCCGGCACATCGCCGGAGATCAAGGCCAGGAAGCTGAGATGGGCCGGTTCATTGATCGATCAGGCTCGCCTTGAGAAAGGCCTGAACATAGAATACCAATGAATTCAAATCGTTTTCTAATTAATCGACGTCCGGAAAGGTATTGGTCGTCATAGTGTCCTGTTTTACTCAATAATCCATTCACATTGTCAATTCATTTTTGATATTCTGAACATCTTCATTTAAATATGGCTTATCGACCGTCGATACTGTGAAATCACGATACTGGATTCGGAAAAAACCAAAATTAAAAATGAATAATCTATTTATATCTTCAAAAGGTTACTAATCCTATCTCTCCCTTGAGTCTTATTTGGGGGGAAAGGAGGATTTATAATGGAAGGATCAACAAACAGACCCCTCCCGGAAGATAAAGTTGCAAAAAAGGGCAGCAAGACCAAACTGATAGCGATCGTCGTCGTTGTCATTTTGATAGTTGCTGTACTCGCTGCAGCTTTGGTTCTGACGGGAAATAATGCAAAAGGACCTACTGCCGCCGCAACTGCCGATCAAAGCGTGATTGACGCAGGAAATTCGGTGACATTTAACGCTAGCACATCGACATCCAGTGGAGGATCGATCAATGGATACATTTGGAGCTTCGGTGACGGAAACTGTCCAAACGGCAACCGCTCCAGACAATAACACACACGTATTTGTATCCAGGGAACTACCTAGTCCTTCTGACGGTTACGGACACCAACGGAAAGAATGCATCCAACTGGGCATCCCTTCTGAAGATCACAGTCAACAATCCTAACCCGCCTGCCGTTCCTGACAACTCATCGCTGCCTATTGCCGTCGTGGTCGTAGGCGGATCGACCGTTCAGAATGGGACCAGCGTACCGGCTGACGCTTCCAACTCGCAGGGCTACAGCAACGAGAGCGGAGCCGTCCAGGCCAACACCACCTTCATATCGAACTATGCATGGACTTTCGGCGATGGCTCGGCAACCCATACAAGGTAACGTATCGGTTGCCGGAAACGTAACCCACGTATACACTGGCAATTCTGTCATATATGTGAGCTTTGTCACCCTGACCAGCATTCACGGCGCCATCCAGAAGTTCTACTTCGACGTGGCCATCCTGCCGACCGGCGGGTCAGCGGGGAAGATCTACACCTTCGTTGAGGAGCTGCCGACCGGCGGCGACCCGCAAACGTTGGACCCCGCTGTGGACTATGAAACTGCCGGACAGGAAGTAATACAGAACGTCTACGAGACCCTAGTCTGGTACAATGGCTCCAGCGCCTCGAACCTGATGCCAATGCTGGCAACCCAGGTACCATCGATCCAGAACGGTGGCATGTCTCCTGACGGCCTCAACTACACCTTCCATATCAGGGACGGTGTCCACTTCCAGAACGGTGAACTCATGACCTCTGCGGACGTTGTGTATTCATTGCAGAGGGCATTGATCATCAACGACCCGAACGGACCGGCTTGGATGCTGGGTCAGGTCACACTGAAGGACTTTACCCCCGGCAAGGCGGTAAACATGACCGAGCTCAACAAAGCCATCTACGCACCGGATTCAAGCACCGTCGTGATCAAGCTGTACAAGCCCTATCCGGGCTTCCTGCAGGTGCTGGCCTTCTCCGTCGGTTCGATAGTATCGGAGAAGTTCGTCGAATCACATGGGGGTACTCAATCGCTCGTGGATAATACCTACATGACGACCCACACCTGTGGAACCGGTCCGTACAGCCTTGTCGTCTGGTCCAGCAACCAAAAGATCGTTCTAGCGAGGAATGACAACTACTGGAGGGCGCCAGCGAGCATACAGGTCGTCGAAATCAAGTACGTGGCTGACTTCAATGACCGTCTCCTCCAATTGGAGAATGGCGACGCCGACGCCATCTACGTTCCGAGGGTCAATATCGATTCGATGACAGGCGTCCCCAACGTGAGGATCAGCCAGGGTAATGTCACCCTCCAGCTGGACTTCATGGGAATGAACCAGAACATAACGAGCTCGTCGGTCACCATCGGAAACATCCCGCTAAATTTCTTCGCTGACGTCAACGTCAGAAAGGCATTCGCATCGGCATTCAATTACAGTCTCTTCATCTCATCGCAGATGAAAGGAACCGCAATACAGCCGAACGGACCAATCCCGAAAGGCCTGGCGGGCTACGACGCAAACATTTCGATGTATTCGTACGACCTGGAAAAGGCAAAGGAATATCTGCAAAATGCGACCAACCCGGCTACCGGACATTCGTGGTACGATGATGGATTCAGCATCACGGTCTATTACAATTCCGGAAACACGGTCAGAGAAGGCGCATGTCTGATCCTGCAACAAGGCCTTCAGGCCCTCAGCTCCAAGATCACCGTGAACATCCAGCAACTGGATTGGTCGATCTACCTTGGGTGACCTGTATGCCAAGAAGTTGCCAGTCTTCATGCTGGGATGGGCACCGGACTATTCGGATGCGGATGACTACGCGAACCCCTTCTGTGAACTGAACGGTACGTACGCTTCCGTCCTGGGCATCCAGAACACCACGATGAGCGTGCTGGTCGACAAGGCAGCGGCGGACGTCAACGAGACCCAGCGGGCCTCGATGTACTCGCAGATCCAAAACATATCCTACCAGAATGCGTACTACATCTGGACCGACCAGGCGACGAACTACCACGTGGAGAGGATCCTGGATATCTGGATACGTCTTCAACCCGATGTATGGAGGTCTGTACTACTACACCTACACGAAGAATGTATAGTCTGCTGGCATGAGGCCGACAAGGCCCTCCAAACCCTTTATATTATTATTTTATTCAGGCTCAGTTCCATCAGGGCAATCTCGCAGGCATTCCCGCATATACATCGATTTGATCAAGCTGTCACACGACCGATCGTTCCGATGTTCGGGCACTATTCATATTCGTTACCATTATAATGTTATCATCGATTGGATGTTCGGATCGTCGACTAGGCCGCATGTCGGTCACGATCACGCTGTCTGAATGATTCGTAATCGAGGTATTTCACAATGACCACCATTGAATCTATTCATGTGGACATTAATGATACCGAGGAGATTGAAATGTGGACAATAAATTGTCAATCTATTTAGCCAAGTTACATCATTTCGCATATTTCCGCGAATGGATGGGCCATCCGAGCCTATGGATCGTCCGAACGTATTCGTATAATCTGCATCTTCACGGAGCAAAATGGCGGTAACGCTTTATATCAACATTCAGTTTTGTAATCTGGGTGTTCTTGGCTTGAGAATTGGGACATACATCATCAGGCGACTTTTACTATTGATACCCGTCCTTCTCGGACTATCGTTATTGGTCTTCTCATTGACCAGTCTGGTCGGTGACAGGTGGACGGCATATGTGACCAGCCCGCATCCCACCCAGGCCCAGATCAACGCTGTAATCGTAAAATATCATCTCAACGCCAATATTCTCACTCAATACGGATACTGGCTGAACGGGATCCTTGCATGGCGATTGGGGGTATTCCAAGGCGGCAAGCATGCCGGTCACCGATGCCATCGTCAAGTTCTTTCCCGCGACGTTCGAACTGACCATGGTCAGTATCATTCTCGGAGTTGTCCTAGGCATATGGCTGGGAACGATCGACGGCGGTTAGGAAGGATAAACCGGTGGACCATGGACTAGGGTGGTGGCGCTCTCTGGCGTGTCCATCCCAATTTTCGTTCTCGGACTTCTGCTCTTGTATATATTCTATTTCCAATTGCACCTGTTCCCAGCCGGCGGCCGAATATCTGACTATTTCGATCCGGACACCGCTGCATTGCTGGGTGGCACGCCGTTGCATACGTATACGGATATATATATAATAGATTCAATATTAAATGGAAATCCATCAATGCTCCAGGACGTGCTCTGGCACATCGCATTGCCGGCGATAACTCTATCGTTCGGGACCATCGCCATCCTCACCAGGATCATGCGCGCGAGCATGCTGGACGTGCTCAATCAAGATTACATAAAGACCGCCAGGTCCAAGGGGCTGTCGGAGGACGTGGTGATAAAGAAGCATGCACGGCAGGAATGCCCTGATCCCCACTACCACCGTTACCGGGCTGGCCTTCGGCGGGCTTCTTGGCGGGGCCATCTTAACCGAAACGATATACCATTGGCCCGGCATCGGACTTTGGTCGACCCGGGCCATTACGAGTCAAGATCCGGCAGGGATCATGGGATTCTCATTGCTGGTCGGAATTATTTATGTGCTGACGAACCTGATAGTTGACCTGGCCTACGCGTACCTTGATCCGCGGGTCAAGTTGGAGTGATCGCATGGACCAAACACGAGCGGTTCCGATCGTGCCAAAGCAAGAGGACATACGCGACCACCTCGACATGAGATCGTCGATTTCGAAACGTCTGGACAGTCATCAACAAATCGCTACGGCCACGGGTCAGGGAGGCCCGCAAATCATTCAAGCTGTCTGATGAAGAACCGCCTGGCCGTCGTAGGTCTATCGATAGTCTTTGCGATATTGATCATAGCATTGCTGGCCCCGGTACTGGCCCCCACGCCTGCAGGTCAGAGGGACCCGAACATCATCCCGACGAACCTGGCCCAGGGGATCACTCCTCCCGGGACCGAACGGAAAGATATTGGGAACGGGCCAGAACGGTGCGGACATCTATTATGGGATTATATGGGGGGCGCGGACCTCCATCACCATCGCTCTTTTCGTCGTGTTCACTTCTGCGGTCATCGGAGCTGACCCTGGGGGCCGTGGCCGGATACTACGGCGGCAAGATCGACGAGGTGCTGATGCGGGTCACCGACATCTTCCTGTCCGTTCCTGCCCTGATATTGGCCATGGCGGTGGTCTCGGTGATGAAACCGACGATCGACAACATCATGCTGGCACTGGTCATCACATGGTGGCCTTCCTACGCAAGGCTGATACGCGGCCAAGTGCTTTCGATCAGAGAGAACACGTATGTGGAGGCGGCACGCGCGTCCGGGGCCAGGAAGAACCGCATCCTGTTCCGCCATATCATACCAAATTCCATCTCTCCGATGCTCGTCTCCGCGACCATGGACATTGGCGGAGTGGTCCTCACCGCCGCCGGTCTCAGCTACATAGGTTTTGGTCCGGCCGGCATCGCCGAATGGGGGAAGATGGTCTCAGACGGGCAGGCGCTGTTCACTTCGACCATCCCCTTCCAGGGCCAAATGATCAACCCATGGTGGATAGTGACGTTCCCCGCGATCATGATATTCCTGTTCGTGATGGGCTTCAACCTGCTCGGTGACGGATTGAGGGATGTGCTGGACCCAAGGTCGAGGCGGTGATTAGATGGATGACATCGACTACATAATCGACATCGAAGACCTTTACGTAAATTTCTATACCCAGCAGGGGGTGATCAAAGCGCTTGACGGCGTATCGCTCAAACTGCGGAAAGGAGAGACCTTCGGACTCGTGGGGGAAACGGGCTGCGGAAAGAGCGTCACCGCCAATTCCATCCTTAGGCTGGTGCCTATCCCACCAGGCAAGATAGAGAAAGGCCACATCTACTTCATGCGCCCGAATGGAAGCGAATCGGAGCTGACTGACATGAGGAAGAAGATCGACGAGATCAAATCTTCCGGGAAGGCCGAGGACGACTCCCGGTTGACGTCACTGAACCGCGATCTCGAAGAATCACTCTCCCGGCAAAAGTTACAGGTCCAGATATCGGACATGACGAAATCTGGGATCAGCCATGAAGATCCCCAATTCGTAGCGGCCGTCAAGCGAACTGGAGGCACTCGACTCCAAATACGACCTGCTGGCCCGGAGCATGGAGTACATGCAGAGGATCCGTGGCAAGTACATCTCGATGATCTTCCAGGAGCCGATGACCGCGCTGAACCCGGTCTTCACCATCGGCGATCAGATATCGGAGATTGTTCTCCTCCACGAATCGGTGGCCATGTGCGCCAAGATAGTGGGACGATTGGATGAGAGAATGGATTCACTGTCCAAATCAAAGAAGGCCAAGCTGATCCCGATAGAAAAGAACGAGTACCGGTGCTCGAACTGCGGGGCGGTCACGATCGAGAGGACCAAGTTCTGTTCGAACTGCAACTGGCACTTTGGCGCGACGCCGTTGAGCGGTCTGACCAAGATGAGGATACGGATGATGCGCCTCATCTATCAGAAGATGACGGACGATCCCGATTCCCTGGTGTTGAGGATATCGGCCAAGACACCTCTGCTGAAGAGGTATCGAGGTCTTCTGCTGGCCGAGGGAAGGGAAAGGGCGGAGATGATGCTGCGCCTCGTCCGTATCCCGGACCCGGATAAGGTCGTCGATTCCTATCCGTTCGAATTGAGCGGCGGCATGCAGCAACGGGTCATGATCGCGATGGCCCTGGCATGCAATCCCTCAGTGCTCATCGCGGATGAGCCCACCACCGCACTGGACGTCACCATTCAGGCGCAGATACTGAAATTGATGCAGGAACTCCAGAGAGACACTGGAACCTCCATTCTATTGATCACCCACAACCTGGGTGTGGTGGCCGAGATCTGCGACCGGGTCGGGGTGATGTACGCTGGAACGCTAGCCGAGGTCGGGGACAAGATGGAGGTTTTCATGGAGCCGCTGCATCCCTACACCCAGGGCCTCATGAATTCCATCCCGAACGTGACCCAGGATACCGCACGGCTCATCACCATCGAAGGCAATGTTCCGAATCTGATCAAACCCCCGACGGGATGCCGTTTCCATCCCCGCTGTCCGTTCGCGATGGAAGTGTGCAAGGAGAGGAAACCGCCACTGAGCGAGCCTAGGAAGGGCCATTACGTCACATGTCATCTGTATCCGGAGGCCGTCTGATGGAAGAAGAGATACTGTTCGAGGTCAGAGGGCTGAAAAAGCACTATCCCATCCGAGGCGGTTTCTTCCAGAGAAAGCTGGGGGCCGTCCGGGCGATAGACGGGATTGATTTCTTCATCAAGACCGGGGAGACTCTGGGATTGGTGGGAGAAAGCGGATGCGGCAAGACCACCACTGGAAGATGCTTGCTGATGCTGACACCCCCGACCAGCGGGCATGTTTACTATCGCCTTCCTGCTGAAACGAAACGGCGAGTCATCGAGCTGGAAAAAATGATGGTCGCCGATGGCAAGCCACTGGATGAGGGCTCCATACCCAAGGAGGTCCTGTCGGAGTACGAGGAAATCAATGATAAATATGCCTTGGACCGGAGGTCCGAGGAAGCCCTCCGGCAAATGAGGAAGACCATGCAGATCGTCTTCCAGGACCCATTCTCATCCTTGAACCCCAGGATGCTGGTCAAAGACATTATCGGAGAACCTCTCCTTGTGCACGGCATCTCCAAGGGAGATGAGAACCTGGAGCGGGTGAAGATGTTACTGGAGAAGGTTGGGCTCAACGAAGAGCACCTGTACCGTTACCCGCATGAATTCAGCGGCGGCCAGAGGCAGAGGATCGGGGTCGCGCGCGCACTGGCCCTCAACCCGGACATGGTCGTACTGGACGAGCCGACATCGGCGCTCGACGTTTCGGTCCAGGCCCAGATTCTTAACCTATTGAACGACCTCCAGCAAGAATACGGTCTGACCTACCTGTTCATCTCGCATGACCTCAGCACCATCCGGTACATGTGCGACAGGGTGAACGTGATGTACCTCGGCAAGATAGTGGAATCGGCGAAGAAGGAGGACCTGTTCAACAAGCCCCTGCATCCGTACACCGAGGCCCTGCTTTCGGTGATACCGATACCCGACCCCTCGGTGAAAAGGATCAAGAACGTTCTCAGCGGAGACGTTCCGAGTCCGGCCAACCCGCCCTCGGGCTGCCGCTTCCATACCCGTTGCAAGTATCGTCAGGGGATCTGCGAGGAACTGGAACCGGAGCTGAAAGACCATGGCGGGGAACATTTCGTCGCCTGCCATTTCCGTTGAGCCCATGGCATTCAAAAGAAAAATCAGCACCAACGCCAAGATCCCGAAAGAGGACGATCTCGACCACAGCCCGGGGGAAAAAAGCATCCCCGTCAGGCAGCGGCCCGATCACGGTTGGAGCTATTGGCTTCAAGCACGAGTATGCAAAGTACTGGTATTTGCTAGGCGCAATGTTCCTGGACCTGTTCTTGTTCCTGGAAGCGTATACCCAATATTGGGAAAGTGTGGCGGGCATGGCGATGGTGATCGTTGTCATCGGTCTCGTCCTTCTGGAATTTTGGGGTTACGGGCATCTCTGGGGGAAGGATGACAGACTGAGCTAGTGCCGCGCTCGAATCTTAGGAGTATTTGAACTGGACTACATGATATCGAATCCGCGACCAGGCCCACAAGTATTATTGCCTATCATGCGATGAAGGGCGGGGAGATATTTGACGGTAGTGAGCATGAACGAAGTTTGCCTCGCCTTGGGCAATACCATAGGCAAGAAAGGCATGTCCGAAAGCGACATTAACAAACTGGCAGAGTACCTGATGAGCTTTTTCGGATTCACTGACCAGACCATCGACAACCGTCTCACCTCCGAGGACCGGGATGTCTTCTACATGCTGGAGGAGGAAGGTTTCCTCACCACCTGGCAGGAGGAGGTCCACCTGAAGAAGGGAAAGCTCTGGCGCATTCACTACTGGGTCCTGAAGACCGATCAGATCCAGAGGATGGCGCAGAAGGAGGACCCGGCTCTGCGCAACAAGGACGACGCGGCGGCCACCTACGAGGATGTTCCGGACGACTGCTGGAACAGAACCAAGTGATCGCATCGCAAACAAAACCACGACATTTTTTATAGCACGTGGTAGTTAGTGCTGGAAGAGGCCCTGGATGATAGAGTACGTCATCGCTTTGTTGGTAATAATCGCCTATGTCGTGGCCGTTTACGTTCTGAACAAGAAGGGCATACTGGCAAAGTACCATTTCACCCAAGGCATGATCTTCCTGATGTGGCGCACCGAGGGCGGCAAGAAGGTCATCGAAAAACTGTCCAAGCTCAGGAGGTTCTGGCTGGTCTACGCGGCGGTGGCCAAATGGATCTGCCTGGGGGTCGCCATCTTCATGATGTCGCTGCTGATCTGGGAGGCCACCCTGGTCTCCAAGATACCAGCTTCCTCGGCGCCCGGACCGGAGATGATCCTCGGCATACCCGGGATCAATCCGATCATCCCCATCTGGTACGGCATCATCGGACTGATCGTGGCAGTTATCTTCCACGAGTTCGCGCACGGCATACTCACCCGGGTCGGGAAGATGGACATCAAGTCACTGGGCGTGGTGTTTCTGGTCATCCCTCTCGGTGCTTTCGTGGAGCCGGACGAAGAGGCCATCAACAAGTCGGACCGGAAACGCCGCACCAGCATCTACGCGGTCGGTCCTGGTACCAACATCATCCTGGCGGTCATCTGCGCCATCCTGTTCTCGTCGGTCATGCTCAGCTCGGTCACGCCGGTGAGGGACGGACCGGTAGTGGTGACCGTGGGGGACAGCAGCATCGCCTCCATGAACAGTCTCCAGTTCGGGGCCCAGGTGGTCTCGATCAACGGATCGGCCATGACGGACATCTATTCCTGGCAGAACGCCACCGCTCCGAACGCCGGTTCCAACGTCAGTTTGACCTACTTTTATAAAAACGTCCAGTACAACGCCTCCATCGCCTCGGGGGTCCAGGTCACCGGTGTGACCAATGGATATCCGGCCTACAACATCGGCGTACAGTCCGGAATGCTGTTGGCCTCGTTGAACGACACCCAGATCCGGAACGAGAATGACCTGAGGGTCGCGCTCCAGAGGACCCATGGAGGGCAGACGGTCAACATCACGCTGCTCTCCTACGATGCGGTCGACCATTCATACGACATCGTGAAAAGCACAAATTTGACGCTGCTCAGCCGGGCGGACTATCTCCGCTCCTCTGGAGTAAGCGTTCCCGATAACTTCGTGGACTATGGGTTCATGGGCATAAACAGTGCCTACCTCGGGGCCGGCGTGGTCAATGTCCAGGTGCTGTCGCAGCGGCTCGCTTCGCCCTACGCGGGCCTGCAGACCCCGGGTGACTTCATTACCGACACGTTGCGCTATATCTCGCTGCCTTTCATCGGACTGGCGCCGGTCCAGTCGCCGGTGACGGAACTGTTCCATCCGAGCGGGCTGGTGGCGCCGTTCGGCGCGGACGTCTTCTGGATCACCGCCAACATCCTCTACTGGGTGTTCTGGATCAACCTGATGGTCGGGATGACGAACGTACTGCCGGCGATCCCGCTGGATGGGGGATTCCTGTTCAAGGACGGATTGGACGCGTTCGTGCAGAAGGTCCGGAAGAACGCGACCGAGGAGCAGAGGGCGAAATACGTCTCGCGGATCACCATCGCCCTGGCGCTGTTCGTTCTGTTCCTGATCGTCTACCAGTTCATCGGTCCAAGGCTGAACGGATGAGTAACATGAGTCCGCCAGTGCCCTGCGGAGTGGTTGACAACCACCTCGAGTAGATTCCGGTCGGTTATCAAATGCAGGCCATGATCAGGGTCAAGAAGATCCCGTCGGGCCAGCTTATCTATTTAATAAACAAGGCTTTGGCAGATTTCATCCAAACGCATTGAGCTGGAACCTTATCAATGCTTCGCACATGGAGCCGACCGCATCGGCTCCCTCAAAGATGTTATGGAAGCTATGGCTGTGGACAATATCTTAGGGATGGTGTAGGCCAGTATGACCAGAAGGTGGTGTATTGCTCCTATCTCGATCTTCCTGAACCGGTACTCACCTGTTCCCAGTATTGCTTGCAATCACGATAGAATACCACAAAGTCCCGGCGCATCTTATAGTATCGCGGAACGTCCTGGATAGGCGTGTCCAAGACGTTGCTCATGAGGACCAATGCACCTTTGTCATTCGGTTTTTCCCTGAAGAACAGGAATTTGACCGTCATGCCGCCCTTGATCTCCGTCACCTTCTCCACGCATAGTGATACTGGCCATCGTTATTGTCTTTGGACAAGAAACATCACCGATTAATCAGGTCAACAGACCCGGGCCTGGACCGGTCCGTCCTCGGTCTGGAAGAGGCAGTTCCCCTTCGCCTCGGTGATTAATGCAGCGCCCTCGACTGGATGTGCCCCACTAGTTCCTGCGAACCGAACCAGCTATCGAAAACGACCACTTTCGGTCGGACGCATCTTAAGACCGGTCAATGAGATTGGCGGCCAGCTCCAGCTTGGTCTTGAAGTCTTTTCCTAATTGGGGACAGATCTCCTTCCAGAGATATTGGACCGGGTGCATCGGCACCCAGTCCTCGCCATCGCTGTGCAACGAGGTCAAATAATCGTGGCACCAGATGTCGCGTCCCTGGCTGTGATCGAACAGCCAGCCATTGACATCCAAGAAATGCCCGGACTTCTCGATCCGGGTGTCATCGATTATAAGCTCCGCCGCCCTCCTTGCCCCGCGCATAACTATCCAGCCGGATACAGTCCAGCATCAACCTGGACCATTTACTGCCATGGAGGAAACGGTTCAAGCTGCTCTGGCTGAGTCCGTCGAGAGCGCTGCTGGATATGTCCATAATGTTCTTCTCTTTCTTGCCGATGAGCATCAACCCTGCCAGATATGTCTCGAAGTGCCGAAACTGAAGTTTGCTGAAAAGAGCCCTGTTATCGTCTAGAAAGCTTGACAAGGCATATCTGCTGTTCTGAAAAGCATTTGTGCATCCAAAATATTATTTACCTACTACCTAATAATAATTGTGCCAGAATCGAAATCTGCAAAGCCTTGTCAATATAAACGGGAAAAACGGCGTCCCGTTTATCCGGTCAGGAATTAACTCCTATTACGACTCGACATCTTATTTATGATTCGCATTCCGTTCAATGAGTTGGTCCAGCTATAAGGATGTGATAGTAGTTTTTATATAGCGAACAAATTCATTGTTTTTAAATCTTAAATCTTGATTAATCCGGAAGTGGGATCATATTTCGTAAGATTACTGTTGGATTGTTAACATTTCTATTGCTCATTTCCTCGTTCGCCTTCGTCATTAATGAGTTTTCAGCTGAAACTGTGTCGGCATTTCAGGAAGGATCGTACACATACACGATTAGCGGAGTTGACGCAACAATTACAAAATATACTGGAACTGAAGCTGATATCATTATTCCATCCACGTTGGGTGGTTATTCTACGAACGCGATCGGGGGATGGGCATTTGCTAATTGTACAAATCTAACCTCTATTTTTATTCCGAATAGCATAATCAGCTTGGGAAACAATTCGTTTTTCATGTGCCTTTCCCTGACCTCTGTGAACTTCGGAAACAATGTAACTTCCATTGGGGACTACGCGTTCGCCTCCTGCACCGCCCTGACCTCTGTGAACATCCCTGACAGTGTCAAGAGCATCGGAATCGATGCGTTCTCCGACTGCATTTCCCTGACCTCCCTGACTATTTCCGATAGCCTCACCAGCATCTGGAGTGGGACGTTCTTCTACTGCACCGCCCTGACCAATGTGACCGTTCCCGACAGCGTCACCTCCATCGGGGACTATGCGTTTGCCGATTGCGGCGCATTGACCTCTGTGACGATCGGAAACAATGTTACCGGCATCGGGAATTATGCGTTCCAATACTGTTATGCCCTGACCTCTGTGAACTTCGGAAGCAATGTCACTTTCATTGGAAACTACGCGTTCGGTTCCTGCACCGCCCTTACCTCCCTGACCATCCCCGACAGTGTCAAGAGCATCGGGAACTTTGCGTTCGATGGTTGCGGCCTGACCTCCCTGACCATCCCCGATAGCCTCACCAGCATCTCGAGTTGGACGTTCTTCTACTGTCGTGACATGACCAAAATAAACGTGGACACGGCCAACCCTGATTACAGCAGCATAGCCGGTGTGCTATACAACAAGGCAGGCACCACATTGATATGGTGTCCGTCAGGAAAGGTTGGTACGTTAACCGTACCGGAAAGCGTCATTAGCATCGGGGACTATGCGTTTGCCGATTGCGGCGCATTGACCTCTGTGATTATCGGAAGCAATGTCACCTCCATCGGGGACTACGCGTTTCAAAATTGCTTTGCCCTGACCTCGATGACCATACCAAACAGCGTAACCAGCATTGGGGACAATGCATTCGACACTTGCACAATGATGAGCAGCATATCGTTAGGTAATGGAGTAATGAAAATCGGGAATAATTCATTCTCACACTGCCCATCCCTGACTTCGGTAAATTTCTACGGACCCAATTCGCCTTCCTACGTGGGTGCCGATTGGACCTTAGGGGACGCTTATGGACTGAAGGGACATGCATACGCCGCCTCGAATTTTCCCGAGCCTGGGACAAATTTCTATGGTTTGACAATGGGGTCGAATATACCCCTTACGATATTAGGTAATCCGACCGATGTGATTGCCACTCCCGGCAATGGAACGGTCACTCTTTCTTGGATGGCTCCATCAAACGCGGGAGGTTCTGCAATTGATTACTACATCGTTTATCAAGACGGAGACGATGTAAAGCATATAACGAACACCTCGACTACGATCACAGGGCTGACTAATGGTCAGAACTATTCATTTGCCATTGCAGCCCATAACTCAGGGGGTGTGGGGACTCTTTCCCCAATTCAGAATATCTCCCCTTTGAGTTCCAATAATGCTACGGCATCTGTTGGAAACGACAACACAATCTATCTCTCAGTAGGCCTGGCACTTTTTCTTGTTGCCATAATAGTTGCCATTCTATTAGTTAAGAGGAATAAGAAAAAGGTGTAACCATGGGTCGTTTCAAAATCAACGGTCCCCCGTCAGGGCGTGTCTGGAAAGTCCGCTGGGCTCACTTTAGCCGAGGGACAATCGTGGATGACTTGATGATGTCCATCCAGAATCTTGAGTAGGAATCCAATCAAGAACTGGTAGAAGACTGTCAGGCAGAACGATTCACAAGAGTGAACAATATGCTTGGCCCAAGCGGTCATCCATACGATTGAGAAGAAATACGAACGCCAGACCTAACAATATCGGAGAACATTCATCCACTTAGGAGCACAACGCCTAGTCACATTTGGATGTAATCTCGATAATGAATGGACGGACATACCCTTGCGGTGGCGGAAGAAAACCTTGTTCCATTTTCGCTATCCTTGAAGATCCATACTTCCCATCGAATATCGATAAGAATCTTTACGCTAATCGTTGCAATCAGACTTCGTCAATTGCTGGCAGTCCGATGATTAGGCCGTCACATGAATGATTTGTGTTCCTATCATCCATAATCCTGCATACTGGCGATGGTTCTGATTCAATAATTTCCGAGGGGTCTATTCATTGGAGCTCAAGCTTATATCGTATCAAGACTCGCCAGCTTGTGACTTTTCCCTACTCCATCACGCCGCTGGAATTGATATTGTTGTGAACACTATAGTAGCTCCAGAAGGATTGTAGATTAAATCAATCTCGTAGCCGTACCCCGGTTCTGTTAGGTTGGTCCCTAGGAGATAGTCCCCAGCCGCTAACGTATTGTATGGGGGCATAAGATCCAAGCTCCCTGTCCAAGACGCTTCAGGCAAATTCGGGGAAGAGTGGACCAGAATTAGCTGGCTTGTGTTGATGCCATTAGTGCTTATCGATGCCAAAGTGATATTGTAAACCCCAGTCCCGACCTTCACGACATTAAACATGCCCACAGGAGCTGAGAAAGTGATATCGTATTGTGCCATCTCCCCTTGGGTGGGTTTGTAAAACATTTTTAATTGATATTGCGCACCCATTGTGAGACCCGAAATAGTAATAGAATCTCCAGAGCGTAATCCTTGATCATGGGTCAGCCATGGGCTGACGGTCACACCTTTGGAAGGCGTCACATTGGTGGAGACAAGATTGGCCTTTACACCCGTATTCGAAATGGAGGTTATACTGACTGTAAACGCGTCATCTGCCGTCTTGGTGAAGTTCATAGACAATGTAGGCGTCAGAAGAGCCTGATTGGCCGATTGCAAAGTGCCTGTCAAATTATCGACTTGACCTCGTGAGATTTGTTACATTTCTGTTTATCAAAGTGCTTTGATTTTGGAGAGTATGGACCTGATGTCGCAAGATTTGAGTTTCGATCCTCGAGTCCGTTCACTTGTTGATTGAGGCTCGCAGCATCATTTGTACTTGTTATTAGTACACTGGCGATTGTTCCACCGATAAGCATTCCTCATATCAATAGAACGGCAGCGAGAATCTGGATCTTCATGCAACCTCACCGAACAGTTTAGATAACTAAGAAATCAAATAACTTCCGCTATCTTTAATAAATTAGATTAGATTATTTGTCTAAGTTCGAAAAACGGGTATTGACCTAATTGCATGGTGATGTATTATGATGAGGAAAAATGAGAAATTCTCGCAGGCTCCAGACATAGTCGGTCACGCCCAGCAACATCAATGGAGTGCGTCTGGCCAATCTGCCGATAACATCATCACGCTTCAGCGACATATGCAGCCGATATAAGTTGAAGTGAGTGAAGTATAGCGTCATCTGCTCATCCAAATTGCGCACCTTTTTTAAGAAGGCCAGCGTCTCCCGCGCCAGCCTTTTGTTATCCTGTCTCATGGTCAGATTGCACCTTTCCACGAACGAGGTTGTGATCTCGATAGCGGTGATGTCTTTTCCGAAGATCACCTTGCGTTCCACTTCGACCAGATGGCCACCAAGTTGATGTTTCAAGACCTGCGCATAGCGCAGGTCCGATGGAGGGGCCAGGCCCGGCTTCCGCGGTGTGCCCCTTTTCCCGTCAGGGGATATTCCGTCCATTGGCCATACATTTTCAGTATCGCCTTGGTATACAGCTTCAGGCCATCGCTGACGAACGGTATACCCAAGATCCGTCCCTTCATCTCGCCACTATCGTACCTGCGAGTCGCTGGTGCCTCGCTCTCACGACATGCGCCATCAAGGACATTCATTACATCTTGAATGTCATCGACCCCGGATGATGAAGGATCATGTTTCCTCTTTGATCGCCAGTCAACTGTGGGTATTGTACATTTGAACTTGCGATTCCGCATGGTCTTCATTTTGCTACTATCGACGATAGTTACATATATACTTGACCACTCTATTGGCTGTTTCACAAACACGTGAATTAATGTTCTCTAGGCAATCAAGACGATGGGTCATATCTCCAGGAAGTTTCGAGATGACGGCCAGCAGGCTACCTCGCCGCCTGAAATGCTGCACCCCTAATCGAGAATGGAACGATCTCTTGCTTGATCAGACGACCTCTCCAGGCCGTAGTTACACGTACGATGTGGATAATGCGATTCCAACGGGCGGCACCAGGTTCGGCAAGTTCAGGTACACAAACGGCGGCGATGTTATTTCCAACACCCTCCGGCTCGGACCTATCCGCGCCTCCTTTACCTATGACGTCCCAAATAGGACATTCACCTCAAATCTTGCCCATTCCATGGTGCCATTGGTTATGGGCGGCCTGTGGCCATCGGGGATGCATCTTGCTGATGTAATAGCCTTTGATGCCCTCAGGTTATCTGGACTGATGTTCTTGCACGGAGGCGCCTTCCGCTTGGACGGCAGGACCATCTGCCTATTTTCTCCCCCTGGGACTGGAAAGACCACGGCCATCAATGCCATGCTCCAGATGGGGGCGGAATACATCGGAGAGGATGTTGTGCTGACCGACGGTCGGAAGGTCCTTCTTGTCCCTCCCTATGAACCTGGAAAGATCAAAACACCAAATAGGAGGAGTATCAGATTGGCTTCTCAAATAGACCGGGTCTATCTTTATGAACCCGGCAGAAAGAATGGAACCACCGTGCGGGCCCGGTCAATCTCCCAACTGAGGATCTTCTCCAATCGAGTGCCTTTCTATGAGGACGGGCTGGTACAGTCGTTGATCACGTACAATGACATCGATTTCAGAGATCTAGAAAACCGAGCTTTGCAGGTTGTGGAGGATCTGGTGGACGGGTCTGAGGTCAGATTCGTCAATAGCGTCGATAACATGGTGAGGGAGTTGAATGGACACTGAACAGTTCTACGACGATCTGGGGGAAGGTTATCTGGAGACCTTCGAGACCGAGAGCATGGCGAAGGTGCTTCGTACAGAAAATGACCTGGTGCTATTCTGTCTGCCCGAATCATCAAACAGGCTGAACGTGCTGGAGATCGGGACCGGCCCGGGTCGAATAGCCGCCGAAGTGGTGAAGAAAAACGTTTGTTTTACTGGCGTGGATCTGTCTCGCACAATGGTGCAAGCATGCCAACGCCGCATAGGGCCAGGTCATGTCCTGATACATCACGACGTTAGCAAAGGGTTGCCTTTCCCGGACGAGGCGTTCGATTACATCTATTCGATAAGGGTGCTGAAATATGTCCATGACCTGCCATGCCTGCTCCGGGATGCCCATCGGGTCCTGGCACCAGGTGGAACTTTCCTTTTTAGCATGTCCAATCAACATTCGATCAATGCCTTGCAGATGCGTCAGCACGTTACATACCATCGATACTCGATAAAAAGCGTAAAAGAAATGTTGGGAAGGTGCGGGTTTTCGTCGGTGAGGCTCATCGGGGGACCCAAACTCCCCGATGTCATTTATCAAAGAAAGGGTGAGAAATTGTTCCATCTAGTTTCTTCAACCGAAAAGGGACTGGACAGATTCATCGGCTGCAGACTGTCAAGAGAGCCGTTCTACGAGTGCCGTAAACCTATCTAAAGTAAAGTCCCTCGAAACATCAAGGACGGGTACGGTTGGTCCGGACCGATGGCTTGCATTTTTACGACGATTATTGGTGATCAGAATTTGATCGTGGATGTTCATGGGCGGATGTGCCAGCACTTAGGACCTGATCGGATTCAATAAGGCTATCATTTCCAGGCGGAGTTTTTTTTACAGTTCGTTACACTCCGCCATGCCGACCTGGCCATCGATGGCCTGGCATGTTGATTGATTTGATTTGGAGTTCAGCAGTGGCTGCCGAGCTGTTCACCGGTCTGAATCACCGGAATGGGCTTGATCTTCTCGTTGCAGATCGGGCACATGTCGTAGTCCAGGGACTTGAAGTTCGAGAACAGCTCGTAGATCTCTCCGCACTGGTTGCATTTCTTGAACGCAATGTAGGTGGACTTGAACAGTTTGCACCGCTCGATGTGTTCCTCGGTCCTCTTCAAGCATACATCCGCGACGCAGTTGTCACAGAGGCTGCGCCGGCTGATGTTTACCCAAACATGCTCGCTGATCTGCACTCTAGTCAATTTTGTTATCCCTTCCTTTTGAAGATAGTTTTTAAGCTGAATGTGAGTATTTAATCCTTGTCAAATAATCCTCCCTAAAAGATATTCGATATAGTTCTATGGGAACGACTGGCATCGTTGTTAAAAATGCTAATAAGAATAAAATATGAATAGAAAGTGGAAAGGGTTTGACATCCGTCCGGACCGGCTCAGGAGATGTTGTTCTTCAGCCTGTCCTTGAGCTCCCCGAGCTTTCCCTTGTTCCAGCTGGTGGTCTTGGAGAAGAACCCGGTGACGCGGGTGATGCCCTCCACATCCGGCGATGCGCAGAAGGGGCAGGTCGACCTCAGGCCACGGGTGGTCTTGCCGCAGTTCAGGCAGGCGGTGAACTCCGGGCTGAACGATATCTGTGAGTTCTGGGTGCTCTCGAACGTCTTCTTGACGAAGGCGGCGATGGACTCTGCTGGCGGCTTGTGCTCCCCGAGCCAGACATGGGTCATCGAACCGGCCTCGATCAGAGGATGGAACATACCCTCGGCCTTGGTCCGCTCGATGGCGCTGATGGGGGCGCCGACGTTCAGGCTGGTCGAGTTAGTGTAGTAGATCTCGCCGGCGGACTTGTTCCCGCGGATCACGGTCGGGGCCTGAAGCGGATAGTACTTCATGTCCAGCTTGGCGAAACGGTACGATGTCGACTCGGCCGGGGTCTGCTCCAACGGCATGCGTATCCCGTATTTCTCGCCGATCTCCTCGGCGTACTTCTTCATGGTCGAGATGACCCGCAGGCCGAACTTGGTCGCGTCCTTCGACTCGTGCATCTGCTGTCCGGTGTGGTACTGGACCAGTTCGTTCAGTCCGACCATGCCGATCAGGAACGAGGCCTTGTTGAACCGGTAGTAGGGCTCGCCGTCCAGGTTCATGGTCAGCAGCGCCAGGGTGGAGTGCTTGCCCATGTCGAGCAGCTGTTTGATAAAGTCCCTCTTCTGCACATGCGCGTGGGCCACCAGTTCGATCTTCTCCCGCAGCAGCTCGAACAGTTTCGCATCGTCCTGGTGCGCCTCATAGGCGACCCGGGGTAGGTTGATGGTGACGTTCTGCATCGCCGAATACCTCATCTTCCACGGGGTCTTGGCATCGTCTAGGTCGCTCTTGTCCAATTTGAACGTCAGGCGGCAGCACTCGGATATCTTGGCGGTGTTGCCCCGGTCGAAGACGAAGTAGGTGTTGCCCTTCTCCGTCGCGACGTTGGAGATATGGTTCAGGAAGTCCTCGTGACCCTCGGTCTTGAAGAACTTCTCGGTCATGTGCACGTTCGGCTTGGGGAAGAAGAACGGCCTTCCGAGCGCGTCCCCCTCGAGGTAGACGTCGAACAGCGCGTTGATGAAGCGCTGCGATTCGGGCAGGTAGTCCTCATAGTTCTTACCGGTGAACGTCCCGTTCGGTCCGATCGCCGGGACGCCCATGAAGTGGTCCGGGCACTCCCAGTAAAGGTTGAGGTCGGAGAAGATCGACTGTCCGCCGCGGGCCACCGCCTGCTGCGCGAACTCGTAGATCAATATCTGCGCGAGCTGCTTCATCCTGCGGTCGTCACAGCCCACCAGGTACGGGGCGAGGAACAGGTTGAACGCGTCCCAGCCGATGGCGCCCGCGAAGTTGCCCTGCAGTGCCGCGGAGAACTTGACGATCTGCTCGATCAGCACCTCGGGGTGCCTTGCCGGCTTGGCGATGGAGATGGCGTTCGGCAGGTTCAAACCGAACTTCTTCACGTACTCGATCGATTGGCCGCTGCAATAGGGCCGGTCGATCATGCCGAGGTCGTGCAGGTGGATGTCGCCCTTCATGTGGGCGTCGGCGAGGTCCTGCGTGAACACCTCGAGCAGGGCGAACTCCTTCTTGATCCGCTCGGCGAGGGTGAGGTTGGTGGCCTCGGGCCCGTGGGGAACGTTGGCGTTCTCCTTGTTCGGGTTCATTATGATCTGACGTGCGTCGTACAGCGGGACACCGAGCCGGGTGTGCTGCCTGCGGATCTTCGCCAGACCGTATTCCACCAGTTTGGCGTTGGTCAGTTCGCGGATGAGCGGTGCGGTAATGACGTCGAGCTCAAGCTCTGAGATCATCTTCTCAACTTCGCGTGCGACGATGGCGGCGGCGTCCTCGCTGATGGTCGTTTCCCTCATCAGCGCATCGAAGATGCGTTGTTTGTCCCATTTCCTGATCTCTTCATCGGAGGTGCGCACGAAGAGCGATAGCTCTGTTGATTCCTTCTCGTCTGACCAGATGACGCCTGGTTCTGTTCCCCTTAGATCGCGTGAGTTATCTATTGATTTCATGAGTTTCACCTTTTTAAGAAGGACACATCCAACTCCCCGAGAACGGTGTCCTAAATGCAATTCACTTTTGCAGGCCTAAGGCATTATCGTGTGGGGTTTAAAGCCATTTTTGAACTCGGTGTGGTAAATAAAGCCCCGTTAAGAAAGCTTTATTATTTACCAGATCTGTTACCAGGTCTGTTACCACATGTTCCATCCAGAGCGTGATTTAAAGTTCGTTATCCTCGAACTCTTGACAGATGATGGCAGATCCATCAGTTCTTTATCACGTGAACTGGAGAAGAACGGCTACGAGCTACATAGATTGATACTTACCGGTTATCTCCGCGCCTTGACCGACCAACATGTCCTCAAGGAGAAGGATGTGCCTCCGGCCAAGATCTACGTGCCGATAAAGGGACGTCAGAAAGATATATACGACGTAATAAACGAGGCGGCCCACAACCTTGCCGAAGGGCGGAGGGCGGAAGAGCTGAGCCTGTATGCTATGTGGCGTCTCTTCAAGCGTCCGATCTTCGCCGAGGAATTGGTGAGGGCGGGGATATCCGGCGAAACCCGGGGCAGGCAGGCGACCTTGGAGGAGCGTCTAGAGGCAAAGAAGGTGCTGGTCCGGTCCGGCTTTAAGATCCCCGACAGCAGCCGCGCCTACGTGCCAGAGGCGAGCGACCTCGGCGCGGACTATCAGACCCTGCTCGAGACCATAGTCGCCACCCAGCTCGACATATCCTATCTGGTGAGGGAGACGAAGCAGACCAAATTGGTATGAGGTCACGGCGGGTGATAATCAGTCGTGGGCGGTCCATATGTACCAGACTTCGTCATCCCTGGTATGGAGCAGAAGAAGATATTGCCTCATCTACCTGATCACGTTACCTGGCCTTAGATTACTGGAGGCAAGGGAGGATCGTTCAGTTCTTGTTTTCCAAGACATATGACCAAAACAGAAAAATTGTGGTGATTGCCAATGGAAATCCGAGAGCAAACTGGATTTCAACATTGAATAATATCAGTATGATAGAAACGAACGCGAGTAATGGGGAGGAGACCAGATATCTCTTCCACTCGTTCATGTTCTGGTTGACCATTTTCTGAGAAGCTCGATAGCCAATTTTCCTCAACGCGAGAGCGCCAGGCAGTAACAACGCGCATCCCGCGAAGCACAGCATGACGGCAGTGTTAAGTCCGAACGACGATGCGATGTTAATGGCCATCGATAAACCAATTATCACGATCGATGAACCAAGGATGATTGCTGTTTGGCAGACCACTCTGATGTCACTCGAATCAATTCTCAGGAGCGGACGTGAAAAAGATGGCCCTTCGATATGTTCCCCGGTGAAGGAATTCATTCCGTGATTATATGGACATTATTTTGTTCCGAATATCGCCCTAGAATAACGCCTGATCCCCTCCAGTGGGGACACAGAAGAGCGTACAATGGGCTCAATCACCGCTTCTGCTCGTATCGTAGCCATCAATTCCGTTATGCCTGGGTCCGTTTCCGGACTGATCTTTTCGGCCTATCCAGTCTAATGTGGGGAGACAAAAGTTATAATCGCTGCCCCGATACCCCTTAACATGAACCTTAACGACCTGGTGTCCGATCTTAAGGGGTACCCAGGCATAACGAGGAAGAAGGCCATATCCAGCGTGATAAACTTCTTCCCCAAGGTCTCGTCGTCCAAAGTGCTGGCCTCCTACGGTGAGGACGCCGCGGTCATGGAGCACAACGGTGAAGCGATGTTGCTCGCGGCCGACGGCATCATGCAGCCGCTGATGAAAGCGAATCCGTTCTTCGCCGGTTACTATGCCGTTCTGGTCAACCTTAACGACATCTCGGCCATGGGCGGGGTTCCGCTGGCCATGCTGGACGTTCTCTCTGTCAAGGATGAGAAGGTGTGCGCGCAAGTCATGAGCGGAATGGAGACCGCGGTCAAGAAGTTCGGCGTGCCGATCGTCGGCGGGCACACCCATCCAGATTGTTCGTACAACGCCATCGATGTGGCCATCGTCGGGACCGCGAAGCTCGATGAGGTGGTCTACTCCCACACCGCTCTGGCCGGTGACGACATCATCATGGCGATGGACCTGGACGGATTCTATCCCGAGGGCCTGACCTACGCTTGGGACACCACCTCGAAGAAGGACTCTGCCATCGCCAGGCGTCAGATGCTCATCATGAACAAGATCGCCAAGAAGAAGCTGCTGCGCTCCGGAAAGGACATAAGCAACCCGGGCTCGCTGGGTACTCTGGGCATGCTGCTGGAGACCAGCGGCAAAGGCGCCATCGTCAACATCGACAAGATGCCGAAACCGAAGGGAGTGGACCTGTCCCAGTGGCTCAAGTCCTACCAGGGGGCCGGGTTCGTCCTGACCTGCGATCCAAAATACTCGGAACAGGTCATCGACCAGTTCGCCACGGTCGGCATCACCGGGGCAGTGGCCGGCAGCGTGGACGGAACGAACGTGTTCAGAGTGACCGATGGCGACGAAGTGGCGACCCTGTTCGACCTGAACACCGAGTCCATAACCGGATGCAAGCCCGCATCCACGGTCGGATGGGAAGAGGTCGGCCTGGGAAAATGAGGACAGTCCAGCTCATAAATCATTCATACAGGCGGAATGGGTTTCGCTTCATCTTCGGAAACAGGGCAGCTTCCAGCAGATCATCACTATATGCATTTCTAGACTCCAGAAGCAGCATAAAATAAGTTGGCCCCGGTTTGCCCTGAGCACTTCAACTTTTGTGGAGGAAGTTGGATTGAGGGGATTCTGGCAGTTCTTCGAGATAGATGTCGGTTCCGCCCACTATCTATGCGCTGTCATCGCGTGAACGCCAATACAGAGCCGCTTTTTTCACGACAACTTTCTATATATTTTGCGGTCCAGTGAAATCAATCAGTAAATATGGTGATCAAGAATGACAAGAACACTACCAACAAACCTAGGTCCAGGTGAGCGGCCATGACGTTCACCCAAAACTCTGATTTCTATGTAGCGGTCCAGGATGCTGGCATCAACCGCATCCTCCATCATGTCATGGTCCAACGGCCGTCGCTCTTCAATTATGGGTCGATCCTCCCGGCAACCAATCCGCAGCCCATCTGTCAGCAGATCCAGGCTGTTCCGGCGGTCTTCCAGGCACAGAACCCGTTGGAGACATTGATGGACCCGTTGCCGGTCCTCATGACGCCTCCGGTTCCGGCGATCTCGCTCGACTACATCGTCCAGCTGACGAATGGTGCGATCGACTTTTTCCCGGGGAACGTATTCACCCTTCCACCTGGACTGAACCCTCCGCTCGCTGACCAGCACTTTGCCGTACATTTCGAGGTGTGCGCCGGATTGATCTGTCAGCCCAGGATGCGGCTCTGGCCGACCCCCCTCCAGCCAGTCAAACAGAATCTCAGGGGGGAGGTCAGGGAAAATGTCAAAGAGAACGTTAGAGAGAACATCAAAGAGAAGAGACCTGACAGGAGAACGGACATCACCTGCTTCTGCCTCGATCTGTTCGCCACCGGTTCTCTTGGCATAACCGGCCAGCCAGGAGCACAATCCATCGGCATGAACGTTTCAGGGATCGAGATACCTGAGCTCAAACCGGACGGATTGGAGGAGGCCATCGAGTGCTACGCGCTCCTGGCGTTGAACAAGGGCATACTTCCGCAAGCTTCCCAGGCCATATCCGCCGTGGCATTCAAAGCCATCAGCCTTCCCGAGGGGCTGGGCAGCCTGACCTTGTCCGGATCCACCGCTGTTCCGCACAACCCAGCGGTGGAGGAGAACCAGATCAAGACGTTCATAAACCTTGACAACGTCGTCCTTAACCTGCCCCCGCCCGACACTGGCGGCAGCGGCTCCTCCGGTTCCGGAGGCACCGGCACCGTGACCCGGACCACCAGGGCCAGGACCCGGAGCGGGACCTTCGACCTGACCGCCGCCGTGTCGGCGGGGGCGTTCGACAAGATATTCACCGCCATCGTCAGGGGGTTCCATTTCGAAAAGACCGGCTCCGGAAGTTACGGACCGTTTTCTGCAAACTACGATGTGGCGGCCCATCTGGAAGGCGGGTCCCTGGAGATGAGGGACGACGGCACCATCGTGATCAAAGATCTGGACATCAAGTGGGACAAGCTGAAGCTGAACATAGGGATCGACATACCGCAGTTCTGCGTCGGGGGCGGACAAGCATGCGTGCTCCCGCCATACCCCTCCTGCGACGTCCCGCTGGTGGGGTGCGGGGATTGCGTGACCCTGCCCGGCTATTGCTTCTTCTCCGCCAATCCGGACATCACGATCCCGATCGACCTGAGCGGTTTCATCACCTCCCAGGTCACGGTCAGCGCCAGACTGAAAACGTTCTATGGTGTCGGCTCCGGCACGTACAACAGATGGCAGATAGTGGTGGTACCGACACTGCCGCTCTACCTGGATATAATCGACATCGCGGACACCGTCGCAGACCTGTTCAAGAACCTGGTCCAGGGAGCCATAGACAATCTCCTGAACTCGCTCGGGGCGCCGGGATGGGCGATCAGCCTGATAGACGGCATTCTGGGAGGGATCGACAACATCATCCGGATCGTCCTGGGCATTCCAGACGACATAGGGGAATGGCTGATCGACATGATCAGTCAACTAGGGATCTTCAGCGGGCTGCTGAACGATCTCTACGACTACATCGCCACCGTGATCCCGGCGGCCTTCGAGCTGGAGGACCCCTACCCGGTGATGGCCCAGGAGGGTGTGCTGATACCGGTAAAGGTTCCCATTGAGTTCATCGGGATCACCGTGGATTCCCATGAACTGGTGATACAAGGAGACGTGGGAAATTGAACACTAAATCAATGATGGACAAAGCGATGATGGTTCGTGAGGACACGGTCGACAGCGGTTCTCTGGCCTCGCTGGGCTCGGTCATACACAAGGTCCCCGACAGCGGGGATTACCGGGGCGTGGTCTACAGCGGGGCGGCCAAGGTGGGGACGTTCTCCATAAACGTTTCCGAGAACGGGGACGCGCCGACCGATTGCGAAAAATCACCCAGGCAGCTGAACATCGACCTGACGACCATCGGCGGAACCGGGTCCCAGGCGGCCAAGGACTGCGGGAACAAGTTCACCCTCCGGGCGGGGGGGAACATCGTGTTCACGGCCCTGTCAGCCACCGGGGGATACGCGGTCGAGCTGGTCCGCCGGGAGAAGGGCAAGGAATCGGAGAAGGTGTTCGACAGCAGAAAATTGCAGGCCGGCGATCTCTTCATCGTCCACGTCATGCGCCCGGGCACATATTCCGTCAAGAACCTCAACGGAAAGGGACAGACGGAACTGACCGTCGAATATCCTGATGCGGAGAAGCTCAAGATGAAGGCGGACCCATTCCTGGTGGAGTTCGATGGGGAGGAGATCGTTCCCAGCAAGATAAACGTACAGCCGATCCAGGCCCTGATGTTCAATCCTAAGGGTGAATCCAGGATAACGATCGAGCTGAAGAAGGCGGACGACCGGCCGGCGATGGTGCGGGCTCCCATCGTCACCCCGGCGAAGGCGCGCAAGAAGAAAGCACCTGCCGCGGCCGGCCAGAAACAGGTCCTCCGGCAGATCAGGTTCTATGGCTGAGCCTTGGGCGGGTATTTAGGCATCTGGACCCCGGGCCCGGAAAGGTCCGGGCGTCCCAATTTTTTTCAGACCCAGCCATCAGGCCTTCCCATTAGCAGATTCAAACGGCGATATGGCAGGCGATCCTTCCGTTTCCTTTGAATCATTTTCAGGTTCAACAACAGGAGATAGGAAAAGGTGCTAGGCCACAAGGGTGGCCGCTCAGTTCGGCATAGGTGATCCAAGCGCTGACTCAGCCCCGCTCCCCTTCGAGCGTAGGTAGTCCACGGTAAGGCTGTTCCCGTCAGGGCCTGACCCGTTCCCCGTGATCAGAGCAAGGGGCGCAACCCTCCAGCTGCACTCCAGAGCTGCCACCGACCCCGTAGGACAGAGCCTCAACATCAACGATTGGGCCTATGCCTCCCCGGATACGACGCCCCTCGCTGTCACCCCCGCAGCGACGATTTCGGTGTATAAGGACACGCCGAGCATCCCGGTCAAGCCTAGCGCCCCCAATTAAGCATACCAGCTATATAAACGCAATGTTATTGACTGGCTCGTGGGAAAACAACCGAACGGTGACGACCGTGCCGTCTGCCTGTCCATCCCTTGAAGGAAAATTAGTAAAAGCCCCTGGCAACAATATGATGCCCCGTGAGTGAATTCTTGCTCCCTTTGGAGAAACCCGATTGGTTGAGGACCACTGCGGCCGTCGGAGGGGACTTCGACAAGGTCAGGGAAATCACCAAGAGGTACTCGTTGCACACGGTGTGCGACTCTTCCCATTGCCCGAACATCCGCGAGTGCTGGTCCGAGAGCAGTGCGACCTTCATGATCCTGGGAGAGACGTGCACCCGGCGTTGCCGGTTCTGCGCGGTCAACCACGGCGATCCCAAACGGATCTACGATGCTTCGGAAACGAAAAGAGTAGCCACGGCGATCAAAGAGCTCGGGCTGAGGTATGCGGTCATAACGAGCGTCACCCGGGACGACCTTGAGGACGGCGGGGCCTCGATGTTCGCGGAGACGGTGAAAGCGATACACGAAGCATCGGAATGCAAGGTGGAGCTGCTGATCCCGGACCTGTCCGGCAAGGGGGATGCGCTTCGCACCGTGGCCGATTCTGCACCGGAAGTGATGGGTCACAACATCGAGACGGTGGAGCGGCTCCAGGGACGGGTAAGGGACCCTAGATCTTCCTATGCCAGTTCGCTGTCTTTGTTGGCCGAAATAAAGGGTTTGTATCCAGATATGATAACAAAGACTTCGATGATGCTCGGCCTGGGAGAGACGCGCACAGAGGTGGTCCGTTCCCTGAAGGATATCCGAGGCGCCGGGGTGGACGCGATCGCCATGGGGCAGTACCTCAGACCCAAGGGAGGGAACCTCCCGATAACCGAATATGTCACACCGGCGGCGTTCAAGAGCATTGAAGAGGAAGCGAGCGGTATGGGGTTCCGATACATCGCTTGCGGGCCGTTCGTCCGCACTTCTTACCGGGCTCAGAGGATCCTGGAACTGATTGGAGGGGAATAAATGTTGACCAATGATTTCAACCCGCTCGAAGGGAAGATGTTACAGATACTGAGGACCGACGGAACATTGGTCGATGAGCTTGATCCAAAGCTCGATGATCCCCTGCTGATCCAGGCCTACAAGACCATGGTCCTGACCCGGGTGGCGGACGAAAAGGCGGTCAAACTCCAGAGACAGGGACGGTTGGGCGCTTATCCTCCCTGCAAGGGTCAGGAAGCCGCCGTTATCGGACCGGCCATGGCGATGAGGAAGGACGATTGGTTCGTCTGGTCCTTCCGAGAGATGGGGGGCCTCCTGTACCACAAGGTCCCGCTGATGAACCAGTTCCTCTATTGGATGGGGAACGAGATGGGCAGTCACTATCCCGATGACGTGCGGGCACTGCCGTCATCGGTGCCCGTCGGTTCCCAGCTCACCCACGCCGTCGGCATATCCTACGCCTCGAAGCTCCGGGGCGAGGACACGGTGTCGGTGGCCTTCTTCGGCGACGGCGGCAGCTCCGAGGGCGATTTCCACGAGGCCGCCAATTTCGCTGGGGTCTACCAATCCCCGGTGGTGTTCGTCTGCCAGAACAACCAGTATGCCATCTCCTACCCGCGCAAGTTCCAGACCCGGAGCTCCACGATAGCCCAGAAGGCGGTCTCCTACGGCTTCCCCGGGATCCTGGTCGACGGCAACGACATTCTGGCCATGTACGCCGCCACGAATGAGGCGGTGGAGAGGGCCCGCAGCGGGCTCGGTCCGACGCTGATCGAGGCGTACACCTACCGCCTCGGCGACCACACCACCTCCGATGACGCGACCCGCTACCGGGTGGAGTCCGAGCTGAACGAATGGATGCAAAAGGACCCGCTGGACCGTTTCAATCGGTACCTGGAGGCCAAGGGCATCTGGAACGATGACCTGGAGAACGCCGCGGTCAAGGAGGCGCAGGAGCTGGTGGAGAAGGCCGTCTCCGAAGCGGAGAACTATCCCCGGCCGAACGTGGAGGACGTGTTCCGCCACATGTACGCGGAGATGTCCCCGGACATGGTGGAGCAGATGGAAAAGATCAAGGGCGAACGCGCCGGGAAGGGGGTGTGAGCATGGCCTCGATGAACATGGTGCAGGCGATCAACTCGGCCCTGGCCCTGGAGATGGAGAGGGACCCGACGGTGGTCGCGTTGGGCGAGGACATCGGCGTCGATGGCGGCGTGTTCCGGGTGACCGACGGACTGCAGAAGAAGTTCGGTCCGGCCCGGGTGATCGACACCCCGCTGGCGGAGGGCGGGATCATCGGCATGGCCATAGGCATGGCCATGAACGGCCTGCGGCCGGTGGCCGAGATCCAGTTCATGGGGTTCTCCTACCTCACCATGAACCAGCTCATCTCCCACGCATCCAGGATGAGGAACCGGACCCGGAGCCGGCTGACCGTGCCGCTGGTCATGCGCATGCCGTACGGGGCCGGGGTGAAGGCCCTGGAACACCACTCCGAGAGCACCGAGGCGCTGTACGTGCAGATCCCGGGCCTGAAGGTGGTGGTTCCGTCCACTCCGCTGGAGGCCAAGGGGCTGCTCACGGCAGCGATCCGGGACCCGGACCCGGTCATCTTCCTGGAGCCGACCCGCAGCTACCGCATGCTGAAGGAGGAGGTCCCGGACGGTGAATACGTGCTGCCCATCGGCAAAGCCAGGATGGTCCAGGAGGGCAAGGACGTGACGGTCGTCGGATGGGGGGCGATGATGGTGCAGATCCAGAAGGCGGTGGATGAGGCGGCCAAGAAAGGGATATCCTGTGAGGTCATCGACATGCGCACCTTGTCGCCGATGGACTCTGCCACGGTGGTGGAATCGGTCAAGCGGACCGGCCGGGCGATCGTGGTGCAGGAAGCCCCCAAGACCTGCGGGGTCGGGGCGGAGATCGCCGCCAGGATCGGCGAGAAGGCGCTGCTCTCACTCCTGGCCCCGGTGGTCAGGGTGGCGGGGCCGGACATCATCGTGCCCCTGCCGAAGGGTGAGGAGTACTACTACGTCTCACCGGAGAGGATATTGACCGAGATCGAAAGGACGGTCTCGTTCTGAGGTGTTCCAATGGCAACCGAATACAAGTTCCCCGACCTCGGCGAGGGAGTGACCGAGGGCGAGATCAAGAAATGGCTGGTGAAGGAGGGCGATACGGTCGCCAAGGACCAAGCGCTGGCCGAGGTGGAGACCGATAAGGCCGTGGTGGAGATGCCCTCGCCGGTGGCTGGTACGATTCTGAGGACGAACCACAAGGAGGGAGAACTGGTCAAGGTGGGGGAGGTGCTGGCGGTGATCGGCGAACCGGGAGAGGGCCTGCCCGCCGCCCCGGCCGAGACCCAGGCCAAACCGGAGCCGTCCGAGGGCGTTCGGAAACCGTCCTACTCCGTGGTAGGCGAGCTGCCGATGGAAGAGGTGAACGTCTCCTCGACAGTCAAGGTGACCGAGGCCAGAACATCAACGGCCGTGCAGGCCACCCCGGCGGTGCGTAGGCTGGCCAAGGACCTGGGCGTGGACATCTCCACGACGGCGGGGACCGGACCGAACGGCCGGGTCACCGAAGAGGACGTCAAGAAGGCCAAGGATTCGTCCTCCAAGGTCGAGACCCCACACATGAGGACGGCGCCGAAGTTCGACCTGTACGGCTGGGTCGACAGGGTGCCGCTGCGCGGGATCAGAAGGACGACGGCGAAGCACATGATCGAGGCCCAGACCAAGGCGGCCCAGGTGACCGCCATGGACCAGGCCGACGTTACCGCCATGTTCGCGCTCCGGGAGAAGGTGAAGAGGGACGTGCTGGAGCAGCGCAAGGTGAACGTCACCTTCATGCCTTTCATCGTGAAGGCGGTGGTCATGGCGCTGAAATCCAACCCGTCCCTCAACTCCTCGGTGAACGAGGAGGAGACCGAGATCCTGGTCAAGAAGTACTATAACATCGGCATCGCCGTCGCCATCGACGACGGCCTCATCGTTCCGGTGGTCAAGATGGCGGACCAGAAGGGCATCGTGGAACTGGCCGAGGAGATCCACAACCTGGCGGAGCTGGCCAACTCGCGGAAGATCGACATGGCGGACCTGCGCGGAGGAACGTTCACCATCACCAACTACGGGGCGTTCGGGACGACCTACGGAACGCCGATCATCAACTATCCGGAGGTGGCGATACTGGGCACCGGGAAGATTGCGGACACGCCGATGGTGATCGATGGCAAGGTCGAGCCGCGCAAGATGCTGCCGCTCTCCCTGACCTTCGACCACCGGGCGCTGGACGGCGCCGCCGCGGCGAAGTTCATGAACGAGCTGAAGAAATGGCTGGAGAACCCGGAGGCGCTGCTGCTCCTTTAACGGGACCGGGTCCAGGTGTCGCTGCCATATCGTTCGCTGGAGATCGATTCGGCGCTGGACAGCTCGTCCTGGGACATCGGCCCGAGGTACCAGTCCTTGCCTTCCGCGAAGGCGTAGACCAACGCCGCCAGGACCTCGTTCTTAGTGGCCTTGGACTCCTTGGACACCGAGGTGACCAGTTCCGTGATGTCAGAAGAACCCTTCGAAACGGCCTTTTCCCGGTCCACCTTCAGCACCGAGAACATGACCTCCGGGTCGATGCTGTAGAGGACCGTCCCATGCTGGGTGAATATGCCGGAACGCCTGGTCTGGGCCGACCCGGAGATCTTCTTCCCGTTCACGGTGATGTCGTTGATCGGCCGGAACTCCGCCGTGATCCCCACCATCTTCAGCCCCTTGACGATCAGGCCGCAGATCTGCCGGTAGGCGGCGTTGATGTCCCTGTCCATCATCGCCTCCGGACAGATGACGCTGTACGTGATCTCTCCGTCCTTGTCGTGGTAGACCGCTCCGCCGCCCGTCCTTCTCCGAACGATGTCGATACCGAGCTCCTTGCACAGTCCCACATCGACCTCGTCCTGGAGGTTCTGGAAACAGCCGATGGAGACCGCGCTGGGGTTCCATCCGTAGAACCTGATGGTCGGGCTGACCTCATTGAACGTGAGCATCTCCGCTATCGCCTCGTCGATGGCCATGTTCATGGCCGCCGGGTGAGACTCGTAACGCATTATCCTCCAGCGTTGGTTCAACATCTTATTTCCTTCAAGATTTCCGCTATGTCCTTTGCCCCGAACCCGACCAACCTGGCATCATTGGATTGGATGATCGATTCGATCAGCCTTTCCAGTTCCTCCTCGTTCCCGTTCAGGGCCGATTCTTCGATATCCTTTTCGATCTGCCCCAGTGCTTCTTCAGGATGGACGAAGAAATCCCCGGTAATGAGAACCTTGGAAAAATGACCTCCATCGCAGTCCGCTTCTATCCGCACCAGCTTTCCGCCCGGTACTTTCCTCTGGGCTCTGCGGGGAGGCATTTGGAGGGGGATCACTCCTCGGCCCACTTCTTCAGCTTTTCCAGCGGGATCTTGGCCCCGCAGATGGCCTTGCCGGTCTTCTCGTTGTAGAATGCCGGAACGCCCAGCTCACCGCCGCACGCTTCCGATATCTTGTCCGCGTGGGACCGCATCAGCTTGGCGTTCTCCTCGTTATGCCAGACCTCCAGATGGTCGATCTTTATGTTCGAGTCCTGCTGATATTTCTCCACCATCGGCATCAGCGCGCGACAGTGCGGGCATTCCTTTCCATAGAACCAGATCAATCTCTTATCTTCGTTGGACACGCGATTCACCTCTTAAAGTATAGGCCACACCAGCATTCCCCGTTCTCCTTCCAGACCTTCTGTCTGTAGAAGTTGCAAGGGCAGACCAGCTCCAGGTCCTTTTCGAAATCGCCGGTGGTTATCCTGCACGGGCAGTATTTCATCCCCCGGTTCTTCATGTTCTCCAGAACCCCTGCGGCCAGGGTGTTCACCTCTTCCATGTTGGGGTTCAGCTTGATCAATGGATTGTTCTCGGCGAATTCCTTCCAGGCGGCGACCACCTCCTCGACCTTGGCGAAGCTGCCGCCATGGTCGCCGATGGTCTTCCTGGCCTCTTCTCCGTCGACCTTGACGAAGGCCATGCTTGCCCCGCATGTCGGGCAGACCTGCGGCGCCTTCAATCCATAATGGAGATCCCCGCAGACGTTGCAACGCCAGAGCCACTTCAAATCAGATCACCGCGGCGAAGAAGGCACCCGGTTGGATATAAAGGAATTGACCGGTCGGTCTAGCGGGTCCGTCCGAACCTGCGTTCGATCTGGTTGACTGGTACGTTCCAGGCCTTCGACATCTTGTCCACCATCTCGTCGACGATGTTGGAGAAACGGCGGCCGAGCGGCTTCTTCTTGCCGTTCTTGAGCCTCAGTACGACGTTCTTGTTGTTCTTGAAGAACATAACCTGGTCATGGTTCTTTGGTGTCATTACCCCGGTGAAGACGTATTGCTCCACTTCGATCGTCTCGATCCTGGACTTGTCGATGAACCCGCTGATCCCTCTCATCCTGAGCAGAGGGCTGGAGACGTTCTCCACTCCGTTGGAGTAGACCTTTACCGGTGCGATATCCGCCCAGAACCCGTCATGCAGAAGGTAATAGGAGAACACCGTCGCGACTATGAACCCGAGGGTGATGACCAGCGCGTACCCTATCGGCAATGCCGCAACGAACGCCAGGACCACGAACAGCACCACCGTGATGAGCGATTCGATGATCAGGTTGGTACGGAGCACCTTTTTCTTCTGATCGATCTTGCCGTCGGTGGAGTTGACGGTTATTAGCAGCGTGCCTTTTTCATCCATGGCTTTCCCTGTGTCTCAGGAACGCGTCTGCATATTTTAATTTCGACCCGGGACGGGCAGGGCGGTTCGTTATTCCACGCAGAGATCAGAAATCATAGTTCGGATCCTGACGGAGACTAACCCGTCGGGGATGGGGCGAAGCATATCGCCTCCAGGCCAAAGCTCAGTTCCGGATATGATAGCGGCAACGATAGCTAGTTAAGGACACGGCTGTTCCGCTCCCCTATGCCAGAAGGACTGAGCGACCCAGCCGAGAAGGTATTCAAGGCCATGATCCATGCTGGTCTGGTCTCCGAGGACAAGATGAAAGATGCCCAGGGGATCACCAACATGTCGAAGATTCCGAAAGCGCACTGCATGAACGCCCTGCAGGAACTGGAAAAAAAGGGTTATGTCAAACGTAAATCCAGGGACAAGTCCGCCGGCTATTACGTCTGCAAGACCAGCTGATCTTCTATCCTTCTTTTCGCCAGCCGTTCCGGACCGAAGCGGGTTCCGCCGGCGGGCTTATTCTTCATTTTGTCAGATCATCATGAGAATAGGCATGATGGCGATGCGCATCAGCGTGCCATGATCGCCCTCATCGGAAGCCGCTTGTCTCCGCGGTGCAGCCTCGGCGAGACATCCCTTATCGGATCCGCCACCCATATGGCAAATAGTTTAGCGGAAATTTCGCCCAAAAATCATTATACGGCCCTCAGAATCTAAGGACCGATGCAACTAGATGGGCTGGTCTATGCGGTTACTCTGCTGTTCTTCATCTTCGACCCGTTCGCCAGTCTGCCCATCTTCATCTGCATGACCAAGGACCTGGACGAAAACCAGAAGACGTCTTCCGCCAACCGGGCGGTCCTGGTCGCAGCCCTGCTGTTCGTCATCTTCGCCGTCCTGGGCACCAACCTTCTCGGCGTGTTCAGCGTCACCCTCGACGGCTTCCGGATCGCGGGAGGCATCGTCCTGCTTTTGATGGCGATCGAGATCATCTTCAGCCTGAGCCTTACCAAGAACCAGGATGCGGACGTTGCCTGGGTCATTATAGCCACTCCGATATTGACCGGACCGGGGGTAATCACCACAGCGATCTTGCTGGTGGCAAAGTACGATCTGTTGACCACGCTTCTGGCCGGCGTGCTCTCGCTGATCATCACCTGGGTGCTCCTCAGGAATGCCGCCTCCATAATCAAGATCATCGGCCACCAGGCGATCGAGATCTTCTCCAAGATCATCGGTCTGCTGCTCGCGGCCATGGCGGTTGAGTTCATCATGCGCGGGGCGATAGATTATGTCCATCACGCCAGCGTGGTCATCGTTCCCATGCTTTGAGACGGCGAACCGTTGTGAATCACTTCAAAACAAATATAAGAAGATAGGAGGGTTTAGGCAGTCGAATTGACCGCGGCGCTCTGATTCATGTCACGGGTGTGTATGGTGACGATCGAGAAGCCCCTTCCCCTGCACATGAAACAGATCTCCGACCTGGTTTCTCTTGCAGAGACCTGACTGACTTTTCCAGTTCCGGCACAGAAATTACACTTAGCCTTCATTTGGTCCATTCAAATCCCTCTTCCCGTTTCTATAATTCTACGAGGCCCGTTGATAGGCATTAGCCTTCCGATATGGTTATCAATAGTGATTCCAGTTCTCACCTGCTAAATAGGTTGCAATCGACTTGCCGACGTCGTGCTGGCCTTGGGGTTCTCACGGCCGAGAACGCACTTGTTGAGATCAGGGCGGCATCGATCGGTAACTTGATCTCTGGAGTAATGCGCCCGACTCGGGTATGATTCGCGTATTCGGTCTTCGTTGGATCTTGACCGGCTTTGTGGAATGGTCTGAATTGAACGGATGCCAACAACCGTCCAAGTCTCCAAAGATTCCCGATCATCGACACAAATACGGATGTGTTAACGCGGGGCTGAATGCGCACATCACTTCGTTTCCGGGTCAAGGTCCGTCGATTTTCATGGGACCGTCGCAATGGACACGCATAGGCGATGGCTAGCCCATTCTTGTCCAACCTGATCCAGTAGCCGATAGATGTTCACCGTACCATTTCGGGGGTGTTTCGTTCCTGCATCGCGCCCTTTCGGATTTTCCCGGGCTCTCCAAAAATCCCAGCTACTCAATTCCGTTGGCCGTTTCATCGTCATCTGGAATTTGACCCAAAATCATTGCACGGTTATCCAGATGCACGAGATGGACCAGTTCATATAGATTCGGAACATTGGGTTAAAAATAGGATTGGAGGATTTGAAAAATATCAGACCCCGGAGGGCCTTAGACCATCTTTCTTCCGGAATCCCAGGCCGGGCTCTCGTTATAGACCTCTTCAACTTTCAGAAGCCACAATCCTTTCAGGTCGAACTTCATTGCCTTGAAGGTCTCCTTCATCTTTTCGAACATGGGGCCAGCCGTCACATGTTCCTTGACGCTGCCTCGGACCTCATAAGACTCCATGCCCTTGCTGACCAGTATCGAAGCGTGGGAGCCATCTTTCTTTGAATGTTCGAGGTTCTCGCTTGTCGCTTTCATGAATATCTGGCCCACGAAGATGGTTTCGGGGTCCACGGCGCCCGCACCACCGACATTGATCAGATGCACATCTCCCTTGGAGTTCTTGGTCCCTAGTATCTTGCTCGCTGCGCGATCATTCAACAGGCTAAATACTGCGTCCGGTAATTTTGCCATATTTCCACCATCGATTAATTGTTAGATTAATTGGTTAAAAGAATATATAAATATTCGTAATGAATATTTTTCCCTTCGTTCTCCACGGCCAACAATGACATTCCTTCATAACTCAAGGCTCTCAAGACGTATGGGCCTCTTCAGCGACCAAATGTTCCGCCTGCGATATCAGGACCCGAGGTCCTTTTCCCTGGAACAAATGAGGATGCCGATGGGGATGAATTCGATAGTCACCCTGGTTGGAGTACCTTACAAAGTGAATCGACTCTGAGTTTTCCCATGATTCCGACAGTCGGACGGTGTGTATCTAGGAATGATGAACCAACACTAATCTACTTTGATCGTGCATTAACAATGGGTATTGATGTTCGGCCTTTCACCCTGACCATGGTCCCCTGCCTCGCAGATTCCAGACCGTCCGTTGCAAATGACCCACGGCATCCCTGGAACGAAACGCCAATTATCGAGTGTGTAAACCGCCCGATCATCGCAGATGCTATTAGGCAATGATAGTTGTTACTACCTGCGATAATAACTTATATCACGGTGATTATTTTGTTGATGATCTCATTGCCAGAAGGACATGAGGAGGTGATGATCATGTTTGCAGGAAACATGAATAACGACAATAGTCAAATGAAGGCCACGATCGCAATTGAATCATCAAACAAGTTGGGGGAATCGAATGGAAAGCTCTGGTCCTATCAATAATCCTAGGAAGCGCCGGTCCCTCATGTGGATCATCCCGATATTGGTCGTCTGTAGCCTTCTTGCGGGAGGCCTCATCGGGTACGTGTCGAACAGCCCTTCGGGCTCTGATCAGGTTTCCTCCCTTCAAAACAAGATCGATGGTCTTCAGAACCAGGTGGTATCGCTAGAGGCGGCAAAGAACTCTTCTTATCGATTGGTCCAGGAGAACGTCACGCTCTCACAGCTCTATGGCGCCGTCAAAGACTCCATAGTGGTGATCATGGACACCATGACCGAAACGACGGTGTTCGGCCAGGAGACCGTCCAGGCCCAAGGTTCCGGTTTTGCCTACAATTTCACTGGCCGCATGGTGATCGTCACGAACTACCATGTCGTTGCGGATTCAACGGATATCAGCGTGACCTTCAGTGATGGAAATGGCTATTCGGCGGCGGTCCTGGGATTTGACCCGTACAGTGACCTTGCGGTCCTTTCGGTGAGCGCCCCGATGAGCGAGTTCAAGCCCCTTCAGATCACAAGTTCTTCGACCCTGCAGGTCGGTGACTTCGTGGCCGCGGTCGGCAGCCCGTTCGGATTGGCCGGTTCCATGACCAGCGGGATAGTTAGCCAGCTCGGAAGAACGATCACCGAAACCACGGCTGGGGATTATCCGATAGCGGACGTGATCCAAACCAGCACGCCGATCAATTCCGGCAACTCCGGAGGACCTCTGTTGAACGATGAAGGTCAGGTCGTGGGGATCACCACCGCCGTGGTTTCCAACTCCCAGGGACTCGGTTTCGCCATACCTTCGAACTCGATCATAAGGGAACTGGCGTCATTGGTCGATAACGGCTCTTACAATGAGCATCCATGGTTGGGCATAGGGACGGAGGATATGAGCTACTATATCGCCTCCGAGATGGGCCTGAACGTCACTTACGGGGTTCTGATAGACGAGGTGGCAAGCGGTGGACCGGCAGATCACGCAGGATTGAAAGCCGGTTCGGATCAGGTGGTCATCGATGGAAGCCAGGTTATCGTGGGCGGGGACGTGATCATCGCGATAGATGGGCACAGGATCGTCGGTTCCCAGGAATTCTCGACCTACATGGAAGAGAACACGCACCCCAACCAGACCATCGACCTAACCATAGTCAGGAACAACCAGACGATGGACATGAACGCTACTCTGGGGACCCGGCCGTCTGCCGCAGGTCAGACCAATAATTAGGGTCCCCGGATCTCATCATTAGCTGAGTGGTCTTCGCCCTGACTTTCGAAGCGTTCGTCATGGCAGGTGAATAGTTGGTCGAAGAGCAGGCCGCTGTCCGTCCGGTCGCCTTTCGACCAAGGTTCTAGGACCGGTGATCACTGACCATGCAATAATATATAATACAATACTATATAATAATCTGATCTATTTAGTGACGGGAATGAGCTCAGGCCAACAATGGCACATACAGTTTTCTAGGCATCGATCAACGGACCAGATCAATGGCATTGGTCTGGATCGTACATTCAAGCCGAACATGTTTTCTCTGCCAAATACCACGATGCAGGATGTGAACGTCGGCCTTGGAACCCATGTCCTACCAGAACAATAACAATGTGCCACCTCGCTTCCCGAGCACGCTGGCACTGAGTATACCTGACTTCTTTTCTAGACGTTCAACAGACCGGTCACGATAAAGATGAGGAGGAAACCCAGCAGGCTCATGATCAGGGCCATTAATGGAGAGTTCCGTTCATGGGCCTCTGGCAGCAGGTCGCTGGCACCAAGGTAAAGAAATCCGCCAGCAAAGAACGGCAACAGCAGAATGAGTATGTTCTCGGAGAAGGTGAAGAACAATGTCGTCACCACGCCCAGGATAGGGGTGGTGGCATCCAGCAAAAGCATTTTCAGCGAGTCTCTGGATCTGATGCCGCTTCTTTTCATCAATGTGATGGTGTTCAATCCGTCCGAGAAATCGTGAAAGATGACCGCCGTGGCTATGATAAGACCTACCTGCGCTCCGAACTGAAATCCGATCCCGATGGCAAATCCATCCAAATAGGAGTGGACGGAAAGTTCGCCTGCCGCGACCCAGCCGCCAAGTTGATGACGTTTGTTCGGGCACTCGTTCTCCTCTTCGTGCGGGTGGACAAAGATGTATCTTTCCAGGACTAGAAGGGTTATGAAACCGATCGCCACGACGTACATCACCTGGATCAGAGGAAGTTTTTGCTGGACCGCCAGATTCAAGGATTCGGGTAAGAGGTCGAACAACGGGACGGCTATTAAGACTCCAGCCGCGAACGCCGTAATTACGTGGTAGCGTTCCAGATAACGAAGGGCAAAAAGACCTCCCCCCATGGTACTGGCAAACGTAATAACGGTAACCAGTAACGGAGTGAGGTCCATAAAAGCAGATACTTGTTATCTTTTATAAAGATAACTATTAACCAGAACATAATCTTTATTTAACTAGTTATTAACATCAATGATATGGCCTGAATTAGGCAGGGGGTGCCACATCATGAAATACAGCATGATCGGCGGGGCCAGAATATTTGGATACTATTCGACGGTCCATTCTCATTAGGAAATAACGCTCTGTTCAGATCCTCGGTGTCTCGACCTTGCGCTTGGGCCGGAACAGGGCCGCCACCACTGCTACGAGCCCGACGGCAAAGAACAGCAGGAACGCCGAATGGAGGCCATTCTCGAATATGGTCATCGCCTCTGGGCTTATCCCTCCCCCGTACAGGAACAGTTTCATCATGTCCGTTTGGGAGATCCCGCTCAGAACCAGAGGGAAGGCGAGGGCCAGACTGAACATTTGGCCGGTGTTCATCAGCATCATCCGGGTACCGGCCGCCGTCCCGCGTCGACCCGGGGGGACCGCGTTCATTATCGAGCTGCTGTTGGGGGAGCTGTACAGACCGCCTCCGACGCCCATCATTATCATCAGCAGGGAGAGCTCCCAGAAGGGGGTCGTCTTATCTATGAAGGCCAGCCCAAGGAGCGAGGCCGCGGTCATCGCCAGACCGAGGATGGTCAGGTTCCGGGGGCCGTACCGATCGGACGCCCGACCGGACATAGGGCCGACAATGATGAAGGAGACCCCGAACGGAATGAGACTGAGGCCGGCCATGAGCGGGTCCTCACCGTAAGGCCCCTGCAAGAAGAAGATCAGGAGGAAGAGCGCCGCTCCCCTGCACAGCCCATTGAGCAGGTTTGTGAAGTTGCCCACGGCGTACTCCCGATTCCGGAACAGGCCGAGGTCCATCATGGGTTGCTCGGCCCTTCTCTCCACCAGGAAGAAGGCGACGATGCCCAGGATGCCGATGACGAAGAGCGCATCGACCACCTCCGAACCCACCAACGGGAAGGCGACCAGAGAGACCGCCATCAGGAGCCCGGCCAGCCCGACCAGGAACGTGGCGCTCCCGGCCCAATCGAAGGTCTGACTCTTCGGCACCCTGGTCGGCTCCTTCAGCCGGATGATCGCCCAGATCGTTCCGGCCACGCCGAACGGAACATTGATCAGGAATATCCATTGCCAGCCGAGCGGGGATAGTATGCCGCCCACGACCGGGCCGAGCACGATGCCCGCCCCGGCGGCCACCATGTTCACCCCCAGTCCGAACCCGAGGCGCCTGGCCTCGAAGGCGTCGGCGACCATGGCGGTGCCGTTGGCGAACAGCAGCGCCCCGCCAAGGGCCTGGATGATACGATAGACCACCAGGTCCCAGCCCTGGAACTGGGGCTGCGCCAGGCTGCCGAGCAGCGAGCCGATCGTGAAGAGCGTGAAGCCCAGGACATAGAACCGCTTGCGGCCGAACATGTCCGATAATCGGCCGAAGATGGGCACCATGATGGTGGTGATGAGCAGGTAGGACAGCAGGACCCACATGACGGTGAGGAAGTCCATGTGCAGGGAGCTCATCATGTCCGGCAAGGAAATGAGCAGGGCGGATTCCTGGATGGAGGCCAATAGCACCCCCACCGTGGTCACCGAAAGGACCACCCATTCGTATCCCTGAACCTTGCCTTTAGGATCGTTCATGCACTCAACCGTTGGCCTTCTTCAGTTCCCGACGTCCGTCCGCCATGCTCGACCGTTCTCATCTGCCCACGCGGGCATAGAGCCGCCCTCCGATGAGCATCAGGACCACCGCGGTCATCGTCAGCACGCCGAGGTCCAGAAGGAGCCCGTACTCGCTCACCCCGCCGGTGACCATGAGGCCCCGCAACGCGTCCACCGCATAGGTCAAGGGATTCCCGTAGGCTATGAACTTGAGCCAATCCGGCATCAGCGAGATGGGGTATATGGCGTTGCTGGCAAAGAACAGGGGCATGGTGATCATCTGGCCTATCCCCATGAACCGGTCCCTGGTCTTCACCATGCACGCGATGATCAGTGAGAGGGTGGAGAATATCGCCGCCGCCAGAAGGACCACCACGATCACCAGCAGGATGTTGACCGGATTGTTCGTTATGCCCACCCCGAGAACGGCGGCCAGGAGGAAGACGATGAAGGCCTGGGAAAGGCTCCTCAGTCCGGCGGAGAGCGCCTTCCCGGCCACGATGGCCGTGCGCGGTGTCGGGCTGGCCAGGAATTTTTGCACGATGCCCAGGTCCCGCTCCCACACGATGGATATGCCATAGAAGATGGAGATGAACAGCACGCTCTGGGCCAGGACCCCAGGGGTCATGAAGGCCAGGTAGGACAGGTTTCCGGTCGGGATCGCCTTCACCTGCGTCAGCACCTCACCGAAGACCAGGAGCCAGAGGACCGGTTGCACCGCCCGGGTCAGCAGGTCCGCCGGATCGTGCCTCAGCTTGCGCGCCTCTAGTTCGGTTATGACCAGGACCTTGCTGACGAAGGCCCGCACATATGCCAGAGGGCCTATGGAATCCTTCTCCATATGATCAGCCCAGGCGTCGTGCGGTTTGGCGCTCTCGTTGTATGTCACGATAATTACCTCCAGTCTCGATCAGATCCCCGGTCAGGCGTATGAACGCCTCGTCCAGGGTGGTCGTGCCGGTCTTCTGTTTCAGTTCATGGGGGCTGCCGAGCGCGATGAGCTTGCTCTTATGCATTATGCCTATGCGGTCGCACAGTACGTCAGCCTCATCCATGAGATGGGTGGTCAGGAAAATGGTGGTCCCGTGCTCTTCCCTTAATTTCGTCATCATTTCCCAGACCGCTCTGCGGGCCAGCGGGTCAAGGCCGATGGTGGGCTCGTCGAGGAACAGCACCTTCGGATGGTGCAGCGTCGATTGGGCGATCTCCAGCCGCCTGATCATGCCGCCGGAGTAGGTTCGCACCAGCTTATCCCCGAACTCCGTCAGCCCCATGCTGTCGATTGCCTGGCGCACCCTGGTCCTCAGCTCGTCGGCAGGCACCTCGTACAGCTTACCGAAGATGAGCAGGTTCTCATAACCGGTCAGGCTGGCATCGGCGGAGAGCATTTGCGGTACATATCCGATCGACCTCCGGACCTTGTAGGCACTTTTGATCACGTCCAGACCGTTCACCCGGGCCTGGCCGGCGGTGGGTGGGAGCAGGGTGGTCAGCATCTTGATCGTAGTGGTCTTGCCGGCTCCGTTCGGTCCCAGCAGACCGAAGACCTCACCCTTCTCCACCGACAGGTCCAGGGAATCCACGGCCGTGAATTTGCCGAACTGCCGTGACAATCTCTCCGTCTCAACTGCAAGCAATTACTCATTCTCCTGTTTCAATGAAAATGGAATTGGCGGCCGGGCAGCGGGCTCCCCTCTGAATTGATCGGGAGTCGCATCCCCCAGCAGCTTCGGCAGCGCCGATTTGACCTCGGCGAACGTTTCAGACAGGTGCTCGAGCTCCTGTCCAGTGAGGTGGGAGAGGTCTTCCACCAGTCTCATCTTTATGATCTCCTTGCGTCTCGACAGGAACGCCCGCCCCGTTTCCGTGAGGACGATGTTCAACACCCTCCGGTCGGAGGGATCGGCCATCCTTTCCGCGTAGCCATCGGTTACCAGCTGGTCCACGATATTGGTCAGATTCTGCTTGGAATAGTAAAGCGCCTGGGCGATGGCGGACATGGAGATGGGGCCCTGGTTCTTGATCACCTTCAGGACCGCGATCGTCGGGGAATAAGGGCTCGTCCCAGTGGCATCGGGCCTGATGATCCATCGGTACAGCACCGGTATCGTCTGAGATATGTCGTCCGCAATTGCGTAGATTCTCTCGTCGTTGTCCATTTTTCTCCCACCCATATCATTCAACCGCAGCAGTCAGGAACGTTCCCTAAACGCCTTCTCACTATTAATTGTTACTATAATCGTACTATCCGATATCGTATATTCATGATACGGTACTAACCGTCATTACTAAATAATTCAGGCCACATCAATAGTCCATGGCTGACCTGAGCATCGATAAGCGCAAAACCGCCCTTGTGGTGATCGACCTGCAGAAAGGTATCACGTCTAATCCAGCCCTCAAGCCCCGTACTTCCTCTGAAGTGATCGGGAATGCGGTGAAATTGATCGATTCATTTCACCGGCACGAAATGCCGGTCTTCTTGGTGCGGGTGGTCAGATCGAAGGAAACCGTTCTCAAGGTCATAAGCGATGAGACCTTCTCAAGGCCTGAACCGCCACCCGATTGGGGCGAGTTCGCGCCTGAGATAATCCCTACCGCCTCCGATGTCATCATCAGCAAAAGACAGTGGGGGGCGTTCTACGGAACGGACCTGGAGCTGCAATTGAGAAGAAGGGGCATGGATACCATAGTTTTGTGCGGGATCTCCACCGACTATGGTGTGGAGAGCACTGCCCGGTTCGCCTACGAGTTTGGTTTCCAGCAGATATTCGTGGAGGACGCCATGGCATCCATGTCCGATGAGCAGCACTTTCGGACCGTCAATTACATCTTCAAAAGGATGGGGCGGGTCAGGAGCACGGCAGACGTCCTGAGCTCCGTGGACTGAATCATACCTGCGCCGGTGGGCTCCGACCGAATAGGCTTAAATTCGCGACGATTGGTCGCCGAAAGCACCAACAAGGAAGCCCCAACCCCAATCGATTCGTCGACCCCGACACTTCAACCAGACCTACCGATGCGAAGACGGTGAGCCGCCGTAGCTAAATCGGGACGGTTGGTCAGGTCGGTCCTTTCGGCGATCACAGGACAATCGTTCCAAGGTATGAAATTTCGCAACTTGACAAGAGGATGGGGCCGTTCCCAAATTGCAGACCAATATATATAGGCTAAATACTAGGCTCGGTCGGTTGTTCCTATTTCCCAATACACGATACAAAATATGGTGGCTTCCGCCAATCTCGGCACTGAGTTGAACCTCCAGGCCCTCGCGGTCTCTTTGGATGGTGCTGACTACGAACCGGAGCGGTTTCCCGGGCTTGTATACCGGATCAAGGACCCGAAAACGGCGACCCTGTTGTTCCACAGCGGCAAGATCGTCTGCACGGGGGCGAAGAGTCTTGAGCAGGTGAAGCGGGCAATCGATAAGGTAGTGGTGCAGATCCGCATGTCTGGCATTAGCCTCGATAGCGAACCGGAGACTACGGTGCAGAACATTGTCGCCACTTCGGACCTGGGGAAGAACATCAACTTGAGCATCATCGCCATCACGCTCGGATTGGAACGCGTCGAGTACGAGCCGGAGCAGTTCCCCGGTCTGGTCTACCGCCTGGACGAACCGAAGGTGGTCATGTTGCTGTTCTCGTCCGGTAAGGTCGTCTGCACCGGTGCCAGGACGCCGCAGGATGTGGGGGCGGCGCTCGACAGGATCACCGAAGAGCTCAATGCCGCTGGACTGCTTTCATGACGATTCGGTCAGCTCCTATAAAAAGAACGGTGACTGGGCGGGCATGGCGCCTCCTCCCCGGCAGTTGGGTGCGTTCCCATCCTTGTTCTGACTAATAAAAAGGCTGATCTGAATCGCCTCCCCTCCGCGACCATATCATTCGACTGCAAACAGGACGTTATTATATAGTGACAATATTGATTACCTGCTTGGGGGACCATGCTTGAAAGGGAGATCCTATGGCCGTCTTATCAGTTCGATCGTTGTAATGTCTCTAATATTGACCGCGTTCTCGTTCATCGCCTCTAATAATGTGACGGCGGACCAACAAGGTGACTATTCCTATACGGTGAGCAACGGGATGGCCACCGTGACCGGATTCCTGGGGGGTGGCGCGACCACCATCCCGTCAACGCTTGGTGTAGCACCCACGGTCGCGATCGGAGGATTCGCATTCGATGGGTCCAGCGTGACCTCGGTCACGATCCCCGACAGCGTCAAGATGATCAGCGCGAATGCATTCTCAGATTGCTCCTCCCTGACCGCTTTTGATGTGAGCCCGGGGAACCAGAACTATAGCAGCATAAACGGCGTCCTGTATCAAAAGACCCCGTTCACCTTGGTCCGATGCCCGGGCGGATTCTCGGGTGTTCTGAACATCCCGAACGGCGTCACTTCCATCGGCGAGGACGCTCTCAGTTTTTGCACGGGATTGACCGGGGTGACGATTCCGAACAGCGTAACCTCGGTCGGGGATAGCGCCTTCCAGGAATGCACCTCCCTGGTCTCGGTGACCATGTCGAACAATGTAACAATGCTGGGTAGTTACGCTTTCGATTCCTGCTCCGAATTGACCTCACAGGTCATTCCGAACAGTGTCACTTCCATAGGCAACTGGACATTCCACGGTTGTGCTTCGCTGAAGAACCTGACGATCCCCGAGAACGTCACATACATAGGGCCGATGGCGTTCCTCATGTGTACGTCAGTGACCTCAATTGAGGCGAACTCCACCAACCCGAAGTTCACAAGTGTTGACGGAGTACTGTATGACAAAAGCCTCACAAACCTGGTTCAGTACCCTGAGGGAAGGGCCGGAGCTGTGGTCCTTCCGACATCGGTCACAAGCATCGGGTCCTATGCCTTCGCTGACAACCAATTCCTGACCTCCGTGACGATGGGAAGCGCTGTCGCAGTTCTTGGAACGTATGCGTTCCAAAGTTGCACGTCACTTACGAACGTTACGGTCCCGGAAAGCATGGCGACCATCGGGTATGGCGCGTTCTCACTGTGCTCGTCACTGACCTCCATGACGTTCCTGGGACCTGTCGCCCCGACATCGGTCGCGGGCGTGTGGATCGACGGGACGCCCGCAGGGATAGTGGGTCATGCATACGCCGCCTCGAACTTTCCCGTACCCGGGAGCGCCTTTCACGGACTGATGATGGGGCCGGTCATTCCGGTCACGAACGTCCGACCCGGATCCCCACGAGCCTTGTCAGCTGAAGGCCACAATGGATACGTCGTCCTGACCTGGGAAGCTCCGGCGACCACAAGCAGCCCGGCCATCGTCAACTATGGCATATGGCGCGGGGACGGATCCGACCCGCCAACCCTGCTCACCAACGTGACGTCGGATAAAATGAGCTACAACGACACATCCGTGACCGACGGCCACACCTACGTTTACGTCGTCGATGCGGTCAATGCCATAGGATCGGGCCCGGCCTCCAACTCTGCCACCGCCACGCCTTCAAGGATCGGGACGGTTCCCGGAGCTCCCACAGGACTAACGGCCTCCAGCCTACCCGGCAAGGTGGGTCTGAGCTGGACCGCCCCGGTCGATCCAGGTTCCGGAATTATCAACTATCTCGTCCATCGCGGTACCGTTGCCGCCGGTGAAGGGACCGTTGCAATCGCGACCATCGTGGGCACATCCTACCAAGACCTCTCCGTGGATCCTGGAACACGGTATTTCTATATCATCAAGGCCAACGGCACATACGGTACTGGTCTCCCTTCCGCCGAGGTCAATGCGACCGCCATCAATCCAACGACGCCATCCGCCCCCCAGAATCTGACCTGTGTCTCCAGTGAAGGCCAGAACACCCTGGTTTGGGCCGCCCCGACGGATGATGGCGGAGCGATCATCGTTTCCTATGACGTGTATCGCAGCTCCGGAGGGAGCAATTATTCCCAGATCGGTACGGTATCCGCGTCAGCTTTGTCCTATGTGGATGACAACGCAACCGCCGGAATCGATTATGCCTACTATGTCGTCCCGGTGAACTCAATGGGGGCTGGAGCACATTCGGCCATACTTGACGCCTCGGAAAGAGGTGTAGGGAGTTCCGCGGACAACTCCCTGCTGTACCTGGGAATCGGCGCCGTGGTGGTTGCCATGATAGGCATTGGGGCGTTCATGTTCTTCAGAGGCAGAAAGATCTGAGGAACAATCCCCTCCATTGCCGCATATGCGATGGAATTGGCCCATGAGAGGCTGCCGACCTCCCAGCCGTCTCTAGGGTCACAGAACGTTCCATGCCGTCAAGGCGGGAAGAATTGGACGATGGGGTCCAATGACAATATCCAGAGGATCGATGGGCCATGAATAATGAAAATGCTCTCTTGACCCTTACGTCCAACCTATGCAGATAAGGACGATATGGCCATCAAGACAACGTGTTCTGCTGCTGCATCCAGGGGCGCAGAACAGGCCTGAACCGTCAGCCGGTCTCAGACCTTCGTCACCTAAGGAAAGAAACATGCTGGATATGGGGTGCCATCAGGTTATCGGTCACGGATATGGAAGATAGGATTCAGATCGATATGCGGATACCCAGCATGGGTCCGCATCAGCCCATTACCGGCGACCAGCCAGGCCGCCTCGTCCTTCGTTCGCATCCAGGCGAACGCGGGAACGATAGCATTTTAACCGGATCCCTGCAAATCATTAGCCGGAGTTGATACGAATGCCGGAGAAGAAGGAATGTCACCGCTGCGGTGACCAGCTGGAATACCCGATCAACGAGACCGCCACCTTGAGCGTGGGCGGAAAGGACGTGGGAATATCCTGCCTGGACGACGTGATGAACGAGGTCCTGTCATTGAACATCGAGGGCGACGATGAGATCAAGCTGGAACTTCTGAACCGCATCAAAGACCGTGACTACGTTCCGCCGAAGGCCGAGGGGGAGTACTCAGAGGCGCTCCTGAACGAGTACAAGAAGCGCGTATGATCCGGTCGTTCCTGAGGTGCCTCGTCAGCACGGGCCAGGCCCCTCACTCCGATGGCCATTCCTGAAAATGCAGCTTCGGTTCGGCAGTTATCCGACACGGTGGAGAGGTGCGTGCAAATCTTGGAACCGAGGCCCGTCTCCTTCCCGAAAGTCCGCGGAACAAAAAGAAGGCCCTGGAACGAATTGAGGAAGGATCATAGCCTGTCCCGACATTTTTAGACGAAGACGATCCCCTCCAGAGATCCCAAGGCCCGAGGGCGTGCCGGCCCTCACGCCTTTCCCTTGGCCTCCGTCCCAGCCCCCGGCGGTCGAGGGCGAGCTTGACCTTCTCCGGGACCTTCACATCGGCCTGGCCCTTGGTACGGGGGTTCGAACCGGACAACGGAAGACCGGCTCCTTTCCGCTGTGCCTCGGGGGACGTTCCGTTCTCTTCCCCGATCGTGAACTGGGACCCCGACCTCTGCATGTTGGTCGCCATCTCGGACAGCGATTGGGCCCGGGTGGTCATGTCCTCCTTGCTGGCGGTCAGTCCCTCGTGGATGCCGCCGATACCTCACTGGCGGAAGCGGTATCCTCCGAGATGCTGGCGATGTCGTCCACGCCTCTTTGCGGCGGTGACCATGTATCCGCTCTGGCTTTCCATCTTCCTTGTCAGCTCCTCCATCGATCCGACGAATTGGGTGGTGTCCAGGATATCCTTGAAGGCCTTGCCGTTCAATCCCACCTGGCTCCTGCCTTCCGCGGTCTCCGAGGTGCCGCGCTTCATCGCATCGACCGCCTTGGTGGTATCGTTCTGCACCTCCCGGATCATCTTGACGATGCGTTCGCCGCTTCCCTCGAGTCCTCCGCGAGGTCCTGACCTCTTCCGCGACCAGGGCGAACCCGCGGCCCTGGTCTCCGGCCCTGGCGGCCTCAATGGCGGCGTTAAGGGCGAGCAGGTTCGTCTGCTCCGAGATGTTCGTGAACACGTCCACTATCTCCCCGATCTCCTCGGACCTCTGATATCGTGGATGATTTCGAATATAACACAATGAACATTTTTTCTAGGCGTTAACGATCAAGCGCAATATCGTGAAATGGACCACTCAGCAGGTCGAGTTCGGCGGCGGGACGCCTCAGAAAAGGTTAATGCCCTCTCCCTCCATGCAAAGTCCGATGTCCCGGGTAAACGATGATCTCGAGCTAAAGGTCGATGTCGCCCACCTGAAGGCGCTGGAACTGGCGGGTCATGTGATCGAGTACGTGAACGCGTACAAGGCCTTGTCCGTCCAATCGGAGTATGCGGGCAAAAGGCGGCTGAGATACGCCAACCTGTTGATGGCGGTGAACGAGCTGGGCATGCTCATGAGGATGCTGAAGGACTGCGAACGCGCGGTGACGGCCAAGGACCCGATCGTCAGGGTGATCGGCTACTATTCCAGCACCGGGATGACCAGCACCGAGGCGGTGGACGAGATACTGCGGGAGGCTGGCAAATCGGAGTTGCTGTTCCAGTCCATCAAGAAGATGCTGGGCAGGGAACCCGCAGACATCGATTTCTCCCGGTTCAGGGACATACTGTCCCGCAGCGGCAAGGACATACCGGAGCTCGCGCGCGAGATGCTGTTCTTCGATATCGATGACCCGAAGGTGGAGGAAAGGATACCGGACGACGATTCGATGGACATGCTCCTGATGGCGGTGGAGATGAACGCCCGGGGAGCGGCCGATTTCCTGAGCGAGTGGGTCCGGGCCAAGGAGTTAGGCCCGGCGTTCCAGTTCAAGCCGGTGGCACCCTCGCCGACAGCGTCCGGTATCAAGGACCGGCGTTACTATGTGAGGGAACCGATCCTCACCGAAGGGGAGATGAAGGCGGAAAAGGAACGGCAGGGGCTGGAATGAGCTTTGATCAGTACAAGATCGATCTGAACGCCAAGTGCGTCTGCGGCTGCACGGAAGGCAACCGGGGGCACAAGATCTACCGCTTCCCGAACAACTACGGGGCATCGGTGGTCTCCGCCCCCAAGCAGAGGGCCGGAGGCATGGGGGACTTCAGGATGTACGTGCTCCGTTTCGAATCCAGCCCGCCGGACCACTGCTGGGAGATCCCCAAGGACACCCCGGTGACGGATGACGTCGTCGAATGTGAGGATCGGGGGCGGGTCGAGGTTTCCCTGGCCAAGGTCTTCGAGGTCCCGGTATCACCGGTCGGCGATGGGTGCGGCTGCCATTAGCGATGGGACCGGACCGCCCGGTCCATCGTTGGAGAAACGTCCCTCAAAGACCATGCCGGATATCCTTCCGAGGTTCCGTCCGCTTTCCCCGGATACGATGGTCGCCCGTCACAGATCTTTACGCGGGAAGGTTTCGGCATCGCCCAAAACCTAGATTTACCCGTCCAGGTATCTCCCTTTTATGTGGCAGGCGCTCGATCCCGGTCAGTGGATGGAGAAAAGGAAGGCGGGTCTCCAGGATGTACGTCCGGCGGTGACTGGGATCATCGATGAGGTGATCAGGAAAGGTGACCGGGCGCTCATCGCGTTCACCGAACAGTTCGACAAGGTCAAGCTCGAGCGGGTGGCGGTCAGCAGGGAAGAGATCGAGGCGGCCTATTCCCGGGTCGATCCCAAGCTGGTCGACCTGGTCCGGAACGCCGCCGCCAACATCAGACGGTTCCATGAGCTCCAGAGGCCCAACGACCTGTGGCTGAAAGAGGTCGAACCCGGCGTCGTCCTGGGGGTCAAGACCACTGCCCTGGACCGGATCGGGGCCTATGTCCCGGGAGGGAGGGCTTCCTATCCGAGCACCGCCCTCATGTGCGCCATCCCGGCCAAGGTGGCCGGGGTCAGGAGCGTCATAGCCTGCACCCCCGCGCCGGTGAACCCGCTGACCTTGGTGGCGATGGACATCGCCGGGGTGGACGAGATCTACCAGATCGGCGGCGCCCAGGCCATCGCGGCGATGGCCATAGGGACGGAGAGCGTGGCGCCGGTGCAGAAGATCGTCGGTCCGGGGAACGTCTATGTCACCGCCGCCAAGATGCTCCTGCGGGACCGGGCCGAGATGGACTTCCCGGCCGGACCGAGCGAGGTGGCCATCATCGCCGATGATTCGGCCGATCCCAGGTTCGTCGCCGCGGACGTGCTGGCGCAGGCCGAACACGACCCCAACGCCGCCTGCATCCTGATCACGGTCTCGGAACAGCTGGCGCTCGACGTCGGAAGGGAGATCGAGAGGATGCTGCCGGGCGCGGAAAGGAAGGCGATCATCGAGAGCTCCCTGGCGAACGCCGGTTACGTGGTGATCGATTCCATGGACCGGGCGGTCGCCATCATCAACCAGATCGCACCAGAGCACCTGTCCATCCAGGTCAGGGACCAGATGGGGGTGCTGTCGGCAGTGCGCAACGCCGGTTCGATTTTCGTCGGCCCGTACACCGCCGTGGCCTGCGGGGACTACGCGTCAGGCACGAACCATGTCCTGCCGACCGCCGGCTACGCCAAGCTTTACTCCGGGCTGAACGTGGCCATGTTCTGCAAGACGTCCACCGTCCAGATCATCGACCGCCAGGGGTTGGAGCGGCTGGGGGACACGGTCGAGGGCCTGGCCAGGGCGGAAGGGTTGCACGCCCACGCCCGGTCGGTCCAGATCAGACGCGAATGATCCGACCTGACGGGGACGAGGATGGCTGCGTCGGTCGCGCAGCGAGGTGGTTGTTCCTTCACACACGACAAAATAGGTACAATCGGAATCGAAACGCGATAGTTAGTCACCCATTTTTTAATACAAGCTCCCGAATGACAGGCCCGTGTCTGTTAAAAAGGGGCAACCCCTGGGCATGCCGGCATTGATCGAGTACTCGAGCCTGGAAGAGAACGTGTCTCTGTGCACCCGCCTGGGATTCGACTTCATCGAGCTGAACATGAACATGCCCTACAGCTTCCCGGAGAACCTGCCGGCGGAAAAGGTGAGGGAGGCGGCGGAGTCGCACGGCATCGAGTTCACCATGCACGCCCATGACGAGGTCGACCTGGCATCGTTCCACGACACGGTGCGCAGGGGCCACGTCCAAAGATGCGCGGAGGCGGTGGAATGGTGCGCCGAATCGGGCGCCAAGCTCCTGAACGTCCACATCAACCGGGGAGTATATTTCACCCTCCCGGACCACCAGGTCTGGATCTATGACCAATACCGGGACCGGTTCAAGGAGGCCCTGGTGGAATCGATGGCCTACCTCATCGACCTGGGAAAGTCGAACGGGGTGATGATCTGCACCGAGAACTCCAGCAACTTCCAGCTGCCCTTCGTCGCCGACGCGTTGGAAGAGCTTTCCAAGCTGGACGGCTTCATGATCACCTGGGACACCGGGCATGACGCCAAGGTGGCCTATGCCGAGCGTCCGGTGCTGATGAGGCACAAGGAGCGCATCGTCCACATGCACCTCCACGACTACGATGGCAAGAGCGACCACCAGGTCCTGATGACCGGGGAGATCGACATACCGGGAATGCTGAAGTTCGCCCGGGAGCGGAAGGCCCGGGTGCTGGTCGAGACCAAGACCGCCCTTTCGCTGGAACAGTCGATGGAGCGGCTGAGGCTGGCCGGGCTGATCTGAGCGGCCGCGGCATCACGTCCACTCGGTCAGGGTTGAAAAAGTTATAAAGCATGAACCCCATTTATACGGCCAGGGATTGAATTTTATGGGTTCCATTCGGGCTCTGATCATTGAGGACAATGCAGGTGATGTGCGCCTGATCAGGGCACAGCTGGCGGAGCAGAACATAACCACTGTGACCTTTGCCCGGGCGGAACGGCTGGGAGAAGGTCTCGGCATGCTCTCGAACGAGCGTTTTGACGTGGTCCTCCTGGACCTGAACCTGCCGGACAGCGGCGGACTGGACACGGTCAGGACGTTCCTGTCCAAGAACAACACCGTCCCGGTCATCGTACTGACCGGACTGGATGACGAGACCACCGGCCTGAATGCGATCCAGGTGGGGGCGCAGGATTACCTGGTCAAGGGAAAGACGGACGGGGCGCTGCTGGCCCGGACGATGCGCTATGCCATCGAGCGCAAGAAGGCGGAAGAGGAGCTGCGGAAGAGCGAGGAGAAGTACCGCCATCTGGTCGAGACGGCGTACGAGGGCATTTGGCTCATGGACGAGCGCTCCAACACGGTCTTCGTGAACAGCAAGATGGCGGAGATGCTCGGCTATGCCCCGGAAGAGATGATCGGCAAGGGAATGATCACCTTCACCGACCCGGAGTGGAGAAAGCTGAAGCAGGACAAGGGGCTGGAATACAATCCCGACCCCGCCATCGTCAACGATTTCAAGTTCCGGAGGAAGGACGGGACATCCCTGTGGGGGGTCGTCTCGACGAGACGCATCCTGGACAATTCGCGCAATCACATCGGAACCCTGGCGATGATAACCGACATCAGCGACCGGAAGCGCATGGAAGAGGACCTGCGGCGGGCGAAGGCGGAGCTGGAAAAGAAGCTGAAGGGCATCCAGTCGATGGACGACCACACCGCAAAGGTCGCCAAGTGAACTCCATGGCGGGCCACGATCTCATCGGCAGGGGCAACACCGTCGGCGGTCCCAAGACCATCGGATGGAACCATGGTCCGGCATCGGGAGGGGATGCGGCTTGATCCACGACCGGGCGGACATCACCCGGCCGATCGAGCTCTTCCTGGTCGAGGACAACCCAGGGGACATCAGGCTGGCCAAGGAGATGTTCAAGGATGCCAACCTGAAGCTCAACCTGACCGTGGCGGAGGACGGGGTGCAGGCCATGGAATACCTCAAGAAGGTGTGCAGCGACCCCCGCGCGTGCAAACCGGAAATGATCATCCTGGACCTGAACCTGCCCAGGATGGACGGAAGGGAGCTGCTGACGGAGATAAAGGGCAGCGAGGAACTGAAGCGCATACCGGTCATCGTGCTCACCAGTTCCACCTCGGTCGAGGATGTCAGAAAGGCCTACGGGGAACACGCCAACTGCTACATCGCCAAGCCTGTGGACCTGGAAGAGTTCGCCCGGACAATCAGGATCATCGAGGAGTTCTGGTTCAGGACGGTGATCCTGCCCAGCCGCAGCCGGACCTAGACCAGGCCCACGATTATCCGGTGCAGCACGTCGACCGTGATGCTCATGTTCCGGCCGGCGTCCTTCAGGTGATGGTATATCTCCCGCTTCTTCATGGCCATGATCGGGTCGTTCTCTGCGAAGACCAGCGCCATGTTCCGGACGTATGTCTTCTCGATGTCGTGCTCGTACTCGCGCAGCCTGCGGATGAACTTCTCCGCCTCCGCGGGATGGTCCTTGAGCATCTGGACGCACCGCGCCACCAGCTCCGAGCCGTTCAGCAGTGAGCGGGCCATGCTCATGGTGGCCTCGTCCGGTTTCACTCCGAAGGCCCGCATCTCGTAGGCCGTCGACACGGTGTAGTTGAGGATGTGGTCCATCTGCCTCGAGATGGTGTAGATGTCCTGCCGGTCGAACGGGGTGGAGAAAGCCTCCTGCAGCAGCCGCTCCATGTCCAGCCGGAGCAGGTCGCCGTTGTTCTCTTCCTTGATGAGGTCTATCGGGTCCGAACTGGCCCCGGCCTCGAGCCATGATGATCAGGGTCCTGACCCCCACCGATGTCTGGTCGGCCTGCCTGCCCAGCATGCCGTAGAAATCGTAGTCGGAGGGGAATATCCGGTTGAGTATGCCGGGCTTCTTGCCTTCCTTGTCCTTCTTCTGTGATTCTTCCATGTCATCCCTCAGATGTTCAGACTGCCTTTCAATATCACGTAGACGAGACCGGAGACGAAGGCGGTCAGGGGCATCGTCAGCAGCCAGGAGACCACCATGTCCTTTCCGATGGCCCACTGCACCATCCGGGCGTTATCGGCCGCCCCCACCCCGATGATGCTCGAGGCGACCGCGTGCGTGGACGACACCGGCGCGCCGGCGGCCGTCGACAGCAGGATCGCGGTGGTCGATGCCACCTGCGAGTCGAAACTGTGTATCGGGCGGATGCGGAATATCCTGCGGCCCAGGGTGGTCATGATCTTCCACCCGCCGCCCAGCGTGCCGACGGTCATGGCGATGGCGCTGGCCAGCATCACCCACAAGGGTATGCTGGTGTCGGGCGACCAGCCCACGGAGGCGATGACCAGGATCATCATGCCCATGGCCTTCTGGGCATCATTGGCCCCATGGCTGAACGACAGCAGTCCGGAGGTGAGGTACTGGGACAGCATCAGCGGACGGTTGACGGTCCGCTTGGCGTTCCTCAGTAGGACCCGGCTCAGCTTGAGCACCAGGAACCCTCCGGCAAAACCGATGCCGACCGAGAGGAAGAGGAAGACGACGACCTTGGTGATGCCCACCACCTGTCCGTCAAAGATGAGCTCGTTAAGCCCCCAATTTACCTTATCCAGGCCGGCGCCGGCGATGCCCGCTCCGATCAGCCCTCCGACCAGGGCATGGGTTGACGATGAGGGTATCCCCCATACCCAGGTGATCAGGTTCCAGGCGACCGCCCCCACCAGGGTGGCGAATATGACGTAGACCATGGTGTTGCCCAGGGGGATGGAGAGCAGCCCCAGCATGGTGAGCGCCACCGCCGTGCCCCCGAGCAAAGCCCCGGCGAATCCCCAGGCGGCCGACATCAGCACCGCCCGGCGGGGAGTGGCCGCACCGCACGCTATCAGCGTCGCCACCGTGGAGCTGGCATCATGGAACCCGTTGGTGAACGAGAAGACCAGGGCGAGTACGATCGCCGCCATGGCAAAAACGAAAAGAACGAGCTCCATCCGACCCAGATTGTGTTCTGCATGCTCATAATGGTTGGCTTCTGTTTGACGGATGTCGTTTTCGGGCGGAGGGAAAAAGACAGATAAACCAGGAGAGCGAATCATCCACGGATGATCCTGGGGGAAGCGGTCGTGCGGGTGGTATGATTGGACATGCGCGAGCGTTTCCTGAACGCCCTGAAGGGATCGGAACTGGACCGGATGCCCGCCGCCTGCCCGCTCCAGACCGGCACATTGGACCTGATGAGACTTTCGGACGCTCACTGGCCGGAGGCCCACCAGGACCCCCGGAAGATGGCCTCGCTGTCGATGGCGGCCAGCACCTACGCGGGGGTGGAGAGCGCCCGCCTGCCGTTCGACGTGGTGATGGACGCAGAGGCGTTCGGTGCCAAGGTGGATTTCGCCGACCGGCAGGCCGCCCCTTTCGTGACCGAACCGCTGATCCGTTCGCTGGATGACGTCCGGCAGCTCGATGTCCCAGAGGTTCGGGATGCCGGGCGGGTGCCCGTGGTCGATGAGGCCATCGGCATCATAAGGCGGACGAGGCCCGACCTGCCCATCGTGGTGGCCGTCCAAGCCCCCTTCACCATGTCGGCCCAGCTCCGAGGCGAGGACCGGGCGCTGATCGACCTGGCCGACCAGCCGGAGATCTACCGGTCCTTCGTCGACTTCTTTGCCCGGTGGACCTCCTTCGTGGCGACCCACTTCATCGAGTCCGGGGCGGACGTGATAATGATGATGGACGAGGAGGCGGAGGACTCCATCCTCGGTCCCGAGCTGTACGAGAGCTTCGCCCTTCCCGGACAGAGAAAGGTGGCGGAGGCGATAACCGCGGCCGGGGGGCTGTCGATCCTGCACATCTGCGGTGACATCCGGTCGTCCACCGACATGATGGTCCGGTCCGGGGTGGACGCCATCAGCATCGGGCAGGGAATGAGCATCGCCGATATCAAGAGGGTCGTGAAAGGCAGATGCCGGGTCATCGGCAACATCGACCCGGTGTATGTCCTGCTGAAGGCACCGGCCGAAGAGGTTCAGGAGGAGGTCCTCCGTTGTCTGAACGACGGGGCGGACATCGTGGCCCCAGGATGCGGTCTTTCGCCCCGGACCCCGTTGAAGAACCTGCAGGCGATGACCGACTCGATCCGCAAGTACGGCAACGGCGGTCGCTGATCTTCCCGGACCGGGCGTTGCGGTCACCATCACGGTTGAAATAAGACGACCGATATATTGCCCATCTCGAGGCAACCATATGCTGAACCAGCAACTCTCCGACGCGTTCAATTCATTGAGGAGCAAGCGCCCCCTCATTCACCATATCACCAACTACGTCACCGTCAACGACTGTGCCAACATCACGCTGTGCATCGGCGGCGCCCCGGTGATGGCGGATGCCCCGGAAGAGGTCGAGGAGATGGTGTCGATGGCCGGTTCGCTGGTCCTTAACATCGGCACGCTGAACGAGCGTCAGGTGAGCTCAATGCTGATCGCTGGGAAAATGGCCAATGAGCGCAACATACCGATCGTGCTCGACCCGGTCGGGGCCGGGGCGACCCGTTACCGGACGGAGACGGTGCACCGCCTGATGAAAGAACTGAACATCTCGATCATCAAGGGGAACGCCGGTGAGATCGGGGTTCTGGCGGGGACCGGGGGCGTGGTCCGGGGGGTCGATTCCGGCGGCCTCACCGGGGAGCCCCTGGAGATCACCAGGGAACTGGCCAGAACGTCGGGCAGCATCGTCATCCTGAGCGGGGAGACGGACATCGTGTCCGATGGGAGATCTTCCTACCTGATCTTCAACGGTCACGAGCTGATGGGCAGGGTCTCGGGAACCGGCTGCATGGCCACCTCGATCGTGGCCGCCTTTGCGGCCGTTTCCCCGGACCTGACGGTGGGTTCCGTCGCCGCGCTGGCCGCCTTCGGCATTGCCGGCGAGAGCGCGGCCAGGAGGGCCTATGCCCCATCGTCCTTCAAGGTCGCCCTGTTCGACGAGACCGCTTCCCTGACCCCGGAACTGCTGGCGGAGAGATCGAGAGTGAGGTCTGGTTAGATGAAACTGGGGCTCTACGTGATCACCGACGAGGGGATATCCCACGGCCTCAGCCACGTGGAGATCGCCAGGAGGGTCGCCGAGGGCGGCGCGGACGTGATCCAGTTGAGGGACAAGGCGCGCACCGAGAAGGATATGCTGTCCATCGCCCTCCAGATCGGTGAGATAACCCGCTCTTCGGGCATCACCTTCATCATCAATGACCGTCTGGACCTGGCCCTGGCCAGCGGGGCCGACGGCGTCCATCTGGGGCAGGAGGACCTGCCGGTGCCGTTCGCCAGAAGGATATCGCCCAGGGGCTTCATCATCGGAACGTCCGTGAGGAGCGTGCCCGAAGCCCTGATCGCCGAGTCCGATGGGGCGGACTACCTGGCGCTCAGCCCCGTCTTCGACACCGGTACCAAGTCCGATGCCGGTCCGGGGAAGGGGGTGGAGAAGCTGAAGGAGATCAAGGCGGCGGTCTCCATACCGGTCATCGCCATCGGGGGGATCGGCAAGCACAACGTCCGCCAGGTCATGGAGGCCGGGGCCGACGGGGTGGCGGTCATCTCGGCCATAGTGGGCCAGAAGGACATCGTCAAGGCGACCGCGGAGATGCGTTCGCTGGTGTATCAAAGGAAATGAGCCGGCGACCGGTCCCGCCCGCATGGTTCTTGCCGTCTGCGATCGGATGTGTCTGAGCATTGGACCGTTCGAAATCCATTTAATATCGATTCGGCCAATCTGAGGTCGGGTGGCGTAGGATGAACCTGAGAGTAAGCGACCGTTCCAAGCTCATCGTCCAGTCCGAGATCCGGAACATGACATTCGAGTGCAACAGGATAAAGGGCATCAACCTGGCCCAGGGCGTGTGCGACCTCGATGTCCCGGAGCAGGTCATCGAAGGGGCGGCGCAGGGGATGAGGGAAGGGTTCAACCTCTACACCAGGTACGACGGACTGCAGATCATCCGGGAGGCGCTGGCCAAGAAGGTATCCGGTTACAACGGGATCACCGCCGACCCGGAGAGGAACATAATCGTCTCGGCCGGCGCGACCGGGGCGTTCTACTGCACCTGCATGGCATTGCTCAATCCGGGGGACGAGGTGATCGTCATCGAGCCTTACTACGGGTATCATGTCAACACCCTGCTGGCGGTCGGGGCGGTCCCGGTCTTCGCCCGCCTTGACCCTCCCGATTGGCGGTTCAGCACGGACTTGCTCGAGCCGCTGGTCACCGAACGCACCCGGGCGGTGATCGTCAACACCCCCGGGAACCCCTCCGGAAAAGTGTTCACCCGGGAAGAGATAGGCCAACTGGCGGATTTCGCGATAGAGAAGGACATCTTCATTTTCACGGACGAGATCTATGAGTACTTCGTCTACGACGGAAGGAAGCACATCTCGCCCGGCTCGGTGCCCAAGGTCTCCGACCGGACGATAACCATCTCAGGCTATTCGAAAACGTTCAGCATCACCGGATGGCGCATCGGATACTGCGTGGCGCAGGAGGAATGGGCCAGGATGATCGGCTACGTGAACGACCTGGTGTACGTGTGCGCGCCCTCCCCCCTGCAGGTGGGGGTGGCCAAAGGGGTGTCCTCCCTACCACCCTCGTACTATGAGCGGGTGTGCAATTCCTACGAGAAGAAAAGGAAACAGATATGCGACACCCTCCACGACGCCGGTCTGGAGCCGCACGTCCCAGAAGGCTCGTATTATGTCCTGGCGGACGTCAGTGGCGTGTCCGGCAACGACAGCAAGGAAAAGGCGATGACCATCCTTAGGAGGACAGGGATCGCCAGTGTGCCGGGGGATGCGTTCTACCACGACGATGCGGGGGAGGACCTGGTCCGTTTCTGTTTCGCCAAGCGGGACGATGTGCTGGACCGGGCCTGCGAGAACCTCTGCAAGATGAAGTAGCGATACCGCGCCAAGGCTTCCGATCCAGACACGGATCTTCGTGAACGGCGGTCACTTTGACCTTGGAACGGCCGTCCTTTTCACCAGGCCCGTCACCGTGGACCAGTTCCTGGTGGTGGCCCTGACCCCGAAGGCGTTCTCCACCTGGTCGTTCACCGGTCCCGAGAAGACATCCTTACGGACGACGGTCAACGCCACATCGTCGACCAGCCCGATCATGCTGATGCCCTCCTGAAATGACACCGGCGAGGATGGAACATTGGCCGGTCTGGCGGACATGAAGGTGGCGAAACCCCGGTCCCCTTCGGAAAGAACGCCTTTGAAAGGGTCAGAGGCCACCAGCTCCTCCATCGCTTCCATCCTCCGGAGGAAAATGTCGGCCGCCGCTCCGGTCATCTGTTCCAGGGTGTCCTTCACCGTCTGGCCTATCGCCGCCTCATCGGTCACCGAGGAACCGAAGGCGAGGTTGCCGCTCTGCCGATAGCTGGAAACATCCTTGAGTCCGCGGTTTGCCAGATTCCTGCACAGGTCCTCCATCTTGACCGGGCTGTGCCCTCCCACGTTCACCGCCCGAAGGAATACCACGTATCGTCTCATCATGATCAGTTCGTCGTGCCGCTCCGGTCCTTTAGCTTGTATCCGTTGCCCTGGAAGATCGCGACCAGTTCTCCCTTCTCGAACACCCTGACCTCGTACACCGATGTCATCTTGGTCTCGCCTATCTTCCTCGCCACGGCCTCCAGCATGCCCCGCGCCGGCCTGATGTAGGTCATGCTGGCGAACATTGCCACCTGATGCTCGGGGCCAAGGTTCGAGGCCACCGCGAATGCCTGGTCTGCGATCGTGAAAACCGCCCCTCCATGGGCCGAACCGAGCGCGTTGTACTTATCGCTGACATCCATGGTCAGCCGGACCTCCCCGTCACCGGAAATGCTGACCAGTTCGATTCCGAACGAGCGGATGAAAGGCGCATCGTTCATCAGACGGATCCTTTCCCTTATCCTTTCCGGGAGTTCGGTCTTGTCTAGGTCCATAAGCTACTTCCCAATGCAGAGTAAAAGGAAACGAATCCTTAATCGTTGTGCCGGGGGCCGGCATTTAGACCGGATCGGCCAAGCCGCATGGAAGACCATCAGACCGGCAGGGATCCAACGCCGTTAGAGTTAATAATATCCAGGCCATCCCCAACGACCATAAGGTGGATAAAATGGAGATATCGATGGTTAAGGTCGACCAGGGAAACGTCGACGATCTGGCAAGGATGATCACCGAGCTCGCCGTCTTCGAGCACCTGGAACCTCCCACCGAGGAAGCGGTGGAACGGTTGCGCAAGGACGTGGAATCCGGTTCACCCTATTTCCACGCCTACATCGCCCTCAGCGGAACGGACCAGGTCGGCTACGTGTTCTACTTCTTTACCTATTCCACCCTGCTGGCCAAGCCGACTCTGTTCATCGAGGACATCTACGTGCCGGAGCGTTTCCGCAGGCACGGCATCGGAAGGAAATTGCTCGCCTTCTGCGCCGCTGAGGCCCAGCGCCGGGGCTGCGGGAGGATGGACTGGAACGTTTTGGACTGGAACTCCAAGGCGATAAGCTTCTACCAAAGCTGCGGTGCCACGGTACACACGGAATGGAGCATTGTCCGTCTCAAGGAAGAGAATTTCAAGAACCTATTCTGAGAATTCTCGCTCACTGGTTGAATTGAGACAGGCCTGAACCTATTCCCGGACCAACGACCTGACCCCCCATCTGTTTCTGGCGATTGATATCCAGGTTGGACCCGTTAAATAACCGCGCGGGGCATCCTCAGGGGATGTCCATGGGCCCGGCAAGGAATAGACGGAGGGTGGCGGTTTCCACATTGTTTGTCGCGGTGCTGCTGGTCTTCTCCTCCCTTCTCGGAAACTTCCTCCTCGCCAAAGATGCCGGTGCCGGGGGGATGGACGTCGAATGGAAGATTCCCCTGCCGAACGGGTTCCAGAAGATGCTGGTCGTTTCCGACGGCTCGATCATCGTGGCCGATGAGAAGGGGACCATCCAGGAAATAGGTCTGGACGGAACGGTCCGGTGGGCGTTCAACTCGAGCCATCCGGACGATCTGGTCCTGGGGGCCTCCGATCGCCTGTACTTCATCGAAAGGAGCTTGGACCAGGACACGGTCGAGTGCCTGTATCCCAACGGGACGGTGTTCTGGAGCATGGTCAGTGATGTGCCGGTCTCGGAACTGAGATTGGGCCAGAATGGGGATGTATACCTTGTCGAACAGCGGAACAACTACTCCTGCCTGGTGTGTTTGAACGCTGACGGGTTCTACAAATGGATATACGCGCCGGAGGGTGGGCTTAACAATTTCCTGTTGCTCGATGATGGAACCGTCATCGCCAGAAACACAGTCTCGGTGTGGAATGCCACCTACAACGTGTTCGGCGGGGAGGTCACGATCTCCGATAACCTGACCGCCATCTCGGATGACGGTACGATCCTCTGGGAAAGGGACATACTGGAGAATACGAACCCGGCCATGGAATATCTCGCCGGACCCTTTTTCGGGCCGAACTCCACCGTCGATCTTCGCCTCACCCATACGAACGGCTCCATGAACATCACCGAGTTCGACATGGACGGCGGGATCGTTCCGGTGGTCCAAGGGGACCGATTCTCCCGGTACTCCTGCATCCAGGGCAATGTCATCTTGGTCATCGACAATTGGCAGTGCCCGTCCCCGGATGGAAGTTCCCAGGTGTCCAGTCTGATCACCGCCTGGAACGCCGACACCGGCGTGCTGAACTGGCAAATAGTACAGAAGGGATGGGCATCGATCTATGACTCAATGAGTGAAAATGGAACCGTCATTTGGATGAACGGCAGCATCTCCCTGATCGGGCCGGCGGGGGAGACTGTCTGCAGCGTGACCGATGCTCAAAGGCAGTGGACCGTCCTAGGCTACGATGAAAACGGCTTCCTGCTCACAGACGATCACAGTACGCTGACTCGGACCGGCGTCAATGGGGACCCGATCTGGAAGCTCGGGTTCGATTCCCGCGTGGAGGCCGGCTCCCTCGGCCCCAAGGGAGAGATAATCGTCGCCACCAGCGACTACGTGGTCTCGATCCACAGGCCGGTCCTGAGCACCACCATGAACTATTTCGTCGTCCTGCTGGCGATCGACCTGTTCGTCACCCTCATGTACGTCGTCAGCATCGTCGACAGGATGTGGCCGAGGTCCAGCGCCCGTACCGAATGAGCGGTCAGGTGGGATCCAATGGCTTTGCGTTCCTCTTCTGACGAACCCGGATGAACTCTGGACGGACTTCTGCAGCATCTTCCCGTCCCTTGAAGTGATCGTCATTTCAGAAATCTGGAGATCCGGTGGTCGATGTGCCTAAGGGTGCTCTGAACCACCGGATGCGGTCTGACCTCGATGGCCAAGGCATCCCGGGGACAGAGATGGGTGCATCTGGCGCAACCACGGCAGCGGCGTTCGTTGATCGAAACCTCCCGCTCCGCGACCGAGATCGCCCCAAACCGGCAGAACTGGTTCTTCACGCAGGCACCACATCCGACGCACCGGTCCTGTCTGACGATGATATGAACTCCCGGTACCCGGGCGTACCTGAGCGCGAGGTCCTTGGCGACCCGGGGGATGCCGTGGCTAAGAATCCCTGGATCTTCTTTCCCTTCCGTCATGGTCATGTCACAAGAGCCGGAGTCCTAATTAAACAGTTGCGGTTCTGTTCGTTTGAGAGCGGAAGATTTCCCCACTCATGACAAGCCACAACGGCGCCTTCCAGGCTCCGACAACGCCATATAGAAAACACGGCCATTAGCCGTTCCTATCGGTACAGAGGGAGGCGACGAAATGGCACTAAGGGTGGACGGTGGATCCTCGGAGACCAGGACGGGACAGACGAAGACAGGCTCAATGCTGCGGACCTCTGACAACTGGCATGACCTTCCCAAGGGATTCGAGGGCGATTTCGACGCCGTTCTGAACGGGGACGGACCTTTTGCCGGCAATTGCTACATCTTCAAAGGGGATTCCTACGTCAAATATGACTGGAACGCCGACCGGGCGCTTCCCGGATATCCGAAGAAGATAGCCGGCAACTGGCCAGGCATGCCGGCTGATTTCTGTTCCGATCTGGACGCGGCGGTCAACGGTCAGGGTGCGTTCGCCGGGAACTGCTATTTCTTCAAGGGCGACTCCTACGTCAAGTTCAGCTGGACCGAAGACCGGGCGTTCTCCGACTGCCCGAAAAGGGTGGCCGGCAACTGGCCCGGTCTTCCGTCCGGGTTCGAAGGTCACTTTGACGCGGCCATGAACGGCAACGGCGTCTTCGCCGGGAAATGCTATTTCTTCAAGGGCGACTCGTACCTCAGCTTTGACTGGAGGGACGACCGTGCCGACGCTGGTTATCCAAGGAAGATCGCGGACGGATGGCATCTGCTGCCGGACCCGTTCAAGAACGGATTGAACGCCACCGTCGAAGGTTACGGTCCGTTCGCGGCCAAGGGATACCTGTTCAAAGGCAACGATTACGTCAGGTATGATTGGGCCGCCGACCGTTCCGATTAGATCCGGAATCGAGCTGCGACGAACGCCCATCCTAAGAACAGGACCGGGTCGGACCTACAATCCAACCTGCCCACTCGCCTGACCAGCTTCTCGCCTCCGCACGATGATCGAGCTGAAGGACTGGAGAATCCAATCAGTATATGCCGGGCAGAAGAGGATTGATGCCGATCACGTTCCTGTCAAGAACTTCTGTCACGTGGCGATCGGGCAACTCGCTGAAGCGCGGCGGACCTTCGACATCTTGATGCTTTATTGCCAGCGATTATTCCGTAAGAAGTCGGTTCGGATCGGTTCAACACTAACAACCCCAGTGCAGTCATCGTCCGCCGATCTATAATTGGTATTGCGGTTGGCAATGGTGGACACTCCCACGATCCTGCCATTCTCATCATTGATGGGAGAGATCGATATCGAAACGTCAATGGAAGTGCCGTTCTTCCTCAGTCGTGAGGTCTCGAAATCCTTGATGAAACCTCCTTTCAGGACCCGTGGGAGGAGATTCAACAGGTGGTCGACAGAACCGGAGAGGACAGCAATGAATTCGATTGACCGATGATCTCGTCCGCAGACTATCCGAACCTCCGTTCCGCGCCGTTGTTCAGCTGGTCACGGTTCCCCGGACGTCCTTGCCGATCACGGCACTGTAGGAGGACGCAACGATCCTGGCCAGCTCCAAGATCTTTTGGTCCAGTAGGTAGCGTTCCCTGATGTCCCGGATATCGCACTGAATGATCTTTGTCCCCCCCACCATGTACACGTTGCTGATGAATTCGACCGGGATGATGTCACCGTCGTTCCGCTTGAGAGGGATGTTCTCGTAGCGGACATGTCCGGTTGTTTTTAGCTCGAAGAACGCACTGTCCGCCAGTACCTTGTCCCTCAGGAACCCAGCTCCCATGGGTTCCGGTTCAATGTCGCCTCCAGCGAGTAGCCGGTCAGCCCATGATGAACGTATTGGCATCAATGATCAGATCTATCATTAATTCTTGGTGTTCGATCAGGTCCAGGGCACGGGAGGCCGAGGAGGAGGTGACCACCGACATCTCATGGTCTGACTCAAGGAAGGCCTGGCCGATCTCTAAGAGGTCCATTTCATCGTCGACCAAAAGAACTTTGATGGTGTACACTTCCCCACAACCACAACCCAAGAGGGTCATGTTCAATATATGGGGTCATGGAAAGATCATTTGATTCATTAATGAGCAAGCAAAAACTTGTTATGGACGTAAAAATTATTAAATCTGTTTCAAAACTGATTAATATTTAGGTTTATTTTATTACAATTAGTTCTTAACCCTATGATAAGGACCGAGGCATTGATCCGGTCCAAGCTGAACGGCTGGGAACGGGATAATTCCTGGCCGCCGGAGATCATCATTGGTTGGCAGAAGATCGCCCGGTCGAATGGCGCCGGACGGCTATCCAGGTTTGGTCAGGCCAAGTCATCGGCGACCCCATCCGCCAAGGATTAATAGCAGTCGGTCTGTGGTTGAGGATCATGTCTGGAACGAAAGGGAACGGTACCAAGGAAGATCCCTGGGTCCTGAAGACCCCGTCGGGTGAATCTGAGTTCTCCGCATATCAGGATGAAAGTGCTTCCCCTCCCGCCATCGTCGTGACCGTCGGCAAGACCGAGCTGAGGTATCACCTGCGAAGCCTCGAGGACCTCCAGGCGATGCTGAAGGCGTTCGGCGATTGGATGCCCCTGGGCAACGCTGACGAGCAGAAACCGGCCAAGGAGGGAACGGTCGAGGCCTGGGCCCGATCAGCGGAGAACCCTGTTGGAGGCTGGTACGGGCTGAAGAAAGGTCTGAGGGGGCGCTTTGCCACATACATTCCGCCGATCATGGAGGCCCTCGGCCTGGCAGAGGTCGAACACAACCCCCGGAACAACCGGATGAGGTCGAAGTGATCCTGAGCGAGACCTCTTGCCATAACAGAATCGCCCGTTGGGCGGAACCGGCCCTCTGCCCCGATCCCCATCCGTCGCCTGGCCTCCTGGAGCGCCGCAGCAGTAAAATAGCCGAAGCTGAAGTATCGATCATATTGATCACATGCGGACCTGCATCCTGTTGATGAAGACGCCCTGCACGGAAGGAGAATCATGGAGGATCGCCGAGGCCATCAAGGCGAAGGAGGATTCCCTCTATCTTCTGGGGGACGCGGTGATGAGCAGTCGTCGGGAGTACAAGGGCCATCCTTCCACGATCGTCAGCAGCGCCATCGACAGGGGCGCCAAGGTTCTGGCCAGCGGCCGGGACCTTAGGGCGCGCGGCGTGGGTGCTTCAGAACTTTCAAGAGGCGTCGAGGTGGTCGAGGACCTGGAAGGTCGGTTCATCGACGAGGCGATGGAACGTGCGGATAGGGTGATCGCGTGGTAACGCCAAGGAGGCTGGCTTTGATCCTGACCTCCGCCCCCTACGGGAACCAGTATGCGGACCACATGTGCCGGGTGGCATTGCGGGCTGTTGAAAAAGGGCATTCCGTGGAGATATTCCTCTACGGCGACGGCGTTCACGCGCAGATGAGCGTCCAGGCTCCAAAGGACATCTTTCCGGTCGGGCCGATGCTGCAGCAGCTCATGGGGAAAGGGGTCAAGGTCCGCAGCTGCCGGTCCTGTTCAATGGCCCGCGGCTATGGTCCCGCATCGATATCTGGACGTCCGAATGAAGGTCCAGCGAACAAAGTGCTCGACGGCGTAAAGCTCGTCGATCTCTCCGATCTGGTAAAGATGCTGTCACTTTCGGACAAGGTGTTATCGTTCGGAGGGGGCTAGATGGAGAGACTGGTCATCGAGATCTGCCACGCCCCGTATGGGAGGCAGAATGCCTCCTCCGGTCTAGCGATCGCCGAAGCATGGGCCTCCGCAGGGAGGAAGGTCCTGGTCGCCCTCCACAATGACGGGGTCTATTCCGCAAAGAAAGGTGGGATGGACCCGAAGCAGGTCCAGTCGCCATCCGTCCAGGAACAGATCAGAGGCATCATTGAGGCGGGAGGCAGGGTATTGGCAGACCTCTCCTGCATGGAGGTGAGGGGCATCACCGAAGAAATGCTGGTCGATGGCGTCGAGGTCTCGGACGGGAGCGAGATGGTGGACCTGGCTCACGACGAAGGGGAGGGAGTGATGACGTTCTGAACGGTCACCCTCCAAAACCGGTCGGGGCGTCAGTGCTCCAGAAAGGATTTTCTTCTTTATCTGGCCAGGTTGATCGGTGATCGATTACGGGAAATGCCGGGACCTGGTCGAACTGACCATGGCCGTCACTACCGGTTCAATGCTGATTTTTCATGATGGCATCCGCGCTCGGGGTGTTATGAACCGAATGCACGTCATCCATGTCCTTATCGGCATGGCGGCCACGTAACCCATTCCGAACCTGGCCGTCATGGATCTAATCATTTCATACCAGTTCATCGTGTTCGGTCCATACCTAGGCTCGGGAAGGGACAAGTCTGCCGGGTACGACAATAAGTGCATCATGCTAAATTCGCATCTCCAATGATCATCATTTAGGTGGTCAATAATAATGGCCTATTGACCAGTGGGACGAGCATTTTGTCCGACCGGCGGCTCGTTTTTTTTCACAGCTTAATTACAACGCACTGATAGCTGGGAAGTCCCAGAACGATCTCGGGCTTGTCGCTGAAGAATTCTTCGAACGCCTTTTTCACGCCAGATCGGTAGATGTAGTCATGGGAAACGATGGCGCCTCCACGATTCATCCTGGGATAGAAGAATCCCAAGCAATCCAGCATCGGTCCGTAGAGGTTGACGTCAAGATGGACCAGTGAGAATCTCGTGTCTTCCACCGGCCCCGCGGTATCCGGGAAAAGCCCCTCATAAATATGCACCTTCGGGAACTCGGCCAGAAACTCCTCGACCTTCTTGGGATCCGAACAGAACGAACCTTCGTGTCCAGAGTTGGTATCCTCGACGGTTCCAGGCGGGGGAGTGCACTTGAAGGTGTCAAAAAGATGCAGCACCCTGTCTTCCTTGCCTTCGCAGATCACCTTGGCCGAGCCTCCCTTGAAAACACCCACCTCGGCGATGTCCCCTTCGATCTTGCCGGTCGCCTTTACCGCCGTGAACAGTTCCTGGGCGGCCGTGTTCGAAAGGGAGAGCGGTGTTTCCTTCCTTATCTTGTTAATCTTTCCGTTGACCCTTTTCATGTCGGGATCATTGAAGTTCACGATCTCGAGATTCATCTTCATGAGAAGTGACTGTACAATTCCTCCGCACACACTTTCCAGCGACTTCAATCGCGCAACTCCTCGATATCAAGGAGAACTCGGGGGTTTTAGTACCTTCTATTGTTTCGAGCGTTGACCGATCGAACAGAACCTGATATATTCACACAGGTTCATTCCCGATGGAATGATCAACTACGATAGATTCGTCGATCTGGCCTTGTCGTTTGGCGCCCACGACGCGAAGATCATCGAGATAAGCACCATCGTGACGGCGGAATGGGTCAGGATGAAATGCAATTTCGGCTGCGGGTACTTTGGGACGAACAACTGCTGTCCGCCGAACACACCACCAGTTTCCCAGATGAAGGAGGTGCTGGCATGCTATCATCACGCCCTCCTGGTCCACAGCAGGACAGACGTGAGAAGCCAGCCCCATCCGACCTCCATCGCCGTCAAACTCGAGCATGAGATGTTCTTTTCAGGTCACTACCAGGCATTCGCACTGGGGGCGGGGCCCTGTCGTCTCTGCGACACGTGCAGCAAAGGGAATTGCAGACACCCCGAGTCGGCGCGCCCATCCATGGAAGGATGCGGCATCGACGTTTTCCAGACCGCCAGAAACAACGGGTTTCCCATCGAGACGCTGACCGATCGGACCTGCGCGATAAACCGGTACTCCCTCGTCCTCATCGATTGAGCTCCGATGATGATCAGGGATTGAAAATAGATTTGATTTTATGCGGCGGGGCTAGGAAAATTGGGGGAAAGGGTTTGGGGTTTCCAGGAAATCGTTTAGGCGCTGGCCTTGGCCATCGCGGATGAATCGGCGGCGATTTGGTCGATCTCGTTCACCGTCATCACCTTGTCGAGGTCCAGCAGCATGACCATGCGGTCCTGCAGCTTGCAGATCGCCGTCAGGAAGCTCGTCTCCCTTCCCACCGTGAGGGTGCGGGGCGGAGGCGATATGCTTTGCCTCGGGACTCTTATCACGTCCTCCACCTCATCGACGATTATGCCTATCTGGGTGTCGCCGATCTCCGCCACGATGATTCGGGATGCCGTGGTGATCCCGGTGGCATCGGAATCGATGCCGAACCTCTTCTTGAGGTCGATCACCGTGGTGATCTGCCCCCGGAGGTTCATGACTCCCTCGATGTAGTCCGGCATCTTGGGTATCTTGGTTATGTTCTGGACCTTGCCGATCTCGCGGACCTGGGAGACCCTGACCCCGAAGGTCTCCTTCCCGAGCTTGAAGGATACGATCTGCTCCTCGTCCCCGGTAAGCTCCACTTTTTCTCTCTTCCTTCGTGCCATGGAAACACCTCACTCGGATGAGACCTCAATGCCGCGCTTGACCAGGGCTTCCTTTACCTTGTTCGGCATCCCGGCCGGACCCGCCTTGCTGAAGGCCTTCTTCGGCACGGCTTTGACGGGCTGGGGCTTGGCAACCTGCTTGACGGGAGCGGCGACCTGCTTCTCACCCGGATTCCCGATGTTGAACTGTCCCGCGATCTTCTGCAGGTTCACGGACATCTCCGACAGGGCCTGGGCCCTGGCGGTCATGTCCTCCATGCTGGCGGTCAGCTCCTCGGTCGAAGCGGCCGATTCCTCGCTAGCGGAAGCGGTCTCCTCCGCGATGCTCGCGATCCCGTCGACCGACTTTGCCGCTCTCTGGGTACCTTCCTTCTGCGTGTTCATCAGGTTGGCTATCTCGACCACCCCGGCGGTGGTCGTGGCAGCTAGGCCTTGGATGTCGCCGAACGCCTTTCCGGTCATCTCGACGAACTCCATGCCCTCCGCGGTCTCCTTGGTCCCGCGCTGCATGGCCTCGACCGCCCTGGCGGTCTCGCTCTGGACCTCCTTGATCATCTTGGCGATGCGTTCGGCGGCCTCGCGAGAGTCCTCCGCCAGGTTCTTGACCTCTTCCGCGACCACCGCGAACCCGCGGCCCTGGTCCCCGGCCCTGGCGGCCTCGATCGCCGCGTTCAGCGCCAGCAGGTTGGTCTGGTCGGATATGTTGGTGATCACGCTGACGATCTCTCCGATCTCTTCGGACCTCTTTCCCAGGGATTCGATGACCTTGGCGCTCTCCACCACCACCTTCTGGATCGCCTGCATCTTCTTGATGGTGTTCTCGACCGTTCCCTTGCCCGAGTTGGCGCTGTCGTTGGCCTTCTTGGCCGCTTCCGATGCCGCCATGGACCGGGTGTAGGCTTCCTGCACGGACGATGATATCTCCTTCATCGCCTTGGCCGTCTCGTCCACCTGGGCCGCCTGGCTCTGGGCGCCCTTGGATATCTGTTGGATGGCGGACGATACCTGCTCGGTCGAGGCGTTCATCTCCTCCGCCGAGGAGGCCAGCTCCTGGGATGTGGATGACACCATTCCGACGGAGTTGTTAACTTCCACCAGCAGGGCCGTCAGGCTCTCACCGATCGCGTCCAGCGATGCGCTGAACTTGGAGAAGTCTCCCTGGGTCTCGATGTTGACCCGGGCCGTCAGGTCGCCGCCGGCGTATGCGTCTGCGATGCGCATCGCTTCGTTGATCGGGCCAATGACCGAGTCCAGCGTGTCGTTGACGCCCTGGACGATCTTTCTGTAGTCCCCGTGGTGCTTTGATGCATCCGCCCGGGTGGAAAGTTTGCCTTCCACCGCTGCCTTGGACAGCATGGCAGCATCGGCGACCAGGTCATTGACCGCATCGATGCACTGGTTCAGGTTGGTCTTGATGACGTTGAAGTCCCCGTTGTAATTGTCCGTGATCTTCGCCGGGATGGCTCCCCTGGAGATGTCGTCCACATACTTGGCGGACACCTGCAGTGGTCCGATGACCGCGTCCAGCGTGTCGTTGACGCCCTGGACGATCTTTCTGTAGTCCCCGAAGTGCTTCGATGCATCCGCCCGGGTGGATAGTTTGCCTTCCACCGCTGCCTTGGACAGCATCCCGGCATCAGAGACCATGTTGTTGACCGCGTCGATGCACTGGTTCAAATTGTTCTTGATGACATTGAAATCGCCGTTGTAGGTGTCGGTGATCTTGGCCGGTATCGAACCCTTGGAGATGTCGTCGACATACTTTGCCGCCACGTTCAGAGGTCCGATGACCGCGTCCAGCGTGTCGTTGACTCCCTGGACGATCTTCCGATAATCACCGCGATGCTTCGATGCATCCGCCCGGGTGGATAGTTTGCCTTCCACCGCTGCCTTGGACAGCATCCCGGCATCCGCGACCATGTTGTTGACCGCGTCGATGCACTGGTTCAAATTGTTCTTGATGACATTGAAATCGCCGTTGTAGGTGTCGGTGATCTTGGCCGGTATCGAACCCTTGGAGATGTCGTCGACGTACTTCGCAGAAACGTTCAGTGGTCCGATGACCGCGTCCAGTGTGTCATTCACTCCTTGTACGATCTTGCGGTAGTCCCCATAATGCCTGGAAGCGTCCGCCCTGGTAGCAAGGCGTCCTTCCACCGCCGCCTTGGACAACATACCCGCGTCCGCCACAAGGTTGTTGACCGCGTCGATGCACTGGTTCAGGTTGGTCTTGATGACGTTGAAGTCCCCGTTGTAATTGTCGGTGATCTTGGCCGGGATCGCTCCCTTGGAGATGTCGTCGACGTACTTCGCAGAAACGTTCAGAGGTCCGATGACCGCGTCCAGCGTGTCGTTGACGCCCTGGACGATCTTCCGGTAATCGCCCTGATGCTTTGACGCATCAGCTCTGGTGGCCAACTTGCCTTCCACCGCTGCCTTCCTGAGCATCCCGGCATCCGCGACCATGTTGTTGACCGCGTCGATGCACTGGTTCAGGTTGTTCTTGATGACGTTGAAGTCCCCGTTGTACGTGGCAGTTATCTTCGCCGGGATAGCTCCTTTGGATATGTCGTCGACATATTTTGCGGATACGTTCAAAGGACCTACGACCGCGTCCAGGGTATCGTTGACACCAGATACGATAACCTTGAAAACCCCTTTATGCTTTGACGCATCAGCCCTGGTCGCCAATTTACCAGCCACGGCAGCATTGGATAATATGCTGGCATCGTTCGCCAACGCCTTTATGGAATCCTTTACCATCAGGAGATCATTGTCCATCTCCGTGTAGGCGTTGACGAGATCCTTATTGACACAACTGATGTCCAGATTTGTATTGACGTCCATCTTGCCCTCGGCCATGAGCTTAAGGTTCTCCTTGTGCTGTTCGATCCATTTCAAACGGCACTGGCTCTCCAGGTTGTCGGTGACGTTGGAGGTCAGGAACAAGATAGCACCATTAGATTTCCTCTCCTCTGTGAATATGGGTCTTATCGTGACCGAGAAAGCCTCGGTCGCACCGTCCTTGTGGATGAAGCTGGCTCCTTCGAAGGTGCCCTCTTGGTTCAGCTTCATCGCTTCTTCATATGGCGATGAAATTCTGCAATCCTCGCTCTTCATGATGTTGGTGAATTTCGTTCCTTTTTCAAGGACCGAGATCTCCAGTTTTTCCTTCGCATGTGCATTCATACCGGTGATTTTCCCGGCGGAATCAACGATGAACGATGGAATAGGAACAATGGCCAGCATCTGTTCGGCCATTTCGCGGTTGAGATCCCATTTCGCCTCTGAATTCTGGTGTTTTTCATCCATTGGTATCTGGTCTCCTTCCAACTTCCTCAGTGACATCGTGAGAATGACAGCCTGAGAGTTGTTTCGTCAGAAAATCCCAAGCGCTAGTATCGTTTATAAAGAGGTCACGGCCAAGTATCAGGGTTGATTTCATTGGAAATAATATCGATCTATCGTTAGCAAGTGTTAACCGTTCCAAATAAATAATGGACGTTCACTTTTTTTAATGTTCATCCATCATATCGCGAATCTTTCTATTTTTCAACATCCGAGTTTCAAGAATGGCGGTCCTGTTAGTCATTCGGGTTTTGATTCTCCAGAAATGGATTATAAATATTGTAGAATGTTGAAACTCCCGTTAAAGATGCCCTCAAACCGGTTCCGGGTATTGGTGGTCGATGACGAACCTGACCTTTGCTTATTGACAAAACAATTCCTGGAAAGGTCGAAGGAATTGGATGTCACGAAGACCAGTTCGGTCCAAAGCTCCAGGGAAGCCATGGCCGCTGGCCATTTCGATGCCATCGTGTCCGATTACCAGATGCCGGGGGAGGATGGCATTCAATTCCTGAAATCGTTGCGTTCCTCGGGTGACAGCACACCCTTCATCCTGTTCACGGGTGGGGGAGGGAAGAAGTGGTCATCGAGGCTCTGAACTCCGGCGCCGATTTTTACCTTCAGAAAGGCGGGAATCCTCTGGCCCAGTTCACCGAACTGGAGTACAAGATAAGGCAGGCGGTGCGCCGGAAGAAGGCGGAGGAATCGTTGCGCCAGAGGAAGAGCGGCTGAGGTCCGTTCTGAACACCGCCCCGGACATCATCATCACCGTGGATCAGGAATTGATAATAACCGACATCAACCACATCGATCCTGTCATCGACTCGATCGGGAAGAGCATGCTCCATTTCATCGATTCCCGATACCAATCCGGATGCCGATCTTTTCCTGCGGATCATCACTCCTGGAACAATTTGGTGCTGAGGTATTTCTCGCCGCGGTCAGGGAATATGACCACGATGTTGCCGGAATCGATCTTCTTGGCGGTCTCCGCCGCGGCATACATGGCGGCACCGCTGCTCATGCCCACGAAAATGCCCTCTTCGTGGGCGATCCGCCGCGCCATATCGTATGCGACCTCGGTCTCCACCATTATCGTGATGTCGATCATGGAGGGATCATAGATCGAGGGAACGATGGCCTCCTCCATGTTCTTCAGGCCTTGGATGTAATGTCCCTTTACCGGATGCGCGCTGACCAGTTTGATATTGGAGTTATGCTCCTTCAACGCCCTTCCCACCCCCATGATGGTGCCGGACGTTCCCAGTGCGGATACGAAATAGTCGATCTTGCCGAAGGTCTGTCTCCAGATCTCCTCACCCGTTGTGCGGTAATGACAGATCTGATTGTAATTATTGGAGAACTGGTCCGGCATGAAATATTTATCCGGATCCTGCGCCACCAATTCCCGCGCCCTTCTGATCGCGCCATCGGTACCGGATACCGCATCGGTGAGAACGATCTCCCCTCCCAGTGCCTTTATCATCTGTCTTCTCTCGACCGAAACGGCTTCGCTCATGACGATCTTGACGCGATACCCCAGCACAGTTCCGATCATTGCCAGCGCGATCCCGGTGTTGCCGGAGGTCGGTTCGATGATCGTCTTTCCGGGCGTTAGCCGGCCTTGTCGTTCAGCCTGCTGGATCATCTCAAGGGCGATGCGATCTTTGATGCTCCCGGTCGGATTAAAACCTTCCAGTTTGGCGTAGATGTTCACGTCCTTGTTCGGGTTCAGCTTGTTGATCCGCACTATGGGCGTATTTCCGATCGTCTGGAGAATATTATCCATCATTTCAATCCCCGTTTCTATAGTATGTGCATAGTAATTATATTCGTACAGGAGACAACCCAATATCTGGTAGATGTCAATTGGTAACCGGTTGTGGTAGCATGACTATCAATTGGCAGGCAACGAGAACCGACAAAATCATGATCAGGAAGATGAGGGGTTCCCCTCCGACAACGATCCCGGAGGAATGTGTGCCATTCACCGCCATCGTCTTAATGGCCCAGAGGCCGGTCGGGTGTCGCGGAAAACCGGTGATCCGAGGACGAAAATACCCATGGTCGAAATGGAGCGTGCGGATTCGTTTCATCCTATTCTGGCCCCTGGATCGATGAGAATCGATCAGGTGCGGCAAAAGACAGATATATCGACCAGTAAGCCCATACATCATCGATCATTGGGGCGTTAACATGCAGTACAGGACAGTACCGAAAAACGGTGACAGGCTATCGGCCCTAGGTTTCGGATGCATGCGTCTGCCGATGAAAGGGGAGGCCATCGATGAGGGGCGGGCGATCTCGCAGATCCGTTATGCCATAGACCATGGCGTCAACTATCTCGATACGGCACCGCCCTATCACGGGGGCGAAAGCGAAAGATTGCTAGGAAAGGCCTTGCTCGACGGCTATCGGGACAAGGTGAAGATCGCCACCAAGCTCACCCCATTCATGCTGAGCAAAGCGGAAGACATGGAAAAAATGCTTGACGCCTCGCTTCATAAACTGCAGACCGACCATGTCGACTACTACCTGCTTCACGGGTTGGACGCGGATTCCTGGAAAAAATTGCTGGAGTTCGGGGCGCTCGATTTCCTGGACAGGGCTAAGGCAGACGGGAAGATCGTCAACGCCTGTTTCTCCTTTCACGGATCGCTCAACACCTTCAAGGAAGTGGTCGATGCGTACGACTGGACAATGTGCCAGATACAGTACAACATTCTCGATACCAAGATGCAGGCGGGGACAGCGGGACTCAGATACGCCGCTTCTAAAAAGATCGGCGTAGTGATCATGGAGCCGCTCCGAGGGGGCGGTTTAGCGTCCAAATTGCCGAACGAGGTGCAGCAATTCTACGATGACGCGGGGATCAAAAGGAGCCCCGCTGAATGGGCCTTGCGTTGGGTCTGGAACCATCCGGAGGTGACGGTCGTGCTTTCCGGGATGAACGATGAAAGCCAGATCACGGAGAACATCAAGACCGCCGAAACCGCCTTGCCCGGGTCATTGACGCCGGAAGAATTGGCCACCATCAAGAAGGCCGCCGATTCCTACCGCAGCCTTCAGAAGGTGCCCTGCACCGGATGCCAGTACTGCATGCCGTGTGTGAACGGGGTGAACATACCGGCCAACTTTCAGATCTACAATGAGTTGCACATGAGGGGGAACGAGCAGACTTCCCGCGCCATGTACGGAATGTTTCTCATGGGGGGACTGAACGGAAAACGTGCTGATGCCGCACTGTGCAGGTCATGCAACGAGTGCCAGGAACGCTGCCCGCAGCACATAGACATCGCGAAGAATCTCAAAGCCGTCGACCAAGAGCTGGGCGGAGAGAAGACCCAGGCGGTGCTCGCCATGAGGAAGGCCAAAAGGGCGGGCTGAACCCAAGAGCCAACCCCCAGAACCCGCTCGCGGTTCGAGACTATCCCATGATGCCTCTTGCCACTTGACACGGGATGTGGTGCACCTGTCATGGAATCGCTTGACCAGGGGACCATCCGTCAAGAAATCAGGGTGATCCGGACCGTTTTCGCCAGACGTACATCGCCACGATCATGATCGCAATCGTGCACAATGCGGTGGCTAGAACAATCAAACCTATCGTTAGGAAATCCAAACCGTGGTCTGAACTAGGCAGGGGTTCAGAAAGGGTTCCATTCGGGATAGCTACGGCGTTCTCCGATAATGGTCCGATTCCAGAGGTGCTGTGGGCGGCCACGGCGAACGAATAGGAATGTCCATTTGTCAGACCCCCAACAGTGGTTGAATTGGTCTTTGCATGGGCTATGTAAACTCCATCCTGGTAGATCACATAATAATCGATATCAGCGCCCTGGCTAAATGTTGGGGCCTGCCATGTCAGGGTCACCGCGGCGTTGTTTGGGGCGGCGCGGAGAGAATAGGGTGCTATTTTTCCGGTCAGATTGGATTCTAATCCGGCTTGATAATATAACCGACCCTGCCCAAACTCGTGGGTGCAAGCGAAGACAGGCCCGGATTGCCACGTCGCGATGATCGATCCGTTGGCTCCATATACCGCGGCTGCGCTTATGCCATCAGCGGAGAGGACCTGATCCCCCGAAACGAACTCTGTACCGAATGGATGATCCTGTGCGAAGGTTGCCGTTCCGCCGGTGTTCTCGTATCCAGAGAATCCAAGCCAATCTGGATTATTAACGCTGAGTGGATCCGTTGGAATACCATAGCCCCCGCTTCCCTTGATGTAGGCTCTGAAGTATTCCGGAACCCCGGCAAAGAGCACCACCCCTCCACCGCCTGCGATATAATTCCTGATCATGGCCGAGTCGCTTGGCGTGCAGGCAAAATAGGAGGCGATCACCACGACGTCATATCCGCTCAGGTCCTTGGGGATATCCCCCGCCAGTGTAACATTTAGCCCAGCTTCGGATAGGGAACCGTAGATGCTCGATCTCTCGGTTTGCATCACACTTAATGACCACCAAGACCAAGAGGCCCCGTCCGTTCCGCTATGGATCTTCCAGGTGTCGTAGCTATCGATATACAGCGCCCGTGTACCTCCGTTCGCCGCCCATTTGGCTCCCGCGCCCAGAAGGGCTTCTGATGGGGAGCTGGCTGGTTAGGCGCTAACCTTATCGGTGCCCAGCATTAAAAATCCCGTCGAGATCAATAAGAATACGATTAATAGGGTTAATCCCCTGGAAAATAGCAGTTTCCTCACAAAACTCCCCCAAGATGAATACAAATTATTCGATTCTTAATGCTTTCCTCCGTGCGGTAGAAAACGAAATCAGGCCTGTTTGTCCTCCCTCGGAATACGAAGAACAAAGAAGAACGGGCCGCTTGATTTCCCAGGACGATCGATCGAAGTTGAAAGAGGGTCGAAAAGGAGCAGTTGCAACATGATTTCCAGTTCTACGTCGAAATTGAGCCAGTTGAACTTTCCCGCCAAATTGACGGTCAAGCTTCTGGATTCGAAAAAAATCATTTGATGGCCGTTTTCTTCGAGAGCTGCAATAGCAGTTACCGTTCAACATTTATTTAAAAAGAGGGCGCCCCAAATGATGTGCGTACTGCCTATGACCCCATCCGAACTGATAGACAAATATATTGCAGACCTTGCCGACTGGCGCGGCCAGATGCTTGTCGACCTCCGCAAGATCATTCGAGATGCCGACCCCGATATAATCGAGGAATGGAAGTATATGGGCAGCCCGGTGTGGTACCATAATGGACAGGTCCTGTTGGGGAACGCTTACAAGGACAAGGTCACGCTGACCTTCCCCCAGGGCGCAAGCCTGCCCGATCCAGACATGCTCTTCAACGCCCGCCTCGAGAGCAACAAGATGCGGGCGATCGATTTTCATCAGGGGGACGGGATCAAGGACCGTGCACTCCAGGATATTGTCCGTGCTGCGGTGGCCCTCAACATCGCTGGGAAAAAGGGAAAACCTTCGCCAGGGCTCGCTGAGAAGTGATCAGCCCTTTCCACCTTTGGGTGCTCCGTGGGAAGGGAAGGACGGCCTGGAGTTCATCTGATCTCATTGACGATTTTCATTGTTTCGGGCATGAACGCTGGCAGGTCGCCTGGAAAACGCGATGTGATGAGATTTTTATCAACGACAACTTCGGCGTCGATGTATTCGGCCCCTGCATTGACGAGTTCCTGGGGAACTCCATCTCCCCAGAATTAGGTCATCCTTCTTCCCCGCACCACTCCAGTCGAGATCAGCGTATATGGCCCGTGACAAATCGATGCCACTGGCTTGTTCTTTTGCATGAATTCAAGGGCGATCGCCTGAGCCTTCGTATTCTTTCGTACCGTCAAGGGCGCCCCATTGGGATCGCCGCCGGGCAAGAGCAGTATGTCGTAATCTTCCGGGTTGACCTCGTCGAACGTTCTCGTGGGCTCGATGCTGTATCCGTGCTTGCCCACGATCTGTTCCTTCTTCGGTGCGGCGATCTCGGCATGGATCCGTCCTCGAGAAGCCTGAAGTATGGATAGAGAATCTCGAGATCCTCGAACCGGTCCGCTGACAGAATGATCGCTCTCGGGTTTCCAGTTGACATCCGCTACCCTCAATTTATTGTTTCAGAGCAGAGTGGATATAATGATTGGCAGTGGGGGCAGGTGGGGATCGGTCCATCCATCAACGTGTTCGACGTTCACACGTTCTTTCATTCTCAAGAGGTTTGAGAACATCTCGCCGTTTGCCATTATCCTATAGACCGCTCGTTTACCCCCCCAAAACGATTCTTTTAATACCCATGACTGTCAAACGAATCTTGGAGATTTGCATGACGATACAGAAGAAGAACTTCAACAACCCAGACTCAGTAATGACACCTCCTTTGACGAGGGCGGAAATTGTGAAGATAGGGAACTTCGTGGCAATCAAATACACCTTCGAACCTGGATGGGTTTGGTCGAAAGACGTAGGTCCGACTGCCGGCACAGACACATGCCAACTCCATCACTACGCGATCCAGATAAAGGGTCGTCTTCGAGTCAGGGGCAGCGATGGACAAGAGGTCGACGTCGTTCCCGGTGATGTGATTGACATTCCTCCCGGACACGATGCCTGGGTGGTGGGGGACGAAGCAGTGGACTTCTACTCTTTTGATAAGGAGACTCCAAAGTAGATAGGAAGAAAATGCGGATGGCAAATAGCTCCAAAAATCCTTTTGTTATCTCACTTTGAGTCATGGTCATCGACATATTCTACCTGGATCGCAATCCAGACCGATTCAATGGCACTATGGAAATAAACAGAAACTCGATCATAGTTTATGAGTTGGCAATCCTACGGTCCTCAACGCTGTTTCAGCCCCGGGTCTTTTGGACCTCCCATCTTCGGTTAAGCAATATCTCTGCCTGGGTTGGATCGGCGCCCCCGCTGGTGTTATAGTCAACCGGCGCGATTACGGTGATGCTGCGCTCCACGCGCTCACCTGGCAATAGATCGACGTTCACATGTTTCTTGGCGCTCACGCTGATGGAATAGCTGCCCGGGGCCAGGAGTTTCTCTGGAAACGATAATTCAGCCACGTAGGAGCCTGCCTCCAGGTATTCCATGTCCGGATCCCAGTCAGAGAAATAGGACCGGATGAGATCGTCCCCGAGGGAGTTCTTGATGAATATGCCCATCCTGAGCCGCTCCAGGGCAGTCGGGATCTCGAACCTGATCACGATTTTCGACGGCAATGTGCCATCGACCATGTTGCTATCTATGTCATGCTGACGGACCTCAAGACCCTCGATGGTGATCTCCTTGGCCCGCACCGGGAACACGGCACCCTGAACATCGATGGACCGGCCATATTCTTCAATGACCTCGTCAACCGTTCCGCTCTTTTTCAGTCGGCCTGATTCTAGCAACACCCCGGATTCGCACAGCGATCGGATCGCGTGCATGTTATGACTTACGAAGATGACCGCCCTTCCCTGCTCGGACACTTCGCGCATCTTCCCCAAACACTTGCTCTGGAACTGTTGATCCCCAACGGCCAGGACCTCGTCGGCTATTAGTATGTCCGGCTCCAGGTGGGCGGCAACCGAAAAGGCCAATCGCAGATACATTCCCGAGGAATAGCGTTTGGTCGGCACATCGAGGAACTTCTCCACCTCGGCAAATTTGACTATGTCGTCAAATCGAGAGTCAATCTCACGCCTGGTCATGCCGAGGATGGCCCCATTGAGGTAGATGTTCTCCCTGCCCGTGAGGTCTGGGTGGAACCCGGTTCCCACCTCCAAAAGACTGCCGACCCGCCCTCTCAGCAGGATCTCCCCGCTGGTCGGATAGGTGATCTGGGACAATATCTTCAGCAGCGTGGACTTGCCGGCTCCGTTCCGTCCGATTATCCCGAGCCTCTCCCCCTGTTGGACATCAAAGGACACGTCCTGCAGGGCCCAGAAAGACTCTTTGGTGGTGAGATTAGCTCTGATCGCCCGCATCGGATGACTGATCGTGTTGGTCAGGCTCTCGGTCAGGCGGGCCGCCCTCCCGCTTCCCCCTGGCAATGAACCTATGCGATAACTTTTCGATATTCTACGGACCTCCACCACGGGTTCCATCAGATCACGTCCGCGAGCCACCGCTCATAGTGTTTGAAGTAGACCATGCCCCCGAGGAAGATCAGAACGCAGAGGACCGTGGCGTTGAGAAGTAGATATGAAGGGAAGTTCGGATGACCGAAGGTCAGGTATCGCTGAAGGTTCATGATGCCCACCAGAGGGTTCCATTCCAGCAGCCAGGTGTATTTCGACACGATGCTCCAGGCATAGACGATCGGTGATGCATACAGCAATAACTGGGTGAAAAAGGGGGTGATGTATTGGACGTCCCTGTACTTGGCCGAAATGGCAGAGAGCCAGAAGCTCATCCCTGCGGAAAGGATGATCGTCAACAATAGGGGGATGAATATCAGGAGCATCCAGGACGAGAACGGCACCCCCAACCAAAGCATGAGGCCGATGAGGAGGACGAACGCCATGCCATAGTCGAGCAGGCCCGCTATGACCAGGCTCAGGGGGAGAAGTATTCTGGGAAAGAACACCTTGGAGATCGTCGGGGCGTTGCTTACGATGCTCATGGAGGCCGATGTCAAAGTGGTTGAGAAGAATGTCCAAAGGATCAGGGTGGTGAAGATGAAGGCCGAGTAATTGATCCCGTCCGTGGGAATATCCGCCAAGGTCGAAAATACCACGGTGAAAATTATCATTGCCAGGAATGGCTGCAATAACGCCCAGCTTATCCCCAGTGCCGTTTGCTTATATTTTATTTTGATCTGCTTCCAGACCAGGAAGAACAGCAGTTCTCGATATTCCCATATCTCTTTGAAGGCGAACTCGATCAGAGAACCGCGGGGACGGATGTACCTCAATTTGCTGTCGTACATAGGAATTCATCTGTACTATCATTTTCTTTGGGAACTGCCGTTCTCTGAGCTGCCTGACGTCGGGGGATCAGATCGTCGGATGACGACATTAGTTTTTTCGGCATTCCGATCCTCATTGTCAGCATTCTCTCAGCAGTGAAGCGACAGGAACCGAATAACGTAACCATATATGAACCGTCAGGGTAGTTTTGCATTCGATTGTCCCGGACCTCATTATATGTTAGCATTAATCAGGTGAGGTAGATTGAATCGCCTTCCATAAATAAGAAATGAAATTGTCCTCGTTGCCCTCCTTAAAGATTGACTAGCTAACGACCGATTGAGCCTAGTTCGGGGAGGCCCCGCCGAGTGTTTGAGAAATAATGAAAAACTTCCCTTTCCTTCCTGATTATATATCAATATGACAGTTAGTTTCAAGGTGGGAGGATTACGAGTCAAAGATTTTGGAATATTGTCGGGCTCATGATGGTTGTGGTAGCCATCATCTGGGTTATTGTGGTCCTTGAAACTCTCTGGTAATGCTATCTCGTTGGTGGCATTAAACTTGCTCAATCATTTTCGCCATGACCGAACCCCATCTTTCCGATCCCTACATGTTTCTGACATATGGGCTAATAGCTCGATCTTACTGACTGGTGTACTATTCTTCACAGCTAGGGATCTGTTAGATAAGGCCACATTGTGATGAATGATTGAACTCAAGGAAAGGAGAGGATCGGAGCAGATGGACTTTACCACTCGACTTAGCTAAATGTCTTTTCTTGAACATGAACAATGAAACAAGCGCCGAGCTGATTCCTTAGGCATCTCAATTTCTTGCGTCTGATCGATGGTGTCGCGGTAATTATTCTCCTTTATCCAACGCTGCCCGATCATTAACCGCCCGGTGATGTTTCCATGGACCTGAGCAATTTATTACAACCATAACAGCGATGAGCAGGCAGGAATTGGTTGGTACCATTCAGCTTTACAAGAAGCTGCCTTCCGAGGATCTTACGTTGTTTCTCATCTTGGCTATATCGTCTGAGAGAAGAACTGCGCATGACCATTACATAACCAGCCACCATCGATTCACCACAGCTCGGGCAGATCATTTCAATCTAATATCTGTGATTTGATTGCATGGAGAATTATCTTTCCAATTCCATGTGCGTTCGGGGGCTAACCTCTCGTCATGGCCAGAGGTGTGTTCTCACAGTTCAATAATGCCTCAACGTGCTTTCGAGCTGACCATAACCTTTAGTCGTCTTATCCCAAATCCAAAGACCGCGTTCGTTCATTCGTTTAGAGCCTTTGTTCTGTAGAATTCGTTAATTGGTTTTCTTGCATGTTCGTCTTCTGGTGGAAAGAGCTGCAGGTGCGGGGCCCTGCACCGGAAGAAATGGCTTCTGAACGGACCGCCATTGATCGGTTGTTTCAGAGGAGCCTCCCGCACCATCCTCTAACGGGTCAGAGGCTTTTCTTGGTTCCCAAGGATGACCGCCAAAGCCGTCAACCAGGTACTTCGGACCTCCGATTCATCGACCCCGATTATCACCATCTCCAGGGACCTCACGGTGAGGGAAATGATCAGTTCGGCCAAAATGCGGGGATCGGCATCATCGCGGACATTGCCTATGTCCATATGGTGTTGAACGAACGCTTGGACCACCGTTACGCCTCTTCCGTCGTCCTCAAGCAGGATCTTCTTGATGGCCTCGTCATGCGAAGCCAGCGATACGATCTCGAAATGGATCGGCATCCTCGACCTTTTCGTTTCCATGATCTTATTGAATAGTCTCTCTGCGGTTTCCAACAGGTCGTAGCCCTCTCCATGTTGTTCGAGAAGATTTCTCAGGGATTCCTGGTTCAGCAAGAATATCTCCTGAAGGATGGCCTCCTTGCTTTCGAAGTACAGATATATGGCACTGCGGCTGACCCCAAGCTCATTGGCGATGTCTTCCATGGTCGTATCGTGATAACCTTTCTTGGAAAATAGGCCGACGGTGGCTTTTATTATCCGGCTCTTTGCTTCTTTCCTATAACCTGGAAATACTTTTGGCATTATCGCTCCACAACTATTAACACAATGTTCAATAATCAAACTATCTCATAAATAATGACATGTAATATATTATAAATAATTGTGATTCAATACTGACGACGCGTCATTAATAATACTAAGTGTGATTATGAATTCTGATGCGAAAGACGTAACCACCCAATCGAACCGAAAGAAAGCTGGTCTGAGCTATCCAACCCTGGTCCTGGCCATGGTGATCGCCTCGGTGCTCCTCGTAAATTACGTCGAGACCATGGTCATTCCTGGAGTGGTGGTCATCCAGAAGTATTTCTCGACCACGGAAACCATCGCCTCCTGGATCACTTCATCTTTCTTGATCGTTGGGGCTGCGGTGGCGCCGCTGTTCGGCAGGCTGGGTGATGTCTATGGTAAGAGGAAGATGTTCCTGGTCGTGCTGGGATTCTATGTTGTTGGTGTAGGGATCTCCGGCTTCTCCGACTCCATATACACGCTCCTCTTCGCCCGGGCCATCCAGGGCGTGGGATTTGCGGTCCTTCCGCTGGGGATAGCCATGGTCACCGACGTTTACCCGAAGCACAGGGTGGCCACCGCCCAGGGCGTGATCAGCGGGATGGTGGCCATCGGCACCATCCTCGGTCTGGTCGTTGGCGCCTACATAGTCCAGGACCTGGGCTGGCAGTACGCCTTCCACACCGCGTTCATACTCAGCATCGTGCTGATCATCGTAGTGGCGATGGTGCTGAAGAAGGACACGTTGGGCCAAAAGGCCAAGATGGATTACGCCGGCACTGCCCTGTTGATGGCTGGTATCACACTGGTGCTCATGTACCTCACGGAAGGCCCCTCACTGGGATGGACGACCCTGGAAAACTTCGCCTTCCTCATACCAGGCCTGATCCTCCTCATCTTCTTCTTTGTCTTTGAGAATGGCCGGAAGAATCCACTGATAGAGCTGAAGCTGCTGAGGATCCGGAACGTGTTCCTCGCTAACATGGTCGGTATCGTGTCCGGCATCGTCATGTTCCTGGCTTTCTTCGCCGTGGTCTACTACGCCCAATTGCCCGCCCCATACGGTCTGGGACTGGATACCATATCGACCGGCCTGGCCCTTGCTCCCGCCGCATTGGTCATGATGGCGGTCGGACCGATCGTCGGGAGGATCATGCCCAAGGTCGGGCCGAAGCCGGTGATCCTGTTCGGATCGGTGGTCATAATGGTCGGCTTCTGCATGTTCATCCTGAACCGGTCGACGAGCCTGGACCTCACCATCGACTCCGCGGTTTCATTCATCGGGGTCATCGCCTTGATCATTCCCATCGTCAACATGATCACGGTGTCGATACCGCAGGACAGCACCAGCGTTGGGTTGGGCATGAACAGCATGCTCAGGAACCTAGGCGGGGCCATCGGGCCGGTTCTGGCCACCACGATAATGACCTCGTTCACCGTGGCAGTCATCGCGAACGTGGGCGGTCAACCGATGGTGGTCGGCACCCTTCCATCCTCGACCGCCTTCGATACGATCTTCGAGGTGGGCATCGTCCTGATGATGGCGGTCTTCATCATGGGCCTGTTCATCAACAACTACGTGTTCGAAAAGGCGGAACCATGATGAAAACACCTTATTTTTCATGATAGAGCATTCATTTTTAGGCCTTATTTCAGATCCAGAAACTAATAATCGAACCGCAATTTCATGGCCCTTCTTCCTTTTTAGGCCGAATCGATTTCACATCGATAACATGTGATCCATCAGCATGACCGGACATTGAACCCTTATGATAAATGTCTGGATGAATCTGGCTGCCGTTGTCTGGACTGGAAAGCCATTTCAAATCTAAAGAGCCGATTTATGCGGCATAGGGGAAGCACTTTCACTAACTTCGATGTTTTTGTCCTGACCGCGGTCTTGGTGATCACGGGCTGAGAGTGAGGGAGATATTATCCAGAATGCTGGGCCGAGAAAGTTGTGATCGTTGGAAAAAGTAATACACTGATGAATGTGCCAAGTTTGCTGATAGTGTGGTGCTTATTACATCACATACGGGAACGGGCCCTAATCCACCGAACGGAGAGGAAGGCGTTCCGATTCAAGATTCTCATGTTTCCTTGATACCGGCTGATGGGACCAACATAACGAACTTTGCGCCCTTGCCCGGCTCCCCCTCTTCGGTGATGGTGATGTCAGTGATGGACAGTATCTCCTTAGAAAGGAACAAGCCGAAGCCATGGTCCCTGTCGATGCCCTTGGTGAAGAGCTTCTTCTTCATTTCAGCACCTATGCCAACGCCATTGTCCTCGCAGATGATCGCTTTATCATTGTTCCGGCTTTCGAGATAAAAGCGTACGGCGGTGGCGTTCTTGCTGTGACGCAGCGCATTGTGAATCAGATTGTGGAAAACCTTGCTTATCAGCGGGTCAGCGAAAATGCTCGTGCCTTCAGGGACGTCGTCGATGACGGATATATCATCCAGATACATGCCTCCCGCACCTTCCATAACCAATCTCCTGACATCCTTCCAAATGGGGGTATGCATCCCGATGTCCTCATATTCCTTTGTGAAACGGATCATGGACGATATCTGCCCTGCCACCCGATCTATCGTCATGATCTGGTCGTCGGTTGCCAGGTTGGGATGCTTTATCAACAGGAGTGCCAAGTGTCCTTTGAGGGCAACAGTCTGGTTGTTGATATCGTGGCGTGTGATGCTGGAAAGTAGATTGAGCTTGCGGTTAGCCCGCCTTAATGCTTCTTCGGCAAGGGTCAATTCGTCTATCTTTTGCTTGAGTATTTTCTGAGATTCCTTCGTTTCTTCATGGGAGGCGACGAGTTCCTCGTTCATTTTTCGAAGGTCGTCTGAGGCCTTAGTGATCTGTGTTATATCTCTGGACACGCCAAGGACCGAAAGGACAGTGCCGTCCTCAGCAAGTTCCGGAGTCAATCTCCAGTCTAGGACCACCAGCCCATCGATGCTTTCCCAAGAGAATTGGACTTGGAACGGTTGTCCTTTCTCGAATACCTGGGCCAGCTTCTCCTCCCAAAAACTGCTTAGCTCACCGCCAAATCCAGCTTCACGGTGGGTCTTGCCTATGATCTTGTCATCGGTCAGCCCGGAAACCCGAAGTGCTGCCGGGTTCATGTACGTGTGGCGTAATTGACGGTCATACCGCATGATGTAATCCTGGCTGATCTCGGCCAGCGAGCGGAACTTCTCCTCTCCATCCTTCAGTGCCTGCTCTGTTTTTTTGCGTTCGGTGATGTCACGGCCGATTCCCAAGACCCCGATGAGCTTGCCCCTTGAATCATGCATCGGGGTCTTGATCGTTTCCAACAAGACCCTGTGTCCGCTGTCCTTAATGGTAACCCATTCTTCATTAATGGTCGGTTTACCTACAGCCATAGCCTTTCGATCATTCTCGAGGAAGAATTCAGCCAATTCTTTGTCTACAAAGTCGAAGTCGGTCCTTCCCACGATTTCCTTTGCTTTGGCACCGAAGAAACGCTCGAACATTGGATTGCAGGCGAGATAGGTCCCTTCCATATCCTTCAACCATATCATGTCTGGAATCGTTTGCACTAGGATGCTAAGTCGGGATTCATTGTCCAGCAATGCTTGTTCCGTGCGCTTTCGTTCGGTTACGTCCATGAACACCGTTGCGAACTGTCCTTTGACCGGGCAGAAAACAGAAATCAGGAAATTCTTGTTGAGAGGTAGGAAGAAGGTCTCAAATGATGTGGGCTCTCCAGTCTGAGCGACCTTTGCATATATCTCAAGATATGGCGCCTCGCTGGTACCGTAGGTTTCAGTGGCCAGTCTTCCTATCACCAATTCCCTTGGGATGTTGACGATCCTTTCAAATGCGGGGTTCACTTCGATTATGCGATAGTCGACTGCCCTCGACCTGTCATCATATATCATCTCGTGAAGGGCGATCCCTTCGATATAAGCGGAGAACAATTCTTCATATCTCTTACGACTGGCTTTGAAAGCTTCCTCCACTCGTCTTAGTTCAGTAAGTCTATTGGCAAAAACAGCCACACCGACAACTTTACCATCCGGTCCTCTGATCGGATTGTGCTCGACCTCGAATTCTATCAGCGAAAGTGAGGCGTCTCCAGATATCGCTATGTCCACAAAGCGTTCGCCGTTCAAGGCTCGGTCCAGATTGACCTTCACCCTTTCCCGATCGCCGGGAACCGTTTGATATCCGAGCTGACTCTTTCCCAATTCGATATCGACGCCGTATAGTGCCTTCATCATTGATCGATGAAGGTGATTGAAGGCGGTGTAGCAGTATTTGGTATCCACGGAGAACACAATTTTATCAGAACTGTCGATGAGGGCCTCGAGCCTTGAGCGTTGTTCCTGAGCGGCTTCCTTCGCCTTGTAGCTGGCCACCGCGGCACGGACCTTGTGTTCCAGCTCGGTGAACTGGGCTACCGCATCCCCGCCCTTTTGGAGATAGAAGTCCGCTCCTGAGTTCAATGCCTCGATAACGATCTCCTCCCGGCCCCGGCCTGTGAACAATACGAAAGGGATGTCCCTACCCGCAGCCCGAATGTGCTTGAGGAAAGCGATGCCGTCCATGGAAGGCATCTGGTAATCGGATACTATCACATCGTAATGATTCATTCCCAGAGCATTTATGGCCTCCAGGGCAGAACCAACACAGTCCACCTCCATAACATCGGACATCTCCAGAAATTGCTTGGTCAATGAGCTGAGATCGGGCTCATCATCCACGGCCAGGACTTTTATGAAGGTTGATGCCATTGGAAGCGTCCATCAAACCCTTCCAGTATATTTAAAAGCCAGCTCACTGTTAACAATATCCGCAATCAATGAGCCTGCCCTAAAAATCGAAATCTAGCGATGTTCTGTCGCCAGACCGACCATTTTCAGAATAATAACAGGGTATGAGGAAAATTGGTTGGTCGATTTTGGTTCTCAGACAGATATCATCGTTCCCGCTCCCGGTATGGTAGGTGCCGTTGCCCACGACGTTACCCTGTCCCAGTCGGCCATACATCTGGCATGTCCAGTTTGGACATGCCACACCCTCGAACTTCGGCTTCGGTCCCCTCGCTCCCATCATCCATCCCTGAGAGGTGATATATTTCAAAGATATTTAACATCACCATTATGATAGGTCAGTACCTAGGAAGTTGTTATCTCGAAATGAAATCGGGAGTATTCGGGAATGTTGGAAATAGCTATGCCGGTTTGGCTAGGTAAACAGCGATCGCAAAAATCACTATTTATATCTTACAAGCATTTATGATGGAATGAACAAACATGCCAATAATTACAATCGAGATAACTCCACAAGATTATACAAAAAAAGCTGAGATCGCCAAGGTATTCACAAACGAACTTAGCAGGATCACAGGGATACCGAAGGACCCGATCGTTGTTCTGTTCCACGAAGTGTCACCGGAAAACTCTGCATCGGCCGGCGAGATGCTGGTGGAGAAATTTAAAAGAGAGCAAATGAAATAACCATTTTCCCTTTTCTTATTCTCCGCAGAATGTATCGCGCGGGAGTGCAGATCGGACCCATAGCAGTAAAGTTCGGACACGCCGATACAAGGACGACAATGAAGTATCTCGGGCTCGATTTCGAGGACATGAGCGCTGCAGAAGACCTCTATGCGGCATATCAAGCCAGTATCATTTTCCCGAAAAAGGGAGGAATCACAGTTAGCCAGGAAAATGGTGGACTGGGGGGGATTCGAACCCCCGGCTTCTGCCTTGCGAAGGCAGCGATCTTCCGCTGATCTACCAGCCCAATGTACTGACAGGGAACACTACTTGAGATATAATTGTTTCTGACCCGACAGCGATGCTGGATTCCATCCTTCGGTCCGGTCCGTTCCAGCCCGTTCGGTCGATAAACAGGAGACTAATCGATCTCCGTCTTCCCTTTCCGCCTGAACTCGGTGAGATCCTCCAGGAACACCAGGGCCAGGTCCTTGCCTGGGATCGGAGCGGTGGAGACCATCAGGATGATCACGCCTTCACCCTTCCCTTCCGGTTCCGGGATGACCGCTTCCACCTCAGGCACTTCTCGCCCGTGGCGATGGTCCTCTTTACCGCTCCCCACAGTTTGCAGTCATCGCAATTGGAGCTGAACCCGCAGCCCAGCCCGTTCTGCTTGGAGTTGCCGCAGTCGAACGCCAGTCCGCAGCGCACACCAACCACCTCCCGGGCAGTCATCCCGGTGAACTCCAGCACCGCCGGGTTGAACGTCTGGATCCGCCGCTCCTCGTCGACGATCATGATCATCAGGGCGCGTTGTCGACGATGCCCTGCACCAACTCCTCCTCGCTCTTCCGGTGGATGGAGTGCATTATGGCGTTCCTCAGCTCCGCGAACTGAGCCACCAGTTCACCGCCCTTCTGTATGTAGAAATCCGCCCCGTTGTTCAGGGCCGCGATGGCCACATCCTCCCTTCCCCGGCCGGTGAAGAGGATGAACGGCACGTTGATCCGTTTTGACCTTACCCGCTTGAGAAGCTCGATCCCATCCATCCCAGGCATCTGATAGTCGGAGACCACGGCATCAAAATGGCGGGACGTGATCAGTTCCATGGCCTGCTGCGCCGATGAGGCGGTGATGATTCGCAGGCCTCGCTCCATTCCCAGGTACGTCCTCGCCAGGTTCAGAAGTCCTGGCTCATCGTCGACGAGGAGAACATCGAAGCAACTGTCGGGGAGGAACAATCGTATCGCAGAGTACGATTGTGCTGTATTCATCTATCTTTGCCCGTAAGATTCGAATTGGGAATGCGCGGTAATAAGAGCGCTATCCGAAGCGGATGGATATGGACAGGAAAGAGGTAATCGGTCTTCCTGTCCAGGTCGAAAATCTCGAGGCCTACTTTTTCTTCCTTGACGCCTTCTTCGGCGAGACCAGCGCCTCCGCCTTGGCCACCACCGAATCGACGATCTGCGGTGCCACCCCGACGTAGTTCGAGGGGTCCATCACCTTCTCCAGTTCCGCCTTGGTCATGCGGGTCTTGACCTCCTTGTTCTTCAGGAGCATCTCCTTGAAGGTCTTGCCCTGGTCCTCCGCCGCCATGCTCGCGCGGCGAACGATCTCGTGCGCGTCCTGACGGCCCATGCCCTTCCCCACCAGGCAGATCATGACCGGCTCGGCCATCATCAGGCCGCGGGAAGAGTCCAGGTTCCGCTGCATGTTGTCCTTGTGGATGACCAGCCCGGAGAACACCGTGTCCATCTTGGTCACGATGTCGTCGGTCAGCACCATGACGTGGGGCAGGATGAACCGTTCCGCGCTGGAGTTGGTGAGATCGCGCTCATGCCAGAGGACCATGTCCTCCATCGCCGGTATGATGAAGGCCCGGGCGATCCGGGTCAGGCCGCACAGGTTCTCGGAGATGACCGGGTTGCGCTTCTGCGCCATGGTCGAGCTGCCCACCTGCTTCTCGTTGTCGAACGCCTCGGACACTTCCATGATCTCCGAGCGCTGCAGGTTGCGGACCTCGGTGGCGTACCGTTCGCAGGAGGTGTCCAGCATCGACATGATCGCGACCAGCTCGGCATAGCGGTCGCGGCAGACGATCTGGGTCGCCGCCTCCTCGATGCCCAGTCCGAGGTCCTTCATGACCAGCTCCTGGATCTCCAGCACCTTCGGGCCCAAGGCCGCCCCGGTGCCGATGGCGCCGGACATCTTGCCTACGCACAACCGCTTCCGTGCCTCGGAGATCCGTTCCTGGTACCGCATCATCTCGGTGATGTAGCCGGCGATCTTGAAGCCGAACGTGGTCGGGATGGCGAACTGGCCGTGCGTACGGCCCATCATGATGGTGTCCCGGTGCTCCTTGGCCAGCCCGGCCAGGGTGCCGATCAGATGGACCACGTCCCTCTCCACGATGTCCAGTGATTGGGATATCTGAATGGCCGATGCGGTGTCGACGATGTCGTTGGACGTCGCCCCCAGGTGCACGTAGCGTCCGGCCTCCCCGGAGCACTGCTCGGAGAGCGAACGGACCATGGCCATGACGTCGTGCTTGGTCTCGTCCTCGATCTCCTTGACCCGCTCCGGTCTCACGAAGCTCAGGTCGGCCTTCCTGGTGATCTCGTCCGCGGCCGTCTTCGGAATGTTGCCGAGCTTGGCATGGGCCCGGGCCAGGGCCGCCTCTACCTTCAGCTGGGTGAGGAGACGGTTCTCCTCGGTGAATATCGTCTTCATCTCGTCGCGCCCGTAGCGGTAGTCCAATGGGCAAAGAAGCATCAGTTCAGCTCCGTGTAGCTAATAGACAGGTGCAATGCCCGACTCCGCATAAAACCTTGTCGGGCCCGGCCATCAGCCTATGCGGTTTGATAAGTAAATCCGTGCACCAGCGTATCGCACACCGACTGTTTTCATTAGCTGGACTGAGAATAGGCCGGGAAGCTTTAAGTGGGGCGAGTCGGTTCTTGCTTCGAGTGGTTCGATTTGTGCGCTGATATTGGCAATGGGAGAATACCAAAGGAAGTTCTTGATTTCTTCAGGTCACCCGGCGGTCACTCCCTCATAATAAAAGGTGACGCAGGAACTGGCAAGACCACGTTCGCCCTTCAGCTGATCGAGGAGCTGTCCCAGGAACAGCCCGAGTACTACCTATCGATGCGCGTATCCGACGAAGCGCTCTTCCGCCAGTTCCCCTGGCTCAGGGAGAAGGCGAAACGGAACGAGATCCTCAAGGCGGGCAAGGCCTTCCTGAAGAAGACCACCACCGTGGAGAAGGAGGAGCTCAACCCGAAGCAGGACGCCACCCTGAGGGCCACCAAGAACCTTTTGCGGGCGCTCACCGTCACCGATTCCAATCCCTCGGTGGTGCGGACCGAGCTGAACAAGCTCGAGGGCCAGGTCGAGGCGGGCGAGATAGACCACGAGGACGAGGACGACTACAACGTCATCGCGCCCGACGGATCTCTGGTCCTGGACATCGGCACGATGCTGCCGGAGCTGGAACTGGCGTACGATATCACCGAGAACAACCTGCCGAAACGTTCGCTCGTGATCCTGGACTCCATCGAGGCGCTCTCCGAGGTGTACGGCATCAGCGCGCAGCGGATCATGAACGTGCTGCAGAAGGACCTGGTGGAACATTCCGATACCAACATCATCTACGTGCTGGAAACCTCGAGCAAAGTCCATCATGGACTACCTGGGCGACGGCGTGCTGATCCTGAACTCGGAGGAGAGGAACGGCCGCCGCATCCGGCAGCTCATCATCGAGAAGCTCCGCGGCGGAAGCATACACCGCTGGAAGTACATGCTCACACTGCAAGGCGGACGTCTGAGCGTCTTCGACCAGGAGAGCGAGTCCCTGCCGTCGGCGGAGGGCACGCACGTATCGGTCCCGGACCCGGACCAGCGCACCATTTCGTTCGGCTGCTCCGCGCTGGACAAGGTCATGGGCGGCCTCCCCCGGGGCGGGATGGCGCTGCATCGAGATCGACCAGGGCGTGCCCCAGAGCACGGTGCAGTGGCTCGAGAACTCGCTCATCGTGGACCACCTCTCCAAAGGCAGGGGTCTGGTCTGGAACCCGCTCTACTCGCTTGACTACGACGATATCCAGAAGCGGATGCTCAGCAGGCTTGGAGAAGGCGTCCATGTCCGAGGGGCTGAACATCCTCGACACCAGCAACCAGTCGGGCAACAGCTACCCGTTCCTGCGGGCCATCGAGGGAACGGACGCCTCGCACGACCTGCGCTGGGACTCCCTCAAGTACATGCTCTCCAAATCCACGGCGCCGTACCTGTCGATCCTCGGTTTCGACTCGATGGAGGCGACCTACGGCGGGGACGTGCTGCCGCAGACGTTCCATCACATCGACGCCATGAGGCGCGGCGGTCACCTGGTGGTGGCCGAGGCCACCCCGATCAGCAAATCGCTCCCCCATCTGGCCAACCAGGCCACCATGCACCTGAAGCTGGAGTGCATCAACGGGACGGTGCTGATGTGCGGCCAGAAACCGTACACGCCCTATTACCACCTGGAGATAGACCAGGTGGACGGCCATGAATGCCCCAAATTGATGCCCCTGGTCTGAGCGACCGACCGGAAGCGATCAGGAGCATCATGAACCAGACTTCAGACCTTCGAGGCAACGGAACGCGACCGAACGTGGCGTCCAAGGCCACCCCTTGCCGAGGAGGTCAAGATTTCGCGTTCCCGAAAAGATGCCTGGTGCCTTTTTATTCTCATTCCACGATTGGGGGTTTACATGGTAGACCTCCTGAGCGCCTCCCAGCTTCTCACGGACCACTACGCGGTCAAGATACTGGTCGCCACGGTGCGGGTCTCGAAGTGTGCACAGGACATCTCTTCCCAGTTCGGCATACCGATCGCCGCCTGTTACCGGCGGATACGGGATCTGGAGGCGGCGGGCCTGGTGGTCTGTACCGAACGGAAGCTGACCAAGAACGGGAAGCGGGTCAACTACTACGTCTCCATGGTCAAGAGCGCCACCGTCTTCTACGAGGAGGGGAAGCTCAAGGTCAAGTTCCAGATGAAGGACGGGACGCTGGGCTCGCCCGAACGACGGATGGCACGACATCGACGTCGAGCACCGCGAGGAGGACCTGCCCCCGGACGACGAGGATGACAGCCTCGAGGACGACCCCGGGCGACGGCCGGTAAGACGCTGGCTGGCTCAGGCTACGGAATATCGAAGCTTATCGAAAGAGTTATAAATAGTCTGCCTTATGTCCAACTCGCCTTAATTGTCAAATGCACAATTGAGAGTGAGATTTATGACCGAACTGTTAGAGGACCTCGACCAGAAGCGTCAGCTCAACAACAACGAGGCGGAGAAGCACAGGCGGCTCCGGGATGAACTCAACGAGAAAACGAAAGAATGGGTTCAAAAGAGAGATGAGCTGAACGCAAAGGTCCGTGAACTGGTAGAAGAAGCGGCTAAGCACCGCGAGACTAGGGACGCATTGAACGAACAGGTCAAGGCTTCGAAGGAAAGCCGCGACCAATGGAACAAGAAGGTCAACGAGCTCAACGAGAACGTTACCAAGCTCAAGAAGGACACCATTCCTCACGAGGGACCCTCGGTCCAGCGCATGAAGAAGGACCTTAAGGCCCTCGAGTTCAAGCAGATGACCTCTTCCCTCACCAAGGAGAAGGAGAAGGAACTGGTCGACCTGATGAAGTCCCTCTCAATGCAGATCAAGGAACGCGAGAAGTCCCTGGAGATGAACTCCGACGTCAAGGGCGCGATCCACGACCTTCGCGAGGCCAAGGACCAGGCCGAGGCGCAGCACAAGCTCGTCTCCGAACTGGCCGAGAAGGCCCAGGCGGAACATGACGCGATGATCCAGCTCTACGAGAAGGCCGACTCCCTGAGGAAGGAAGCGGACGGATCGCAGGAGAAGTTCATCGAGACCAAGGTCAAGGCCGACGATGAGCACAAGCGGCACATCGAGGCCATCCGTCAGGTGCACGACTACGACAAGATCATCACCGGCCTGAGGCAGAAGGCCCGCAAGGCGAGGAAGAAGAAGGACGAATCCTCCGCCATGAAGGAATCGGAAGAGATCTTTGACAAGTTCAAGAAGGGCGAGAAGCTCAGCACCGAAGACCTGATGACCCTTCAGAAGTCCGGCTACCTGTAGGCCGAAACCAATTCAAACCTTTTCCATCCCCATTTTTTTATCTAATGCCATCCGGAGAGGCGATGCGGTACCCTCGTTATTATCGCATCTCACCTAAATTTAAGAAAGCTATAAATATTCTGTAAACGATAGTAGTTATCGGGAAGGTCTGGGCTAGTTTTCAGAGTGCATCCCATCCCTTCTGACAAGGCTAGCCCTTCCCAAACCTTTTCCCAATCTCTCAGGATTATTCTTGTTCCGCATTCCATCGCAAAAAGGTTATTACCGTTCGAACCCTACCGCGGACATAGGTCTTTGAAATGGTGCTCGAGAACCTTGGCCAATCGCTGCGTGATGTGCTCAAGAAGATAGTCAACGCCAGCAACATCGACGAGAAGCTGGTCAAGGAGATCACCAAGGACATACAGCGGGCGCTGCTGCAGGCGGACGTCAACGTCAAGCTGGTCCTGGAGATCACCAAGGAGGTGGAACGCCGTGCGCTGACGGAGAAGCCGCCGGCCGGCAAGAGCTCGCGCGAGCACGTCGTCCGCATCATCAACGACGAGCTGGTGAAGATTCTCGGAGAGCAGCGGGCGCTGCCGATACAGAAGCAGACCATCATGATGGTCGGCCTGTACGGGCAGGGGAAGACCACCACCGCCGGCAAGCTGGGACGTTACTTTCACAAGAAGGGCATGAAGGTCGGGCTGATCGCCGGCGACGTGTACCGTCCGGCGGCGTACGACCAGCTGAAGCAGATCGCGGACAAGGTCGGCATCCACTTCTTCGGCATTCCGGGGGAGACCAACGCCGCCAAGATCGTCGCCGAGGGCATGAAGGCGCTGTCGACCCAGGACATCATCATCGTCGACACCTCCGGCCGCCACGCGCTGGAGGCGGACCTGATCCAGGAGATCAAGGACATTGCGGCGGTCGCCAAGCCGACCGAGCGCATCCTGGTTCTGGACGCCTCCGTCGGCCAGCAGGCCGGTCCCCAGGCCCAGGCGTTCCATGACGCGGTAGGCGTCACGTCGGTCATCATCACCAAGATGGACGGCACGGCCAAGGGGGGCGGCGCGCTGAGCGCCGTAGCACGCACCAAAGCGCCCATCGTCTTCATCGGCGTGGGCGAGCACCTGGAGGACCTGGACCCGTTCATTCCGACGAGGTTCATCTCCCGGCTGCTGGGCATGGGCGACCTGCAGTCATTGCTTGAGACGGCGAAAGAGAACATCAGCGAGGAGGCGGCGGAAGAGACCACCAAGAAGATCATGTCCGGGAAGTTCACCCTGCGCGAGATGTACGACCAGATGGAGATGCTCTCCAACATGGGCCCGCTGAAGAAGCTGATGGGGATGCTGCCCGGCATGTCCGGCGGCATGACCGACAAGATCAACGTCGAGGAATCGCAGGCCCGCCTGTCCAAGTACCGCATCATCATGGACTCGATGACCGAGGCGGAGATGGAAGAACCCCGTCTGATCAAGGGCAACCATATCGTCCGCATCGCGCGCGGTTCCGGGACCGACCCCAAGGACGTGCGCGAACTGCTCCACCAGTACAACAACTCCAAGAAAGCGGTGAAAGGGCTTCATGGGCAACCGGAAGCTGCGCAAGCAGCTGATGAAGCAGGCCGGCTCCGGCGGCATGGAGGGTCTGGAGTGAGACGGTTCGTGATCGTCGGCCACAAGGCCGTCACCACCGGGGATTTCAAGCTGGACGACATGGCCGGTGGCGCCGGACGTCTGGACATCATGCTGCGGTGCATCAACTCGGCGTTCTTCCTGTCGCACAAGCTGCGGCGCGACGTGGAAGTCTATCTTGTTCTTCAGGGACCGCCGCATCCGCCCCGGACGGTGCGCCTGGTGGGCAACGAGCTCAAGTACCTTAACCCGGACGAGAGGAGCACCGGCGCGCTGGTGAGGAACGCGTTATTGCAGACCGGCCAGGGAGAGACGAAGAGCTCTCCCGGCATCTACGTTTCCGACCGGAACTTCGCCGACGTCATCAACGGCCTGGCGGAGAAATCACAGCATCGTCTACCTGAAGGAGGACGGCAACGACGTTCGGGACAAGAAGTTCGAGGGTGACGTCACCTTCGTGCTGAGCGACCACACCGACCTGACCAGCGACGAGGAGTCAGAGCTCCTGAGGCACACCCCGGGGATCATCTGCCTGGGGCCCATCTCCTACCACGCCGATCACTGCATCGTCATCATGAACAACGAGCTGGACCGGCGCTGCGAGACCGGCATCGGCGACATGCCCGAATCGCCCTAACGGCGATTTGATTGGCAAAGTTCTTTTAAGGGCCTGACATTACAAATTCGATGCAATTCAAGGACAAGATCGCCCAGCACAAACATTGCCGCGAGTGCGGCAAGGCGTTCGTGGGCGAGGACCGCTTCTGCTCCGAGGAGTGCGGGGGCTCCAACAAAGAGGTCATGCAGAAGAAGAAGAAGCAGCTGATGGTGCTCTACGTGGTCAGTTTCGTCGTCCTGATAATTGCGGTCATTCTGATGGAATTCCAATGAAGGTCGCGGTAGGCGGAACGTTCAGCGTCCTGCACAAAGGGCACCGGGCCCTGCTCGACAAAGCGTTCGAGGTAGGGGACGAGGTGGCCATCGGCCTCATGTCCGACGAGTACGCCATAAAGCACAAGCTCAAGATGACGCCGATGGTGGAAAGGCGTGCCGCTCGTCATCGAATACGCCGAGACCAAGGGCAAGCCTTATTTCGTTCATGTCATCGGCACATCGCTAGGGCGAGGCCGCCAAGGACAGCACCCTGGACGCCATCGTCGTCTCTCCGGAGACCATCGGCAACGTCGCGATCATCAATGCCGAGCGCGAACGCCGCGGACTGAAACGTCTCATGATCGTGCAGATCGGCCACGTGCTGGCGGACGACTGGTGCCCCATCAGTTCGACCCGGGTCCTGGACGGCGAGGTCGATCTGGACGGGCATCTGAACCGGCCGCTGGTGGTCCACGTCGGTTCGGTTAACCCGGTCAAGGTGGAGGCGGTGCGGAACGTCTTCTCCCGGTTCTTCAAGGAGCTGGAGATCGAAGGCTCGGTCACCCGCACCTCGGTGCCGGACGAGCCCTGGGAGGAGGACGTGAAACGCGGCGCCAAGGAGCGGGCCTGGCAGGTCATGCAGAACGCCGACATCGGGGTCGGTATCGAGGCCGGCCTCTTCCGCCGGGAGGACGGGATCTACGACGTCCAGTACTGCGCCATCCTGGACAAGATGGGGCGCTACACGTTCGGCACCGGGCCCGGTTTCCGTTACCCCGCGATGATCGAGGCCGAACTGCTCAAGGGATCGACCGTGGGCGAGGTGTTCGCCGAGAAGATCGTGGGCGAGAACATCGGCCAGAAGGGCGGGGCCATCGGGTACCTGACCAACGGCGTCCTGAACCGCCAGGAGCTGACCGAGTCGGCCGTCCTGGCCGCCATGGTGCCCCGGATCAACAAGGAACTTTACTTCGAAAGGTTCTAGGCGCGGGCGTTATCCCGCCGTTGTTTTACGAATTCCCGGTACTGCTCCAGCGTGCCGCAGTGGTCCGGCCCGACGCACTCGAACAGCCGGTACTTGAGACAGTAGGAACCTTCCGGCGTCGAGAACTGGCACAGGCAGCGCCTCTCCGTCCGGCACTTATCCTTGATGCAGCCCAGACCTTCGTACCTTCCGCTGCATCTGCCGTCGGCGGTCAGGTAGTCGCAGCGCATCAGTCCACCCCGGCGCGGAACCGGGCCATGGTACCGGAAGTAGTCCTGGGCGGAGGCGCAATTGGTCAGGCCAGCGCAGAAGAAGCGCCGGTACCGGGCGCAGTACAGACCGAACCAGTGCTCCCTGGAACAGTTGTCATGGTAGGTGCGGTGATGCGTGACGTTGACGTGATGGCAGAACTCCTCGCCGACGCACGCGGCAGAACTGATCATCCCGTGGGCGCAACGGTCGCCCCTATAGTTGTACTTGCACAAACGGTCCATCCCCTCCGTACCGAGCTGTATGAGCATTGCACCTGTCAGAATATAAAGCTGACCTGATGGAAATGCGGACGGCTACTTCCGTTCGTTCCATTCTTCGGAAAGATATAAGCGTTGGCGGTTCAAAATAGACAGCCCTGTCCAGGTGGAGTGGGAGGAACAAGATGCCAAAGTATCGATGCAATGTCTGTCATGTGTTCGAGTATGAAGTGGACCGGGGCGATTCCTCCACCAACATAAAACCGGGAACGTATCCCCAGGACTTTCCCGACGATTGGAGATGCCACATCTGCGACTCGGACAAGTCCCACCTGAAACTGGTGGAAGAGAAGACACCCCAGCAGCTGCAGGAGATGGTCACCTGCCCCCACTGCGGCAAGGTCCACACCCTCAAGGTCATGCTGGAGGAGGAGGAGATCGGCGGATACCTGGCCCGCTGGCAGCGCAACAGCGACGAGACCGAGGCCCGCATGCCGGACGTGCACCGCATGTCGACCACGAACGAGACGCTGATCGAACCGATGCGCACCAAGGCGAGGGTCATCTCCTGGGACGACATCCTGGTGCTGGGGGCGCAGCTGGCCAAGATACCCCTGAACCAGAACGAGCCGGTGAACACGACGACCGTTATCGGTCCGAAGGCCAGGAAGCCGATGGTCCTGGACATGCCGGTGTACGTGACGCATATGTCGTTCGGTGCGCTTTCAAGGGAGTGCAAGGTGGCGCTGGCCAAGGGCAGCGCCGCCGTGGGGACGGCCATCGGCTCCGGTGAGGGCGGCCTTATAGACGATGAGTTCAACAACGCCTACCGTTACATATTCGAATACGTCCCGAACAAGTACTGCGTCACCGATGAGAACCTGAGGCGTTCCCACGCCATCGAGATCAAGATCGGCCAGTCGGTGAAACCTGGAATGGGAGGGCTGCTGCCGGCGGAAAAGGTCACGAAGGAGATCGCGGAGATCCGGGGCAAGCCCGAGGGAGTGGACATCATCAGTCCCGCCAGCTTCCCGGAGATCCGGGACCGGATGGGCCTGAAGAAAGTGGTGGACATGCTGAAGGACGTTTCTGGCGGAAGACCGGTGGGGATCAAGCTGGCGGCCGGACGGATCGAGGACGACATGGCGGTGGCGCTCTACGCCGAACCGGATTTCATCACGCTGGACGGACGGCCGGGTTCCACCGGCGCCTCGGCCAAGTTCGTCAAGGACTCGGCGTCGGTGCCGACATTACTGGCATTGCACCGGGCCAGAAAGTTCCTGGACCAGCAGAGGGCAGAAAACGTCTCGCTGGTGGTGACCGGCGGTCTGCGGGTCTCCTCGGATTTCGCCAAGGCGCTGGCCATGGGGGCGGACGCGGTGGCGATAGGCACGGCGGCGATCATGGCGGTGGGCTGCCAGCAGTACCGGGTCTGCGATTCCGGTCGGTGTCCGGTGGGCATCACCACCCAGGACCCGAACCTGCGGGCCAGGCTGATCGTGGATATCTCGGCCAGAAAGGTGGAGCACTTCCTGCGGGTATCGAACGAGGAGCTCAGGGACTACGCCCGGATGACCGGCAACAATGACGTGCACAAGCTGAGCACGGAGGACCTGTGCACGGTGAACTCGGAGATATCCGGGTACACGAACATCAGGCATGCGTGATCATTGAGCGAACGGGAGGTTTGGCCGGTCGATCCTTGCCGTCGCGGTCAGTGATAAGAAAAACGGAAATGGTCTGACCTCTGGACAAAATGGTCTTCCCTAAGGTCCTTGGACCTTCCCATCGAGTCCGAGCATGAGCACCTGGCCGGCCACGGGCGAAAGCACGCGCTCCATGACCTCAACCGCCATGGTCTTTCCGATGCCGTTCAGGCCCCGCAAGGAGAAAACCCCTCCGGTCCGGACATCGAACGACACCCCGTCGATATCGGTGAGGCCGCCGTAGGATTTCACCGATCCGCTCACCTCGATCGCCATTCCCTCCATATTTCCGTCTCCGCTGTCTTCCCGGTTTTCGCTGGATCATCGTGATTTTTTCTTCAAGATCAGGGCCGATTCAGCTCCTGGACCGGACCTCCCCCACGTTGCCGCATTTGGTCAGCACCTGGAACCGGGTGAGCGTCCCCGGTATCAGCACCCGGCCGACGTTCTTGATCGACATGACGCTCTTGTCGAAAAGGTCCCAGTCGATGTCCTCCCCGAACTCCAGCGTCTTGATGTTGTGGAACATGACCGGGCCCTTGAGCGACTCCAGGTCCTTGCGGGTCACCTCCAGCGCCACCAGGTTGCCGATCCGGTAGTTGGTCGTTCCCACGTCCTCCACCAGCGCCCGCATCACGATGGTGGTCAGCTCGCCGATCGACAGCTCCCGTCTCTTCGCCTCGGCGGTGAACTTGGCATAAACGTCGTCGTCGATGCCGCGTATCGTCACATCGGTCATTCAGCTCACCTCAGCCTGAGGGACCGGCGGGTGACGATCGCGGCGATCAGGAATGCCGCCCCGCTGATGATCGCGACGATCGGGAACACCGAGTACCAGGGGACGGTGTAGCCCAGTATTGCCAGCATCCATATCCCGCCGAAAACGAGCAGGAACGCGCCGACGATCCCTCCCGTCCACCGCAGGGCGCCGATGGCCATGGGGTCCATGTCCATCCATGGTCCCTCCAGGCCGGCCTTCCGTAGCATTACCGCCCTCTCCCGTTCTTCCAGCTGGCGGCGCACGTTCTCCTTGAAATTCTGGTCGTGCCCCAGATCGTTCTGTGTATTTGTTGAGTCTACCATGCAATCACCATTGCACCATATCAACAAATGCACCGTTGAGTATTAATAATCTGTTATAAGTCCAAAAATGGCTAGGAACCGACCTGCGGTAACGTTCCAAAATTGAACAAAGGGTGGAAAATACATAGGATACAATGCCTACATAGGCGTATTTTCCTATGCTTATGAGATGATCTTGAACCTTCTGATCAGCCAGTCGCAGAACACTGGATCGGATATCCGGTACTGGCCGATCATCGGCCTTTCGATTATGCCGTAGTTGACCAGCATCAGCAGCGTTTTTGAAATGTTCGCCAGGGGTTTCCGGACCTCCCTGGCTACCTCGCTCGGTTTGATCTTGCCGTTGGCGAGCGCGACCAGTATCTCCCTTTCGAGCGGAGAGAGATATTTGAAATAATTATCGAACTCACCGTCCAGACCGATAACGATATTCTCGTAAGCTTTCTCGACCGCATCATCATCGATCAACCCCCCTTCTCCGACCGACAGATACAGCTCGAGTCCGATGCGTTGCACATAATCCGGAAATCCATCGGAGAGTACGACGATCTTTTCCACGATCCGGTCGCTGATCCGTATCTTGACCAGTGATAGCCGTTCCCGGATGTATTCGCTCACGATTTTCTGGTCTATCTTCTTGACCGGAATCTCGACCAGTTGCCTGTAGAACGGTGAACGGTGGTTGTAGACCAGATCATGCATGACGGTCGTCGCCGAACCTGCGAAGATGTAACAGACACGGTCTTGTGATTGTACTACGGTTCTGATCATTTTCAGGGTGTCCTGACCCCATCCGATGATATCCTGGAACTCGTCCATCATCACCACGAAGTAAGCGTCCTTGTCTTGGGCCAGGATTTCGACGTACTGCAGGGCCGCTTCAAGGAGATAATCATCCTCTATTTTGTTGTCCTTCAATTTTACACTGAAGTCGGCCAGCCGGATTTCGCTGATCCTTCCGGCCGTCAGTTCGACCGCCTCATTGATGATCTTTGTCAACCTCTTAAGGTAAGCCCTGTCGCCGGTCTTACCGACGTAGTTCTCTATGGCATTGTCAACCAGTATCTTGGCCAGCCTGCTTTTGGATCCCATCCCGTAGCAGTTCACGACGATCGGTATGATCTTCTGGTTAGGTTCCAAAATGGATACCAGATTCTGCAGGATCGATGTCTTTCCCGTTCGTCTCAATCCGATCAGCACGGTGTTGCTCGAAGATCTGTTTTGTATTCCTTCGACAAGCGTTATGAGGCGGGTCATCTCGTCCTTTCTATCAACGAAATAGTCACCGACCGCCGGCTTTCCCACAATGAACGGAAGTTCTGCCATCAAATCAACCCGCTAGGAATGTATTCCTATATAGGAGAATTATCCTATATATTACTTATCAAGATCAGGCTTTCGTATCAATGCACTACGGATGGCGTGAAGGGGTGATTCGAGATTGGAAGCACAGACACCACCAGACCTAAGGAAAGTGAAAGGATCGACGGCGGAACGCTCGGAAATCAATACCAACCCCGTAACATTCTAATAATCATGTCTTTGATGAATTCAGTATCGGTGAGATAGTGGTGAAGAAAAGGGTCGCGGTAGTAGCCATCATCGTGACGGCCATCGTTATTGTCTCGGGAGCGTTCTATGTCATGGTCGTTCATAGCCCGTACAACCAACGGCCCATCAAGGCTGGACCGGACTCGATAGTGCTGACCAAGGCCGACCTTCCAGCGGGTTGGACGGTCAATACTTCGATCGTCAACAGCTTCGAAAACACCACCGGTGCGACCCCGGGATGGAACTGGGGGGCCGAGAGCGCCTATGTCTATTCGTACAACGGGACCACCGTGCAGCTTGGCATCTTTGTGGAGTCGTGGAACTCGACCGGGCTGGCACATGAACAGTATCTCGGAACGCTCAATGATTGGAAGGACAGCGGTACGGACCCGATATCTTTGGGGGATGAGGGCTGCGTGCTCAAGACCAATTTCGGCCCCAACGACAGCGCGGGCATGATATCGTACAGCGCTGACTACGCCTTCCGGGTGGGAAATGTCTTCGTCAGTGCCGGGTTCTACGCCAATGGGACGAACCTCTACTACGAGACCGCCTGGATGAAGGGGATGGTGGACATCCAATCGGCCAAGCTCTACCAGAACGAACAGAAATGAGCTGTGATATCGGCCATCGCTCCCTTCCGGTCGATACCCCGACGACTCAAATCGGTCACCAATGAATTTGGCGAGCAACATCGAAGCTGACCTGGATTGATTGATGGGCGATGCTTTCTCGTTCCTAGACCAGTTCAGCCTTGGGTCTCCACCGTGTCGAAATTGTGGAAGTAAAAGTTGGCGCCGAGGGGGAGATTCGAACTCCCGAGGTACAGGGTACCACCAGCTCTCAAGGCTGGCGCCGTAATCCGGGCTTAGCTACCTCGGCTTGGATTGCCGGAACAGATGTTCAGTTAAGACGTTTGCGCTCAGAACAGCTTGCCGACCTTGCCATCGACCAGGACGTCGAGGTTCACCTCGAACGAGATGACCGGGTATCCGAGCTCGAAGGCGGTGATCACTTCCGGGTGCAGCTCGCCGAACGAGCCGACGCATTTGCCGTTCACGACGACCGACGCACCGCGTCCCTGGATGTACATGCCGGACTCGAGCGGCTCCAGGTCGAACTTGACCGAGAGGTCGCGCATGACCCCCTCAACGACCGATTTCATCTCGGTGAAACCGGCTTTCGAATGAATTGCCATGACCGCCAGGTTTTTACGCCGTTTCGACTCGACGACGACGTCGCCGACCTCGAAGATCCGCTGCGGCAGGTCCCGGTGCTTGCTCTTACGCAGCACGGCCAGCAATGACGGCGTCAATCGCAGGCGAAGGCAGGTGTGGTCCTCGCTGACCGGGTTCAGCACCTCCACAACCTCTTCGTCGTGCACCCGCATGTGCCTGAACTGGTCGTCCTTGGACGTCAGTGTTAACGTCGTCGCCTCCCAGAAACCGTAGCCGACCATGAGCTGGCGGACCAGGTCGGCCGCCCTCTCGATCGGCCGTTCCGAGCCGATGGTCTGCGTTCTTGGGAGGACTTTACCAAAGTTCTCGTAACCGTAACCGATGGCGATGTCCTCGATCACGTCGTTCGGGTGGATCAGGTCCATGCGGACCGCGGACGACCGGACGTTCAGCTTCTTGCCCTTGCCCTCGGCCGAGTAACCCATCCGGGCCAGGCACTTCGCCATTCCGTCAGCGTCCAGGTCCAGGCCGAGCCACTTGTTGGCGGCGGCGATGTCGATCTTCCACTGGCCGGGTTCCAGGTTCGGCGTTGTCTCCTTCTTTCTGCCACGTAGAACAGTTACCGTCTCGATATCCCCACCCCTCTCGGCGATGGACGTGGTGACGATGTTCAGCACGCCGCTGATGGTGACCTCGTCCATGCCGGTGACGTCGATGAAGATGTTCTTTGTTTCCGTCGTCACCGTCGTCAGACATCCGTTGATGATGGGCGGGAACGAGAGAACGTCACCGTTAACGTCGAGTATGACCGGGTAAAGCGGCTTGCCTTCCAGTATCGATCTGTACACGACGCCTTTCTCGTGCTTCTCCAGCACCTCGCGCATGGTCATGCAGACGTCCTTGGCCAACGGGATGAATGAAATGCTGTCCGGCTCGGCGCCCTTATAGACGAAGGGCGGCGTGACCTTGTCCAGGTCGTGCACGCCGATGGCGACCTTGACCCGTTTCCGTCCAACGGTCAGATGCAGCTTCTCCTGCAGCTCCATCAGTGAGCGGATGATCTGGTCGGTCATTACCACGTTCTTGATGACGGCGGCGACGACGTACGGACGCACTTCGTTGACCGAGTCTTCCACCTTCAGGATGATGCCAGAATCCTTGGTCGGATAAACTCGCAGCCCGGGATCGATGTCCAGGAACGCGCGCAGCGCACGAGCCACACCTTCAACCGAGTACAGGTCCGGCCGGTTCGGGAAGAACTCGATCGACGTCTCGCCGGTGGCGGCGTCGAACTCGTGCAGGTCCGCTCCGATCATCGGGATGCGTTCCAGCACGACCGAGCTGGGCAGGTCCTTGCCCAGCAGACCGACCAGGTCGTTGAAGTTGAAGTTGATTACTGGCATGGTGGCATGCGATGATTATGAGACTATTTTACTTTTTCCGGGTTCAGCGACCGAGCGCCTTGTGGGCCTTGCCCAGCTCCCCGGCGGACTGCGCCGCCAGCGTGGAAAGCTCGCCGGCCAGCACGACCGCGCCGACGATCTCCGCCAGTTTCTTTGCTTTTCCCAGACCGACGCAGTCGATCATCGAGAGCGCCTCGTTCTGGCACGGCAGCCGGGTGCCACCACCCACCGTCCCGACCTCGACGCACGGTATCCGCACGGAAAGATAGAGCCCGTCTTCGACCACTTCCGCCGTCGTCATGCCCATGCTTCCTTCGACGACCTGGGCCGGGTCCTGCCCGGTGGCCAGGTACAGCGCCGCGATCATGTTCGCCATGTGGGCGTTGAATCCGTACGATAGCGCTAACGCGGAACCGACCAGGTTCTTGCGGAAGCAGGTCTCGGCCGCCTTGGCAGCGGTGGTGTGCAGCTTCTCCTCCAGCATTGCGTGCTGGTATAGTAACGTCGGCCAGCACGACCTTTCCCCGGCCCTTCGATGGCGTCGATGGCGCGCCGGCTTCTTGTCGGTGCACATGTTGCCGGAAACGGAGATCAGCGTCGCGCCGGTCTTCTCCTCGATGAGGCGGGAGGCCGCCTCCGTCGCTATCGTCGCCATGTTCATGCCCATGGCATCGCCGGTATCGTACGAGAACCGCAGGTACAGGCTCTTGCCCGAGGCGAACGCCCTTACCTTCAGCAGCTTGCCGTGCTTGGTGGTGCTCTCCGCCGCTGTCCTTAATCTCGTCGAAATGATCGTCGACCCAGCACGCGACCTGGGCGCAGTGCTTGACTCCCTCGGTACGGAAGACCGGCGCCCGGGTCATCTCGTCCTTGACGATGACGACGTCAGCACCGCCGGCCGATGTGATGACGCTGCAGCCACGGGAGACGGACGCCAGCAGCGCACCTTCGGTCGTCGCCATGGGCACCAGGAACTCGCCCTTGGCGTGGTTGCCGTTGATCAGTATCGGACCGACAAAACCCGAGCGGGATCTGGACGCATCCGATCATGTTCTCGATGTTCTTCTCCGCCACGATCGGGTCGAATGAGTAGTGCGATATCGACGCTAGCTTGGCGCCGGTGAACTCCTCCGCCGCTTGACGGCGTTCGTCGACGTCCTGCTTGGTCTTGCCCCTGTTCTTCAGACCGCCAGCCATGTTGATCGTTCAGGTATTGAGGTGCGGCATATAGTTATTGCCCATCGTCCAGGCGGAATCCGCTCCTCCGGAATCGTTCAGGACACTTTCAATCCGAGACGGCATTTAAATAGCGCAATCACGTAGTTTTCGTCCATGGAGCAGGAAGTTCGTTGTCAGAGCTGCGGGATGCTGATGGGAAACGGGCTTTTCGGCACGCTTGCCAACGGCAAGGAGACCCAGGAGTATTGCAGTGTTCTGCTTCCAGAACGGCAAGTACACCGAATCCGGAAGCGACCATGCACGGGATGATCGAGAACTCGGTGAGGATCATGGTCAAGAAGATGGCCATTCCCGAGGAGAGGGCGAGGGAGATCGCCAACGCGACGATACCCCAGTTGAAGAGATGGTCGGCGCCAGGCAGCGTGCAGCGAGAAGGTCTAGAGTTAGGGTCATTTTCAGTGCCACAACGACCAATGGCAGAGAAAGCTTTTTAATAGCCCTCGGTATTCCCTGAACTCAACCAGAAAAAGGGCCCATAGCTTAGTCTGGTTGGAGCGTCCGGCTGATAACCGGAAGGTCGGGAGTTCAAATCTCCTTGGGCCCACTACATGTTCCAGTAAAACCCCCATGTTCCTGTTTTGGTACGGCGGCGGTACAGAGCGATCTGGCTGCCCTATTCGGGGAAGCAAGGCAGTATGGCGTTGAGGCAACTCGGTTCTTCGCAGCACAGCGTCGCGGAGAACTCGTTATCATTCGTAGCGCAGCTTCCGTCTCTGCTGTGGAGAGACCTTGACCCTTCTTAAACCGACCGAATGCCGGATTTCCCTTCCTAAGAAGGATGGATCAATCAATCGTTGAAATCGTTGGTGAAGGTCTCAAGGCTAACCTCATCCGCACTCTCTTCCACCTATTCCCTGGAGATCTTGCTTAAAGACCAACGCTGGAAATCACCGATTCACGACATGAAATGCACTTGCTTTGGGATCGTCATAAAGGAACCATCGACTTGCCAACGTCCTCTGCAGTTCTGGTTCTTTCTCCCGACCTCTCTTGCTTCCCTTCCCGAGCACAACCGTTTAGCAAACGATATTTTTGATAATACGGTTCATATTCTTCGAAGGGGTCTCAGATAGGCTCACCGATATCCCGGGCCTTATCTCACGAGCCTCAATGATGTCATCCTCTGAGGAGTCGTTCGTTCTCCTGTCTAAGTTTCTTCCTCGTTAAGGCCTATAAAGAACGCTTCATGATATCACCCGATCTTTTTGGTCCTGTCAATCTTTGGTTCGAAGATCGAAATGGGACAGGTCTTATTGTAAATGTCACATCTTTCTCCCTTTTACCCCCTTAAATGGAGAGTCGCAAGTAAATATAGATTTATAGATATAAAATCGATAATAGAATGGGTATGTGAGGAAAATGCGCGTTATTCTTGCTCTACTTAATGGAGAAAGATGGAAAAAGATCAAATTATTTTAGCCTGGGTTTTCGCAATTATTTACCGCGACGTGTGCAAACGGATCATTTCTGAAATTAGAACAACCTTTATATACATAGGTATTCAAAGTGCGCTGGCCACATTAAAAAAATGGCGAATATCTATATTCTTTTAAAAATCACTGTTTCTTTCCTGATCGCATGCTTATTTTGTATCAGTACCTGATTTCATCATTGTAATATCATGGAATTTATGTGCCTTAATCTCGATATTTCTATTCTTTGTATGTTCGTATGAAAAATGCTCGATCTTGCCACTCCATGTGTTATTTACATGTTAACAGAAAAGAGATAATATCATGCGATCTCTCGATCATAAATGTTCCCTCTCATCAGTATGAACTCGAGTTTTGATGAGGCAAGGGGATCTGTAGTGGTAAGAATCCATGATGTACATTGTTGGTAAGAATGATCGATTTCTTGTGTTGAAGACGAAGATTGATCCGTGTTCGATGATGGAATTTGGCAGGTCCGAGAACGAAGAATCCTGTTAAATGCACTATTGAACAAATTTGATCGATTTCCAATAAACCAAGTCACATTTTTCTATTGGTAACTATGACCTTTCTCAGACCCTTATCCCATCTGGTCTCAATGGCAACCGAGTGGTCTGGAAAAATTGTATTCCTAGGCCATCAACTGCCAGAAAACATAAATGATAATAGAATATTATTTCGTTAGAGAAACGTAAATTCACTGATAATAGCCGGTGGCTCAAAGTTCAAGGCCGGATTAGAAAGGGTTTGATGTCCTTTCGATCCGGTAAGATCCAATACCACCTCATTCAACGTAAATTCCGGTATCATTTCTGCCCCTAACCAGATCAGAGAAGGGAAGAGATGGGATTAAAATACGACCGTGGTCAGTCTCTAGATGTCGATCGAACTGGTGAAGGACCTCGATGATATCACCGATGGATTAGGAGTTCCGCAACCGTTCCGACGTCATCCTGCAGGCAGTGAGGTCGTTCCCCTATGTGAGTTGCCCCAATTCATTTCCCAATCATAACATGTTGGGGAAGTCTTCGATCGATACCTATCGACCGTGCGAACAGGATGATATGATGAAAGATATTGAGATATCAGGAGGTCGGCCCGAGTAGCACTTTGTGTCGAACGGGCTAGAGGAGAGGATCGGTAAAGCGATCGGATTAGACTGGAACCTCAGGGGAAGGGGAGTGAGACGTGTGCGATGTCCCCCTAAACAGATCGACAATCCCACATCTACGATCTTTAAACCCATCAAAGAACGGACTATTGCTCGCCTACTTCGATCAGATTAGGCCCAAGATGGAACCGCCTGGTACCATTTACCCGAGGGAGTAAACTTTTCAACTAACTGACCAGTTTCGTTTACCATCCCCATAGCATTTCTATGAAAGGCATCGTCGTCCCTTATTCAATACGCGAGGAGTTCATTTTCGACAGCCCAGAGACCGGGGTATGGGCAAGTTAGTACCGCATATACACATTCTATTCGATGGGAAGATGTGACAAGGAGAGATTCTCTTACCTCTGTTTTGATGGGAGATCTATCATTTTGCATCAGATTTTTTGGTCTAATATGATGTTTGGGAAAGACATCATCGCAACGCTCTTGCGCCAATAGGTCACGACCGAGAGAAGATACATCGATCGGCGAGCTGACGCTGAACGATCGATGACAAGGTCGGAATGGGTCGGCACTTCTACGGATCACAGGATCTGCAACATGAAAATGTAATGTAATTTACCAGGAAAAATGGTCTGATCGTTGTTTTGATCGGTACATCGCACGATTCAAAGGTAAGAAGCGGTAAAGAGTATTCACGAATGTTCGTTCACCGTCCCATTGAACCGGTCTGACCATTAATCACCAACCATCTCACATTTTTTTCCATCGGTTATCATGTCTTTTCTCAGACACAAGGTCTCCACCGCTCCGAATGGCAGTATTGGATCAGAGGAAAAATCTTTGCAGGTTCGCTCATTATTGTCGATAGAACAGAGCTATCGTGTCATCGTGACCGTAAGGACGATGATAACCAATCCAAAACCTGGAAATAGCGATTAATATTATTGTTCAACATTCACAAGGGCCTGAGGAATATCATACCCTATTGAGGGTGATCGGTCCTATGTCCTGTTCAAGGTCGGCGATCACCCGTAAGTTCGAACTCTAAAGATTCCGGAAACCCTGCTTATAGGAGAATCGCAAGTAAATATAGTTTTATTTAAATAAAATGTGGAATAAATAGTATACTACAATGTTTCTAATGTTGAAACCCCCTTCCAATTCTGCCTTTTTTCCATATTCCAGTCGACTTTTTTCTCTCAGCGTCATTCATCATTATTACCCCATATAATGTGTTCCAGAATCAGAAGTCCGATTGCCGGACGGCGACCACGCCTATTATATATGGGAATATTCAAAACCTGCTGGCCACTCTAAAAAAAGGGCGAATATCGCGTTTGTCAAAAATCAAGGATATTTTACTTGGTTGCGGGGCGATCTTGTAATGAAGCGCGTATTCTAAATCATATATTGTGAGGAATTGTATTGTTTTTATTACTGATATTTCCAGTTCCTTACGGTTATATCGTAATCGTGAAGAACATCATGTCAAGTTCCTGACACCGTCAAGGGAATATCGTCAAAGAAAAAAATGTGTTTGATTGGATAATTATGACCAGAATGATTGTGTTCATTTCATATTGAAAATCGTTGACCCTCAGTTCGGTCTAAGAAACACCTCTGAGATGAGAATCCATGTCCTCATCTCAAATTGATCGATTCCTTGATAATGATTTAACAGACTTATCGTCGAATCCAATTTCGAATCGGTCATTGAGCTATTTTGAGAGATCGGAATGATATTCGTTCATGAGAATGTGCAAAGTTCAGCGACATTTCTGGGACAATGAACCTACATTATTCACCAATGGTTAACATCAGAGATCGCACGACAATTCATGGGTTCACGTGGGCCCCTGGTCTAAAAAGGCATCGTTTTTTTGAAAATATGAAAACCTGCTCAGACATGTTCCTTTGTTAGTTCCGGTTGATGGGTTGATAACTCCCTAGGCATATGTTTAGCGTGACCTCCACCTTGCGTTTCCGCCTTTATATGTTTAAATTTCCCAATCTTCTTCTTTGATCCTCTCGTCATCCGCGTACTTCACCGCTCTGTTATTCTTGACTTCATTGAGCTCGATGATGCCCGCCCCTAGAAGAACGATGGTTCGGAGGGCATCCCTCCATTCCGTATCTCATCTATGCGTCCGTTCTCCCTTACGTGTTATTCGGCAGGAAATCCTTGGATTCTTGGCATCATATCGGCCCTTAGCGTCCTCTTCTTGGTGTTCTTGAGCAGCCATTGTTACACAATAAACACTCGTTTGCGATGTTGATCATGATATTGAAAATCAATGATTGACAAGACTTTTGCAGATTTAGAGATCAGGTATCGATCACTATCAACACTGGCATCGAAATACATAGCGATGATGACTCAGTGGTTTGATTATTACCATGGGCACCATCAAAATGTGCAATAGTCTTGTTATTAAAAGAAGGAAATGAAGTCGAAATAGCATCTCCAGCATTCGGTCGAAGACCATCCTAATACTTTCTATTATCCTTCAGAAAGGAAACCACTCTAATAAGGATAATAATAACAAACTTCAATTCATTTCTTCTCTCCAAGAATATTATGACCTTCAACCTTATCACGACTCAATGGCCGATAAGATCTTGACCATGTATCATAGACTGGAAGCACAAAATAATCTCATAGTGGAACGGTATTCCAATGCATCATCATACTATGACGTATTCCTGACAATAGACGGGTCAAGACAATTATTCTCTTTGAATGGACTTAAACTGTAAGAAATGGTCGCTAGGATTGGATTGAACAATAACCTGCATTTTTCCAAAATAGACATGAGTGAACTGCGGGACTTGATGAGAAAAATTCCGTTAGGGTTGAAAAACGGACCAAATTGCCCTGACATACCTTTCTTTGATTCCAAATGCGAGACAACAATATTTTAGGCTCACTTCAGGGCTGCATCGAGCCTATACTTGTCGAAAACTAACCAGGCACCTTAGGCTCCGAAGACCAAAATCAAAACTCCAAGAAAAGCACCGATTTCCAATTGGGCAAAGACAATGAGCAATGAATCTGCTATCATCGTGACGATAAACAGAATCCCTACCACAATGCCGATTGCAGTGGCCGACAATCCACTCAACGACTTCTTGAAGGGGACGTATTTTCAGTACTAGGCATGATGGGGTGGGTATCCATCCACGTTCATAATATATTTGGCCTAGAAAAGAATCTATTTCACTCTCATATTCATCTGACTAAAGTGGACGAGCATGATGGATAAATTACAGTATTACCAGGGAATGGCCAATGGGTCTGTCCCCCACCCACCCTATTGCAGACCTCATAGGTTTCAAAGTTATTGAGGCTGAAAATGGCAAGATCGTAATCGAATTAGTTTGCAACGAAATGATGGCCAATTCGATCGGTGCTGTCCAGGGAGGGATTATTGTCACCATCGCTGATGCGGCAATGGGATGGCAGCCATGACCCTGATGGACGAAAATCACTATTCTATCACAGCCGAGCTGAAGATCAACTTCCTTAGACAACCGGGCATGGAGAGGCTGATCTCAACCGGAAAAATAGTGCATCCAGGTAGAAGATTGATGATGGGCGAAGCTGAGGTAAGGTCGGAAAACGGTAAATTGATCGCCAAAGCGACATCTACCCTGATGGTACTGGAGAACGATGCACTTGATTAGGCGATGCCTCTCGCTCAATAATCACTAGTTTTGAAGCTCGCCTTTTCCAGCAGATCCATTCCTTGATATCTTTTAACAAGCTTCTCAATTGGTTCCATAGGTCCGAAATTTACATATGGGTTCTTTAGCCAATGGGCTGGAGTGTCTTCAGATGCAGGTAGAATCTGGTATTCTTTCGTTCGATGAACCATGACCACAACTGGATCTTCAACTAACATGCCTGACTTGTGATAACTCTTAATCAGCTCTCCCATGATCTTATAATGTTTTTTAGGATCCTCGTACCAGGAAATGCTAAGCTCAGATTCAATGCCCTTTTGCTGACAAACCTGACGATCCTCATCAACGATCTTCCGAGCTTCAGCATAGGTGGAGTATTTTTCTTTGGAAAATCCCTTGGTTGACTCGTTATAGATTTGGTAGTAAACGTCAAGGTTGACGAATTGCCTGTTCTCTTGTTGCTTCATTGGACGGTCTCCATCTATTCTTGATGATCATCAATTAATAGAGATTGACGAGGGTGCAATGAAAGTGATCAGACCCTTGTGACTCTTTTGGTTGCAAATATTCGATCAGAATTGAATATTCTCAAGATGGGGAATGTCTCAGACCCCAAGATTTCTGCATTTCCATTTTGATAGGACTTATAAATGGAAGCCCGACTCATAAAAAGTTCACCATTCGAATGAAAGCTCTTATAATATTGGTGGATCCAATTATGTTCATAAATCGAATGGGATTTCTTTTCTTATTAAACTCAATATCGAGCATATTGAGATCTTGGTCCGTTCGAAAAAGCAGGTTAGGCTTCCCTCATGAACTCGTTTATGCAGAATCTCTTATCCCACTGCCTGGAATGGTCATAACGAATTTAGCCCCTTTCCCTGGAATGCCTTCCTCGGCGATCGTGATACCAGTGATGGACAATATCTCCCGGGATAGGAAGAGGCCGTGGCCGTGGTCTTTACCGAACCCCTTGGTGAACAGTTTATTTTTTATGTCCGGAGATATGCCAGAACCATCGTCCTCGTAAACGATGGATCGAACACCGTCATGTTCCTCGATATAGAATCGAATGGTGGTGACGTTGCCACCATGCCGTAGTGCGTTATTGATCAGATTGGTGAACACCTTGGCGATCAGAGGGTCGGCCAGAACTTCCGTCCCGGCTGGAACGCAGTTCACCATCGAAGCAGATCCAAGAAAGAGACCTTTTGAACTATTCTCCGCTAATTCTCTGATATCTTGCCAAGTAGGTTCTTTGACGCCGATGTCCTCGTATCTCTTGGTGAACTGGATCATTGCGAAGATCTGCTTGGCCGCCTGCTCGGCTTTCTGAAGACGCTGAATTGACGACCGGTCCAGCTGATCCTTCCTAACCAACGCCAAGTTCCCTTCGAGAGACATAAGTTGGTTCTTGATGTCGTGCCGGGTGATCCCGGTCATGACCTTGAGCTTGTTATTCGTCTCACTCAATTTCATCTCCATTTGGCGTCGTTCGGTCAGGTTCCTACCGATGAACACTAGCCCGGCAGGTCTTCCAGAGGAATCGCGGAACAAATCTGCATTGACCTCGAACGCTACATGTCTCCCATCCCTCATGACCAGGTCGTACTCGATCGGCCCCATCATTCCTTCGATCCTTTTCTCGACGTTGTGGAGGGCCTTGTTCACATCATCCGGTGCGATGAACGAGAGTAGAGGGTGTCCGACGACCTCGTCCGATTTGTAACCGCTTTCCGACAGAGCTGGTCCATTCACCAGAACAATGTTTCCTTTCATATCCGTAACGATGACGATGTCAGGAATTGTGGCCAGAAGCTTCGAGTAGTGCTCTTCGCTCTTCCTCAGCGCTTCCTCCATATTCTTTCTCGCGGTGATATCATGTGACAATATCAGAACCCCGCCCTCGTCTCCATGGGTACCCATCACTTTGGTATAAACCGACAAGAACCAGGACGTCTTTCCGGGCAGTTCCACTGAGTCCTCATACTCGATCGGTCTGACCGAACCCGTGGACCGCTTTATCCGTTCCAGATAGGTCTGCCCCAATGTCTCGCCAAAGATCTCCTTGATGTTAAGCCCGATGAAATCTTCAGGAATACCTCTTAGATGTCCTGCCGCGATGGAGTTCATCAGGATGAGTTTGCCGTCAACGTCCCAATAAGCCAGTCCGATTCCGACGCTTTCCAAGATTGCCCGACGCAGGTTCTCGCTCTCATGGAGTGCCTGCTCGGTCCGTTTGCGCTCGGTCACATCGTTGAAGGTTGTGGTGAATTGCTGCGGGGCGTTCCTGTAGGCAAAGACCTCGAAGGTTTTGCCTAGTGCTTCCGCCCTATCCTCGAAATGATCGGGCGTTCCGGTCAAAGCCACCCTACCATAGCGTTCTATCCAGGATGGCTCAATGTCGGGGATCACCTCTCGCACCGTTCTTCCTATCGTTTCGCTCCGTTCCAACCCGGTCATCCTCTCGAACGCCGGATTGACGTCCAGGAACCTATAATCACAAGGTACTCCGCCGGCATCCTGAATTATCTGGTGTACGGCGATCCCTTCGATCGTGCTATCGAAGAGCCCATGATATCGCATCTCGCTCTCTTGGGAATATCTCTCCGCTTTCTTGAGGTCGGTGATGTCCATTACCGCAACGAATTTGGCGACTCTCCCTTTCCAGACGATGTTCTTTTCCCGGATCTGAACGTTCAGAACATCTCCGGTTTTTTTGATCATCTCTGCCTCAAGAGGCTCAGAACCCGCCTTGTGTCGTTCTCTTACGGTTTTCACGGATTCCGGAGATAGCAGTTCGAACAGGTCCCTTCCGATCAGTTCCTCACCCCGGTAACCTAGCAGGTCCGACAAGGTCCTGTTCGTATCGATTATTTTTCCCTCGCTACTGATTGATATACCCTCAAACGTGTTGTCTGCCAGATTCTGGAAACGTTTCTCGCTTTCCCTGAGATCGTTCTCCGCCCGCAGCCGCTCGGAAATGTCCCGGACCGTGACCACCGTGGTTCTCCGACCGGTGATGACTAATCTGTTGATCGTGAGTTCGGCCGGGAAGGATTTACCATCCTTGCGTCGGTGATACTGGATCGGGATGAAGATCCTCTCTGAGTTGAGTATCCGCCACGTCCTCTCCGGTTCTGGTATTAAGGTCTTGATGTCCAGACCGATCAGTTCCATCCGGGAATATCCATACATGCGAGTCACTGACGGGTTAACGTCGATGGTATGGCCATTCTCTTGGTCGACGATCCAAATAGCGTCACCATTGGACTCGAACAATGTGCGAAACCGCACATCACTGGCCTTTAGCGCTTCCTGGGCATCCTGTCTCTCTTTCCGTTCCCGGATGCTCAGGATGCCGAAGGCCAAATCTCCTGCCATCTCCTCAAGTAGGTCCAGTTCGTCGGCGTTGAATCCGTTGACCTGATCGGAGTATAACATGAAAGCTCCGAAGGCTACCCCTGAATCCAGCAAGGGCAGGGCAATGGCGGACCGATAACCATTCCTCCGTGCCAGCTCCCGCCATGGGTCCATCCGCTTGTCGTTCGCCAGGTCCTGGATGAAAATCGTCCTTCCGGTCCTGATGGACATTCCGACAGGGCCATTCCCTCTCTCACTCTCACCCCATGAGGCTTTTACTCTGCTGACGTAGATCTGATCAAATCCGCTCCAGGACACGGGAGTGACCGAACGGGCCTCGTCATGTTCGGCCATGCCGATCCAGGCCATGCGATAGTCGGCCTCATCGCAGACGATGCGGCAGATATCGTCCAGCAGTTCCTGTTCGGTCTGGGCCTTAACTAGCACACGATTGCACTCCTTGATCGCCACCAGCTCCCGGTTCAGACGGTGCACATGCCTGTCGAAATCCCGACGCTCGGTAATGTCCTGGATGATTCCTACAACCTTGGTTGGATGCCCGTCCTCGTCATGGACCAGTTCGGCCATTGAGTGGATACTTTTAATGGGTCCGCCATCGGGCGGGATGATCTCATATTCTATGTTGTACTCTGTTCCTTTCTCGATGAGATTTTGGAGCGCCTGGTGTGCGCGATCCCTATGCAATATGCATGATTCCATTTGCGTTAGCGGTATGAGGCCGTCACCAGGTCGGGGGATCCCAAATATGCGGTATGCTTCCCCGGAGCCCCATATTTGCCCCCCGTCAACGTCCCATTTGAACTCCCAGCATCCCGTCAGGCCGATGATCTGAGCCTTGCTCAACCTTTCCTCATTCTCCTTTAGGGCCCGCTCCGCCCGGTAGCGACGGACAGCATCCTTCACCTTGTGCTCCAGTTCGGTGAATTGAGCAAGGGGGTTACCCCCCTTCTGCAGATAAAAGTCAGCACCAGAGTTCAAAGCCTCGATGACCACTTCTTCCCGACCTCGACCGGTGAATAGGACGAACGGGATCTTGTTGCCTTTTGAACGCAATGTTCTCAGGAAATCGATGCCGCTCATCTCAGGCATCTGATAATCGGATATGATCGCATCATATCGACTCTGCTCCATCTTATTCCTCGCTAAGCGAACGGAAAGTGCCGTATCGACATGAATATCACCCGATCTCTCCAAAAACAGTTTTGCTATATCCAGAAGATCGGCTTCATCATCGACGTACAGGATCTCGATCACAATTGATCAGGCCGGAGTTAGATTTCGACCGGACTTTATATAATAATGAGAATCAAAACTCAGAATTGATATGGAGAAGGATCTTTGGAATTTTGAAATAGCCCCGTGCTCATTTGATGATTATCAACGTTGATTGCCGTCTCTTCTCCTTTATTAAGATAAGTTGTCTTTTTGTTGCAACTCCTGTCCGAGACATCGACATTTCGATGCTATGTCAGGGACAGGTCACCGTTAGCTTAGGAGTACTGCATCATGGAAATTGACGGATCGAAAAAGGTAACGAAGGTAACTGACAAGGAAAGAAGCACGCTCGATGAGTCCCAGAGAAACATGGACCTGGATCCTAAGGTTAAGATGTTGAAGGATATCATCGGTTGCCTCGCGATGCCAGTATTCGCATTGAAAGATGACCTGTCACTCATCGCTCTCAACCAAGGAATGGAGGAGCTGACCGGCTATAATATGGGAGAGGCCAGAGGAAAGGACCTTTCCGAAATATTCGACTCCCCAATGGCAAGAAAGCAGAAGATCATGGTTGAGACCCTATCGGCTGGTAATACCTATACGATAGAAAAGACCGAAGTGTTCAACAAGTCAGGAAAAACCAGCACTGTCAAGGCAAGCCTGAAGCCCATGTTCGGTGAGGACGGACAGTTCATAGCAGTTATTGGTAGCATCCATCAAACGGGTTCGTCCACTTCTGATGCAGCCAGGGAGGCCATGAAGGCCTTGGTCGCGGACGCTGAAATGCTGTCGAAGGCGGCCGTGGAAGGTAGATTGTCCACACGTGCAGATGTGACCAAGCATCAGGGCGACTTTAGAAAGATCGTGCAGGGCGTCAACGACACTCTTGATGCGGTCATTGGGCCTTTAAACGTTGCAGCCAAGTATGTCGATGACATCTCCAAGGGAGCCATACCAGCGAAGATCACCGACACATACAACGGTGACTTCAACGTCATCAAGAACAACCTTAACCAGTGCATCGATGTCGTCAATAATCTTGTGGCAGACGCTGGAATGCTGTCGAAGGCGGCCGTGGAAGGAAGACTGGCAACCAGGGCCGACGCCAGTAAGCACCAGGGTGACTACCGGAAGATCGTCCAGGGAGTCAATGACACGCTGGACGCGGTCATCGGACCACTGAATGTCTCAGCGAAGTATGTCGATGACATCTCCAAGGGAGCGATACCGGCGAAGATCACCGACACATACAACGGTGACTTCAACGTCATCAAGAACAACCTGAACCAGTGCATCGATGTCGTCAATAACCTGGTCGCTGATGCGGTGATGCTATCAAAAGCAGCGGTTGAGGGTAAGCTCGCGACGCGAGCCGATGCATCGAAGCATCAGGGCGATTACAAGAAGATCGTCCAGGGAGTCAATGACACGCTGGACGCTGTCATTGGACCATTGAACGTCGCCGCGAAGTATGTCGATGACATCTCCAAGGGAGCGATACCGGCGAAGATCACCGACAACTACAACGGAGATTTCAATGTCATTAAGACCAATTTGAACCAGGCGATCGACGCAGTCAATAAATTGGTGGCTGACGCTGGAATGCTGAGCAAGGCCGCAGTTGATGGAAAGCTTGCCACCCGCGCCGACGCAACGAAGCACCAGGGTGACTACCGGAAGATCGTCCAGGGAGTCAATGACACGCTGGATGCAGTTATCGGACCACTGAACGTTTCGGCAAAGTACGTGGACGACATCTCCAAGGGAGCCATACCGGCAAAGATCACCGACAACTACAACGGAGATTTCAATGTCATTAAGACCAATTTGAACCAGTGCATAGATGCCGTCAACAATCTGGTAGCTGATGCTGGAATGTTGTCGAAGGCAGCGGTGGAAGGAAAACTGGCGACACGCGCCGACGCCTCCAAGCACCAGGGAGATTATAGAAAGATCGTGCAGGGCGTCAATGACTGTCTAGACGCTGTCATTGGACCATTGAACGTCGCCGCCAAGTATGTCGATGACATATCAAAGGGAGCGATACCGGCAAAGATCACCGACAACTACAACGGCGATTTCAACGTCATCAAGAACAACCTGAACCAGGCGATCGACGCGGTCAACAACCTGGTGGCTGATGCTGGAATGCTGAGCAAGGCCGCAGTTGATGGAAAGCTTGCCACCCGCGCCGACGCAACGAAACACAGGGGCGATTACAAGAAGATCGTGCAGGGCGTCAATGACACGCTGGACGCTGTCATCGGACCATTGAACGTCGCCGCCAAGTATGTCGATGACATATCAAAGGGAGCCATACCAGCGAAGATCACCGACAACTACAACGGAGATTTCAACACGATCAAGAACAACCTAAATCTGGCGATCGATGCCGTCAACGCGTTGGTGGCCGATGCTGGAATTCTGTCAAAGGCAGCCGTGGAAGGCAGACTAGCCACCCGCGCCGATGCATCGAAGCATCAGGGCGACTATCGGAAGATCGTCCAGGGAGTCAACGACACGCTGGATGCAGTTATCGGACCACTGAATGTCTCGGCGAAGTATGTCGACGAGATATCCAAAGGAGCGATACCGGCAAAGATCACCGACAACTACAACGGCGATTTCAACACGATCAAGAACAACCTGAACCAGTGCATCGATGCGGTGAATGCGTTGGTGGCCGATGCCGGAATGCTCAGTAAGGCTGCCATTGAAGGCAAGCTGGCCACTCGGGCCGACGCAACGAAGCATCGGGGGGATTATCGGAAGATCGTCGAAGGTGTGAACGGAACTCTGGACGCGGTCATCGGACCATTAAATGTGGCAGCCAAGTATGTCGATGACATATCAAAGGGAGCGATACCGGCGAAGATCACCGACACGTACAACGGCGATTTCAACGTCATCAAGAACAACCTGAACCAGTGCATCGACGCCGTCAACAACCTGGTGGCAGACGCAGTGATGCTCAGCAAGGCCGCAGTGGAAGGTAAGTTGGCCACCCGCGCCGACGCATCGAAGCACCAGGGTGACTACCGGAAGATAGTCCAGGGAGTGAATGATACTCTCGACTCGGTTATCATACCGATCAATGAGGCCATGAGAATAGCCGACTCATACGCTGGTGGCGACCTGACCGCCCGGGTCGAGATCGAGACCCAGGGCGACTTCACCCGATTCGCACAATCGCTGGATAAGATCGGGACGAGCATGGTCGATCTGTTGACGCAGGTGAACGAGTCCATCGATGTGGTCGCCGCCACTTCCCAGGAATTGTCCTCGTCGGCACAGGAAATGAACGCCTCGACCGAACAGGTTTCGGCCGCCATCCAACAGATCAGCAAGGGGGCGCAGAACCAAGCAACCCAGGTCGATGACGCCGCTGAAGTAATGAAGGAGATGTCCACCTCCGTTACCGAGGTCGTCAACAAGGCCAACATGGCCTCGCAGGCGGCCGGGAAGGCCAACGATTCTGCCGGCACCGGAAAGATCGCTGTTGATAAGACAGTAACGAAGATGAAGGAGATCTCCCAGGTGGTGGACGAATCGGCCAAGGTCATCGAGATCCTGGGTAAGCGTTCGGAGGAGATCGGTGAGATCGTTTCGGTCATCACCGGAATATCTGACCAGACTAACCTGCTCGCACTGAACGCCGCCATCGAGGCGGCGAGGGCGGGAGAACAGGGGCGGGGCTTCGCAGTGGTAGCCGAAGAGGTCAAGAACCTGGCCGAGGACTCTCGCGAAGCGGCGGAACGTATCGCTAAGATGATCAAAGAAGTTCAGAGTGAGACCGCCAAGGCCGTCGAGTCCATGAAGCGCGGCACCAAGACCGCGGCCGAGGGCCTGATGATCGTGGACGAGACGGGCAAAGCGTTCACGGAGATCTCGATAATGGCTGCCGAGACATCCAAGGAGGTCGCTACCATCTCCGCCATGATGGAGAAACAGAAGGAAGGTCAGCAGAAGGCCGCCAAGTCCGTGGACGGCATCGCAGCAGTGGCCGAGGAGACCGCATCCGCTTCCGAGGAATCTGCCTCATCGACCGAAGAGCTTACCGCCAGCATGGAGGACATGACCGCCAGGGCTCAGTCCCTGTCGGAAATGGCCCTCAACCTGAAGAAGGTAGCCGGTCAGTTCAAGATCGGCGAGGAGAGCAAGGAAGCGATGAAACCGAGGGCAGAAGCCCCCAGGAGCCAGTCGACTGTCCCCAAGCCAGCCGCCAAGCGGGTGGTTGGCAAGGTAGATGAGCAGAAGGTACCGGCCAAGGTCAGGGAAGCACTGAGCAAGCGCAATGTCGGCACAGCATCCGGGTAAGGTGATGGACATGGCAAGAAAGAAAAAGGAGAAAGTGGAGCTGACCGGGGACGAGGAGCAGATCGTCTCCTTCAAGCTCGGCAAGGAGACCTTCGGCATCAAGGTCTCTCAGGTCCGAGAGATCGGAAAGGTCCAGGACATCACCAAGATCCCGAAGATGCCCTCTTTCATCGAAGGGGTGCTGAACTTGCGGGGTCAGATCACGACAGTGATCGATCTCAAGAAGAGGTTGAACATCGTCATCGAAGGCGACAAAGGGATCACCTCCGCGTCAAGGATAATCATCGCCGAGATCGGCGATGCCCAGATCGGGATAATCGTGGATGCGGTCGAGGACGTCATGCGCGTTCCCCGTTCCAGCATATCTCTTCCCCCAGCGACCTTGACCGGAGGGACGGACACGAACTTCCTGACCGGACTATGCAAGCTGCAGGACCGGCTGGTCATGCTCTTGGACCTTAACACGGTGATGAGCAACGACGAAATGGAACATGTCGAAAGCATGAAAACGGCAGATGTCGCTCAGGTCGCTGTGTAGGGGCTGAGTTAAGGCCCCAAACCCTTTCCCCTTTCTATAATTATTGTGCAAGGTTTCATGTTCGCGATCAAGACGTGATCGGAATAAGATCGAGGTTTTTTACAACATATCATTCGCAACTATCATTGTTGCACGACCCCTGGAAGACCAAATGACCGACACACATGGACTTCTAATGTTTGATGATACGTGAGGGAAAGATCATGTGTAGCCCTTTCGTCGGTATGAGGGCCGCGACATAACAATCGAATACTATTTTGTGGAATGGTCGGTATGAACTTCGCACCCATGGCCTGCACTCCTTCCTCGCTGATGCGGATACCGTTATTTGCTAAAATCTCTCGGGATATAAACGGTCCAAGCCACGATCAAGTTCACCAAAACATACGAGGATATCGGTGTAAAATCCCCGTCCTAGCAGGATGTCAATGCGTTGATCGACAGATGCATTTCAGAAAGCCATCTTGGTTCTGTTCGTGTCATGAACGATATCCCTTCCGGGACCGATATCTTCGCCGACCCGCTCATACAAAATGTGTTCAATAACCTGGTATCAAATGCAGTGATCCATGGCACTAAGGTTACAACCATTAGATTCTATTTGAACGAACGAAACGGTTCAACGGCCATTGTCTGCGAGGACGATGGCATCGGCATTCCCTTGGAAAAGAAGGAGAAGTTGTTTTAAAAAGGTTCAGGCAGTGAGCACGGATTTGGCCTGTTTCTATCCCGAGAAATCCTTTCCATAACTGTTGTAACCATCACTGAGGAAGGTCTGCCAGGAAAAGGGGCCAAATTCATGGCCATACCCCCACTGAAGGAAAAGAACCTTTGATAGATGTCATGGATGATCTACAGATTGACCGCTCTCGACCCACATCGGAGATTGAGAGAGATGAGGGAACTCATCCAACCTTTTAGGATGCCAGGGGCATAAGGGTTAGGAGGATCTATGAAAGGAGATAATTGGATCGTCTAATTCAGTCAAGAAGATCAAGAGGATGGAACTCATCTGTATAACCGGGAAGCTGTGTAATTTTTTAGTACAGACATCTACCAGGAGCTATTCCTTGACCCTGGATTCTGATCGTTCAGGTAAGATGATTGGGCCGGAATAGTTCTCATCCACAGAATATTATCAAACAATCAGGACGACATGCTTATCATTCAATACCGAGCATCGTGTTGCGGGTTTGCTATTGTATGGGGGAAAGAAAACACCTGGGAACTTCTCCGATCTGAATGAGCGCTTCGTTATCTCTCTGCTAGCTCTCAGCACGATAATAGATGTGGCGATCACCATCTACTTCATGTCCAAGGGAACCACGATCGTTTTTCAGAACGTATACTATTTCACAATCGTCCTGGCCGCATACTGGTATAAGTGGAGGGGGGCATTCTTTTCCTCCGGGTTGAGCGCGATCTATCTAGGACTTAGCGCCTACTACAACCCACAGGCCGATCTGGTATTGCAGGCCGTAATCCGCACGGTCATCTTTATCCTCATAGCCTTGGTCGTGGCATACCTTTCCAATAGATTGGAGAATGAAAGAAAGCGATATCACACAATCTTCTCGAAAGCGGAATCAGGAATGGTTGCCGTTCTGACCGATGATCAAAGGATCAAAGAGGCCAACGGTAGATTCCGGGAGATCACTGGAGAGGATAAGGTCGAAGGGAAGAATCTTGAACTCTACTTCAACCAGAAGGACATTGAGACGCTCGATCATTCTATTCGCAAGGCTGAGGATTTTTCCGATCTGGAGATGAAGATACTCACTCGAAATGGAGGGGAGCGGACTTGCCTTGTATCGGGGAGCCACATCGGTCCTCATGAGATGGTTCTATCATTAACGGACGTGACCGACCGTCACTTGATCGAGAAGGCTTTGCGCGAGAGCGAAGAGAAATTCCGGGAGATCTTTAACGATGCAAATGATGCTATCTATCTTAATGAGTGGAATCCAGACGCTACGCCGGGCGTGTTCATAGACGTTAATGAGGCAGCCCGACTAATGCTTGGATATTCGCGCGAAGAATTGCTGCGATTGACCCCCGCCGACCTCGTATCCAAGGTTCAACAATCTGGATCATGGGAGACATCGCGGCGTATTGGAAAGGAAGGCATGGGCAGGTTCGAAGAGGTGCATCAGCGTAGCGATGGGAGTGTGGTCCCGGTCGAGATCAATGCCCACTTGATCAAGATCGGAGGTCACCAAATGGTGTTGGCCGTGGTGCGTGATATCACCGACCGAAAAAAGGCGGAGGAAGAACGTCGCCTGAACGAGGAGACCATGCGCTTGGTGGTCACATCTGCTCCATTCCCTCTGATCATTGCGAACTGGGATGGTACTTACATCCTTGATGCGAACTCACAAGCCATGGAGGCCTTTGGGCTGGAAATTGAGCAAGGACAGAAACTGATCGATCTATTCGTGGAAGCGGCCCAACTGGAAACCATAAAGGATGCGTTGGCCTGTCAAGGTTCGGTGGACGGCATGGAGGTATCTCTCCACGGTAAGGACGGAGAGCACCGATGGCATGTACTTTCAGCGCGACCAATTACCTATCCTGGTGAACAACGACTGCTCATTGGCACACATGATATCAATGAGCGTCGCAAAATGGAGAAGGCATTGCACGTGGCCAATCTGAAATTAGGAATACTTAGCAGCATCACTCGACACGACATACTCAATCAGATGACCGTGCTCAGTGGATTCATAGAGCTGGGAAAACGAAGCGAGAAAGATCCTACCAATGTCTCGTACCTCGACAAGATGTCCCAGGCCGCCGACAATGTACAGAGGCAGATCGCGTTTACGAAGGACTATCAGGACATGGGTGTGAAGGCTCCTGCCTGGGTCTCAATTAACCGTCAAATGGCCGATGCTTTCAAGATGTTGCATACTCACGGCGTGACGATGGAGGATGACACCGGGGGAGTGGAGGTCCTGGCCGATCTGTTGGCAGAAAAAGTTCCGTATAACCTGATCGACAACTCCATGCGCCACGGGGAGCATGTATCTCATATCAGGCTAAGTGCTGAGCAGCTTGGCAAGGACCTGCTCATCGTCTACCAGGACAACGGCATCGGTATCAGCGATAAGGTCAGAGAGCACCTCTTCGAAAAGGGTTTCGGCAAGAACACCGGACTAGGCCTTTTCTTAATACGTGAGATTCTAGCCATCACAGGCATCGTAATCGAGGAAAAGGGGCAAAGCGGAGGGGGAGTGCGCTTCGAAATGCTTGTTCCGGCCGGGGTCTGGCGGCGTTCAACGACATGAGTAACAAGGCGCCCTTAAAGCTGACAGAGGGGAATGTGGCTTTCGCCTGCGAAGTCGAAACAAGTCCCTCATAGTAATCAGTGAGCAGCAATTCCTCTGCATCTATATCCTTTCAAAATTCCTTCCCAGGGGCAACTCCAAGAGAGTGACGGACAGCCTTGTCATCATGAACCAGAAAACTCCCTATCAGATGTATTACGCACCCATTGCCAGGAAATAATTAATTATCCAAGAACACGTGAGGGCCCACGATTTTATTATATTAATTTTCCTCCGGAGAGTAGTTAACAAAATCGGGGACATTGACAGGGCATTTTTCTATTAAAGCCATTCGGGGCTATCTAGCGATCGTGCGGAACTTAGGTACGTTAGGATGAATTCCAATCATGGATTTCATAATTCTCTGGAATGATATCTGAACACATTGCATTATAACGACGGCTTCGGTTCTTCCATTCAACGAAGGTCCAATCAAGAGCCAACAATTCCATTTGGCTCTAGCCGACTTCGTCGATTGTGACCTACCCGACTACACCCCCGATCGAAACAGACGAAGCCGGCACGAATCTTCGACCGTCCTGATTATTTCTCAGCTTGAATCGTACTCTGCCTCAATTTTTTACACGGTTCCTGATCTGATCATCAAATAAAAGTCCGGGAACAGAACAACTCCAGTCCATTTTCGGTTTCTTTTGTCGGTACCTACGCAACCTGTATGGTCTGCAAGGTCTTGAAGGAACAAGAGATGTTCATCCATCGGGTGCATTGCTCCGCGCGATGTACGCGATCCCGTGACCATAAGTTCACCCTGCACCTGCGTCTTCGGCAGGACCAACATCCATAACCATGGACTTCGAAACCGAGCACAAGGACTAACCATAAGCTTTGGTGGTTCTCACCTTCATTTTAAGGCGAGGCCTGCCACTTCTGAGTCATCTCTTGCCCACCAGAGTGTTCGATATCCCGAACTAGCTGGCCGCCTTGGCCCGTAGTGGTTCCGCATCCCGGAAGAAGTTGATCGGACGGAATCGGGAGCGAGGGTATCGTTCCGTTCTTAATTCCGATAACCGTCTGTCGCTTGACATTGCATTCTAGGCGGATCAGATCTTCTAGCTGACATCATTCCATGGTCACCAAGAACGAACAGCATATGCTGGACTTTGATGGGCAAGGTCAATTTTGACTTGGTTAGCCGCCACTTCTTTCATCAATCGAGGTAGAGTCTATCTTCACCCATTCAAGTCGGGTCGATTGGAGCAGTCCTTTGGCAAGACAGAATTTGCGGTGCGGAAGGGGTTGATGCTTTAATGAAGCCAGGTCAATTCAAGACCGGGTTAGGGTCGGAGACGAACCCCGTCATTGAACTCGTGACCTAAATCGAGTCGGATTCAAATTGGACTTGAGGGCCTCCAAAAATCCCGATTTCGCATTGGCGAGAAGATAATTTAGTGGAAAAATGTTGATTTAGACCTGGCATGCACATTCCATAATAATGAACGACCCGGGAGCGATATCCTCAATGGGGACTCGAACCATGAGAATATTAAGCTGTTCTCTAAGAGATGGCGAAAGGATTTTTATCCAGATGCGGTCGGAATATCTTCCCGATCCGACTCACCTAGTAATCTAGTTTCCGCGGCAAGCAATAACTTTGGTCGATGTTTATTTGAACACTGTGTATTTTGTCCATTGTTAACCTCAATCATATAAATGATGGCAATTGGTAGCCAGAAGACCTCTCTTAAATAGAGATGGTCTGTTATGATATCGTTACAGATGCCAGCGACCTCTATAAGTGTCCTTGTAGTTGATGATGAACCGGATCTCAGCACCTTAACCAAGAATTTCTTGGAAATGTCCGGGGATCTAGATCTGGACACTGCGAGTTCGGTGCGAGAGGCTATAGACAAGATTATTGTTAAACATTACGAAGCGATAGTGTCCGATTATCAAATGCCAGATGAGGACGGATTGCAGTTTCTAAAATTATTGCGGTCAAGGGGCGATAATACACCTTTCATTCTCTTCACCGGTCGGGGCAGGGAGGAGGTAGTCATCGAAGCTCTGAACTCGGGCGCGGACTTCTATTTGCAAAAGGGCGGAAATCCTCTAGCTCAGTTTACTGAACTAGAGCACAAGATCAAACAAGCGGTGAGGCGAAAACGGGCGGAGGAATCATTGCGTCAAAGAGAGGAACGATACAAATCAGTCCTTCTCACAGCTCCAGACATAATAATCACAGTCGACCGAGATCTTAGAATAAACGACATAAACCACCCTATCCATCCGAACATCGACTCCATCGGCAAGAACCTTTTCGAATTCATCGATCCTGATTTTCATGCGCGTGTGGAGGAAGAACTTGAGAGGGTTTTTACTCTAGGCGTAAATGGACACTATGAACTGGTCGGCCAAGGAGTAGATGAAGGTCAATCTTGGTACGAGACCAATATCGGTCCGATATTTGAAAATGGAACCGTGACATCCGCCGTACTTGTTATCCGGGTCATCACTGAAAGAAAAATGGCGGAGATCTCCGTTAAAGAGAGCGAGGAACGTTTCCGAAGTCTTTCAGAAAATGCGTTTGAGGGTATCGGAATCAACATCGAAGGAGTGGTCGTGGATGTGAACAAGGCACTATCCGACATCCTCGGCTATGCGCCCAATGAGCTGATGGGAATGAACGTCTATGATTTTCTCACTCCAGAATCCCGAGGGATGGTGAGGGAACATATCAGAAATAATGAAACTGGGGCAATTGATGTCAAGGCCGTCAGGAAGAACGGAGACATTCGTCTTCTTCGGGCCAGGGGTAAGGAGATAACCTGGAAGGAAAAAACAGCCAGATTGAGCGCGTTTCAGGACATCACTGAATCTTGTAATACTGAAGAGGCATTGCGAGAAAGCGAAGAACGTCACCGAATACTCGCCGACAATACCTTTGAGGGAATCATTATCAGTGTAAATGGAAGGATAATCGATGTTAACCGCTCCTTATCCGACCTGATAGGCCGCTCCCCCGAAATGATCATCGGAATGGATATCGCCCAACTGTTTACGATTGAATCTGGGAAGATCTTGGCAGAAAAGCTCAAGATGCCTTTTGTCGACCCCTACGAGGTCCAGATGATAAAAAAGAACGGAGATATCTTGGACGTAGAGATCATGGGCAAGGACATCACGTGGAAGGGGCGAATGGCCAGGTTGAGCGCCATTCGTGACATCTCAGACCGTAATAAAACGGATTTGATGCTGAGACAGAACAACGAAGAATTACAATCTCTCAATAAGCAGATGGCAGCGGCGGAAGAGGAACTGCTTCAACAGTTGGACACCATCACCCAAGGGAATGAAGAGCTGGGCAAGGAAATGGCCTTCTCGGAATCGCTCATGGATAGCCTTCCCGGCATCTTCTTTCTGTACGATGCTCATTCATTGCGACTGGTCCGCTGGAACAAGAATCACCAGGATGTGAGCGGATACTCCCGAGAGGAGATGTTGGGCAAGCATTTCCTGGCTTGGCTCCGACGGGAGAACGCGAAAACAGTCCTCACAGCAATAGAGAATATCACGAAGGAAGGAAAGGCCAGCATCGAAGCCCCCCTGATCATGAAGGACGGAAGCGAGATCCCATTTCTGTTGACAATGGTACGGTTCGATACTAAGGAACGCTCCTTCATAATGGGGGTCGGTGTTGATATTACCGAGATAAAAAGAGCCGAGGAGATCTCAAAAGCCAGCCGCGAAAGGTTCGAAACCCTTTTCTCTGCATACAACGAAGGGGTGGCACTTCACGAGATGGTCTTCGACGACCAGCGGAGTGCGGACAATTACCGGATCCTCGAGGTCAACCCGGCCTTTGAAAGAATGACATCGATTCCCAGAGAAATGGTGATCGGGAAATTGGCCACGGAAGCTTATGGCACGAGTGAAGCACCTTACTTAGAGATCTATTCCAAGGTGGCCCATACGGGGGAATCGACCTCGTTCGAAACATTCTTTCCGCCCCTCAATAAACACTTCTCAATATCCGTGTTCTCCCCGGCCAAGGGACAGTTCGCTACCGTGTTCATGGACATCACGGAGCGAAAGCAGTTCGAGGAGAGGCTGGGGAAGAGCGAGGAAAGATACCGGACTTACGTCGATCATGCGATCGAAGGAATCTTTGTCACCGATGAGAACGGATATTATCGGCATGTGAATCAGGCGGCGTGCCGCCTGGTCGGATACAGGGAAGAAGAGTTGCTGAACCTCTCCATAGCGGATCTTACGCCCCCAGATGAGATGGAAATAATTTCATCCAAATTGAGAGAGCTAAAAGAACAGGGCACGATCTCCATCTTCACTGAACTTAGAAGAAAGAACGGTTCAAATGTCCCGGTCAACTTGAACGCCGTCCGATTACCCAATGGTAATCTGATGGCGCTCTGCACCGACATAACAGAGAAAAAGAGAGAGGATGACGCGCTGAAAGAGAGCGAGGAACGTTTCCGAACTCTTTTCGAAGGCAACGGCGACGCCACTTGGGTCATCGATCAGGAATCGGTCCGTTTCATAGATGCCAATCCTGCCGCCCTAAAAATGTACGGCTACTCAAAGGAAGAGTTTCCCAAACTTGACATCTACGACGTTTCAGCTGAACCAGAAAAAACGCATCAGGCAACACACCCGGTCCAGGCTTTCATACCGTTACGCTATCACAAGCGAAAAGATGGAACGGTAATCCCGGTGGAGATCGTTTCCAGGAACTCCTTCTTCGACGGCCGGCCGGCCATAATCAGCACGGCCAGGGACATCACGGAAAGGTTCCGGGCCGAAAAGGAGCTCAAGGAAAATGAAAACCGCTACCGGAGCCTCTTTCAGAATCATTCGGCCCCCATGCTGCTAATCGACCCGGCCAATGGTGCCATTGTTGATGTCAACCTGGCGGCCTGTGAATACTATGGTTACGAAAGGAAAATCTTCTTGAACAAGAATATCTCCCAGATCAACATTCTTACGCCCGAAGATACAAAAGAGGAGATGCGGCGTTCCGTTCTGGGAGAAAAGAGGAAGTTCGATTTCCAACATCGCTTGTTCAATGGGGATGTGCGTGACGTCGAGGTATATTCGAGCCCTGTTTACCTCAACGAGAAACCGTATCTGTATTCGATCATCCATGACGTGACCGAACGCAGACGGATAGAGAAGGCACTGCATGATAACGAAGAGAAGTTCCGCGAGATCTTCGACCATGCCAATGACGCAATACACCTTCATGTGTTCACTGAAAGCGGAGCGCCAGGATGTTTTATTGACGTCAACGAGGTCGCCTGCCGCATGCTCGGATATACACACGAAGAAATGATCCAGATCCCACCCCTCGACCTTTCCACCGATTATCATGATCCTCCAATGGATAATGTCTTGGAAGAACTGAGGCTTAAAGGTAGGGCCAGATTCGAGACCGAGCATCGGAGGAAAGATGGATCGATCGTGCCGGTCGAGATCAATGCGCACGTGGTTAACCATGAAGGCATCAAGATGACCATATCGGTGGTCCGGGACATCAGCGAGAATAAACGCATTATGAGTGCGCTCAAGCTCGCCAGTGAAAAACTGAACCTGCTGTCCAGCATCACAAGGCATGATATCAACAACCAAACCGTGGCCATCAAAGGGCATCTTGAGCTTCTAAAGTTAAAACACCCGGAGCTCGAATTCGATGAACATCTCCGGACAATAGATAGAGAGGCCGGGCAGATATCTTCCATGATCCGGTTCACCAAGGAATATGAGGACATAGGGGTGCACGCCCCCATATGGCAGAACGTCAGGAGGCTAGTTGAATTGGTGAGCAAAGACATTTTGCTCCAGGGGGTCAAAGTTGTCGACGACATTCCTGAAGGTACAGCGATCTTTGCCGACCCACTCACCGTCAAGGTGTTTCGTAACTTGATCCAAAATGCTTTGCGACACGGTGAAGGGGTTACAACGATCCATTTTTTCATCGAAGAGCGAGACGGAGATCTTGCCATCGTCTGTGAGGACGATGGAGATGGCATCCGGGCCGATATGAAGGATAAACTATTCACCAAAGGTTTCGGGAATGACCATGGCCTTGGGCTCTTCCTTTCTCGCGAGATACTTGCCATAACCGGTATCAAGATCGCTGAGGAAGGCATTACGGGGAAAGGGGCCAAATTCGTCATGACCGCACCGCAAAGCGGCATCAAAGTTGGCTGAAGGGGAAATAATGTTGGTCTAATTCTTTGCCGAGGTACCAGACCGATGAGAATTAGGCCAAAGAATAACAGTCCCATGCGAAAAAGAATATAACCGCACTAATAATCGAACAAACAACATCTGGTGAAAATAATGTCCGAGAACAATCAGGACCCCTACACATTAATCGACAGGATGGTTCATAGTGTGATCGATGAACACCACAAGATGCGTCCATCGTATTACGCCGGTTACAAAGATTCGGACAATCAACATTGCATCAGGGACAACCAGTATCATATCACCTTCCTTTTCGATGCCGCGAGCAACGACGCCCCGGAACTTTTCATCAGCTATGTGGCCTGGGCCCGGGTCCTGTTCAAACATCTGAACATCCAGCCGGAGATCTTCCTGGAGAAGCTTCAGTTGATCCAAAATGAATGCCGAAGGGAGCTCCAGCAGCCCTTCGCAGGTCGTGTGGATGATATCATTCAGATGGCCATCGAACGATTTCCGGATATGCCCGATACCGTGCCTTCTTTCATGAATGAGGAGAACGAACAGGGAAAGATGGCATCGGAGTATCTTAAGGCACTATTGAGCTCCGATCGGATCAGGGCGCAGAACGTCATCCGTGACGCCCAGGCTCATGGTTTGGACGTCAAGGACATCTATTTGTCCATCTTTCAGAAGGTCCAATATGAGCTGGGCCGGCAATGGCAGCAAAGACAGATATCTGTGGCCCAAGAGCATTATGCGACCGCTGTCTCACAACAGCTGATGGCCCAGTTATATCCTTCCATTCTCTCGCCGAGGATCAAGAAAGGGTCGATCGTGGTGGCCTGTGTGGGGAACGAACTGCACGAGATGGGCGCTCGCATGGTCTCCGACTTCCTGGAGATGGATGGTTGGGACGTCAGTTACCTGGGCTCGAACACCCCCATCACCAGCGTGATCCCTTACCTGAAGGAGCGAAAGGCAAGGATGCTGATGATCTCAGCGACCATGTGCTACAATGTCAAGGGTGTGAGGGAACTTGTGAACCAGGTAAGATCCGACGCTCAGTTGAATGAAGTGAAGATAGTTGTGGGCGGTTATCCATTCAACCAATCCCCCAGGTTATGGAGGTCGGTGGGAGCAGACGGGTTCGCCCGAGGTGCCTTGGAAGCCGTGCAGGTGGCAAACCAGCTAGGACGCCCGAAATGAGAACCGCTGGGGACCGCCAAGCCCTGCTTCTGATCTGTGATGATACCTGGACGATTGTGGATGCACTAAGCATGTCCAGCCGTCATGTCGAGTTCGAACCTTATCTGATCGGTATGGCGTTCGATGAAGTGGTCCATGAACATGACCAGGCTGATATTGAATTCTTCATGGGACGTCTTCGAAACGGGGCCATAGCCCCTCATGCCGAGCTTAGGTTCCAGGGCAGTGAAGAGGTTATGCATTTTTTAGGACACAAGGCCGATGACCGGTATATCATCGGTGCCGGTATCGATCTAGTGGAGATAATGGCCCTGAGCGTTGATCCTACAGTTATGGCAGACCTTGAGCGTAACGAACTCGTTCACAAGTTCATTGTGGCCCTCATGGCACCTCCAAAAACGAACATAAGCGACGGCCAGATCCTAGACGACATCTCTCGTCTGAACAATGAGATCATCAACACGAACCGAGAACTGGCTAAACGGAACTTTGAGATATTCCTCGAAAAGGAAATGAACCAAGTGACCATCGCCAGCATCGGCGAGGCGGTGGCGGCCACCGATGTTTGTGGAAGGATAATCCTAATGAATGCCATGGCCGGGCATCTGACCGGTTGGTCAGGACGGGATGCCCTGGGCAAAGATGTTGCAGAGGTTGTACCGTTAGTCGAAAGTGCTGACGCTCGCCCCCTAAACCACCTATTCTCCACGACTTTGGCAGAGGGCGTCGTCCCTGCACCTCCGCTGGATGCCAAGCTCATCCGAAGGGATGGTACTTCTCTGCCAGTGGAATATAACATCGCTCCGATGAAGGATGCAATGGGCAGAACGAACGGCCTGGTGATCACTTTCCGCGACATCTCCGAGAGGAGAAACGCCCAAAAGGCCCTTGAAGAGAGTGAAGAAAGATTCCGGGATATTTTCAATCATGCCAATGATGGCATTCAAGTTCACATTTGGACGGAGGAGGGAGTTCCTGGAAAATTCATCGACGTCAACGAGGTCTCATGCCGTATGCTTGGTTACACACGTGATGAGATGGTCGAGATGGACCCTTTGACCATCTCCACCAGTTTTCATGATCCACCAATGGAGAAGGTCCTTGATAACCTTCGGACAAATGGTCAGGGCAGGTTCGAAACGGAACATCGCCGGAAGGACGGGTCCATATTACCGGTGGAGATAAACGTGCATTTGGTAGAGATGCAGGGAAGAAAGGTGGCCATAGGAGTGGTCCGTGACATCAGCGAACGCAGGCGGTTGGAGACGGCGGTGTTCAGGGCCAATGCCAAACTTTCCATCCTTAATGGCATTACCCGGCACGACATCCTCAATCAGACGAATTCGCTAACTGGCTATCTTGAATTGTGCAAACGACGAGAGAAGGACCCGGAACTGTCATCATACCTAGATCGGATGTCCCGGGCAGCCAGTAATGTGCAGCGCCAGATCGCCTTCACCAAGGACTATCAGGAGATGGGAGTAAAGGCACCAGGCTGGATCTCGATAGGTCGACAGACCGCCGATGCCTTCGCGATGCTGCATCCACAGGGAGTATCGCTGGAGGATTCGACCGAAGGAATCGAGGTCTTGGCCGACCATCTTCTGGAGAAGGTTCCCTATAACCTGATCGATAACTCGTTGCGTCACGGGGAGAACGTCACGCACATCGGGATAAGCGCTGAGCAGTTCGGTGACGCCATGCTGATCGTGTACCAGGACGATGGAACAGGCATCAAGGCTGAGGATAGGAAGCACCTCTTCGAGAAAGGATTCGGCAAGAACACCGGACTGGGCCTGTTCCTCATACGTGAGATACTAGCTATCACAGGCATCACCATCGAGGAGAAGGGGCAAAGCGGACACGGCGTGCGCTTCGAAATGCTTGTTCCGGCGGGGGCTTGGCGACGTTCCCTAAGTGAGAAACTGAGAAAGTCTATCCAGCGATAAATCGGGAACTCGGCCATTCATGATCAGCGCCGATCATCGGATCTGAAGATTATCTGGACTGATATCTGCACACATTGCATTATAACAGCGTCTTCGGTTCTTGCACACAATGAAGGTCCGATCAAGAGCCAACAATTCCATTTGGCTCAAGCCGACTTCGTCGATTGTGACCTCCAACTCCAGTCCCCCTGATCCATGCAGACGAAGCCGGCACGATTTCTTCAATGGTTGATTTAGCCTCAGTATTCAATTTAGACCTGGATGAAGACATCCTACGGATGTAATATGGAATCTGGCAGGATCAAAATGGAGTCAGAAATTCCCAATGTGCCTTTCTAATCGTGACATGATCGATACGATTATCCCAAGGCAAGCAACATCGACGATGTCTCTTTGATTACGACCGATTTCATCGGTCCATCCAATCCGCCATATTCATGCTGGTAGTAAGGTTTGATAGACATAGTAACCGAATATGCCGATCCTCGATTTTTAAGGCATGCTCAATTCTAGATTTAATTTCTGTCAGAACATTTTAAACATTTCTGATAAATCAATTGGCACGGGGGAGTTTCCCCCATATAAATGTCATGAGTTAATGCATTCCCCATTATCGTACCACACCATGTTATGCCGGTTGTATCGCCGCTTCCAGGAATATCGACATATCCATGTCAAATGATGCGTCCTGTGTCGTTCCGTCTATCATCTCTAGCTTGGCCCTGATCTTGTTCCTCTCGAACAGTATCTGGGCGTTTCGCACGTATGATTTGTAAAGACTGATCCGCTTTCCCTCCCTGGTCAGTCTCCTCTCTGCACAGAAAATAAGTCCAGAATCCTCTAGCAGTTTTATCTTTCGGTAGCAAACTGCGATGGGTATTCCATACTTCTCACTAAGTTCATAAGCGCTTTTCGCCTTTCCCATGGTAGCAAGAAGTATCTTCCCTGAGGACTCCTCCGTCAATAACCTCGATGTTTCGAGAGCATGCATTTTTCTGACACCTAAGAAAAGCACTCAGTTTCAGAGTATATATTCTGAATTAGCCGCCTATCACTATCGATTTTGGTAATTATTCCTTTCCAGATAGTAAAATTATCGGCAAAAGGAATCAATTCGCGATATGAAATCGAAGGTTCGAAGAAGAATAATATGAATCCCATGAAAAAGACCGTTAGGACAAAGGTCACCGACGGTAGGCTCTATTGATGGCGTGCAAAAAACGATTCTGACCTATTCGGTCGGCTGTGACAAAATAAGGCTGAAGCACCAAGATCTGACATTTCCTTGGCATATTTGCTGTCCACAGTTCTAGCTTTAATTCGATGATGGATCGGGAATGAGCTATGCAATGATTAGAGGCGGTCAACAATAACAGGTTTTAGAGAAAAAATGATCAAGGAACTAAAGAATTCGCGCCGGATTTATCTGCATCGAACTGGGAGTTGGAGGCCATAATCGAAGAGATCGGCTTGAGCCAGATGGAATTGTTGGATCCTGATTGGACCAACTGATATATTTCCGTTCTCGCAACCCTGTACTGCAAACGCAACCATGCTGAAACGGCTTTCAGAATGTGACGGCAGGATGTTCGGATATCGTGTAAATGCCGGACGAAAACAGGTAGGAAAAATGTGGTGCAGACAAAATTATGTCTGTTCAACCCGATCCAGCTAGCCACGAGGAAGGAGTTCTGATCGAACTAATTTTGCAACCGGGCCGATAAAAAATTTTCCGGTAAATTTCAGGAATTCAAAATCACAGTGCATTTATCAGAATCTATGTGAAATATCCAATTGATAAAATGGCATTGCATATTGATATCTGGCTTCGATGTCAATTGTATTAATATAAATTACATAATATGATAGTTAATATTAATATCTCCTTTGCCATTTGCTAAATGGGGATTTATTGGTTCGCTTTCTTCATACGGCGGATTGGCAAATGGGCATGAAAGGCCTTCAAGCAGGGGAGAAAGCGAAGGAATTGAGATCCAAACGTTACGAAACCGCTGGACAAGTCGCGAATCTGGCAAAAAGTGAATCGGTAGATTTTGTGATAATCGCGGGTGATCTTTTCGAAGATCACGATGTTGACGAATCCGTGGTCAACAAAACGGTTGCGATTTTGAATACCATCACACCCATTCCAGTCTTCATCTTACCGGGCAACCATGATCCATCAATTCCCGGAGGGATTTGGGACCGGCAAAGTTGGCAACGCATTGGAAACCATATTAAGCTCTTGACAGAGCCCGCAGAGTTTCCCTGTCAGGATAATGTTGTATTATATCCATCACCTTTGAGACAGAAGCAGAGCAATCTGGATTTTACTAGTTGGATACCTGTACGAAAGCCGGATGACGATCGGATTCGAATTGGAATTGCCCATGGTTCCATAGATATTCTTCCAGGACAAGCCAACTTTCCAATAGGGGCCAATAGGGCTATCGATACAGGTTTGGACTACTTAGCCTTGGGCGATTGGCACAGCTTCTTTAGAAGTGGTAAAACAGTGTATTCTGGGACATTTGAACAGACGAGTTACAGTGAAAAAGATTCGGGTGATGTGGTTATTGTTGAGATTTCCACCGCTGGAGTCGAACCTCAAATCTCCAGAAAACACGTCGGACGTCTAAGGTGGACTGAACACGACCCGACGATCCATGACTTGACAGATGTCGAGCAGCTCAGAAACTCTATTGCAAATGGCGGTCCCCTCGACATGCAAATGGTCCGTGTGCTTCCTAACATCGAACCAGACATCACAATCCCTGCCCTGTCCGAGTTGACCTCCTTTAGGAAGCAGTTAGTCGAAGATACTTTTTTCCTAGATTGGCCAGAGGAAACTGTCAATGCACCATTGAACGCAGCGGTTCCCATTCCTTGTGGAGTTCTGTCTAATGTGGACTCCGATCTTACTGCGATCCTCGAACGAAAGTTTCCCGACGGCCCTGGTCAAATAGCGGCCTCGATCGATCTGAAGGTGGTGTGGGAGGCCAAGTCTCTTCTCAGACATTTGGTGATGGAGGGGCAGAAATGATCCTTGAGGAGATCACAGTCAAGAACTGGCGTAGCTATCGAGAGCCACATACATTCCACTTTAGCTCGGCGGTTTAGGGAATAGTCCCGTCTTCAGCGCCCTGTCGAGGTCGGAGACCTTCTTCGTGATCTCGGTCAGGTAGGGCTCCCGGCCCTGCTCGATCCGGTACACCTTGCGGAACGTCTCGATGACGTCCAGCGGGGAGAGCCGGGCGGTCAGCCCGGCCTCCCGGATGCGCTGCTCCAGTCCGGTGTACGCATACAACGAAAGGAACGAGACGAAGACGTGGCCGAAGACGGCCTCGTCGTCCTGGAGGTAGGTGCGGTCGGCGCGGAGCACCGTTTTGTAGGTGTCGAAGAGCTTCTCCACCGCGTCCCTCTGCTTGTAGAGTTTGTAGATGTTCTCCGGGGTGTCGTCGATGTTCGACACCAGGAGGATGTTCCCGGCCAGCTGGACGTCTTCGTCCAGCTCCTCCCTGGTGATCCTCTTCTCCAGGAACTTGCGGTAGGCGGTGCTCTTCTCCTCCGCCTCCATCCTGAGGTCCTGGAACAAGTACAACCAGGTGTTGCCCTGCTTCCTCCGGCCGGAGCGGATGATGCGTTCCTGGTACTCGAACGGGGTGGTGAGGTGGACCCTCACCTTGTACAGGTTGCTGCTCCGCCACGCCGGCATCAGGAACCTCAGCTCGTGCGCGGCCAGGAACTTCAATACCTCGGCGGAGAAGAAGCCCCGGTCCATGATGAGCGTCTTGTTCCTCAGGTCCATCTCCATGATGGAGTTGAAGATGGTACGCACGTCCTTCACCGATCCGGGCAGCGCCCGGATCATCGTGGGCCGCCCGGTGACCGAATCGCAGAGCAGGGCCAGGTTGACCTGCGGTAGCTGGCAATGGTCCTTGTTGTGGCCCTTCTCGGCCATGGATATCTCGTCCGACTGGGAGTAGAACATGGAGAGGTCGTACACCAGCACCTCGCCCTCGACCGCCAAACGTTTGAATATGGCCGTCTGCCCCTCTCGGTTGACGCCGATCTCGCGGAGTATGCGGCCGAGGTTCTTCGGGTCCAGGTCGGGACAGACCCGGTGAATGTCGTACCAGCGTTCCCAGACCGACCCGGCGCGCTTCAGCGGCACCGGTCCGCTGGAGCGGATCGCCGCCAGCGCGTAGATTTCCCGCCAGTTCTCGGGGAAGTTCTCCTGCAGCAGCGGCAGTATGTCGTCGAGGACGGTCCCGATGATAGCCGGCTCGCCATACTCGAACACGTTCCGGACCTTCTCCACCACCTTCCTCTTCTCGCCCGGTATCAGTCCGTTCTCCTGGTCCAGCTTCCCGACGTAGGTGGAGACCTTCCTCGGCCGCTTCTTCTCCTTGTCCCAGACCGAGGTGGAACTGTAGACGTAGACCTGGTTGTTGACCTCTTTCAGCTCGAGGCACTTCGTGCCCCGTGCCCGCTGCTCGGCGAGCCAGGTGTTCGCCCATTCGTACATATATAGTATTAGGGAATATGAGTATATAGGTTTTTTGTTACCAGATCTGTTACTAGCCAGCAGGATCGAGGAAGAAGAGATTTCGGCATCAAACTATTGC
>CAVQBH010000005.1:0-34055 GCA_963710685.1 uncultured Methanomassiliicoccales archaeon | reverse complement strand
CACCGTCGATGTGCTCCACCGCATCATCGTGGCACAGATCTAGTCTGGACGACGACCAAGCGGTTACGACTCGCAGGAATCCCCGTCGTCCCGGAACACCGTCCGCATTTGTTCCGATTGAACTGTTGATTCTTGTTCCTAGTGCAAGTGGTCGCAATCAGGCCGGATCTTTCATGAGGCAATCCGCCGGGGGGTCGCCGCTTCGGATCCGCTTCGATCGGAGTCTCCATCGGCTTTCGTCCTGGAACGCCGCATCTAATTGCACCATGGGCGTTTATTGATTCTCCGCCATTCATATCCATTTCTCGATCATTCCTATTGCTGGTCTCGATAGAATTGGAAGACACTTCCAACCAACCTTTCATCTACTCCACAAACACTGCCATATTGACTATGAAGCGGACCCTCGAAGAGATCAATGATCGGATAGCCAGTGGGCAGGCTGTCGTCCTCACCGCCCGAGAGGTTGAGTCGCTCATCGATGAAGGTCGGGAAAGCGAGGTTGGGAAGTGGATGTCGTAACCACCGGGACCATGGGCCTGATGAGCGGAACCTATGCCTTATTGTCGTTTCCCATTGCTCACGCTGGTGCGCACCGCCGTTTCGTGAAAGGGAGCATGAATGGCATCCCCATCAACATCGGGCCCTGCCCGAACGAGAACCTGGGACTGGTCGATTGTATGGTGTTCGGGACCTCCAGAAGCCAAGAGAACCACAGGTATGGTGGCGGCCACCTCTTCCGTGACCTGGTGGAGGGGAAGGATGTTCAGGTCGAAGCATGGTCGGACAGGGACGACATCGTGGAAACGACCATCACCCTCGAGGGAATGCCCACGGCCCGGCTGATGAGCTCCCGCCATCTTTTCCGCAACTACCGCGCCTTCGTCAACCCTTCCAACAAGGAAGTGCGCTCCATCTTCCATTGCATGCCCTTCCCGCCGGACTACGGGGGCCTCAACTTCTCCGGGTGCGGCCATTTCAATCCGGTCCAGAACGATCCGCAACTGCGTTGCATCGGTATCGGAACACGCCTTTTGTTCAATGGCGGAGAAGGGTTCGTCACCGGTTCCGGAACCCGCAGCTCGCCCGAGAGCCCCAACCTGATGACCGTCGCCGAAATGAAGGGAATGGACCCCGCCCTTATGGGTGGTTTCCAGACCGCCGAGGGCCCCGAATGCATCGCCTCGTACGCGGTACCGATCCCGATCTTGGACGATTCGGTCCTGGAACAGGTTACGACCATGGACGACAGGATACCGTTATCAGTCGTGGATGTCCGGGACCGCAGCAAGCTGGCCGAAACCGCCTACGGAGAAGCCTGGGGGGATGACGAGGTGATCGCCGTGGAGATGGACAAGTGCATCAAATGTCCGGAGTGCAGGGCAGAACTTGCCTGTCCCACCGAAGCGATTGTCTCCGACGGAGAGGGGCCGATGCGTGACCCGTCCCGCTGTTTCAATTGCGGGGCCTGTCTCGTCACCTGCGGCCAAGGTTGTTTCCGGGCATCGATGGGATCGATTCGCCTGGATATCAAAGGAACCATCAGGACGGTGCCGATTGTAGGGCGGGGGTCCAACCGGGAAGGGGCCTTGCGTTCGATGGAGGACCTGAAGAAGAGGGTTCTCGAGGGCAGGTTCCCGCTCACAAAGAAGGTCGCTGACATTCGACCATGAACCGGTCAGCGATCTGGCGTGCTGAGAGCTCGATGATGGGCCCGTCCATGCCCACCTTGTCCACTTTGACCACCAAAACTCCCGAGCCCATCGATTTGAGGGCCGATTCCAGCTCGACGTCGGTTTGGACGACCCGGACATCGCATACCCCTGACCCCTGGGCGATCGATGCTAGGTCGGCCAGCCTTGCGGCGCAGGTGGGCTGTCCACCGGTGGAGCCGTAGATCCCATTATCGATTATGGCAGAAGGTAATTGTCCGGTCTCTGGTCGGCGATTGTGGCCAGTGTGCCCAGGTTCATAAGCACCGCCCCATCTCCGTCGATGGCAAGGACATGCTTGTCCGGGCGTGCCAGAGCGATCCCCAGGCCGATTGACGAGGCCATGCCCATGGACCCCAGCATATAGAATTGATTAGAGGCGTCTCGGACGGAGTATAGTTCCCGGGAGGGATCGCCGATGTTGCAGACGATGAGACCATCGCCACTGAAATGGACGATGATCCTCAGCGCATCGATGCGGTGCATCTCAGGCCCTCCAGAAGTCCAGGTTCAGGAGGACCGCCACCGGCCGCCGTTCAGTGAACGCCTTGGTAGCCGCATGTCCAACCTCCCTCTCTCCTTCCTCGGGATTGGGACAGAAATACTCGATTCCGATGGCCTCCAGAAGAGGGATGGTAGCCATGCCCATGGGCACCTGGGCCGCTATCTTCTCGCCCGCCGTGCCTCTGTGGGAAATGATCAGAACGACCGGAATATCATACAAGAGGTCGAGCGAGACCAGGGCGTTGATGCAGTTGCCCAGCCCCGAGTTTTGCATCAGCAAGGCCGGTCTCTTTCCGCCCATGTACGCACCGGCGCAGATGCCGATGCCCTCCTCTTCGCGGTTGACCGGAACGTGTATTATTTCATGGTCGGCAATTATCATATCGAGGAGGGGCCCGAATTTCACGCAGGGGACACTGGTCACGAGGTCTATGCCGCCTGCCTTCAAACCGCGGAACACTCTGTCTCCGTTCGCCGGCACTCCCAGTGTTCCTGTGCTCATCACCACACCTTCAGGTCTATGCCCTCGATCCGCACTTGATCTCCCTCGGATCGGACCACCACACCGGAATGCACCTTCTGCATCATGCAGTGATGAGGTATGAATCTCACGGTCTCCCCCACTTCCAGTATTCGATCGTTTAACACAACTCCCTCAAACGCCGCGATCTGGCATATACCCAGTTCCAACGGGTGGTAATCGTTCTCGCCGAGCCGGTTCAGAGGACCGGTGAGATGAATTGTGAGGATCGAATGGCTCACATCCAGGACATGGCCGAAGTGCACGATCGGGCAGCCCAAAGGCCGGTAGGTGACCGCTACCCCGGCCTGCGCCCGGACATCCCGATCGAAAGGGTAGATGTCCTCCCGGCAGCTCGGTTCCCCGGGCAGTGGGCCGAGCAGCACATCGCCGGTCGAGCCTCCAACCAGGCCGGGGAAGGAGTTCGGAGCGTCCTCTTGTATCAATTTGCGTAGTTCCTCCAGGTTGGCTGCGTATCGCTCCTGGCCCAGAAGGGGACAGTCTTCCAGGCGCTTGCCTTTCCCCAGGGCGACGGCGAACGATCGACAGCTGGGGTGACCGCATCGCCCGCAATTGTATCCGGGGAGGAGATCGAGCGCACGCATGCGTCACTCCCCCGAATAGAAGGTGGAACCGTCTATGTGGCGGAGCACACCGCGGTGATGCTTCTTCCCGACCCGGGTCTCTCCCCCGCACAAAGTGCAAACAGCGAGGGGCGGAGTGTGCCTTAGGCGCATCTCCTCCCTGAGCTCTCTGGACGAAACGATGATCTCGGCCAGCTCAGAGGCTCCCTTTCCAGTAAGGCCGTTAGCCTCCACCAAGGCGCATGTGGGATTTGCCTCCAGCACCCGTTCACGGAAGACCTCCCGTTCAGCCTGTGACACCACGTCTCCCTTGGTCACGACAACCACGTCGGCGGTGGTGATCATCGGTCCGATCTTGAGCGGCGTGTTGGGGCCGGAGGTCGCATCGATCACGCAGACCGCTAGGCATTGATCTGTATAGGGCGCGCAGCGAAGGCAAAGGCCGGCGGTCTCGACCAGTAGCAGGTCGGCTTCGGATGATCGGGCCCAATCCAGCATGCCCTCGGTGTTATAGATGGCAAAGTGGTCCGGGCACATGTCCTTGGCCAGCGCCACCTTGATGGGGATCCTCAGTGTGGCCAGGCGTTTCTCGTCGTCCGTCCAAAGGCAATCCACCTTGACCAGGGCGGGATGGAAACCCTTTTGCTTCATTGCCCTGACGGCCGCCATCAGGACCGAGGTCTTGCCGGAACCCGGGGTACCGGCCACTATCGTCATCCTCATTCCGAACCCACCAGACCGCCGTCGCGGATCGTCTCCCGAAGGGTGATGAGCCATTCATCGATCTTGGCCAGCCGGTCGCAAAGACGGATCTCGTCCAGCGTTCTCTGGGCGACTTGGCGCATACCCCCTTCAGACATGACCACCCGTCTCGAAGCCAGTAGAGCCAGTAAAGGGTCGTGGGTCACCACGACGACGATCTTTCCGCTTCCGGCCAGGAGCCGCAACGCCTCCTGCTTGTTGATGCCGGCATTCTCGATCTCATCGATGAGCACGATGGGCGAATCGGAGATGATGGCTATGTCCGCCGCCATCAGGGCGCGGGACTGACCTCCGCTGAGGGCGGTGAGATGACAGTTCTTTGAGATGGCCTCTCCGGTGAGCAGATTGGCCGCTTCGATGACTCCAGGCACCAATGATGCGCCCTTCCCCCGGCTCTTTGCGTGCATGAGGAGAAACTCCTCCACTTGCATGTCGGCCAGGAAATGCATGTTCTGGGAGAGCTGGGCGACCGGTTTGTTGCGCGGATCGCTGCGGCAACCTTGACCCTGGGCCTGACCGTTCAGCAGGATGTGCCGATGGGATGACGAATCGCCCACCGCGAGCTGTTCAATGTCATTGATCAGAGTCGTCTTCCCGGACCCGGTCGGTCCCACGATTCCGACCACCTCCCCCGATCTTATATCGATCTGCTCGACAGGTTCCTTCATTCCTCTCTTGTCGATTCCGCCCATTATGCTCAGTTCCATATCAGTTCCTCCTTCCGGAAGCTTCCATTATTTTTCGGCCCAGCTCTTCTATGTCCTGGTCGGGCCGCACGGTCCAGTCCGGCGCTAGGATGGTGATGCCTTGCGATTCACGCACCCTCGCCTGCCCACCGCCTGTGATGTTCAATAGGCATGTCTCGCCAGCCCGCACACCACCGGAGAGCGCCGACCTTACCAGGGCGGCCACCGCCACCGCGGGAGCGGGCAGGATATCGATTCCTTCGACCTCCTCGAACAGTCTCTTGGCCGAGGCGGCCTCTTCGTTGGTGATACCCAAAACCTCTCCTCCCGTGCCATCAAGGGCCTCCTTCACCCCGCCCGGCAGGTCGTAGGGAGGGCGGCGATTGAACAGCACGTCATCGAAGATCCCCTGGGGGCAGCTCTTGGGGAACGAAACTCCATATCGGGCCTGAAACAGAGGGGCACATGGGATGTTCTGAGCCAGATGAAGGATGGGAAGACTTTGACCGAATCGCCCATCTTCGATCAGGCGCTCAGACGCCTCATAGGCGCTGATACCGCCGGTGCCACTGCCGACCGCCTGGAAATAATGGCGGGGCAATGACCCGATGAGCTGCACCGCGTCCAAAATGACCGTGCCCATCCCGTCCCGGCGGGCCACGTTCCGCGCCCCACCTTCGGGGGCAAAACCCGGCAGGGCGGCAAGACGGTCACCCAGGACGATGGCGTCATAGTAATCGCCCTGAACGGCGATGACCAGGACCTGGTTGCGCTGCACGTTCGGGATCCAGATTCGGCCATAACATTCCAGAGGGACCACGATGACCACCGGCCGTCCGATCAAGGAGGCTATATAGGAGAAGGCCCGGCCAGTATTGCCGGCCGTGGCCACCACTAGGATCCTGTTCTCTCCCTGTTCCTCCAGCCGACGCATGGTAGGGAGCGCCTCCAGCTCCTTGAAACTGCAGGAAAGCATGTCCGCCCCCCTTTCCGGCCAGTAACCATTGAAGGTGATGTACAGTTCATCGAGGCCGATCTCCTTCGCCAGAGCTTCGCTCTGGTAGGTGACCGGACCGCTATGGGCTTCGTCGAGCACACCGTTCACCGGCAGCCATTCAAAGAATCTCCACATGCCAGGATACGGCCGCAGGACCAATTGCCTCGTAGAATAGACAGTCTTCAGCAGGGAATCGTCATTTGGGCACCGAAGCGTATACCGGTCCCGATCTTGACCGCATTTGGGGCAAACGACTCGATAATCACCCATGAGAACCGCTCTGTTCATTTGTGATTGTTCTATCTCCTATTTATACCATGAATAACCCAAAGAGGATAAATTGGTGATTTCCTGGTACGATGATGCAAGGGATTACATTGTTGGGCCAGTTTCCATAAATAATAACCCAATCAGGAGATATATTATTCATTTCACGCAATACTTCATGCTCCAATAGCGCAAGAAAAGTCGAGTCCCTCATCGAACTGACCGATCCCATGACCGCATAGATAGGCCGGACGGCGATACGGATGGACGGTCGGATTAACCGGCCCAGGCGATGATGTTCGTTCCGCCCGCCTCCGAATAATTGTCACCCATGATGAAACGGACATTGCTGGCGCTGATCTTATAGTCCCGTTCCACCAGTATGCGCGAGATATCATTGCTGATGCTGCTGGAGGTGAAGACCCGGTCGTTCCCGGAGGAGATGGCCGACTGTTCGCACGCCGCCATGAGCGATGACATTACCGCCCCTCGGTCCGATATCTTCGGGTCGGTCAGGAGCAGCCTGATCGATACCATGTGCATCCCTTCCAGCGGCGCCTCCACGAGCAGCGCGATCCCCTTGGTGATGCCATCGTGATGGACCAGGAACGCCTTTCCCAGCGAGTGCCTGAGCGCCATGCGGAACTCGGGCATGCAGTCCATGCCAGGGTAGACCGCCGAACTGAGCCTGCGGATCTCACCGCTGTTCTCTTCCAAATTGGCGGAGGTCAGCTCCTTGATCCCGGACACGAAGTATCCGGCGGGCCGCAGCTTCTTCTCTGCGAAGACCGTGACCCCCACCGAGCGGTAACCAAGGCCGGAGTAGAAACGCTTGTTCCGTTCGTTGTCGCTCATCGTCTCGACGCCGAACACACGGCACCCCTTGGATCCTAAATACGTGTGGCAGGCCCGCATGAGGGCGCTGCCGATGCCCGAGCCCTGGAGTTCGGGCAGGACCTCCACCGGTCCGACCCATCCGACGCTTCCCCAGACGTGACTGTATGCGGTCCCCACGATCACTTCGTTCACCACCGCGACGAAACAGCCGAGCGGCTCCTCCTCTATCGCCGCCAGAATGATCTGGGACGGCCTGGTGGGATACTCCACCGGTCTGCCCAGGTCGTCCGAGGCTACCTTGGACCAGGTGGCCTTGCCGACGGCCTGGGCCTGGGGGATATCGCCGATGACCATGAGACGTATCATCACCCGGATCGCGGGTCTTTTCTCGTCCATTCCTCCTTTCCCCGTCACGGTCGGCAAAGGATCTCACCGTTCATAAACATGCTGGGAAAAACATCCCCGATGGTTCGAACGTGCCACGGCCGTACGATCAAAGACCGCTGCAATGGATCGGACCGATCTCACCACTTTATCTGGTGGTTGCACTTGGGGCACACCAACGTTCCCTGGCCGAACGGTTGCCCGCAGTAAGGACAAACATAGGTCAGGCTTTGCAGCATCGGCTGCGGCGACCTTTCTCGATCGGGTTGGCTGGAAAACCCACCATCATCATCACGAAACCGAGGATGGAAAACACCAGGAACGGAGCCCCCAGGTCAGGGTAGCCGGTGACCGTTTCTTATACTGGGATGACGTGGTAGACCGTCTCGGTATGTCTCGCGGTGAACGCCCAGACAGTAGCTCCGGTGAACACCGCGCCAATGATCCCTCCGCACAGAGCCGATCCTTTGCGCATTCGGATGTCGTCGCTCCATCATATTAATGACAATATCTTTCTGAGTCTCTGAAATAGAGTTATGCAACGTGGAACGGGCGCCGGTCCTGTCCCTCACGACCTATCCGGGTCTGGCTGGATCAGACCCTGCGGATTGCCTTCCGGATCGGCGATCCAGGCCACGGATCCTATACCCGGTACGGCCATCTTAGGCATCAATACCTTGCCCCCGTTCTTGACCGCCCTGTCCAAGTATTCCTCAATGGATTCTACCTGGATGTAATTGACGGGAACCTGGGCGGCGTCCTTGCGTTTGTATAGCCCTCCGTTCACCCCAGGTTCTTGCAGCATCCCCTTCTCGTCGGTCGGAACGGTGTGGAAGATGGTGTATTCCATGTCCTGGCCCGGGATGTCGACGGCCTTCCAGCCGAAGACCGCCGCATAGAAATCCTTCATCTTGGGAACGTCATTCGCCGGAATTTCGAAGAAAACGATGGTGTGGTTCAATCAGATCGCCGAAGCTCTTTTCGAGCGTCGGCGATTTAATCCTTGCTTCTCCGCCTGGCGCGCAGACTGATGAGCGCCGCCGTGGCACCGGCTCCGATCCCGTTGTCTATGTTCACCACCACCAGGCCCGGTGAGCAGGTCTGCAGCATCCCCATGAGCGCCGCCTCGCCCTTGCCCCCGAACCCATAGCCCACCGAAGTGGGAACGCCGATCACCGGCACGTCGGTCAGTCCGCAGATGACGGTCGGCAGGGCACCCTCCATACCGGCGCACACCACCAGCACGTCTACCCCATGCTCCAGCATCCTGGACAGCGGGTCCAGCATGCGGTGCAATGCGGCCACGCCGACGTCATATTCGGTGAACACCTCGCAGCCCATGCACTCGGCCACCGTCTTGGCCTCCTCGGCGACGGCGATATCGGAACTGCCGGCCGTCAGGATCCCGACCTTGCCTCTCATCACCGGATCCTTGCGTTTGTCCACCACGATCATCCTGGACTGATCGATGTAACGGACCAGTTCCGGGTCGAAGGCATTCCTCACGGCGTTCAAGTGGGCCTGCGAGGCCCGGGAGACCAGTACCACATCCCGGTCGACGATGACCCGTCTGACGATGTCCCCGACCATCTCCGGGGTCTTCGTCTCGCCGAAGACAATCTCCGGAATGCCCCGGCGCGCCTCCCGGGCGTGATCGAAGCAGGTGTGCTCGCCGATGCGCTCCAGGAAGTCGAGCTTCAGCAGTTGCTCTGCCCTCTCCTCGTCTATCTTCCCGCGCTTCAGCTGTTCCAGGACGTCGCGGATGCTCATGTTTTTCCCGATACCCTCCCGGCTTATTTGCTTTTTCACCGGCGTTAGGTTTGAATACCAATTTAACACCATCACTGGACGTGACCACCGAAGAGAAGATGTCAAGATTGCGCACGTTGATCAGATCATACGGTCCCTTGGCGGTGGCCTATTCCGGAGGTGCGGACAGCACCCTGCTGCTCAAGGTGGCCCTCGACACGCTCGGTCAGGACAAGGTCGTCGCCCTGATAGGGGTCTCGGAAACCTACCCCAAGAGAGAACGGGAGGAAGCGGTCGAACTGGCGGACCGTCTCGGGGCCAGGCACATAGAGGTCATGACCAAGGAGCTGGACACCCATGCCTTCGCGGAGAATACGGTGGAAAGGTGCTACCATTGCAAGAAGGAGCTGCTCACGAAGTTCCTGTCGATCGGCAAGGAAGAAGGCCTGCTGGCCGTGGCCGACGGCAACAACGCCGACGACCTGAAAAGCTCCAGGGCGGGCCTGCGGGCGGTAAGAGAGCTGGGTACGCATAGCCCGCTGGCGGAGGTGGGACTTACGAAGGAGGAGGTGCGCCAGCTTTCAAAGGAGTTGGGATTGCCGACGGCGGTCAAGCCCTCCAGCGCCTGTCTCGCCTCCCGTATACCGTTCGGCACGGCGATCACCCGGGTAAAGCTCACCCAGATCGAGGCGGCGGAGAAGTTCCTGAAAGACATGGGCATAACCCAGCTGCGGGTCCGCCATCATGGGGACGTCGCCCGGATAGAGGTGACGCCGGCGGAGTTCTACCTGGTTCTCAACAACAAGGACTGGATCGTCAAGGAGTTCAAGATGCTCGGGTTCGCCTATGTCACCCTCGATATCGAGGGTTTCCGTTCCGGGAGCATGGAAGAGTCGCTCAATCAGAGTAACTGACCCTCTTGACCGCGGAGAGCATCATGAACCAATGGTTGATGTGGACCTCGCCGGAGACGATACGGTAGCCGAACCTGTGCTTCAGGTCATCGCTGAGCGCGTCCACCTGGCGGACGATTTCCCGGGCGTCCTCTTCCTCCGCGGTTCCGGTTAGCCGGTTCAAAGGCAGGCTGCGCATGTAGGTCCGGACCTGCTGGGGTTCCATTCCCGCATCGGAGACCATTCTCTTCCATTCGCTGGGGCGGTACTCCCTCACATGGGAACGGTCGTGGAGAACGTCAAGCATGTTCATGGTCCGGTCCACCTCTTCGTCCTCGGGCACGCTCCGGTCGTCGATGGCCAACACCCCGCCGGGTCTGAGGACCCTCGACATCTCGCCCAACGCACCTTTGATGTCCGGGAAATGATGGGGCGCCCTGCGGCTCAGCACCAGATCGAACGCCCCGTCCGGGAAGGGAAGGGCCATCACGTCCGCCAGGCACAGGTCCACATTCTGCGCGCGGTCCTGCCGGGACATGTCCTCCGCTTCTGCGAGCATCTCCGGCGTGATGTCGATCCCGACCACCCGTCTCACGAAGGGGGCGAACGCCATTGCCGCATTTCCGGTCCCGGTCGCCACATCCAGCACTAGCGCGTGGGGGTCGGGGTTGGCCATGCAGACCATCCCGGAAAGGACCTGCTGGTCGGCATGCTCAGGACTCCTGCGGTACCATTTTGCGTTCTTGCCGAAAGTCTTCCTTGCGTCCTCGACCATAATGTATCCATTGGCGTTACGGTGGTCCTTACTTAATTTGTATCGTTGCTTATTTCCGATCCAAGAACAAAACGAACCCTCAAAGACACCTATTTAATGCCAAAGGAAGGATCATCAACTGGACACATACTTACTGTCAATAACTGACATTTGGACAAAATAGTGTATAAATCCACACGCGTTCTTCAATCTCATGGCATCCGCTAGCTACGCCTCAGCTATCCGTTCATTATCGGTAGGGATTAATGACAACGTCGTTTTCAAGACCCTGTTCAATGCCGGTCTGTCTCCCCAGGAGGCAGAGGTCTGGATCGGTCGGGAGCTTCTCGGGGCTACCGGCCGTGAGCTGTCGAACAGGTTCCAGATCAGCGAAGCGGTGGCCCACCAGGCCTACCGGCGGGCAAGGACCAAGACCATTTACCTGGGCATCACGAGGGAATCGATGCTCGCCCTGTCCGAAGGATACCGCATTACGATCTGAGGATCCCAAAGGATGCGGTCCTGGGAGTACAGAAATCTCCCATCAGATGCACCCTTGGAGAAGATGAATGGCTGCGGAGTGTTCTCTATCCTTTTATTCATCCATATTTTCCCTTCCCTTGAATCGACCATCTGGTCCGCTGACGATGAATGGGAGGAAGCGGGTCCGGACCCATCGCCGACGGAACCGTTGAATATCCGGCCAATCGTAATCAACAGTATGAAGGTCTCCGTCACTCTCCTATCCTATGATCACGGTATCCTGCGCCAGGTCCTGGATGTCTACAAGGACATCGTGGAAAAGGGATCGATCGAAAAGAACCGGCAGATAGCCACCGAGGGGGTCGAGTTCCTGTTGATGTTCATGGACCATTTCCACCATGGCAAGGAGGAACGGTTCCTTTTCCCGGCGGCCATGTGCTCCGACCCGGAACACACCGACAGCCTCCAGCAACTGTTCGAGGATCACCGGACCGCCAGGTTGCTGGCCGAGGAGATGCTGACGTCGGTCCGTCCTGGCGGGGACGATGCGAAGTTCAACGAGAGCGCCGGTAAGCTCGTCTTGCACATGACCGAGCATATCCGGAAGGAAGAGGACACGATCTTCCCCAGCATCGATGCCCAGATGGACGATAAGGAGGACATACGCGTCTACAAGCACTTCGAGGATTTCACCATGAACAATTTCAAGGAGGGCATTTACCCGGCGGCGGAAGCGTTCGCCTCCAGGTTCCAGGATGCGGTGCTGGGCAAGGGTTTCTTTGAGTCGGGCAAGAAATAGATCGCTGCACGATTCAGCGCTTGGCCTTATGGTAGGCGAATACGAAGACTAGGCAGATGCACCCTAGGAACAGGTAGAACATGTTGACCGTGGAGTCAGCCAGACCGTTGGGGGATGGCATCGGCGGGGAGAACGCGCCCAGAATAAGGAAGAGACCCGCCACCAGGAGGAAACCGATCACCGGTAGTCGACCAGCGCAGGAAGGTCGGGATCTTCGAGCAGTTCTGACCAGTGAGCCGATCTACCATTCTCTTCGTGTTCGGATCTATCTTCAACATCGACCTGCGAATCGGTCGGTCGTAGGAACGGATCTTCATTGTTTTTCCCGTTTCCGACCGGGAATCCGCATCTATCGCAGAATTGCGCGCCCCCCCCCTGAGATCATTGCCACACTCTGGACAGATTGCCATTGCCACTTCCCGGACATTGGAACATTTCAATCTAAGTTAAAGCTTACGACGATGCTAAGAATCCGAGAACATCATTCATTTTGGAATGTCTATTGATCTGGTGCGCATCTATGGAAAAAACAATGTCGGGGCTAGATGATGCTTGGAGAAGAATAGCGCCGAGGAGGAGATTTGAACTCCCGAGGTGAAACACCAGTAGCTGTCTCGCGAACGCCGTCTTATCGGCGATTCGAGGCTACCGCCTTACCGGACTGGGCTACCTCGGCCTAATCATGCTGATGGCTTTCCTCTATTTTAGTTTTAGCGAACGGTTTACACCGCCAAGCTGATTATGGAGCATCGCATACCTTGGCAGGATGTCCGAAATCTCAGTGACCGTTGAGCACCGGGGAAGCGCCACCGTCGTCAAGCTGCCAGAAGGTTCGACGGTATCGGACGTTCTGGCGCAGATGAAGCTCTTCGCCGATGCGCACATCGTGATCAGGGTCAAGACGCCCGTCCCGCTCAACGCCGAGGTCGTGGACGGGGAAAGGCTCAAAGTTGTTCGGGTAGCCTCCGGGGGTTAGTCGTTCAGATCCCTTTGTCCATGATCCGGTCCAACATCACCAGGTCCATCTGCGATAACGCCTCATCCACGAACCGGTCCAGGTTCGACATCCACACTTTTCTTATGTCGTCCCCGGAACCGGAGCAGCCGGTCGACATCGATAGGCTGTCCTCCTCCGGGAACCGCATCCTGAGATACGGCAGCACGCCCAGGCAAGGAACGCCCATCTCCTTCTCCAGCCGGTCGATGCCCTTTCCCAGTATCGAACCGTCCCCGCGGAAACGGTTGATGACGAAGCCTTTGACCAGGTGCTTGTGCTCCTCCTGCAGCAGGTGATAGGTGCCGTATAGGGCGGCGAAAACCCCTCCCTTTTCGATATCGCCGATCAGGATGACCGGGCTCTTGGTCATATGGGCCGTGGTCATGTTGGCCACATCGTGCTTCCGCAGGTTGATCTCGGCCGGGGACCCGGAGCCTTCCAGAACGATGTCCCCATACGTCGATGAGAGCCTTCCGAAGCACTCGACGATCGCCTCCAGGAACACCTCGCGCCTCACCCCGCGCTCGCGGTTCACGTCCAGGTACGGCCTTCCCTTCAGGATGACCTGCAGCCCGCCATCTCCCTTCGGCTTGAGCAGGACCGGATTCATGTCCACGGTCGGTTCGATGCCGCAGGCCCAGGCCTGGAAAGCCTGGGAGATACCGATCTCACCGCCATCGCCGGTCACGAATGAGTTCAATGACAGGTTAAGGGTCTTGTAAGGGGCCACGTTCCGACCCTGCCGGCGCAGATGACGGCAGACGCCGGCCGTCAGCAGTGTCTTTCCGACACCGGAGGAGGTGCCCTGGAACATCACCCTCCGGGTCATTTCCGCACCTCCAGACCAAGCATCGAATGGACCTTCTCCATGTCCAACGAGCTCTTTAGTGCCGAAGCGATGCGCTCGATGCTCTCGTCGACGGAAACGTCGTAGTCCTTGGCCGGGCCGAGGTCAGCCCCGAATTTCTTCTGATGCGCCTTTGCAAGGAAGAACCTGCGGAACGCCGGCAGGTCGAACGACCCGTGAAGATAGGAGCCCATGACCATCCCGTCGACCGACACCGCGCCGTCCATGTGCTTCCCGGCGAGGTCCACGATGTCGAACAGCGGCAGGGACCGTCCGCGCTCGGTCATGCCCATATGTATCTCGTAGCCGCGCACCGGGCCGAGAGTTTCCTGGCCGACGATCAGTCCGGTCACCTGGACGGTGCGCTTGTCGTATGAGTCGAAAATGGTGACGACGTCCAGAAGTCCCAGTCCGGGGATCGTGCCGGCGCTCTTCCCTTCGAGCCCCTGCTCGTCCCGCAGCTCAATGCCGAGCATCTGATAGCCGCCGCACACGCCGAGAATGGGCACCTTGCCCCGCACGGCTCCGATCGCCCGGTCGAATCCCCTTTCCCTGAGCCACGCCAGGTCATCGATGGTGTTTTTCGTTCCAGGAATGATCAGCGCCCCGCACTCCGCCACTTCGGAGGCATCGTCCAGGAATCGGACCGCCACCCTCGGTTCGAGGGACAGTGCATCAAAATCGGTGAAGTTGGCGATGCGCGGCAGACGCACCACACCGACCACCAACGTGCCTTCCTTCCTCCGGTCGCCGAGGAACATGGAGTCCTCGTCCGGCAGCTCCAGTTCGATGTGGGGGACGACTCCCAGCACCGGCACCCCGGTCAGCCGTTCGATCTCCTTGAATCCTTCTTTGAGCGACTCGGCCGATCCGTGCATGTTGGTGACGATGATGCCCTTGAACATCTTCCGCTGCGCTTCCGGCAACAGCATCAGTGTTCCGTACATGTAGGCGAACGCCCCGCCCCATTCTATGTTGACAACCAGGATGCAGGCCGCATCGGCGATCTCCGCCGTCCTCATGTTGACGATATCGTGCTCGGACATGTTGATCTCGGCCGGGCTGCCCGCTCCCTCGATGACGATGAAATCGGCGGTCCTGGAGAGCAGCTCGATATTGCGCCGGACGATCTCCACCCCCTCGACGTCGGTGAACTCCCCGTAGTACTGCTTTACGTCCATGTCCTTGTAGGGGCGGCCTTCGACCACCACCTGCGATATCGCATCGCCCTTCGGTTTCAGCAGGATCGGGTTCATATGGCTGTTCGGCTTCACCCGGGCGCCTCGGGCCTGTAGCTCCTGGGCCCGGGCTATCTCCTCACCGTCATCCGTCACTACCGAGTTCAGGGACATGTTCTGCGCTTTGAACGGCACCACCGAATAGCCCATGTTGGAGAAGATGCGGCAGAACGCGGTGCACATGAGCGACTTCCCCGCCCCGGAGGTCGCCCCCATGACCATGAGATGCTTGGCTTTCTTGAAATGGCGCGATTCCAGCCTGGCCTTGATGTCCTGAAGGTCCTTTTGCGATACATCGTCGAACTTCCTCCCATCCATCTCCCGGAAGAAATCGGCGGCGACCTCGTGCCGGTGCATCCAATAGCATTCCTGGCAGCTCCAGACCGGGCCTTTCTTTCCCTCGATCATCTGGCCCAGGTCGGTGTCCATGCATGGGTAGAAGGGGCAGAAGCAGAAGGAGCAGTTCTGACCCTTGAAATGGCAATGATACCACCCGCAGGAAGAATTGGTGCCGATGTCACCGGCGGAAAGTTCTTCCGCGATCTTTTCTATGAAATTTCGCAATTCAGAGCCCCCGAAACCACTGCATCATGATCAGTTGGATGGTTCATCCAACAATGTTGCGACTGCTGTATGCCGTGACGATTATTAAAGTATCTCGGAATCCAGGGACGATGAGTCCAAAGATGCTGGACCGGAGTGGGAAAACGAATGTTCGTCATTTTCCGGTCAACGTTAACAGCGTTCAAACGGACGAAACATATATAAATGTCGTTGCATACTTCAGGTCTCGGAAAAGCACTACGCTTTCCGATATCACATTCACTATCACAACCCATTCACCCCCGTCTAAGCGGGACTCACCAAAGAATGGCATGCCTGCGGGAGCGCTAAAGCAAGGCTTCCGTGGAGGATATTGCGGCGGTATTTGAGAGTGTAGCGGATTTTCCAGGAACGAGGTGAATTAATAATGAACATTGATCCCAGCACCACAAAGTACCTGGTCAGGGCGAGGCTCAACGCAGATGGCATCGTAGAGAAGCCAGACGTTGTGGGTGCAATTTTCGGACAGACGGAAGGTCTGCTCGGTGACGAACTTGATCTCAGAGATTTGCAGAAGAGCGGCCGGATCGGCAGGATCGAGGTCGACGTGCATTCGAAGCAGGGCAAATCCGAGGGCGAGATCCTTATCCCGTCGAGCTTGGACCAGGTCGAGACCGTCATTTTGGCCTCGGCGCTGGAGACCATCGACCGGGTCGGACCGTGCAAGGCCAAGATCACCGTCGAGTCCATTGAGGACGTGCGTGTCGTCAAGCGCGCCAAGATCATCGACCGTGCCCGCGAACTACTGACCGAGCTCATCAAACAGTCCAAGACCAGCGGCGTCGACCTGACCGAGAGCGTCAGGCAGTCGGTGCAGGTCGAAGAGGTCATCTACTACGGCAAGGAGCGCCTGCCCGCCGGACCTAACGTTCCGGACTCGGACGCCATCATCGTCGTGGAAGGACGTTCGGACGTGCTGAACCTGCTGAAGTCGGGCATAAAGAACGCCATCGCGGTCGAGGGCACCAACATCCCGAAGACCATCATGGAGCTGTCCAAGGAGCGGGTAATAACCGCCTTCGTGGACGGGGACCGGGGCGGAGAGCTCATCCTCAGGGAACTGTTCCAGGTGGCCGAGGTCGACTTCGTCGCCCGTGCGCCCCGTGCCCATGAGGTCGAGGAGCTGACCCAGAAGCAGATCATGAAGTGCCTGCGCAACAAGATCCCGGGCGAACAGTTCATGGAGATGTTCGGGCTCGAGGCGGACGGCACCGAGAAGAAGAACGGCAGGTCCGACAAGGCAGAGAAGCTGGAACGCTTCCAGAAGGAGGACAAGGCGGAACGGGCCACCGAGGACAAATCGGATTCCGAGGAGAAGCCGTTCGAGAAGCCAGCCCCGGTCGAGGCCGCCGCGCCGAGACCGGAGCGCGAGGAACGCCGTGAGGAGCGTCCCCGCCAGGAAAGGCGCGAGGAGAGGCCCAGGCAGGAACGCCAGGAACAACCGCGCCGGGAGGCACCGGCACCGAGGCAGGAGCGCGAGGAACGCCGCCCCGAGAGGCGCGAGGAACCGCGCGGCCGTGGCGGAGACCGCTACGAGAGGCGCGAGGAGAGGGCCCCGGTGATGCCAGTTGAGGCAGCACCAGAGATGCCGTCCGAGAACTCGGAAAAGGCCAAGAAGCTGTCCGCGGCCCAGGAAAAGTATCGCGGCATGATCAATGAGCTATCGTCCACGTCCAAGGCCAAGATCATGGACCAGTTGGGCGGGGTCCGCAAGGAGGTCCCGGTGAAGGAGCTCGTCAACACCCTCAAGGCAGAGACCGAGCCGATCTCCGCCGTGGTCTTCGACGGGATCGTCACCCAGAGGATACTGGACATAGCAGCGGAACAGAAGATCGGGACCCTCGTCGGCACCAAGATGGGGAACGTCACCAAACAGCCCGGCAGCGTTGACGTCTGGACCAAGGAAGATCTGAACTGAACATGTCTGCGAAAGTGAACCTTCAGCGGGAACCCGACCTTCGGTCGATCGAGTCCACTTCGGACATCGAGATACCGACGGACCCGCTGATGCGGGTCATCGGCCAGGAAGAGGCCGTGACCCTGGCGCGCATCGCTGCCAAGCAGCGCCGCCATCTTTTATTGGTAGGACCGCCTGGATGCGGGAAATCGATGATCGCCCAGGCCCTTTCTTTACATTTATCCGCTCCCAAGGAGGAGATCCGTATCGTGCACAATCCGGAGAACCCGGAACGCCCCACCGTTGAGGTCAAGCGGGAGGACGAGGTGCGTAAGGAGCTGGAGTCGCTAGGCTCAGCCGAGGGCGAGCTGATCGACCCGATCAACGCGCCCATCAACGTCTCCGAACGCCTCGGCTACCGGTGCAAGAACTGCGGCACCTATTCATCACCCAAGGACCGCACCTGCCCCAAATGCGCTAAGCCCAAGGGCGTCGACCAGCCCAACCAGGCCAACCCGTTCGGGGACCTGATGACCGGGCTGTTCGAACAGATCAACGCCGCCCAGGGCCAGAACGCACCGGTCGGCAAGGAGAGGGTGACCACCACCAGGAAGCGCTTCGGCAAGGAGGAGGTGGTCGTCTTCGAACGCTGTGGCGAGATGATCCGGGTGCTGGACCAGGGAGCGCTGGAGAAGCGGCGGGAACTGGAAAAGGTCTCTCCCCGCAAGGTGCTGGTCCCGCTGGACCGCAACCCGTTCGTCCTGGCCACCGGTTCGTCCGAGACCGAACTGCTCGGCGACGTGCGGCACGACCCGTACGGCGGCCATCCGCAGCTGGGCACCCAGCCCTACGAGAGGGTGGTGGCCGGAGCCATCCACGAGGCGCACGAGGGGGTCCTGTTCCTGGACGAACTGCCCCACCTCGGTCACATTCAACGTTACATTCTCACCGCCATGCAGGAGAAACGCTTCCCCATCAGCGGCCGCAACCCGCAGAGCGCCGGGGCCAGCGTGAAGGTCGTCGACGTCCCCTGCGACTTCATTTTTGTCGGCGCCTGCAACATCCAGGACCTGGAGCAGGTACTTTCTCCGCTGCGTTCCAGGATCGCCGGCAACGGCTATGAGGTGCTGGTCAACACCACCATGGAGGACAACGACCAGAACCGGGCCCGCCTGGCACAGTTCATCGCCCAGGAGATAATGGTGGACGGCCGGATACCCCAGGCGACGCGGGCGGCGGTCGAGGGCATCATCAAGGAGGCGAGACAGCGGGCCAAGCGCATGGACAGCATGAACAACGCCCTCACCCTGAGGCTGCGGGAACTGGGCGGACTGCTGAGGGCCGCTGGCGACATCGCGGTGGTCAACGGCGACCCGATGATCGAGCTCAAGCACCTCGAACAGGCCATCAGACGCTCCCGCTCCGCCGAGGACCAGATCAAGGACCGGTATGGTTCGTACACCAAGGGCCTGGGCACCGACATCTCCTCGGCCCAGAAGGAGAAGTCCCAGTACTATTTCCAGAACGAGACCGCCGATAAGGACACGATGTTCCACTAGTCGGGTTGATATCTGGCTTTCTAGAATGAATGAGCATCAGAGGTGCAGCTTGAGCGTGTACCCGTCCTCGCCGTTCGAGTAGTAGTTCGGGATGCGGCCGGTCATCATGAACCCCAGCCGCTGGTAGAACCTTATGGCCGACAGATTGCTGGCCCGGACCTCCAGGGAGATCAGATGCACCCCCCGGTTGGCCCCTTCCATCAGGAAGCGGTTCAGAAGCATCGTGCCAATGCCCCGGTTCCGGTGGTCCTTCTTCACCGCCAGCATCAGGACCCGGCACTCCACCTCGGAGGACATGATGCCGAACAGGAACCCCACGATCCGGCCCATGTCCTCGATGACCAGGAACCCGTTGGGCCAGTAGACTGAAAGTTCGTTGAAGACCGAGGGGTTGTACCGTTCCTTCAGATTGTCCGAGGCCAGTTCAAAGACCGCCCAGAGATCGGAAGGTTTGAAGTACCTTATCAGCACGCCAGTCGATTGCGCTAGCTCCTCTTAGTTTTTTTCCAGACCGCCCACATGCAGCAGGCCAGTCCGATGGCCCCGGCGGGGACCAGCAGCAGATAGTTCGGTTCATCGACAGCAGTTGCGGGATTGACGATGACCAGCAGCTTGGCGGTGGCGACGTTCCCGAACCGGTCGGTGACGTTCAGGGTGATCTCATGGATCCCCAGCCCCAGATAGACCAGGACATAGGAGCCGTTCCACTCGTTGCCGTTCAGCCCATCGGTCCAGACGAAGGACGCTATGCCGGCGTTATCGCGGCTCTTGGTACAATCCAGGACCAGGGGCTGTCCTTCGGTCAGGGTGAGATTGTGCCAAGGGAGGGAGATGGTGGGCGGAATGGGATCGACGGCCCAGTCCCTCCAGAAGAACCCGGCGAAGTACGCTGAGACGGCCGGGGAGGACACCACCAGACCGACCTCCCGGTTCTGGAAGACCGAGGCATCGTCCCAGTTGATGCTGGAGACCAGCACCTTGTCGTCGGCGATGAGGCCTTTGTTGTGCAAAACCCCCAGATCATGATAGTCCGAAACCAGTCTCGCCTCCAGGTCTATGCCGCGTGCCTTGGCCAATGAATTGAGCGCGTCCACCGTCATGGAGTTGTTGCGTTTGCTGGAGGTGTCCACAAAGGTCTGGTCCAACAGCACGCGCACCTGGACGCCCCGGCCGGCCGCATCTACCAACTCTTCCATTATCTGGTTCTTCCCCACCCACGCCGGGTCGATGTCGAGCTGTTCCACCAACAGTCTGGTGCTGGCCGATGAAACCAGATCGAGCATCCCCTGGTAGGAGGTGTCGGGGGAGACGATCAGGGAAACATCGGCTATCACCGGAGAGGCGGCAGCCATTCTGGGTCCGGGGACCTCGACCTCCACCGGCGGGGAATACCAGTCCTTTAGCAGGGTCGAGGCATCCCTGACATCCTGCCTCTCCATCGAGGAATCCTCCCGGAACATGGCGACCACATCGGTGGCCAATTCCTGCGATACCACCGTCACCCCCCAGCCCCGGTTCGACACCAACCCGCCAGCCCAGTTCTCGGACATGACGGTGACCCGGTCCCGGTCGACGACGAAATATTTCGCGTGCAGGCAATCGTATCTCCGATAGCTCTGGTTGGAGGTCATCAAGCGGACATCGCATCCGGCGTCCACCAGGGTGGAGATCGCGGTCTTGGAGGCGTTGGACAGCCCGGCCACAGGCTGGCCCTCGATCAATAAGGTCACGTTCACCCCGCGGGCCTCCGCCTCGGCGAAGATCTTCGTCACCACCGGATCGCCCATCTCGTACACGCAGGCCATAATGTCGGTCCGGGCGTTTCCGATCTCCCTTACCAGGCGCTCCTGGGCATCCTTCCGGACAGGTGAAGGGGTCCACCGACGCCCGATAGGACGTCGATTCGAGTTCCGACCTTCCCGCGCAGGAACGGAACCAATCCGAAGATGTGCCGGAATCGGCGATCCTGAGGTCCCTTACGGCGATATCCCCCTTGGGAAGGGGTGTGAACGGCAGCCCCGACCAACCCGGTGGTGGGACGGCGTCGCCGTAGCAGAAACCGTCCACGCCCTCGCCCGTCGGGGCGATGAGACTGACCTGGTCCCCCTTGTCCGCCAGGGCGAACGTTCCGTGCCTGGTCACACGACCATCGCGATACCCCATCACCGATTCGTCCGGATAAAAGGTGATGAAAGAGGCGGCGTCCGGGCTGAAGCTAAGACGCCCTCCCGGCCGCACGAGGGTGGTCTGGTTGACCTTGATCCACCCCTCACCGTCACCCAACGACCATCCCAACGCATCGGACGTCCGGTTCGATACGTTCTGGATAGTGACGAATTCGAGCGGCGTCGACGGAGCCACCCGGAGGAGGAGGAACGCAGGGGGCCGAACCCCGCCGATCTCCGTTCCCGATGTGAGGGGAAGGGCGGGGATCAGCAGGAACAGCACGGCAAACACGATGACCGGAGAGGCCCGTCGACGCATGGACTGGGGATGCCCGGTCGATTGAAACAACGATCCGTTACACTGAAACTTCGAGAACGGTGCACGTGGCTCAGATGCCGCTGACCAGGTCGGACAGCGCCCTGCGCACGTCCGCGGCCTTCACCACGCCGGATGCCAGGAGCACTCCCTTTGCCCCCAGGTCCAGCGCCGCCCGGACGTCCTTGCCGGTCTTGACCCCGGCGCCGCACAGGACGGGAATGTTGGCATCGACCCGGCGGACCGCGTTGACCGCGTCGGAGACGACCTCCGGCCGCGCGGACGTTACCGATGTGTCCCCACCGATGAGCTCGGGCGGTTCCACCGCGATGAAATCTGGCTTGAAAAAGGCCACGGCGCCGGACGTTTCGGCCGAATCGGCGCAGACGATCGAAAGGAGACCGTTCTGACTGGCAGGCCGCCACCGAGTTCTTCAGGTCGGTTATCTCCAGGCGGTGCTCGGAATGGTTCAATAAGGTACCGGCGGCGCCGGCCGAGGCGATCATCTCCGGCGTGATCCAACCGGTGTTGGAGCCGGGCTTCCTAGCATCGACGTGCTGGGCCAGTACCGGGATGTTTACCGCCGCGGCGACCTTCGACAGTTCGACTGCCGGGGGACACACCGCGACGCTGACCCCGGATTCCTCGGCAACCTGTTGGCAGGCCAGCGCGATGGAGACGGCCTTAGCGCCTTCCACCTCGCGGTACACCTTGAAATTGACGATGATCGCCGGGATCGCGAGCTTACTCAATGTCTTCCATCCTTTCCTTCAGTTTGCTGAGGACGGCCGGACGGGTGGTGTATTCCATCTCCTCCGGTCCTAGGATGCCCGGCATGAACGGGCCCTGCTGCCGCAGATAGATGCTTGCCTTGATGGCCTTCTGGCGGGCGGTGTCCCAGCAGCTTCCGGAGAAGAAGTCCACCGGTTCATGTGACGCCCACCGGACTGCCCGGGTCCTCCATGCCCTGGATCTTTCCGTGGCTGATCTGGAAACCGAGGGCGCAGACGCGTGGCGGCCCGTCGAAATAGACCGGGTCCGAGTCGTCGACCGAGCAGGGATACCATGCACCGATGTGCGATCCCCGCATCCAACCCGCTACCATGTAGGGGTGCATGTACGGCTGCAGGACCTCGCCTACCGCCGGGAACCCGGACTGGCATCTGACGACGCATACCGGGTCGTCCTTGCCCACGTACTTGCCGGCGCACAGGTTCAGCTTCTCGGTGCTTACCACCGCCGAGACACCCATGTCCTTGTTCTTGCTGAAGATCCTCTTGATGGCGTATCTGGAGGTGTCGCCCAGCAGGCTGAGTATGTCGTATGACTCTTCCGGCGCGGACATCATGCATTTCTTCGATTCCAGTACGTCCTGGATCTCGAACTTGAAGCCGTCGTGCGCCTTCGGGTCGATGATGAGCCCGGTCGTGGTGAACGGGTCCATGAAGGTCCTGGTCAAAGGCATCGAATAGGCGGACGGCTCGGTCTTGTCGGCCATGAAGAACACGACCGGTTCCGAACCTCGCTCCACGAACTCCATCTCCGCGGCCCCCGGGCCCATGCCCCGGACGTTGCCGCTGAACGCATCCTTCAGGATGTCCTGACCGGCGGCGTACATCTTCATCTCCTTGGCCAGTTTGGCGGCCCTCTGGAACGCCTCCCATGCCAGCCCGTGCACGTCGCTATTGTTCTCTCCCTTGTTGTGGGTCATGAACAGGTTAATGTCATCCCCAACCCTAGTGACGTAGAAGTCGTTGATCGTGCCTGCCCTGCACGCCATCCTTCAAGACGTCCCCGCAGACCGACATCATTTTCGGGTGAGGCTTCGAGTGCCCGCAAACCGATCCGACATCCGCCTTTATCACTGAAACAGTCACTTTGTCCGTCATGTGATTCCCGTACCTAGATTGAATCTGAGAAATGCAATGACCCTATTTAAAAATTGATACAGTCAACTATCATACTGGAACGATTAGCGGGGATAATAATAGCCGGTCCCGGACAAGAACGTTCCGGGCAGGGGAAAGGAATAACCCACTCTCGATGCATTACCCGTCATGGACCTGGTCAAACCGAAGCGAGTCAAATCCGGGGGCACGGTCCGCCTGGTCTCCCCTTCCACGTCGGCCAGCGTCATCGAACCTAGGGTGTGGGACATCGGCGTGCGCAGGCTCGAATCCAAGGGACTGAAGGTCCAGGTGGCCAAGCATGCGATGGGCTCGCGCGGTCATTCTTCCGGCACGATACAAGGACCGGACGGAGGACCTCATGGACGCGTTCCGCGATCCGGAGGTCGACCTGGTAATGTCCGTCGATCGGCGGATTCAATTCGAACCAGCTGCTGCCCCGCCTGGACTACAAAGTCATCCGGGAGACCCGCAAACCGTTCATCGGCTACAGCGACATCACCGCGCTGAACAATGCCATCCTCACACGTTCCGGACTGATCAACTTCTACGGCCCCGCCTTCGTCACCTTCTGTCAGCCTGAGCTGTCCGCCTACGCCGAAAGATCGTTCGACCAGATCCTCCTGGAGGGTTCTAACAACATCCCCGTCGATGCCGCCGAGAGCTGGGCGGAGGACCGCTGGTTCCTGAAGGACGAACTTGGTCCAAGAGAGTGGAAAAAGAACCCCGGCTGGGAGGTGCTGAGGGAAGGCCATGCCAAAGGAAGGGCGGTGGGCGGAAACCTGAGCACCCTCATGCTCCTCGCCGGGACGGAATACTGGCCAGACATGAACGGGGCCATCCTCTTCCTGGAGGACGATGAAACGTCGTCACCGGAGATCTTCGACCGGGACATAACCCACCTGAAACAGATGGGGGCTTTGGAAAAGATCTACGGGCTGGTCATCGGCCGGACGCCCACCGAGGCGGGGTTCAACGGTAACGATTCACTAGCCATGATCATCGACGATCTGCTGGGAGAATGTGATGTGCCGGTCGTTGCAGGAGTGGATATCGGCCACACCGATCCCATGTTAACCGTACCGCTGGGGGCAAGGTGCGAGCTTTCCACGGACAGAAAAAGATTGACCTTCGTCGAAAGGGCGGTCGAGTGACAGGCCGGTCGACGAAGCGAACTGGAAGGGTTTCACTCGACGACGATCGCGGTCACCGGGCAGGCATCGGCCGCCTTCTGGGCGCAATCCTTCTTGTCTGCGGGTATCTCCCCTGTGTAGGCCCCTCCCTTCTGGAAAGCCGGCTTCAGTTCGGAGATCCCGTCCGAGCCTTCCATGAAGACATCAGGACATTCATCGTTGTAGCATAATCCGCAGCCAGTGCACTCATTCTCGTCAACTTTGACCTTTGGCATGAAGGGTAATAAGAGAAGCATCGGACCTTATTGTTTTCGGTCCGATGATTAGTGTGTTCCTAGAATGATCCCACTAAATCGTCATTGCACGGCTATCGCCGACACCGGGCAATCCTCTTCGGCCTTCTGCGCGCAGGCTAGCCTATCGGCCGGAATATCACCCTGATACATCGATCTCTCTTCCTGAATTCGCTCTTCAGCTGAGAACTGCCATCTTTCCCCTCCTCGAAGACGTCTGGACAGTTGTCGGTGAAGCAAAGTCCGCAGGAGATGCATGTTTCGTGGTTGACCGTTACTTTTGGCATTGGAGGAACATGTGGAGCTCATTGCTTATTACTTTTCGGTAGGCGGGCCCATTCACGATGGAAAAACAGGCCAGCAGGCCTTACTGTACATTGTTGCTTGTCAACACTATTAATAATGACCTGCCATATTCCGAGCTGGGTGCGTGCTATGGAACCGATTATGCCCACGAAGAACTCGAAGAACATCTCAGGCGATGACCACGAAAAGTTGGTCGTAGTAGAGGGATGGGTCCAGGAAGTAAGGAACCTAGGGGGGATCTCATTCCTCGTCCTGAGGGACAGGTACGGGATCATCCAGATCACTGCCCCGAAGAAGAAGATAGCGCCGGAGCTGATGGAGCAGCTGTCATCGGTGCCGCGCGAGTCCGTGGTCAAGATATCCGGCCTGGTGAAGCAGAGCGCCCAGGCGAAGGCAGGTTATGAGATCATCCCGTCCGAGATGGAGGTCCTCAGCATGTCCAACTCCCCGCTCCCGATGGGGGTGGTGGACAAGGTCAGTGTGGAGGCCGAGACCCGTTTCGACAACCGTTTCATGGACCTCAGGAAGCCGGAGACCCGGGCGGTCTTCGAGGTCAAGTCGCTCACGCTGCGCCTCATCGACGAGTTCCTGGAGCAGGAGAACTTCATCGAGACGTTCACCCCCAAGATCGTCGCCTCCGGGGCGGAGGGCGGTGCCACCCTTTTCGAGATCAACTACTTCGGCAAGAAGGCGTTCCTGGCCCAGTCGCCCCAGCTGTACAAGCAGATGCTGATGTCGACCGGCCTGGACCGGGTGTTCGAGATCGGGCAGGCGTTCCGCGCCGAGCCCTCCGATACCGTGAGGCACGTGTCGGAGTTCATTTCATTCGACGCCGAGATGGCGCACATAGCCTCCCAGCGGGACGTCATGGACATGCTGGAGGCATGCACGCAGTATGTCATCAAAGGTGTGATGGAGCGCGGCAAGGAGCAGCTGGAGAAACTGAACACGGCGGTCGTGCTGCCCAAGGCACCCTACCCCATGATCTCCTACGCGGACGCCGTCGACATGGTCTGCGGCGCCGGCTTCAAGATATGCCACGGCGAGGACCTGGGCACCGAGGGGGAGAAGGTCCTCGGCGACATCATGATGGAAAAGGGGTACGAGATGTACTGGATATACGAGTACCCGGAGGAGGCAAAGCCGTTCTACATCATGGAGAAGGAAGGCACGCCCTACTCCTACTCGTTCGACCTGGACTACAGGGGCCAGGAGATGGCCTCGGGAGGTCAGAGGGAGCACCGGCATGACCGGCTCACGGCCCGGATGGAGAAGAAAGGGCTGAACCCGTCCGCATTCGACTTCTACCGGAACGCGTTCGCCTACGGCATGCCGCCGCATGGAGGGTGGGGCTTCGGCGTGGAAAGGTTTGTGGTCAAGATGCTGAACCAGCAGAACATCCGCGAGGCCATCCTCTTCCCGCGCGACCGCAACAGACTGGTCCCGTGAACGGGCTGAATGATGGTGCTGGTGAAGAGTTTCCTGAGGCGCATCGGGCGGATGACTCCGCTGCAGAAGGCAGCGGTACTGCTCGTCATCGGACTGCTGCTTTACGGCTCTCTCATCGCGGTGGACGAACTGGTGGTCAAGCCGGTCCACGAATTTGCCGGTCAATGACGATATCAACTTCTACCAGAACCGGACGATCGGCGATCCTTCGCGGGGAGATACCGTACAAGGATTTCTCCATGGAATCGCCGCCCATCATCGACTACATGATGGTCCCGGCGCAGCTGCTGGGGGGCGAATCGTACCAGTACGCGTTGTACTTCTCGATGTTCAGCATATTCACCGGCATCTCGATACTACGCTTTCCTGCGGCGTTATGACGACCAGGCGGCGTTCGTGGCCGGATTGGCGTTCATCCTCATGCCCTACGCGTTCATCGACTCCACGTTCGGGGTCCAGGACGAGGCGATCACCACCCTGGTGTTCCTTCTGCCGCTGTTCGTTTTCATCCTAGGGCGTTTGAAGACCTCCGCCCTGGTCGATACCGTCGGCGTTTGGACCAAGTTCTTCAACGGCATAATCTATCCGGTGCTGCTGATCAAGGCGCCGACCAGGAAGGAGGCGCTGAAGATGTTCGGGATCACGGCGCTGATAACCTTGGCGGTAGCCATCCCGTTCCTGATCATCGCCCCGGACAAGTTCCTCAGTTTCCCTTCCTACTACCTCCTCCAGGACAAGAGCGCCCAGACCGGAGGAGTGAGCATCTTGCACTTCTGGGACCTGGGCGGTTACACGCTTCCCGGAACGATAGGCATCATCATAACGCTGGTGGCGAGTCCTGGCAGCAAGTTACTACGTTTACCGGAAAAGGGATAGCGTCACCTTCTGGGAAGGCTGCTTCATCGTCATGATGGCATTCTTCCTCCTCTACCCCAAGATCCTCCTGGGCTATTATCTGATGCCGGTGGGGCTCCTGCTCATGTGGGGTGCCACCAACGGAAAATGATCGGTCCGGTGCTTCCTGACGTTCGTCCCTTTGAGCCTGGCCGCGCTTTTCGCGGAGCATGGCCAGCCAGCCGATCATCTGTTCACCGGTTCCTGGTTCATCGGATTCCTGCTGGTGTTCGGGGCGAACATGTTCCTGATCGACACGTTCATAAGAGCAAGGAAGGAGCGTGTTTTCTTCGAACGTGACCAAACAGTTAGCCAAATTGCAGACAAATAAATTATTAACTACAGAATACATTTCCAATCTGGGATGCAATTGGAGTTACACGAAGGCATGATGGACGAATTTTCTGGCTATGACCGAAGCCCGATCGATGACCATCAGGAAGAACCGTCCCGGATGACGAACTTAACGTCGTGGAGTTCTTCGTGGGCGGTGAACCGGTGCCCCAGGGTTCGACGAAATCGTTCTACATCAAGAAGCTGAACCGGGTCGTGACCACCCACGGCAACAAGAACACGAACCGCTGGAGAGAACGCATCGCCCACGAGGCCCAGTGCACCGACGAGGCGAGGCCCTGCACCTTCTTCACCGACGACCGCCGCCAGGGGTACGACGTGCAGCTCAGTTTCGTTTTCACTAAGCCCAAGAGCACCCCGAAGAAGTACAAGCTCAACACCAAGCGTCCCGACCTGGACAAGCTCATCCGGGCGGTGCTGGACGGCATCACCGATGTCCTGATCCCGGATGATGCGCTGGTCGTATCGATCACCGCCAGCAAAAGCTATGGGGACTGCAATCAGCCGCCCGGACTAAAGATCAAGGTCACCCGGCTTCCCTGAGCCAGCATCTGTTTTTCCACGGCCATATGTCTGAGATCAGACAATGATCACGGCCAGACAAATAGGGGGCCGGCGTTGGATCGGCACTCATAGGGCTCATCATATCCTTGCGGATCAGCTGACCCTCTTCTCTTCATCTCCAAGCTTGCGATGCCGGAGCACCCTATGGTTCGATGTCATGACTGGCTGTTGCTTAAAGGTTTGGTATTGACGAGGAATGCGGCGATTGAATTCCTAGTTCACGAGGGGGAAGCTTCCGAGATGTTGAGAATGGGACAAAACAGGAATGATTTGCCGATGCATCGACAGCAAGGTTATTCCTACTCGGTGATTAAGTGCCTTACCGCACTAGGGGCCATTGCCACTATCCGGTGATACAACGATCGGTGAACACAGATGAAGAAGAAATCGCTGAGCATGATGAAGAGCAAGTTCGTGGGACTACCCTACTCGCTGACGGTAGCGCATCAGATCGAATCCAACGGTTATGGGTTCGTGGTGTCCGTCGAGACCGGGACGATCCGCGACGTGTTCGAGCCCGGAGCTTAAACGAAAGAAGAGTGTGTTTGAAATGAAGCTGCCAAGACGAAGAAGGTGGGGAAAAGTTCATCGGAAGAGAAGGCAGCCGGCCGAGTCCGAAAGACGGCAGTGTCTAGGGGAACCTGCCAAATTTTTTTCTTACGCAATATCTCCAGCTCATTCCTCGCATCCGCTATTATATGTAGGTCTGCCAATAATCGGGCGGAAGGCGGCACTGATGGAAACGGAGAAATCATTGCATGATGTAAATTAGCATCGGTCTGTTCATGATGGGCATCTCGATCCCGCTAAAGAACGGGAAAGTGGCCATGAACCGGGTTCAGGTCTGCTCGGCGGCCGTTCTTCCCGTTCAATGGCAGATGTTCATCATCCTCTTCGCGTTCACGCCGCTGATAGGGCTGATCATCCCATATTGCTCGTGCGGTATTCCAGGACTCTCAATGACTGACGGACTCGAACGGCAACGGTTCGTCGTTCCTGCACGTAAACCGGCTCACCGTTCGTGAGACAGCAAAATTGATGGCCGCACCAGTTATATCGTTACCGATCATCATGCCCAGCGCGATCATCATCCTCAACACCGATATAGGCAGGGAGAACGAGGTGGCCGAGACCATCAGCAATATCCCGGGGTCGAGTCCTCGCATGTGGTCTATGGAGTATATGACATCGTGGCCATGGTCTCCGCCGATTCTGACGACCATCTCGATTCGATGATCATCGATCGGATAAGACAGGTACCTTTCGTGCGATCGACCCTGACCCTGATCGTCAGCCGGGAATACAAAATAACATGACCGGAGGACACATACGGGAGGCAACCGGAGCAGGTGAGAGATTGGACAAGTTCTCGGAGGACCTTGAGTCCCTGATAAGGCGTCTCGTGAAGGACGCGGAACCGAACGTGGCGGAGAGCATGAAGAGGCTCGAGGAGCGGCTGGTCGAGCTCAGGGAGAAGAACCTGCTCAAGATCAACCACTCCGTTCTGGAGCTCATCGTGGCCAAGTTCCTCATCTCGGACGGTTACGATGTTGACTTGGAGCATGTGGTCGATTCAGGATTGAGCTGCGACGTCTATGCGGTCAAGGGCGAGGGGACGCTCATCGTAGAGGTCGAGACCGGGTTCGTCCCGCCGGCCCACGCCCTGGACCCTATGGACTATATCCGGGCCAGGATCGCCAGCAAGATCGCCCGGTACAGCAACCACTGTCACAAGTTCAGCCTGGCGGCGCCGCCGCACTACATCATGCCGGTGCCCCGTTTCTTCGTCCGGCCGCCCCGGACCCGTTCCGTCCAGGAGCTGGCATGGATCAAGCGCTACTGCGACATGTACTACACCAGGCCGCCGGTCTCGATGGACGAGATCATGAACTCACGCATCCACAGCGTACAGATCATTGACGTCGACACCGCGTCCATCAGGGAGATCGACCCGGTCACGTACATCGATCGGATCGAGCAGTGGTACGCCTGACGTTGAACTGACTCCGGGCGTGAAGGGGGGTTTAAAAGGGGGAAATGGGTTGGGGGGAGGATTTTTGGGGGTTTTTCGCTCTCGATTTTTTTTGGTTGTTAGGGAGGGGTATTATTTTTTTGAGGACACCCTTGGCAAGAGAGAGGAAGGGCGGGAGGAGGGGCGAGTCCAGGGCGATGTTCCAGGACATAATATTCTCCCACGAAGGAACGACATAATGGTAATGACGAGGAGGCCGGGGCCGAAAAAAGGGGGGATACCCGAAAGGAAAGAAAATGAACAACAGGAAGGAAAATAACCAAAAGGGGTGAGGGGTTAGAGGGCATCCATTCGCTGAATTATGGTTCTCCAAGGGTCGGGCGAGACGGAGGGCGGAGAGGCGCGGGTTAAAAACGAACGAAAGCACAGGGTTCACACCACCTTTTCCCAGGTTCCCTTAGATGAACTTGACCCTGGATACGTCGACCGACAGATGCCCTACCAGACCTTCCAACGCTCTTTTGGTGGCTTCCCTCGGCTCGTCCCCTTCCTGATACCCGATCGTTACGCTCATGCTGCCCCGGAACGTCGAAACGACGAAGCAGGTGGAAGGCATTAGACAACCAGGGTAGCAAAGGTAGGCGTCGACGAGCCCTGGGAACGGTGGCAGGGCGAAGCAACCAGTGTTTGAGATGAAGATGTTGGCAAGCCCCTCATCCTGACCCCGGGCCATTTCCTGGACCATCCTGTGCACCGCCACCCCTTCCGGGTCAGAGAACCGGTCGAAGGCGACCTGCTCCCTTACTCCGATCTTGCCTGTCTTCAGCCTCTGCGTCTCCTTCACCACCTTGCTTAGGGTCGCTTGCGTTCCTTCACCTGGCCCCCCTTTTATTGAAAAGGAGACGTTCGCCGCCTGGTTGCTCATGACCCTGGAACCATCGCCCAGATGCTGCCTGAGGTTCACCGGGAACGACATCCTCTGCAGCCCTTTCTGACCGGTCAGATCGCTCAGCGACAGATAGAACGCGGCCAGAAGGACGTCGTTGACCGTCCCTCCGCAGGCGTGCGCCGCCTGTTTGATCTGCAACACCTGATCCGCCGAGATCACCGCTTTGTGATACGTCGACGGCCCCCGGGACTTTCCGCAGAGGGATGGCCAGGTCGATGGGACCGTCTCCATGGCATCGTTGGAGGCATCAAGGCCGTCAACAGGTCCGCCGTCCATTGAGTATCCCGTAATGGGAGATCGTTAGCGCAACATGGTACTGAGGACGGGTCAAGATAGGCGTTGAGCAGCGTACTAGCCATCATCATCAGGCCGTTGGCATCGGCGGCCGCATGGGCCAGGTTGATGACGATCGCATCGCGGTCAGGCGAACGGAGAAGACGGATCTTCGACTGCGATCTTCCGTACGGGTCGATCGCCAATGGGATGTGTGAACGATAATCCCGTTCCTCGATGAAATCGACCGAAAATATCTCGTCGCTCTCCTCCTTTTCCTGGAGCTCCCAGTATGCTGGACCTTGCCCCCGGACAAGCTTCGAGCGGAGGATCGGGTAGGCATCGGCGCATTTCGAGGCCGCTGCGAACATCCTGAGCATGTCAAGCCGACGGTCGAACTCCATCACGGCGACCATCGTGGCATCGCCCATCAATCGGACCGAATCGGTGAATAGGTCGAGCGATGTCGCAGGTTGACGCTGCATGCCTTTGTCAACCAGTTTTAGTTATTAATTGGATGGGGACCGTTTCATTCTATTGAGAATGACCGCAGATTCGAATCACGAACCTGGATCGGTAGCAGTCTATTCTCCTAATGTACCCGCACGTCTAGTTCTCACCACAGATGACCTGGGGGCAAAGAATTAACCTTGAAATAATAGCGTGGCATTCATTGTCACGCCATGGCCGATTCGGCACTGATCTTCCTGGCGTCCGTCGCCGTCATCACCGTTTCCGGAGCTTTCATGCCCGGCCCGCTGTTCGCCGCGACCATAGCCAAAAGCTACAACGACCCACGCGCCGGCATCAAGGTGACCGCCGGGCATGCGGTGATCGAGGTGCCACTGATCATCGCCATCTTTCTCGGGTTCGACTTCATCTTCAAGGACCAGACGGTGTTCGCCTACATCGCCCTCATCGGCGGCATCATCCTGATGTACATGGGCGTCTCGGAGCTCAGGGCCCGGAAGACGATCGTGGCGGAGAGCGACTACGGCCAGGGATCGTTCGCGACCGGCATGATCACGACGGTCACCAACCCATACTGGGTCTTTTGGTGGGCAACGGTCGGCGCGGCATTGGTCACCACCGCCATCGGTTTCGGTCTGATCATCCTGCCGCTGTTCATAGCCACGCACCTGGCGGTCGATCTGGGCTGGAACCATTTCGTGGCCACGACGGTGAACCGTTCGAAGGGGCTGTGGGACCGCAGATGGCACGAATACCTCATCCTGGGAGCGGCGGTCATCATTATCTTCTTCGCGTTGTATTTCATTTGGAGCTCGATCACCACCTTGGTGAAGCTCTGACGTCTGGATAGGCTGAACATGATGCACCTTCAGAGATATGATCCAATTTGATTATTGATTGGACCGGCATAGATGTCGGTCGTCCCTGACGATATTACCGTGTCATGATCTGGGGACTGCCCCGACCAAGACCGTCCGCTTTTCTAAGATTCCGTCACATCTCGATACCGAAGGCATCGCCGAATTCCTGAACCTTCGCAAACTCCATCAGATACTTTTTCCCTTTCTGGGTTATTTCGTAGTAAACGGTATCTCCGTCAGACTTCTTTTCTATGAGCCCAAGGGATGCCATCTTCGCAAGACGGTTGACCGACCGTTCATGCGAGAGGTTTGCCTTATGAAGCAGATAGGTAACCTTTGCCTGCCCGCCCTCCTGGACGGCCCTGAGTATATCGGCGTAGATCCGACATCGGGACCGGTACTGCGAAGGACCGTCGATCATCGGAATACCTTTAGTTGTATCAAGGCGGCCAAAAATGCGACATAGCCAGCGAGCTCAAGCAAAGGGAGGAATCCATAATAGTCCCAAATCGTCAGCTGGATCATGGAAAGATAATCCATTCCATATCCTAGCCCAAAAAAGAGGCATATGAATCCTATCATCACCAACAAGGTGTATCTTTTCTTCTTGGCCCGGTAATATGCGAACAATGATATCACGATCAGGATGATCAATAGACTGGAGACCCATTCACTGATGGAAGAGACGAGGCCTAGATTGTAGTCTCCCGTGAAGAGATAGGTGTATTGCGTTGCCTCAAAAGCAATAAGACAAATCTGGATAAGAAGTGCCGCACCCCCAACGATCCACTGATTCCGAGTGATCTTTATCGATTGCGTCCTTCTTTCATAGAGATACACATAGGCCAGGATGGCGAAGGGCAACACCGAGGCAACCGAAAAGATATATGAAACATAACCCAGGATGCTCATGGTCCAAGGGGACAACCCAAGCAAAGATCCGAAATATGCGTCCAGAATCTGTAGAAGATTCACTATCGGCGGGACCGAGAATAGCAGGAATGCAACGGAAAGGAACAACAGCCTCCAATCGCGGAATTTGTAATAGCCCCTTAGCGAGATGAACGTGATCAAGAG
>CAVQBH010000004.1:0-103578 GCA_963710685.1 uncultured Methanomassiliicoccales archaeon | reverse complement strand
ACATCGTACTGAACTCCCGGCTGCCGAGGACGCTGGCGGTCATGGCGGTCGGGGTCGGCCTGTCGGTGGCCGGCGCCGCCATGCAGGCGGTCATCCGGAACCCGCTGGTCGATCCCTACATCACAGGGGTCTCCTCGGGCGCCGCCCTAGGAGCGACGCTCGCGGTCCTGGCAGGGATAACAGTCATCCAGATCGCTAACTACACCGTTCCAATCGCCGCTTTCATCGGTGCGCTGTTGGCGTTCGCCATCACCCTGGCCGTCTCCGAGGCGGCAGGTGGCAAACCGGTCAGTTTTGTCCTTTCCGGGGTAATGATAGGCCTGGGGCTCTCATCATTCACCAACATCCTCATGGTCATGAACCCGAACAAGCTCCAGGGTGTCCTGTTCTGGATGTTCGGCTCCTTCGCCTCGGTGAGCCTGGACCAGATGTGGATCATCGCGCTGCCGACCATCCTGATCGTCACCGTGATCCTTGTTTTCGCCAAGGAGCTGAACGTTGTCCTGCTTGGCGAAGAACAGGCCAACCAGCTGGGTCTGAACGTGACCAGGTTCAAGCAGATGATCATGGTGCTGACCTCGGTGCTGACCGGGGTATGCGTGGCGTTCACGGGGGTCATCGCGTTCCTGGGGCTGATCGTGCCCCACTCCGCCCGCATGCTGGTGGGGAACGACCACCGGCTCTTGATCCCGGCCTCGATCGTCATCGGGGCGAACGTACTGCTGGTGGCCGACATGGTGGCGAGGACGATCATCATGCCGGCGGAGCTGCCCATTGGCGCCATAATATCGCTCATAGGGGTGCCGTTCTTCGCCTACCTGCTGATCCGGAGGGGGAGGGAATATGGAGCCTGAACCGAACAAGGTCACGGTCAAGGTGTGCGGGATCAGCTTCGGCTACAACGGCAAGAACACGCTGAACGACATCGACCTGGAGTGCAAGAGCGGCGAGTTCATTGGACTGATCGGACCGAACGGTTCCGGAAAGACGACCCTCCTCCGCTGCATCAATGGGGTGCTGAAGCCGAAGATGGGCACGATCCTGGTCGACGGCAAGGACATCAACAAGATGAAGATCAAGGAGATCGCCAAGGTGTGTGCCAACGTCCCCACGGATGCCGCCGAAGATCTGGCCTTGACCGTTCATGAGTTCGTTTTCCTGGGCCGGTATCCATACGTCAGCGGCATGTGGTGGGAGAGCAAGGACGACGAGCAGATAGTGGAAGACGCGTTGAGGACGTTCAAACTGGAGGCGCTGTCCCACCGGAGACTGAGCGAGCTGAGCTCCGGCGAGCAGTCCAGGGTGCTGCTGGCCAAGGCGGTCGTACAGCGGCCCCAGGTCATGCTGGTGGACGAGCCGTCGGCGCACCTGGACCTCCGCTACAAGCTGGAGGTCATGGAGGAGCTCCGGTCCCTGTCCAGGACCGGGGTGACGGTGATCGCCGCCTCGCACGACCTGAACCTGATGTCCAAGTTCTGTGACAGGGTACTGATGATCGGGCAGGGGAGCATCGTCTCCTTCGGCTCCGCGCTCGAGGTCATCACCGAGGAACGCATTCGGGACGTCTACGGCGTCGAGGCCCGGGTGTTCCGCGACGGGGACGAGATATATGCCATTCCAAAGAGGTCGATAAGACAATGAACGTTGAGGAACTGGTCCGTTCGGACCTCTTGAACATCAAACGGCCTGTGCACGGCGGCCTGGGCTGGAAATACCAGGGAGTGGAGGACTTCAGTTCCAACCTGAACCCGCTGGGGCCTCCGCCCCAGGTACGCGATTACATGCTGCAGGCGGCCGACAGGCTGATCTACTATCCGGACGACGGCGGGGTGGAGCTTAAGAATGCGATCTCCAGGCGGTTCGGCGTCAACAAGGACAACATCATGCTGGGCGCCGGTTCCGCCGAGCTCATCCGGCTGTTCCCGGACGTTTTCATCAACAAGGGCGACGGCGTGATCATGCCCCGGCCCACCTTCGCCGAGTATCAGTTCGCACTGAAGATGAGGGGTGCCAGCATCCACGATTTCCCGCTGTGCGAGATCGATGGGTTCCATTTCGACTTCGCCCGGCTGAACTACATGATCGAGTCCGGTTCCAAGGCGGTCTACATCTGCAACCCGAACAATCCGACCGGGGTGGTGGAGAGCCGGAAGCGCATCGTGGAGATCATCGACGAGTGCGAGAGACAGAACACCCTGGTCTTCCTGGACGAGACGCTGCTGGAGCTTGTGGACAACGCCCGCGATCTGACCTGCATCGCGGAGGCGGAGGGCCACGAAAACCTGTTCATCATACGTTCGTTCACCAAGTGCTTCGCCATTCCCGGGATGCGGGTGGGTTACGCCATCGGTTCGAAGGACGTCATCCGCCACATGGACAACGCCCGCCTGGCATGGAACCTGGGCCAGGTGGAGATGCACGTTGCCGCCCGTTTGCTGGATGACTGCTACGGGCACATAGAGACCGCCGCCCGGCTGATGGCCGAGGAGAAGTCGTATCTGCTCGATGCCATCAAGAAGACCGAGGTGGTCACCGCATCGAGGCCGGACGCGTTCTTCTTCTTCAATCGGGTCAACGGCGGCCTGGACTCCAAGCAGCTGAGGGAACTGCTGCTGCGCTCCAACGTCCTGATACGGGATTGCGGGTCGTTCGGCCGGCCGTTCGAGAAGTTCGCCCGCTTCGCCATCAAGACGCACGACCGGAACGTGAACCTGGTGGAGGCGTTCAAGCGCACCGCCGAGATCATGGAGAATCTGAAATCCAAGGGAGAATGACCTTGTCCATTTTCATCGCTTCCTCTACATTGAGCGACACCGCTACAGTGTCGATCTGGTACGGTCTTCTGATCATCGTTCTGGCGGTGCTCATCGACCTGCTGCTGGGCGAGCCCCCTAACGCCGCCCATCCGGTGGTTTGGATCGGCAAGGTCATCGGGTTCATGGACCGGCACACCAGGAGGACCGGTAGCAAGAGGGTGGAACGGGCCAAGGGCGTGTTACTGGCCATCGTCCCGTTACTGCTCTTCCCCTTCCTGTTCACACTATTGCTGTTCCTGCTCCGGGACCTGTTCGGGGCGCTGGTCTGGGCCATCGGCTGCGCGGTGGTGCTCAAGACCATGTTCGCCATCAACGCCATGGGCAAGCACACGAAACCGATCCAGGAGGCGCTGGAGCGGAACGACATGGAGGCGGCGAGGAAGGCCGCGTCCATGATCGTGTCCCGGGACGTGAACAAGCTGGACCGGGAACACATCATCTCCTGCGCGGCCGAGTCGGCGGCGGAGAACACCGTGGACAGCATCTTCTCGCCTCTGTTCTTCTTCGGTCTGGGCGGAATGCCGCTGATCGTCTTCTACCGGGTCTCGAACACCCTGGACGCAATGGTCGGGTATATCGATCCGCCCTACACCCACGTGGGCTGGTTCAGCGCCAAGCTGGACGATTGCACCAACTACATCTGTGCCAGGATATCGTTGCCGTTCATACTGCTGGCATTGATCATCCTGGGAATGGACTGGAGAGGGGCGTGGAGGGATTCCCGGAAGTATCACGGGGCGACGCTGTCCCCCAACAAGGGATGGTCCATGTCGGCATTCGCCGGCGGTCTGGGCATACGGTTCGAGAAGGTCGGCTGGTACATCATGGGGGACGGTCCGCTGCCGACGGACCCGAAGGTCATCGGCGACACGGTCAAGGTCATGAAGGTCTCGGCGCTGCTCTTCATCGCGATGGTGGTGGTGCCGCTGTTCCTGTTCGTCGGGCTCAACGTCCAGATATATATCGAAAACCTATTCTCGGTCCTGTTCGGGTGGTTGTGAGCATGAAGGTTGAAGTAATTACGGAGTTCAAGGAGGTCGGGGAGAACACGGTGCTGGTGGTAAGGCTGCCACAGAAGATGAAGGTCCTGAGCACCACGGTGCTCAACGGCGGTTTCACGGTGTCAGACACAATCCTCTCGGTCCAGGTCCCGATCCATTACAACGGCTCCGACCCGGAATCGGAGATCAAGCAGATCTGCGGGACGCTGGGGCTGTGCGGCGAGGCGGTCGGGTTCATGACCGCGGTGGACCTGAAGAAGGTGATCACCGTCGTCAGCGGGGAGTATCACGGCATCAATGCCACGGTCGTCGCGACCTCCGGCGTCAAGAACGCGGTCTACGCCGGCGAGCTCATGACCGAGGCGCTGATGCGCGGACTGAACGGTCCCGGAACGATCAACATCATGGTCGCCCTGGACCGACCGCTGCACGAGACCGGCATGGCCAACTCCCTCATAACCATCACCGAGGCCAAGTCGGCCGCCCTCATGGACACCAAGACCCGGGGCACCGGGACGACCAGCGACGCGATCGCCATATGCTGCCCGGAGGGCGACGGCGAGAAATATGCCGGCACCGCGACCGACGTGGGCATCTGCATGGCCCGGGCGGTGCGCAAGGCGGTGGCCGCCTCCACGCTTAAATGGTACGCCCGGCCCGGACCGGTGGACTTCATCAAACTGCTCGACGACCGGGGCATCACCATGGAGGAGATGTGGACCGCGGCCAACAAGCTGGTGTTCCCCAACCCGGACTGGCCGGAGGGATTTCTCAAGTCCAAGTTCGTGGAGCGGATGAACCTGCTCCGGCAGGACGTCAACGTCAATGCCATGGTCAAGGGGGCATTGCTCCTGGAGGACGCGGGCAAGGCGGAGGAGCTCTATGGCCTGGACAAGGGTGTGTTCGACTCAGACCCGGTCCACCTGCTCGCCGACGAGCTGATGGGGATCGCACTGGCGGAGTACATCAGCGGAACGAAGGGACTGTTCGAGTACGTCCGCTACGACCGAAAGAAGCCCGGCATCCTGGCCGAGCTTGGCCCGTTCCTCGACGACATCGTCGGCTCGTTGATCGGTTCGGTCATGTCCAGGATATACTCTGATCTACTGGAGGCGGAAGGACGACTACAATAGGGGCGGTCAAAGCGGCGTTCTCGATGTTCACGATGATACCGCTGGACGTCGAGGGCGAGGAGGTCGTGGGACTATCGAAGCGGTTCTACCTGATCGTACTGGTGGGCGCGTTCTACGGATTGATCGCTGGATCGCTGATGTGGGCCCTGTCCCAGGTGTTCACGACCCTGACGGCCGGAGTGCTGGCACTGTTGGTGGTCCACGCGTTGAACCGTTTCCTGCACTTCGACGGGCTGAGCGACTTCGGCGACGGCATGATCTGCAGCGGGGACCAGGAGAAGAAGATGAGGGCGGTGAAGGACTCGCACACCGGCGCCGGCGGAATCGGTTACTCTATCGTCTTCACCGCACTGAGCATCGTCGCCCTGGGCCAGCTGTCTCCGCAGCTGGTCTTCTTCGGGCCATTCGTGGCCGAACTGCTGAACAAGAACGCCATGGTTTTCGCCGCTTCCGCAGGTTCGTCCCGTGACGGGCTGGGCGGCATGTTCGTCAAGAACGCCTCGGGCAAGACCGCGGTGATATCGGCGCTGATCTCGCTCGTGTTCATCATACCGGTCAGTTTCGGCATCTACTGGTACTACGGCCTTTCGATCTACTGGCTGATGGTCATGATCGTGGCGCCGCTGGCCGTAAGCTGCCTTGTCGGAACGATCGCGGCCAGGATCGCTATGAAAGGGTTCGGCTGCGTCAACGGGGATGTCATGGGCGCCACCAACGAATTCTCCCGTCCGTTCGTCCTGCTGACCGTATCGGCGGTGGTCTGGTGCCTGGCCACGCTGCACTTGTGACCGCGGGTGGAAAGGGGAGCCGCATCAGCGAGCTCGGCGTCGAGAAACCGCTGGTCCCGATTTCCGGCGTGCCCATGATCGACCGGATACTGGACCAGCTGGCCCGGTCCAAGAGGATCGACCGGATCTACGTTTCGGTCAGTCCGCTGGCGCCGAGGACCCGGGAGCACCTGGAAGGAACGGACGTCGTCATCATCGATACGCCCGGGAACGGATACGTGGCCGATCTGAACGGTTCGATGCGCGCCATCGGGGAGGGGGCGGTCCTGGTCTGTCCTTCCGATATCCCGCTGATCACCTCTGAAGGGGTGGACGGGCTCATCGAAGCCTATGACGAAAAAGGTCAGCCCTCTCTTACGGTGGCATTGCCGCCGAAGGTCATCGAATCTTTGGGACTGATCGTCACCTATATCGAGGAGATAGACGGCAGACCGATGACTTTCTGCGGTGTGAGCGTCGTCGATAGAGATGAGATGCTGACCGGTAACTTCTTGCCAGGCGGTTATTATATTACCGAAAAGGAGGAATTCGCCGTGAACGTCAATACCGTCCACGACCTCCGCCTGGCGGAAAGGATTTTGGAGGAGAGATCTGAGCGGCGTCTCTAGTGTTTGGCTAGTGCCATGATCTTCTCGTAGTTCTTCTCGATCTCGGCGAACAGGGTCTCGCAGGTGATCGCCCCGCTGCTCTGGCAGAACGCCGCAATGGATATCCCGCCGGCCCCGACACCTTCCTTTACCAGTCCCTTCTCGTAGAACGTCAGCCCCTCGTGCTTCGTGCCGGAGAAGTCCAGGTTCGCCGCCAGCACCGGCACGTGGCCGATCTGTTCCACGATGCCGACCAGGTCCGCGGTCGGGTCCTTGATGATCCACCTGGTCGTGCCCAGCGCGACGTTGTCCAATGCCTTGGGCTCCATAGCCTTGACCACCGCCAGGACCGCGGCCATCTGGGTTCCGCCGGCCAGGATGACCGGGACCCTCCTCGCCGCACCGACTGTCAGGCCGGCCGCCGCCGGCATCATCGGATCGCCGACCGCCGCCACCGCCAGCATGGCGTCCTTCTTCATCTGGTCCGGTGTCGATTTTGATTTGGATATGCCTTCCCTGGCGATGCTGGACTTGAGCGAGTGGGGGTTGTCCGGCAGCGTCGAGCTCACCTTGCCGTCGGCATCGTAGCCCAAGGCCAGCAGAACCGCCAGAGCGGTCGTTGTTCCACCGGCGATGCTCTCTCCCACGACCAGATAGTCGGAGACCTTGGCCAGGTTCTCTCCGGCTATGACGGCGTTCTCATAGACGCGCCGGGGGTCCCGTACCGCCGCTCCGTTCTTGATGTCCTCGCCCGGATATCCCTCAAGTTCGAAGTATGGGGCGTGGGGCCTGACCCGGACGCCTCCGTTGGCGGCGTAGTAAGGCATTCCGGTCAGTCCGATGGCGCTCATGGTGACCAGCGCCGGGGTCGGTATCCCGTTGGGCGTGACCGGCACGCCGTCGATGCACTTGCATCTTCCATAGTACAGCAGTTCGATGTCCGCCGCTGGAGTGAAATCGGTGATGGCCGGGACCGCACCTGCGGCCGAGATCCGGGGATCTTCGCCGTTTCGGTGTTGCCTATCACGCAGATGAAGGTCGGTCTCCTGCCCCAAACCTTCTCGACGAATGCCTTGGCTTTCGCTTCCTCGTTGCAGATCAGAATGTCCTCAGGGACTTTGAAGCTCATTTCTTAGCACCTCCGAATCGAGTTGGATGATACATCCAATGTAATGTGTACAGAGTATTTAAGACTTTTTTCAATTCAGATTTACTGAATGAAGTTTTGGGTCACCGATAAATAAGTAAGTAAACGACCGATCTGAGGGCATCCAAATATATAACTAGGGGAATGAAAACAATTAAAATATCTCTAAAAAATTCAAATCGAGCGATTTATTTAATAGGGAAAATGAACATTAATGCGCATCACGGAGATGACAAAAGTGCCTACCTTGGAACTAAATAGGGTATCTTCAGGGTACAATAAACAGGTCGTCCTGCACGATATCGACTTCAAACTTCACGAACCCTCTATATACATTGTCCTGGGGCCGAACGGCGCAGGCAAGACGACTCTTTTTCGAACGATCGCCGGCATCTTAGAGCCGTTCAGCGGTACGATCCTTCTCGATGGCCAGAACACAACCGCTTCAGCTCAGGCAAGAGCCAGAATGGGCTATTCCTCGCAGTACAACGCAATGCCCGAAGAGATGACAGTATATCAGGCGCTCAAGTTCTACTCGGGCATAGAAGGCGGAGACCCGGATAAGGCAATCGAGCTGCTGGATCTCGAACAAATGAAGGACAGAAGGTTCTCGGACCTTTCCCAGGGACAGAAGAAGCGGGCGGCTGTCGCCAAAGTGTTCCTAAAAGAAAGAGACCTGTACTTGCTAGATGAGCCAACCGCGAATTTGGATCCCTCGGCGTCCAAGGAAATACGAGACATAATCTTAAAACTAAGCAAGGACAAAATGATCCTGTACTCTTCTCATAACCTCTATGAAGCCACCGACATCGGAACATACCTAATCCTGATCAAGGATGGCTCGCTCACGATGCTCGATAGAATCTCGAACATCAAACAGAAGAACTACAGAGTGGGCATCAAATCAACGACCGACATCACTGGAATCGTCGACGCAAAACATGAGGGCGATTACTACGTCATCAGCGTATCCAGCCCTGAGGAGGCTGGGTTCGCCCTAAGAAAGATCGTTGAAAAGGGCATATTGGTCACTGAAATGCGTCAGCTAGACAATCCGTTGCAGGAACTGTTCGAGGCGCCCAGCACCACAAAAGATCAGGAGGATATTAAAAATGCAGAATAATGTGGTGGTCTTTGCCAAGCGCAGTCTTAGCCTAAGTAAGACTCAAGCGGTGATCGGTCTGTTCTTGACGGCCTTAGGGCTTTTTGCCATAGTCTCCCTCACCATTTTCAGCAATACCTCAGATCCGTCGTTCTTCCTAATTCCCGTTTCGTTCTTGTCTTTCGGGATCGTGATATTACCAATGCCAGTGATGCTGCTTTATGTATATGACAAGAACAACGGCGTCCTGGAACATTTCCTTTCAATAGGTTGGAACCAGAACGACATCTTCAGGCAGTATCTGAAGGCGGCTCTATTTTTGTCATCGACCGTCTTCGTGTTTGAATCCGTCGTCGTTCTGATCGCATGCGCAATCGCCGGGTCACTGGCAGTACTTCAATTGGATGTGTTGATGCTTATGTTAACCGGGTTCCTCGGTCTTTCCGTGGTCTCCTTTGTTATGATGGCGATGATGGCCTTTAGTTCTTTACAGAAGTCACGAACAGGAGGCAACGCTCCTCTTGCCATGGGGCTCGGGGCTGTTTTTATATTGCCCACTTTTTATCTGGTATTTCTGGGATTCACCTTAGAATTCCTCATCATTCTGTCGATTGCCAGCTTCGCCTGTGTGTTGTTCTTGACGTTGCTGGTCCTATCAAGCAGGCTCATCAGAAGGGAAAAAATGCTTCCATAATTCAGGGGATTGAGCCGATAGAAATCGATCTACTGATCAATTGATAAGGCCTGCGATTCACGTATTTGGTTATTTGAACTCTAGGGCCTTGAACATGTATTATCCAACAGAAGTCGGATGCGTTTACATTCCTTGTCCGACGTCGAAATCAAACCAAAACGATGTTGATCGTTACCATAAGTGACCAGCGTAGTTTCAATCGAGATCTGCTTCGATCCCATCGATGGTCCAGAAATGATTGGGAGATGGACTGGTCAAGTCAGGGGTTCGTGGAATACAGAAATTCTCTCGGATCATGGTGAGAAGATCCGGGGAAGCAGGTCGCCGAGCTGGATGCTCTTTGATTCCTGTTCGCAGAAACGCTTTCCTTCGGCCGAGGTGACCAGCCTCTCGCATATGGCGTACGGGACCTTCATCACGATGTGCTCGCCGGTGACCGAGGAGCATCCGTGGTCCACGATGACCGCGATGCGGCAGTCGGAGAAGGACTTGGCGTTCCGCATGAGCTCCTTGTCCACCGCCTCCAGCAATTCCACTTTCTCCCTGGGGGCGCGCTTGTGGGAGATGTCATCCGTCTCCTCCACATGCAGGAAGACGTCCCCGTCCTTTATCATCGAGGCCGCTTCCTTGATGCCTTGTTTGAACCCCGGTACCCGCTTCGATTTGATACCCAGGAACGCCGCCACGCCCAGCGCGGACGGGCTCTTCGAAATTATGGTCATTGAGGGGATCTTCCTTCCATTGTTCCGGGCCTCTTCGGCCAGCTTTCCGAAGCCGCCACCCCAGGGGAGCATCGTTATTCCACCGGTGTGCTCCGCCACGGACTCGGCGAACTCCCCGAACTCACAGAGGTCGTCCGGCATCACGTCAGCCGGGCCCGGAGGCTTGGGAAGGTCCAGGATGCGGTCGCTCACCACCGTCATCACCGCCTTTCCGCCCTGGTAGAACAGGATGCTGGGCTTCATCCCGGAAATGTGCTTCTTGCTCTTCAGGACCGCCTTCTGCAGCTCAATCTCGTCGGCGCATGACACCTTGTAGTACCACTCGACCCGGCCGTCGACGATCTTGGCCGGTGTCATGCGGTAGGCGATGCGGGAGGCGTCCAGGGGAAGCCCCAGTCCGAACGCCTCGATCACTCCCCGGGGCACGTCCAGCGGTTTGCCGGAGAATAGCTGCAAAAGGAAGAAGTGGGTGTACTCCCGGGCGTCCGTGCAGCCCAGCTCGCCGCTGGACGCGATCGAGTTGATGAACCTCATCTTGGACACCTGGAGCGGGGTCTTGTAGTCAAGCGCTGGGACCTTGTCGTCGGTCGCTCCGTCGAGCATGATCACAAGAGTCCGCTGCGAGTTGGACATATCATCCATTATGCCCAATCATATCCTTAATCGTTTTGCCAGCTCACCCTCCCCGAGGAGGGCTGGCCGCTGGGTCAGTGCCTGGACAGGGCGACGGCGCACTGCCCGGCGGAGATGCAGCCATCCCCGTTGGGCAGCTGATCGGGAAGGAGCAGCTCGAACCCTTTGGAACTGGCGATCTCCTCGGTCAGCCGGCAAACGGTGGCATTGTACGATACACCGCCGGTCAGGCCGATTCTGCCTAGACCATTGCCTTCCGCCTCCAGGCAGGCGATGTCCACCAGCGATTCCAGCATGGCCTTGACGAAGCTCAGCGCCAGGTCCTCCTTCCTGCCCTCGGATTCGAACAGCTGGGCGAACAGCGGGATGGTCTGCACCACCCCATTCCTGACCTCGGCGGCCAGCTCGATGGTCGGTTTGCCCTTCTCCAGCCATCTTTCCAGCTTCATGGCCGGCTCTCCGTCGTAGGAACGGTATTGGCACACCCCTAAGTAGCAGGAAAGTGCGTCCATCACCCTTCCCATGCTGGTGGTCTTCGGGCCTTTGGTCATCAACTTCCGGAGCAGGGCCGCGTCCACGTCGGTGAAGTATCCGCCATCCTGGCCCAGGGTCTCCCTGATCGCGAACACCAGGCGCTTGACGTCGTACACCGCCTTCTCCCCCCCAAGCAGGGGGATCTCCTGCAGATGACCCACCCGCCGGTAGGAGTCGAACCGGGAGTGCAGCACCTCCCCGCCCCAGGCGTTTCCATCGTCCCCGTATCCGGTGCCATCCAGGGTCAGGACCACTGCCTCATCGATCCGGTGGTCGACCATCAGAGCGGCCGCGTGGGCCCAGTGATGCTGGACCTCCACCAGCCGGATGTCCGAACCCTCCGCCAGCCGCTTTCCCAGTCGGCGGGTCGAGTACCCCGGATGCAGGTCGATGCCGATCGCTTCGATGCTGTCCGCTCCCAGAAGCTTCCTCTGATAGGCCAACCCCGATTCCAGGAACTCAAGGACCCCGGCCGAGCTGGCATCCCCGATGTACTGGGTGGCGTACAGCCTCCTGCCGGTGACCAGGGCGCCGGCGATGCTCTCCTGCGCCCCCAGACCGATCGCGTTCCCTTCGAAGGGGAAATCTACCGCCACCGGGATGTGCCCCCGCGATTTCCGTATGTAGAACGTACCGTTCTCGAAACTGCGTACCACCGAGTCGTCGCAGCGGTTCACGATCTCCCGGTCATGGAAAAGGTAGCATTCCGCCCCCAGCGCCAGGGCGTCCTCGTCCCGCAGGACCATCGGCTCGCCTGGTATGTTGGCCGAGGTCATTACCAGGGCACCTTCCTTCAGTTCAGAGAATAGTATGTGCTGCATCTCGGTGTAGGGGAGGAACACCCCGATGTTGCCTAGCCCGGGAGCCACCATTTCGGTGACGTCGGATCCGATCTTGGGCAGCAGGACTATCGGGCGGTGGGTCGATGTCAGCAGCTCCTCCTCGTGGCGATCGGGTGAGGCGTACTTTCTGACCGCATCCATGTCCCGGACCATGATGGCGAAGGGTTTCTCCCTTCGCCGGTACCATTGCCGCATCCGCGGCAGCGTGGACAGGGTGCAGCACAGATGCATGCCCCCCCATCCCTTCGCCACGCCGATCAGCCCCCGGTCCAGCATGGCCGCGAACGTGGAGATCGGCTCACCTTCGACCACCATGCCGTCGCCGTCCAGCAGACGGAACCTCGGGCCGCACACCGGGCAGGATATGGTCTGGTGATGGAACCTCCTGGCCTTCGGGTCCTCGTACTCACGCCGGCAATCGGGGCACATCGGGAACCGGTCCATTGAGGTGAGCTCCCGATCGTAAGGAAGGTCCCTGATGATCGAGAACCTTGCCCCGCAGTCGGTGCAGTTGGTGAACGGATAGAGATGCCTTCTGTCGGCGGTGTCGAACATCTCCTCCTGACAGTTGATGCAGATCGCCGTGTCGTTCGGGATGCCCACCCCTTTCTGTCCGCCGGAGCTCTTGACGATCTGGAAACCCATCCCAGCTAGTTCAGAATTGGGCAGTCCGGGGGAGATATCCAAACTGTCCAGCCGGGCCAACGGTGGCAATCCCCTGCGTAGTTCGGACACGAAAAGGTCCGCATCCCCATCCACCTCGATGACCACGTTCGAACCATTGTTCTGAACGTAACCGTGCATGCCCAGCTGGGTCGCTACCCGGTGCACGGTGGGCCGGAAGCCTACCCCCTGGACAATGCCGCGGACGGTTATTCGCATCGGCCGATTCGAACATCTGGGAATTACTTATTCCTTTGCCAAACAACATTGGGTCTCCTGCAAAGTAATATACTGGTTACTCCGATTCCGCAGCACTAGGGGATCGACATGAGCGACATTAGGACCGGGCTGTACTATTCAAAGGACCATGAATGGGTAAAGGTCGAGGGGGGCAACGCCAGGATCGGAATAACGGACCACGCTCAGCACGAGCTCAATGACCTGGCGTTCATCCAGCTGCCGAAGGTCGGGGACAAGGTAAAGGCCGGCGAGGTCCTCGGAATAGTGGAGAGCGTGAAGAACACGGCCGATGTCGTGAGCCCGGTCAGCGGCTCGGTGGTCGAGATAAACTCGCCCTTGGAGGACAATCCCCAGGGGATCAACAAGTCCCCCTATGATGATGGTTGGATCGCCGTCGTGAAAATGGATTCCCCCGGCGATGTGCTGAAGCTGCTGGACGCGCCAGGTTACAAGAAGTTCCTGAACGAGTGAGCTCTAGATCAGCCCTATCATCACGAAGGCGTCATGCAGATCGTCGATGAAGCCCTGCTCGTCGGCGGCCAATCTCTTCTTCACTTCTTTCCAGACATCGGGGCAATCATCCAACCCGAGCAGTTCTTTCACTGTCCGGTCTACCTCTTTGCGGTTGTCCGGTCCTATTTTGACCCCGGCCGCGGTCACCACATCGTCCAGATGCCTAAGGTAGCATGACACGGTGATGATATCCGCTTCGGTCGTAATCAATCTTCGCTGCATATTCTCAATGCCGGGTTCCTAGGACGGTCCGAAGCATCGATGGCGATGGTACCCGGAACTCGTTGACGATTATTGAGGCGGCGCCGACGTATCTTTAATAGGCATCGTTTAATAATCCCCCTTCAATCCTTATAAATAGTATCTCTGCAAGTCATGAACGAAAGTCTTGGACCCGGCATGCAACAAATGGTTCTGATCCCATCACAATCCATGAGTTCCGGTTAATGCCAATGGAAAAGGTCTCGACCAAGATATTTTCAGTAGTGGTTGGAAAACTTACAGTCCGGAACCATCACAGGCAAGTTGATTCATGTCATTCAAGAAAGTACTGCTGATCAAACCATCTGGGAGGCACGGCCTCTCCTACGCGTTCGACCTGATCCCGACCGGCCTGGAATATATCGCCGCATCTCTGGAGGATATCGTAGATGAGGTGACCGTCTTGGACCTGGAGATGGAGGGAAAACCTCCCGCCCAGGCGGTTTCCGATGCATTGAAGGCGTTCAGACCGGACCTGGTGGGCATAACCATGTCCGCGACCGAACACGGGGAAGGCCTGGAGATCGCGCGCATGGCCAAGAGCTTGGGGGCCTCCACCCTGATGGGCGGTTATCATCCCACCGCGATCCCGGATGAGCTGCTGTCGCATCCCTATGTCGATATGGTCGTCCGTGGCGAAGGGGAGATGACCATCCGCGAGCTGGTCACCAAGGGCGGACCGCAGGGTGTCAATGGTGTCTCGTATCGTGAGGACGATAGGGCCATACACAATCCCGACAGGGAGTTCATCACCGACCTGGACCGCCTTCCGTTTCCGGCCCGGCATCTCAGGAGGTACACCTACGGAACGAGGCTGATGAGAGGCCGGGACTTCGACACGTTGACGACGTCCAGAGGGTGCTGGGGCAGGTGCACCTTCTGCTGTGAGCCGACCATGAGCAAGAGCCACCAACGCTACCGTTCCCCGGAGAACGTGATGAAGGAGATACTGGAGATAGTGGCGTTCCACGACAACAGGCCTCTGAGCATAGACATCACCGACCCACATTTCATGGGGAAGCCAGAGCTGGTGGAGAAGCTCTGCGACCTGCTCGCCCCGCATCATCTCGACATTCGCTTCGGCGTCAAGGTGCGTGCCGACTCGGTGGCCAAACACCCCGAGATCGTGCGGAAGATGATCGCGGTCGGGATAGAGGGTTTCGAAATGGGCATCGAAAGCCCCAACCAGGAGGACATCAGGTCCACGTCCAAGGGAATGAGCATCGACGTCCACGTCACGGCCGTCAATAACATCAAGAAATACGGTGGGAACGCGGGCGGTACGTTCGTCATCGGTCTTCCGGACCAGACCGAGGAACAGATACTGGGTTTCCCGGCGTACGCCAAGAAGATAGGTCTGACGAGCACGGCCTACGGCATAGCCACCCCCTTTCCGGGGACCAAATTCTATGAAGAGCTGGACGCCCAGGGTTTGATATTCGAGACCGACTGGAATCGCTTCGACGAGATGCACTCCATATTCCGGTCCAATCACCTCTCCAGCCAACGGACCGAGGAGCTGGCCTCGATATGCATGGCCAGATTCTGGACGGTGGACATGTTCATCGAAAAGGAACGGATGCACACCATCAGGTCGTCGTCCAAACGGCCGCTGATAAGGTTCGTGGTGGACAAGATGGGAGAGCTGGATTTCTCACTTCAGATGGGCTCGCAGCTCCAGAACAAGAACCTGGGAAGTCATGTGATCTCCGTCATCGAGGCGTCGGCGGATCCGGGCGTGGAGAGGTATACCCGGGACGTGGGGGTGCACAACGTAATCAGCATGCCGGTGCTGCTCAAGCTCATGGGCGATCAAACGGTGCAGCTGACCGTAAAGAACAAAGGTCTGGCCATAACGAGCTGGGTCCTCAAGACCACCAGGGACAAGGTGGAGTACATCCAGGTCATTCCCGGAAGGGCCGACTATAGCACGGTGAACGTGGACCTGGAGCTGGACGACTTCAATTTCAGCGAGAGCGGCAGCGTGACCATCATCGAAGGCATCGCCATCCTGGGGAAGATGCTGGTCTCCAACAGGGGGATCAGGAGGCAACCGACCATGATCCGGCTGATGGTGGCTGGCGGCCTGGAGATGGTGGTGGGATATCTCCGCGACTTGGATCGAAAGGTCGTCGGAAAGCGTTCAGCCCGTCCGGCCAATGAGCATTCCTAACATCGACGACATCATGCAGAGATGGCCGCAGGTCGAGGTTGTCACCGAATCGAATGCCAGGACATGAATGCACGGGCGTCAGAGACCAGACCACTGACGCTCTTGACTTCGTTCGTTAAAGATCGACCGGGGAGGGTCGTGGGTAACGTCGTTATTTGGTGGAACGCGTTGTCATGACATCCGGATCGTATTTTCCGGGATGGTCAGTACGAACTTAGCACCAGTTGACGGCCCTCCCTCCTCGCTTATGCAGATGCCGGTGATGGACAGGATCTCGCGCGACAGGGACAGCCCAAAGCCATGATCATTGCCGATTCCTTTGCTGAACAGCCTCGATTTCGTCTCCGGCGAGACGCCCACTCCGTCATCCTGGCAGACTATGGCCTTGTTCCCCTCTCGCTCCTCCAGATAGAAATGGATCCGGGTAATTCCGCCGCCATGACGGACCGAGTTCTGGACAAGATTGTGGAACACCTTGATTATCAGAGGATCGGCGTAGACCATGGTACCTTTTGGGACATCATCGACGACCTTGAACGAGCTCGGTTGGATTTCGTGGGAACTCAATCCTATCAGCTCATTGACATCATGCCAGGTCGGCTCTTTGACCCCGATGTCCTCATATTCTTTGGTGAACCCGATCATGGAGCAGATCTGGCTGGAAGTTTTTTCCAATGCCTCAAGATATTTGTCGGAGGCGAGTTCCGGATGTTTGATTCTCAGGAGGGCGATATTTCCCTTCAGAACGACGGTCTGGTTATTGATGTCGTGCCTGGTGATGCTGGAGAGCAGGTTGAGCTTGCGGTTCGCTTCGAACAGCGCTTTCTCGGACTGCTTCTGGGCCGTGATGTCCCAGTTGGTCCCGATCATGTGCAGCGGTTGACCGGAAGCATCGCGCTCCACCTGGGCGAGCGCTCGAATATGATGGACGGTGCCATCGGGCCAGCGTACTCGGAAAGCGGTGTTGAACTCCTTTTCATCCCGTAGGGCCATCTGTATCTCTTTCTCGGCCCTTTCCATGTCCTCTGCTAGGAGGCATGCCCGCCATCCCTCATAGACGCCGGTGAACCGATCTTCCTTGATCCCATAAAGTCTGAACATCTGCTCATCCCAGGTCAGTTCATTCTTTATGACATCGAAATCCCAGATGCCCACACCTCCCGCCCGTGCCGCCAGCTCAAGGCGATCGGAGGCTGCACGCAATGCGGTCTCGTCCCGCTTGCGTTCGGTGATGTCCCTTATGGATTCTATGGCCCCGATCCTGTTTCCCTTGTCGTCGAATATGGAAGTGGCGGTGGCCCAGACATGCAGTCCTTTCCCGTTATCGAGGGCATTGCAGTACGTTTCCGCAAACAGGGTGTCCCCTATTCGGGTCACATAGTCGTATCTCTTTGCGATGCCCTCATCGTCGAGCGTCAGGAGGTCGAGCAACTGACTTCTCCGGACCCCATAGAACGGGATGGTGTATGCGTGGTCTCCTTGGCCCACCATGTCGTCCTTGCTCACCCCGGTCATCCTTTCAATGGCCTTATTCCAGGCGACGACCACATCATCATTATCGACCACGAACGTGGCATCCGGGAGAAAATCTATGATGTCCCCCAAAGACTTCTTTGAGGAATACAGTGCATCTTCCGCTCTCTTGCGCTCGGTGATGTCGGTCAAGAAGGTGAGCGATGCCGGCCGGTCCTCCCAATCAACGGCCACCGCGTTTATCTGGACCCATTTGACCGTTCCTTCCTTGGTTATCAACCGGAAGACGTAATTGGATGGTGCTCTTTCCCCGATCGTCCTTTTTTGGTAGTTCTCCATCACCAAAGAACGATCATCCTTATGGACGAACATCTGGAAGGGAGTGGAAATCAGTTCCTGCTTTGAAAATCCGGTCAGCTCAGTGGTCGCCTGGTTGACGAACCTTAACATTCCGTCCTGGGCCACTATGATAGCCTCGCTCGCGCCATCGACGAGTATCCTGTACCTATTCTCGCTGGCCATCAATGCCTCCTCTCTTCGTTTGTGTTCGGTGATATCCTCATAAGACCCCATGACACCGACGACATTGCCGTCAGCGTCAAGCAGAGGGATCTTGCTGGTTCGCAACCAACGTTGGTCTCCGTCCAGCAATTGAAGTCGTTCCTCGAAGTTAACCTTCGGCGTTCCGCTTTCGATCACCTGGCGATCATCGGCCCGGAAAATATCTGCTGAGTCCCTTTGAACTATGTCATAGTCACTCTTGCCCACCATCTCCTTCGGTTCCTTGAGTCCAACGGCAATGGCCGCGTTCCTGTTGCAACCGATATAATTCAGGCCAGTGTCCTTCCAGAATATCCGTTGGGGGACGCTGTCTAGGACCATCTGAAGCATCTGCTGCGAGCGAGACAGCGCTTCCTCGGATCGCCTGAAATCCGTTATGTCCAGGTTAGCACCGAAGAGCTTGATCGTCCGACCGGTCCCATCCCTTATCGCCCCATACCTCACGTTTATCGTCCTGCGTTCTCCATCCGCCTTAACGATGGAGTGTGTCAATTGTCCGAAATAGTTGGGGTCGGTGGAAGAAAGGCACTTTCTGATCTCCTTTGCAACCACGCCAACCTCCTCCGCCGGAACGAATCTACTGGCATAGTCTGAAGAAGACATTAGCCGACCCCCCTCCTTTTCTTCATTGGAGCCATATAGTTTGTAGAATTGATCGTCAAAGGTGTATGTGTCGCTCGCCACATCGTACTCCCAATGAACCAGCTTTGCCAGGTCCATTGCTATCCTGAGCTGGTTTTCGGCCCTTAGGGTGGCATCTTCCGCCTCTTTTCGCTCCGTGATGTCCCGGGCTATGATCTGGAACACAGTGCTTTGTCCTGCTTTCGCTACGATCGATGCGCGACCCTCGACCCACTTCACAGATCCATTTTTTCGAATGATCCCGGGACACTATGGAAGGCCTTGACTCGCCCTTTAGCTTGGCGGCCAGATTTTGACGGAAAAGAACCCGGTCCTCCGGGTTGAACACCTCCAGCTCTGAGACGGTTCTTCCGATCAACTCCTGCTTACCCATCATCAAAATGAGGGTGGTCGCCTCGTTGCATCTGAGGATCTTTCCATCCAGACCGAGCAGAATTACCGCGTCAGGGTTATTCTCGAACAGGGTACGGAACTCTAACTCGCTTTCAAGCAGGGCGCTCTCTGCCCGATGGCGTTTGATCAACGAAGTGATCCGGTGCCCTAGCTCCGCATATTGGGGTGTTGGTTGTCCACCTTTTTGGAGATAGGAATCGGCCCCGTTGTTCAGGGCTTCAATGACCACTTCTTCTCGGCCTTTGCCTGTGAACAGGATGAACGGTGTCTTGTTTCCTTCACATCGAATCGATTTAAGAAACTGTATGCCGTCTTCCACCGGCATCTGGTAGTCAGATACGATCGCATCATAGCGATTCTTGCCCAAAGCGCATTTGGCCTCCTGGACAGAGAAGACCGTGTCGACCTCCATCTCGCCAGGTATCTCCAGGAATAGTTTCGTCAACGCACATAGTTCAGGTTCGTCATCGACGACCAGGATCCGGAAGAGGGAGGGTGGCATTCCAATATCCTCCAGAGATATGGTCAGTATAAATGAGCTCGCAATTAAGTATCAAACCAGCGAACTTACCGTTTCCAAGATGGTATCGAATCGAGTTGCACCGAACGGAGTGATGAGCTAGCCCTCGGTGATATTCGGCGATCCGTTCCTCTTGCCGTCCTGATAAAATGACAGCAGGCGGGAACTCCTAATCACTATGAAAAAGAGGAAGGGGGCTCAGGCCCCGGCTTCCTTCAGTATATCGGCGCACTTGCATTTCTTGCGCAGCTCAGGTATCTTCGGCAGCACGTTCTTCAGCAGCGACTGCACCTTGTCCATGTTCTCCGCCATGGTCTTCAGGATGGTCTTGGTGTCCACCGGTTCATCGGCCCACACGTCGAAATCGGTGATCATCGCCAGGCTGGTGTAGCACATCTCCATCTCGCGGGCGAGCTGACACTCCGGGACGACGGTCATCCCGATGATGTCGGCGAACGCGCGGTACATGGTGCTCTCCGCCCTGGTGGAGAATCGGGGGCCTTCTACGCACACGTATGTTCCGCCCGCATGGACCGGGACCTTGGCCTTCTTGGCCGCCTTCACGAACAGGTCGTTCATCTCCGGACAGAACGGGTCGGCCATGCTGACATGGACGGTCTTGCCCTCGTCGAAGAAGGTGTATTCCCTGGTCTTGGTGAAATCGATGAACTGGTCCACCACCACGATCTCGCCCGGCTTGAACTCTTCCTGCAGCGATCCGACCGCGCAGGGGGACACTATCCTTTCCACGCCGAGCTGCTTCAGGGCCCAAATGTTCGCCCGGTAGTTCACCTTGTGCGGCGGGTAGATGTGACCCTTTCCATGACGGGGAAGGAAGGCCACCTCCACGCCGTAGAGGTCGCCGATGAGGATCTCGTCCGAGGTCGCCCCGTAGGGGGTGAAAGGTCTCACGGACTCCTTGAGCTTGAACATCTTGGGGTCATAGACCCCGGTGCCGCCGATGATACCGATCTTGGCTTGCATGGTGATCGGACCTGGAACGGTTTTTCGGATAAAGAACCGTCGGCTGACCGGTTGCGTTGCCGATTGTCTAATCAGGACAGATTATCGTTCGTTTTTCCGGAAAGGAATACGAAAGGCTTATTTTCCGTCCGTTGCACTGTTCCCCTTAGGAATAATATGGGACCGAAGTCAGAAGTGAATCCAATTTGGGCGTGCCGGGCGTTTCCCGCATTCCCTGTCGTGCTCGTGGCCGTTGGAGATGGTCAAGAGGGCGGGGAAAGGAACGTCATGACCGTAGCTTTGGTCCACATGTTCTCGTTCAACCCGCCCGTGCTAGGGGTCGGCGTTTCGCCGTCAAGGCATACTTTTTCTCTCTTGGAAAAATACCCCGACTTCTCCATCAACATACCCTGTAAAGGGCTTGTGGAAGAGGTACTGTATTGCGGCAACAAGTCCGGCCGGGAAGTGGACAAGTTCGAAGAGTGCGGGCTGGGATGCCGCAAGGGCACGAAGATCGATTCACCGGTGCTCGATGAATGCATGGTCAATCTCGAGTTGAAGAAAACACAAAGGGTGGAGGCAGGGGACCATGTATGGTTCTTGGGCGAAGTGGTCCATGCGGAGATGGAGTCGTGTGCCGACCGGGACAGCGCCCTGCTCTATTGGTCGGGCGAGTTCAGGCTGATCGGTGATGTGATAAGACGGCGCTGAACAACCTTCCTGCCAAACATATTTAGCGTGACTCATTCCATCAATATGCTCGGTGAGAACAATGGGAGAATTTCAAGATAACAAGATAGGCACTGACAACATGGCCTCGGTGCAGCTGCTGCCCCCGGCCCCGGTGGTATTGGTGGCGGTAGGGGACAAGGAAGGCAAGGAGAGGAACATCGTCTCCGTGGGCATGTTCAACCTCTTCTCGCAGAAGCCGCCGCTCATAGGCATCGCCGTTCTGACATCCAGACAGTCATACAAGTTGCTGGAGGAATGCCCTGACTTCTCCATCAACATTCCCGGCAAGGACCTGATCGATCAGGTGATACTCTGCGGGACGAAGTCCGGAAAGAACGTAGACAAGTTCAAGGAGGCAGGTCTGACGCCCATCCCGGGCAGCAAGATCAAATCCCCCAAGATCGAGGAATGTCTGATCAACATCGAGGTGAAGAAGAAAGAGTCCTTTGAAAAGGGCGACCACACCTGGTATGTCGGGGAGATCGTCCATACGGACGTAACAAAGGACTACGACCGTTCCAACGCCCTGCTGTTCTGGGACGGGGAGTTCAGCACATCTGGTAAAGTCCTGCGCAAGCTCTAGTCCGGGTCGTTTCCAGACCCTATTTTTTTATTTGACTCCAGGGTCATTGATGTCCATCCCGTCGTTTCAGGACATCCGTCCCGACAACCAGATGACCGGATGGATGGTCGCCATGCTCTGAGAGGATTCGGTGGTTGCCTCACTCTGTGCTCATATGAGGTGTGGGGCGGCCTGCGGTTCCTGGGGAAGTGGCGGCAGGCCGTTCCTTGATCGGAAGGGGCGGGAGATTCTACTCCGGCAGCCTGGCCCTGGGGAAGGAGCCGAACACCTTCACGAACGAGGCCTTCCTGACCAGGTCGATCAGGGCCCGGCTGACGCTGGCATCATTGACGCTGCCGTCGATGTCCAGGTAAAAGACGTATTCCCAGGGGCGTTCCTTCCGCGGGCGGGACTCGAGCTTGGTGATGTTCACGCCATGCTCGGCGAACGCGCCCAGGCATTTGTACAGCGCACCGGGAACGTGCTTCGTGGTGAACGCCAGGGCGGTCTTGTCGCCGGCGTCGTCCGTCTTCGGGTCCTTCTCCAGCACGAAGAACCGGGTGCAGTTCTTGTTGCTGTTCTGGATGCCTTCCCGGAGCACCTTCATGCCGTACTGGGCCGCCGCCCTCCTGCTGGCCACGGCGGCCTCCTCCCTGAGGCCGCGCTGCTTGATCATCAGGACGCTGCCGGCGGTGTCGAAGGAAGGTATCTTCTCCCATTCCGGGTGTTCCTGCAGGAAGTTCCTGGATTGACCCAGCGCCTGCGGGTGGCTGTAGACCTTCCTTATGTCGCTGAGCTCCGCATCCGGCTGGCCGATGAGGCAGTGCCTGATGGGCAGCAGAGTATCTCGCCGATCACGGTCAGGTCGCTCTCCAGGAGCAGGTCGTTGGCCAGCGTCACGCTGCCCTCGATGCTGTTCTCCACCGGGAGCACGCCGTGGGTGGCCCTTCCCCGGTCGACCGCATCGAACAGGTCGGTGAACTCCTGGCAGGGGAAGGTCTCCACCCCCTCGCCGAAGTATGAGTAGGCCGCGTCCTCGCTGTACGCGCCCTTCACCCCCTGGAATGCCACCTTGACGCTGTCTTGCCGTTCGACCATGTCAGCACCCGAAGAATTCCTTGTGGATGGCCTTGGTGGCGACCTCCAGGTCGTCCTTGTTGACGGTGAAATGGTACGCCACCAGGGAAGCGCCGGCGGATATCAGGCCGATGTTTATCCCTTCGGCGGCAACGGCGTTGAACGCCCGGGAAGCGACCCCCCTGGTGTATCCGATCCCCTCGCCCACCAGGCACACCAGCGCTATGTCCTCGGAGGTCTCGATGCGGACGATGCCGGATTGCTTCTCCGATTCCAGGGCGTGCTTGGCGGCCTTGAGGTCTTTCCGGTCGACCAGCATGGCCACGCAGGTAAGGGAGGTGGCGACCGATAGGATGTTCACCTCCGCCTCGTTGAGCCGGCGGCTCAGCTGGGACAGGAAACCGGAACGGTAGCCGGTGTCCTCGGCGAATATCTTCACTATACCCAGGTTCTTCATGCAGGAGATCGACTTGATCACCGCTTCGTCCTCCGGCGTGCTCTTGGAGACCGACGTGCCGGGCAGGTCCGGGCGGTACACGTTCTTGATGACGATGACGATGTCCTTGGCCCGGGCCGGGACCACGGTCATCGGGTGCAGGACCTTCGCCCCGAAGTAGGCCAGCTCCGCCGCCTCTTCGTACGATAGCTGGGGGATCGGTATGGCCTTCGGTACGATCTTGGGGTCCACCGACATGAACCCGTCCACGTCCTTCCAGATCTCCAGGCTTCCGGCGCTGATCGCGTTGGCGATGGCGGCGGCCGAATAGTCGGAGCCGTTGCGGCCGAACACCGTCACCGATCCGTCCGGTGCCCTGCCGAAGAAGCCGGTGACCACCGGCACCTGGTGCGACCCGAACATGATCATGATGCGGTCCCGGATGTTCTCCTGGGTCTGCTCCAGGTCGGCTATGGCCGCCCCGTAGACGCCGTCGGTGATGATGCCCAGCTCGTCCGCGTCGATCGGGACCGCGTCGACGCCCCGGTCACGCAGCATGGCGGAGACCACGATCGCCGACAGCCTCTCGCCGTAGCACTGCACGAAGTCCTTGGTCCGGGGGGTCACCTCTTCCAGGTAGGATATTCCGTACAGCATCCGTTCCAGTTTGACCAGCTTTTCGTTGATCCGGGCGTTCGCGTCATCGCGTTGGTGCCGGTCGAAAACGGAATCGGAGATGAGCCTCAAGTGGGTCTCCCTCAGCCTCTGGATGAAGCCGATGACCTCGTTCTCGCTCTTTGTCTGGGAAATGAACTGGATAAGCGACTCGGTGATGCCGCTGACGGCGGAGACGACCACCACCTTGTCCTCCTTCTCGGCGGCGATGATCTCCCCTATGCGGAGCATGGATTGGCCGGTGGTGAGGGAGCTCCCGCCGAACTTCATGACCTTCAATACAGGCTCCTCCTCTTGACGATCTCTTCCGGCGTCTCGTAGCAGGCGCGGTGCGCCTCCTCTTCGGTCAGGCCGGCCGCCCGGGCGATGATCATCGCGGTGTGCTCGTCGATGATGTCGCCGGGGGAATGGGTGTCGGTGTCCAGGACCATCTTCGCCCCGACCTGGCGGGCGATCCGGGCCACGTGGCCGTTGGTCTTGTTGTGCGATGAGCGGGAGGTGATCTCCAGCGCCACGCCGTTCCTCTTGGCCAGTTCCGCCTCCTCGACGGTGATGAAGCCCGGGTGGGCCAGGATGTCGATCTCCGGGTTGCTGACGGCGGCCAGGTTGGTCCCCTTCTCCACCGGTTCCGAGATTGTCTCCCCGTGGATCACCACGATCTGCGCACCCTTCAGACGAGCTTTGGAGACCACCATGTCGATCTTCCTGGCCGGGACGTGGGTTATCTCCACGCCGTTGAGGACCTCCAGGTTCCACTCCTTCGCCAGCGGGATGTCCTTCGACGCCTCGTCCAGCACCCGGTCCAGTGTGGACAGCGCCACGTGGTCCGTGAACGCTATCGCCTTGTGCCCCCTGACCGCGCATCTGCGGGCCAGCTCGATAGGCAGGAGTTCTCCGTCGGAGAGCAGCGTGTGCATGTGCAGATCGATCCTCATTTCTTTCGCCCCCTGCGTTCCGCCAGCATGCGGTAGATGTCGCCCGGCGGCATGTCCGCCGCCTCCAGCACCACCATCAGGTGGTAGATCAGGTCGGAGACCTCCCAGGCCGCCGCCTTCTGGTCGTGGCCCTTGAACGCCAGTATGACCTCGCCCGCCTCCTCCACCACCTTCTTCAGCCTCTTGTCCTCATCGGCCAGGAGCTTGCTCGTGTACGATTCCGGGCTCGGTTCCCGCTTGCGTTCGGCGATGACCCGCTTCAGTTCCGGGATCACGTCCATCGTCCCGGCCAGGTCTCCGTAGAGCACCTCCTCGAAACAGGACGGCCGGTCCAGATGGCAGGCCACCCCTTCCTGCTCCACCCGCACCAGCAGGGTGTCGGCATCGCAGTCCAGCTGCATGGCCAGGATCTTCTGCAGGTGACCCGAGGTCTCGCCCTTCTTCCACAGCATCTGCCGGGAACGGGACCAGAAATGGGTGTAACCGGTGCTGAGCATCAGGTCATAGGCCTCTTGGTTCGAATAGGCGAGCATCAGCACTTCATTTGTGTAGGCGTCCTGGACGATCACCGGGATAAGCCCTTCCGAATTGAACTTGAATTCTGTCATCTGACCGGCACCCCCCTCTTGCGCAGGTACGACTTGACCTGGCCGACGGTGAGCTCGTTGTAGTGGAATATCGACGCCGCCAGCGCCGCTTCCGCCTTGGTCTGGGTCAGCACCTCGTAGATGTGCTCCACGGTGCCGCAGCCCCCCGAGGCGATGACCGGGATGTTGACGCTGCGGGCGACCGCATCGGTCAGTTCCAGGTCGTAGCCGTCCTTGGTTCCGTCCGCGTCCATGCTGGTGAGGAGTATCTCCCCGGCCCCCAGCTCCTGTGCCCTCTTGGCCCATTCGACCGCGTCCAGCCCGACGTCCTTCCGGCCGCCGTGGGTGTAGACGTTCCATGATCCCCCGGTCCTCTTGGCATCGATGGCCACGACCACGCACTGGGAACCGAAATCCTCGGCGCACTGGGATATGATCTCCGGGTTCTGCACCGCGATGGTGTTGATCGAAACCTTGTCCGCGCCGGCGTTCAGTGCCGACCGCATGTCCTCCCGGCTGCGTACGCCGCCGCCCACCGTCAGCGGCACGAACAGCTGGTTCGCCGTCCTTTCGACCACGTCCAGCAATGTCCTCCGGCCTTCGTGCGAGGCGGAGATGTCCAGGAAGACGATCTCGTCCGCCCCCTGTGCCTCGTAGTTGGAGGCCATGTCCGGCGGTGAACCGACCCCCTGCAGGTTGAGGAACTTGACCCCCTTCACGACGTTCCCGTCCTTCACGTCCAGGCACGGGATGATGCGCTTGGTCAGCAGCTCAACCCCTCCGTACCCTGGGCTTCTCCTTGGTGGAGAGGACGTTCTCCCGTCTCGCGGTCGCCCGCCTCAGGGCGGTGCCCAGCGCCTTGAACGTCGCCTCGATGATGTGGTGATCGTCGAACCCTCTCTTGACGATGACGTGCAGCGTGATGCCCGAAGACATCGCGAAGGAGCGCAGGAAATGGTGGTACAGCACGTCCGGGCAATCGATCTCCGCGTAGGGCCGGTCCACGATGTCCAGGTCGACCTCCACCAGCGCGTCGTCCATCGGCACCACGGCGGAGGCGATCCGTTCCACCGGCCCATCACCCAGTGCTTCGCGCAACCCCTGGCCGAGCACGATGGCGACGTCCTCCACCAGGTGGTGGTCGTTGTCGCCGCTGGCTTTTACATCGAGGTCGAAGGACGAGTACCGGGCGAATGTCTCCAGCATGTGTCTCAGGAACTGCTCGTCACAATGGACGGTGACCTTTCCGGTTCCGTCGATGTTCAGTCCTATCGAGACATCGGTCTCCTTGGTCTGCCGATTCAGCTTTGCCGACCTGGTCACCATTTCACTTCCTCCAAACATCTATAGGATTCAGTTTCCCGGTATAAAGCGCTAATCCGACCACAACCGACCTGACCCCGATTCGTTCCAGCTCGGCCAGGTCGTTCATGCCTGTTATGCCGCCGGAGGCGATGACCTCATGTGGGCATCCCTCCACGAAGGATTCGACCTCCTTCACGTTGATCCCCTGCACCTTTCCTTCGACGTCCACGTCGGTGTGCAGCACGGCCGCCAAGGGGAGGTCCCTGATTCGCCGGAACATTTCCTCGTGGGAGATCCCGGCCGCTTCCTGCCATCCCTTGACCGTGATCCTGCCCCCTTTGACGTCCAGGGCCAGCACGATCCTCCTCGGGTTCCTTTCCGCCAGGTCTGTCAGCCACTGTGGTTCCTTGATGGCCTTGGTCCCCACCACAACCTGCTTCGCGCCGGCGTCCAGGAGATATTCTGCGACCTCTGTCGACCGGATCCCGCCGCCGACCTCCACCGGTACCTGGCACTCGGCGATGATCCTCTTGATCGTCGGAATGTTATTACCCTTGGCGAAAGCGCCGTCCAGGTCCACCACGTGTAGCATCTGGGCACCCTTCGAGACCCAATCCAGGGCGACATCGACGGGGTGGGGCAAAACCAGCTGTTCCGTGCCCCGAACCCCGCCGACCAGCTGCACCACATCGTGGTCCAGGATGTCGACGGCGGGCATCACCATCATTCGCATCCCTCCGCGAAGCGGACGAAGTTACGCAGGAACGCCAAACCGTTGGACGAACTTTTCTCTGGGTGGAACTGGACCCCATAGGTGTTCTTCTTGCGGAATACGGTCGGGAACGTCCCGAAATAGTCGGTGCAGCCGACCACCACATCCTCCTGGGCGCTGCCATAGAACGAGTGCGCGAAGTAGAAGTAGGGCGAAGGGATCGAATCGAACAGACCGTCCTTGCAGTCGACCGAGTTCCATCCCATGTGGGGCACCCGGTCCGCCTTGAGCCGGACCACCCGTCCCTTGAGGAAGCCCAGTCCCGGACCCTTCCCTTCCTCGCTGCTCTCGAACAGAATCTGGGACCCGATGCAGATGCCAAGGCACGGTTTTCCGTCCTCCAGCTCCTTAAGTATTTGGGCCCGGCACGGCTGTAGTCGTTCCATCGTCTTGGTGAACGCGCCGACCCCGGGCAGGACGATGCATTCCGCGTCCAGTAGGGCGGACATGTCCTTCTCCACGTACACCTCCGCCCCGCAGTTCTCCAGGGCCTTGCGGATGCTGTGCAGGTTGCCCACCCCGTAATCGGCGATGCACAGCCTCACCATTCCCTCACGACCTCGCCCAGCTTGGAAAGCAGCTCATCGTTCATCTGCCTGGTTCCGATGGTGGTGCGGACACAGTTCTCCAGCCTTCGGAGCTTGCCGAAGTCCCGGATGAGGACATCCTTCTGGGCCAGTCGCGATACGAGCTGGGCCGAGTCCCTGGGGGAACGGAACAGGATGAAGTTCGCCTCCGAGGGGAACACATGGAACCCGAGCCTGGACAACCCTTCAGCCAGATGCCTGCGCTCCCGGTGCACCGTCTCCACGCTCTGCATCACGTAGCTCTGGTCCTTGAGCGCGGCGATGGCCACGTGCTCGGACACCCGGTTCAGCGAGTACGGGATCTTGACCGTCTGCATGACGTTGGCCATGCCCGTGTTAGACGCCATATAGCCCACCCGCAGGCCGGCCAGACCATACGCTTTGCTGAAGGTGCGGGTGACGATCAGGTTCTCGTACTTCTCCACCAGCGGCATGAACGATTCGCCGGCGAACTCACCGTACGCCTCATCGACGACCACCGGCCGGTCACAGCCTTCCACCACCGCCTTGACATCATCCTTCCGGAGCAGGTTGGAGGTCGGGTTGTTCGGGGTGCAGATGATGACCATCTTCCCCTTGGCCGAGTTGATCCCTTCGACGTCGAGCTGGAAATCATCGTCCAGGTCGATCTGGGTCACGTTGCCCCCGTTTATCTTGACAAAGAATCCGTGGAGCGAGTAGGCCGGGTAGGCGGTGATGACCGTCTCTCCCGGCTCCATGAACGTCTTGAACAGTATGTCCAGCATCTCGTCCGAACCGTTCCCGACGATGAAATTGTCTCGTTCCAGGCGGTAGAAATCGGCCAGTTCATCGCGCAGACCGTCGGAGTAGGTGGACGGATACTGGTCCAGGTCCATGTCGGCACATTCCGCGATCGCCTTGCTGGCGGCCGGATTGCATCCCAGCGGGTTGGTGCTGGTGTCCATCCTGAGCTTGCCCTCGACCTTGGGGTTGTAGTAGGTGGACATTCCTCTGGCGGTGCACCTGATCCAATCGTTCTTCATGCCATCGCCTCAGGGTACCATCCGGTCGATCGGCGTGATCAGGATGCCGGAGGCGCCCAGCCGTTTCAGCCGGATGATCGCGTCGTAGACCTGGTCCTTGCCGATGACCACATGCACTGCGACCACGTCTTCCCGTCCGGCTATGTTCATGACCGTCGGACCGGCGATTCCGGGGAAGTACTTGCGTACCTCGTCCAGCGCCACCGTCGGCACGTCGGCCATGAGGTACTTCTTGTTCTCCGCGTCCATAACGCTGCGCATCGCCGAGACCAGCTCCTCGATCTCCTCGCGCCGGTGCTTGTACGATTCGCTGTTGGCGATCACCACCGCCTGTGAACTGGCGATGACGGCGATCTCCTTCAGGTGGTTCATCTTGAGGGTGGAACCGCTGGAGACCAGGTCGGAGATGATGTCCGCCACTCCCAGGTGGGGCGTTACTTCCGCAGCACCGGATATCTTGGTGATCTCGACCTTCTTGCCCAGCCTTTCGAAGTATTTCTGGGTCATGTTGGGGAAGGAGGTGGCCACGACCGTTCCATCCTTGACATCGTCGACGCTGTCGAACCCGGAACCCTCCGGTGCGGCGATCGAGAGGCGGCAGTGCCCGTAGTCCAGCTCGTAGACCGTTTTTACGTCCAGTCCAGACTCCAGGACGATGTCCTTTCCGGTGACCCCGATGTCCACCGCCCCCTTGTGCACAAATCGAACGATATCGGAGGCGCGCAGGAACATCACGGATAGGTTCCTCACATTGGTGTAGAGCTTCCTGTCGTCCGCCCCCTCGATCTCCAGACCCGCGTGGTTCAGGATCTGGACCGTCCGCTCGCTCAGCCTTCCCTTGTTGGGTATGGCGAACTTGAGTGTCAAATGCTCACCTTTGTCATTGTGGTCAACGATAATACATTACTTCAACCTTTTGCGCATACACCAGTCGTTCTGGTAGCAATGTGTCGCACGGGTGCTATTGCACTCGATTCTCGAGGGGGGCGCCGCAGGAACCGCATTTCCGATTCCCGGGAGAGTTCTGCGTGCCGCAGTACTCGCACTTACCCCGGACCACCCATGCGGTCCGGAGATGCTCGATGCGCTTCCTTTCGTTCCGCGTCGTCATCCTGCCGATGACCGCGAAGACCAGTGCGACCAGCACCAGGGCGAGGCTGACGATCAGGAATCTTGGTTCTGCCAGCAGCCCCGGGAGCAGAAAACCGAAGGCGAAGAAGCCCATCATCCCGGCCAAACCGTAGAACAGCATCGCCATGGCCTTGGCGTTCGAATTGGGGTCGTCATAGATCGGAGGAACACCGGACAGGTCGCTTCCGCAATTGGGGCAACGCATGGTCCCGGGCTTCGACTCGTTCTCGCAGACGGGGCATTTGGTCATGTTTGGCCGTAAGACCAGGTCTCACGATATCTTTATTTCCTTACAAATTTGCGTTCGGGATAACATCACAGTTCAAGACCAATGGTCCGGTCTAGTCCCGGCCCAGCAGGATGCGGGAAGCCTTGGCGAAATTCCCTGAAGCCGGCACCATCCTCGGGAGCGTCCCTTTCATCGCCATCTTGTCCCCCACAACGACGCAGCAGCCAGAAACGCCCTCCACCCCCATCTGCCTGGTGACCGCGTCGGCGAGCACCGCGTCGTCGTCCGAGACGATCATGTTCCCCAGCATGGTGGCGCAGGCGTCGGCCAATGCCACATTCCCGGAGATCACCATTGCCGCGTCGGCGATCCCGAACGAAATCGACGGGCCGACCGTCGCCGATGAGGTGCATATCCCGATGTTGTGGTCCACCGGTCCGAAACGGAACGCCAGCCCGCTGAACCTGGTGCTTCCGGCGTAGATGCCGATGTCCACCTCCCGGTCGAGGACCATGGCGATGTCGCCGCCGTTGTCGACCAGGGCGTGGGTCGAACCCGCCGACACCATCGCTTCCACCGCCGCCTCCGCCACCGCCCCCGCCACCGCCGCCATCGGTCCGACGTTGGCCGACCGGGCGGCCTGGCACATCCTTCTGATCAGAGGCGGGTCGGTCGTTCTTTCGGAATACGGTTCCAGGGTCGTCCGGAAGAACGGGTCCTGCCCGATGAACCGTTCCAACACATTCCTCGATTCGAAAATGGAACGTTTGGCCTCCGGTACGTACTTCTCATCCGCCACGATGGTGACGGCCGTCTCCCGCAGCTCGAAATGCTCCCTCACGATCATATCTTGAATGCAATGGCGCCGGGGGGACAGGCGTCGATGCAGGTCCCGCAGGCGATACACTTCTCCGGCAGGTAGGAGACCATCCTGGTGTCCGGGTCCATGCACATGGCCCCCACCGGGCATATGCTGATGCAGGCACCGCAGTGGGTGCAGCGGTCCTCGTCCTTCTTCACGTAGGCGTTCAGCTCGCGGACCTCGACCTTGCTCTCCTTCAGGTAATCGACCGCCTGGTCGATCATCTCGGCCTTGCCCTGCATCTCGATCAGCATCTTGCCGCCGACGTCGTTCACCTCGGCCCTGAGGATATTGATCTGGAGGTCGAAGTCCTTGACCATCCGATAGGTGATCGGGACGTTCACGAGGTCGGGCGTGAAGCTCAGCTGGAACTTTTTCTTGGCCATCAGATCACATCCTCCTTGGACATGACCTCGAGGGGTTTCTGCGCTCTCTCCCGGGGCAGCGGTGCCACCGGCTGGGTGAGGGTGAACTCCCCTTCCTCGATCCATTTCTTCAGGCGTCCGGCGATGATCCGGGCCTTATAGTAGGAAGAGAGCGAGGACGTCTTGACCTGCTTCCCGAACAGTTCGATGCTGCCGGAACGGAGGTCGGCGTAGTTGATCTCCTTCATCGGTTTGCGGGTACGGGACTGCACCGCATAATCGAGCAGCGGCGCATAGATCTGGTCGTCCCGGATCGAGACGCACCTCATCATCTCCTCGTCCAATATCGGTATCGGGACTCCGATGCCGAGCCCCAGCGACAGCCCGTACTTCTGGAAGTTCAGCGCCCGGACGAACTCAGTGGACATGCCGCGGAGGTCGCCGATCAAGGCCAGGGAACGGGCCGCCCCCACCGGGACGCCGTTCCGGGTGGCCGTAGTGGTCTTGAACTGGGTGCCTTCCCAGGCGACGTATCCCACGCCGCCGCCCAGAAATATCCTGGTGCCGATGCCGATGGTCCTCATCAGAGGGTCGTTCAGAAGGGGCGAGAGCTGTCCGGCGGAGGAGTACGTGACGTTGCCGTATCCGGGCAGCAGTTTGCCCATGTAGGTGTATAGCGTCTTATCGGAACTGTTGGTGGCCAGTCCGTAGTTCTGGTAGGCGTTGCGCGGGTTGTACAGGTAGGCCTGGTTGATGGTCCTGAGGGAAATGTAGGTGTCGATGTCCTTCCGCGGGTAGCAGTCGGTGCAGTACGAGTTGGCCTTGAGGTGGATCGCCTTTCCGGCCACCAGTTCCTCGATGACATGCGCACCGCCGTAGCTGAGGTCCTTGTCGTTGCGCGGCTCGGTGGCACCGATGTAGGCATCGACCGCCGCCAGCCCGCCGTACGCCCCGACCCCGTTCAGGGAGATGTGCTGCATCTTTATTGGCGGCTCGGAATGTCCGAAGTTGAGGAACGCGCCCGAAGAGCACATCGCTCCGAAGGTACCGGTGGTGACCACGTCGACCTCCTTGGTGGCCTTCTCGATGCCCTTGCTCTCGATGAGGCCAAGCACCTGCTCGGCGGTCATGACCACCGCGTCCTTGGCCTCGATCTTCTGGTTGATCTCCTCGTACGTGCGTTTCACCGAATCACCTTCACAACAGTTTCTTCGCCTTTGCCAGTTCTGCGTTGAGGACCGAGCCGCCGGCCCCTCCGCGGATGGTGTTATGGGAGAGCACCCACATCTTGGTGTACTTTCCGCTCTGCCTTACCCTTCCCACGGTCACCGCCATGCCCCTCGCCCTGGCCGGTTCGCCAGCGTTCACATCGATCGTGGGCTGGGGCCGGTCCTCCTCGCTTCTGACGATGATCGGCTGCCTGGGTGCCGTCGGCAGCTCCAGCTTCTGCGGTTCCGCCCGGTACTCGTTCAGGAGGGTGGTGATCTCCTCGACCGTGGGCGACTTGCCCATGATCATCGCTGCCGATTCCATATGGCCGTCGATGACCGGCACCCGGGCGCACGACGCCACCATGTCGAACACGGCGTTCGTTACCCCGCCCTTCGGGGAGATGGCCCCCAGCATCTTGAAGATCTCCGCCTCCATCTTCTCCTCCTCGCTCTTGATGTACGGAACGACGTTACCCAGGATGTCCAGGGATGGCACTCCGGGATATCCGGCGCCGCTGACCGCCTGGTAGGTGGAAACGCAAAGGAAGCGCAGACCGTATTCCTCGTAGATCGCCGACATCGGGATGGCCAGCCCGGTGGTCGAACAATTGGCGTTGGTGACGATGAAGCCGCCGTTCTTGAACGATTTCTGGGTCTTGACCAGCTTGATGTGTTCCGGATTCACTTCCGGTATCAGCAACGGCACGTCGTCCCGCATCCGGTGCGAGGCGGCGTTCGAGAAGACCGCGACCGAACTGTCTGCCAGGCCCTGCTCGCAGTCCTTGGCGATGTCGGTGGGCAGGCCGGAGAAGGCGACCCGGCATCTGGATGAGATGGTCTTGACGTCCAGCTGCTCGATCTTCCTTTCCAGCGTCTCCTCCTTGAACGGATAGTCCTTGATCCTCAGGACCTGCCTGAGCTTCTTGCCTTCCGACCGTTCCGAGGCATATAACCCCTGGATCTCGAAATAGGGATGGTCCTCCAGAAGCTGGATGAATCTCTGTCCGATGTTGCCGGTCGCTCCCAGCACCGCTACCTGTATCTTGGCCATTTCAGTCCTCTCCGAAGTATTGCCTGCCTTCTTTCATGATCTCCACGAACCTCTTCTTGTCCTCGTCCATCGCCGAAGATTCAATCTCGGCGACCGCCTGTCGGAGCAGCTCGAGGCAGCGCTGGCTATAGGGGTTGAGATGCTGGATCTCATAATACAGATCGGGGCTCTCGTTGGCCACCCGCTTCGCCGTGGCCGCTTGGCTGCGGAAGGTGGTGGACGAAACCAGGTCCAGCCTCCTGAAATCGATCCCCGTTCCGGCCAGGGTGTGGAAGAACGAGATGTTCACGGCGTGGGACAGGCCCAGCACGTACGCCATCAGCTCATCGTGCTCCTCCACCGGGATGGTGATGATCCTGGCCCCCGCCCCGTCGAACAGTGCGGTCACCTTTTCCATCGCCGACTTCGAGCCGCAATCGCACACCAGTATGTTGCGGTTGTAGACGGACTCGGCGTCCGGCCCGAACATCGGGTGAAGCGAGCAGATCTCCAGTCCGTCCTCGGCCGCCGCCCTGATGGTCGGGATGACCGGTGACTTGATCGAGCTGATGTCGAAGATGGTTCCCTTGGGCCGGAGCGAGACCACCTGTCCCAGGACATCGTTGGCTGCGGAGATTGGCGTGGCCAGGATGATGATGCCCGCCTCCTTGACGCCCTCTTTGAGACTGGGAACGGTGTTGTCCGCCTTCGACGGCTGTAGGTCGAACACCTTGACCTTGTGACCGCGCTCGGTGAGGAACCGGACGAACCATTGCCCCATCTTGCCCGAGCCTCCCACGATGAGGACGTCGGTGGGCTTTCCCGGCCTCGGCATGCGGCCCTGGGCCTCGACCGATTCACGTATCAGGATGGTGGCTATCTCCTCGGCCGCGGCCTCGCTGATGCCCACGTCCTTGGCCCTCTCCAGGTAACGGCCGATGACCTGTTCCTCGACCCGGATGTTGCGTACTGGCCAGCCCTTGCGCACCTTCTCCCCGCCCATGTACAGGGCCGCCTGCATCCTCTTCTTCACCAGGTCCAGGATCTCATTGTCCAATTCCTCTATCTTCCACCTTATGCCATCCACGCTGTCAGTCAACGAAACCACCCCTCACGCATAGATCCGCCAATACCAGTGCGGCCGCGGCCTCGACCACGATGACCGCCCTGGGCACGATGCAGGGGTCGTGTCTTCCCTCGACCTTGATGCCCGTCTCCACCATCGTCGTCCGGTCCACGCTGCGCTGCTCCCTGGCGATGGACGCGGTCGGCTTGAACGCCACCCGGAACGTGATCGGCATACCGTTGGATATGCCACCGAGCACGCCCCCGGCGTCGTTCTTGGCGGTGCGCAGACGTCCGTCGACCACCACGAACGGGTCGTTGTGCTCGGAACCGCGCATTGCCGCCGCCCGGAAACCTGCCCCGAACTCGATGCCCTTCACCGCCGGGATCGCGAACATGATCTTGGAGATCTCTCCCTCCACGGTGTCGAAGAAAGGTTCCCCCAGGCCCACCGGCATCCCGTCGCAGATGCAGCCGACCACCCCCCCTACGCTGTCGCGGTCCTCGCACGCCTCGAGGATCTCGTTGCGCATGGACTCGGCGATATCATCGTTGGCCGCCCGGACGTCGTTGCCCTTCGCCAGCGAGATGATCTCCTGGATCGAATGCTCCTTCACGTCGACCACCCTGCCGATGCTCTGGGTATAGGCGGCGATCTCGATCCCCAGGTCGGAGAGGAGGGCCCTGGCGATGGCCCCGGCGGCCACCAGCGGGGCGGTCATGCGGCCGGAGAACTGCCCTCCCCCGCGGATGTCCACGCACTGCCCGTACTTGGCCACCTGGGTCATGTCGGCGTGCCCCGGACGGGGGACCTCCTTGAACCGTTTGTACTTGTCGCTGTCCCGGTCCTCGTTCCGGATGAATATGGTGAGCGGTGTCCCGGACGCCCTGCCGTCCCTCACCCCGGAGACGATCTCCACGATGTCCGCCTCCTTGCGGGGGGTTCCGATGCCGTCCGACGGCCGGCGCAGGTCCACCTCCCTCTGCACCGCCTCGATGTCCACTGCCAGTCCCGGCGGGACGCCGTCCAGGACGCAGCCCACCGCCTCGCCGTGGGACGAGCCGAACAGGGTGACCTTGAACGTGTGGCCGATGGTGTTCATCACTTCGCCTCCATGCTAGCGCCCAGGGAGACCATGTCCCGCACGAAGCTGGGATAGGATATCTTGAAGCAATCGCCGTCGCCTATGGACGTCTCCCCTTCCGCCACCAGGGCGGCCACCGCCGCCGCCATGAGTATGCGGTGGTCGGCCATGGGGTCGACCCGCGCCCCCCTCAGCGGGCAGGAACCGCGCACCAGGCAGCCATCCTGCCTTTCCTCGATCTCCGCGCCCATGTCCTTCAGGAACTTGACCGTGGCGGCAATACGGTCGCTCTCCTTGTACCGGACGTGCTCCGCGTTGAGAATGGTGGTGACCCCCCTGGCCTGCGTTGCCACCACCGCCACTATGGGGAACAGGTCGGGAGCATCGGCCAGGTCGATCTGGGTGCCCCGCAGCGGTGCCGAGGCCACGGTGACGGTGCCCTCTCGCTCCACGACGATAGCCCCAAATCGTCTCAGGATGTCGACGAAGCTCCGGTCTCCCTGCCGGTCCCTGGGGTCCAGGTTGGTGACCGTCGCCTTTCCTGCCAGCGCGCCAGCTGCCAGCGGGAACGCGGCGGAGGAGAAGTCCCCCGGGACGACGTAGTCCTGGGCGCGGTAGCTCTGACCTCCGTCGACGTGAAAGGTGCCGTCCGACTCGGAACAGACCGTTCCGAAGCGGGACATCATGTCCATGGTGATCTCGACATAGGGTCGGGACTTGAGGTCGGTGGTGATGTGGATGTCCGTGTCGACCTGCTTGAGCGGTGAGGAGATGAGAAGCGATGAGATGAACTGGGAACTGATATCGCCAGGTATGTGCGTCTCGCGTCCGGTGTTCGGGCCGCGCACGATCAGGGGAGCCAGCCCGTTACCCCTGGTGGAGAGGCATTCCACCCCCAGCTCGCGCAGCGCCGATATGAGCGGCTGCATCGGACGACGCCTGATGGACTCGTCGCCCGTGAGCACGGTATGGCACGGTAGGAGCGAGGCGATCCCCGCCACCATGCGGATGGTGGTGCCGGAATTGTCGGCGTTGATGACGTCGTCGGGGCAGGTCAGGTCCCCTCCCTCGATGACACACCGCTCACCTTCGAAGGTGACCTTTCCTCCCAGTTTCCTAACCGCATTGAGCGTTGCCAGGGTATCCCCTCCGAGTAGAACGTTGTCAAGCCTGGAGGTGCCATGGCCGAGCAGGGCCAGCATCATAGCTCGATGCGTGTAGCTCTTTGACGGGGAGGCGGGCAGGGTCCCCCGGATCTCCGATTGCCTGACCAGAAGTCTCATGCGTTCGCACCGTTGAATATGTCGGCAATTATGAACTCTTTGGTGGATTTCATGTCGGATAGGAATTTTTCGAGCTTGTCCGAATCAACGAGGATGGCGGTGGCCGGCCCGGTCCCGGATAGCCCGGCCGATCTGGCCCCCAGCTCGAGCGCCCGGAAGGCGATGTCCTGGTCCACCTTCAGCGCCGAGGCGTAGCAAAGGCCGTTGAGCTTCATGGCCCCGAGGTAGTCTCCCCTGAAGGCCATCTGGAACGCCATCTCGGCGATGTCCGCCACCGCCGATATGCGGGAACGGGGCAGATCGGTCTTGCGGGTCTGGAACGGCGGCACGTGGATGACCGCCTTCAGGTTCGGGTCCATCGGTTCCCGTTTCAGAAGTTCGTTCTTCCCGTTGTCGGTGACCACCGCTCCCCCGAGCCAGGAGGCGCAGGCATCGTCGAACGCGCCGGTTATCGAAACGCCGGACTCGACGGCGCATTTGGTGCCCAGTCGTATCGCGTACATCGGCTCGATCGTCTCTTCCAGGGCATCCAGCGTCGCCATGATCACGGCGTTGGCGGCGGCGCTGCTGCTCTTCAGCCCCCGGGACACCGGGATCTCCGACCGGGTCACGATCTCTGCACCGAGCCTCTCACCTGGACTGAGTTTGTCGGCCACCGTCCGGAAACAGTTCTCGACCAGTTTGGTCGGTTCCCCGTTGAACCCTTCGATGGTCACATCGACCTGGGAGGAATCGTTCAACCTGACCTCGGCCCAGGTCCTCAGGCTGATGCCGAACGCCGCCCCTTTCCCGGTGGCTATGGCGTTGACGATGGTCGCCGCCCCGTGGGACACACCTTTTCCGGTCCGGTTCATGGGAGGGCCTCCCTGAAGGCCTGCTCCATCACCTCGTACGCCGGGGCCTTGCCCGTCCAGAGCTCGAAGGCCTTGAGGGCCTGGTAGATCAGCATGTCCTTGCCCGACACGGGCATAGCCCCTCTCTCCCGGGCCACCTGCAGGAGCATGGTGACCTCCGGGTTGTAGACGGTGTCCAGGACCAGCATTCCCTTTTGGATGTTCTCGATCGGCAGGGGCAGGTCGTTGGGGAATCCTTTCATGCCGACCGGCGTACAGTTGACCACGGCGGCGTAGCTCCCTTTTCCCAGGGAATCGAAATCCACCGCGGTGACGTTGTCGAACTTGTCCGCCAGTGATGCCGCCTTGGTGTTGGTGCGGTTGGTGATCTTGACCTTCGCGCCCGCCTCGCTGAGGTACGCGCACACCGCCCTGGACGCCCCTCCCGCGCCCACCACGAGGATGTCCTTGTCCTTGACCTCGAAGCTGGCCAGCTCGAATGTCTTGGCCACTCCGTAGAGGTCGGTGTTGCTGCCGATGAGCGTTCCCTTGTCATTGATGATGGTGTTGACCGCGCCGACCTTGATGGCGTGCAGGTCCAGGCGGTCGAGCAGGGAGATGATCGATTCCTTGTGCGGTATGGTGACGTTCATCCCGCGCATGTCCAGGTCGCGCATCATCTGGGTGACGGATTCCAGCTCCACCGGCGCCGCCGGGAGCTTGAAGTACATGCCCGGCAGGTGGAGCGCCCGGAACGCGGCGTTATGCATGGCCGGCGAAACGGTGTGCTCCAGTGGATGGCCGGTGATCCCGGTCACGATCGCCTTGTTCCCCAGCCACTTCATCGTCGCCAGGTCCATCTGTCCGGGCGCCGCCTCCTTGCCCGGCTCGAGCGAAACGTAGGTGAGGCTGGCCCCGAAGCGGTTGGCGCACACCCGGGTGATGCTGCCCAGCGCGCCCATCCCGATCAGGGCGAACTTCCTCTCCGCCAGCGAGTACAGTTTCCCGGCGGCGATCAGCGATGCCACGTCGGTCAGCGTTTCTGCCCGGTACACCACCTTCGGGGTATCTCCTTTGGACCCGTTGGCGACCAGGCGGTCCACCACGGCCATGAGCCGGGGGCTGGTGTCGAGGACGTGTGATGAAACGATGGTCCTTATCCCGTTCAGGTCTCGGTGGTGCAGCAGCGGGAAATCGTCCTCCAGGTCGATGAAGTCGAACGCCCCGTTGTACGCCTTGACCAGGAACCTCATCTTCTGCTCGTCGCTGCCGTGGTACTTGCCACCCTGGGCGACGGAACGTAGCGTGGCGATCTTCGGTATCTGGAACTCCTTGAAACCGGAGAAGTCCTTGGGCAGCTGGTCGAAATGGTCGAACCGGATCTCGATCAGGTCGGCTCCCATGCCAACGGCTCTCCGCGATGCCTCGATGGCCTCGTCCAGGCCAGTCTCGATGATCGAAACGCAGTGTTGCATCATTTCTCCCTTATGGTCTCTTTGATGGCATGCCCGAAATGCCTTCCGCCCTGTTCCAGGCGGACGAAGACCTCTTGGCCGATTTTGAGCTCGGAGATCGATACCGCCCCGGTGGGCGTACAAAGGCGGATGGTCTCCGCATTCTGCAGGATGGTGGTGAACCTCCTGCCCTCGGCCTCGACCTCAACGAGGAGGAGTGGCCTGACCTCGATCTTCGAGCGGCCGATCACCACCGAACGGCTGTTCCCTTCGATGTCGACCGCCATGACCTCCTCGCCGCTGTTCACCTCCGAAAGATATTTTGTCTTGCCATCGGAGGTGAGCACGTACGCATGGACCGCCCCGGCATTCACCCGGAACGGCCTTGCCGCCACGTACTCGCTCTCCATCGCCTCCGACTGTATCAGGAAAAGGCAATTGGATTGGGAACCGACCAGCATGCCCTCCCCTATGCGCAATAACGAGCAGGTGTCCAGGCAGACCCGGTCACCGACGTTGACCGACGAGATCCGGGTGACCTTCACGGCGCTGAGCCCTATCTTCGGCCGCTCGCCCTGGGTCAGGTCTTTGAAGTCCTTGATCACCGATGCGTCCCTCGGTTCGATCACGATCCCATCGACGCCTACCTCCAGGGTCTTCGAGAAGACCATCGCCTCGTCCGGCGTAGACGCCCCGGCCAAGATCCTGGTCTTGGACCTCTGGAACTCGGCGATCAGGTTCTCCAGCGGGATGATCTTCCAGTCGTTGGCGGCGATCAGCACGTTGGCCACCTTGCCCTTGAGCGCGGACGCCTTGGCCAGGTCCTCCGGGCGGTCGATGGACACGATGGCGCCGATCCTCTCGCCCTCCAGGAACAGGTCGCTGCCGTTCACCTCGATGGCCTCGAAACGGCCCAGGCGCTTCAGTTCCTTGTCCTCTGCCTTGATCATTATGGTGGAATATCCGGACTCGAGCGCGGTCGAAACTATCTTCTTCCGCTCCTCGTACGAACCGAGGTGGTCGGACCTGACCCAGACGGTCTTGCCCTTTTCGCTCATCGGAATCACTTCAACAGCTTGATGGCTTCCTCTACTTCCAGGTCCTCGATGACGATGGCGGAGATCGCTTTGGTGATCCCGGTCACGTTCCGATGCTGGAAGATGTTCCTGCCGATCGAGACGCCCTTGCCCCCGGCATCCACGGAATCGCGTACCATTTGCAACAGTTTCTCGTCCGAATCGATCTTCGGTCCGCCCGCGATCACGACTGGGGCCAGCGCCCCCCTTACCAGCTCACGGAAGGTATCGATGTCCCCGGTGTAGTTGGTCTTGACGATGTCGGCGCCCATTTCGGCGGCGGCTCGCGCGCACAGTTTGAGCTTGTCGATGTCGTAGGCGTCGGAAGCATCCTTGCCTCTCGGGTAGATCATGCAAAGCAGCGGGACGCCCCATTCGGTGCAACTGCGGCTCACCTGGCCGAAGTCCTGCAGCATTTGGTCGTCCCAGTCATTGCCCAGGTTGACGTGTATCGAGCATGCGTCCGCACCCATCTTCAGGGTCTCCTCGACGGTGGTGATGAGCACTTTCTTGTTCGGGTTCGGACTGAGGTTGGTGCTCGCCGATAGGTGAACGATGAGCCCAATGTCGCGCCCAAAGGACCGGTGGCTGTACGGGGGAATGCCTTTGTGCAACACTATGGCGGTCGCCCCTCCCTGTGACACCTTGTCTATCGTGGACTTCATGTCCAGCAGTCCTTCCATGGGTCCCATCGATATGCCGTGGTCCAACGGGACTATGACGGCGCGGCCAGTCGACCGGTCCATGATGCGCTCCATCCTTACGCTCTTGCCAAGCACAGTATCACCTTTCCGTGTCAACATCTAGCATGCTTATGTAAGTTTCGCCATTTGCGATGGTTCGAACCGTACCCTTGCTAAATAACCATCTCTGGTCGATGTTGACGTGTTCGGTCCATCATTGGTTCTTCCTTGCTTAATCGTTTCCCCGGCGGTATCTTTCAGAAACGTCCTCACCGTCAGCCCGGCACCGTCGTATCATACGGTCTGTGCTTTTTGATCTTGTCCGGGAACCTCGCGTTTTCCACGGGTCGCGCTCGAACTCCGCATCCTTACCGCTGGGGATACACCGGCCATGTATGAAATGGCCCTGGTCCTGCTTGTTCGGCTCGCGTTGTTGATGAGCGTGCAAACGAACGTGATCGTCTCCTCGAGCGTGCCTGATGTCAGGGCCGGAAAACGACTTGATCCATGGTCGTCATTCCGTTTTGGGGTGTTTCTCGCTGGGAACTCAACCTGATCAACCTCGGAGACTCGGCGACCTGCAGATGATCACGGCGACCTTGTTCGTCGCAGACGTGCTGCTCTTCTTCCTTTCTAGGTGACCTTCCGCCGAGAGGAGATACTAACGAAATGGAGTAGGCGCCTCGGCTTCGAAGCCGGTCCAAGATTTGGACGGCGCGAATCTCTTTTATATTCCCTTCACCAGTCGTATAGGACGTATGGCTAAATCCACTTTCGAAGTAGGAGAGAAGGAGAAGCACACACTTACAGTAGATCATGACTGGCTAACGAAGCACATCCTCATCGAGCTGGACGGAGAGAAGCTGGCCGATCTTCACTACTACTCGCTCCGTGGGAAGACATGGTCTTTCGACATAGGAACCTCTGAGGTACACAAGGTCGAAGTAAGACTAGGAATGACTTTGCCCCTGGTCGCAATTTTTAAGAGGAGGGAACTGAAGGTGCTAGTGGACGGGAAGCCGGCGCGGAGTTCGGGCACCTGAGACTGAGAATGGCGCTCAACGGCACCGACGCCAGCCTAATCATGCCTTGATGTAACCCCGGCTTACTGGAATGTGATTACGAATCTTCAGGCAGTGACTTCCTTCGGCTTGGTCGTAAAGAGTCTCCTCTCCTCGTCGCTGAGGAAGTTGTAGAAGCGCATCTGGGCTCTGTCGAATCGTTTACAAACACGGGTCAAATGACGAACGCAAGAAAGCTGCTGCTCCTCGGCAAGGGTAGGGGAGGGCCCATGATTGGTATGCTCAGCAGAGTGCTCTTTACGTATCTGTGACGTCTTGGTGGTGACGATAGTCGTTCTGGCCAAAAATGGAGCGACCCTAGGTGCGCTCGAAACGGTCATCTGGGGGGATTTTGCTACAGGAGCGTTGGTGGGGTAAGTCGTGCATCTGTTCTGGCGTTCACGATACAAGGCCGCACCCTAAACAAATCCTAATGTTCCCTCTGCAACGCCTCTTCAAATCACCCAGAGATACAACGGAGTCATTCGCTGTGCCTTGGATTTCGATAGGGTCGTTCCGAAGCCCTCCAAAGTTTCATCCAGCATTGCACCTCGTGGCGGCATTTTTACCATCATTGGATATTTTTATTGCACGGTTCTTGTTGTTCTATTCACTTCAGGATTGGTCTGGTCCATATCAAAAATAGGACGGTGCACATAATCCCAAAGAATTTAGGCCCTTGGACCCAGGAATACTACTAGTATGGCTGAAGCAAGGCAATCGATATATTCTACAATATACCCGGCGGCCCGATGATCAAAGAGGTCCAACGATAACCAATATTATGCAGCAGGTCATTGTCCCGGGCATATGTGGAAGCAGATCGCGAACTACTTTGGCCGATATCCATCGCAGGCGAAGGTGGCCAAGCTTCTCTTGGAAAACGGCATGAGGGTGAGCGGGGGCCGGATATACTGCGGGGAGGTAGAGGTGGCGGACATGGCTCTGGGCCGGGCGGCCGGCGTCGACCGGAGGATCGTTCGCTCCGCCATCGACACTATCGAGTCCAGCCCGGAACTGTCAAGGGTGTTCGCCGCCCTCAGGCCGACGCTGCTCCTGAGGGACGTGGCGCCGGTCATGGGCTGGTCGGCGATCGAGATAATCCCCAGCAATGCCACCACCACCGGCATCGTCGCCGACGTGACCACGGTCATTTCGAACGCCGGGATCAGCATAAGGCAGGTTCTGGTGGGCGACCCTGACCTCAGCGTTGAGCCGAAACTGTATGTCATCACGCAGAGCCCGGTGCCTCCGGAGCTGATACCCAGCCTGAAGGCCTGCCGGGGCGTCAAGTCCATCGTGATCCACTGATTGCCATGGTAAACGTCCAGAAGGGTTCGCCCGCCCCGTACATCGGGGTCGTCGTGGCCGTCCTCAGCGTATCGTTCGCCTCGATATTCATTCGCTGGAGTGATGCCCCTCCGGTCGTGATCGCGGCCTATCGGATGCTGTTCGCGGCACTGATGCTGCTGCCGTTCGCCATCGTCCATCGGGAGGCGCAGTTCAAGTTGCTGGACCGGAAGACGGCCTCGTGGCTGGTGGTCATCGGGCTGATCTTGGCGCTCCATTTTGCCACCTGGATCACCTCTCTGCAGATGACGAGCGTGGCGAGCTCCACGATCCTGGTGACGGCACATCCCCTACTGGTTGGGGCGGTGTCCATCCTCCTGTTCAAGGAATCCGGAAAATGGACCGCCATCGGGGTGAGCATCGGATTCGCCGGCGTCGTTTTCATCTCCTTGTTCTCTTTGCAAGACGGCTCATGGGACGGGAATCTGCTGGCATTGATCGGCGGGATGTTCGCCGGCATCTACATCCTGGCCGGGCGGGTGCTGCGGAAGAAGGTGAACCTGATCGCGTACGCGTTCATCATCTATCTTTCCGCGGCGGGGTTCCTATTTGCCGCCGCCTTCGTTCTGGGTCAGCCGATATGGCCGTATCCCTGGCAGGAGTTCGTGCTATTCCTTCTGCTGGCCGGAGTGTCTACGATACTGGGTCACACGGTCTACAACTGGTCATTGAAGTACGTGACCGCCCCATTGGTGAGCGCGTCGCTGCTCGGCGAGCCGATCTTCGCCTCGGTCCTTGCCGCGTTCATACTGGCCGAACTTCCTTCTCCTTACATATACGTCGGAGGGGCGTTGATACTGGTCGGGGTGTTGTTCGTACTTTACGATGAGGTCTTGGGCCAGAGGATCAAGGGAGTCTGATGACAATAGATTCAAGAGGTCGATCGGCACAAAACAAAGACGTATCGCCTGCCGCCCCATGCATCGGTGATCTCGACAAATGAGCTTGTTGCCGAGGAGATCAGAGGCCGTCGATCGACTCCATGATGACGGCCGGGAGGCAGGTCCGAGTTCAGATCATCTTGCGGCCAGCCAATCCATCGCTTCCCCGCGTGTGGCGAACGAGCCGATGTCTCGCTTGTTCTGCATTGAAACGGCGGTCTGCAGCATGGCCTTCATCCCTTCCGCGCCCACCACGGCCGATGCTTTGACAAAGGGGGTGTTCTTCGCCGCGAACTCCTTGATGGCCGCTCCGGTCTCGGAGTTATAGGCGGCCTTGGTGGCATCCGTTAATATGAGGGCGCTGTTGGCCGGCATTTTGGATATCTTTGCCTGGGCATCTTTTAGGGCGGAGACGAGCTGCTCCGTGGTGGTGTTCGAGATATCGACCATGACGATGCTCTTATCCTTGTAAGGTATCAATTCGAGGGCCTTCATTCCATTCCAACCGACAACATCAGGGTCGTCAAGGTCATCGATTCGAAATATCGGGGCTTAAGAATATCGTCCTCATTATCGATGTTTGATAATCGGTGTCCGACCTAGACCTGCTGGGAAGTCATATGAATCCGGTCTCTTGGTTCAATCTGTGTGATATGAGGCGATGTCCCTCACGGACAGGTCCCCCCTCCTTCCCCGTCTGATCGCACCGACCGTCGCCCTGGCCGCCTGCATGGTCGTCAGGAAAGGTATCTCCAGCTCCACCGCCAGCCTCCTCATCATGTACCCATCGCGGATCGATCCGGAAGAGTAGGACGGGGTGTTGACGATCAGATTGATCTCCCCACAGCGCATCAGGCCAAGCGCGTCCGGTGCCACGTTGTCCTTGACCTTGTACACCGTGGTGACCGCTAGGCCATGGTTCTTCAGATAGGTAGATGTGCCCTTGGTGGCGAAGATGCCGAATCCCATGTCCGCCAGTTCCTTGGCGATGGGAAATGCCGCGGCCTTGTCCGGGTCGCTCACGGTGATGTAGACCCCGCCCTTCGTCGGGAGCTTGTTCCCCGCCGACAGGAGCGCCTTGTACATGGCGGAGTCCAGGTCAGTGTCGATGCCCATGACCTCGCCGGTGCTCTTCATCTCCGGTCCGAGTATGCTGTCGACCCCGGGCAATTTAAGGAACGGGAAGACCGACGCCTTGACGGCGACGCTCTTGAACTCGGCCACGCCGACGTGCCCCAGTTCCTTGAGCGTCTTGCCCAGCATGACCTTGGTGGCGATCTTTGCCAGCGGAACCCCGATCGCCTTGGAGACGAACGGCACGGTCCGGGAGGCACGGGGGTTCGCCTCGATCATGAAGACCTCGTTCTCCTTGACCGCCAGCTGCAGGTTCATCAGTCCCTTGACCTGGAGCGCCATGGCCACTGCGGTGCTGATCTCGATGATCCGGTCGAGGACGTAGGACGGTATGGTCTGAGTGGGGAGCATCATGGTGGCATCGCCGCTGTGCACCCCCGCCTCCTCGATGTGCTCCATGATCCCGCCGATGTAGACGTCCGTGCCGTCGGCCACCACGTCCACGTCGATCTCGATCGCGTGGGAGAGATACTTGTCGATCAGGACCGGGTGCGACTTGGAAACCTTGACCGCGGTCTCGACATAGGTCTTGAGCTCCTCCTCGGAGTAGATGATCTCCATGCCGCGCCCGCCCAGCACGTACGACGGACGGAGGAGGACGGGATAGCCGATGCGGTTGGCGACGTCCCTTACCTCGTTGAACGAGAAACCCGTCCCGGACTCCGGCTGCTTGATGTCCAGCGTCCGCATCAGTGCGGTCCAGCGTTTCCGGTCCTCGGCCATGTCTATCATGTCCGGACTGGTCCCGAGGATCTTGGCCTTCTTGCCCTCGAGCGCTTTCTCCAGCGGCACCGCCAGGTTGACCGAGGTCTGACCGCCGAACTGGACCACCACGCCGTCCGCGTCCTCCTTGTCGATCACGTTCACCACGTCCTCCATCGTGAGCGGTTCGAAGTACAGCCGGTCCGAGATATCGTAGTCGGTGGAGACCGTCTCCGGATTGTTGTTGATCACGATGGCGTCGACGTTCTCCTCCTGGCAGGCCATGACGCCGTGGACGCAGCAGTAGTCGAACTCGATCCCCTGTCCGATGCGGATGGGCCCGGCGCCGACGATGATGACCTTCTTCTGGGTGGACCGTTTGCCCTCCGACTCGCTCTCGTAGGTCGAATAGTAGTATGGGGTGGCGGCCTCGAACTCGGCCGCGCAGGTGTCGACCATCTTGTACGTCGGGGTGATGCCGAACTTCCTCCGCAGCTCGGCCACATGCTCGATCTTGAGCTTGGCGTGGACGGCGATGCTCTCGTCCGGATAGCCCATTCTCTTGGCCGTCTGCAACAGCTCCTTGGTCAGCTCTTCCTTCTTGAGCCTGGTCTCGACGTCCACCAGGTTCTTCACCTTGCGCACGAAGAACTCGTCCCAGGCGGTGAGGTTGGCGATCCGTTCGATGCTCATGCCCCGGCGTATCGCCTCGGCGATGGCGTAGAGGCGGAGGTCCGTCGCCACGGTCAGCTCCTGCTCTATCTTCTTGTCGGTCCAGTTCGGCTCCGGCTCAAGGTCGATCCGATCCGTCTCCAGGGAGCGGACCGCCTTCATGATGCCCTCCTCGATGCTGCGCCCGATGGCCATGACCTCCCCGGTGCTCTTCATCTGAGTACCGAGGGTTCTGTCGACGGTCCGGAACTTGTCAAAGGGCCAGCGGGGGATCTTGATGACGCAGTAGTCGATCGTCGGTTCGAAGGCCGCGAACGTTTTCCCGGTGATCTTGTTCGGGATCTCGTCCAGCGTCCTTCCGATGGCGATCTTTGCCGCCACCCGCGCGATGGGGTAACCGGTGGCCTTGGACGCCAGTGCGGACGAGCGGGAGACCCTGGGGTTCACTTCGATCACACGGTAGTCTTTAGTGGCCGGATCGAATGCGAACTGGACGTTGCATCCTCCTTCGATGCCGAGGGCCCTAATGATCTTGATCGCGGCGGTGCGCATCCGATGATGATCGACGTCGTTCAGCGTCTGCACCGGGGCGATGACGATGGACTCGCCGGTGTGTATCCCCATGGCGTCCAGGTTCTCCATGGAGCAGATGATGACGCAGTTGTCGTTCTTGTCCCGCATCACCTCGTATTCGAGCTCCTTCCAGCCGATGACGCTCTCCTCGATCAGCACCTGCTTGATGCGCGAATACGCGAGACCTCGTCCCACGATAGGTCCGAGCTCCTCCTCGTCGTGGGCAATGCCTCCGCCCGTGCCTCCCAGCGTATAGGCTGGCCGGATAAGGACCGGGTAGCGGCCGATGAACTCCACCGCGGCCTTCGCCTCCCCCAGCGTGTGGACCGTCTTGCTCTTCGGCACCGGCTCACCGATGCTTATCATGGTCTCCTTGAAGAGCTCCCTGTCCTCGGAAAGGGCGATGGCCCGGGGTTGCGTTCCGTACAGGCGGCAGTTGAGCCGTTCCAGGTATCCCTTCTCCGCCAGCTCGGAGCACAGGTTCAACGCCGTCTGCCCGCCCATGCCGGAGAGCACGCCCTCCACCTTCTCCTTCTCGATGATCTTCGCGATGGTCTCCACCGTCAACGGTTCGATGTAGACGATATCGGCCATCTCCAGGTCGGTCTGGATGGTGGCCGGGTTGGAGTTGACCAGCACCGTCTCGTAACCTTCCTCGCGCAGCGAGCGGCAGGCCTGTGAACCGGAGAAGTCGAACTCGGCGGCCTGGCCGATGACGATGGGGCCGGAGCCGATGACCATCAGCTTTCCCTTCTTGCCTTCGGTCATTTCCTGACCTCCATCATCTTGCCGAACTCGTCGAACAGGAACCCGGTGTCCCTGGGCCCGGGACACGCCTCCGGGTGGTATTGGGCGGAGAAGATGGGCAGTTCGGTGTGCTTCATGCCTTCCACCGTTCCGTCGTTCACGTTGGTCTGCTCGACCACCAGGCCGCTGCCGTCGATCGACTCCGGGTCGACCGCGTAGCCATGGTTCTGGGACGTGATGAAGACCCGGTTCCGATACTTCACCGGTTGGTTCGCGCCCCGGTGACCGAACTTCATCTTGTACGTGGATCCACCGAACGCCAGGGCCAGGAGCTGGTTGCCCATGCAGATGCCCATTATCGGGTACTCGTCCTTGATCTCGGCGATGGTGCGGATGGTGGTGCCCTTCAGGTCCGGGTGGGCGGGGTCTCCCGGGCCGTTCGAGATCATCACGCCATCGATCTGGTGATCCCGGAAGAACTTCCGCGGCGTATCGTGGGGAAGCTGGTAAACGTTGAACCGTTTGTGCAGCTCCCGGACTATGTTGGCCTTGACGCCGCAGTCGAACAGGGCGACCGTCTTGGTCGCCTTCTCGTTCCGGTGAAGGATGACCTCTTTGGTGCTGGCCATCCTGACCAGGTTGTCGTCAGAAGGGTAGGGCATGGTGCGGAGCCTCTTGACGACCTCCTCCGGGTCCTCATCGAACACGATCGCCCCGCGCAGGGTCCCCCTTTCCCTTATCTTGATGATGATCGACCTGGTGTCCAGGTCGGATATGCCGGGAACTTTCTCCTTTTCCAGGTATGAGCCCAAGGTCTTCCCGCCGTACATGCCGGAGGGCTCGGTGCAGTTCTGGCGCACCACGAAGCCGCGGACCTGGACCTTGCCCGACTCCACGTCCTCGGAGTTGATGCCGTAGTTGCCGATCAGGGGATAGGACATGATGAGTATCTGTCCCATGTAGGAAGGATCGGTCAAACTCTCTTGATAACCGGTCATGCCGGTGTTGAAAACGACCTCGCCGAAAGCGGTCTTTCCGGAACCAAAACCAGTGCCTTCCATTACCGTTCCGTCTTCGAGTACCAGGAAGCACTTTGCCATTAAGATTCGATGGTATAGTTAGGGGGTACTTAACTTTTGTTGAACCATCCTTTACACAATGCGGGAGCTTTGTCCATCGTTGGACACCCTCAGCATACTGGCCATGTCAGGATGTGATTGTATCCGCACTCACCTGGCCGCGTGTAAGCGGCGACAAATCGATGACCAACCTACTTTCCTTGCTATGAGATATTGAATCGGACCACCGAGGGAAACGTCATTCGGTCATGGAAGGCAAACCCACATCCGGTGGGCAAAGGACCGATTCGGATCCCTCAATCTCCATTGCATTTGTGGCACAATCCAGACCCATTGCAGTAACCGCACCTGATGGCCCGCAGATATGTGTGGTCCATCCTTTTCCCAGTGCCTTTGCACCAGCGGCACTTACCGCTCTCCAGACAGTCCGAACATTTTATTACACCAAATTTGGGAAAGGCGAGCATGATTCTTCCCTCTTTCTTATCGTGTCTTGGATCTCGATTTCTAAGTCTCCCATACGAACGCCGGGATGATTGACAGTCGTCCCGGACGAGATCAGCGAAAGTGGCTTATTATGCAACTTCCGATTATCTACCGACACGACGGCCGCTAAAGGGTTCCTCAATCGGCTGACCTTCACTCAGCACAATGCCCTTGGCCGGCGTGTTCCAATCAAATAAATGATTGCTTGAATGAACTTGAAGCTATGGAATATAGAATAAGGAGAGTAAGGAAAGAACTTCCTCAAGGTTCAATTATTAGAGGAGGATTTTTATAAATCGCACGACCGGCCAGAATCCCACAGTAATTTCATTTTTGCCCCGCGTAACGCATCAGACTGGCCGGGCGTGTTTTCTATGGCGCGATCACCCCATTGAACGTGACAATGACGTAAGAAAGTATGATCATTGGCGCACTGGAAAATAATGCCTCGGATTCTGCAAGAGTTTTCGATATCGAAGGTGGAATCTGCCGGAAGCAAGATCAAGAATAACCTCGTTCATTTTTTCATTAGCATCTAGCACCACCATCGTGTCATTATTCGAGGTCCATGATCGATCGAACGAATTCAACCATTATCATGAATCTTAGAACGACTCGAACACCATGGCCCCATCCGCCGAAACCTATCGGCCTTTCAAACTTCGTCATTGCAAATGGACGAATACAATCCCTTCAAATCTCATCGGACCTTTTCGGACTCCGAGGGGAAAGTCCTCATCATACGGCCGCCTGAATGGATTCGCGACCAGGAATCGGATCCATGTGTGTTCGATGTTCCCATTGATGAGGTCTGTCATTCCGCGGATCTGTCATGATTCTCCCTGAGTGCTGTTCCATCCGTCCCCAACGGTATAATAATGTCCGAACCTTTCACTGAGAATAGATGCGTGTTCTCCATCAGGACCGGTTCAAGGGCGAGATCAAGGTGCAGATCGATGCGCCGGACGATCTTTGGCATCTCTACAACATCATCCAGATAGGCGACATTTTGGTCATGTCCACCTATCGCCGGGACGAGTCGGCCAAGGTCGACAAGGTGAGGGCCGAGCGTTCAGAGAAGAAGCGCATGGTCCTGGGCGTCAAGGTGGAGAAGATGGAGTTCCACGATTTCGACATCAGGCTGCGCGTTACTGGCGTCATCGTGGAAGGCGAGCAGGACCTCGGTTCATACCACACCCTCAATCTCGAGGAGGGGGAGCAGGTCACCATCAGGAAGACCGATTGGAAACCGTCCTCACTGGAGCGGGTCCGGCGTGCCGTCGAGGACGCCAAGAAGCCCACCATCGTGTTCGTGGCCCTGGAGAACGACGAGGCGGTCATCGCGGTCATGCGTCAGGCGGGCATTCAGCGGGTGGCGGAGATCACCGGTCCGGCCGGCGGCAAGATGTACGAGCAGAAGCACACCAACGAGTATTACCTGGAGGTGCTGGCGAAGCTCAAGCAGGTGGCCGTGGGCGGCGTCCCCGTGGTCATCCTGGGGCCCGGTTTCGCCAAGGAGACATTGCTGGAGCTGGGCAAGGAGAAGGAACCGGAGATATTCGAGAAATCGTTCGTCTATCACACCGGGCAGGCGGGCATGACCGGCATCCATGAGCTGATGAAGCGCGGCCTGGGCAGCGAGGTGCTGAAGGACTCGCGGGTGGCCCAGGAGGTCAACCTGGTGGAGAAGGTACTGGAGGAGATCGCCAAGGACGGCCCCGTCGCCTACGGCCCGAAGGAGGTGCGCCAGGCGGTCGACGCCGGGGCGGTGGAGACATTGCTCATCGTCGACAACGTGGTGCGCAACAAGGACCACGAGAGGATGATGAAGGCGGTGGAGGACCAGAGAGGGACGGTGATCGTCGTCTCGGAGCTGCACGAAGGGGGCAAGAAGCTCGATTCCATCGGCGGCATGGCGGCGCTGCTCCGGTTCAAGACCGCGACGCCGTACAGCTAGGCAGCGTTCCATCGTAAAATGTTCGTGCCATGGATCGCCAGGGACCAGAGGATAATGGCCGATGAGCGGCACACCTACCCACATCTCCGAAAATCTTTAGTATCCCCCCTTTTATGGAGTTAGGTCGCATGACAACTGGTATCACGACGACATAATGTCCCCCTTGGGACTGCGGAAGGCCGCTCATGTCGGTGATGGGGCGTTCCGGACTTATAGCACTCAAACAGTGAAGCGCCCGTTCAAGCCATGGTCATGCCCGTTGTCGGTCTGAAGGGCCGTCTCCGCAAGATCGGGCCAGGTAGGAAGGGAAATCGATGAAGAACAGGGACGAAGTACTTGCCAAATTGAACCAGCATCAGCTTGTGATCTGTGACACCACCCTGAGAGATGGTGAACAGGCAGCTGGAATAGTCTTCGCTAACCTGGAAAAGATGCGCATCGCCAAGCTTCTGGATGAGATCGGGGTGCAGCAGATTGAGGCAGGCATCCCGGCCATGGGAGGGGACGAGAAGACCGCGGTCAAGAACATCGCCCACCTCGGGCTCGACGCCTCAATCCTGGGATGGAACCGGGCCAACCCGGCGGACATCGCGCATTCCATCGACTGCGATGTGGATTCGGTCGCCATCTCTATGTCGTCCTCCGATATCCACATAGAGCACAAGCTGATGAAGACCCGGGAATGGGTCATTGAAAAGCTGGTCGAATCGATCGAGTACGCCAAGGCGCATGGCCTGTACGTCTCCGCGAACGCCGAGGACGCATCCCGTGCCGACAGGGACTTCATAATCACCTTCGCCAAGGCGGCCAAGGAGGCCGGGGCCGACCGGTTCCGGTACTGCGACACCCTGGGGATCCTGGAGCCTCGCCATACATACGATGAGATCAAGAGGATCATCGAGGAGGCCAAGATCGACGTGGAGATGCACACCCACAACGATTTCGGGATGGCCACCGCCAACGCCCTGGCAGGGGTCCAGGCGGGAGCGAAGGTGGTGTCGACCACCGTCCTCGGCATCGGCGAGCGCACCGGCAACACCCCCATGGAGGAGATCGCCATGGTCGGCAAGCACATCCTGAAGCTGGACACCAACTTCGACACGTCCCGGTTCAGGGAGGTCTCGGAGTATGTGGCCCGGGCGGCCGGTCGCGACATCCCGGCATGGAAGCCGATTGTCGGCGACAACTGCTTCGCCCACGAGGCAGGCATTCATACAGACGGCGTCATCAAATACTTCTCGAACTACGAGCCGTACACGCCGGAGGAGGTCGGACTTACGCGCAAGATCATCATTGGTAAGCATTCCGGCCGGCACACGCTGAAGCAGGTGCTGTCGAAGCGCGGGTACGAGATCGACGATGAGGTCGCCGGCATACTGCTGGAACAGGTCCGGGCGAACTCCGTCTCGCTGAAGCGCAGCCTGACCGAGAACGAGCTGGTCTACATCTATTTGGATTACCGGAACGGCGTGCCGGGCAACAACGCCGAGTGAAGATTCAAGGAGCGGTTAAAATGGGCACAATGTCAGAGGAGATACTTTCAGCACACGTGGGGAAGCGGGTCGAGGCAGGGGACATAGTGGTCGCCCCGGTGGACTTCATGATGTCCCAGGATGGTACGACCGGACTTACGATCAAGGCGTTCAACGACATGGGCGGGAAGAAGATAATGGACCCGTCCCGCTACGCCATCGTCATCGACCACAACGCGCCTTCACCGCTGGAAGGGGTCTCCAACATCCACAAACAGATGCGGGAGTTCGCCTCCCGGTACGGGGCCAAGCTGTACGACGTCGGGGACGGGGTGTGCCATGTCCTGGTCCCGGAATCGGGACGGGCGTTACCGGGCACGATCATCATCGGCGCCGATTCCCACACCTGCACCTATGGCGCGCTGAACTCGTTCGCCACCGGGGTCGGGAGCACCGACATGGCGGCGGCGCTGATCAGCGGCAAGATGTGGTTCAAGGTGCCGGAAACGATCAAGCTGGTCTACAACGGCGAACTGCAGAAGGGGGTGTACTCGAAGGACGTGGCCCTGCACATGGTCGGCACGCTCACCGCCAACGGCGCTACCTACAAGGCGCTGGAACTCTACGGCGATGTAATCGACCACATGTCGGTGGAGGCCAGGATGACCATCTCCAATCTGGCCGTCGAGACCGGCGCCAAGGTCGGACTGATGCGCTGCGACCAGAAGACCGACGCCTACCTGAAGGGAAGGGCCAAGGCCAAGTACGCACCGGCGCTGGCGACGGACGACGCCAAGTACGAGCTGGTAGTGGAGGAGGACCTCACGGACATGCCGCCCCAGATCGCCTGCCCGCCGGACGTGGACAACGTGGTCCCGATCCAGAAGGTGGAAGGGCTGAAACTGGACCAGATCTTTATCGGCACCTGCACCAATGGCAGGAGCGAGGACCTGGAGATCGCCGCCAAGATCCTCGACGGAGAGCAGGTATCGAAGAGCCTCAGGCTGCTGGTGGCTCCCGCTTCTCGGGAGATATACCTGAACGGCCTGCATGACGGGACCGTCGAAAAGCTGGTCAAGGCCGGCGCGATAATGATGACACCGTCCTGCGGTCCGTGCGTCGGGACCTGCAACGGCATTCCATCGGACGCGGAGAACGTCCTGTCGACCGCGAACCGCAACTTCAAGGGCCGCATGGGCAACGTCAAGGCGGACATATACCTGTCCTCGCCGGCCACCGCGGCCTACTCGGCCATCAAGGGATGCATCGCAGACCCCAGGGAGGTGCTATAATGGAAGAGATGAAAGGCAAGGCCCACGTCTTTGGCAAGAACATTAACACCGACTACATCATCGCCGGCAAGTACAAGTTCAAGAGCCTGGACATGAAGGACCTGTCCACCCACCTGATGGAGGATCTGCGCCCCGGTTTCTACAAGGAGATCGAGCAGGGCGACTTCATCGTGGCCGGGGAGAACTTCGGCATGGGCTCGAGCAGGGAGCAGGCGCCGCTGGTCATTCAGGCGGCGGGATGCTCGGCGGTCATCGCCAGGTCGTTCGCCCGCATATTCTACCGGAACTGCATCAATGTCGGTCTGCCGCTGATCGAGTGCGACACCTCCGGGATCGAGGAGGGGGACGTGCTCAAGGTCGACCTGGAGGCGGGCATCGTCCTCAATCTGACCAAGGGCAAGGAGATCAGGACCACCCCGTTGCCGAGGGTCATGTTGAAGATCCTCAACGATGGCGGACTGGCCGAGCACTTCAAGAAGTACGGCGGGTTCAATCTCGATTGAAACATCTTAAGAGTTCAATCAGGCTGTTTTCCATCCGATGGCGCCTGATCCTTCTTTTCCGTTTTTTCTGACCACACAGATCAACGCGATGAGCTGATATTTCAATAAATCGTGCCGAATCAATTGCTCAGGATCAAGTTTGATTGCTCCTCACTATCGTTCACCGACTCGTTCTCACCGCTGAGCTATTTTGCTTTGCGTGACTTGTTTAGTGAGGAAATTGGACCATTTTGCGGTTTCTGATACCGGAAGCTATCTTTTGGCACATACATCTCTAACCGAATACCTTCTCCCGGGGAACCGTTCTCCCGGATCTCGATATTTGTGATCTCTAAAATCGATTTGATAAGAAACATCCCAAGACCGCTATTGTTACCGTATCCTTTGAGGAATATTCTATCCTTATCCTTTATGGGAATCCCGATTCCATCATCTGAATAATGTAGGATCATGCCATCTCCATCGGGTTCCGCCGAAAGCTTCACTTCCGTCACCTTCAGACCATATCGCAACGAATTTTCCATCATGTTGAAAAATGCCTTGACCAGCATCGGATCCGATTTGATCTCCAGTTCAGACACGGTGCATATTACCCGAACATCCTGCATATCGAGCATGTTCGAGGCCAGAGAGAACGAACTCGAAACATCCATCCATACTGAAAGGGTTTCACCCGTAAGCTGATAGTCCCGTATGAAATCGATATGCTTCCGGATGGAATTTGCAGCCGTTTCTATGCGGTTCAGGTACTTCTCTTTGGCCTCGGGTTTCGAATCATTTCGTAGCAGGTTGACGTTCCCATTCAGTATCGAGAGCTGATTCATAGTATCATGCCATGTGACGTTCTCCAGGACCTCCAACCGGTGGTTCGCTTCGGCAAGAGCGTATTCCATCTCTTTTTCCCTTGTTACGTCCCGGTCCACTCCTCGATAGCCGACCATCCGCTTTTGTTTGTCAAATACCGGAACAACACTTGATTCAACGAATCTTAACGATCCATCGCGGTGTTTTCTAACATTCTCGAATTGTTGAAGACTGCCATCATTGCCTAGTTCTTCTATTGCCATTTGAATAACTTCAGTTGTCTGTTGAAGGGGAATAAAATCGGTCACGCACTTGCCGATCATCTCAGATGGATGATAACCTATCACATCTAGAACCTGCGGACTGCAGTAGGTGTATGTCCCTGCTGCACTCATCTCCCATCTCCAGTCTCCGATGACTTCCACAAGGGCTCGGAATTTTTCGATGCTCTCTCCCAATTTGGCTTCAGCTTCCCATCGGTCCACCGCCCATGTGATGTGGTGGGTCAACTCGGCGAACTGGGCCATAGGTTCTCCGCCTTTTTGGATATAGTAGTCAGCGCCGGAATTTAGTGCCTCGATGGCGATCTCCTCTCTTCCCTTGCCGGTGAACAGGATAAATGGGATGTTGTTCGGTATCCCCCGCAGATGTTTAAGCAACTGGATCCCATCGAAATTAGGCATCTGGTAATCGGAAACGAGGGCGTCATAGCGGGTCGCCGCGATTTTGTCCAGTGCTTCCAAGGCGGAGCTTGCCACATCGACCGTAATTCCGTACGAACATAGGAATTCCTTTGTTATGTCCAGAAGCAGTGGATCGTCTTCGACGTAAAGAATTTTCATGGGTCACAAAACTATTTGACCAATTTGATATATTTTATATCATAGGGCAATACTTCCCATGTGCAATATACTAGAATTTCTCAACGGTCAATAATCATGATTTCGTTTACTAGATACATTGCTTCCATTATATATACCGTCATTAACTAATATAAAGGTATTATTAATCAATACTTTCTCTCTCTGACAATTCCAGTATTGATTACAAAGGAAGAATGGACCATCATTTGAATAGTCAGACCGAGAACTACTAACGATAGCATGTACGAGAAGGACAAAGAATCCGCAGTTCCGCTGATTTTTCTTGCTATATTGTTGAGCCCGGCCATAATAATATCCTTTTTTCTGGAAAAAAATACGGCAAGAAAGAAGACATTACGAAAGCATAAACTGGATGATTGGAAAGGAATGCCTAGGTAGAGGAAGGTATTTGATCGGCGAGATCTTCAACTTTCTTCTGCCAGCTTTCTTCAAGTGGACCTTTGATTCCTGTCACGAGGACCTTCCCTTCTGCCACTTTTTGCAATCCTTTGGACTGAAGGAGTTCGTTCATTATAGGAATGATTCGTTGCCACCTTGCCTGTTCCTCCTCGGTCGGCATCTGTCCAGTTTTCTTGTTTGGTCGGGGGGCCCCCTGAGTGGTCAATATAGCATACTTTGTTCCTGAAGGTAGCTCTACCCTTTTCAGAAATCGGCGCACGCTTCCAATCGGCTTGCCGATTCTTCCCGGAGAACTAAAGACATAAACGTCAGCGAACGGAAGATCATTTGGCCGGACTTCTCTGACATGATGTACGTTCACGGTCACCCCCTTCCCAGCCATTATCTTCTTGAATTCCTCGGCGACCAGCAATCCGTTTCCATACTTTGACGCGTGATAGTATTCGATCTTCAAGTGAATCCCAACAATAATGTGCTTATATTGTTATTAAGACAGATGTTCATTGAAAGTCAAGAGTTTAGTTCATTTAGTTGATTGGTGAAGTTGCTCTCAGGTTTGGCAAGCTGGCTGCATGGTCAGCTAGTACATTATTTCTTGCTCACCCGTTTCTGATTGCTAGACAATTGCTGATTTTGAAGTCAACATGTGTTTATGATCGTTGTTTTGGATGCTTGTTTGGTAATCTATCCGGCGTAAATCAACTCGTCTTAATATCATCAAGTCTCAGCCCGTCATGAGACGAAACATTGGGGATATTGGCATCTTTTACGTCCTTCAAGTCAATAAAGGCTCCATGATGGATATGTCCTCTCCCAATCCTATCGTGCTCGATGATTATGTCAATGACCAAGAATTATTGTTTGACTCCCTCATTCTGATCGCATGATTGTCATGATGCCAGTAATTTCATGTCCATGTCAGTAATGCTTTGGGGAATTGGATAGAATCCCTGCTGGATCACAACGGCCTGGCCGTACTTTTGATTGATAATCCACTCCAAATAGTCAAGCAGAGGGCCGGTCGGCGTTTCTCCAAGGTAAAGATAAAGGTACCTGGCCAACGGATAATCGAACGACTCGACGTTGGTCTGATTGGGTTTATACGATGGGGTCGATTCGTTCATCCTCAACGACAATATCTTGACATCTGGATAATTGTTAACAAACCCAACGCCAACATAGCCGATCGCGCCCTCGTGCGAGGGGGATAGGATGTCCGCAATCATAAGGTCATAATTATCGTATTCGGTCATATTCGCAGTGTAATTTTCGTTGTTCAGGACGTTCTGTTGAAAAAACGTGTAGGTTCCGGAAGTGTTGTTCCTGCCGTAGGCCAAAACTGCGACGTCCGGGCCGCCAAGCTGTTTCCAATTGGTGATGCTGCCGTTATAAATGCCCCTTAATTGGTCCAAGGTCAATTCGGTAATGTTATTGTCGTAGAGGAAGGGATTAACCAACATGGCGATGCCGTCCAGAGCAACTTTCAGTTCGATGATTTTCATTTTTTGGGCACTAGCATTTGCCAGTTCCGATGCGCTCATTGTTCTTGAGGCCTGGGCGAGGTCCACCTTGTGGTCTAGCAACGCCGCTATGCCAGGACCGCTCCCCCCTCTTGTAACATTGATTTGTACCAAGCTGTCTTTCGCCTCATAGTCAGACGCCCATTTGAGACAAAGCTCGTACATGGTTTCCGATCCGGCTTGATCAATGAAAGTCTTCGTGTTCGGGTGTTTCACCCGATTTGTTTAAGCACTATTATGCCTCCGAGGGTCGCCATTAGCACGATCAAGGTCACTGAAATCGCCATCATTTTTCTTGAGATCATGAGACACTCTCCCTCGTCATTTTCATTATTCTGTTTTTATCATAAATAGATCGGGTATTGGCTTCCCTTGCCTTGCTTACTAGAAATTGATAGAACAGTTTCATTAGGTTCATATTAAGCCTCATTTTCTGTTATCTTTCCCTCTTCTGGAATGTTAACCTTTATGTCTGCTGGCTGCTTCCCCATCACCCGGTGTACCTCATCCAGCATATTTCGGATGTTGTAGGGTTTTGGCACCATGCCCAAGAATCCATAGTCCCTGAAATTAGCCATCACCGGATCATTTGAGTAGCCAGACGACACGATCGCCCTGGCTTTGGGGTCTATCTCCAGTAGTTTGGTAATAGTCTCTTTTCCTCCCATGCCTCCCCGTATCGTGAGGTCCATGATCACCACGTTGAAAGGTTCACCAGATTCCAGGGCCTTGGAATAGAGGGCCATTGCTTCTTCTCCGTTGTAGGCGCAGTCGACTGTATAACCATTCATTCTCAGGAGTTCACTTCCAACCTCAATGATCGGTTCATCGTCATCCATAAGCAGGATCTTTCCGCATCCGACCTCTCCCTTCTCTTCGATTCGTGGTTCAGGATCAATCTTCGACTTCGAGGCAGGCAGATAGATGGTGAACATTGACCCCACCCCTACGATAGAAGCGACATCGATGAAACCATCATGCTTGGATACTATCGAGTGAACAATCGTGAGACCCAATCCGTTCCCGTCCTTCTTGGTTGTGAAAAACGGATCGAATATCTTTACCAAGATGTTCTGAGGGATGCCCATGCCGGTGTCCTTTATTGTTATCTTGACATACCGGCCGACAGTGAGGGGAACGTCGGACCCTTCTTCCAATTCAACATCCCTGGCCTCGATCTGGATATTACCTCCTTTGGGCATGGCCTGTTTGGCATTAATGATGAGATTACTTAGGACCTGGAACATCTGTCCTTCATCAGCCTCTACGCACGACAGGTTATCAGCGAATGCCAAGGACAATGTGATCTCCGATCCGCGAAGGCCGAACTGCGCCGTTTCCCGAAGCAGATTGGACACCGAAATCGTTTTTCGTATCGGTTCGCCTCCCTTGGAGAATGTCAGCAATTGTTTTGTCAGCTCGGTGGCTTTCATCACCGAATGTTCGGCTTCCTCAAGGCGGTGGTAGCGAAGATCGGAATTGCTGATGGATTTTCTCATCAAGGTAAGGGTCCCCATGATGGAGGTGAGATAATTGTTGAAATCATGGGCAATCCCTCCGGCGAAAACCCCGAGGGAATCGATCTTATCGATCTTGTTCAGCCTTTCCAGCAGTCTTATCCTATCTGTAACATCCCTTCCGACCCATTGGATCTCGCTCAGTCTATCCTCCTCTGAGAAAACGCCCCGTATTGTCCATTGGAACCAGCGGCTCTCCAAGGAAGACGTTCTCAATTCATGTTCGTGTTCGAAGACTGGATCATCTTTATTCAAACCCTGGATCCTATGTTGTATAAGCGCTCTCTCATTCGGAGGAACAGGAAGAAATTCACCGGATGGATAGGCACTATTATCAGAACCATTGGAAACCATCTGAGGATCGGATCCCAAGTAATCATTGTTGCCATAATGTTTCAGAAATGCCGTGTTCGCAAAGGTGACGGTGCCTTGTGGAGTGGAACGGAAGACCATTTCGGTCTGATCCTCTACCACTGCCTTGTATCTCTTTTCGCTCTGCAATAGATCACGTTTTGAGGCGTCCAGCCCATCAACCATCCGATTGATCGAAGCCGCCAGGGATCCCAAGTCATCATTCGATTTGACCTCTATCTTCTCCCCGCCTCCGCCATTATGATCGATCCTTCTGACACCCGCGTTCAATTTGTCAATCCTGGAGGTGATGAAGTATTGAAGAAGGATGACTACGACGATAAAAAGGATGAGGGAAAGTAACAGAAGTGATAATAAGAGCATAATCTCGCTGTTGACCGCCTGTTTGTAGAGCGTTCTGTATCCATCTACCTGAATGATCAGCGCCGGTTTGTTGTAAATATCATTTACGACTGAAATTCCAGATATCTTGTTGTCATCCATTATCTTGATGCTTGTGCCTTGCACGATCAATTGGCTTCCGTACTCGCTTACGTTGCCGAAGCCGTTCACGTTGTCACCATAATTGGCTATCGTGACTTGCAGAGATTGGCTCTTTAGTTGTTCTGTGAATTGGTCCTGCAGCGGTTGGTCTATCTTCTTTACCAGGATGAAAACGCCGGCCGGGTTTCCTGAGTTTTCCCCTCCGATGCTGTGGTGGATCGGTTGTGCCGATACCATGTATGGAGTGGAATCCACCATGATTATGCCAGTGCAACCACCATTCATTCCCTGCACAAGCAGATCGCTCTGGGTCTTGTTCAGATGGTCGAAAAAGCCAACCGGAAGCGCACGTATGCCTCCATCATAGTATAGCCTTGTAATCACGTCATAGGTATTGTTGGTGATAATAACAGCATTGATCTTGAGATTTACAAAGGTACTTTCAGGAAATACCACTTTCATGTAGTCTGGATTTGCTCCGACCGCGAAATCGTATGTTTCATCCCAATTGGCGTAGCTCTTGGAATTTGAGTCCAGAGTCAGCAGCTCATTATTCAGTAAATGGTCTGCCTCCTGGGTGTCGATTGTTGCATTTGTGGTCTCCAACTTGTCAAAATTATCCACGAGTAGGATCGAGGAAACACTGAAGAAGGCTAAAACTAGGCACGCAAGCGACCCCATTGTTATAAGCAGGATCTTTGTACCGACTTTCATCCCTTGACACCAACGGCTTGAGACTTTCTCAAACACCGAGATTAGGGTATTTCTCCATAACGGCCCCTCAATCATTTTTGATATTTTAGATGCTATCCAGGTGCATTCCAATGAATAAAAAATTGCAGGTTTTTATAGTCTATCTATTTATTTTATATTAGTCTATATAGAGACAATAGAATACTGATCATATGTACCGTGGCGTAAATATGTTAACAAGTAATCTAGCGGCTATCATGAATTCTATGTCATGGGTCATGAGAGCAAGACTTGAAACTCTTTTATGACCAATTCAAAATCATCGATTGGCATTTCAGAGAGAATTTCGCCTGTTGACAGCTCCAATATCGTAATATTGATCAACGTTCTGGGAATCGGCTCAATTTACAGCTTCTGAGCTCATGAAGATAGTGTTCATTCAAAGTTCATCAAGGCATCAAGCATTCAAATCTATCAAATGTCGATGAAATGCCGAAGTTATGTCAAAAGATTCGGTCTATAATTACTAGTCAGCGATTCAATCAGTCCGAGAACAGAGGGAAATGTTTAGAGCACCAGAGGTGTCACCAGGTTACCTCATAGGCACAGCTTTGGCCGCCCTTGTTCCGACAATCTTTCGATTCGTGATCGACATGGACCACCGCATCGCTTGGGGCAAATCTCTTGGCCACTGCTTGAATAATGCCTTTGTCAAAGGCGCATGGATAGGGGTTATCACACATCATGACCGCGGACCTATCTCCCGTCTTCAAGTATTGGTAACTTCCGATATCACCGTTGCGGTGATTCATATGGAATGCCACATCGATCGAGGAGTGGCCCATATCGATGTTGTCAATCTCGGGCGGCCATTGGGCGTTCTCAGGAATCTTTTTTCCGACGTTGTTCAGGGTGGACTCCCCCACCTTTTCCGATATGTCCTTGAACGCGTCGAGCCAATCCTGTTGCTTATACCACTTACCTGGCTCTGGGTTCTCGATATGGTTGCGTTTCAATATGGCTATTGCGTTGTTGCGGAACAGTTCCATACCACTGACCACAGAAAGTACAGTTTCTCCATTGACTTCTACGCTGGGGTTCCTTGCCATAAATTGGGTCATCAGTTCGACCTCGACCGAGCCACGGCACTAGAATCTAATAAGGAGTGTTCTCTAAATATAATTATTTGATAATATAATATATTATTCTATATATTTCTATATAGTCTATATAGTTAATTTTTATCTAATTCTAATACTAATATATCTATCTGGCTCGAATATTGTTTGACATCTGAAATAGTTTATTGAAGGTCCACGATCATATTACACCCTCAAATTATGTCCATCTCCGGGGCAAGGATTATTTAGGCCGAAGTCCCAATTCTTCATGCTTATGGTCGCTAAGAAAGAGATAATCAAGGAGATCGGCCAAGATGAGATAATCTTACCCGAGATGATTACTTCAGCTTTGATCGCCAATGACCGGATCAAATACTTCCTGGCTTTATTGCAGTCCGCGGCCCAGAGGGCCGAACATCCTAACCAGAAGTTCAATTCATTACGAGAAGAAAGGGAATCGTCCCAAGAGGGCGATCCTCGTTATGACACCGTTATTGACGGAACGCAAAAGGTGTCAGAGGGCGATTATTCCATTCCATTATACAACGACATTATGCTAGAGATAAAATACAATCTCGATGCCATGATACTGCCTTTCCTGATCCACGATGATGAGAATCTCGTCGATTTCCAAGAGCGAGCCCGTCGGCTTCTGGAGGGCATACCAGCCCCAACCGAGGTGGTTCCGAAGTCGAAGATTCAGTCAATCATTGCAGGGATTCGGGGCGGTCCGGATAGCATACATCTGTTAGTGATGGACATACACCGAGCACTTAACTCTCTGCAGGCCAATATCGCTCAAGAGGACATAGAAGGAGCAAAAGCGTATCTGCTCGGTGAAGGCGACCGAGAACTGGTAGCCTCATTCATGGAAGGTTTGAATCGGACCGCCCCGCTCAAGTTCGAACATCCGGGTTTGGGAACAACCGCCACCCGCACAGGCGATAAATTGGTCATCCAGAACGATGTGGGGGAGACCGAGTCTCACCTGATGATAGTCAACATCACGGGATTGAAGGTATCGATCGTCCAAACCGACATCCATCTGCCTCGGGTGATGTTCTTCCAAGGCCTTTTTGAGAGCTTCGGTATGAATTGGGAGGTTCCCCTGTCGCGTCTTCCAGAGAGGGATACGGTAGAAAAAAGTGTCTATCACCTCTCCCGGGGGAATTTTGAAGCTAAAAACCGAGAGCAATTGAAGGACTTCCTTCGTTTCTTCGCCTCGAGGATAGTCTTCCTCATCGATTGGAACCGTGCCCGAAAGAAGCTCCAGATCTTTCTCCCAAGGAAGGAGGCCATCGATGCGCTGACATGGGCGGTGGAAAATGAAGTGGGACACCGGGGCTTCCTCAAGCTAGGCGGGGATCAGCTCATATTCGAAGCCCTGGAAATGGCCCCTAGGCTCCCTCTACGTTACGGAGAGCCACTTTATCAGGCTCTCGGACGGCAGCGGGCATTGGAGTTCTTCAAATCAGCGCTTTCGAAATCAAGCAATGATTTGCAAGCTCAAAAACCAATTCGATTGATCAAAGACGAGCTCAAAATAGAATTGCTCAACTATTTCAGGCCTGCCCCACAGGAACTGATCGCACTGTGTATTGAGCACGCAAAACTGATATTCGAGGTTGGTGCAACTCTCAGAGGAGCTATTCAAAGTCTGGAGCAAGGGGTTGACCGTTCACAAATGGAGAACGACGCGGGCAGGTCCAAGGCCTGGGAAAAGGACGCGGACAACATAGTGTCCCGCATCAGGACTCTGGCCAAATCCATTGATGTGGCTGCGCCTTTCGTGGAGCTTGTGGTCAAAGCGGATGATGCTATCGACTATCTGGAAGAGGCCATGTTCCTGGTGACTCTCTTCCCAGACACAGACCCGAACCCCTTGTTCAAGGAATTGGGGACGATTGCGGACATCGCCACGGCATCTTGTCAAGAGTTCATCAAGAGCCTCTACGCCGCGGAACGCGCCTATGACCGCTGTGCTCAGAATGAGATGCTCCGGTTCCTCGATCCGGTGGACAAAGTCATCGAGTTAGAGGAGAGGTGTGATCAAGCGATTCGACTTGCCATGGCATCGATTCTTAGGGACCTCTCGGATTTGCGATTGACCATATTGGCCATTGAGGTGGCCAGGAATATCGAGGAATCCACCAATTCCCTGATGAAAGCGGCCTATCTCCTCAAGGATAACCTCTTCGAGAGTCTGGGCACGTTCGAGGTTAGATGATGGAGACCAGATTTGTGCTGCTCAGGACCGGCCGAATGGAACCTGTCCCCGCCGAGTGGTTCGGGAACAAAGCTTCCATGCTGGCCCGGATTGCCTCTTTATCAATCCGCATCCCTCCCGCTTTCGTTCTGGGGATATCTATATGCGAGGACTATTTTGCCAACGAACGAAGGATGCCGGCCGACGCAGAAGGCCTGATTGGAAAGGGGATCGGATATCTGGAGGAAGCGACGGGAAAGCGTTTCAATGATCCGAGAAACCCCCTGATGGTCTCGGTCCGGTCGGGGGCATACGTCTCAATGCCAGGGATGATGTCCACTTTCATGAATGTTGGACTAAACCGTGAAGGGGTTGAGGGGCTTATTGCTCAAACCGGCAATCCTCGGTTTGGCTGGGACTGTTATCGGCGACTTATAGCTTCTTACGGCCGAGGGGTTGCTGATCAGGACAAGAGTGTTTACGATAGGCTCCTGGACAAGTGTTTGAAAAGTCAGGGGCTCAAGGACGAGACCAATCTGGACTCGTATTCCCTCAAGTCTCTGGCCGGGGAATATGAAAGCGAGTTCAAACGGTCAAACGGGGTACCCTTTCCCCAGGAACCGGAAGAGCAGTTGATCGAGGCTGTCAGATCGGTCCTTGAATCCTGGTCCAGTCCCAGGGCAGAGAACTACAGAAAGTTGAAGCCGATGAATGGGGCAAACGGCACTGCAGTGACAGTACAGGCGATGGTGTTTGGCAACATGGGATTCCTATCCGGCTCCGGGATATCATTCACCAGGAACCCGTTGACCGGGTCGAATGAAACCCTTGTCGATTTTCGGTTCGGTGTTCAGGGGGAGAACGTTGTTTCCGGAGAGCAGGAAGCGGACCAAGAAACGAAGTTCAGAAATCTGTTGCCCAATGTGCACCGGGAGCTTCTATTGGCAGGGAAAAAACTCGAGGTCCATATTAAGGACATGCAGGACATAGAGTTCACTGTCCAAGAAGGAGACCTCTATCTACTACAGACACGCGATGGAAAACGATCTCCCATGGCTACCCTGAAGATCGCCGTGGATTTCGCAAACGAGGGGATAATTTCGCCTGCCATGGCCATAGAACGCCTCGGTGGGATCGACCTTTCATCGATCGTCGATCAGAAGGTGGTTTCAAGCAATGCTCCGGTTGCCCGCGGAATGCCGGCCTCCAACGGTGTCGTTACAGGTGAGATCGCACTAACAAACGAGCGAGCCATCGAAAGGACTAGAGGCGGACCGATCATACTGGTAAAGGAAACATTGACACCTGACGACATTTCTGGGATCATCGCCTCCGCCGGGATCATCACCGCCCATGGCAATCGAATGGCTCACGCTGCGGTGGTCGCCAGGCAGTTGGGGAAGGGGTGTGTGGTTAACGTGAACGATCTAGAGATCGATATGATTCAACACTCGGTCCGTATGGGCGATAAGGAATTCTTGGAGGGGGACGTGGTGAGCTTGGACAGTCTGTCCGGTTTGATTTACGAGGGAGCTGTCCGGGTGGCCCAGGAAAGACCCACCGAGCTCATTGAATGGGTCGAGCATCAGAGAGCAAACACTCGCACCTAGATAAGCGACGAAACCTCTTGCTCCCGAAAGATTCTGAGCGCATTTCGAAGGTGCAATCGTCTGCTCCAGTAGTGCAGGATGGCCCTGGTGGAAGAAATAAATAATGGGTCCAGTACATAGTGACCTGAACAGACTTGTCTATGCAGAAAATGACCCTTTCCTTTCATATTGTTCGATCGAGGGGCAAAAGAAAAATCTAATGGTGGCGCGCCGATCCCTCGATATTGGGGTCGAAATATTCCATATCCATTGATCGGCCGCCAGTTCTTATCAGTTCTTTAGCGGTTCGGCTTCGTCCAACAGGCCAAGGATCGCTTCAAATGTCTTCTCCAATTCACTTAGAGTAACGTATTCTTGGTTCGACAGCGAGTTAACCACATTGCCTGGCCCGCAGATGACGATCTTCTGGTTTGCAGAAACGATCTTGCCCGCCTCAGAATGAATCATGTCAAAGACCGGTTCAGTCCGGGTGAGTTCGGATACGCTGGCCACCAGATCGCTGGTTCTGTCGAATTCCGCCATTTCGCTCTGGCAAAGGATTTCAACATCGTGTTCAGTTTCGCCCAGTATTGCTTCGATCATCTGCATTGCAGTGTCAGTCGCATCCTGGGTCTCAAACTCCAGCACAACTTCACATGATAATGCCGATGCGTAGGGCATTTTTCTCTTTCCGCCCCTGATCAAACCGGTCTTCACCGAGAGCCTGCCAGACGAATCCTCTATTAGACCAGTAAGGGTCTTCAAGAACGAAGCCATTTTCATTACCGCTTCGTCGCCCAAGGTTGTGACGCGGATCGCCGCATATCCATATTGGCCGATGACCGGTCTCATCCCCGTCGGCCTGAACATGATGATGCCTTTGCTTTGCTGTATGACCGAATCATTCGCCATTGCCTCGGCCCCCTTCTGCTGGTCCAGTGCATCGGTGGTCAGAACGATGGAAAATGGCACCTGCCAAGAAACAAGTCTGCTCGCGGCGCATATCATAGTGGCCACCGCTCCCTTCATATTCGCGGCGCCCCGGCCGTTGATCATATCACCCTGCACGACGCCCTGGTTCTTGCGTTTCATTCCAGCCATCCGTTCGGTGTCCAGATGCCCCCAGAGGATGATCCCGCCTTCTCCTTTGGAAGCCACTATCACCGGAACGGCTGTCTCCAGGTTCACGGTCACTTCCATTCCGGTCGCGGTCAGCTTTTTGACCACATAATCAACTTCCGCTGCCAGTCCCTTCTTTTTGGCACCGTTCATCTGCAGAAGGTCAATCGTTGTCTTTTCGATCTCGCTCAAATCTCCCATCGTGCAGAAGAGATTCCTCTCAAACTTTGGCGTGGGAGGAATATCATCTATGGTGGTTACGGAAGACTCCTCATCTACCTTTTCTTCTGGTTTGACTGACTCTTCCACGAGAGGTTCTGATTCCTCTTCTGTCTCTACCGACACATCTACCGGCTCTCCTTTATCGATTTCTTCCGGCTCGATCTCTTCTGAGGATAATAGGGCCTTTTTCCACGATTGGACCGTTCTTGGGCCGAGGCCTTTTACCGCCGCGATCATCGAGTCGGTCCTCTCATTGTTCAATAGGACCAAACTGAGGTCCTCGATGGTTGCCACTCCAAACTCGGATAATGAATTCGTGAAGGCATCTTTGTAATTCGGCAAATCTGTTAGTTCATTAATAATCTTCTTTGTGAATCCCATGGTTGAAAACCCCTCTTCAGCTGATAAAATTGCAATTGACCAATCCTTATATAGTCTTACCTCCGCCAAGAGTATATTCGATGAATATTTTCTATATAAAATAAATACAGGAAAATCGCGATAAGGCTCTTTTTTCATCAATAGACGAGGATTAGATTCATCCCTCCAGGCCGTTGTTAGGCCATTGACGAGGTAATTGTTCCATTATATTCGCCTCGATGAATCTCAGTACATACTCTATTTTCCCACCCTGAATATGGTAGGAAACAGTTATGCGTCGAATCGGGCTGAAATGTATGGTCTTCATGAACAGGGATATCGAAGGAACCATCGTCCAGATCTGCTCAAATCTCAAATTGATGGTCCAGGATATGGACTCAGGGTCAGAACGTTCAAGGCCTCTACCAATTGAACGGCTGAAGAATTGGGCCCGGGAGAGTTACCAGGAGATCTTTCGAGAACAGGCGATGGTCATGATCAGGAAGTTGAAGCGTGATGAATCCTTGTCCGTCGAGGAGGCTAAGTTAGTCGAAGAATGGATGGTGGGCGACATTGAGCTATATCGGGCCTTGGAAGGCCACTACGGAGAATGGAAGGTCGAGGTCCTGGAGCTAGGCGAACGGCTCCGAGTTTGCGGCAATCCTGGTGTGAACAGCGATGTGAAGTGTTTGCTGAACATTCAGGCGGTCGTTATCGAACTGGAGCATATGCTCCGCGATATCGATCATTACCGTTATGCGATGGACCGCATCAAAAGGTTTCATGCCTTTGTGGGCAAAGATATCAACGCACTATCCCTCAATGAAAAGGTCAAACTGGCCGATCATATGAAAGACATGGTTTATTCTGACCAGTCGTAGAGAGCCAAGATCGATTCCATTCCTCTGGCAGTCCGAGCAGTCTTCGCATCTTTTCGCGGAATTTTGCCTGGTTTCCGCAGCAAGGGAACTCTATGACGCAATCGTTGATGACATTGAAACCTTCTTCTCTTAGAGGATCGCAAAGCTCATAGACGGAGGCTTTGATGAGAATGATCTCTGTCTCCTCGTCGACAATGGATCGCATTCTTTCCATGAGGTTTTGTCGGCAGTTCATGACCATTTCCCTTCTTTGATGGTTGCTGACTTCATTGCCGATCGGATGGTCCACCGCATCAATAAGGTAGTATCCGCTTTCCATGAACCCTTGTAAGAACTCAACCTTCCTTTCATGAAGGCCGGTTTCATCCACGCCGTCGTAAGTGACCTTCATCGTCTCGATGAAAAGATAGTCCCTCTCTCTTTCCTCTTCGAAATAGAAGAATCTACCTGGGGCATATGGAGGTGCTTCGGCGACAAGCAGGTGTTTGATCTTCTCCGGCCTATATTTGCTGCGTGCCCGATCCCTGAGATCGTGATTTTCATCATGAATTCCCATTCCTTCAGACCTCCCTTCCAAAACTCTTAACACAGGGGAGAAACGCGATCGACCTGGATTTCCTCCCGGATCGGGCGTTTTCCCCTAATCGATATCACGAAGCCAATCACGCTTGATTGCAATATTCCGATCGATTATGATTCTTTCCTCATGTTATTCTTGATCTCCCTGTGGGTCAAGGAAAACAATAGAGGGTAATCTTATTTCTCTCCTCGATATCAAGGAGCATTCTGGACCGGCTCTAGGTGCTTGCCAGGTATCATCAGGAAGTAGGGCGCTGTTCCATCATTCGCGATATCCTGATGCTCTCGCCGATCAGGTCAGATATCACTCTTTCTTATTCATCGCCCCGTTGATCGCAACCTCTGAAATGTCCATCGAGTACATGGTCGTCCTGATGATCGAATCGATGACGTTGGTGGCCACAATTGCTGCCTTGTCCGTGGGCATTCGAATCTGGGTGCTCAACTTTTCCAGGTTCTGCACCAGGATGTTACCCGCGTCGATGGCTGCGTTCGCAGATCCGAATATCCTTCAGGAAGAACGCCTCGATTGAACGGTCTAATACATCCAGCGCTTTCGCGGAAAGCTCCAGGATCGATCCGAGGCCGTCCATCTTTACCTTCGTCTCGGATGCGATTATCACATTTTTCGCGATCTTTTCAGCATGGTCGCCGATTCTCTCAATGCCACGTGCCACAAGCATCAGGTTCATGCCTTCGTAGATATCGACCCCGATGCGTTCGCCAAGCTTCCGATCCTTGATGATCAGGTTGTATTGTTTCACCGCCATCCAGTAAAGGCGGTCCACATCGCCATCACGGTCGATGATGTCGTGGGCCATGTCCACATCCCCATCCTTGAACGCCTCCATCGCATCCTTGTGCATTGATTTCACTATCAGGTGCATTCTGCGGACGCACTTCTCTTGGGGCAGTTCCACCGGATCTGAGAGGTCGTGCAGCACCACGCTGTTGCTGGTCTCCTCGATGACCTCCGGCCCGATCACAAGTCGGGCAAAGTCCTTGATGGCGTGTTTGATGTCGTGGTCTATACGGTCCTTCGATCTGACTTCAATGATGTTGAAACCTGCCAGGTAAGCCCCGATCAGTTTTCTGGTGAGGTGCTCTTCCGACTCCTCCTTCTCAATTCGTATCGTTTTCTTGGTCGGTTCCTTCTTCCGGTCGCTCCGGGGGTCCACATTGACCGTGCCATCGGGCATCTGCTGCATGCCGACAGGATCTCCAGCCTTGAGTCCCTGCGAGTCTATCCAGTCCTTAGGCAACGATACCGTCATCGTTGAAGCACCGGTCTTCTGTATCCTACGTATATCCACGGACATTCACCTATTGCAAGTCAAAGAATATGTTATCTAGGTATTGTACTTACAATATATACGATACTGATTTGAATATATACAATATAGCAGTATATGTTCTACTTCGAGAATGTATATAAACACACTCTCTCTGTTTTATTTCCGAGAAAGATGTCTGAGCATAGAATAAGGTATCTATGTAAATCATGGCGGTCGGTATTATCTGCTTTCACGAGCAAGATGAATCTTCCGTGAGAAAGAATCAGGCATCCTATTTCACGAACAAGTGGTGAGTTTGAATGGAAAAGAAAGTCATGTACATTACAATCGCGGTGATCGCCATCATATTGGTCGCCGGAATCGGCGCTGCCGTGTTGCTCTCAAAGAACAACAGCAGTACCCCAACAACTCTCAAGGTCATAACGATAAAGGCGAATGCTGGTGCAGTTGCATATTCCCCCTTGGACGAGGAATCCGTGCTCACATATGCAAACAACAGCGCCAATGGCGGATATCCATTGTCCAGATACCTATATCTGTACACTGCCGGAAACGCAACCGGGGCCGAATGGACCTGGATCCATTGGATATTGACCACTGGTCAAACTGATGTGGTGTCTGCAGGTTTCTATGCTCTCCCAGCCAACGTCCAGACCGCCATGCTCACACAGCTTGGTTCCGGACCTGGGGCGTCAACTGGATCGATAGTCCAATCCGGGTCTACGACCATGGAAGAGATGGCCAACCTCTGGCAGAACGATTCTAAGACAACAAATCCCGGCATAACCGTCTCTCTCAACTATCCCGGAAGCGGACCCGGTATCCAGGCCCTGATGGATGGTACGGTCGACATCGCCCAGGCATCCAGGGCCATGAAGCAGTCTGAGAAGGACAACATGACCGCGCACGGAAGAACCCCGGTCGAGTACAAGGTTGCCGTGGACGGGATCGCACTCGTAGTGAACAGCGACAACAACATCACTACCTTGACCATGGACCAGCTGAAACAGATCTACAACGGCAATTACACCAACTGGAACCAGGTAGGCGGTAAGGATGAGGCAATATCGCTCTATGGTCGCACAAGCGCTTCCGGTACTGGGGATTTCTTCAAATCGGCGGTCTTGATGGGCGTGGAACCATCCGCAACGATGCAACAGATGGCCTCCAATGCGCTCGTGGTCCAACAATGCTTGGACAACAAGGGATCGATCGGCTACGTCGGCGTCGGTTATGCAAAACAAGGCATGACAGCTTCGCAGACCGTGATGGAAGGCGGGAACAGCATCGTCTCCATGATCCAACTTGCGGAAACCAAATCGTCGGCTTAAGATGAGTTGACCATATGGAAGAAACGACATCAAACCCTTTTCATTTTTCATTTGACTAATTGCAAGAGGTCTTAGAATGAGCTTAGACATCGTCAACAGAAGCCGCACCCGCTACACGAGAATCATCGAGTTCTTGATAGAGAAAGGGCTGCTTGTCATGGCTTCTATCTCCATATTCACATTGGGTGCGCTCATCGTGTTCCTTGTTTCACAGGCGTACCCGTTCTTTGCGCGGGTCCCTCTCCAGGATTTCCTGACCGGGACGGTGTGGTCGCCGTCTTCCGGGATCTTCGGGGTCCTCCCGATATTTGTCGGTACGCTGCTCACTAGCATCGTGGCAGCGGCTATCGCCATCCCCATCGGCATTGGATGTACGATCTACCTTGCCGAAGTGGCGCATCCCACGATCAAGAAGTTCCTCAAACCCATCATCGAGCTGCTGGCCGGAGTACCTTCCATCATATTCGGCCTATTTGCGATGCTGGTGCTCTCACACTTCGTTCAGTTGGTGTTCAATACTGGCACCACCCTCAACGGCATGGTCGGTGCTATCGCGCTGGCGATAATGATGATACCCATAATGGTCACCATCTCCGAAGATGCGATGAACTCAGTCCCGGGGAGCCTGAAGGAGGCCTCCATGGCCCTGGGTGCGACCAAGTGGGAAACGATCAGGGGAGTTGTTATCCCGGCCTCCTTATCTGGAATAGTGGCGGCGATCATCCTCGCATTTGGCAGGGCGATCGGTGAGACCATGACCGTGCTTATGGCGACCGGCAGCGCGCGTCAACTGACCACCAACATATTCTCCCCGATGGAAACGATGACATCAGCCATCGCCCTGGACATCCAGGAGGTCGCTAGGACAGAGATCCATTACAACGCGCTTTTCGCCGTTGGTCTGTTGTTGTTCATTCTCACTTTCGCGATCAATCTGATAGCCCAGTTGATCCTCAAGCGGTTCCGGGAGGTGTACGAATGAACCGGAAGGAGAAGGAAGAGCTTTATTTCATGGCGTTCCGCGGCAGCGCCCTGCTCGTGGTAGGGATTTTGGTCATCGTCATCGGCTTCATAGTAGTCGGAGGGATAGGCAAGCTCAGCTGGGACTTCCTGACCCAGGTGCCGAAGATCGATAGCACGGGGGAATTGACCAAGGGAGGCATATTCCCTGCCATAGTTGGTACGGTTTACCTGATGTTGGTGGTCCTGGCATTCTCGGTACCGGTGGGCGTGCTTGGAGCTGTATACCTGGTCGAATATCAAGGCAAGAGCAGGTTCGCCGAGATGGTATGGATAATAGTCCATAACCTGGCCGGTGTGCCTTCCATAGTCTACGGTTTGCTCGGCCTCGGCCTCCTGGTCGCCTATCTCAATCTGAGCCTAGGCATTTTGGTGGCGGGAATTACTCTCGGATTGCTCGTGCTCCCGGTGATTATCGTAACCACCAGGGAGGCCCTCATAGCCGTTCCCTCGACCGTCAGGGAGGCATCATTGGCGGTCGGGGCCACCAAGTGGCAGACGGTAAGGCACCACGTCATTCCCTATGCCATGCCAGGGATACTCACCGGGATGATATTGTCATTGTCCAGGGCGGCTGGGGAGACGGCCCCCATCCTGGCCCTGGGGGCGACGGCATTTGCCCCGAACCTTCCCTCGCTGTTCGGGCCATACATGGCACTGCCCTATCACATCTACATCCTTTCCTCTCAATCGACGAACACTTCGCTCACGGCCCCCATCCAATACGCGTCGGCCTTGGTGTTACTGTTCATCGTCATCGGGATGAATCTAGTCGCGATCTATCTAAGAAAGAGATACAGGGACAAATACAGGTGGTAATCATGCCAGTCAAGATAAGTGTAAAAGATCTCAATGTCTTCTTCGACAAAACACACGCCCTAAGGGGCGTGAACATGGACATCAATGCGAACGAGATTACCGCCATCATCGGACCGTCAGGATGCGGTAAGTCCACGTTCATCAGGTGCATCAACCGGATGAACGACCTGATACCGTCATGCACTGTGAAAGGTAGCGTCAGGGTCGATGATATCGACATCTATGAGAAAACGGTGGACGTCGTCGACATAAGGAGACACATTGGCATGGTGTTCCAGAAGCCGAACCCGTTCCCAAAGTCGATCTTCGAGAACATCGCCTATGCCCCACGTCTGCACGGGATCGACACCATCGATGAAAAGGAGACTGACCCCAAGAAGCGTATGAGTCACCGCAAGATCACCAAAGAAGAGCTGATGCAGAACACGGAATGGTCCCTCAAACGCGCTGCTCTATGGGAAGAGGTCAAGGACCGGCTGGATAAATCGGCCTATGCGCTGTCTGGCGGACAGCAGCAACGTCTCTGCATCGCAAGGGCATTGGCAGTGAAACCGGATGTGATACTATTCGATGAACCGTGCTCGGCGCTGGACCCGATCGCCACCGCCAAGATAGAGGACCTGCTGATCGACATTAAGAAGGATTTCACCGTAGTGATCGTCACGCACAACATGCAGCAGGCCGCCAGAGTAGCTGATAAGACTGCCTACTTCTATCTCGGTGAACTGATCGAGATGGGAGACACCAAGCAGATATTCGAGAATCCGCAAAAGGATCTCACCGAGCAATACATCACCGGGAGGATGGGTTGAAATGACATCAAATGTAACTTTCTTGCAAGAGATGGATGGACTAAACCGGGAAGTCAGGGAGATGGCCGACCGGGCGAACGAGGCGATAGAGAAGGCGGTCAAACTGATCGCCACTGGGGACGACGTCCTGATGAAGGACGTCCACCGGCTGGACAAGGAGCTCTATCACTATGACAATCTGGTGGAAAAGCATTGTCTGGACCTCATCGCACTGTACAGCCCGGTGGCAGGCGATCTCAGGATCGTGTCCACCTGTCTGAAGATAATCGAGGACCTGAACCGGATCGGACGTTACGCGCACGACATCGCCGAGGTGTCTGAGGTGTTCGAGGCGCAAGGCCACTTTACCCGCATGGTCAATATCCAGCATATGGCGGAACTGGTCGTCGATATGGTCCATGACTCCATCGACAGTTTCACGAAGCGTGATGCGAAAATGGCGCGGGAACTCTTCGAACGGGACGACGAGGTCGACAGTCTTTACGACACGATCTTCCGGGAGATCCTCACATACATGATGGAAGACTCGAAAAAGATCACCGCCGGCATCAATTATATCCTGGTCGCCAGGTACCTGGAGCGCATCGCCGATCACTCGTGCAACATCGGTGAACGGGTAGTGTACATGGTAACCGCCGAACGAATGGACCCGGCTGAAAGAAAGAAGGACCTCACCAACGAACTAATCGCTCCTAAAAAGGAAAAGGATGATGGCCACATCGATGAACCCGGGTCCAACTGGCATGAGCTGTCGGAAAAATGAACCCGACGGCAAACATAATACGGCACCTCGAATAATACCTATCTCAAGGTGAGTAAACAAATGGAAGGATGTTCATCCAAAGATAAGGGGAAATGCATGAAAGCGGACGAAGCTGTCGACGACCTGTCGAAAAGGATGGGCAACTTCGTACCAGCCACACTCAGTCATATCCAGAAGCACCACCCCGACCTAGCGATCCTGATTAAGGATATGGACGAGATCATGGAGTTCAAGGGCGTCCTGGACAAGAAGACGAAGAGGCTCATTGCCCTGGCGTGCGTCTCGGTCCGGATGTGCGACGACTGTATCTACCCTCAAGCCAAGGTGGCCAAGAACTTTGGCGCGACACGAGAGGAGATAATGGAAGCGTTGTCGATCGCGGTTCTTACCGGCGGTGTCCCCACCTGGTCCAATGCCAAGCACGGAATCTCGAAACTGATGGCCGAGTGGGACGAAGAGGACGCTGCGAAGGAGCAGGCGGTCGTAAAGCCGAAGAAGGCAGCGAAAAAGAAGTGACCGAAGGGTCGCTTCGTCCTTTCTTATTATCGACCCTATCACTTCGGGGATTTGGTCGCCCTGAAGCGGTTCCGGTGCTCTTTCTTGACAGTTTGCACAGTGATTTCTTTCAGACCTGTTCTGCTCTGATTTCTTTTCGATATAGAATGATCTGACGCCCTCATAGAATATGAGAGAACCAAAGATCATCAATGGAACCCAATCGAAGAACAGATCGAACGGTGTTGGGTTGCATAGTACCAATTCTGGTGGAAGAGGGCCATGATGACCATCCTAGCTCCTTCTCCGAGCATCCAACAGCCACCGGCGATGATCACGAATCAACCTCATTCTTCTTATCCATCTCCAAATCACAATGTAATCCAATTGAAAAGGATGTATATAAAGTAAATACCAGTCATTATCATTTTTGAAATAATTATTATATTTACTGGATAGTAATAAAATATTGGTAAATCGACAACTATTACTGTCTGACAATTTCACCAATTATCACAAGTAGAAAAAGTGCAACCGAGGGGGGAGAGTGAGCTCCATCAGATGATAATATGTCGTTTTGGAGATGCCGATCATGCCGTTGGTGTTTTCGACCGGTCAGGGTTATGTTGTACTTCGTTCCAGCCGGCTGTAAGGATCGAAGCGCACCTTTCTACCGTATTCCTGTACGATGTTGTTCACACCATTGTATATCGTCCAGTTCCATTTGCGATGGGGTATCTCCCGGCTTGATCAGACCCAGAACCGTCAAGAATCAAGAATGGGGTGTAGTTCTTGGTCAGAACTATTCCACTGGCTTTCGGTAGTTTATGTTGGTGATTGCGCTTGGGGCATAGAAGATCTTGTCAAACTCGTTCGAAAGCAGCGGTGAATAGTTTGACGGATATTGAATCCTCAGTGCTTAGACTGGACCATGGCTCAAAGAAATCCGTCATGTTGACCTTTATGTGAAATTGTCTGCTTGGGATGCCAGAAGGATATTATCTTTGTAGTAATTCTGAAGTGGACAACCCTATTTGCCTCTGGCGTCCGGCGGGTCACATTGATAGTCACGAAGCACGTGGTTGTTGATTGATATCCGGTTGATCTGAGAATCCCCTGGTGCTGCTGGTATGACATAGTAAGATTGAGGCTCATGATTTTGCTATCGGTAGAATTCGATGCTTGATCGACGGAATCGAGCAAGGATTCTCCCTGCTTTTGGTCTTTGACGAGTTGATTGTCCTGCAGGATCTTTTGCTGTTGGATACAAAGACAGCCAATGAGCTGGCTGCAATCGACCACTATCAATATCAGCATGAGTGCGCCCACGATCTCGGAGATGGCTGATTGATCGTTCGCGAGCTTCTTCATTCAAGTCTTGGACCGATTCGTCCGTATTAACTCTGATGAAAATAGAAAAGCCAATCCTATGTCAAGTATATACTAGGAATTACGTTGCTTTTCCAGTCCTCTTTCTTTCTATCTTTGATTTCATTAATCCGTCGTCCATTATGATTCGACTGCTCTTTTCTCATTCTTGGCAGTCTTACCTAGCTCATATCATCCATAATTATTTTCAATGAGTGCATCGCGTCTGACACTGCAAACACCCGGGGATAAGGATTTGTTAGCTCGTCTCCGATACGCCATCGTGAATCCTGGAAGGGGCTGACTGAGCGCATGTTTCGATACTTATTGGAGATGTACTTGCACCGACCTCGTCTTTTAATAATTACCTTGGGGGAGAGGAGGAGTCTCAATCGACGAAGTCGGTAAGGACAAGAAGTTCTTGGCCATTGATTGGACTTCCTTCTGAAGTCGAAAACCCAGTGTTGTTTTAAAAATCTTCGCAGTGAATTATCATTTCTGAATTTCAGATAATCTTGAGAAATACAGGCGGCTCGTCGTCATTGTTTCAGCTGGATTTTACGTCTGAAAATTATTATCATGGCCACCCATATTTACCATCTAACTTATTTCGAAAATCCGTGATCGTTAACGCAAATTCCACAGTTGATGACATTATTTAATTTGGTGATATATGTTGTATATAGACTATATATATTATATATTTATTGGCATATAGTATCAATTCTTTAAACTTGGATATCAGGCCTTTTAAGGTCTATAGTCCATTTGCGATTCAGTTGGAGAATGAAAGATATGTCGGAAGAACTCCTTAACGCCTGTTTGACGATCATAAGTTCAGAGCAGTCATCTTGATCGCCTGAATGGTTGATAGTTAGCTTCGTAGAATTGGTGAGCTGGTTTTTTTGAATCAATTATGGTTAATCTTATTAATTGTAATTATTTTGGCATGTATTGTTTATCTTTTATGATAATCACGCATGATATTTAGTTAGATTTGTTAATAAACTCTGAATAATAGTACCTCACATGGAAGATGTATCCCAAAACCTCGTTCAGAGTAAGGTGCAAAGGAATAGACTTACAAAGAAGCTTGGTCTCATGTTATAAACAACGAAGCACGAGTGAAACTTATCCAAGATGGTAGGCGGCTCGCATATCTCATGTTGGCTGCATCGGCTATCGGCCAAGGGGCTCGGATGCTCTATCAAGGAATCATAGTGCCAGGATCGTCATATATTCCTAATGGTTTAGATCTCGCCTTCGATTGGGGCATATTGTTGGTGCTCGGTTTGTTTGTGCTGGTCGATCAGTTAGTCAAAGGACACTCGGGTGCGTCAGCATGATATTGAAGAACAGATCAATGTTTGTTAACAGTAACGGTATATTTTGCAATGGCATGGTGAGTGTCTGTGACCTACGAGGAAGCGCTGGCGATGCTCACGCTGGGGGCCGCGATAGGATACCCTTTCGGTTTGCTTGAGGGTATTTTGGGCAGTAAGCTAGTAAAATGGATGTGGAAGAAACTTCGAACTTCAATCTAATGATTATTCGACGATGCTCTAAGCGTGAGAAGGAAAGAATTTTCAGTCTATGCCAAATGTTCAGTGAATTCTCGACTTGGGGGGCCATTCTCACGCTTCATATCTATCCATAGATGTGGATTGAAAGGGAATACAATATGGTATGTTTTTAACTATATTGTAATGTCAATATGCTTAAGATAGATACTCTCGAATCATCGCTAGGTGGGCATCCCTATTAGCATTCCCGGATTAAACCAGTTTATCAAAGAGGTTCCGGAGGGGTCCATGATATCTATCGAGGGAGGAGTGGACCCTCCCTAAGGCTATTATGGTGGGTGTGATCGCCTCCACCGCTAAGGAGAATGGATGGCAAATATTCGTACGTATGCCCACGAGGTCGCTGCGGGTCTCTCCAGTCATTGCCAGGCTAGTGGAAAGAAGAAATGTCGTTGGTCGAGGGAGATGCGCCGACCCTCTGGAAAGACCATATGAAAAATAAAGGTCTCTTGATCATCGATTCCCTTTCATATCTTCTGCAAGGTCGTGACGTCTCAGGAGTTCAAACGTGTGATGGAGGACGTTAAGTCGGCTTGCACGAGCAGCGGTGCGGTGGTGATCCAGCTTGTTGAGCTTGGGATGCTCGATAGATGGGCTGAGGTTCTTTCCGGGTTCTATGCTGACGGTATCGTCCAGTTCCTGTCAAAGGATGCGGCTGACGGTTTAACTCGTTACATCCGGATACCTAAATGGATGACGGGAGCGTCATATGACCGCAATGTTTATTATACATATGAAGAAGGAAGAATAAATATCGATCTAAGATACAGGGTGGTGTGATCATGGAAAAGACCGGCTTCGAGCGTTACGGACTGAGCGGCAATCCCTTCCGCGACCTCTCAAGCGAGAATCTGGAGGACGTGGACATCTTCCACGTCCCTCAGTCCATCGACAAGGACATCAATGAGATCAGGGAAGAGACCTTGAATAAGGAGAACAAGGCGGTCATCGCTTTGATGGGAGGGCTGGGTGCAGGCAAGACGGAAAGGCTCCTACTGTTGAAGAACGAAGCAAGCAGGAGGGGGGCGTTCTGCGTCATGGGGGGCGTTACGACTGAATCCCAGTGGATGGTTAGGAACATCCTGGAATCAATGTCGGATAAGAAGAGCGCAGGGGGACGGAAGGGGTCAAAATCTGGGAAGTGGATAAAGGAGATAAAGAAAGCCTCAAAAACAATATCCAAGGGGGGAGCTGCATACGATCCGACAGAAGATCGGTCATGTCATAGCAGAGGCATTGAATGCCAACATTCCTTCATTTCTGTTGATAAACGATCTGCACCGTCTGCCCGAGAAGGAAGATATGGAACAGTTGCTGCAGATCCTATATGTGGTGACAAATGAGATCCTTCCGGGCGTGTTGGTCGTGCTATCGGGTGATGAAAAGTACTTCAGCGCCGTCTTGCAAGCGAACGAGACCCTGAATGAACGTTTAAACCGAAAGATCATCATTCCTCCCCTAAGTGTCAATGAATCAAGCCTGATGATCGCCAAGAGATTGCTAGCAAAAAGACTGGTCGACGAAATGGACGCTCTCTATCCGTTCACCGCCGATTCGATAGCAGCATTGAATGGAATGGCCAAAGGGAATCCGCGAGCGCTGTTGAAATATGCCGACTTCTTGTTGGAGAACGCGGTCAAGGCCAGAGCGGTGCAGATAGATGATGACCTGGTGAAAGTGATGGTGGAACAGAATGAGGCAGTCAATATGGTCAATGATTCAACGGTCAAGCGGTCAACTTCGAATGCCTAGGTTCATTGATCTGGTCGATAGCTTACTTGGATGGCGCCATTAAGCGTTCCATATAATCACGGTTAAAGGAATTCTGCGTTCATAGGCAATCTTTGGATCCTTAAAACCTATAGGGGTACAGTTAGCTATAGAGAATATTAGATCAACGACGTCTATATATTATCAAAAAACGAAATGAGAATGGTATCCTCCTATTCTCTATTTTTTTCACATGAACAATGATTATTAGGTCCATTTTGGTGGATTAATCGATTCAATGCTCAAGTCCTTCGTGAATCCGGCCGATTTCAATAAGCCGGCCAATGCTATCAGTAAGGGCAGATTGAAGAATCCTAAGCCCAAGAAGATATCCCTCCGAAAACTGAAGGAGGACTCACGGGGCATCTCTCCAATCGTTGCTACACTATTATTAGTATTGATGTCGGTATCGGCTGGTGCAGCATTCTTCGTGTTCATTTCAGGGTGGCAGGATACGATAAAATCGGATATCACGAACGGAATGGCCTCGCCTTCACAGATAACAATAGCGGGAAGTTCCTCAATGTCCGATCTGATGAGCAAAGTGATACCAGCATTCGAAAAGTACAACCCTGGTGTCACGATAGGATACTCCAGTCCTGGGAATGGGGCAGGGTTATACGCAATTGAGAACAATCGTGTTGATCTGGGCATGATCTCCAAGGATATCGACCAGGTCGTTTCCGGCACAAGCACGACATATCCGAATCTGGTTCAAACGGTGGTCGGATATGAAGGAATATGCATGTTCATCGCCAATGACACCCTTACTGCTCATAAGATCACCGTAAGGGATGGCAGTTCCATGAATATGAACAAGACCATTGCTCAGGCAATCTATCAAATGAACCTTACATCAACGGGAACATCGGCCGCGTCCCTCGGTCTTGCCTCGAGCGCCGGTACGAATCAGGTATATGTGATAACATTTGATGATGCTACATCATCAGGGGCCGCCACGCTTGATCTCGGTTTGGGTACAAATGTTACAGTCAATGTCCCACCAGGCCACCTGACTGCCGCTGAAGTTGCCCAGGAATTCAAAGACTCACCGATGCCCAGTGGATGGATGGCGACTGAAATTTCAGGTTCAACTGTGACATTTGTTGGTCCCGCTGTAGACTACGGTTCATCGCCCAAGATAATCAATACCGTGACCGGTTCGGTCGGCACAGAGAGCGGTTTCGTAGACGGAACGGCGGTCACTCCAGTCAGTGACTCATTGACCTTCAATTCAGCCACTTCACCCGGCACCGTGATCGTGACCCTCCCTGACAAGGCGACAACAATAACCGTAACCGTTTCGGCTGATGAATCAGCCAATGATATTGCCAAGGATTTCGTCTCTAAACTGCCTAAACCATGGACCGCCCCTGCCCCGGTCGGCGGGGTCGTGACCATCTCCGGTCCGAGCCAAAGCGGTTTTGTTAAGTCGGCCGCCTCCGAGATATTCTCTGGGGCTCTACCAATAGAAAGCGGATTCATCGATGGCAATAAGGGAAGGCATGTCAACGACACTTTGACCTTCAAGGCCTCTACCACACCTGGTACTGTGATTATAACCCTCCCTGATACGAAAACGGTGATACCGGTAGAAGTCACCGCCGCGGAATCTGCCAACGACGTCGCCACGGCGTTCAGAGCGGCACTTATCCTGCATGATGGCTGGACCGCCCCTGCCCCGGTCGGCGGGGTCATCAACATATCTGGTCCGTCTATATCCGGCTTCAGCAAGGCGACAGCAACCAATGGGGTTTCAGGAGCGCTGCCATTGCAAAATAACTTTGCCGATGGCAATGCTGGCAGCAGGGTTACGGATATGCTGGTCTTCAACCAGGCCATTGAGGAAGGAACGATCGTTGTCACTCTTCCAGACGGTGTTACCCAGGTAACAGTCGTCACTACTGTTGGCGAATCCGCCAACGACGTCGCCACGGCGTTCAGAGCGGCCCTAGTTACTCACAATGGATGGACCGCCACGGACCCGGTCGGCGGGGGGCTGACCATTTCAGGTCCATATATGAGCAATTGCCACCGTTCGGTAGCGTTGGATGGTGTGACCGGCGCTCTACCCGCTGAAAGTGGCTTCGTAAACGGTCAGGTGGGTGTCCGGGCCATTACCGACACCCTAACCTTTGGCCAGGCCAGCAAGACCGGAACCGTCATTGTTACGCTCCCTGACGGGGTCACCAAGGTGACGCTGCCTATTGCCATTGCCCCAAGAACGGCCGTCGAGATGGCCTCAGCATTCCAAAGCACCTTGCCGAACGGCTGGAATCTGATCAGCCAGATCGGAGGTGCGGTCACTTTCTCCGGTCCAGATCAAACTGGTCAACCATCTACTGCTATCGATCTTGTTTCCGGGGCCTTGCCAATTGAAAGTGGTTTCAAGGATGGTAGTAGCGGATCTATTCCAGTAAAAGACACCTTGACCTTTTCCAACCAAGCGGTTATCGGAACATTAGTAGTCAGTCTTCCAGATGGAGCAAAGATTACTCTGGTCACTGCCGTGGGAGAGTCCGCCGACACAATCGCTACGGATTTCGTCTCTAAGTTGCCTAGCGGATGGACCGCTGCCCAGGTGGGTGGAATCGTGACCATCTCCGGTCCAGCCCAAGCCGGTTATACCGCATCAACCACGAACTATGTCAAATCTGGCGCTACGCCATTGGGGGATAGCGACTTCAAGCTTGGCGATTCAACCACTCCCACCAGCGATACTCTGACCTTTTCTGCAGCAACCGCCGTCGGAACGTTCGTTGTCACTCTTCCGGATACCTCGATGGTAACAATGGTCACTGCCGTGGGAGAGTCTGCCAACGAAATCGCCACAGAATTTGCAAACAAGTTGCCTTCCCCTTGGACCGCCTCAGTTCCCATTGGCGGAGCAGTGACAATCTCGGCCCCATCTCAAGCCGGTTTCAGCAACTCATATGCCTCCGATTTTGTGCCCACACCGCCAACAGAAGGCAATTTTCAGAATGGCAATAGCGTGACAGCTCCCGTCAGCGATACGCTGACCTTTCATGATGCACACGACGCTGGAACAGTTATAGTAACTCTTCCCGACAAAGCAATAGTGACCTTGGATATCGTTGCCGGGACACTCGCCGATGCAACGGCGGCAGATTTCGTCTCTAAGTTACCTAACGGATGGACGGCCGTCCAGGTCGGTGGCACAGTTACCATCTCCGGTCCCGCGCAGAGCGGTTACAGTGCTTCCTCGGCCACTGATGTTGTGTCAGGTGCGCTGCCTTCGGAAAGCGGCTTTTTAAATGGTCGATCCGGGGTTCAAGGCGTAACGGATACCCTCACCTTTGGTTCGGCAATTTCAGTTGGAAACTTTGTCGTCACACTTCCCGACGGTGTCACAAAAGTACCCATATTCATAACCAGTGCTCCTAGGACCGCCGTTCAGGTCGCCTCAGCATTCCAAAGCGCTCTACCGGTCGGATGGGACCTTATCAGTCAAATCGGAAACGTGGTCACATTTTCCGGTCCTTCGATAGGCGGTCAACCCTCTACCGCAACCGACGGTGTTACTGGTGCCTTGCCTGTCGAGAGCGGTTTCGTCGATGGTTCTCCCGTCAAAGCCGTAACGGACAACCTAGCCTTTTCTACGGCAGACGAAACTGGAACGATAGTTGTAATTCTTCCGGACGGTGTAACGAAGGTTACAGTGGTCGCAACCGCAGGGGAATCAGCTAACGATGTGGCAATAGCCTTCAGCACTGCCCTGGCCCCATACAGCGAGTGGAGCGCATCGGTTCCGGTGGACGGTAATGTCGCGATCACCGGTCCGGCCCTAAGCGGTTTTAGCAAATCAATTGTCTCTGATGGTGTTTCCGGAGCCCTACCGGATGAAAGCGGGTTTTTAGACGGAATTCCGATCGCTTCTGTCGAGGATAATCTTGCATTTGGCCAAGCCAAATTGTCCGGATCTATCATCGTGATTCTTCCGGATAAAATATCGAGTGTCACTTTCGATGTTACCGCAGGGGAATCAGCTAACGATGTGGCAATAGCCTTCAGCACTGCCCTGGCCCCATACAGCGAGTGGAGCGCATCGGTTCCGGTGGACGGTAATGTCGCGATCACCGGTCCCGCCTTGGGCGGCTGTGCAATTTCCACCGCTTCGGATAACCCTTCAGGTGCGGTTCCAACTGAAAGTAACTTTATTGATGGCAGCTCTGGCAAGGAAGTGAAAGACACTCTCACTTTCACTGACGCAACAAATCCTGGAATAATAATGGTCACCTTGCCAGACGGAACGTTGGTACCAGTGATAATTGAAGTTCCCATGAATGGCGTAAAGGTCGCCTCAGCATTCTCGGCGACCCTCCCTAGTGGCTGGAAATTAATTAGCCAAATTGGAAACGTAGTGACCTTTTCCGAGTTTGGTCAGGCAGGACATCCCTCGAGTGCAGTTGATGTATCTCCTTCGGGAACATCAGCCACCATGATTTCATATACTCAGGGCGTGCCCGGAATTCCAGTTTCCTTGCCATCCTGGGGTGGAGCAACATCCGGTTTCATCAAGACCTGGGGTGATCTCGAGACAGTCCTGAATGCTCAGGGTTCCGTTGATGTCGGTGCGGATCTCCTGGCCGGTGAACCGTTGAATGTCTACTACCGGACGGACAGTTCCGATAGCCAGGATATGTTCTTCTCGACAGCGTTTAACCTAACGCAAGTAAACGGAATCCACCCTTCATCGACGATGGATAACTCCATCGGCGTTGATGGAGAACAAACATTGTTAGATAAATGCATGAATGACCGAAATGGAATCGGCATCGGTTCGATAAGATCAGTCCGATCATACTCCGGAGCCAACGGCGCAGCAGTATTTTCTTGGAACGGCATCAGTGCCACCGATCAACATGTGATCGATTCGGTCGATAAATCCGTAACGTCCCCATACATACTATGGCAACCTCTGATCCTCTTGAGTAATGGACAGCCGACCGGGGATGTGAAGACTTTTGTCAACTGGCTCTCTGACCCTAATAATAATCTCGCCCTCGCGCGTACGGCGGGTTTCACAAGTCTGTACGAAGCTCGATAAGATGATATCTTCCATTGTTCGAATGAATTTCAAATTGGGGCCATTTTCGATTGGCCGCATTTCTCAATGTTCAAAATCATCCGTAAGTAGCTATCGATTACACTTGTGAACAGGTGAGGGCCGATCCCTAACCATTAGGTCCGATTTGTCCGCCATAAGAAGGTTATACGCTTATCTTTATGCAATAGGTTCTTTCACAGCTCGAGTGTGACCTTATTAACGATGGCCCATCGGTTAATCGTAAGAAAAAGGGGCGATTTCTGGGAGAACACGAGATTTTGAATCTCTTAAGCTCTGTGAGAGGTAAGAAGATTTCACTTGGAATAGTTTGGAAGGCTCTCTTCGTCCCATCAGAAAAGCTTTAGAGACCTAAATGATCATATCATCAAGCAATGCCGGATGCTATTGATCGTAGGGTCATGTATCCAAATTAGGATATTTTGGATTTTTTGTCACCATTCAATCATCTGAAATTCAATTTACCCACACCAACCAATGAGAGGCAATATCATCGAATCTGTTCGGTTCGGCAGAAGTGCTCCGTTCTTGATGTCGGATTAGATGCGTTCATTTGTGATACAGTGCAAATATTTCGAGGCAGGGCCCTCATTAGCTCTCCACTTACAGATATTCGAGGCACATTAGATTAATAATTCACGAATCGATCATGGTATATCCTCAGTTGGGAGATTGACACATGATGATCTGGCCTAAATATATTTTACAATATTAAATAATAATGCAGACATATTTCCAAGGCACCAATGACTATCTGAGATAAGTGTGAATTGGATATATTATTCAACCCATCATTATCAACAGGAAGACCGCTCCCGCCAACATCATCACAAGACCGTGCAACAATCCATACTTCAATTTCCCATTGGTGAAGACCCCAATGATCAGGCCGGACCCTAGGCCCGTTACCATGATGAGATCCAGGAATCTCTGTTTTATGGTTATGTAAGACATTCTTGTCGTTGTGGTTGCGGCCGATGCCGAATTGAGCCCCGACCCGCTATTTGAGAACATATTGCCCAGATTAGCGGACCCAAGGGTTGGATAGATCGAGATCAGCAGATATATCACTATCATCAGGACACCGAATGATATGTAAATCGTGGAACCCTGAATGGCAAGGCTGTTAGTTCTGTCCAGATCTATCTTGATAAGGTCATCCATGTCCTTGGCGGCGCGATGCACCACTTGCGAAACCTCGCCGCCGATCTTGGCCGATTCTCCGATCAATGAGGCATATCTTTTGATCAATCTGCTGTCGATCGGTTTGACCATCGCTTCGATAACCTCTTCAAAGGGACGCCCCATCTCAAGTCCGTTCGCCGCAATCTTGAGATGCTTACTAAGGATGGTGGTATCGGTCTTTGACAGCTCGATCACCGCCTTTGAAGGGTCGATGCCACCTCTCATCGCGTCGGCCATCTCGTAAAGGAATTGAGAGAAGGACCGTTCATATTCCACTTTCTTCTTCTTTTCGCTCTGTACATACAATGCATAAGGCAGCAATAGTATGAAGATACCGATGACCAGAATGTATTCTGTAATGAATGGGGATGCACCCGGAGCGCCCTCGAAAAATGACAGGGACAGGAGCATGAAGAAAAATGCTGATACCGCCGGAATCACGAGCATAATAAACTTTCTTTGGAATGGGGTTCTTTTTGAAATGTTTCCTTAATGAGAAATTCCTTGTTCTCTTCAAATATGAACAATATTATGCCGAAGAACAACAATCCCAAGCCAGCGAAGACCAGCACGTATAATGTGATGGTGCTGAATGTCGGCTGAGCTTTGAGAAGCGCACGATTGTGAATCCCATTATAGATATGCTCTGCCCCTTCCTTATCCATGACCGATTGACCGTGACATTGTGATGGCCATCTCTCAGGGCTAGATCTGGTAAGACAGTATAGGTCACATTGTTATTGGTCATGATCGTTCTGGTTCCGAGATAAGTAACATCCGTCTGATCCACCGACGATACTGACCGTTTCGCTTTTTAACTCCAATTGTGAGAATTAAATTCCACGAAGATCACTGGTGTGTTTGTCGATATGGTGGATTTGTTATTCGGGGTATACGGAAAAGAACCCGGAATCGATCCTGGGCTGGCATGGACATCAGGGGAATGGTGGCGATGATCATCATCATTGCAGCCAACATCAATACCGCAGGTTTCCTAAGGCCCATGATTTCACTCCACCTTTGTATATGCCGATGAGATCAACAACGCGAAAACGGGACGGAGATCGGAAGCATCCCCCAGGTCAACCCCAGTAGAATGATATCTGACGACATACCGCCGAACGATGAGCCCATGGCATCCATCAGGAACGCCCCTATGCAGAGGAAAAGAATACCGATCAGAACAATGTGATGTACAGGTCCGAATAGGTCCCAAGCTTTTCTATGAACGCCTTCTGGTTCTCCCGTTTCATCCTCATTACGTCGTCGGCCTTATTCCTAAGGTATTCGTCAAGGTTGCCCCCTTGATGCACCATGTTAGCCAGGTCCCAAAGGGTCTCTCTGAAGCCCAAGGAAGGTGATTCCCTGGCTGTTTCGGATATGGCAGAGATAAGGTCCTTACCTTCTATGTCCATCTTGTAAACGATCTTCTTGAACTCCGCCGAGATGGCTTCCCTCTCATTTCTTTTTGCGATCCTCCTGAATATTTCAACCGGTGATAGGCCAGTGCTAGCCATGATGGCCAGTTCGCTCAATGTGTATGGAAGTTCCTTTTCTATCAAAGCCCCTCGCTTAGACCGTTTTGCCATCACCGTTATTGGCATTATCAAATACGTACCTAGAGCCGCAGCCCCAGAAAGGAAAGGAACCAGGATGTACCAAATCCCTAATTGAAGTGCGATCATAAAGACGAAAAACGTGACCATGAGGGACACGATTGCCACCAACATGGATGTGATGATGTTACGGGCCCGATAGAGGCCAGGGGTGATCCCCATGTTTGCCTGGCTCAGTTTCTCGGCCAAGGAAACGTTCTTCTTATCGTTCTCCAACCGTTTCCCCAGTATCCTATAACAAAAAGTATTGTATCTGTCGGACAATGGATGTCCTTTGACCTTAGCCTTACTGTTCTTTCTTGAGAACATCTCTCATCCCATCTTGTCCAATTCGAGGCTGCCGCGATTGGGTCAACATAATAGTCATTGATCGCCTTACTCACCTTTTCATAGCTATGGATGTTCTTCTTGTCCATCTGAATGAGATACGCTTCCTTTTTCTTCATCTCCTTCATCATGAAATCCAGGCGCTTTCCGGTGGACCTGGCGATGTTCTCAAGGATGAAGCTCCTGCCGGAAAAATCGAATCTATCATCCTTCGGGTCCCAATTGAACGCATCGTTGGTCAGAAGGTTCTTGTTATCCTTTTCAACCTCGAGTATCTCCACGATGGTCTTTATCCTTCTGACCATCTTGCCATTTATTGAGACCTGCGACTGGAAAGCCACAGCATCGAGGCTCTGGAAAAGCGACCTCGGAATGTTCATCGGCTCATTTTCTACCCTGTGAAGAAGCTCATCTATTGAACCGGCGTGGATCGTGCTCATCGAGGCATGACCAACGGCTATCGCCTGGAAAAGCGTAGAGGCCTCCCTGCCTCTCACCTCACCCACAATGATGTATTCCGGTCTTTGCCTGAGGCCTGCCACCAGTAGATCGAACAGCGTTATGTCTCCCGGTCTTGGGTTACCGGATCCAGGCACTCCTGAAGCACCGCTTGACGATGAGCCGGCCCCATAACCGGTTCTAGATACCGATTGGATCCAGTTCGTATGATCTATATGTATCTCAGGCGTATCCTCAATCGACACGATCTTGTCCTCTGGTCTTATAAACATGCAGATAGCATTAAGAAGAGTGGTCTTTCCACTGGCAGTTCCTCCGGATACCAGAATGGACTTCTTGTTCTCGATGAGCATCCAGAAATACGCCATCTGCAGAGGTGAAACAGAATGGAATCGTATCAGGTCGATCGGGGAGATCGGATCGTGCGAGAACTTACGAATCGTGAACGTGGATCCTTTCCTGGTAACCTCCGACCCCAAGGTGAGGTTGATACTGCTTCCATCCAGAAGCGTCGCATCCAATATCGGCTGGTAGATGGAAACATGTTTTCCCGATATCTGGGCTAATTTTATGACGTACTTGTTAAGTTCCAGTTCGCTTTCATATGTTACGTTTGTTTTCATCGAACCAAAGATGCGATGGATATATGTACATGGGAGTTCGAGGCCCGTTGCAGCTGATATCTTCGATGAAGGGGTCTTTCAGAACCGGGTCGCTACGTCCGAGTCCCAGCAACTCCCTTTCCAGGTAATAGAGCAGTACCTGTTTGCGCCGATCCTCAAGTCTGATATCATATAGCTTTATCGTCTCTTCATATCTGGCTCGGAGGTAGTCCTTAAGAGGTTCCGACTCCGTGAAAATGATGTTCTCAACGATGGGGACCTCCTCCTGGTTCATCGTCGCCTCCAATCTCTTTCTTAGAAGCGCGAGTGTTTCCTTCTCGTCGTTCTTCAGTTTCGGTTCCCTTATCAGATAATTGAACTCACCTTCGGTATTATTGAAGATAATGTTCACGAAGGCGAAAGGCGGAGCGACTGGATAGGTCATATTGATCGTGCTCTTCTTCTTGTCCCTGACCTTTCGCATGTATGCCATTATTTCTTGGATAAGGACGTTGTTTGAAACAACCTCTTCCTCTGAATATTGTTTGTCTAGCTCTGCAGCCTTCTTGATCAAGAGGGCACGGTCCCTCATGTCAAGGGGTAGATTCTCAGGGATGCCCTCTCTTTTGACGGGATCTCAGTCCATCCATTAGGTTCATTTATCTCTCGCCATGATTCGAACGAGGCAGGTTATTAAACCGTTCGCTATAGAGAAAAACGGATGTATGTTATCTCTTTATTATCAAAAAAAAAACTGAATATGGTGGGCGCATATTCTCTATTTTTTTCATTTGAGTAATGCGTAAGAACCCCCCTCCTCGTAAGTTATTTTCGGGCAGAAGCCCACGGACTTAGGCCCTCAACATGGGACCGCAGAAGTTCGTCTTAAGGGAGAGGTAATAAATGAAAGACATGAAAGTTAAACGGAAAAAAGTATCCCTCAGAAAGCTGAGAGCGGATGCTGAAGCTATATCGCCCATTGTGGCCACCTTAATGTTGGTGCTAATAGCTGTCGCAGCCGCTTCCGCATTCTACATCTGGGAATCAGGATGGCAGAACGATCAGTCGAAGCAGCTGAGCAACGTCGATGTTAACAGCGGAAATCTCGTTGTTTCTGGAAGCACCACCGTCAACGACTTCATGACCTATGCAGCGCCAGCGTTCATGACGAACTACACCTCATCGAAGGTAACTGTTGACAGCATCGGTAGCCCCCAGGGTCTGAGCTCTCTCGAGCAAGGTACCTGCAATGTTGCAATGATCTCGAACACCATTGACGGAACAACGGCCGGAACCACCTCGAAGTACCCAAGCATGGTTGCAACCACCATCGCCTACGATGGAGTTGTTATGTTTGTAGGTGCCGCCGCCGAGAAAGAATTCGGTCTCACAGCGGCTGACTTGCAGATGGACACGGTCATTGCCCAAGCCATTTATGGGACCGCTACTACTGCACCCAGTATAACGACTTGGGGAGGCCTCGCCGGCTTAGAGGTATCTGAGTTTAGCCTCACGACCGGCCCATGGACCACAATGGACGCCACACATAAGGCGGAACCCCTCAACGTTCACTACCGGGCAGACGGCTCCGGAACCCAAGACGCCTTCGCGACGAAGTTCCTTGCTGGCTCAAGCACTGACGCATACTTCTCCTCCTCAGCATGGACAGGTTATGCGGCTTCGGCATCGTACAACATGAAAGGCTCGAACGGCAACACCGGAATGATCACCGATGTCACCGGAGACAAGGACGCAATCGGCTTTACCTCGTACGGTATGGTCTCAACCAGCAGTGGACAGGCAGTCGCCTTCTCCTTTGCAAAGCTCAAGACCGATACCCAGGTTGCCCCAACCACCGCATCGATCCTAGCCGGTGTGAAGGGCACAACTGGCGGATACGCTGCCACCAGGCCCCTGATTCTCGTTACCATGGGCCAGCCGACCGGCATAACTGCAACGTTCATCAAGTTCTGTACGGACTCGGGCAACAACATCAACTTCTGCAAGGCGACCGGCTTCATCAGCATATACTCGTAAGCCTGCAGGTTGAGTTAGATCAAACACTTTCCTTTTTTCTTTTATGTTCGTGCCATCTTTGATTGTTCTATTTGATTCTGGATTCTAATTATCACAATAATAATTGTATCATTATTGAACTATATAGATTAACATTAACTACGATGTTCCTTCTTGCCAACTGGCTATGAAAGAGATTGATGGAAGAACATTGTCCTTAGTTTCTTTCCAGTTGCTTTCGTTCATTTTCCTATTGATGTTTGCATCGTGGATGGATGGAACTTCAATACTTTCTGTCATCTTGATAATTGTCGAATCGTTGATAATTGTGAAAATAAGGAAGAATCTGCGGATCGCATTATTTCTATGGCAATTTCAGGTGTTCATCATATCCTTGGTCGGACTATCTCTTTATCCTAAATTCTTTCTCAATAGCACCGAGGTCAATACTTCAATACAGGCATTTTTATTAATTGCCCTTATAGCTCTGGAGTCAAACATTCTTTTGCTGTTCAAATACTCCGAGAGGTCGATCGTGTGGATACTCAAGGGCTCGACAATTTCGATGCTGTGTATCGTACTTCTGATCCTTGCGTTGGTTGGCAGCGAGGGCCTATCCGGCTTTATAGGGAACGACCCGTCCAAAATGCTGACAACGACAGCATTTAATGCACAAGCTCAACCGGGATACACCATCACCTCACATCTGACAGCTGAGGTGATGCCCTATGATTTCACCATAGAAGTCTCTGATTCTCATGTCCACATGGATCCATTCAGCGAACGAAATCTGTCCATATCGGTGGTGAATACGGGAGCTCTGTATGACGTCTATCACTTATCATTCGAAAACCAGACAGGAATAAGTTTTTCAACAAAAGAACAGACTAGCAATTTAGAGGTTGATTCCGGAAATTCGAGCGATGTAAACGGTATCTTGATGTCAACAGGGCTTGGGAGTTACGTACTCAACGTCGTCGTAATGGGCGAGAACAGTAATATAGAGAAGCCCTATGCCATACTTGTCAATGTCTCTACCGCAGGTATTGATTTTGGGAAGGATAGGGGCACAGTGTTCGCCCAAGGTCTCGATTCATCGATGATAAATGTCCCTCTTAGCCTTGTTAATACTGGCGATATTAAACAGATACTCGAGCTAAGAATATCGGCACCGGCTTACTTTTCACCATTCCTAAATATCCCCGAGTGGAATAACTCAAACAAGTCGGCGAAAGTTTCCTTGAGTCCCGGGGAGCAATTGAACTTCTCTTTTCTCCCGCGATTCTTGACCGCTGTGGACGGAGTTTATAATCTGTCGGTCGAAGCATATGCGCTCAACGGAAGCGAGCCGATTGACACATTCAATCTATCATTTGATGCCAAGTCAACTCGCATGATCAACAGTGCCCGACCGGGAAACATACCGGTGTTCCCCGGCGCAATAACGCATTGGAATATGACAATCCTAGATGCAGGGGATAACCATTTAGGGCTAACGCTGGCGAATATTCCTAGAGGCCTGAACGTAAGCGTGTTGACCAACGGGACCATACTGTCCAGCAGTTCGGAGGTCCAACAGGTCTATCTTGATCGGAATGGTAGCGCGACGATTGAGCTTCTAGTTTCGACAAACAACAACAGCATCGGTAGCAGTTCAACTTTCGATATCGATATAATAACTGGGGGAAGTCAGCCGAGTTTTGGCATCCTCGGTTTCATCGCTGGTTCCGTGATTACGACGCTCATCGCCATTGCTCTGGCCGCCCCGGCTGGACTGGCTTGCGCCATTTTTCTTTCCCAGTACTGTTCTACGAATCTTAGACGAGTGATAAAGCCGACAATGGAAATACTGGTTGGCATACCGTCGGTTATTTTCGGGTTATGGGGGGCATTGACATTCGGACCCGTGCTTGCGAGTACGCTCTACCCTTCGATCGATGCGACCATCGGCTCGATTATACCGTTCTTTCACGGTCCCTATGAATTAGGGCGCTCTATGATGACAGCCTCAATCGTCCTAGCGATCATGATATTCCCGATAATCATGGCGCTTTCCTACGAGGCGATATCATCGATTTCCCCGGAAATGAAGGATGCATCACTTGCTTTGGGGGCAACGAAGTGGCAAACAATTCGTAGAGTCATTTTCAAGAACGCCAAATCTGGTATTCTGGCAGCGATCATCCTCGGGATAGGAAGGGCCTTGGGGGAGACAATGGCAGTCCTGATGATCATGAACTATTCGTCTTCGATCCCCCAATCGGTCTTCTCTAGTGGTGCGACGATGACTAGTGCCATCGCAGTCAATTTCACGGCTGCCTACGCCAATGATCAAACTCGTCATGGTCTGTTCTCGATTGCACTTATTCTATTCTTATTCGTTCTAGTTCTAAACTACACCCTCCTGGTGGTCACCAAAGATAAGTTCTGGACCAGGAGTAAGAAAGGATTCTCTAAATTCAAACCAATCATTAAGAAACTCCTGGGAAGAGTTGTGCCAGAGAACGACCATTTGAAAGAAATAGACTTAGAAGAGGTGCAAATTACCAAGCTTAAGAATTCCTTCTACCCCTCGTCCAGGCTTTACCGATCAGATAGATTCATGACATTAGGCCTCTGCTCGATCGCCATCATCATGATATCGATTGTGGCCTACATCATCGGGGACATTTTAGTCAGAGGTGGATTGGAATTCCATCTTGACTACCTTACAGAGACCCAACTAAGCGGTGGAGGATTCCTCAACGCAACGACTGGTTCATTGATGCTCGTGGGGGTCGCCATTTTGCTCGCTGCTCCTTTGACCCTCATGGCAGCGTTATACGTGCATGAGTACACAACGACTGAAGGGCGGATGTTCAAGATCTCCTATATTGCGATTAGCACGCTTTCAAGCACCCCCTCAATCATATTCGGGGCTTTTGGTTTTATGTTGTTCGTCCTCTATCTTAAGTTTGGGTTCTCTTTGCTAGCGGGAGGCCTGACCCTTGCATTCATGGCTGTGCCGATCCTGTATATAAGTAACTTCGAGGCCATCAAGGCGGTCCCGCATACATACCGCGAAGCATCATACGCTCTGGGGATTTCGAAGTGGAAAACCATACAGAAGATAGTTCTTCCAAGTTCTCTTCCAGCGATCTCCAGCGGTACAATGATTGGAATTGGTAGAATAATCGGGGAAACGGCCGCGGTCTTATTTACGGCGGGATTTGCCATGTTCCTCACGACCTCTATCTCTGAACCATCCGCTTCCTTGCCAGTGATGATCTATCAGCTGTACGATGTCTCGGCCGGAAATCCTGTACTGATGCAAAAGGTGTATGCAGCCGCCTTCTTACTGATAACAATGGTAGTGGGCATGAATCTGGTGGGTAAGCTGATCGGGTATCACTATTCTCGAAATCTTGGAATGAGATAGGAAATTGTATTAGGTTTGTAAGGGCGGTTGAATCTTAGCCATTTCAAAATAGTGATTTTTCAACCAACGTTGACCAGTACTTAGTTCGTTTCTTCCGTTTGGTTGTCTGCAAACACCCGTTTTGGCGGGGAGCTAGTTAGCGTGCCATCACGGGAGTTATTTGGACTGATATCTGGCGAGTTCAAATTGATCATATCAAATTAGGTGAGAGTCCCTCTTCGACCCACCACGCGATTATTCTTAATGTTCATGAAGATCGTTTCGATATCTTATCTCATCTTCAGGCCTGAACTTTAGCCAAAAAAGGATGCACCCACCTACGCAGGTCTTTCCCCATTCCTTGCAGTCCACACACTCCTTTGAGGGGTACTTCCATACGGACTCGCGGAAGATCAATCCTTCCTTCTTGTCCCACATCTCGTCGAACTGGGTCTTATCCTTGATGTTCTTGATGTTCGCAATCGACAGCCCTGACCAGTGTGCGCAGGGAAGTATTTCACCGTTGAAGTCGACGACAAGCGCTTTGTCCCCAAATACTTGGCATCCACGAGACGAAGTTATGAACTTGGCATTCTCAAGTTTTTTCCTGTTCTTCCTAGAGAATAGGCATTTTGGCATTGCCGTTATCATGTTGGACTTAATTCCATTCTTTATGACGAAAAGCCCTAGGTCTTCTATTATTCTGGCATACTCAAAAGGAGAAAGAACATGCTCATAGTTATCTCTGGAGACAGAGGGGCTACAGAGGTTGAAAACGGTATTCATCGGTTCTAACTTGCTCGATGTGACCGCAATCTCCTTGACAAAAGGCGCGGTGAGCGCCGATATCGTCGTGAGCGTGCTGAACTCATAATTTTTTTTCTTGCAAATATTGGCTGCTTTCTTAATACAGTCGAAGCTTCCTGGATGTTTTGTTGCATAGTCGTGCATATCCCCATTGTGGCCTTCAAGTGAGAAAGTCATGTGATTGAGCCCAGCTTTGAATACATCGTCCAGAAATTCCTTGTTCGCGCACAGTACTCCGTTCGTAATTAGGGAAGGGATCATTCCCTGATCCTTAATGTATTCAACAAGCGCGACAAAATAAGGTAATAGCGTCGATTCTCCGCCAAGGAGGATTACGTTCTCTGTGCCAGTCATCTTTAGGAAGTCTATCTTTTCCTTAGCCTCGGAAAGGGGGATGATTTTTTCTTCTTTGCAGATTTGTTTTATCTCAGATTCCGCATAGCACCATCTGCATTTGCAGTTGCAAGAGTAGTTGGTAAGGTACCAAGCATTCCTTATCAAAGCCATGTTAATCCTCTTGAAAAATGCTGAGGGGTTTTAAGTGCCTGGCCCGCCAAACCGAATTTCTTATTCCATTGTGTTCTAGCAATTACAGTTGCTGCAGTTACAATTGCCGCAGTTCTCGTTGCTACAGTTCGAACAGTTACAATCATATTCAGAAGCAGAGCCATCAGCGCCGACTTCTGTAGATATTTCTGACGACATGCCCGAACTATTCAAACCTGACACAAATTCCAATGCATTCATTTCCAATATCCTCCCATTACCTCTCAGATGAGAGGTGAGACTGTAACCTGATATGATGTTATTAAGAGCTTGAGCAAGATTTTACCACATTCTACTAGAACTATGTTCTCAAGCTTTAAATTCGGTCGACAAGAATTGTGGTGAATAACTCTCCGAAGAGTGTGGCATCCTTTTTATTATAGTTGTTACAATAAATTTTCGGGAAAGTGACGCCAAAGATAAGGATGCCCTTGTTCATCCGTTCCAGTTCATTACCACAATGATCCACCGGGGATACCACATGCGCTGGAGGTCGATACGATGTTCTCGAGACAAAAGGGAAGGTGGGGGAGTCGGTCAGGTCTAAACGACGTAACCTCGCCCTGAAACAAGCGGACAGGATGTTCGTCCATTACTCGATCCTGAAGGAGGCGACCTGTTAGACCGGGTTATTTGACATAATTGTTCGGAAGAAGAATCAGATGGTTCTGTTTTTCGCCTAAGAATATATAGGCATTTGGAATAATTTGTTTCATAAAACCTATTCCATATTTCACTTGTTCTCATTTTTATATTTGGCCAATGACTTAATTGTGACAATAGAATGAAGCTACATGGAAAGTGAAACGGGGGTGGACCAGGATAATGCTGAAAGGCATTATAACCAGGCGATAAGGCTTGGCAATGCCGGTGACATGAAAGGAGCGTTGTTCCAACTTATCGAATCCGTGAGCATCGATCCGGACCAGGCCCCCGTCCATTATGCTTTGGGAATGGCCTTGGAGTACTTAGGTGATCACGTTGGTGCGATATGTCACTTGGAAGAGACATTGAGGATCGACCCCGACCTCTCCGCCGCACATTTCGACCTGGCGACGATGCTACAGGATTCAGGAGACAGGGAAGGGGCTTTGTCCCACTTCATCATAACCCTAAATCTGGACCCTGAGAACGCCCCGGCCCATCAGAAACTGGGAAAAGTTCTGCGCGAACTTGGAGACATTGCAGGAGCAACGGGCCATTTATTTCATGCGATCAGGATCGACCCCGACAATTTCGAGGCGCATTTTGAACTGGGTCGAATACTATCGAGCTCTGGCGATATGGAGGAGGCTAAGATTCATCTATTGGAATCGTTGCGGATCGATCCCAGAGTGTTTGGGCCCATTATAATCTGGCATTTGCCCTGAAAGGTCTCGGCGATCATGAGGATGCAAAAATGTTCCTCAATAAATCGTTAGAACTTGGCCAGGACTATTCTTTGGTATATTTTAAAATGGCAGAGTTGTGATCAGATGTTCGGGAAATTGACCATCGATGAAAAATACGGCTGGCTCCGAGCGATCCATGCTTCTCCTGTCGGTTCTTTGGAACACGGTCAAGGACCAGCGGCCCGCGACCTAGAGATCGATAATTGCATCAGGTGAATCATGTACAAACTATTCCTGTTCGACATGGATGGCGTGCTCCTTCAGCACAAATCCTCATTTCAGTATTGTCAGGAAGCGATCGGCTGCGACTGCAGGTGGTTCTACGACTTGGTCGATGGTGACCTTCTGTACGACACGCACCTCAATGGGTTGGTCCTGAAAGAAATGATGGGTCATGGTTTCACAAAGGACAAACTCCTGGAGCTGGCACGGAATGCTCCTCGGATGAAGGGAATAGGTGATGTGCTCAATGCAGTTCAGACCCATCGAGGATTGGCGGTCATCATTTCAGGCGGTATCGGGGCCTTCGCTCAAGAATTGAGAAGGCAGTATGCCTTTGACAGCTACGTAAGTAACGAGCTGCATTTTGACCGACAAAACCAGCCGCCGAGATGGGAGATCCGATGCGGGCACTCGGACAAGGGTAAGATAGCAAGGAGCATCCAAGCCGCTCTTGGCATCTCCAAGGAAGAGACGTTCGCTGTGGGAGACTACAGTAACGATTGCTCCATGTTCTCCGAGGCCGGTCTGAGCATCGCGTTTAACGGGAATGATGAGGCTAAGGCGTCGGCGAAGTTTAGCGTTGAAAGTAACGACCTTTCCGATATCCTGCCGATAATTTATAACAAGGTCGATGTAAGGGAGACTCGTATTGTCTCCGAAGGAGGCCGAACTTTTCATGAACCTGGATATACCTATTCGATCAGCTGACCAGGTGGGGCAGGGCTGACTACATTAATTCAGATATTCTATGTTCAGAATATCTTATAGGACAGTGCGTACCGGGGCGATGCAGGCCCGTATATTGCGGTTTAGATGACCGGCTTCACCGTATCATTGAAGTCGGTGACATAGTAATGATTGATGGCCGTCTCAGCGATATCCGAGGCATATGCCCTGGTCCGTTCCAGGGAGTCGACGATGTAGGCCAGGGGCACTATGCTTGACGCGTCTCCCTTCAATCCAAGCACTTCATGCGTCAGGTTCTCGATCTTGTGGATCATGAGCTTGGAGCGGTTCACCACCTCGTCAGCGCCATCGAACTTGTTCACGTAGAATGCGTTCATGGCGTCGTCCATTAGCTTGACCACTTCCGCGTCCATGGTCAAGATCTTGTTGACCATGGGATCCTTCTCATCGACCTGTGTGGCGTATAGAGCCAGCCGGGAGGAGTGGTCCGCTATGCGTTCCAGCGTTCTTGCGACCAGCAGATATCCCTGAGATTCCAGTGGCTGCATCCCCATCTTGTCCGCGAAGAAGACGTCCTTGACAATCAGATTGTACTGTTTGGCGATCATCCAATAGAGTTTGTCGACCTCCTGGTCCCGATGCCGGATCTCATTCGCCGTTTCGAGATTATGCAGGCGGAGCAAATTGACCGCTCCCAGATGCATGTCCCGGGTGATCATGTACATCCTCCTCACCCCTTTCAGAAGGGAAAAGTCGCTCGAATCCAGCAGATCGCGCATCGTCATGGTGTTGGACGTCTCTTCAATAAGCTGCGGACCGATCACCCGGTGCGACAGATCGTGGATCTCCGCCGTGCCTCTTTCTCCCCCGAACCGCTCAATCGAAATTCGATCACATTGTAACCGGCAAGGTACGCGCCTATGAACTTGCGGAACAACTGCTCGGTGTCTCCAGAGTCGACCTGGACCACCTTTTTGGACTGATCCCTTTCCGATCTGTTCAGCTTGGGGTTGATGAGCATCGTGCCATCGGGCAACGGGATCATGGCCACACTGTCGCCATTCTTGATCTGGATGGAGTTCACCCATTTCTTTGGCAGGGACACGACGTAAGTTGATTTACCCGTCACCTGCACCTTTCGAGTTTCCATGGACGTCGGAGCCGATGTAATGTTAATAACGGTGATGTCCTTGCTTTATGTATCGGAAATTTTCATATTTCTAAAACGTACTCGATGGTGATGTCAAATCAGAAGACAACGATCGTCATGGGAAAAAAGTTAAAGGATAGTGGATCAAAAAAGGATGACGCCTTAAGGGATTCAGTTGTTTCTTGACCTTATGTGTCTTTCCTTGTACTCCATCATTCGTTCAAAAGCTCCTAGCTTCTGGACCGAATTCACGAACTGAAGATGCCGTAGATTGGGGACCCCACAATAAGGACATTCCGTTAATGACTCCACATACTGGATTCCGCAGTTGTTGCATTTGCAGACCATTCCATTTACCTCCTTGACTTTTCGAATCGTCTCAGCCGAATTTACCACTGACATACCGTTCCGTTTCCCGTTCGTCCGGGTTCTCGAAGACCTTCCCCGTCTCGTTGAATTCCACCAACTTTCCCATCAGCATGAACGCGGTATAGTCAGACACCCTTGCAGCCTGCTGCATGTTGTGCGTCACGATGACCACGGTGTACTCTTTCCTGATCTCCTTGATCAGGTCCTCGATCTTCTTGGTGGCTATCGGGTCGAGGGCCGAACAGGGTTCATCCATCAGGATGACCTCTGGCTCCATCGCGATGGTTCGGGCAATGCACATCCTCTGCTGCTGCCCGCCAGAGAGGTTCATTGCCGATTCGTGCAACCTCCCTTTCAACTCCTCGTAGAGCGCGGCCTTCCTCAGCGACCGTTCCACTATGGCGTCGATCATCTTCCGGTCTCTCAGCCCCGCCATCCGGCAGCCGTAGGAGACATTGTCGCCAATGGAGAATGGGAATGGGGTCGGTCTCTGGAAGACCATGCCCACCCTTCTCCTCAGATCGATGACGTCCGCGCCTTTCCGGTAGATGTTCGAACCGTCGAAGGTCACCTCCCCGGAGACCTTGCATCCCTTCACCAGGTCGTTCATACGGTTGAAACATTTGATCAGTGTCGATTTCCCGCAGCCTGAAGGGCCTATTATCGCGGTGACGGCCTTTTCGGGTATGTTCAAGGAGACATCGTCCAATGTCAACTTGTCCCCATACCAGAGCTTCAGCCCCTTCGCCGTTATCTTCGGCTCCATCTGCCGATCACCTTTCAAATCGATCTACTCAAGAATCAATATATAGACGGGAATTTAACCTTGACCGATATAATTTACTTTGAAAAAGTACCGGAAAATACTGGAATTTCCTGACCAGATGCCAATCTTGCCTCGTCGGATTAGATCAGTTTTCCGTTTGATTGCAATAACTACTGGCATTGTTCGTAGCTCTATTTTATTTATATAGAATGCGGTCTTCTATTAACAAATATTTAAATATCGCATCATTCTTGAACTAATTCATCGGAGAAATGATTTTGGCAGGATACTCAGGAAAGTCAAAGTACAAAGGGCGAAGCACCGTGAACGATCACAACAAGCGCAGTTCCGATTTCACAAGAACTGCCATGTTGAACCAGAGAAAATTGCTGGCTTTCAAGTTCGATATGAGAGAAGCGATGAACTCCAAGGGGCTCGACCCAGCTTTGATGACCACATTCCTAGCCAGTGTTATAGCCAAAGGCTCCCGCCAAGGCATCCACGATGCCAAGGATTTCGTCCGGCAGACGGAGCATGAAGGGTACATCAGCAAGGAAGTGGGGGACCACGTCTGCTACCTCCTGGACCGTTACACAAAGTATCAGTCCCAGATCGTCTGAGAACCTAACGGTTTTTGGAACATCGAACCTGAGTCGCCAGATTTTGCACTGGTCTTAACGGGTATAGGCACGGCCATGCCCGGGCCAATCAGTTTTATTAGTTGATTGCTCCAATTATTTTCGCACAGGCTGTGCAAAAATGATAACGGAATGTCCAAGTCCCAAAGGAAAGTGCCGGATCAAGTGGGTCTCCACCGAATGGTTGCAAGACCATCTGGATGACAAGAAGATGATGATCGTCGACGTCCAGCCGAACATCCATGACTACATCCAGGAGCATATCCCTGGCTCGGTCTACATGGAAGAGGGATGTCTGAGGACGTTCTTCAAGCGCCGGGCCGGGGTGTGGGCCGCCCCTGAGCAGGTCGAATCGGCGTTCGGACGATTAGGGATCAAGCCGGAGCTGCCGGTGGTGGTCTACACCGGTGAAGGCCAGTACAAGCACTGGGGCGATGGGTTGGAACAGACCATGGCGGCCTACTCGCTGGTCCGGTACGGCCACGACAACGTCATGATACTGGACGGCGGCATCGACAAGTGGCGGAACGAAAAGAGAGAGGTCACCAAGGTCCAACCGGAGCGGAACGAGTCCGACTTCCTGGCCGAGGTCCGAGACGAGTACTTCATGCAGTACCAAGAACTGCTGGACGTCAAGGACAACGATGATGTCGTTCTGCTAGACGCCCGCCCGCCGGCGACCTACGAGGGGTGGGGTCCATCGATCAAGCCAGGGCACATACCCGGTGCCATCGGCTTCCCCTGGCGCAAGCTGATGGCCGACGACAATCCTAGGCAGCTCAAGCCCGACAATGTTCTAATGGACATGATAGAGAATGCCGGTATCACCAAGGATAAGCTGGTCATCTGCTCCTGCGGTACCGGAAGGGAGGCGACCAACGAGTTCAATCTCTTCAAGTTCTATCTTCAGTACCCGCGGTCAAGCTGCACGAGGGCGGCTTCCTGGAATGGACCTCTTATCCAGAGAACGAGACGGTGACCGGGAAGAACCCCGGTAGGTCAGACCTGGAACCCCTTCCA
>CAVQBH010000003.1:0-41290 GCA_963710685.1 uncultured Methanomassiliicoccales archaeon | reverse complement strand
GAAACGGAGAGGTTGTTCGTCGAGGCGAGCGAAAGAATGGCCAACCACATGCACCTTAATGGCATCATGGACGTGGAGGCCATCGTAAAGGACGGAATACCGAAGGTCCTGGAGATCGACGCCCGCATCCCCAGCCAGACTCCCGCCGCGATGCTAGGGTCCAGCGGCATCAACATCATGACCATGCTCACCGATACGTTTGTCAAGGGAAAGCTTGACAGACCGGACCGGATCCGGAGCGGGGCGGCTTTCTATGAGCACATCTTCGTGTCGGGAAAGAGGATGAGCTCCTGCGGGGAAGGGGTGTTCGCGGAAGTCGACCAACCGAGACTCGTTCCCGGACTTTTCGATTCCGACGAGATGATCACGGACTACGAACCGGGCAAAAAGGAATGGAGGGCCACCATCATCAACACCGGTCCGAACGAGCAGGCCGCCTGGCATAAGAGGCTGGCCTGTCTTTGGGAGATCATGGAACAGACCGGCGTGACCGAATATTACAACCCGGTTCCGGAGGCGATGAAATGACCAGATTGACCTGCCAGATGATCGAGAACGTGCCAGACAGCATGCGGCTTAGGGACGAGAGGCTCAGGCATGACCTGGGCATCGACATGAAGGGGCTGTCCTTCCTTTCGCTCGGTCTCGAGGAGAGCGATCTCAATCTCCACGGCTTCACGGTCGCGGCGGTACCGATCACCAGCGGCAAAGGCGTCACCAAGGGCTTCTGTCAGTCGGTCTGCGCCATAACCCGCCACCTGGGAATGAAGAGCTTCGTCACGGAAGGTACCGACGTGGTCGGATTCAATCAGGCCATGGAGTGCGGGGCGGATATCGTGTTCATGGCCGACGACATCGAATTCGTGGCTGTCAACTATGAGAGAGAGGCGCAGTGCGGACAATACCCGGTCCACCGCTCTTGGATACTTCTCGGGGCTGAAGAAGGCCATGGGCGGGGTCAAGGGAAAGGATGTGCTGGTCATTGGCGGGGGAAGGGTGGGCAGCCGTGCCACCGAACTCCTTGCCGATGAGGGGGCGAGGATAACCGTGATCGACCCTGACGAGACCAAGACAGACGTCTTGAAGCGCCGTTTTCCGTCCATCAGCATGGCCTCGGACCTGCCCTCGGCGGTCGCCAGCGCCGATGCGCTGCTGAACGCCTCCCCGGCAAGAATAAAAGGTGAATGGATCAGGGAAGGGGCCATCATCTCATCCCCGGGAATGCCCTATTCCTTCGACGCCTTGGGGGAATCCCGGGCGGCCGTTCTGGTCCACGACCCGCTTCAGATAGGGGTCTCAGTGATGGCGGCATGGAGCGCCAGCTTCTCCATGCATGGAAAGGCCAAGAAGATCGGATGGCCCCAAGCTATAGAGGTCGTACAATGAAAAACTATGGCATCGCCTTAGACATCGGCACGAGTGGGTTCAGGGCACAGGCAATAGACCTGGAAACGAAGGAGATCATCTCCACGGCGATCACCGTCCGCCATCCGATCCCCGGGGCCAATGTGATAGACCACGTAAACTTCGCGGTACTGAGCGGCACCGAAGCGACCCACCGATTGATGACCGACTCGATCAACAGGCTGTTCGAAAAGCTGGGGATCGATCTGCAGAACGTGGAGCGGATGGCGGTGTGCGGGAATCCCTTCCAGCTGTCCCTGTTCCAGAACATCGAGATCAGGGACCTGGCATATGCGGGAAAGAACATGCTTGACAGATTGGGCGTGGTGCCGCCGAAACGGGATGGCGACATAGTTCTGGCCAAGACCCTTGGCCTGAACATCAGGCCCGATGCTGAGGTGATGGTCCCTCCGGCCGTCAGCCACGAGATCGGGGCGGACGCCTTGGCCATGCTCTTGATGACTGGCATCATGGACCAGAAAGAACCGTGCCTGGTCATTGACTATGGGACCAATGCGGAGATGGCCCTGGTCGTCAATGGCAATGTCTATTCTGGTTCGGCCGCTGCAGGCCCGGCATTGGAAGGGCAACAGGTGGAGATGGGAATGCTGGCCGCACCGGGTGCCATTTCGGAGGTCAGCATCACCGATAAGGGATGGCGGTGTTCGGTGCTCGATGAAGGGTTCATGTCCTGCGAGGGAGACCTGGTAAATCCGATCGATGGAATCTTGCTATCGAAAGGGAAGATGCACGGCAAGGCATCCGGTGTGACCGGGACGGGGCTGATCGCGGCTATCGCGGTTGGTATGGATGCGGGACTGATCGTGCCGCCAAAGATAATACCCCGATCACCGCCTGCACCTGCAGGACGGCGTCTACATCACGGAGAAGGACGTTTCGGAGTCCGGCAAAGCCATTGGGGCGATAAGGGCCGGGTTCCTGACCTTGATGATCGAGGCAGGTCTGTGGACCGGTGATGTGAGGACGACATTCATGTCGGGGGCCTCCGGTCTCTATGTCGATGCCCTGAAAGCACAACGCATTGGCCTGGTCCCTCCGGAGAGCGACCATATCATCCAATTGGGCAACACCTCGCTGGCCATGGCCAAGGAGCTGGTGTTGAGGCCGGAGAAATTCGACGAGCTGAAAACCTTTGCCAAGGGACTGAGGGCGAGCCACTGCATGTTCGCCACCTCGGAGATGTTCAAGCACATCTATTCCGTCGAACTATCCCTCTGGTACTACTCGATGCCCATGGAATCCTACAGTGAGATGCTGGCGATATACAAACTTCCGCCGCTTCCCAAGGCGGTCGCGAACGTTCAGATCGAGCGGCGCATGAGCCGGGACATCCCGGACCTGGGCAAGAACGGGATAACCATCCTGACCGACATTGGGGTCTCCCTGGAATCAGAGCTGGTCGGCTGCATCCAATGCGGTAAATGCGAACCGCGAATGCCCGGAAGGGGCCTTGACGATCATCGGGGACGGGGAGAAGCAAAAGGCGATAATCCGGTCGGAGCTTTGTGATGGGACCGCCTGCCGGCGTTGCGAACAGGCATGTCCAGTTCAGGCCATTAGCTTCAACAATATGAAGGCGAACAGTTAAAAGGGTCTTTAGGGGGTCGAATACTTGGGTAGAAGGATTGAACCGATGGGAGAGCTCGCAGCCAGTGGTCTTGATCATGGCCATGATATTGGGACTGGTGGCGGGAACACCAGTGGGCGGGATATGGGGCAGCAGCAACGACATCATCTACGTGAGCCTCATCCTCCTGGTCTACGGTATCGCGCTGGGCACTCCGTTGAGCGATGTGGCCCGGTCCTATCGCAATCGTCGTTTCTTCGCCATAGCGCTCCTGGACAATTTTGTGGTGGTCCCGATCATCGGTTTCCTGCTGGCCCTTGGGTTTCCTCTATTCGACCCCTCTGATCTATGTCGGTTTCATCCTGTACGTGGTCAATCCATGCACCGATTGGTTCCTGGTGTTCACCGGCATGGCCAAAGGCGATGTGCCGCTGGGTCTGGCGCTATTGCCGATCAATCTCATTGTCCAGATCCTGCTTATCCCGGTCTTCCTCCTGCTCTTCGCCGGGCAGCTCATCCCGATACCTCTGGCGGCGTTCGTCGAGACGTCCGTGGTGTTCATTGCCATACCATTCATCGGGCGCCATGTTCACCAATTGGATAGCGATCCGGATACAAGGGGACGGAATGGAAGGAAAGACGAATGGCGAAAACCCCCATTCAGATCCAGACCATCACACTGGCGGTCGATCATATTCTTCATGTTCGCAGGGCAAACCCAGGTGATCACGGATAACCTGTTGGCTCTGTCGGTGGTGCTGATACCGGTCGCGATATTCATCGTCGTTTCCTTCTTCATTGCCCGTGCGATCGGCATATGGGCGAAGCTGAACTATGAGGAATACGCATTGCTTTCCTGCACGACGATAGCCCGGAACTCATCCGCTGGCCCTGGCAATATCGTATGGTCTTTTCCCGGGGAGCCGCTGATCCAGGTGGCCATCATAATCGGCGTGCTGATCGAGCTTCCAGCACTGGTGTTGTTGGTCAAGGTGCTGAGAAAAGGGCGGGCGGATATTCGTGCCGGGTCCAGAAAACCGATTCCGATAAAAAAATAGAGTTGATGGCAAAATGACGATCAAGAATGCTGGGATACTGAGAGCAAATGCCGGTGAGGACAGGAAATTGGGACTGGGCATCGATACGGGCGGTACGTTCACCGACAGCGTCATTCTGGACCTTAAGAACGGTCACGTTCTTGGAAAGGCGAAAGCCCTGACCACGAGAGAGGACCTCGCCATCGGGATAAAGAACTCCCTTTCGATGCTGGGAAAGGATGAACTTCAAGGGATAAGCCTGGTCTCATTGTCCTCCACACTGGCCACGAACTCGGTGGTCGAGGGCAAAGGATGCAGGGTCGGCCTCATCCTGATCGGCATGGAGGAACGGGAAGCGATGCCGGTGGATTTCTCCGTGGAAGTAGCCGGGGACCACAACCTGAACGGTATTGAACAGAATGAGCTGGACAAGGTCAAAGCGACGGAGTTCATCGACTCCGTTCACGATAAGGTGGACGCTTTCGCGGTCTCCGGGCTGTTGAGCGTGAGAAACCCCGCTCACGAGCTCGCGGTCAAGGAGATCATCAAAAGCAAATGCGCATTGCCGGTGGTCTGCGGTCATGAGCTCTCATCGCAGCTAGGTTTCTATGAAAGGACCATAACCGCGGTTCTGAACGCCAAGCTCATACCGATCATAGCGGACCTCATCGTCGCGGTGACAAAGGTGCTTGCCGAGTTCGACGTCCTCGCCCCCCTCATGATGGTCAAGGGCGACGGCACGCTGATGAGCGAGGCGATGGCCCAGCAGCGCCCGGTGGAAACGGTCCTCTCCGGCCCGGCCGCGAGCATTCTCGGCGCCATGTACCTGACCAAGGAGAAGGACGCGGTCATCGTCGATATCGGGGGAACGACCACCGACATCGGGATAATGAGGAGCGGCAGGCCACGGTTGGACCCCGAGGGGGCGCTGATCGGCGGATGGCGGACCCGGGTCAAGGCCGTGGACATCATGACTTCCGGCATCGGAGGAGATAGCCGGATCATCGTCAGGCAAGACGGTTTCAGCCTTTCCCCGCTCCGCGTGACGCCGCTGTGTGTGGCCACGAAGAAGTATCCGGAGATCGTCGGTAAGCTGGAGAAGATGTCGCCCAACGTGACCCGCCAAAGGATCAGGTACTACGACATCAACCTCATCCCTCAGCTGGTCGAGTTCTTTGTATTCTCAAAGGAGTTGAGAGGTTACCAGTTCTCCAAGGTCGACAAGGCGCTTATCGATGCCGTTAAAACGGGGCCCAAGAACATCTTCGAGATAGGGGAGCTCACCGGAATAGATCCGTTCACCTACAGCATCCGGCATCTGGAAGAACTCGGGATCGTTGCTCGCATAGGTCTGACGCCTACTGACATTCTCCATGCGATGGGAACCTATACCGAATTTGACAAGAGGACCTCTGAGCTTGCGGTCGAGATCCAGGCCAAGATCATGTCTGTGTCTCCCCATGATTTCTGTACCCAGGTCAGACAGGCCACCATCGACAAGATAGCGAACGAGGTCGTGATGAAGTTGATACAGGAGGACTCAGACCTTCTGGCGGTCGACGATCTCAGCCACCGTTTCATCAAACAGCTGGTCACCAGGGAGATGGGCATCGATTTCTCCGTGAATCTGAACCTGAACAAGAAGATAATAGGGATCGGGGCACCGGTGGGCGCATACCTGCCGGAGGTGGCCCAGAAATTCAGCACCCCGCTGTTGTTGCCTGAGAACTCCGAGGTGGGAAACGCCATAGGCGCCATCACCGGAACGATCATGGAGACGGTCGAGATAATAATCAAACCAAGGTCGGGGATGAGCAACACCAGCAACCCTCCTTCGATCCTCTTCTCTTCCAAAGGTAGGCAGGACTTCCCAACCCTGGAGCAAGCCAAGGAGTTCGCGATTGAGCTGGCATCCAAGCAGGCGACCGAGATGGCCATATTCGCCGGCGCCGAACACGTCGAGCTTGTTTGCGAGGTCAAGGACGATTTCGGTAAAGTCGGGAACAGCTACGGGGGAGGGGGCATCCTCCTGGGTTCGAAGGTCACAGTAACGGCGGTCAGCAAGCCCAAGATGGATTGAACTCACGTTCCCGGAGGTGTATGTCGGACCTCCGGAGCGTTCTTTTTCTTTAATCAGATCAGGTTTTTACAACAAAGTGCCTGAAAGTGCGTTAGATTTGAGGATTCTGTAGATCGTCGAACCGGGAATGCCACACAAACATGATGTCGTTTCATTCGATGAAAGCCTTGGCAGAAAAGAAAGGAAAAATTAGGAGCTCTAAATCCAGAAATAGCTCCTTTTGAATGCGATTCGTTCAAGCCGCTCAAGGCTATAGTGATAAGCCATATCCGAGCTTTCTTATTAGTAGACTCAGTCGAGCTTCGGATAGGGCCATTTTGTTCAGGGTACGATCAGTACCGGTACTTTGGTCTTATGGGCCACTTCACTAGAAACGCTTCCCATCACAAATTGCTCGAGACCGCTCATGCCCCTCTTACCGAGAACAATAAGGTCATACTCCTTGCCGGATTGAGCGAGGATAAGCTGAGCAGCATCGCCCAATTCCGCTAACGGTATCGTAAGCAACCTTCTTCATGTCCATGATCTTCTCAGCTTCATCGAGTTTGTGGTCCACATCGATTGTCTTGCTGGCTGAATATGTCAATCTGGCCGACATCTTGGTGTCAATGGAGTGCGGAGCCACATACATGAGGGTAACCTTGGCCCCATAGAACGATGCCAGATCTGCGGCGAATCTTGCTGCCTTTTGTGATGCTTCCGAGCCATCGATTCCTACTAGAATCTTATTCATCTTCGACATAGTATCTGTTAATAATTCTTATCCCCCGCTTATTAAATCCTTTGGTACCCTGCTCAATTAGTCTACTCACTGTCTGGCTGGTTATATTTATATTTATAAATTGCATTAAATATGTTCTTATAGTCATCGATGGCAGAAATGGGTTATGATGGGGCCTTTGCTGACAGTATTTCTGCTCAGATGACCAATCATTCATGGCACCAAGGTCAAAAGGTGATCGCGCAGAACCTATCTACTTCTGTAAGAAAAATGGTATTCGATTCTGGTTCTACAATAATCGATTGTCTGCTTTTGGTCTCTGTGCGGGTAAAGCTCGATCTTGTCATGATCGAAAATGCATGAACCTGCGAACTCCTTAATTGTGCTATCATTAATATTGCCTTAGATGAATGTGCATCCATAAGAATCATTGAACGGCTTGTCATCAACATCCTGATAATCGTTTTGGGATGGCAAAGGCCCTTCCTAATCATCCCAGATGAAATATCTAACCTACGAAGTTGAACAGATCGATGTTCTCTAATCTGAAATGAACGAAACATAATTGGTTAATAAAAAGGAAAGAGTGAGGATGACCGAAGAGGCCAAATTGCTCAGCGCTCAGCACGAGGCGACAGATCACTTGAGGAAACGATCAGGCCAGTCCTCTCTTCTTAGGGATGATCTCCTTGTCCACGACGTTTCCATACGGGCAGATGAGGTTGCATATCGTACACTCCATGAAGCCCCTTTCCGTGGTGTGACGGATATGCTTCTCGTTCTTGGGTTCGATGTCCTTGTCGAACTCATGCGAGATCACGCACTTGTCGTAGTTGACCTTCTTCCCCGGTTCAACGCCTTGTGATGGTCCCGGGATGATCGCCTGGTATGGACAGGATTTGACGCAGAGCGACTCTTTTTGACAGAGGGGTTGCTCCGCGCATAGGTTCCTTGCGAACGGTTTGTCCGGCGCGAATTCTGCGTCGGTCAACATGACCACCCACCTCACCCGTGGTCCATATTCTGGAGTTATCACCTGGGTGTTGTGTCCGATGAAACCGAGACCGGCCAGATGAGCCGCGACCTTCGAGTGGACGGCGTGGGTCGGTATCCCCTTGACGTTCTTGGTATCTCGCAGCCAGTCAGCGATCCTCCATGCACGAGTTTCCAGGACCTCATAGTACATGTTAAGGTAGTCAGCCACTCCGCCGCTGAAATCACCATTTCCCACCGCTGCCACGGCGGTGTTCATTGCCTCATCCCAGATCACCATGCCCATGACCACGGCCGATTTTGCGTTCGGCATCACTTCGGACGGACGCATCAGTCCTCTGCCGGCGGGGAAATCCACCGTCTCCAGCCGCTTTAGGTCTGAAACACCAAACAGCTGGAACCCCATCTCCAACGCTTTGGCTTTCAATTCTTCCCTTAGTTTGGTCGAACTTTGGTCTTTCGCAGAATTGCCAGTCATCGGCGTCGATAGGTGTGTTAGATGATATTTCTTATGGTCTCCGGCGCAGTGCAAGACGATGGGTCTGTTCACGTTCGACCTGCCCCATGATCATCTTTCGCGTTCCACCGGGGCAATGGTCTATTTTTTTATCGACAATCTACGAGTGGTTACTCTTGGAATGGTATGAAATAGTCAATCCATTACTCAAAATATGGAGCGACCAAATAATTATGTGAGTGTTTGGGAAACGTTTCATTTGGGAGGGCTAATTCCTGATGTGAATTGTTCCTGCATCTTCTTGAGCGCATCTGCGACCTTAAGCGAAACTTCAGCATATGCGATTTTGTGTCCTTCTATGCTAATTCCAACCAGATCCTCAAAGCCATACGCCAAGGAACGTTTTCTGGGGACAAAGACCATTCCCTTCCACGGAATCAAGGTCTCCCTGGTTCCCCTGTATATTACCCATGCACCTTCTTTTGTTGTTAGGATCTCTTTTGGACATTGCAATCTTATGATCAACAATAAGAGAAGACCGATGCCAATGAATGGAAAGAACGAATAGGCCAGCCTCTCTATTGATGCATTCGTCAATACCATGTAAGCTGGATATAACAAAGTCAGGACCCAGACAGGGATAACAATATATCTTATCGACCTCGGGAGGGGGATCTCAAACATTCCATTCTGACCCGGGATGCGATTTCCTTCCTTCACTTTCGACGAAGATTTGGCCGCCTTTCCAGCATTACCAGTCTTCGAAACCTTATCCTTGCTCACAACCGCACATGATGATACTCTGGTAATAATCTTTTCCTGTCCCCAGATTCATTGAATATCCCTTGCAAATTTTTGCGTGAATGGAATATACTTCTAACCTTTTCGAAGACGTGTGGAAACATCTCCTTGAATAGTTCAGATCGGATGTTTTCACATTGCATGGATGGCCAATTGACGGGAAAGAAATGTATCATTTGAAAATAAGTTACAGCTTAAGGCGAAAGACATGGATCGGAACGGAACCGACCGATGTTCACTCGTCGAACAGCTCCCTTCCCTTAGTGAATATCTCGAAGCTGTTCAGCTCGCCGATCAGTTTTCCATCATCGTCCAGGACCGGCAGGTCCGTGAAATGGTCCTCGACCATGATCTGCAAGGCCTTGGTCAGTTTGTCCGAAGGCTTCACGCTCGGGACCTTTTCGATCACTCCTTCGACCCCTTCCTTGAGCATGTCCCTCATCAGTTTCCACAGGGACCAGTTGGCGAACTCCCTCACGCCTACACGGTAGCCCAGTAGTCGGAGCAGGGTCTCGGTGGTGACCGCACCCATATACTTTCCCTCCTCATTCAGGACGTAGACCTTCCGGGATACTGGGTCGTTAAGAAATCGGTCGAAAACCTGGCGGATCTTGGCTCCCGAATCGATGGTTGCGGGGTCCTTGACCACCAGATCATAAACGTCTTCGACCAGCAGGTCCGAGAAGCTCTTCTTCGTCTCCACCATGAGGTTAGTAGCGGAACAGGAATACTTAACCAAATCGCTCTGGCCAGTCGATCCGAAAACGATGAACGGCGAAGTGTCCCCCACCCCAAACAGATTGGTTCATGGACGACATGACTGTCTGTTCTCCCCACACTGACCCGGGGCGGGGGTTTAGTGTCGTGCACCGGGGTTGTCCTCCAGTCATGACGCGATAGTCTCATCGCAAGTTCCTGCAGGGACCCAATTAACGGGCACTGTATGCACCCAGATTATTGAGAGGTTCACGGATCCCCTCTACTTTTACCGGATGCAATGAAGGAGAGGGCTGACCTGAACTTAAATCCTCCTCAAAAATATCCAGACATCCGGCGACTCTCCTCGGGGAATTTTATCATTCGGCTTGGAAGGACGGGACGGACGATCAAGATAGCACCTAGGGTTGGATGTTCACCCTGACCTTGTTGGTCATCCCGTACCGGGTCAGGGATGCGACCCCCTTCTCCACCAGCCGGTCCAGGGCCCTAGACACCTTGGCCTCGGACATCCTGGTCCGGACCGGCAGATCTTTCTGCCATGTTTCCCCGCCAGATTCTATGATGGCGCGAAAAACTAGTCTTTCATCGCCGGTGAGCAGCCTCAGCACCAGTATCCAGTCGACCATCGGTTCGGGGGATTGCGGGGCGGTAGCCACCGTCATCGGTCCGTGTCTGTTCCCAGTTAGGGATCGTTCCGCGTTAGGCTGCGTCGCCTGGTTGAAGTGGATCGGGATGGGTCTCAAATCGACGACTTGCCCGTTATTATCCTTGAAAAGGGCCAGCATGAGGCCGATGCCCATGACGAAAGAGCCTATGATCGCCAGGAGCAGGTTCGCGACCGAATAGGATTTTTCGAACGCGGCGTCGGCCATCGTTCCCGATGAACTGACATCCAGGAACCTGGTGTAACACAAGGCCGACACCGTTAGCAGCAGACCTGCGGTCATGATCAAGGCCGCCACGATTCCGATTCTGTTCTTTTCCATAGTAGCACCAGTCATCAGAGGCGAGCCGTTCCATCCAACTCCGGACAAGCTTATCTTCTTCTTTCTCATCGGCCAAAATATAAACCATCCCCGTCATTTTAGCGGATCCCTGCCATCATCACCGCTGATGTTCAGCTCTGGCAGTCGATGCCAACAGACCGGTCGCCTGACTGGCCCCGTGTTGCCCAGGATCGTGGCGACCGATAGGGTAATCACGGTGGAACTGTCTTAATCGGCGAATGTAACGATACGGATCCACCGGGCGGTGCCCGGTACGGGGATGTGGACACATGGACGAGATCAACGAGGAGATAAGGGTCGACTTCGACCCAAGGAAGACCAAGGGATTCGGCTGGAGGGTATCAACCTCGATCATCACCGTGGTGGGATGGCTTTCATTCATCATACTGTGGCTGTTCTTCTACGCGGACAAATACTCGATCTACCAGAACATAGGGGCAGTGATCGTCTCAATGATCGTCTTCATAGGCATCAATGGCGCCGTCTGGGGGACCTGGGCGATGCGCATGGCCCCGAGGGACGCGATGGGTCCGTGGCGTCTCCGGGCCATAGCGTCGTTCGTGGCCGGCGCGGCCTGGGTGGGATTTCTGCTGATATGGCTGCTGGTATACGCCGATAGCTACAGTATCTACCAGAACATCGCCGTGCTGTTCGTTTCGGTATTGGTCCTGGGTGGGATCAATGGCGTCCTCTGGAACAGGCACTCACGGCCCTGGTGATCGGCAACCGCTTTCATTACCTTTTTCTGTTTGATGCTACCAATACCATGCGATGACCATCACGGTCGGCTGCAGCGGCTGGTCCTACGAGGATTGGATCGGCCGGTTCTTTCCCTTCGAGATCAGAGGCGACAGCGCCAAGCGTTTCGAGCACTACGCCGAGTTCTTCAGCTCCGTCGAGGTGAACTCCACCTTCTACCGCATGCCCGGAGACCTCCAGGTCAACTCCTGGGTGGAGAAGGCCAAGGCCCATCCCAGTTTCGAGTTCTCGGTCAAGATGCCGCGCAGCGTTACCCACGAGGCATTGGTCAAAGGGGACGACCAGGAAGCGGTGAAACACGCGCTGTTCTTCGAGAAGGTCCTAGCCTTACCGTTGAACGAGGTGGGCGGGCTCGGCGCCATACTGCTGCAGATGTCCCCCTCGTTCCACAACACCGGAAACTCGTTCGAGGTGCTCTCGCGGTTCCTCGGCTCCTTGTCGGTGGGCGAGTTCCACTATGCGCTGGAGTTCCGCCACCGATCCTGGCTCAACGACAACCATCATCTGCTGGGGGACACGGTCAAGCTGCTACGGGACAACAAGATAACCAATGTCATCGTCGACGGTCCCGGGTTCCCGTTCACCAGCGAACTGACCGGTGATTCCGCCTATGTGCGGTTCCACGGCCGGAACTACGATATCTGGTACCACGACGAGAAGGAGGACGACGAGCGCATCGACCGCTACGATTACCTTTACAGCGAGGACCAGCTGACACCCTGGGTGCCCCGGATCAGGGAGATGGAGGAGCGTGTTTCCCGGGTCCGCGTGTTCTTCAACAACCACGGCCGGGCCAAGTCCGCCAAGAACGCCTTCGAGCTGATGGACATGCTGCACATACCGCACCGGCCGAAGGTGGTCCATGTACAGGACCAGGCCAAATTGGACGAGTTCTGAGTCAAGAATCGCAGGGGATGCTATATGAAGGGGGGAATGCCATTGCGGACGGAGAGGATGAGGGAGCTTTTCGAGCCGGCAAGCATAGCGGTGGTAGGGGCGGCCAGGGAAGAGAACAAGGTCGGACACATCGTCCTGCGGAACATCATCAGCTCCGGCTTCACCGGTAAGCTCTACCCGGTCAACCCCCGGTCGGAGGAGATCCTGGGCCTCCGATGTTATGGCAGCATCTCACTGGTACCGGACACCGTGGACCTGGTCATCGTGACCACCCCGGCCCGCACCGTGCCGGGCATCATCGAAGAGGCCGGCCACAAGGGAACGAAGGCGGCCATCGTGATATCCGCCGGTTTCAAGGAGACCGGCAAGGACGGGGCCGAACTGGAGCGCCAGATCGGGGAGATCGCCCGCTCCTACGGGATGAGGATATTGGGGCCTAACTGCCTAGGGATGATCAACACCCACAGCATGATCAACGCCACCTTTACCAACCAGTATCCGCGCGCCGGTTCCATAGCCATCAGCTCCCAGTCCGGCGCCATCTGCTCGGTCATGCTGGACTGGGCGCAACGCACCAACGTCGGATTCTCCAAGTTCATCAGCGTAGGCAACAAGCTGGACATCGATGAGGCGGACCTGCTCCAGTACCTGCGGGACGACCCGCTGACCAAGGTGATAGGGATGTACATCGAGGGCACGGACCGCGGGATCGAGTTCATGCGCCAGGCCAAGCTCACCACCAGGGACAAACCGATCATCGCGCTCAAGGCCGGAAGGACCTCCTCCGGTGCCAAGGCCGCCTCGTCCCACACCGGAGCGCTATCCGGCAGCGACAGGGTGTACGACGCTGCGCTGGCCCAGTCGGGCATCATCCGGGTGAAGACCATCGAGGAACTGTTCGACCATCTCACCCTGTTCTCGAGCATGCCGTTACCTGAGGGCGACCGTGTGGCCATCATCACCAACGCCGGCGGCCTGGGGGTCATGGCGGCGGACGCCTGTTCCGATTACGGCGTGAGCCTGGCGACGTTCAAACCGGAGACCATCGAGCTGCTCAAGACCAAGCTGCCCGAGTCGGCCAACTTCTACAACCCGGTGGACGTCATCGGTGACGCCGATGCCGACCGGTACGCGTTCGCCATCAACGCCATAATGAAGGACGACAACGTCTCCTGCGTCCTGGCATTGATGGCGCCCACGGACATCGTGGACACGGCCTCGGTCGCCACCGCGCTGGCCAAGTTCGCCGGCAACCCCGCCAAGCCTTTCGTCACGGCCTTCGTCGGAGGGGCGGGGCTGGAGAGGGCGGTGAGCATCCTGCGGACATCCGGGGTTCCGAACTATGAATCCCCGGACCGGGCGGTGCAATCGCTCAGCGCCCTGGTGTCTTACAAGCGGTTCAAGGAGACCGAGGAGGACCAGGTACTCGTTTCCTATGAAGGTGACAAGGTCCGCACCAAGGCCGTGCTTGACAAGGTCCGTTCCGAGAACCGGCTGATGCTCTCCGAGACCGAGGGCAAGGAGATCCTGCGCGCCTACGGGATCGACGTGCCGCTGGAAGGGGCGGCCAAGGACGCCGAAGGGGCGGTCCGGGAAGCGCAGCGCATCGGATATCCGTTGGTCATGAAGATCGAATCACCGGACATAGCGCACAAGACCGATGTGGGCGGCGTCGCCGTCGACATCAAGAACGACGATGAGGTCAGGACGCAGTTCCAGCTCATCATGGCCCACGTGTCGTCCCGCATGCCCGAGGCAAGGATTGACGGCGTTTCCCTGGAGCGGATGGTCAAGGGAAGGGAGGTCATCGTCGGCATGGTCCGGGACAACCAATTCGGGCCGGTGGTGACGTTCGGGCTGGGCGGCATATTCGTCGAGATTATGAAGGATGTGGCGCAAAGGATAGCTCCATTAACCCGGAACGACGTTAATGCTATGATACAATCCATCAGGGCATACCCGATACTAACGGGAGCCAGAGGAAGGCGTCCGGCGGATATCGCCACGCTCCAAGAGGTCATAGGCAGGCTGTCCCAGCTGGCCCTTGATTTCCCCGAGCTGGCGGAGTTCGAGATGAACCCGGTCATCGTCGGCGATGAGGGGCAGGGGGCGAGCGCGGTGGATGCGCTCGCGACGATCAGGAGGCAAACAGCATGAGGTCATTATTCTTGGGCTCGGCGGTGGAAAGGTCCGGAAAGACGATGGTCACTCTGGGACTGGCGAAGAACTTCCCCGGCAAGGTCGGGTTCTTCAAACCGTTCAAGGAGACCCTGATGGCGCTGGACGACCGGGTGATCGACCAGGACGCCTACCTGATGAAGAAGGTGCTAGGACTGACGGCGACCGAAGAGGTGCTGAGCCCCTTTTCCTACGACATGGAAAAGCCAGTGGACATGGACGAGATCGTCAAGGCATACGAGAAGCTGAAAGGCAAGTCCGACCTGATGCTGATCGAGGGCACCAGGGAGATCACCACCGGATTCCTGAACGACGTTTCCGGTATGGCCATCGCCGAGAACGTGCAATCCGGGGTCATCCTGATCTCACGGGCCAGGTCATCGGACCTGGACAAGATCGCCATGCTGAAGCACATGATGCGCCGCTACAAGGTCAACTTCCGGGGGGTCATCCTCAACATGAACGAGGATGCCAACGTCGTCAAGATGTTGGAATCGAAGCACATCCAGGTGCTTGGGTCGATCCCTCCGCTCAGGGAGCTGTGCCGGTTCAACGTGAAGGAGGTGGCCGATGCCCTGGGCGCCACGGTCATCGTGGCCGAGGACCGCATGGACAGGGTCGTGGAGGAGGTCATGGTGGGCGCGATGGCGCCGGAGACGGCGCTCAGGACGATGAGACGGTTCGCCAACAAGGCGATCATCACCGGCGGTGACCGCTCCGACATCCAGATGGCCGCCCTTTCCACCGACACCTCATGCCTGGTGCTCACCGGGGGGCTGTACCCGGACCGGCAGGTGGTGGCCAAGGCCTATGATCTCGGCGTACCGATACTGCTGACCCGACAGGACACGCTGAACGCCTCCGAGACGATCGAGCACCTGATAGCCAGGATCGACCCGGACGACACAAGCAAGATCGAGCTGGTGGCTCGCACGGTGAAGGAGAACGTGGACCTGGACGCGGTCTACTCGGATTGAATCAGGTCCTCGATGCCCACGTCGGAACGGCGGGTTCTGGAACAAAATTGATATCCCCCTTGGGTATTGTTCCGGGACATGGTAAAGGAAGTACATGCAGCGCACATCCTAGTGAAGAGCCAAGACAAGGCCAAGGACCTTCTGACCCAGATCAAGGCGGTCCCACCGACCGAGACCGGAAAGAAGTTCGGTGAACTGGCCATGAAGTTCTCCGACTGTCCCTCCGGAAAGAAGGGCGGCGACCTCGGCTGGTTCACCAGGCAAAAGATGGTCAAGGAGTTCGAGGACGAGGGCTTCAAGGGCAAGAAAGGTGACATCTGCGGTCCGTTCAAGACCCAGTTCGGATGGCACCTTATGTGGATCATCGATCAGAAGTAGTGGCGTCCAAACCGAAGGAGGACCGGATCCTTTTACCGATCCGGGTCATCCTTGCCAACCTTTTCTCACCATCCGTCATTTTTCTGGCGAGATCATCGGAGCACGGACACCTCGCTGGAACCATCGGCCAGCTCCTTGACCCCGATGACGTTTCCCATGAGGTCCTTGACCTCCTCGATGTGGGTGATGAGGATGATCTGCCCGAACTGTTTGGAAAGACCGGTGAACGTCTGCATGATGTTCCGCTTGCGGATCGTGTCCTGGGAGCCGAATATCTCGTCCAGCACCAGGAAGTTGATGGCGCTTCCGGAGCGCTCGGCGATGACCCTCGAGATCGCCAGTCGCAGGCACAGATTGGCCAGGTCCGCCTCTCCCCCGGAGAACCGGTCCAGCGGGTACTTCTGGCCCTTGTCGTAGACGTTGATGTTGTAGTCCTCGTCCAGCTCCATGCCGTTGTACTTGGCCTCGGTGAGCTCCTCGAACAGCGCGGAGGAGATCTGCGAGAGCGTCGGGACGATACGAGAGATGACGTTGGAACGGAACACCCTCATCACCTCACCCAGGACAGCCAGCGTCTCGCTCTCCTTCTGGGTCGCCCCGACCCTTGCCTCCACATCGGCCAGCTGTTTCAGTTGATCGTCCCTTCCGGTGATCTCCGCCCTCTTCCGGTCGATCCCGTTCTGCAGGGAATAGGTCTCCTTGGCCTTCGCCTCTCTCCGGTCCCGCACTTCCAGGTAGGCGCGCCTCGACCTGTCCAGCAATTCGTCGCTGTGGCCGGACAGGGTCATCCTTTCCTGTGCCAGCCTCAGCTCTTCCTGCTCGAAACCGACCTGCTTCTCCAGCTCCGCCTTCTGTGTTTCCACGTCCGTGAGGCGCCTCGCCTCAATGGTCAGCTGGTTGTACAGGTCCGACGTCCGCTTCAGTTCGATCAGCTCCTTCTTCAGCCGTTCGTAGGCGGCGGCATCAAAGTCCACCGGGCCGATCCGGTCGATGACCTTTTCCGCATCCGCCAGGTCCGACCTGGTCCTTTCGATCTGGTCCTCCCAGCCTTTGATGGAGGAGAGCAGCCTGGTCTCTTCGATGCCGTCCCTCCTCAGCTTCTGCAGCCGGGAATCGATGTTGGCCCGGACCTTCTTGTTCTTCTCCAGGTCCTCTTCCGCCGCGGCCAGCTGGGAGGAGAGGTCGGCCAGCTGCGACCTCATCTCCGATATCTCCCGGACCATCATCTCCAGCAGGGTCGAGTAATGTTCCGCCAGGGTCCTCTCGCAGGTGGGGCATTTGCTGTCCGGGCCGATCGACTGGATCTCGGACCTTTTCCTCTCCCGGGAGGAGGCGTCCTTTTCCAGCCTGCGGACCTCGCCCCGGATCCAGTCGGCCTTGCGGTTCGCGGCCGCTATGTTCTCGTCGGCGCGCTTCTGGTTCTCTTCCACCGCCCCCAGGTGCTTGGACGGTTCCTTGAGGTCGGCCAGCTCCCTTCTTGACCGGGCGATCTTCTCTTCCATCGAGACCGCTTCCTTTTCCAGCTTGGAACGCCGGGTGCGCTGCGAATCGAGCTCCATGAATAGGGACCGGGACGATTCCATCGAGTCCTTGCGGACCACGGATTCCAGGTACTGGCGGTTCGCCATTTCCAGCCCAGCCGCCTGCCTACCCTTTTCCTTCAGGACCAATATGTCCTTTGCCAGGCGTTCGATGGCCTGGGCGTTCCGTTCCATGCCGGCACGGACCTCGGCCGCCCTCTGCCGGTGGGCCGAGAACTCCCTGAACCTCGCCTCCGCCAGGTCCCACTCCCCCTTGACCACGACGGTCCGCTTGTCCAGAGCCCCCAGGAGCTTGCTCTGCTCCTGCAGCGACGATTCCAGCCGTGCCACATCCTGCGCCAGCGACGACCTTTCCGCCTCGATCCTTTTCCGTTTTTCCTGCCCGTTGGCCTCGAAAAGGAACAGGTTCAGGTTCGCCAGTTCCATGCGTTTTCCCTTGGCGTCCTTATCTATCTCGATGACGACGTCGTCCAGCACATCGATCTCCAGCATGCGAAGGATGGTCTTCTTGCGGTCCGCCGGCCGGAGGGTGGAAAGGGCGTTCAGGTCCTTCTGCCGGGCGAACACCGAGATGAAGAACGATTTGTAGTCCATGCCCAGCCGGTCGACGATCAGATCGGTTACACCCTTATCGGTGCGGGCGGACAGCGAGCCGTTGACGCAGAGCGTGGCATCCGAGGTGCAGTTCTTGCCCTTGATGGTCCGAACGACCCGGTAATGGTCGGCCGCCAGGTCGAACTCCAATTCCACCGAGCACTCGTCGTTCGGTCCTGCCGAAGAGCTCCGGATGCCTTCCTTCGTGGTCCGGACGATCGATGACTCGTTGCCATACAGCGCCCATGCTATCGCCTCCACCAGACTGGACTTGCCCGAACCGTTCTGACCGACGATCCCCACGATCCCGTCGGGGAACTCGACTCGGGCGTTGCGGAACTTGCGGTAGTTCTTCAGCTCGAGGTACCTCAGTTTGATCCTTCCAGCCCCCTTTTCAGGTATTCCAGCCCTTTGGCCCGCACTTCATCCTTGCTCACCCGTTCCACCGGATACTGGTCCAGGAACGATGAGTACTCCGACTCGAGCGAGTCTATGCTGGCATTCTTCCACTGCACCGACGAGTTCTCCTGGACCACCTCGAACTTGGGCTCGAAATGTGTGGCCAGCGAGGCTTTCTGGACGATGCGGTTGAAGTCCAAGTCCTTGTAGAGGGCGGAAGGCACCCGGTTCACTATCAGCCTGACGATCCTTCCTTCCATGGAAACCGTGTCAAGGACGTTCGATATCTCCTCCATGAGCGAGGCGGTGTCCATCCCGGTGGCATCGATGGGGCCGAGGTCCATCATCTCCCTGGCGGCCAGTTTGATGAATTTTCGCTTCTTCGCATCCAGGTCGACCACGATGAATCCCTTCTCCTCGTCCGCCTCGGCGAACGAGAGCCGTTCGATCGATCCGGCATAGTAGGCATTATCGGCGGCGCTCGAGTAGTTGTGATAGTGGCCTAGTGCGATGTAGTCCATGTCGGGACGCAGGTACGAGGAGGGAACGATGGTCTCATTGAACTCCCCCATCTTGAAAACGTTGAGGCCAGACACGCCGGCGTGCAGCGTCTCCACATTGTAGTTGGCGTCGGCGTCGGGCCGGACCTTGTCCAGCTCGGCGAACAGCGCGTCCCCTTCGTTGTGGGGGACAGCATGCACGGTCAGATCGTCCTGGACGACGCGTTCGTATATCCCGCTGTAGACCGCCCTTAGTCCGCGCACATGCTCCAGGATCTTGAACACGCTGCCGGTCTCCCTCATCCTCGGAGTGGAGTGGTTGCCGGCGATGACCACGACCGGTATGCCGGCCGCCGTGATGCGTGCCAGGTTGTCCAACGCCACCGAGATGGCCCGGTTGGATGGGCGCACCGAATCGAAAAGGTCTCCGGAATGGATGACCGCGTCCGGGTGGATCTCGATCGCCTTGTCGGCGAACTCGGCGAACCGCCGGTAGATGTCCATCTCCCGCTGGTTGATGCCGGTCTCGTCGTCCACCTTGCGGTAGGCGGAGAATCCGATGTGGGTATCGGAGACGTGAACTATCCTCATTCGATTTCGTAAACCGGCTTCTATTTAAATACCGTTTCGTAGGGCCGTCTGAAAGTGCTCTGCCCGGCCGTAGTCGGAGGAATCGGGGCCAGCGCCGCCATGAAGTAGTGTTCATGTCTGTGCGTTCCTGGTCGAGAAGTCCTGATATTACAGCCCGTGGACGATCTGCGTCCGACTCCCTCAGAAGAAACCCTTGTCGGGGGTCTTCTGGATGCCATGTGATCGGGAAGTCTCATCGGTATCATTGCATTGTTTCAGGTATTCCTCGTACAGGTGAACCTTCACCGGTATGGCGAAAGGGGTGAACGGCGAAGCTATCAGCGCCTCGCCGGGCATCAGCATCTGGATCTCGTTCTCCAGCATGGAGATGTCCTGCTTGGCCGAGTTGCGCAGGATGTCCCGGTCCCGCTTGTCCGCCAGGCCGAGGATGAACAGCGTGTTAAATTGGGAGATGATCTCCTCGTTGATCAGTTTCGGCTGCTGCGAAACCGCGCATAGCCCGACCTTGAACTTCCTCCCCTCCCGGGCTATCTGGGCAAAGATCGTTCCCTTGGCCTGGGACAGCACGCGCTGGGCCTCCTCCATGGCGATCAGGACCGGCGGCTGCTTGTCGAACTTGGACTTGTCCGAGTACTGTGCCTTGTTCTGCTCGAAGATCGCCCGGGTGAGGACCGTCGATATCAGCAGTTCCTCCGCCTCGAACATGTTGGAGGTGTCCACCAGCACGACCTTGCCGTTGGAAAGGCAGTCGAGCACGTTCTTGGTGATGGACAGCTGCCGGTCGGTGGTCACCAGGTCGAACTGGAAGATGCTGTCCAGCCGACGTTTGATGACGTTGACGGTGCCATCCTGGAACTTGTCCTGCAGGTCCTTGACGATGGTCTTGACGTCCTTGTCCCGCAACGCCATCAGCCAGGCGTCCTTGTAGTGGTACTGGGCCGTCTGGAGGCACTCCACCTGCGCGCCGGTGAACTCGTACAGGTTCTTGAGGTCATCTATCTCGATCTCCGACGAGCTGACGTGGAGCGTGGTGTACGGACCATCGAGCTTGCGCGAGCTGAAGACCACCAATCCTTCCTTGGCGGCGATGGCATGGCACAAGCCCTTCTTGCCCATCTCGCCGCCGTCGAAGTACTCTCCGTGCGGGTCGAATATCAGGAAGCCGTAGCGCCTTTCACGCATGCAGGAGAGCGCTAGCGCCTTCATCAGGTTGCTCTTGCCCATCCCCGTTGTGGCGAAGATGCCCACATGGTGAGGGAACGACCGTCCTGATATCCCGACCGGGAAATCGAGTATCTGGTCCCCGGAGCGCAAATGCCCCGCCTCGATGTCCCCCATCAGCGGCCGCAGGAACTCGTAGTCGCCCCCGTCCGCCCTCCTGACCTTCGAGAAATGGTCCGGTATCGATTTTACCTTCCGGAACTCCTGCCCGGTGAGGTAACCCAGCGGGGAACACACGCCGGTGCGGTAGATCATGTCGCTCATGTCCTCGGGATCGAACTTCTTGTTGTCCTTGTCCCGCTGCATGGCGGTGCCCGCCTCTCGTACCAGCCAGTCATCCGAATCGGCGTCCGCACCATACTCCACGTCCATGACCCGGACCATGTACTTGGTGACCCCGCCCTTGTCCTCGATTATCAGGAGCTCCCCGACCTGGACGTCCTCCGAATGCTCGGTCCTGAACCTGAGCTCCATCACACTGGTCCCGAACACCCTTCCGATCGCAGCCATCTTCGAAGCCCCGTCGGTTGATTGTCTGCTTCCATTAAACAGTTTACCTCCAGGGAGGTGAAAGTGCTCCCGGAGTGATCATTTGACCGGGAAACGATACTTCGAACAAACGGAACTTCCCCTTGCAAAGGTTTATTGTGCCAGTAGCCCGTTCCGAAATCGATGCGCCCAGAGTCCATTTTGCTCGGCAGCGGTGAGGCCAAGAACAGGCCGACGATGCGGGTCATAGGCATCGGGGGGGCGGGTTGCAACACCATCTCCCACATGGGCGACGAGGGCATAGCGGTCTGCTCGGACAAGAACCATTCCGGGGTCATGCACCACAAGAGGGTACTGAGGCTCACCGAAAATCAGGTGAGATCGGCCCGCTCGCTGGACCCCAAGTACGCCAACACCCTGAACCTGGAATGGCTGGATAAGCTGAAGGAGCACGTCGAGAGGCCGGACATCGTGTTCATCTTCGTGGGACTGGGAGGGGAGACCGGAAGCTATGTGTCACCGCTGGTCGCCTCGATATGCCAGAAGATCGCCAGGCTGGTGGTTGTGTCCGCCTCGGAACCGTTCTCAGTGGAGGGCACGGACCGGAAGACAGCGGCCCAGGAAGGACGGCAAAGGCTGCAATCCAGCTGCGACATCCCCATCATTTACTCCAACGATCCGTTGCTGAAAATGGTCCCGAACCTGCCCATCCGGAAGGCGTTCAACGTCATGGACCAGATAATGCTCTCTCCGGTGTACGAACTGATCGACGTTCTGACCCACGAGGACGTCAAGGGCGTCCGGGACGATTTCCGGGGCTGCACCAAGGTGCGCCTGGGCGTCGGATACGGCGGTTCCGGGCTGGAACGGGTCTCGGTGGCGGTGGAGGATGCGTTCACCTCCCCCTGGTTCGACTCGCCCACCGAATTGGCCAGGTCTGCGGTGCTGGTGGTGAATACCTCCGAACCGGACGCTTACATGCTCGAGGACGTGATGAAGGACGTCTCCTCCAGACTTCCCCGGGCCAAGATACGCTATTCATCCCGCAGCGACCCGGCCCTGGAAAGGAACATCAAGGTCACCGTGCTGGTTGGCTGGTAGCCGGGTCGGTTCTCATCCCCTTTCTCCTCATCGAAAGTATGATCTTTTTCGCTTCCATCCAGAACGTGGCGGCGAACGCCAACACGATCACCATGGCCCACTGGACCAGGCTGATGCTCTGCAGCTTCAGGGTGTCGTGCAGGAAAGGCAACGGCACCGCCACCAGCAGCAGCGCCGACGCCGCCAGCGCCCAGAGCAGCATGACCCGGTTGCTGGTGTAGCCCATGCGGTAAAGCGGCTCGTTCATCGAGCGCATGTTGAAGGCCAGGAAAATGTGTCCCAGCAGCCAGGTGGAGAAGGCCACCGTCTGTGCCACCGCCAGGTCGCCGCCGCTGTACCAGGTGTACAGGTAGGCCGCGCTCACCGCGGCGAACAGGCTGACCGCTCCGACGATGATGCCTGAGACCATCTTCCGGTCCATGAACTCGTGCTTCGGGTCCCGGGGCCGGCGCTTCATCACGTCGCCCTCCGCCCTCTCTGCCACGAAGGCCGCTGAGGCACCCAGGTCCATGAACAGCTCCAGCATGATGATCTGTACAGGGGAGAAGGGGAGTGGCACGCCCAGCGCAATCGGCAATAGGAACGACGCCACCAACGCCGCTTTGCAGGCGAGGTAGTATCTCACCCCCTTGCTCAGGTTGTCGAACATCTTCCGGCCTTCACCGACCGCCGTCTGGATGGTGGCGAAGTTGTCATCGGTGAGGACCATGTCCGCGCTCTCCTTGGCGATGTCCGTGGACCGGGTGCCCATGGCGATGCCGATGTGTGCCTCCTTCAGAGCCGGGGCGTCGTTGATGCCGTCGCCGGTGACCGCCACGATCTCTCCCGTGTCCTTCAACAGCCGCACCAACCTGGCCTTGTGCTCTGGTGATGTCCGTGCGAACACCGACGTGTTCTTCAGCGCTTCCTTCAGCCCGGCATCGTCCAGCGCGTCGATGTCCGAACCGGTCAGCACGCGTTCCGGGTCGATGCCCACCTGCGCCGCCACCGCCTGGGCGGTCCGGGGGTGGTCCCCGGTCACCATGATCACTCTGATGCCTGCCTCGCGGCAGCTCTGGATCGATGACCGGGCCTCCGGCCGGGGCGGGTCGAAGAAACCGGCCATGGCCACGAAGACGAGGCCGGCCTCGTCCCTTTCATTCCCGTTCTCAAGGTCCCGGTATCCGAATGCTATCACCCGCTGCCCAGAACGGGCCATTTCCTCGGTCCGGTCGTAGACCTGCCTGCGCAGCGTAGCGGTCAGAGGCACCTCCGTTCCCTGTGCCAGCATGAATGAGGAGTGTTCCAGCAGCACCTCCGATGCGCCAGACGAGAACAGGCGTCTTTTTCCTCCTAGTTCGTAGACGTAGGACGCCATCTTCCGCACGTTGTCGAACGTCACTTCGTCGACGAGCTTCCAGTCCTTCCTCAGCTGGCCTATGCGTTTTCGGGGATCGGCCTGGGCCAGGGCGTTGGCCATTGGATTGACGGAATTGTCCACCGCCCCCTCCTCCCGGACCACACCGGAGGCCAGCAGCGAGACGTCCAGGACGGTCGGTTCCTGTGAACCGATGTCCCTGGCCGGCATGATCCTGCCGTCAAAGTAGATCGATTCCAGACGCATCTTGTTCTGGGTTATGGTCCCGGTCTTGTCGGTGGCGATGACCGTCACCGAGCCGAGCGTCTCCGCCGCCCGCAACTTCTTCACCATGGCGTGCTTCCGGGAAAGCGCCAACGCTCCGAGCGCCAGCACCATGGTGATCACGATCGGCAGCTCCTCTGGTATCGTGGCGAAGGCCAGCGAAAGTCCGGTGAGCACCATCTGGCTGTAGTCGTTCGCCGGGATGCTGCCCCGGATGATGCCAAGAACCGGCACCAGGACCGAGAAGAAAATGGCCACCCAGACCAGGAACTTGGCCAGCTGTTTCATCTCCAGCTGCAGCGGTGTTCTTGGGTCGCGGGTCTCCTTGACGATCTTCCCGATCTTGCCTATCTCCGCCTGGACACCGGTGGCGACGATGACCGCCCGCCCTTCCCCCCGGGTGATTACGCTTCCCGAGAAGACCATGTTGTTACGGTCCGCCAGCTGCGTCTTCTCGTCGATCTTCCCGGCCGATTTCCGGACCGGGAACGATTCGCCGGTGAGCGATGATTCGTCCGCCTCGATCCCCAGGGAGATCAGCAGCCGAGCGTCCGCCGGCACTCTCTCCCCGGCCCTCAGCAATATGATGTCGCCCGGTACCAGGTCCTCCGTCCTAACCACTGCTGGAATCCCATCCCTCAGCACCTCCGCCTCGGGGGAGGACAGCTCCTTAAGGGACGATATCGACGTCTTGGCCTTGTACTCGTTGTAGACCTCGGTGAGCACCAGGATGACGATTATGACGATGATGGTGGCCGCGTCGGCCGGGCTTCCCAGCAGGCTGTACAGTACACCGATGAAAAGCAACAGTAGTATCATCGGTTCGACGATCTCTTCCCGGAGTATGCCCAGGAAACTGATCTTCCTAGCCTTGAAGAATCGGTTCGGCCCGAACTCCTTCTGCCTTTTCTTCGCTTCCTCCGGTGAAAGACCGCGGTCCTTCTCTGTCCGGAGCTCCTTCAGCACATCTTCTTCGTCGATGGAATGCCAAGTGACCATCAGAAATCCCGGTTCCGCACTATGACGATATTTCGTCGGTAGACCTGAAAGTGAGGGAGTTCACCATAATGCTTTGGATGGTCCTCCGCCGGATCATTCCCCTTCGGCGATCTCCGGCGGGGCGCCGGCGAACTTGACCAGCGCGTACGCTTCCATGAAATGCAGCTTCGACGGGACCACCAGCGTGTGCAGCGGACCGCCCATGTCCAGCCCCCTCATCTTTTCCGGGTAGCCGGCGGCGATCTTCTCCGTCGACGAACCGACCCTTGCGGCTGCGCATATCAATGAGTCAGGTGTGATCAGCTTGCGGCCGAATCGCTTCTCCGCCTCCATAAGCCAGTTGACCCCGTCGTTAAAGGTCATGTACCGGTTCTCCTCCTCCCGTATGTCGAGCAGGACCATGGTGTGCAGTCCGCGTTCCTTGTTCTCCAGGATGCGCTCGTACGGGCTGGATGGAAAGTACTCACCTTCGACGAACGGCAGCGTCACGGTCCGGCCGAACTTGTACGGCTGCAATCCCAGGGAGGAAGGGCAGGCGCTGAAGATCGATACGCCGTGGATGACCTTGGTCGGTATGCCGGCATCCACCGCCTGGATGCGGAGGTCGACGTGCGTCGTCGCGGCCATGGTGTCCCCGGCGGTGACGAACGCCACCTTCTTCTCCCGGGCGGCGTCGACCACCATCTCCGACTCCTCCACTTCCTTCCTTCGGAGGACCGTGATCTCCTTCCCCACGGCCTTTCCAAGGTCCTCGAGCGAGGCGTCGATCAGCCTCGAGGTGTAGAACTCCACGAATACCTGGTCGCAGCTCTTCAATTCCCGGAGCGCCCGGACGCTCATGTCGTCCACTCCGCCCAGCCCTAAACCAACAAATAGCAATTCGCCCATCGACATCACCGTGCGTTCTCTATGCGTTCGCGTAGCAAAGGGTGAAGGCGAGTCCGTCCGTAAAAAGCTTTTAGACCTGGGGCTCCTGGATTCGGGGCTCAAGATCATCAGGGAGGGCGACTCGATCCTGTTCCCGGTGCTCGGCGACGACCTCCCAGACATCGGTTTCGAGGTGTGCGAGGAGGAGTTCGACGAACGCCGGCTCATGGACACCGACTACAAATCACTGGTGTCACTGCCGGAAGAGCTGCGCCCTTTGCTGCCCACTTCGTTCGACGTCATCGGCGACGTCGGCATATTCCGGCTGCCGGACGAGCTCTCGTCCTACGCCCGGGAGATAGGGGTTGCCCTGCTCGCAGCGTTCCCGAGGCTGCGCACCATCGCCATGGACAAGGGTGTCAAGGGAGAGTTCCGGGTGCGCGACCTGGAGGTGGTGGCCGGGGACGTGAAGCTGGAGACCATCCACCAGGAATACGGGATAAGGCTGCTGGTCGACCCCAGCCGGGTCTACTTCAATCCGCGTCTGGCCGGAGAGCGCCACCGGGTCGCCTCGCTGGTGCGGGAAGGGGAGACGGTCATCGACATGTTCTCCGGCATCGGCCCCTTCGCCGTCATGATCGCTAAGCAGGCCAAACCGTTCGTGGTGTTCGCGCTGGACATCAACCCGGAGTGCATCGAGTACATGAAGAGGAACGTCGAGATCAACAAGGTCACGAACCTGGTCCCGATCGAGGGCGACTCCAAGCACCTGATATTCGACATACCCTGCGCCGACCGCATCGTGATGAACCTCCCGCACACCGCCAGGCAGTTCTTCGCTGAGGCGTTGACGAGACTGAACATCGGCGGCACGATACACTTCTACCACATCTGTGACCGGGAGGAGATCAATTCGGTGCTGGAGCAGATGCTGCTGGAGGCCAGGGGCATGGGGGTCTGCGTCGACGTGGCCCACAAGGAGGAGCTGAAGACCTATTCGCCCAGCGCCAGCGTTTTCAGCGCCGACCTATTTCTTCGCGACTGGTGCTAGCGTTATCCCTTTCTGTCCCTGGTAGTTTCCGCTTCTCTTCTCGTAGGTCATCTCACAGCTGGAGTGCATCATTTCCAGGACCATCTGGACGAATCGGCAGCCGATCGGTACCTCGACCGTTTGGGAGGATGCGTTGAACCCAGTGAACGTGAGGGTCCCGTGGAAACCGGCGTCGATCTTGCCCAGGCCGACCAGCAACCCCTTCCGGATCCAGGAGGTCCGGGTCCAGAGCTGGGCCGCGACATCGTCCGGGAGTTCCACATGCTCGATCGTGCTGACGAAGAACATCTTTCCCGGGCCGATGGCCACCGTTCCCTCGCGGTGCGTTTCCCCGGTATCGGCCAGCTTGATCTCGGCGATGCGCAGGTCATAGCCATTGGGAGTGAGGCTTCCGTCGGAATAGTCTCTGATCACTAGCCGCCCGCTCTCCACCATCTCGATAATCTCGTGGTCCGGCACGATGCACATGCGGCCGTCAACACCTTCCCGGCTCATTAGTGTAACGCCCTTCCCCCGAACGGGGGCCCCACCTAGGCATCCTGATGCGACCATTAGAAAACCAAAGCGAATAGTTATCATATGGTACTGAAATCATCCCTCCATAAATGTCATTCTTTGCCCACGAGGACAAGGTGAATCCGAAATCGCTGAGCTCCATTGACGTTCACGATCACGTGGCCATCATCTATGAGTCGCAGAAGATCATGTTCGATCTGCTAGCCGAACTGTGCCGGATCGGCCTGGATCGGAACGAAAGGTGCCTGATCGCGACCTTCGAGGGGGAGGATATCAGGTCATATCTAAGGATGGCAAGGATCGATGTTGACTCTGCGGTGGCAAACGGTACCATCATCTTCCAGGATTTCAATGACATTTTCTGTGAGAAGGCCTTTGATCCGGAAAGGACGGTCGCTCAGTTCGAAAGGGTCATCGATGACGCCATCGATCAAGGATTCACCGGACTGCGACTTTTCAATTCTGCGTACCTGCCCGAGGCTCTGAGGGACTCCGATGTGCACCTCAATTACTCGTCGAGTATGGGCCGCATATTGAGCGAAAATAAGGTCGTACGGATCAGCCTGTACGATCTGAACCAGCAAGAACCCGAGGTCATCATCAACGCCATACTCAGCCATCCGACCATCATCCTCAGGGGTATCGTGTGCAGCAATTTCTTCTATGTCCCGACCGAGCAGTTGCTCAGCCCCAAGGGCAGTTCCCCGGAACTGTACCGGCTGATGGACAATCTGATCGATGTCCATCACAACGAGCTTCGGCTCAAAGAGAGCCACGACGAGTTGGAATCCGCGAACGTCATGCTCCGCGAGGAGATCAACAAGAGGAAGATGGTGGAATGGGCCCTGCTGATATCCGAACTGCGCTACCGCAACACCCTGGACTCGATCAACGAACCGGTCATAGTCATTGACCGGGATTACAAGGTCATCGTCACCAACAAGGCCATGGAGACGATGGGCGAAAAGTTCGGGGTGGACTGCCACTGCGTTGGCCGGCCGTTCCTCGAGGCCTTCCCCAATCTTTCGGAGCAGGAGTTGGATGAGTACGCCAGGGTATTCAGGGACGGGGAGACGATCGTCACCCGCCGGGTCTATGACCCGAACGGTGTGCAGGTTTGGGCCGAGGTCAGCAAAGTCCCGATGATGGAAGGGGACCGGGTCGCCAACGTGACCACCATCATCCGAAGGTTGGACAAGAAGGAATGAGATGACCGGAGATACGAACGGAAGTGCAGCTTATTTTCACTACTGATACTCAGGTATGGGGGTTCATATACCCGTGTGGCGATGTGTCAGACGGGATATGGGAGCACTCGATACCAGTACATTCAAGAGCGGATGCATTAGAGATCGATTCGACACCACCTTGCTCCCCTCCTCCTCTTTTTAAATCTCATTTTCAACAATACGGTCGTTCCGTTAAACACGATAGTTCGGCCGATCCCGGGTCACCTCCGAATTCGGCAATTATTAATACGCTTGATTCGTTCAAGGGTTAGCTGGATGTATCATCCAATGCGGCTGTAGGGGCCGCGACATCAGAGGGGTTTGTATGGTCAGCAAAAGGCAGGGAATTATTGTGGTCATCGTCGCCATCGTACTGGTCGCTGCAGGACTGGTAGCGCTGAACGGATCGGGAAACAAGAACGCGAACACAATCGGAACGGACTACGTGATCGATGCCCTGGGGCATAACGTTACTACAACGACATCACCTCAAAGGATCGTCTCGACCTCGCCGGCCCTTACGACGCTGGTGTACGCACTCGGCGCCCAGGGAAGGCTGGTGGCAGTGGACTCCTACAGCACCTATCCGTCCAACGTGACCGAGCGGGTGGATAACAACACTCTGGCCGTTATCGGGGGATTCTACGACCCGAACCCCGAGAGCATCGTGAACGCCAGCGGCGCGAACAGTTCCTCTTCGCTGGTGCTCCTCGATTCCAGTGTCAAGGCCGACGTGGATGTCGCGGCCAAGCTGGACCTGTTCGGGATCAGCTATGTGTTCTTCTACCAGAGCGCGAACACCACCGAGGTATATCAGAACATTGTGCTCGGGGGGACCGTGCTGCACGAATCATCCAACGCCACCAAGCTGGTGACGCGCATGCAGGAACGCATGGCCTCGATCGAGAGCTCGGTCGGTTCCCCGGCCTCCAAGGCTAAGGTCGTGTTCATGGACTATTACGGTTCGAACAGCGGCTACCCGAGCAACGTCGTGGGCAACGACTCCTTCATCAATGACATCATCACGGTGGCCGGAGGGATCAACGCCTTCGGGAACGAGACCGGCTACCAGGACGTTTCCGGAGAGGCGGTGGTGGCGGCTGACCCAGATTACATCATCGTCTCCTCGTCGATGAACGGGCAGGACTCGCAGGCGGTGTACGACCAGATCATGAACGACACCGTCCTGAGCTTGACCCCGGCAGTGCTTCACCAGCACGTCTACGTCATCCATGACCAGATGGAGGACTGTTTCCTGCAGAACGGGATCAGGGAGGTTGACGGCGCGCAGATACTGGCAGAGATATTGTATCCGTCGGAGTTCAACAACGTGACCGTCCCCCATGTCCTGGGCGACGAATACCTGAACTACCTGCCGTCCAGCTGGAACACCGGCTCCACTGCCGCCCACGTGGTCATGGAGACGTCCTCCTGGTGATTGGTCTTGAACGGTTCTGTGATAGGGCGGGCCAAGACCAGGCTGTTGCTGATAGTGATAGTGGGAGTGATCTCGCTCGTCCTCCTTTTCTTCCTTTCCATCAGCATCGGCGCTTATCCGATGAGTTTCGACACCGCCCTCTCCTCCTTCTTTGACCTGTTGACCAATGGCGGGCACGCTCATAACGTGAACGAGAACATCGTACTGAACTCCCGGCTGCCGAGGACGCTGGCGGTCATGGCGGTCGGGGTCGGCCTGTCGGTGGCCGGCGCCGCCATGCAGGCGGTCATCCGGAACCCGCTGGTCGATCCCTACATCACAGGGGTCTCCTCGGGCGCCGCCCTAGGAGCGACGCTCGCGGTCCTGGCAGGGATAACGGTCATTCAGATCGCTAACTACACCGTTCCAATCGCCGCTTTCATCGGTGCGCTGTTGGCGTTCGCCATCACCCTGGCCGTCTCCGAGGCGGCAGGTGGCAAACCGGTCAGTTTTGTCCTTTCCGGGGTAATGATAGGCCTGGGGCTCTCATCATTCACCAACATCCTCATGGTCATGAACCCGAACAAGCTCCAGGGTGTCCTGTTCTGGATGTTCGGCTCCTTCGCCTCGGTGAGCCTGGACCAGATGTGGATCATCGCGCTGCCGACCATCCTGATCGTCACCGTGATCCTTGTTTTCGCCAAGGAGCTGAACGTTGTCCTGCTTGGCGAAGAACAGGCCAACCAGCTGGGTCTGAACGTGACCAGGTTCAAGCAGATGATCATGGTGCTGACCTCGGTGCTGACCGGGGTATGCGTGGCGTTCACGGGGGTCATCGCGTTCCTGGGGCTGATCGTGCCCCACTCCGCCCGCATGCTGGTGGGGAACGACCACCGGCTCTTGATCCCGGCCTCGATCGTCATCGGGGCGAACGTACTGCTGGTGGCCGACATGGTGGCGAGGACGATCATCATGCCGGCGGAGCTGCCCATTGGCGCCATAATATCGCTCATAGGGGTGCCGTTCTTCGCCTACCTGCTGATCCGGAGGGGGAGGGAATATGGAGCCTGAACCGAACAAAGTCACGGTCAAGGTGTGCGGGATCAGCTTCGGCTACAACGGCAAGAACACGCTGAACGACATCGACCTGGAGTGCAAGAGCGGCGAGTTCATTGGACTGATCGGACCGAACGGTTCCGGAAAGACGACCCTCCTCCGCTGCATCAATGGGGTGCTGAAGCCGAAGATGGGCACGATCCTGGTCGACGGCAAGGACATCAACAAGATGAAGAACAAGGAGATCGCCAAGGTGTGTGCCAACGTCCCCACGGATGCCGCCGAAGATCTGGCCTTGACCGTTCATGAGTTCGTTTTCCTGGGCCGGTATCCATACGTCAGCGGCATGTGGTGGGAGAGCAAGGACGACGAGCAGATAGTGGAAGACGCGTTGAGGACGTTCAAACTGGAGGCGCTGTCCCACCGGAGACTGAGCGAGCTGAGCTCCGGCGAGCAGTCCAGGGTGCTGCTGGCCAAGGCGGTCGTACAGCGGCCCCAGGTCATGCTGGTGGACGAGCCGTCGGCGCACCTGGACCTCCGCTACAAGCTGGAGGTCATGGAGGAGCTCCGGTCCCTGTCCAGGACCGGGGTGACGGTGATCGCCGCCTCGCACGACCTGAACCTGATGTCCAAGTTCTGTGACCGGGTACTGATGATCGGGCAGGGGAGCATCGTCTCCTTCGGCTCCGCGCTCGAGGTCATCACCGAGGAACGCATTCGGGACGTCTACGGCGTCGAGGCCCGGGTGTTCCGCGACGGGGACGAGATATATGCCATTCCAAAGAGGTCGATAAGACAATGAACGTTGAGGAACTGGTCCGTTCGGACCTCTTGAACATCAAACGGCCTGTGCACGGCGGCCTGGGCTGGAAATACCAGGGAGTGGAGGACTTCAGTTCCAACCTGAACCCGCTGGGGCCTCCGCCCCAGGTACGCGATTACATGCTGCAGGCGGCCGACAGGCTGATCTACTATCCGGACGACGGCGGGGTGGAGCTTAAGGATGCGATCTCCAGGCGGTTCGGCGTCAACAAGGACAACATCATGCTGGGCGCCGGTTCCGCCGAGCTCATCCGGCTGTTCCCGGACGTTTTCATCAACAAGGGCGACGGCGTGATCATGCCCCGGCCCACCTTCGCCGAGTATCAGTTCGCACTGAAGATGAGGGGTGCCAGCATCCACGATTTCCCGCTGTGCGAGATCGATGGGTTCCATTTCGACTTCGCCCGGCTGAACTACATGATCGAGTCCGGTTCCAAGGCGGTCTACATCTGCAACCCGAACAATCCGACCGGGGTGGTGGAGAGCCGGAAGCGCATCGTGGAGATCATCGACGAGTGCGAGAGACAGAACACCCTGGTCTTCCTGGACGAGACGCTGCTGGAGCTTGTGGACAACGCCCGCGATCTGACCTGCATCGCGGAGGCGGAGGGCCACGAAAACCTGTTCATCATACGTTCGTTCACCAAGTGCTTCGCCATTCCCGGGATGCGGGTGGGTTACGCCATCGGTTCGAAGGACGTCATCCGCCACATGGACAACGCCCGCCTGGCATGGAACCTGGGCCAGGTGGAGATGCACGTTGCCGCCCGTTTGCTGGATGACTGCTACGGGCACATAGAGACCGCCGCCCGGCTGATGGCCGAGGAGAAGTCGTATCTGCTCGATGCCATCAAGAAGACCGAGGTGGTCACCGCATCGAGGCCGGACGCGTTCTTCTTCTTCAATCGGGTCAACGGCGGCCTGGACTCCAAGCAGCTGAGGGAACTGCTGCTGCGCTCCAACGTCCTGATACGGGATTGCGGGTCGTTCGGCCGGCCGTTCGAGAAGTTCGCCCGCTTCGCCATCAAGACGCACGACCGGAACGTGAACCTGGTGGAGGCGTTCAAGCGCACCGCCGAGATCATGGAGAATCTGAAATCCAAGGGAGAATGACCTTGTCCATTTTCATCGCTTCCTCTACATTGAGCGACACCGCTACAGTGTCGATCTGGTACGGTCTTCTGATCATCGTTCTGGCGGTGCTCATCGACCTGCTGCTGGGCGAGCCCCCGAACGCCGCCCATCCGGTGGTTTGGATCGGCAAGGTCATCGGGTTCATGGACCGGCACACCAGGAGGACCGGTAGCAAGAGGGTGGAACGGGCCAAGGGCGTGTTACTGGCCATCGTCCCGTTACTGCTCTTCCCCTTCCTGTTCACACTATTGCTGTTCCTGCTCCGGGACCTGTTCGGGGCGCTGGTCTGGGCCATCGGCTGCGCGGTGGTGCTCAAGACCATGTTCGCCATCAACGCCATGGGCAAGCACACGAAACCGATCCAGGAGGCGCTGGAGCGGAACGACATGGAGGCGGCGAGGAAGGCCGCGTCCATGATCGTGTCCCGGGACGTGAACAAGCTGGACCGGGAACACATCATCTCCTGCGCGGCCGAGTCGGCGGCGGAGAACACCGTGGACAGCATCTTCTCGCCTCTGTTCTTCTTCGGTCTGGGCGGAATGCCGCTGATCGTCTTCTACCGGGTCTCGAACACCCTGGACGCAATGGTCGGGTATATCGATCCGCCCTACACCCACGTGGGCTGGTTCAGCGCCAAGCTGGACGATTGCACCAACTACATCTGTGCCAGGATATCGTTGCCGTTCATACTGCTGGCATTGATCATCCTGGGAATGGACTGGAGAGGGGCGTGGAGGGATTCCCGGAAGTATCACGGGGCGACGCTGTCCCCCAACAAGGGATGGTCCATGTCGGCATTCGCCGGCGGTCTGGGCATACGGTTCGAGAAGGTCGGCTGGTACATCATGGGGGACGGTCCGCTGCCGACGGACCCGAAGGTCATCGGCGACACGGTCAAGGTCATGAAGGTCTCGGCGCTGCTCTTCATCGCGATGGTGGTGGTGCCGCTGTTCCTGTTCGTCGGGCTCAACGTCCAGATATATATCGAAAACCTATTCTCGGTCCTGTTCGGGTGGTTGTGAGCATGAAGGTTGAAGTAATTACGGAGTTCAAGGAGGTCGGGGAGAACACGGTGCTGGTGGTAAGGCTGCCACAGAAGATGAAGGTCCTGAGCACCACGGTGCTCAACGGCGGTTTCACGGTGTCAGACACAATCCTCTCGGTCCAGGTCCCGATCCATTACAACGGCTCCGACCCGGAATCGGAGATCAAGCAGATCTGCGGGACGCTGGGGCTGTGCGGCGAGGCGGTCGGGTTCATGACCGCGGTGGACCTGAAGAAGGTGATCACCGTCGTCAGCGGGGAGTATCACGGCATCAATGCCACGGTCGTCGCGACCTCCGGCGTCAAGAACGCGGTCTACGCCGGCGAGCTCATGACCGAGGCGCTGATGCGCGGACTGAACGGTCCCGGAACGATCAACATCATGGTCGCCCTGGACCGACCGCTGCACGAGACCGGCATGGCCAACTCCCTCATAACCATCACCGAGGCCAAGTCGGCCGCCCTCATGGACACCAAGACCCGGGGCACCGGGACGACCAGCGACGCGATCGCCATATGCTGCCCGGAGGGCGACGGCGAGAAATATGCCGGCACCGCGACCGACGTGGGCATCTGCATGGCCCGGGCGGTGCGCAAGGCGGTGGCCGCCTCCACGCTTAAATGGTACGCCCGGCCCGGACCGGTGGACTTCATCAAACTGCTCGACGACCGGGGCATCACCATGGAGGAGATGTGGACCGCGGCCAACAAGCTGGTGTTCCCCAACCCGGACTGGCCGGAGGGATTTCTCAAGTCCAAGTTCGTGGAGCGGATGAACCTGCTCCGGCAGGACGTCAACGTCAATGCCATGGTCAAGGGGGCATTGCTCCTGGAGGACGCGGGCAAGGCGGAGGAGCTCTATGGCCTGGACAAGGGTGTGTTCGACTCAGACCCGGTCCACCTGCTCGCCGACGAGCTGATGGGGATCGCACTGGCGGAGTACATCAGCGGAACGAAGGGACTGTTCGAGTACGTCCGCTACGACCGAAAGAAGCCCGGCATCCTGGCCGAGCTTGGCCCGTTCCTCGACGACATCGTCGGCTCGTTGATCGGTTCGGTCATGTCCAGGATATACTCTGATCTACTGGAGGCGGAAGGACGACTACAATAGGGGCGGTCAAAGCGGCGTTCTCGATGTTCACGATGATACCGCTGGACGTCGAGGGCGAGGAGGTCGTGGGACTATCGAAGCGGTTCTACCTGATCGTACTGGTGGGCGCGTTCTACGGATTGATCGCTGGATCGCTGATGTGGGCCCTGTCCCAGGTGTTCACGACCCTGACGGCCGGAGTGCTGGCACTGTTGGTGGTCCACGCGTTGAACCGTTTCCTGCACTTCGACGGGCTGAGCGACTTCGGCGACGGCATGATCTGCAGCGGGGACCAGGAGAAGAAGATGAGGGCGGTGAAGGACTCGCACACCGGCGCCGGCGGAATCGGTTACTCTATCGTCTTCACCGCACTGAGCATCGTCGCCCTGGGCCAGCTGTCTCCGCAGCTGGTCTTCTTCGGGCCATTCGTGGCCGAACTGCTGAACAAGAACGCCATGGTTTTCGCCGCTTCCGCAGGTTCGTCCCGTGACGGGCTGGGCGGCATGTTCGTCAAGAACGCCTCGGGCAAGACCGCGGTGATATCGGCGCTGATCTCGCTCGTGTTCATCATACCGGTCAGTTTCGGCATCTACTGGTACTACGGCCTTTCGATCTACTGGCTGATGGTCATGATCGTGGCGCCGCTGGCCGTAAGCTGCCTTGTCGGAACGATCGCGGCCAGGATCGCTATGAAAGGGTTCGGCTGCGTCAACGGGGATGTCATGGGCGCCACCAACGAATTCTCCCGTCCGTTCGTCCTGCTGACCGTATCGGCGGTGGTCTGGTGCCTGGCCACGCTGCACTTGTGACCGCGGGCGGAAAGGGGAGCCGCATCAGCGAGCTCGGCGTCGAGAAACCGCTGGTCCCGATTTCCGGCGTGCCCATGATCGACCGGATACTGGACCAGCTGGCCCGGTCCAAGATGATCGACCGGATCTACGTTTCGGTCAGTCCGCTGGCGCCGAGGACCCGGGAGCACCTGGAAGGAATGGACGTCGTCATCATCGATACGCCCGGGAACGGATACGTGGCCGATCTGAACGGTTCGATGCGCGCCATCGGGGAGGGGGCGGTCCTGGTCTGTCCTTCCGACATCCCGCTGATCACCTCTGAAGGGGTGGATGGGCTCATCGAAGCCTATGACGAAAAAGGTCAGCCCTCTCTTACAGTGGCATTGCCGCCGAAGGTCATCGAATCTTTGGGACTGATCGTCACCTATATCGAGGAGATAGACGGCAGACCGATGACGTTCTGCGGTGTGAGCGTCGTCGATAGAGATGAGATGCTGACCGGTAACTTCTTGCCAGGCGGTTATTATATTACCGAAAAGGAGGAGTTCGCCGTGAACGTCAATACCGTCCACGACCTCCGCCTGGCGGAAAGGATTTTGGAGGAGAGATCTGAGCAGCGTCTCTAGTGTTTGGCTAGTGCCATGATCTTCTCGTAGTTCTTCTCGATCTCGGCGAACAGGGTCTCGCAGGTGATCGCCCCGCTGCTCTGGCAGAACGCCGCAATGGATATCCCGCCGGCCCCGACACCTTCCTTTACCAGTCCCTTCTCGTAGAACGTCAGCCCCTCGTGCTTCGTGCCGGAGAAGTCCAGGTTCGCCGCCAGCACCGGCACGTGGCCGATCTGTTCCACGATGCCGACCAGGTCCGCGGTCGGGTCCTTGATGATCCACCTGGTCGTGCCCAGCGCGACGTTGTCCAATGCCTTGGGCTCCATAGCCTTGACCACCGCCAGGACCGCGGCCATCTGCGTTCCGCCGGCCAGGATGACCGGGACCCTCCTCGCCGCACCGACTGTCAGGCCGGCCGCCGCCGGCATCATCGGATCGCCGACCGCCGCCACCGCCAGCATGGCGTCCTTCTTCATCTGGTCCGGTGTCGATTTTGATTTGGATATGCCTTCCCTGGCGATGCTGGACTTGAGCGAGTGGGGGTTGTCCGGCAGCGTCGAGCTCACCTTGCCGTCGGCATCGTAGCCCAAGGCCAGCAGAACCGCCAGAGCGGTCGTTGTTCCACCGGCGATGCTCTCTCCCACGACCAGATAGTCGGAGACCTTGGCCAGGTTCTCTCCGGCTATGACGGCGTTCTCATAGACGCGCCGGGGGTCCCGTACCGCCGCTCCGTTCTTGATGTCCTCGCCCGGATATCCCTCAAGTTCGAAGTATGGGGCGTGGGGCCTGACCCGGACGCCTCCGTTGGCGGCGTAGTAAGGCATTCCGGTCAGTCCGATGGCGCTCATGGTGACCAGCGCCGGGGTCGGTATCCCGTTGGGCGTGACCGGCACGCCGTCGATGCACTTGCATCTTCCATAGTACAGCAGTTCGATGTCCGCCGCTGGAGTGAAATCGGTGATGGCCGGGACCGCACCTGCGGCCGAGATCCGGGGATCTTCGCCGTTTCGGTGTTGCCTATCACGCAGATGAAGGTCGGTCTCCTGCCCCAAACCTTCTCGACGAATGCCTTGGCTTTCGCTTCCTCGTTGCAGATCAGAATGTCCTCAGGGACTTTGAAGCTCATTTCTTAGCACCTCCGAATCGAGTTGGATGATACATCCAATGTAATGTGTACAGAGTATTTAAGACTTTTTTCAATTCAGATTTACTGAATGAAGTTTTGGGTCACCGATAAATAAGTAAGTAAACGACCGATCTGAGGGCATCCAAATATATAACTAGGGGAATGAAAACAATTAAAATATCTCTAAAAAATTCAAATCGAGCGATTTATTTAATAGGGAAAATGAACATTAATGCGCATCACGGAGATGACAAAAGTGCCTACCTTGGAACTAAATAGGGTATCTTCAGGGTACAATAAACAGGTCGTCCTGCACGATATCGACTTCAAACTTCACGAACCCTCTATATACATTGTCCTGGGGCCGAACGGCGCAGGCAAGACGACTCTTTTTCGAACGATCGCCGGCATCTTAGAGCCGTTCAGCGGTACGATCCTTCTCGATGGCCAGAACACAACCGCTTCAGCTCAGGCAAGAGCCAGAATGGGCTATTCCTCGCAGTACAACGCAATGCCCGAAGAGATGACAGTATATCAGGCGCTCAAGTTCTACTCGGGCATAGAAGGCGGAGACCCGGATAAGGCAATCGAGCTGCTGGATCTCGAACAAATGAAGGACAGAAGGTTCTCGGACCTTTCCCAGGGACAGAAGAAGCGGGCGGCTGTCGCCAAAGTGTTCCTAAAAGAAAGAGACCTGTACTGCTAGATGAGCCAACCGCGAATTTGGATCCTCGGCGTCCAAGGAAATACGAGACATAATCTTAAAACTAAGCAAGGACAAAATGATCCTGTACTCTTCTCATAACCTCTATGAAGCCACCGACATCGGAACATACCTAATCCTGATCAAGGATGGCTCGCTCACGATGCTCGATAGAATCTCGAACATCAAACAGAAGAACTACAGAGTGGGCATCAAATCAACGACCGACATCACTGGAATCGTCGACGCAAAACATGAGGGCGATTACTACGTCATCAGCGTATCCAGCCCTGAGGAGGCTGGGTTCGCCCTAAGAAAGATCGTTGAAAAGGGCATATTGGTCACTGAAATGCGTCAGCTAGACAATCCGTTGCAGGAACTGTTCGAGGCGCCCAGCACCACAAAAGATCAGGAGGATATTAAAAATGCAGAATAATGTGGTGGTCTTTGCCAAGCGCAGTCTTAGCCTAAGTAAGACTCAAGCGGTGATCGGTCTGTTCTTGACGGCCTTTGGGCTTTTTGCCATAGTCTCCCTCACCATTTTCAGCAATACCTCAGATCCGTCGTTCTTCCTAATTCCCGTTTCGTTCTTGTCTTTCGGGATCGTGATATTACCAATGCCAGTGATGCTGCTTTATGTATATGACAAGAACAACGGCGTCCTGGAACATTTCCTTTCAATAGGTTGGAACCAGAACGACATCTTCAGGCAGTATCTGAAGGCGGCTCTATTTTTGTCATCGACCGTCTTCGGTTTGAATCCGTTGTCGTTCTGAATCGCATGCGCAATCGCCGGGTCACTGGCAGTACTTCAATTGGATGTGTTGATGCTTATGTTAACCGGGTTCCTCGTCTTTCCGTGGTCTTCTTCGTTATGGGCGATGATGTCCTTTAGTTCTTTACAGAAGTCACGAACAGGAGGCAACGCTCCTCTTGCCATGGGGCTCGGGGCTGTTTTTATATTGCCCACTTTTTATCTGGTATTTCTGGGATTCACCTTAGAATCTCATCATTCTGTTGATTGCCAGCTTCGCCTGTGTGTTGTTCTTGACGATCTGGTCCTATCAAGCAGGCTCATCAGAAGGGAAAAAATGCTTCCATAATTCAGGGGATTGAGCAGATAGCAATCCATCTACTGATCAATTGATAAGGCCTGCGATTCACGTATTTGGGTTATTTGACTCAGGGCCTTGAACATGCAATTCCAACAGTCGGATGCGTATTCATATTTCCTTGTCCTAATGTCCAAAATCAAACCACTCAAAACCATGCTTCTAAATTTGTCACCAGAGCTTAGACGAGCAGAGTTTCAATCCAGGTTTCCTCTCCATCCTGACCATGGTCCAAAAATGATTGGGAGATGGAACTGCTCAAGTCAGGGGTTCGTGGAATACAGAATACTTTATTATCATGGTGAGAAAGACCGGGGCAAGGAGGACACCAAGCTGGATGCTCTTTATTTTGCTTTCGGAGAACGCTTCTCCTTGGCCCAGGCGACCAGCCTCTCGCATACGGCGTACGGGACCTTCATCACGATGTGCTCGCCGGTGACCGAGGAGCATCCGTGGTTCACGATGACCGCGATGCGGCAGTCGGAGAAGGACTTGGCGTTCCGCATGAGCTCCTTGTCCACCGCCTCCAGCAATTCCACTTTCTCCTGGGGCCGCGCTTGTGGGAGATGTCAACCTGTTTCTCCCACATGCAGGAGAGAGACCGCCCCGTCCTTTATCAAAGGGGCCGCTTCCCCACGCCTTGTTTCGATCCCCGGTACCGTCTTCGATTTGATACCCAAGGAACGCCGCCACGCCCAGCGCGGACGGGTCCTTTGAATCAGGTCATCGAGGCGAATTCCTTCACATCGTCTCGGTTTTTCCCGCCAGCTTTCCGAAGCCGCCACCCCAGGGGAGCATCGTTATTCCACCCGGCGGCGCTCCGCCACTCGGACTCGGCGAACTCCCCGAACTCACAGAAGGTCGTCCGCATTACGTCAGCCGGGCCCGGAAGGGTCGGCAGGTTCGCCGCGTCGCCGCCGACCACCGTCATCACCGCCTTCCGCCCTGGTAGAAACAGGATGCTGGGCTTCATCCCGGAAATGTGCTTCTTGCTCTTCAGGACCGCCTTCTGCAGCTCGATCTCGTCGGCGCATGACACCTTGTAGTACCACTCGACCCGGCCGTCGACGATCTTGGCCGGTGTCATGCGGTAGGCGATGCGGGAGGCGTCCAGGGGAAGCCCCAGTCCGAACGCCTCGATCACTCCCCGGGGCACGTCCAGCGGTTTGCCGGAGAATAGCTGCAAAAGGAAGAAGTGGGTGTACTCCCGGGCGTCCGTGCAGCCCAGCTCGCCGCTGGACGCGATCGAGTTGATGAACCTCATCTTGGACACCTGGAGCGGGGTCTTGTAGTCAAGTGCTGGGACCTTGTCGTCGGTCGCTCCGTCGAGCATGATCACAAGAGTCCGCTGCGAGTTGGACATATCATCCATTATGCCCAATCATATCCTTAATCGTTTTGCCAGCTCACCCTCCCCGAGGAGGGCTGGCCGTTGGGTCAGTGCCTGGACAGGGCGACGGCGCACTGCCCGGCGGAGATGCAGCCATCCCCGTTGGGCAGCTGATCGGGAAGGAGCAGCTCGAACCCTTTGGAACTGGCGATCTCCTTGGTCAGCCGGCAAACGGTGGCATTGTACGATACACCGCCGGTCAGCCCGATTCTGCCTAGACCATTGCCTTCCGCCTCCAGGCAGGCGATGTCCACCAGCGATTCCAGCATGGCCTTGACGAA
>CAVQBH010000002.1:0-35960 GCA_963710685.1 uncultured Methanomassiliicoccales archaeon | reverse complement strand
GGACCTAGAGATCGATAATTGCATCAGGTGAATCATGTACAAACTATTCCTGTTCGACATGGATGGCGTGCTCCTTCAGCACAAATCCTCATTTCAGTATTGTCAGGAAGCGATCGGCTGCGACTGCAGGTGGTTCTACGACTTGGTCGATGGTGACCTTCTGTACGACACGCACCTCAATGGGTTGGTCCTGAAAGAAATGATGGGTCATGGTTTCACAAAGGACAAACTCCTGGAGCTGGCACGGAATGCTCCTCGGATGAAGGGAATAGGTGATGTGCTCAATGCAGTTCAGACCCATCGAGGATTGGCGGTCATCATTTCAGGCGGTATCGGGGCCTTCGCTCAAGAATTGAGAAGGCAGTATGCCTTTGACAGCTACGTAAGTAACGAGCTGCATTTTGACCGACAAAACCAGCCGCCGAGATGGGAGATCCGATGCGGGCACTCGGACAAGGGTAAGATAGCAAGGAGCATCCAAGCCGCTCTTGGCATCTCCAAGGAAGAGACGTTCGCTGTGGGAGACTACAGTAACGATTGCTCCATGTTCTCCGAGGCCGGTCTGAGCATCGCGTTTAACGGGAATGATGAGGCTAAGGCGTCGGCGAAGTTTAGCGTTGAAAGTAACGACCTTTCCGATATCCTGCCGATAATTTATAACAAGGTCGATGTAAGGGAGACTCGTATTGTCTCCGAAGGAGGCCGAACTTTTCATGAACCTGGATATACCTATTCGATCAGCTGACCAGGTGGGGCAGGGCTGACTACATTAATTCAGATATTCTATGTTCAGAATATCTTATAGGACAGTGCGTACCGGGGCGATGCAGGCCCGTATATTGCGGTTTAGATGACCGGCTTCACCGTATCATTGAAGTCGGTGACATAGTAATGATTGATGGCCGTCTCAGCGATATCCGAGGCATATGCCCTGGTCCGTTCCAGGGAGTCGACGATGTAGGCCAGGGGCACTATGCTTGACGCGTCTCCCTTCAATCCAAGCACTTCATGCGTCAGGTTCTCGATCTTGTGGATCATGAGCTTGGAGCGGTTCACCACCTCGTCAGCGCCATCGAACTTGTTCACGTAGAATGCGTTCATGGCGTCGTCCATTAGCTTGACCACTTCCGCGTCCATGGTCAAGATCTTGTTGACCATGGGATCCTTCTCATCGACCTGTGTGGCGTATAGAGCCAGCCGGGAGGAGTGGTCCGCTATGCGTTCCAGCGTTCTTGCGACCAGCAGATATCCCTGAGATTCCAGTGGCTGCATCCCCATCTTGTCCGCGAAGAAGACGTCCTTGACAATCAGATTGTACTGTTTGGCGATCATCCAATAGAGTTTGTCGACCTCCTGGTCCCGATGCCGGATCTCATTCGCCGTTTCGAGATTATGCAGGCGGAGCAAATTGACCGCTCCCAGATGCATGTCCCGGGTGATCATGTACATCCTCCTCACCCCTTTCAGAAGGGAAAAGTCGCTCGAATCCAGCAGATCGCGCATCGTCATGGTGTTGGACGTCTCTTCAATAAGCTGCGGACCGATCACCCGGTGCGACAGATCGTGGATCTCCCGCCGTGCCTCTTTCTCCCCCGAACCGCTCAATCGAAATTCGATCACATTGTAACCGGCAAGGTACGCGCCTATGAACTTGCGGAACAACTGCTCGGTGTCTCCAGAGTCGACCTGGACCACCTTTTTGGACTGATCCCTTTCCGATCTGTTCAGCTTGGGGTTGATGAGCATCGTGCCATCGGGCAACGGGATCATGGCCACACTGTCGCCATTCTTGATCTGGATGGAGTTCACCCATTTCTTTGGCAGGGACACGACGTAAGTTGATTTACCCGTCACCTGCACCTTTCGAGTTTCCATGGACGTCGGAGCCGATGTAATGTTAATAACGGTGATGTCCTTGCTTTATGTATCGGAAATTTTCATATTTCTAAAACGTACTCGATGGTGATGTCAAATCAGAAGACAACGATCGTCATGGGAAAAAAGTTAAAGGATAGTGGATCAAAAAAGGATGACGCCTTAAGGGATTCAGTTGTTTCTTGACCTTATGTGTCTTTCCTTGTACTCCATCATTCGTTCAAAAGCTCCTAGCTTCTGGACCGAATTCACGAACTGAAGATGCCGTAGATTGGGGACCCCACAATAAGGACATTCCGTTAATGACTCCACATACTGGATTCCGCAGTTGTTGCATTTGCAGACCATTCCATTTACCTCCTTGACTTTTCGAATCGTCTCAGCCGAATTTACCACTGACATACCGTTCCGTTTCCCGTTCGTCCGGGTTCTCGAAGACCTTCCCCGTCTCGTTGAATTCCACCAACTTTCCCATCAGCATGAACGCGGTATAGTCAGACACCCTTGCAGCCTGCTGCATGTTGTGCGTCACGATGACCACGGTGTACTCTTTCCTGATCTCCTTGATCAGGTCCTCGATCTTCTTGGTGGCTATCGGGTCGAGGGCCGAACAGGGTTCATCCATCAGGATGACCTCTGGCTCCATCGCGATGGTTCGGGCAATGCACATCCTCTGCTGCTGCCCGCCAGAGAGGTTCATTGCCGATTCGTGCAACCTCCCTTTCAACTCCTCGTAGAGCGCGGCCTTCCTCAGCGACCGTTCCACTATGGCGTCGATCATCTTCCGGTCTCTCAGCCCCGCCATCCGGCAGCCGTAGGAGACATTGTCGCCAATGGAGAATGGGAATGGGGTCGGTCTCTGGAAGACCATGCCCACCCTTCTCCTCAGATCGATGACGTCCGCGCCTTTCCGGTAGATGTTCGAACCGTCGAAGGTCACCTCCCCGGAGACCTTGCATCCCTTCACCAGGTCGTTCATACGGTTGAAACATTTGATCAGTGTCGATTTCCCGCAGCCTGAAGGGCCTATTATCGCGGTGACGGCCTTTTCGGGTATGTTCAAGGAGACATCGTCCAATGTCAACTTGTCCCCATACCAGAGCTTCAGCCCCTTCGCCGTTATCTTCGGCTCCATCTGCCGATCACCTTTCAAATCGATCTACTCAAGAATCAATATATAGACGGGAATTTAACCTTGACCGATATAATTTACTTTGAAAAAGTACCGGAAAATACTGGAATTTCCTGACCAGATGCCAATCTTGCCTCGTCGGATTAGATCAGTTTTCCGTTTGATTGCAATAACTACTGGCATTGTTCGTAGCTCTATTTTATTTATATAGAATGCGGTCTTCTATTAACAAATATTTAAATATCGCATCATTCTTGAACTAATTCATCGGAGAAATGATTTTGGCAGGATACTCAGGAAAGTCAAAGTACAAAGGGCGAAGCACCGTGAACGATCACAACAAGCGCAGTTCCGATTTCACAAGAACTGCCATGTTGAACCAGAGAAAATTGCTGGCTTTCAAGTTCGATATGAGAGAAGCGATGAACTCCAAGGGGCTCGACCCAGCTTTGATGACCACATTCCTAGCCAGTGTTATAGCCAAAGGCTCCCGCCAAGGCATCCACGATGCCAAGGATTTCGTCCGGCAGACGGAGCATGAAGGGTACATCAGCAAGGAAGTGGGGGACCACGTCTGCTACCTCCTGGACCGTTACACCAAGTATCAGTCCCAGATCGTCTGAGAACCTTACGGTTTTTGGAACATCGAACCTGAGTCGCCAGATTTTGCACTGGTCTTAACGGGTATAGGCACGGCCATGCCCGGGCCAATCAGTTTTATTAGTTGATTGCTCCAATTATTTTCGCACAGGCTGTGCAAAAATGATGACGGAATGTCCAAGTCCCAAAGGAAAGTGCCGGATCAAGTGGGTCTCCACCGAATGGTTGCAAGACCATCTGGATGACAAGAAGATGATGATCGTCGACGTCCAGCCGAACATCCATGACTACATCCAGGAGCATATCCCTGGCTCGGTCTACATGGAAGAGGGATGTCTGAGGACGTTCTTCAAGCGCCGGGCCGGGGTGTGGGCCGCCCCTGAGCAGATCGAATCGGCGTTCGGACGATTAGGGATCAAGCCGGAGCTGCCGGTGGTGGTCTACACCGGTGAAGGCCAGTACAAGCACTGGGGCGATGGGTTGGAACAGACCATGGCGGCCTACTCGCTGGTCCGGTACGGCCACGACAACGTCATGATACTGGACGGCGGCATCGACAAGTGGCGGAACGAAAAGAGAGAGGTCACCAAGGTCCAACCGGAGCGGAACGAGTCCGACTTCCTGGCCGAGGTCCGAGACGAGTACTTCATGCAGTACCAGGAACTGCTGGACGTCAAGGACAACGATGATGTCGTTCTGCTAGACGCCCGCCCGCCGGCGACCTACGAGGGGTGGGGTCCGTGGATCAAGCCAGGGCACATACCCGGTGCCATCGGCTTCCCCTGGCGCAAGCTGATGGCCGACGACAATCCGAGGCAGCTCAAGCCCGACAATGTTCTAATGGACATGATAGAGAATGCCGGTATCACCAAGGATAAGCTGGTCATCTGCTCCTGCGGTACCGGAAGGGAGGCGACCAACGAGTTCAATCTCTTCAAGTTCTATCTTCAGTACCCGCGGGTCAAGCTGCACGAGGGCGGCTTCCTGGAATGGACCTCTTATCCAGAGAACGAGACGGTGACCGGGAAGAACCCCCGGTAGGTCAGACCTGGAACCCCTTCCATTTCCTTTCCAGGTCCGGGTCGGCCAAGGTCTCGAGCAGGTACCTGGAGAACTGTTCCCCGGTGGCCCCGTCCGACCGGCCGGTCATCTTAATCCTCTTCTCGTACTGACAGCAGACGTCCAGGGCCATCTCCAGTTTCGCCGCCTTGTCGACGAAGCCGATGTGGTTTAGCAGCATCGAGGCTCCCTTGATGATGCTGGATGGGTCTGCGTACTGGCCGCGGCCCTCTTCCACCATCCTCGGGGCGGATCCGTGGATGGCCTCGAACATGGCGTATTGCTTGCCGATGTTGGCACTGCCGGCCGTGCCGACCCCGCCCTGGATCTGGGCCGCCTCGTCTGTGAGGATATCGCCGTACAGGTTCGGCAGGACCATGACCCGGAAGTCCTTCCTCCGGTAGGGGTCGATCAGCTTTGCCGTCATGATGTCGATGAACCAATCGTCCCAGGCGATCCCGGGATAGTCCTTGGCGATGCGTTCCATCGTCGCCAGGAACTTGCCGTCGGTGGCCTTGATGACGTTCGCCTTGGTCACCGCGGTCACTTTGCCGATGCCGTTCTTCCTGGCATGCTCGAAGGCCAGCCGGATGATGCGGTCCGTGCCCTGCTTGGTGGCGACACAGAAATCGATGGCCAGCTCGTCGTTGACGTTGATGCCCTTGCTGCCCAGCACGTAACTGCCTTCGGTGTTCTCCCTGAAGAACATCCAATCGATCCCCTGGTCCGGCACCCTCACCGGCCGCACGTTGGCGAACAGGTCAAGCTCACGGCGCATCGCCACGTTGGCGGATTCGATGTTAGGCCACGAATCTCCCTTCTTGGGGGTGGTGGTCGGTCCCTTCAGGACCACATGGCAGGCCTTGAGCTGCTCCAGGACATCGTCCGGGATCGCCTTGAGCACCTTGGCCCGGTTCTCGATGGTGAGGCCTTCGATGGTCACGAGCTCCACCTTCCTGGAGGCGATCTGGTCCTTCAATAAGGTCTCGAGAACTGTGCGTGCATGGGCGCAGATGTACGGTCCGATCCCGTCCCCTCCCACGATGCCAATGCGGATCGTGTCCAGCTTGGAATAGTCCGTCCATTCCTCGGACGCCTTCATCCGTTCGATCCTCTCCAGCTGCTCGATCACAATCTTGGCGAAATGCACCTTGGCCTTCTCGATAAGCTCCGCGTCGACCATTTCTATCCCGCCCTTCGGTACGGGAGAGGTGATATTTTAGGTCGACTCAGCTTGTGTCATCGTTCCTTACAACGTGTCCAGTGAGGGGACGAATTCCACAAAGCTCCCATCGATGACCGTTGTCCTGGCATCAGGGGAGGGCCATCATCTTTGGACTCGTTCTAGAATTCAGGGAAGTTAGCGCTGGAAAGGTTTAGGACTAACATTTTCAACGAGTTTGTTGAATAGAATTAAACCGCCTCGAGCCGGTTGTCCATGATCCGAACCACCCGTTCCCCAATTTCGGTGGCCTCCCTGACAGTGTCTGGATTGATCCGTTTGTCGTGCAAGACCTTGTCGTAGATGTCCTCAAGGTATCTTATGGCCCTGAACTCTGTGGGCGATAGGGCATCCACGTCGCACAGTTTCATGGACAATTCAGTGATACTTCCATTGGACACCGAGTCGATATATTTCCTCTCCGCAAGATCCGTCAACTGACCTTTGATTTTCACTATTAATGAAACGAATATTGGGTCCACATATGATTGAAGATACATCTCCCAACTCCTCATTCACATTTGAAGATGAGGCTATAAGATATTATTGAACTGACAAAATGTACTTCGTTTTCAATAAGAAAATAATATATAGAGAATATATATTTAATATCAATAAGGACAGCACATTCTCATATTTTTCTATTCCCATCAGAATAATAAGTATATACAGGAAATAGTACTCCATATTCCATAGAGCTATCGAGGTGAAATCAATACACTAAGGGAAATAATTCCACAGTCATTAAATCGCCCAAGTTGGAGTAACAATATTCTGGTGAGCATTTGTCGATCAGTCTTATTGATTCGTTCTCTAAAGACACGGGTAAGAACACGATCGCCGAGATCTATTGCAACGGTGATAAGCTGACCCTGTATGAGTATAGGGAAGGGAACCTACGACTGGAAGGCCGATTCGGAGAGATTGGAAAGAGGGAGGGCCCAATATCCATCCAGCAGGTGGCGGCCGATCTGCGGTCCGAGACCAGAAATGGTCTGACCGTGCATCAAACCATCGAAGCCATCCGCCTGCGCAAAATGTACGTCGAAATGGAACGGCTGGCAAAAACTCTCCTCCGGGACGAATTCCTGTCAATAACGAAAGAAATGAGATCAGAGATAACCGTAGGCATTGATTACCATCAGCCATTTGACCTTAGGAGGAATGGTTGCAAACCGTTCAGGGCATTGTACAAGAGGGATGCTGAAATCGATGAAATGCAATATCCTGAGGCGGCATATTGGGCCTATGTGACTGGAATCGGGGTCTACTTTGGTGCGAAGGAACGCAGGGAAGAAATGCGGCAGGGCGCAATCGTCGAATTAAAAACGCTTTGTGAGTGAACAAGAACGGATTCCATTCATCACCTTCCCTGGCGAATTGGAAGACATCTCTATCAGTCGATGAGATCGGTTCTTTCTCGAGTTCCGTATAAGTCCTTTGTTTGTCTTTCAACGGTTATTGCCGCCGTTCAGGGATAGGGCATCCGCATACCAAGCCCTCGATCTGAAACGGTAATAAACTAGCGGCTGAATGACAATCTCAACCTTGCTCTTTTGGTCAGGAGTATCCTGTCGATCTTGTGCTTGACGCGTTCAATGCAAAGATGATCGTTAACCACGCTCACTTCTTTCAGCATCATTTTCAGTTCCCCGAGCTGAACGATCTCTGGGATGTTCTTGCCAAAATAGTTAGAATCGTAGATCAGTTTGTCCAAGGAATTGATCATCTTTCCTATGGACCGATTGACATCCTCACCACTCGCCGTCTTTTCCAGATCGTGAGAGTCAAGCTTTTTCCTTATTCGAACCAAAACACCCTCTACCCTCTTTTCCATATCTCTCCCACCATGATTATTTCACCTTCTTCTGCTCTCATTGAAGACCACTTACGCCTGGTCCAAGTTATCAAAATCCCCATCCATTATTAGTCTTTGGATAGGATAAAACAATAGACAAAGTTCGAAACAATATTTCCCATTTGATGGATATCGTCAATAACGAACCAGTCGATAACCTCGAGAATATTCTCAATGACCTACTCGAGCCATATTCATTTTAGATATGGCCTGATCTCCAGGTGATTTGGCGTGGACCAATAGTCAATGATTGAAATGTCTTGGATGGAGTAATATTTCCTGTTTTTTTCTATGTTGATTAATGATATAAGGTCCGCCAATCGTATTCGATTCATATGTGGTACTGCAGCCTGTGCAACCTGGAACTGGGTGAGGTCTCCGCTCCGATAAATGAGAACGACCATCCGACCTGTCCATTCTGTCATGGAGCGGTCGAAGAGGAAGGGTCGGTGCCGGTGGACGTGATCGAGATGGGATCGTCAGCGGACCGGATCGATTCTCGCGGGAATGTCCTGGAAAGGACGTCTGAACAGGCAGTGAACCGCGTTTTCGAGATCATCTCCCGGTCTCTGGACGATTCACCATACGGTGAGTACAGAGAGGACATCGTCAATCTGATCAAGACAGCATTCGAACCCAAGGCCAAGATCGCCTACGGTGAGATAGCTCGGTTGATAAATGAGAACCTGAGCATTGTGGATGCCAGGATCAGCTCTGTTGGCTCACGGGTCTGAAGAAGGCCGATCATAGGCCCAGAACTGAACGCCTTCAAATGGCGTCTTCGTTCTTCTCATTGATGTTGGCTATCAAGGTGTTGCGACAGTGAGCTCAACACCAAAGTCAATATCCGAACCGTCCGGGTCCGTTCAGGGTCTCATCATCGACAACAGAAGTCGACTGATGATGCCTGGGATCACTGGCCGAACGACCTTCTCAATTTCGCCTTCTTGGTATGCAATACGCTGTCGATCGTGTTCTTCACGCACTCGATGTCCGAATGCACGTCCACGGTCACATGCTTCAGCTGGGTTTTTATTTCTGAGAGGGTCGCCATGACCGGTACCGGCTTTCCAAAATAGTGGTGATGGTAGATCAGTTTGTCCAGTGAATCGATCATCTTTTCCACTGACCGCCTTGCCTCATCAGGGCGCTCATGTTTGATAAGATCATGTCTGTCGAGCTTTTCCCTGATCCGAACCAATACTCCTTCTGTCTTTTTGTCCATAGTTTCCCACCTCGGTTAGTTCATCCCTCTAAGGGTCAATGGACGGCAGGTGATGCGCTGGCACCAACCGAACGTTCAACTCTATTTGTGGTCCAGGGATTGGTCGTATAAATACTAACATTCCAAACTTTTACGATTTATGAATTAACCCGAACAAAAGTCGTTCTTCACCCGGAATCCAGCCAGGAACGTGACCGGCGGTAAGCATGATGGTTCACGAGAGATAAGTCCGTCACATGAAAACTAATATCAACTGCATGCTCGAAATAGCACCCCATGAGATGGTCGCTCCGCATCGGACGTATCCTCGGTATCCCGATCTATCTTCACTTCACATTCCTGATAATACTGCCGTTCTTCGCCCTGGTGTTCGGTTACTCCTATTCCGAGTTCTTCGGATTCAAGATCGGTTTTGACAATCTCGCGGTGGATGATGTTGGCAAGATACTGCTCGGCACGCTGGCGGCGGTGGTGTTCTTCGCCTCGATCCTGATCCACGAGCTGTGCCATTCCTATGTTGCGCTTCGAAGCCACTACAAGATCTCCGGGATCACCCTGCTCATCTTCGGCGGTGTCTCCGAGATAGAGGAACAGCCAGGGGAGTCCAGGGGAGAGGCATGGATGGCCTTCGTCGGACCGGGCTCCAGCCTGGTCATCGGCGTCGTCGTGTCCCTGATGTATTTCCTGACCAAGGATCTGAGCGGTGGCGTGGAACTGCAGGCCGCCGTCCTCATGTTCAGCCTGATCGGTTTCTACAACATACTGCTCGGCCTGTTCAACCTGCTTCCGGCCTTCCCCATGGACGGCGGACGGGTGCTGCGTGCGCTGCTCGTCAAGCGGTTCGGCTTCCTGAGCGCCACCAAGTACGCGGTCGATATCGGGAAGGTGTTCGCCGTGGGCATGGGGATATTCGGATTGCTGACCCTGAACTTCATCCTCATCTTGATCGCCCTCTTCCTCTACACCGGGGCGGAGGGGGAGTACCAGCAGACCAAGGTGACATCGCTGCTGACCGGCGTCAAGGTCGGGGAGATCATGACCCGGGATGTTTCCACCGTGTCCCCGGACGAGACCGCGCACGAACTGCTGGCCCGGATGATGCGGGAGAAACACATGGGCTACCCGGTGATGGAGGCTGGGAACGTGGTCGGGATGGTGACGTTCCAGGACGTGACAATGGTGCCGGACGCCAAGCGTGACGTTACCCGCGTCCGGGACATAATGAGCAAGAACGTGATCCACGTCCCTCCCTACATGGAGGCGGTGGACGCGCTGAAGGTGTTCAACCAGCTCAACATCGGCCGGGTCGTGGTCCTGGTCGACGGCAAGCTCATCGGGATACTGTCCCGCACGGACATGGTCCGGGCCATGGACATGCTGGCGGCCGGTCTTCGCCCCACCGATGCGGCGGTTCAGCGGACGTAGGTGGCCACGGTCTCGCCTCTCTGCAGGATGTGGCCTTCCATCGCCGCTTCCAGCTCCGCCTTGCTGGAACCGGGGGGCAGGTTGAGCATCGTGTCAAGGACATAGGCCTTGAAGAAGTAACGGTGCGGAGTGTGGCCGGGAGGGCAAGGGCCGGAGTAACCGATGCGGTTACCGGAGTTCTTTCCCTGGACCGCCGCTATCGGGTGGGAGATGAGCTTCTCCCGGGGCATGTTCTCCGGGATCGTCCCGACCGGAACTATGTTCCATATGACCCAATGGGTGTACGTCCCGGAGGGCGCGTCGGGATCGTCGAGGATCATCGCCAGGCACATGCCCTTTCCACCGGTGATCTCAACCTTGGGCGATGTGTTGGCGCCGTCGCAGGTGAACTGTGACGGGAATTTGGTGAATTCCAATTTGACCTTGAGCTCTTCCATGTTCACACCTGTCATATTTCATTAGAATTGCGCTGATAAATAACAGTTATCCTTCCGGAGGATCGTGACCTCCGGGATATGGGCAAGGTAGAAAACCTAGGTGATCATACCGTCCATGTCCAGGGGCCAACCCGACAGGTCGATGAACATGAAGGATCCGGTCACAGGTTTTGAGTATCCGGCAAAATGGTCTGAATTGATCAGGGACGAGGCGTGGTCGAAATTGGTCGAGCAGGGCCTGGCCATCCTCAACTCCAAGGGAGAGGTGCTCCGCAGGGGTTTCAGCACCGGCACCACCGCCGCGGCGGCATGCAAGGGTGCGGTATTGTCGTTGGACGGACCGGTGGAAGCGGTGTCGATCACGCTTTCGAGTGGGATACGCATCGATGTGCCGGTCCTGGGGGACGGGGGCGCCGCCTCCTGCCGCAAGTTCGCCGGAGACTATCTAGACGACCCCACGGCGGGGGCCGAGTTCGTGGCCGAGGCGTTTCCGGAGGGGGAGGGGGTGCAGCTCATCCCTGGCGAGGGCATAGGCTTGTACGCCCAGTCGGAGCGGTCAAAGAAGACCGATTCCCCGGCCATAAGCGCCAGCGCGCTCGGGTCGATAGTACTGGCCATATCGCAGGCCAAGGAGGAGATCGGCATCCGGGGGGTGCGCGTCGAACTGCACGTGGTGGGCGGGCAAAAGATCGCCATCCGGACGATAAACCCCCGGTTCGGCATCGATGAGGGCATATCGGTCCTGGGGACGACCGGTCTGGTCGACCCGTGGGACGACTACGTGGAGGAGGGGCGGCTGGATAGGCTGACCGAGGACAGGGTGGTGCTCACCACCGGGAGGATGGGGCTGCGCATGTCCCGGCTCTTCTTCCCGGACCACCAGGTGATCATGGTGGGCCAGAAGATGCTGGAGGCGGTGGTGGGGGCGGAGAACGAGGTGGTGGTCTGCGGGCTTCCTGGCAACATCATCAGGGCCGTGCTGCCCCACGTCCTGGAAGAGTTCGAATGCTCGTCGTTTGACGATCTGGCTTCCACCGAGGCCTGGAAGGAGGTTTTGGAACGGGTGTTCAAGCTGTACCGGGACGTCAATCCCAAGGTCAGGATCCTGATGCTCGACCGGACCGGCAAGGTGTTGGGTGATCTGTCATGATCGTGATCGGAGTGGGCTGCGGGCCGGGCATGATGACGCAGGAAGCGATAAAAGAGCTGGCCAAGGCCCGCACGGTCTACGGATCGAAACGCTGCTTGGAACTCGTCCAGGGCCATCTCAGGAAAGGGGCCAAGGTCGTCCAGGTGGACGATTTCGCCGCCCTCGACGAGGTTCCCGAGAACGCCGTCCTACTGTCCACGGGCGATCCGATGCTGGCCGGTCTGGGTCACCGGGCGGAGAGGATCATCTCGGGCATCTCCTCGCTGCAGGCCGCCTACGCCCGTCTGGGGGCACCGCTGGAGAACACGGTCATCATGAGCGCCCAGGGCAGGTACTATCCCATGGCGCTGAAGAACGCGGCCGAGGAGGTGCTCCGGGGCAGGAACGTGTTCCTGCTCGCCGACCCGACCTTCTCCGTCCCCGAACTGGCGGGAAAGCTAGCGTCGTCCAGTCCGGAATGCCGGATAGCGGTGTGCGAGAGGCTGGGATATTCCGACGAGAGGGTGCAGGTGGGGACCGCCCTGGAACCTCCGGAGACCAGGACCAAACTGTTCGTGGTCATCGCGGGGGAATGGGCATGATCAGCACGGTTCCGCGGGTGGTCGTGGCCGGAGAGCGGAGCGGAGTGGGCAAATCGACGATCACGGTGGGGATACTCCTGGCCCTGAAGGCCCGCGGTCTGGCGGCCCAGCCTTTCAAGGTGGGCCCGGACTTCCTGGACCCGATGCACCACTCCATCCTGATGGACCGGAGATCCCGGAACCTGGACACCTGGATGTTCCCCGGCTCGGTGAAGGAGCTGTTCGTCCGTAACAGTCAGGGGGCGGACATCGCCGTCATCGAAGGCGTCATGGGCCTTTACGACGGTTTCGACGGGGTCTCGGAGGAGGGAAGCACGGCCCACCTGGCCAAGACGCTGGACGCCCCGGTCATCCTGGTCCTGGACGGCAAGGCCTCGGCCCGCAGCCTGGGCGCGGTCGCCCTCGGTTTTCAGGAGTACGACCGCGAGGTGAACATCGCCGGGGTCATCTTCAACAACGTGGCCGGGGAACGGCACCTGCAGATGCTGGAATCCTCCCTCCGGGGCGTGGAATCGCTCGGGGGCGTGTTCACGGTGGAGAAGGCCTCCCTGAGCAGCAGGCATCTGGGCCTGGTCCCGGCCGAGGAGGACTTCGACCCGGCACGCTACGAAGAGATAAGGAAGATGATCGAGGAGCGCATCGACATCGACCGGCTGATCGAGATCTCCCGCACGGCCGGACCGGTGGAGTCGCACGCCGGCGACCTGTTCCCGGAAAAGGAAGAGGTCGCCACCATCGGCGTGGCCCGGGATTCGGCCTTCAACTTCTATTACGAGGACAATCTGGACATCCTGCGTTCGCACGGCGCGCGGATCAGGTTCTTCTCCCCCATGTCCGGGGAGGTCCCGGACGTGGACGGGCTATACTTCGGGGGCGGGTATCCGGAGGTTTTCGCCCAGGGATTGGCGTCAAGCACCGCCGTGCGGGACAAGGTCCGGCAGCTTTCCGACGATGGCATGGCGGTCTACGCCGAATGTGGGGGAATGATGTACGCCTGCAAGACCCTGCGGACCCTGGATGGGGTCGACCATCGCATGACCGGGATATTCGACGCAAGGGTGGAGATGACCGGCAAACTGCAGGCACTGGGTTACGTCGAGGCCCAGGTGATCAAGGACTGCGTGCTCTCCCCCAGGGGCGGCTCGGCCCGGGGTCACGTGTTCCATTATTCGCACATCGCCGAGTCGTCGGAGACGGAATTCGCCTACGACCTGAACAAGCAGAAGGGGATCGCCAAGAGCCTGGACGGTTTCGTCCGCGATAATTCGCTGGCGTCGTACACCCATCTGCACTTCGGGTCATGTCCCGGTTTTGCCGACAACTTTGTCCGGGCCTGCGCCGGATACCGCCGCCGGTAGTCGGACCCGGGTCGTCGATCCCCGGAACGCCGTGCGGTCCGCCGGATCGGCTACCTCTTTGACGATCCCTGGGAGGCCACCGTGGCCATGGCCTTCTGCACCTCATCCTGGTCGCCCAGGTAGTAATGGCGCAGCGGTCTCAGCTGGTCGTCGAGTTCGTAGACCAGCGGGACCCCGGTGGGGATGTTGAGGTCCACGATCTCCTCGTCCGGGACCTGGTCCAGATATTTCACCAGGGCCCGGATGCTGTTGCCGTGGGCGGCGATGATGACCTTCCTCCCCTCCCGAAGCTGGGGTGAGATGGTCCCCTCCCAGTAGGGAACGAACCGGGCCACGGTGTCCTTGAGGCATTCGGTGAGAGGGACATCCCCATCGATGCCGGCGTAGCGCGGATCGTTTGCGGAACTGCGCACATCCCCGGCATCCAGCGCCGGGGGGCAGACGTCGTAGCTGCGACGCCAGACGAGCACCTGCTGGTCGCCGAACTTGTCGGCCATCTCCTTCTTGTTCAATCCCTGGAGCGCCCCGTAGTGCCTCTCATTGAGCCGCCACGACTTCTGTTGCGGGATCCACATGAGCTTCATGTCATCCAGAACGATCCACAGGGTGCGGATCGCCCGGGTCAGGACGGAAGTGTAGGCAAGATCGAATGTGTATCCGTTCTCGATGAGCAGTCCGGCCGCCCGGTGGGCCTCGCCGACCCCTTTCTCCGAGAGATCGACATCGGTCCATCCGGTGAACTTGTTCTCCTTGTTCCAAACGCTCTCTCCATGCCTCAGCAGCACGACCTTTATCACACCAAGACCTCCGAACAGGAGCGGAAACGCTCGTCCGTTTAATGAACTTTGCCGAAGTCGAAAGTTCGTAATAAATTGTATTGTATCAAGTTACGTTTCTATATATTTCATCTGTATTCTCAATGTTCTAGGTGGTAATTTGGGCATCAGTGCTTTAAAACCAGGTCACAAGTTGCTTGTCGTAGCGGCCATAGTCGTCGTCATCGGGCTCGTTGCGGCAGGGGCATTCATGGTTCTACCGAACAAGACGACGGACGCCGTCAACCAGGTTCCTGGAGCAAGCTCGGTCAAGATCAGATCTGAGCTTTCCAAGACGACCATAAGTCTAGGCGAATCGGTCACCTGCGCGGCGACCGTGCCCGGTCCGGGCAACGGCAGCCCCGTTCCGACCGGAACGGTGACGTTCCAAGTGATGATCGGTACCGGTCAGTGGACATCCTTCGATACCGAGACGCTCACCGCCAACGGTACCGACGGGATAGCGAATTCCTCTTCCTATGCTCCCATGTCCGTGGATTCGTACACCTTCCGCGCCACGTACAGCGGGGATAACAACTATCCCAGTTCAACCAGCACCGAACAGACCCTGAACATCCTGTCCGGACTTTACGCAACCTCCGTCACTCCCCTTCTCTCCAAGAGCACCGTCAACCTGGGCCAGTCGGTCACCGAATCGGTGACCGTCCCGGGGCTGGGCAACAACTTCCCGGCCCCGACCGGCGCGGTCACCTTCCAGGTGATGGCCGGATCGGGCGCATGGACGACCTACGACACTGAGAACCTCACCGCCAACGGTACCGACGGGATAGCGAACTCCGTTCCCTACACCCCGTCCTCGGTCGGCTCGTACTATTTCAGGGCAATCTACCTGGGCGATGACAACTACATGACCGCCCAAAGCACTGACTCGGCCGCACCGCTCACCGTCAACCTGGGATCGGGCTCGATCTCCAACGTCCTTTCGCATTCGTCGATCGGGCTCGGCGGCTCGGTCATCGACTCCGTGACCGTCCCCGGTCCGGGTCTGAACTTCCCGGCCCCGACCGGCGCGGTCACCTTCCAGGTGAAGGTCGGTTCGGGCTCATGGTCCAACTACGACACCGAGTCGTTGTCGACCAACGGGACCAACGGAACGGCGAATTCCACCGCCTACCTGCCGATGGCCATAGGCTCCTACGGCTTCCGGGTGCTGTACAGCGGTGACGGCAACAACAAGGCATCACAGACCGGCAACGACTCCGCCATCCTGACCGTCAACCCGGGTCTGGGCGCGGGACCGGTCACCACCGTCCTGTCGCAGACCACCATCGCGTTCGGCGGATCGGTCACCGCCTCGGTGACCGTCCCCGGCATCGGGGCCAACTTCCCCCTGCCGACCGGTACGGTGCAGTTCCAGGTAAAGGCGAGCGCGGGCGTGTGGACCACCTATGACAACAGGACGCTGTCGATCAGCGGTTCCAACGGGATAGCTACCTCGGCGGCATATTCGCCCCTGCTGGTCGATACCTACGGCTTCAGGACGGTCTACCTCGGTGACAGCAACTATGCCATGACCCACAGCGGTGACAACGATTCGCTGCTGACCGTCAACCCCGGCCAGGGCGCGTCCCAGTTCGCATCTACGCTCTCCCAGACGACCATCACCCTGGGCGACTCCGTCACCGCCTCGGTGACCGTCCAGGGGACGGACGTAAGCTCGCCCATGCCGACCGGCCTGATCAAGTTCCAGCAGAAGATCGGCACCGGCCCCTGGACCGTCTATGACACCAAGCTGCTCTCGGCCAGCGGCACCAACGCGGTGGCGGCATCGGTCTACGCCCCGACGGTTGCCGGCGCGCACTACTTCCGGGCCGTTTACCTGGGCGACGGATACTACATGTCCGAGCAGAGCGGCGATGCCGCCGAGCCTCTGACGGTCCATCTGGCGCAGGGTGCTGCTCCGACCACCGTGCTCTCCAAGACCACGGCCGATCTGGGCGACTCCATCACCGCCTCCGTGACCGTTCCGGCATTGGGGCCGGCATTCCCGGCGCCGAACGGCACCGTGGACTTCCAGGTGAAGGTCGGCTCCGGACAGTGGACCACCTTTGACACCAAGACGCTGTCGGCCCTGGGCAACAGCGGAGTGGCCACGTCGGCCGCCTACCTGCCCCTGAACCTCGGTTCGTACAGCTTCCGGGCGATCTACAGCGGCGACAGCAACTACCTCGGCTCGCAGAGCGCGGACGATTCCGCCCTGCTGACCGTCAACCCCGGCCAGGGCTCCGGTCCGATGACCAACGCCCTTTCCCAGCCGACCATCGGCCTGGGAAGATCCGTCACCGACACGGCCACGGTCCCGGGCCTGAGCGCGACATCGCCATTGCCATCCGGTTCCGTGACCTTCCAGGTGAAGGTCGGTTCAGGATCGTGGACCACCTACGACACCGAGCCGCTGTCGATCAGCGGATACAACGGAACCGCAACCTCGGCCGCCTACCTGCCCCTGAACCTCGGTTCGTACAGCTTCCGGGCATCGTACACCGGCGACCTGAGCTACCTGGCCTCGCAGACCGCTGACGGCGCGGCGGTCCTGACCGTCGTCCCGGGACAGGGAGCGGCTCCGATCACCGACGTCCTGTCCAGATCGACCATCGACCTGGGTGACTCGGTCTCCTGCAACGCCACCGTTCCCGGCATCGGGGGAAGCTTCCCGCAGCTGCCCACTGGAACCGTCAAGTTCCAGGTAAAGGTCGGCTCCGGCCAGTGGACCACCTACGACACCGAGCTCCTGACCATCAGCGGAACCAGCGGAACGGCGGGATCGAAGCTCTACAAACCGACCGGCGGCTCGTACAACTTCCGGGTGCTGTACCTGGGCAACTCCAATTACGCCCCTGGGCAGAGCGATGACAACGCCACCCATCTGAGCATCAATCAGATCCAGGCGAACACGCCGGTGCTCAAGGTGCCCAAGACAGAGATAATGTTCGGTCAGAACGTCTCCTGTACCGCGACCGTCCTCCGCCAGGGCCTGTACCCGATCCCGACCGGCACGGTCGATTTCCAGTACCAGCTGGGCAGCGGTCAGTGGACCACCTATGAGACCAAGACGCTGCTCCCCAGAGGTCCGAACGGCACGGCGTACGCGGACCCGTTCACGCCCCTGTCGGTCGGAACGTATACCTTCAGGGTGGTGTATCCGGGTGACTGGAACTACACCGCCGGACAAAGCGCCGTCAGCGCCCCCATGGTCGTGGACAAGCTGGATCACACCTACACCGAGACCAAACTGGGCGTCACCAGCATCTATCTGGGGCAGTCGGTCAAGGACAACGTGACCGTCTACGGGGTCAATGGATCCTCGGTGATCCCGACCGGTACGGTCAACTTCCAGGTGAGGGATGACCATGGGAACGGCACTGGAGTTTGGGTGGTCTACGAGGCAAATGTGCCCCTGGTGAACCGGACCGCCACCTCCATTTGGTACACACCGACGTATGCGTCCCCCACCTGGAAGTTCCAGGCAGTCTACAGCGGGGACAACAACTACCCCGGTTCGCACAGCTGCCCCTGGTCCGAGCCCGTGAACGTCATGCCGGCGAGACCGTCGATCTCGATCGATGACGGATTGGCCGGAGCAACGGTCAACACCCACGTCGGCCAGGCCGTCACCCTGAACACCACCGTCACCGGTCTCGGGTATCCGCCGATAACCGGCAGTGTCACCTTCCAGTGGCAACTGAACGGCACCGGGGGATGGACCAACATCACGCAGAACGTGGCGCTGGTGAACGGGGCGGCTACCTCGACCTGGTACACGCCGGCGGAGCCGGGCAGGTACATCTTCCGGGCGGTCTACAACGGCGATGCGAACTACGGCATCACGAACGCGGCCGTGGCCCTGCAGATATATGCGATCCCGGTGTGACCTGAGGCATCCGGAGGCCCCTGACCGCCTTTCCATCCCGATCGGCGGCCAGGCGCCCAAATGGAACATCTCCCCACCCCCTTCGGTGACCGGGTGGGGCGGCATTTTTTTATCATTTTTGATCTGAACCCTACTGCTGGGGCCGCTCGGAGGATCTTCCTGAAAGAAGTCGGCCTTTCCCGGAGTGTGTTCCGCTCCGGCTGGTTTTATCTTTCTAACGCCGCCGACGAGCTCATCCCCGGCCTGTATCCATCTCGACCAAATCGCGGCGCCGAGCATTCGTTCAAATGTGGAATTCGGTCCGGACGGCGCCTGCCCCTTTCCCTGAGAATTGGACTATTCCCTAACCAAATGTTCGTAGGTCATATGGCCTTTATATCTTCCCCACCGCCTACCACGGAAAAGAGTGGTGTATTTGAGCGACCAGCCCCGGCAATCCCAATCCGTTCCATCCGGGCCCTACAGTCGGCTGATGGTGGCGGCCGTCATCGTGATCGCGGTGCTGATCGTGACCGGGGCGTTCTTCGTGCTGGTTCTGCCAAAGACGACGGACACCGTGGACCAGAACCCGGGTTACCCGACCGGGTCGATCTACAGCATCCTTTCCGGAACGAACATCACGCTGGGCAGTTCGGTGACCGACAGCCTGACCGTCACCGGCAAGGGTTCCGGGACGCCGGCGCCCACTGGCACGGCGACATTCCAGGTGAGGAGCGGTTCCGGGACGTGGACCACCTACGACACCGAGATGCTCACGGCCAGCGGTGGGAACGGGATCGCGAGGTCCGAATACCTGCCGTTGACGGCCGCAACGTACAACTTACGAGCCGCCTACAGCGGAGACAACAGGTACGCCAGCTGGCAAGGCGGAGATGCCGATACGGCGCTGACCGTCCATCCGGGGCAGATCACCGCCCCGGTGACCACCGATCTCTCCAAGACCGCCATCAACCTCGGCGAGTCGATCACCGATTCCGTGGACGTCCCCGGTCTAGGCGTGGATTTCCCCGCGCCCACCGGCACGGTCGATTTTCAGGTGCGCGTAGGTTCGGGGCCCTGGACCAGCTATGACAACGAGACGCTGACCGCCCTCGGCGCCAATGGGACGGCGACCTCCGGGGAATACAGGCCGATGACCCTCAACTCGTACGACCTCCGGGCGATGTATCTGGGCGATGCCAACTATCTCCCCGTCCAGAGCGGTGACGCCGGGGAGCCTCTGACCATCTACGTGGGTCTTTACGCGGCCCCGGTCACCACCACGCTTTCCCAGTCGACCATCGCCATCGGTAATTCCGTCACCGACAGCGTGACCGTCCGCGGCATGGGCGCGGGATTCCCGGTACCCTCCGGCACGGTGCAGTTCCAGATGCTGACCGGGGGAACGTGGACGACCTACGACAATGAGACCCTGACTTCGAACGGCTTCAACGGATCCGCCACCTCCATGCCCTTTACTCCGTCAACCAGCGGATCCTTTGCATTCCGGGCGGTGTACCAGGGTGACGATGACTATCTGGCCGGCCGGAGCGGCGACGGCGCGGAGCCGCTGGTCGTCCATTCGGACTTCTACCCGTCCTCCGTTGACGCCATCCTGTCCCGCAACGCCATCGATCTCGGTCACAACATCACCGACGGCGCGACGGTCCTGGGCATGGGCGCGGGTTTCCCGGTGCCCACCGGCTCGGTCGAGTTCCAGGTGAAGAGCGGATCGGGGCCATGGACGACCTATGACACCAGGGAACTTTCCGGCCGAGGGACCGCCGGAGCGGCGACCTCGGCCCTCTACACGCCATTGAAGGTCGGCACGCTCTACTTCCGCGCCGTATATCTGGGGGATGCCAACTATCTGACCTCCCGGAGCGGCGACGGCGCGCAGCCGCTCAGCGTGGGCAAGGTGCTCACCTACACCGAGACCAGGCTGGGCGTCAACACCATCGATCTGGGACGGTCCGTCAGGGACAATGTGACCGTCTACGGGATCAACGGCTCCTCGGTGATCCCGACCGGGACGGTCAGCTTCCAGGTGAAGAACGGCACCGGACCGTGGGTAATCTATGACGCCAACGTGCCCCTGGTGAACCGGACCGCCACCTCCATTTGGTACACACCGACGAACGCCGCCGGGGACTTCAAGTTCCAGGCCCTGTACGATGGGGACTGGAACTACAACGCCTCCCACAGCTGCCCCTGGTCCGAGCCCCTGAACGTCCTGGTCGCCCCCTCCGGGTCCGCCGTGTCCCTCATCGTGGTCGGCCAGTCGACCACGGTGGGGGTCACCGTGAGCGGGCTGGGGGCAGGGTATCCCACGCCCACCGGGACCGTGAGCTTCCAGGCGAAGTACGGCGGAGGCGAATGGGCCTCCATCGGACCGGACGTGACCCTCGAGGATGGACGCGCCATCTCTTCCCCGTACACCCCACCCGGCGCAGGCAGCTACGTCATCCAGGCCATCTACAGCGGCGACACGAACTATTCCGGTTCCTGGGCCTCGGTCGCGAACTGAGCCCTGAACGGACGGCAATGAAGCCCGGTATCGATGGAAAGGGTCCGATCCAAAATAGAATCGATATCGGATGCACAGGAAATAAAATGGGCGGGCCGGGCTTTCGCCCTGGCCTAGATCAATTTGTTCCCGCACTCGCCGCAGAAGCGGGTGCCCGCGGCGTTCTTGGCCCCGCATTTCGGGCACACCGCCAATCCCAGGGGCTGGCCGCAGTTGAGGCAGAACTTGCCGGACCCGGCCGGCTTCCCGCACTTGGGGCACAGGGTCTGGCGCTGGTCGATCTCTCCGGTGAACACCTGCGTGCCCTGGGCCTTCAGCTCGATGTCCGCCTTCATCTTCGCCGCCCGGGCGGCTGCCACCTCCACCGATTCGCGGGGGGCGTCCTCGATGCAGAGCTGCGCCTCCTCGTTCCAGTCGTTGTCGCACACCCAGTGGTGGCATTTCGGGCAACGCTTGAACTGGCCCTGGGCCTCGTGCATGGTGAGCTCCAGCGCCGCCTGGTGCTCCTTGTGCCACTCGGGCGACATGCCCTGGAACCTCTCCCCGAGGGCATTGCTGCCGGACTGCAGCGCATTGCCGGCGTTGTAATGCCCGGTTATCGAACCGATCGCGCCGGCGGCCTGGCCCAGACCCCGGAACAGCCCCTTCTTCTTGTAGGTCTGGGACTCCACGAACCGGGACTTGTAACCTTCATTGCAGATATCGCAATGGAAGGTGAACTCGAACCCGGCCTCGGTGCTGTTGTCATCATAGTTGCTTACGAACGCGATCATCTTTCCGTCGGTCATGTCTTGCCTCCTGGGAGTGGTTTCTTGCACTTTATGCAATTCTTATTGATGAAGGACTGTTCCGTGCCGCACCTGGGGCAGGTGATCGTGAGCCTCTGGCCGCAGGAATCACAGTAATCCCCCAGGAACGTTGGCCTTCCGCACTTCGGGCAGTTCGCCCGCAGGGATTGGCCACATTGGGGGCATGCCACCCAGCCGTGCTCCACCGGGGTGCGGCACTTGGGACACCGCTCCTTCTCCAGCGGGTTCACCTTTCCGCACCTGGGGCAGACGGCCGAGTCCGGCGGGATTATCTCGTTGCAATACTTGCACGGCAATGAATATCCAGGCATGATGGTTCGATCCTCCCTCGAACTGTCCTTCCTGGGACACTACCCGTTCCGGAAATATTATACTTACGTCTTGTCCAAGCTCATGCCGGCCCCTCAGGGCCCGGCCCCTTCCACCTTTCCGAATCGGGCCTCTGGACCGAATTGAACTTGAGCAGGTCGTCGATGTCCTGGGAATACTTTTCCCCGGAACCGTGCGCGACCCGGCCGATGAACCTTTCCCGGAGGTCCTTCAGGCCGGGCAGGGCATCTATCGCATGGCGGTAGTTGGCGTGCTCGGGGTCAAGAAGTTCGGCATCCTCGAGATAGATCGGTTCGCGGCGGAAGTTTATCTCCGTGAGGGCCTCCGTGGTGCGCTCCAAGGCGGACTCGGCCGTCTTCCTTCGGTCGGTCGCCGAGAGCCCCATGAACTCCTTCCTGCCGGCGATCCGGAAGAAGTACGTGGCCCTGGCACTGTCGCTGCCGCTGGCCTCGAACACGATCGCGTTCCCGGCCACGGATTCGTCCGAGAAGATCGGTATCAGGAACCAGATGTAATCGCCCGTCACCCCGTCCATCAGGCCGTGCTTGAACCCGAAGCGGGCCATCTCCCGCCGGCCCTTGCCCATCAGCACCCGGTACGAGTCAGGGAGCTCCATTTCCAGCCTCTTTTCCAGGAGCTCCAGGAAATCGGGGGCCACGAAGGTCAGCTCGGCCAGGCCGGCCGCCTTCCCCTCCCGCATCATCACCGACAGCTGCGACAGCTCCTGGTCGGAGATGCCCGGATGGATCGTCTTGACGATGTTCCGGGCCCTCAGCTTCATCTCCCCCACCTGCTCCGATATTGCCTTGAGCAGGGGCTCGTGCTCGTGTCCGAGCATGCGGATCGAGACCTTGCCGCCGTTCTCCTCCGAGATGTCCAGGGTCCAGTCGTTGGATGAGACCGAACCTATGTCCGAATAGCGGTACCTCACCATCGAGGACATCTCCGGAACGATGACCAGTGCCGTCTCGTAGAGCCTGATCTCGGCCTTTCCCTGGTAGGATGGTTCCGGACCGCCGCTCCTGATGACCACCTCCCCCTTCACCACCTGACGCTTCGGGCTCTCATAGACCAGGGAGTCGGATATCAGGGTCTCGTTCCGCGCCCTGTGCACCTCGCGCAGCACATCTTCATAACGGTAGCCCAGATTGAACAGCATCAGCGAACCGGAGGCGTTGCCGATCTCGATCCGGTAATCCGCCGCCCGCAGCCACCTGATGTCCCTGACGGACAACGAAAAGACGGATGGCCCATCCTGGACCGAAACGCTGTCCCCTCCGACAGTTACCTTGCCTTCCCCTAAAAGGTCGACCCTTCCGTCGAGACCAGCGTGCGAGAACTTGACCGGCGCTTCCATGCGGGAAATATCAATGACCTGGAGCGTATTTAATTCTCTCCGTCGGTGGGCCCGATAGCGGCATGATCGGTCACAAGAAGAACCGACCCGCGGACCCGGTCCCCCGTCCAGGACGGGCGGAGTTCGTTTAACCCTTATCAGGCAGGTAGAATGAACTGATGTAGATGGGAAGGCGCCTTTCGCCGTTCCACCATCCGGGGTCATTGCTCGATGAACGAACCGCTCGGTACGTGCAGGGTGAACTGGGCCCCTTTGCCTTCCGATCCGGTCTCTGCGATGGAGATGCCAGTGATGCCCAATATCTCCCGCACCAGGTAGAGGCCGAGACCGGTGTTCTTTCCGTACCCGAGTTCGAAGATCTTCTCCCTTTCCGATGCCGGCACTCCCACCCCGTCATCCTCGAAGATGACCTGGACGCCGTCGTCCACCTTCCTGGAGCGCACCCAGATGTTCTTAGCCTTCTCCCCGTGGCGGATCGCGTTGTCCATCAGGTTGAGGAACGCCTTTTCCAGCATGCGGTCCGCGAAGATCTGGAGATCGCCGGTCTCGATGTGCACCTTCACGTCCCGGGGATCCACGGTGCCTATGCCCCTCATGCACGATTCCCTCACGCTCATCAGGGACGGCGCTTCGGTGCCCATGAGCTGATAGTCCTTGGAAAAGGAAAGTATGGTGGCTATGTTCGCCCCCGATTCGATCGCTTTCTGGATGTATTTGATCAGGGGCGACCGGGGGTCCTTCATCGAGGCTATCTCCAGGTTGCCCATGAGCACGGAGAGCTGGTTCACGGTGTCGTGCCGGGTGACCGTGCCGAGAAGGTTCAGCTTCTTGTTCGCCATGAGGATGGCCGTCTGCATCCTCTTCTGTTCCGTTATGTCCTCGATGTACACCGCCACCATGTTCTTGCCCAGAATGACCAGGGGTGCGGTGGTGACCCTCAGGCTGAACCTGAACTTCGTCGCACCCCGCAGCTCGTCCTGGTCCACATCGGCGTTCCTGATGCCGATACCGGTGTGGAAGGTCGATTCCAAAGCCCTACGTACCTGACAGTTCTTGCATAACAGGGAGTAGCCGCAGCCCTCCGGCTCCTCGTACGAATGGATGCAGTGGACCGCCTCCCCCATCCTCCGGCCCACGATGATCGGCATATCGTCCCCAATGAAACCGGCCATCGCGCTGTTGACCATCACCACCTCCAGGTCCTCGTTCACCAGGGTGATCATCGTCGGCGAGTTCTCGAATATGGCCAGCAGGTCGGCCCGGCTTTCCCTGAGCTGGACCTCCATCTTGGCCCGCACCACCGACTGGTAGATCATGGAGCCCAGCTCAGCGAAGTGCAGATGCGGGTTACCGGTCTTCGACATGTAGAAATTGGCGCCGTTCTCGAGCGCCTCGACGGCGGTCTCCTCGTCGTCCTTGCCGGTGAGGAGGATGAACGGGATCTTGATCCCCCTGGACCTGATCTCCTTTAACAGGAATATGCTGTCCAGCTCCTTGACGCTGGCGTCCGATACCACGGCATCATAGTCGCCCTCCAGGATCTTCTGCAGCGCCTCGAGGTCCGTCCGGGCGATGTCCAGATCGTGCTCTGGCTCCATGTCCTTGGAGGCGTTCAGCAGTCTCCAGTATTCGTCATCGGTGACGAAGAGTGCCTTGGTCTTCTCATCCGTGGGCGGCATTGTTGTCGGAATGAACCGCATCTGAGTATTTCAAAACCCAAGGGCCGGCTATCACTAATCCGAAAGAAACAGTGAGATGAAAACCGTCCGCAATTATCATTCCAAAAAATGAAAAGATGTTCATAGTGCGGTCAAGGATGATGTCAGCCATCCATGACCGCCTTACGAACGGAGATAGAACTTGAAATGATAATCGGTCATTTTGATATTTAATGATTATCAACAAACATAACAAGTGAGTAAAGTTGAGGGTAGAAGAAAAAGAAGGACCGGTCCGTGACCGTGTCCGGGGCCGGTCTTTTGACGTCTAGATCTTGGCCAGATGCTCGGCCAGCTCTTTCGCCTTCGTCTTGTCGATCAGCAGGCCCGCCGATGTCTCCACCCATTTGGCCAGCTCGGGAAGGTGGGCCTTCTCCAGGTTGTTCAGGTCCAGGCCGCCGATGTGGCTTCTGGTCTGCCTCTCCAGGAACGTCTTGGCCGCCGGTCCGAGATACCTCTGGGTCACTTTGATCGCCTCTTCTGAACAGACGGACAGATGTACCACCTCACTTTTCCTGTTCCTTTGCGGCTTCCGCTTCCTTTCTCGCCAGCTCTTCCTCGTCCCGCATCATCATCTCGATCTTCAGGGAGGCGATCATGCGGCCGAACGAGTCGGCCAGTTCCCCGACCTCGTCCTTTCTCTTGATGTCGATGCTGGCGGTCATGTCGCCGGTGCTGATCCTCTCCGCCGCCTGGTTCATCTTCTTTATGTCCCGGATCAGGGTGAGGGAGAACAGCAGGATGATCACCGTCCCGATCACCACCGAGAAGGCGATGATGATGACGGTGGAGTTGCGCACGTTGTCGATCTGCTGCAGCGTGGCCACCGCGGTAACGTCGACGCCCAGGATGGCGACGGTGGTCCCGTTCGCGTCCTTTATCGGGGCGTAGCCCGACATATAGGTCCCGAACTCATCGGAATAGAACGTGGGCGAGGCGGAGGGGGTGGTCAGGGCTTCCTTGATCTGGGCCAGTTCCGGATGGGAATATTCCTGGCCGATGGCGGCCGCCCCATCCTCCGCATCATCCACGATGAACGAGACGTTGTCGCCGGCCAGCTTCATGGCATAGATATTGATGATGTCCGCGCTGTTGGAGCGCATGTCCCGCATCTGCTCGACCATCGCCAGGTAGGTCGAGGTGTTCTCGTCCCCGGGGGCCAGCGACATCAGTGCGTCCCCGGAGATCTGGGTGCTCATCGCCCCGGTGACGTCCATGAGCTTGTCCCGAGCTGACTCGTTCAACTGGTTCCTGGCCTCTTCGTACGTGTACAGGAACGAAAGACTCGAAACAATGATCATCATCAGCACAAAGCTCGCTACCAGCTTCGTATTCAAACTCCTTGTCCATTTGGCCATGGGAATCCCTAATTCATGACTAGTACCTGAATATATATCCAGAAGTACCAATTATCACTATCCGGAGAGCAGGACCGGGAAGCGAAAAGAGAATTAACCGGTCGAACACAGTATGTGTCGGTGAATGAAAACATGATGCCCATCGGACCGCTGATGATCGAACACCGTCTAATCGAGAGGGCCATCAGGCAAATGAGATCGGAGATCGAACGGGCCAGGTCCCAGAAGCGTTTCGACGTCCTTTTCATCGATTCCTGGGTGGATTTCATACGGGTGTACGCGGATCAGACGCATCACGGGAAAGAGGAACGGATACTCTTCCACGATCTGGAGGACCGGCCGCTCTCGCCGGCGCTCAGGCAGATGATGGATGGACTGATCCAGGACCATGTCAAGGCCAGAGGGCTGGTGGCGGAGCTGGTCAGGGCGCGCAACCGATACGCGAACGGCGACCCCGCCGCGTTCGAACAGCTGGCCGCGATCGGTCTGGAGCTGGTCGACCTCTACCCTCCCCATATCCGCAAGGAGGACCAGGAGTTCTTCATCCCAGTGATGGAGTATTTTACCAAGGAGGAGAAGGACGAGATGCTCCGACGCTTCCACGAGTTCGATGAGAGCGTCATCCATGATCACTACCGTTCGGTGGTGGAGGCGATGGAGAGGAGACCGGTCGGAAACGAAACGATTTAACCTAATGAGTTTGCTATCGCTACGAGGAGTTCAGCATGGACAAGTACCAATGCACAGTGTGCGGATTCATTTATGACCCGGAGAAGGGAGACCCCGATGGCAACATCCCCCCGGGAACGCCGTTCGAGAGCATTCCCGATGACTGGGTCTGTCCGGTCTGCGGTGCCGCCAAGAGCATGTTCGAGAAATACGGCGGCTGATATCAGGCCGCGCCCCGACTTCTCATCGCAAAGAAGAGCGTCAGCAGGTCCCGCATCGTCGGGACGGCGTGCGGAGGATCCTCTGGCGGACCGCGTTCATCTTCAACGGCCGCAGATTCGGATCACGAAACGAACCGCCGGTTCGACGATGATAATTTTCTTTATGTACCGCTAAAGCCTATTGAGGTCGGGCATCTCTATCGCTGTTTTTCTCCAAACGGACAACGACAGAGGTGTCCTCCTTTGGTCCGAAATAAGCTGGAGTCGCACTGGAACCTCTGCCCCGACACCGCGGTCCCGAGGCAAAAAGACTTGATGGAGGAACCGTTTATCGGACCTCAGCTCATCCGAACATCGTTCAGTGGGTCCGAGGATGGAAGCACTATGGAAAGGAAGGTTGTAGGGCAGGGCAGGCATTCCACGGTTTACGAGTATCAGGACGGTCAGGTCCTGAAGATGTACCCGGCGGGGACCGCAAGGGAAGTGGCCGTAGAGGAACTGAACAAGACCAAGCTGGTGAAAGAGTACGGGGTCGAGTGCCCCCATGCCCGCGGCATCTTCGAGGAGGGGGGAAGGTTCGGCATCCTGGTGGACCGGGTCCTCGGGCCGAACTATCTGGAATGGATGCTGCAGCATCCCACCGCCCTGAACAAGCTCATCGCCCTGTTCGTGCAGGAGCAGCACGAGATCCACATGCACAAGGTGACGGAACTGCCCCCGGTCAAGGACATCCTGTGGAGCAAGATCCAGGGATGCGGAGCGATCCCGCAGGGATCGAAGGACCGCCTCTCCATCAAGATGAAGAGGCTTCCGGAAGGGGAGCACCTGTGCCATCTGGACTATGTCCCGGAGAACATCGTGGTGTCCCTGGACGGTCCCCTGACCATCGACTGGGCCAATGCCGGAAAGGGGGACTACCTGGCGGATGTGGCCATGACCTCGGTCCTGCTCGAGATCGGCACGCTGCCGTTCGGAATGGAACCGGACCGGGACGGGGCGCTGGAGAACACCGTCGGACGGCTGTTCGCCAACTACATCAAGGAATACCTGAAGATGTGCGGCAAAGGCGACGAAGAGCTCCTGGTCTGGATGGCCCCGGTGGCGGCCGCCCGGCTGGCGGAAGGGATAGCCGAGGAAAAGGAATCCCTGCTGCGCATCCTCAAGGCGAACCTGTGACAATCGCCGTTCCCATCGATTGGCTCATGCAACGAAATCAGCACCATCCTGACGCGTAAATAATAATAACATCTGGATATCGTTTGGACAAGGAGAAACGGTGTACCGGGCGGGTCATGCGCAGCGGGGGCAGGTTATCAACCGTTCCATTATTTCAAGAAATATGGAACAAAATCGATACATCCAATCTATCCAAGAGAATCATCTTATATCACACAGCCTTGGTCATTTAGAGTTGGATTATACATCCAACTGAATTAGGGGGCGGCACGGGAAAGCCGACGGTCCTCATGGCCATCGGCGGTGACAGTGGCGTACACGGGTCATCCAGTTCCGCGAAATTTCATTTCAGTAGGGGGAATTAGAATTGGCTGATGACAAAGACAACTGCGGGCTTCACCGCTGCATCGACTGGAAACAGGGATTCCTTATCGCCATAGGCATCCCGCTCGCGATCATACCGAGCATCGGATTGACCACCGGGCTGCTGTGGGGGGCATCGATCCTCCTGTGGGGCATGTCGGTGCTCCAGGGGTTCCTGCAGAACATGGCCTTCGGTGAGCTGGCAACGACATTCCCCAACGCCTCCGGCATTCCCGGTTTCGCCCAGGAGATCTTCAAATCGAAGGACGGCAAGAAACGTAAGTACGATCGGGGCAAAATGATCGGAGGGTTCTGCGCCTGGGCCTACTGGTTCGTCTGGGCGCCCGGCCTGGCGATCTTCATCATGGTCATCGGCATCTATCTGGGCGGGCTTTTCCCGGCGATCGCCGCCATGGACCCGCTGACCCTGAACCTGATCCTCAGCCTGGTCATATTGGGCGGCCTGGCCCTCATCGCCTCGAGGGGTCTGAAGGCGAGCGCCCGGCTCGGATTGGCGGTCGCGGTCTTCACCATCGTTCCGATGCTGATCATCGTCATCGCACCGTTCCTCACGGGCAACTTCCACCTGGAGAACATAACCTCCTCGCTGGTGCCGTCCGACTGGACCTGGGACGGGGACCACCTGATGCTCATTCTGGGCCTGATCGTCATCGCCCAGTGGAGCGCCTGCTGCTGGGAAGTGGTGGCGGTCTACGGGCCGGAGTACAAGAAGCCGAGCAAGGACCTTCCCAAGGCACTGTTCGTCAGCGGCGCCTTCTGCCTGGTCATGTACGTCCTGATCCAGGTGTCGGTCATAGGGACGCTGGGCGTGGACTGGGCGAACGACCCGTACGCGGTGCCGCTGCAGATGGTGGCGAGCGCCGCGTTCGGCAGCATCGGGCGCGACCGTGATGATACTGCTGCTGATAGCGACCATGATCGTCCTGATCCAGATCGGCTATTCGGCGGCCGCGAGGGCGATGCACTCGATGTCCATCCAGGGCAACCTGCCCCGTTTCTTCGCCAAGACCAACTCCAAGGGCGAACCGATGAGGGCGGTCATCGTGGTGGCATTGTTCAACCTTGGACTGGTCTTCATGGGAAGTCCGATATCGATCCTGGCCGCGTCGGCGATCGCCTACGTGGTGGCGTTCGCGATCGGCCTGGCGGCCTACGTGAAGGCCAAAAGGGACATCGAGCTCAAGAACCTGGAACGCCCCTACAAGGCCCCCAGGGGCTGGATCTACATCGCGGCGGTGTTGGCCGTCCTGCAGGTCCCGTTCCTGATCATCGGCGCGATCTACATCAACAACCTGGAGTACGGCCTGGCGGCCAACTTCGTGGGATTCGGGGTGCTGGCATTGTTCTTCCCGCTGTGGATATATTCGCAGCATGAGGTGAGGAAGAGGGAGGAAAAGGAAGAGTCACTGCTCAAGGTTTCCGCCATGGAGATGCAGGGAAAGTAGACATCTCCGGGAACAAACGTCTTCCAAATCATTTCATGTCTTTCTTCCGAACGGCCGAGATCATGTTCACACATGATCTCCGCACCCAAATCCTTTGAACTCATCTTTCCCTGAAAGGAAAGTTTCAACCACGAACATCGCATACCTGATACGACTTGTGCGGTAGGAGAACAGCTCTTGTTGCGAATTCTGCTAGTGGAGGACAACCCCGCGGACGCCAGATTGACTGGTGAGATCCTCAAGGACACCGGCCTCGAGCACGAGCTGGTCTGGATGAACGACGGCGTCAAAGCGGTCGATCTCATCAAGGCGGACGGCGAGTTCGGATTGTTCATCATCGACCTCAACCTGCCGAAGAGCAGCGGGCTCGATTTGGTAGACATGCTGAGAAGGATGGAGAGGTTCAGCAAGACACCGGTGATCATGATGACCGGCTCCGTCTCGCCCATGGACAGGGCGAAGACGGAAGGCAAAGAACATCTTTACTACCTCGTCAAGCCAATGACCATTGAGGAAATGGACCGGACCGTTTCTCAGATCAAGGGGATTGTGCTCGGAACAGTGTGATCATCCAGTCGGCCAAGTTTTCAGAGAGCCTACTGGAACATGGCCTTTACTCTTGGCAAAAGTATTTCTTATCTCGCCTGACAACCCAACCAAGGAGTGTTATCAATGGATGTAAAGGGCAATGGAAAATTGGATCTGCTGTCCGACAAGAACAGCGCGCTGGTCCTGGTGGATTTTCAACCGTCGATGTTCAAAAGCATCAGCTCGGGTGACAAGGTCATCATCAAGAACGCGGCCATGGGGGCGGCCAAGGCGGCCCAGATATTGGAGATTCCTGTCGTTCTGTCCTCGATAAGTCCCAAAGGGAATGGGGCCTTCATACCGGAGATCACTTCAATCTTTCCGGGCCAGGAAGTTTTCGCCAGGAAGGTGGCAAGTTTCGACGCCTTCGAGGACGAGAGCACGTGGAACGCGTTTTTAGCCACGGGCAGAAAGAAACTGGTGATCTCGGGCCTGTGGACCAGCATGTGTTTCGCATACACCGCCATCCATGCTCTGAAAGCAGGATATGAGGTGTACGGGTTGATGGATGCCGCAGGAGACTCTACCCCAGACGCACACAGGTATGGGGTCGAGAGGATGTTGCAGGTAGGTGTCGTCCCGATCACCCTCGAGTCGCTGGTTTCCGAATGGATGCATGACTGGGCCAACCCCAAGTCTGGTGAACTGGTAAAAGAAGTCTATTCGACTTACGGGGCGATGATCGGACTGAAGTAGATTTACCACCGATCAGTTCGATAGGCCGTGTCTGGCATGGTCCTTGGAAAGTGGCATTCTCTATCCTGACAAGGCCATGTCGCCAGACTTCATGGTTGCGAGATTGTTCATTTCGTTTTGATGCATCGCCATGCAAATGTCTGTTACTCGGGTTCATGCTGCGATATTTTGATTACCTTTCATCAAATTGGACTTTTGGGTTTCTTGCCGGGCAATTTCATGATTCTCATTGATTATTGTTTCGTATCGGAATTCCAAGTATTTCGAATTGACAAATGGTAATTTAAATATTGTAGTTTGTAATCGTTTATGATTAATTGACGAAAATTAGTAAACAAACATTAGAAAAATGATGGTGGGTCTGCCCGGATTTGAACCGGGGGCTATAGCTCCCGAAGCTACAAGGTTACCAAGCTACCCCACAGACCCAGTGGGTAAGGGAGGGAATGGATAGGAGTATTAAAAACCTATCTACCTCTCTTCTAATTCCCTCCTGCTTGGTTTATATCCGCCCAATCTTGTCCCTGTCCACCCGCATTCAATTGTGTATGGAGTGGTTGATTGCCACCCTTTTCCTTTCAACGAGTGCCAGTCGTCTGAAGTACCGTTTGACAATATTTCATCCGGCGATTCAGACTTGCAACTAAGCTCATCTTCTTTAGCCTCCCGAATAGGCATCGACTCACCGCTTGTCGCATTTGGCTTACTGGCTTGAAGCCTGCCCAATTCAGATTTACCGATTTGGGCGATGTTTCGTGCGGCATTCAAATCCGCATCAATTTGAAAGCCGCACTCTTTGCATCTGAATTCGGGTCCTCTTCTGTTCTTGTGGCTTATATGTCCGCAAACCGAACACTTCTGGGACGTGAACATTCCGTTCACTACTAGGACTTCCTTGCCCAACTCCTCGGCCTTGTACTCCAGATCTCTCTTTAATTCCCCATATGGCCATACAGTCAGATCGTGACGGAATTTCCCTTTTGGAGATGATTTCGATCTGATTCCGGTAAGGTCCTCCAACACGAATGTTCGAAAGGGCATCAAAGCGATTTCTTTTGCGATGCAGTGTATCTCACAGGCAACAAACCGTCTTCTCTCTTCCTGCGAGCTTCTTCAGCTTCCTCTTTGCAGAATGAGTGCCTTTTGCCTGTAGTTGTGCCCTCAAGAAAGCATTCTTACCCTTTACCCTCTTGAATTCGTTGGAGTTGAAGAATTTGTTATTTGAGCAGACTGCTAGGTTGCGCAGCCCTCTATCGATGCCTAAGACTTCGATCTCATCAGACTTCCGAATATTCTGATTTTCTACCGCGACATTAAGGTAGAAACTCCTGGTTCCCTTATCGAATCTGAGATAAGAGCACTTAACCTTCCAGTCTGCGTACTTGGCGAAATGATCTGGCACCTTGAAAGTCGCCATGACTCGACAATCCATAGCTTGGATCGTTGCATAACCGCTTTCAAGATAAACGCTCGCCGCCCTCCATGTGTATCTGATGCATGAGGTCGGCGATTTCCTCGGCATGACCTTGAACTCCGTACCTTTCAGAGATCTCAGTTGCCATGAAGCATGCCGTCTGGACCATTGCTCCAGGAAGTCCCGGTATCGCCTTTCTTATCTTATGGTACATGGCCATCGAGTTTCTAATCTTATTACCTTCCTTCTTCTCGAACCCATACTCTGCCGACATATTGTATGCTTGAGCGAAAGCCTCCATCGTCTCGAGCAGCTTTGGCTTGTCCTCCTCAAAACGATGATTCAACCGCAGGGTTATGGTCCGGTACATTACACACCTCCAACCAGACCAATGTCGGTTGGGGTATTGACGATAACGGTGAGAGGTGCCCGAAACTATGATTCCTTAAGGGACTCTGGGCTAGCTTTTTCGACCTTAATCAGATCGCTGGCTAATTAATATAATATTTAATGTAATTATGTGTCGTTTTTTCGGCGCTGAAAGTGTCCGTCCTCCGAACGTAAGGCATACGTAAAGGAATCGTCGTACCCGATGAACGTGTCCGAGATCGCTCATATCTCCCACTCGGCCACATGTCACTAACATCTCATATTGTCGTAGTTGGACTACGTCAGATTTAAATAGCGACCATGAATTAACCGATTTTCATGCGGGAGCAGCTCAGGGAGAAAATGGCTGGCGAGATCGTCCTGTCCGTCGATGCGGGCAAGACGATCAGGAAATGGAGGGAGGAGTTCGGGGTCTCCCAACAGGAGCTGGCAAAGTACATGGGCGTCTCCCCTTCGGTCATCAGCGATTACGAATCGGGAAGGCGCAAGTCTCCCGGGATCGTCATCGTCAGAAGGCTGGTCGATGGCCTGATCGCCCTCGACGAAGCGTCTGGCGGGAAGATACTGAAGAAGTATGACCTGGGCGAGAAGAGCGAATGCATCATCAGCATAAAGGAGTTCAAGTCGTCGCTGAAGGCTTCCGACTTCATGCAGGTCATCGAGGGCGAACCGCTCACCAAGAGCGTCAGCCTGGACATGGACATACACGGTTTCACCATCATCGATTCGATGAAGGCCATCACCGCCCTCAGCTCCATGGACTATCTCAAGATATACGGATGGAGCAGCGAGAGGGCGCTGATCTTCACCGGCGTCAAGTTCGGCCGTTCGCCCATGATCGCCATCCGGGCCCATCCCATGAAGCCGGCGCTGGTGGTCTACCACCGTCCGGAGCACGTGGATGACCTGGCGATACGCCTGGCGACGCTGGAGAGACTGCCGCTGGTCAAGACGACGTTGCCGATCCAGACGCTCGTGGAGAGACTGGAACGGATAGAGTAAGGAGGAACAATCAATGGATGTGGGTATTGTAAGCTACGGGGCGTACGTGCCAAGGTACAGGATCGGGCCACAGGAGATCGGCCGGGTCTGGGGTGCGGATGGGGAAATGATGTCGAAGAACCTTCTGATCTTTTCCAAGTCCGTCCCGGCCCCCGATGAGGATGTCATCACCATCTCGGTGGAGGCGGCACGCGCCATGATGCGCCGGACCAACGTCAACCCGCAGGACATCGGGGCGTTGTATGTCGGTTCCGAGTCTCACCCCTACGCGGTGAAACCGACCGGAACCATCGTGGCCGAGGCGATCGAGTCCTCTCCCAACCTGACCGTGGCCGATTTCGAGTTCGCCTGCAAGGCCGGAACGGCGGCCATCCAGGTCTGCATGGGACTGGTCGGTTCGGGCATGATCAAGTACGGTGTGGCCATCGGCGCCGACACCTCCCAGGGCGCCCCGGGCGACGCTTTGGAGTACTCCGCCTCCGCCGGCGGGGCGGCGTTCCTCATCGGTTCCAGCGAGATCATCGCCAAGCTGAATTCGACGTTCTCCTACACCACCGACACGCCCGACTTCTGGAGGCGGGAGGGCCAGCCCTATCCGTCACACGGAGGCAGGTTCACCGGCGAGCCGGCGTACTTCAAGCACATCACCTCGGCCGCCAAGGGCCTGATGGAGAAGGTGGGTTCGAAGGCGGCGGACTACCAGTACGCCGTGTTCCACCAGCCGAACGGGAAGTTCCCGGCGCGGGTGGCCAAGCAGCTCGGATTCACCGACAAGCAGATCGAGACCGGACTGCTGACCCCCCAGATCGGCAACACCTATTCCGGCGCCGTGCCGCTCGGACTGGCGGCGGTCCTGGATGTGGCCAAGCCGGGGGACCGGATATTCGTGGTCGCCTACGGTTCCGGCGCGGGTGCGGACGGGTTTGACGTTACCGTCACGGACAACATATCCAGCTTCCGCCGGGAGGAGGCCCCGACGGTCAAGCAGCTGCTGGAGAACAAGAAGTCGATCGATTATGCCACGTACGCGAAGTTCCGCGGCAAGATCAAGCTCAAGGAGGGATCCGAGTGAGAGAGGTTGCAGTCATTGGCATCGGTGCCACCAAGTTCGGCGAGCTGTGGGACCTATCGTTCCGGGAGATCGGCATACAGGCGGGACTGGCGGCGGTCTACGACGCCAACCTGTCCGGCGAGGACATCGACGCACTGTACGTCGGCAACATGTCGGCCGGCCGGTACATCCAGCAGGAGCACGTGGCGGCGCTGAT
>CAVQBH010000001.1:0-18793 GCA_963710685.1 uncultured Methanomassiliicoccales archaeon | reverse complement strand
TTTATCTGGATCGTTTTGCGTCTCACGCCGTCGTCTCAGAGGTTGCCTCCTTATCTTTAATGAGATATTTCTCGATCAACCAGACCACAGCTAGGGTGGTGACCGACAACGTCAACCCTATCACCAGTGGGTCGACATTCCTCCAGGGCAAGGCCAAAGCCGACGGGACTCCTAGGAAGAATTGAGATATTCCCAGGACCGAGGATTCAGCATTATGCACCAGTGCCGTCCAGATGAACCATGTTATCGCTCCTACTGCCAGGCTTGCTTTGGCCGCCCGCACCGAGGGATTCTTGCTGAACAAAGCATGGGCATAGGCTGGCAGTACAGCACTGGCCATTAGTCCCATGAACATGATGGTGGCCCGGGCGATGATACTCGTCGGAAGTATATAGGCCAGGCTCACGCTGATGGCGATCATGATCCCCATTCCGATGCGGCTCGAAAGCATCTTTGCTTTGGAATCCTGCAACGGGGTGGCCTCTGGTTGGAGCTTCTTTCTGACATGTGTCCACAGGTCAAAGCCGGCCGCTGTCCCCATAGTGTGGAAAATCGAGCTAAGGGCGGACATCGCGGCCGCGATAAGCACAATCATGAAGACGGCGATGAAAATGTCGGGCGTCGCCGAATTGATGTAGAGCGGCATGATGGTGTCAACGTTGCCACCCGCCGCGGTCAACGATATGTTTCCGGTGTTTTGAAGGAAATAGACGTTGGTCAGCGAACCGACCGTGTAGGCAACCCCGGTGGTCAACAGAACGTAGACCGCCCCGATAGGTATGGCCCTCTTCAGATGATTCTCATCCTTGGCAGTAAGGAACCGCAGGGCCAGTTGAGGTTCGGCCAAAGCGCCAATCCCAACCCCCAATATCACGGTCGGACCACGGTCAGCCATATCGGTGAACCGAAGGACGGGAAAGATGTCCATCCAGTCATTCCCTGGCCGCTTACTCCAGCGGGCACCAGATTGGAAATGTTTGTCAGGTGGGTGTTGGCCGCCGTAACTCCCCCCAGAATGAAGTATGTGAATGCCAGCAAGAACGTCATCCCACCGACCACGATCGCCCCTTGGAGCGCGTCGGTGTACATCACCGCGATCAGTCCGCCGCCTATGACGTACGCTGCCACCACGATCACGAAGCCGATCAAAGCCTGATCGAAGGAGATCCCGAGGGTCATCGACGAAATTCACCCCGCCGAGCATGACCGCCGCTGCGTACATAGGCATGCCTGCCAGGATGACCAGTGCCGGGCCGTACTGCATGAACGGGGAGTTATAGCGCTTTCCGAGAAGGTCGGGAAGGGTGTTGGCCTTTAGCTTGTGGCCAAGGGCGTTGACCCTCTTGCCGAACACCAGGAAGGCAAACAGGATACCGACTCCAATGTTCAGAACTGTCAACCATATCAGCCCCATCCCCAGTTCGCCTGCCAGCCCGCCGAAGCCGACGATCGCAGCCGTTGAGACGAAGGTCGCCCCGTAGGAAAGTCCGATGATGAAAGGCCTTGCCTTTCGGCCAGCCAGCATGAAATCGTCCGATCCCTTGGTCTTCTTGTAGCCCATGTAGGCGACCGACAGCGTTATGGACATATAGATCAGGACAATGACCCAGAACATCCAGGTTTGAACCATTCTAATCCACTCCCTTTCTCGCCTTGTACCAGTCCTGCAATCCGTATAAGATGCAGACCAAAGTCAGTCCAATCGCAAAAGAATAGCCCAAGATGACCCAAGGGTCCTCGATCCCCAATATCATAAATCAATGCCTCCTAAAGCCTGATGGCAAGCCGTACCCTTTATGCAATATTTAAAACCGTGTCACATGATAGCTTTGGTCACTGTGCGTTTGCGGTTTTAATTATTTGTCCAGTTCCTTTTACGAAGCCCACCTCCCGCAAAATATGTAATATCCCGGTACGATATCACGTTGCATGGCATCTGCCGACTGGCAGCGAGACTTTTATGCCAGATCCATATCCGGAGGTAAGAACTATGAAAATATCCATCGCTGAACTTAGTGACCTGACCACGAAGGCCATCGCTGGCTTCGGCTATAACGAAGCGGAGACCGCGGCCATCCACGAGATTCTTCTGTACGCCCAATTGCGGGGCAACAATCAGGGGGTGGCGAAACTGATCGGCAAGGGGATTCCCAGGGATCCGGCCGCCGGAGAAATCGTCATTGAAAAGGAGACGCCCCTCTCGGCGCGCATTAACGGCAACCGCAACCATGCCATGGTGGTGGTGGGCAAGGCACTGGAGATCGTCTCGGCAAAGGCGGAGAAAAGCGGATTCGGCATCGCAGGGACATTTAACACCAACACCTCTTCCGGCGCCATTGGCTATGTCGCCTCCGAACTGGCCCGTAGAGGGTTTATCGGTTTCGTGTTCGGCAGGTCGCCGGAACGGGTGGCCATGCACGGCTCCTATGAACCGGTCTTCGGCACCAACCCTCTGGCGATCGGCATCCCGACCGGGGAAGACCCGATCGTGCTGGACATGTCCACGGCGGCCACTTCCTATTATGGATTGGTGGAGGCCGTGACTGGCGGGAGCGACATCCCCGCAGACATGGCGTACGATGCCGAAGGCCAGCCGACCACGAGCCCGGCAGAGGCGATCAAGGGAGCGATCCGTTCCTTCGACCGGGGGTACAAAGGCTCGGGCCTGGCCATGATGGGCGAAATCCTGGCCGGTCCGCTGGTCGGGGCGGCGTTCTGCGGCCTGGGGGACAGCAAGGGCAACTGGGGGCATCTGATCTTCGCCATCGACCCGGATCTCCTCGGTGACCGCGATGAGTTCCAGGCCAATGTGAAGCGGGTCATCGGCCGGGTCAGGACGACCAGGCGTCTGCCGGGAGTGGAGGAGATCCTGGTGCCGGGAGAGCGTGGTTCCCGCACTGCGCGGGAACGTCTGGAGAAAGGGGAGATAGACATCGAGGACAACCTGCTGGCAGAGCTTCGCAAGGCTGCCGGCCGGCGGCCTTCATCGCCGAGCGGCGGTTCCACCCGGTAACGTGGGCCAAGAACATGACAAGGCCTGGCATTGGACCATTCGATGTTCGATGATCGACGCCCTCCATGAGATAGTGGACCCATTATATAGTTCAAAAAACTCTCTCGACTCGGGCTCTGGATTGGATGTCTGATGCAAAGCGAGAATATGCAAAGGAGATCTAGGATCATCGGATTGGCTCCGGTCATCGCCATCGCTGTCGTGATCGGATTCCTGTCGTTCTTCAACGCGGGAGGCCCGGTCTATAATCCGCCCTACGCGGCCTTCATCCTCACCTTTCTCTTTGTTCTGGTAATTGACATCGCTGTGGCCTTCGTTTCCGCCCGGGCCTACCTGAGATCGGGGTCTTTGAACATCGTTCTGCTCGGTGCGGCGATCCTCATCACCGGAATGGCCACAATGTTCGCCATATGGATGCTGGACCCCAACGTCCCACCGTTCCTCACTCCCGACCAGGTGATCACCCTTAACAACATAAGCATCATGATCGGTGCGGTCTTTTTGCTGCTGAGCGCGATAACCACCTCGGCAGGAACGGTTACGGTCGAGCTGCCCCGTCGCAGGACCATCCTGGTTGCGACCTTCACAGTGTCGGTTGCCCTGTTCGTTCTCGTCTCTGCGCTGGCCTTTTTTAACCAATTCCCGGTCTTTCTGACCAATTCCGGTCCGACCGGGTTGCGCGTCGCGGTCCTGACCGCCACGGTTGTTCTCGTGCTCGCCAGCGGACTGTGGTTCGGTCTGCGGTATCTGCAGAACCGTTCGTCCATCCTGTACTGGTACACCCTGGCACTGGCAATGTACGGCCTGGACCTGATCAGCGCGGTGTTCATCGTCCACCTGGGCGACTCTCTCACCTGGGCCACCCGGCTGGCGCTCTACCTCTCGAGCTTATATTTCCTGCTGGCATTTCAGAGCCAGGAATCGAAGCGGGAAATAGTTGTCGGCCTTGCAGACCGGTGGGCGAATGCGTTCCGTAGCGATCCCAGACAGATCGACTCCCTGTTCATCAACATGAGGAACAGTCTCCTCTACGGCAAGCTCATCATGAACAGCGAAGGAAAACCGGTGGACGTGGTGTTGCTTGATGTGAACCAGGCCTTCGAAAAGGAGATCGGGGTCAGGAAAGAGGATGTTGTGGGTCAAAATGTCACCCAGGTGTTTCCCGCCCTGAAGGCTGATGCGACGGACTGGATCGCCCCCTACGTGAGAGCGGCCATGGATGAGGAATCGTTCTCCTTCGAAAGGTTCTCCACGACCCTGAAAAAGTGGTATCAGATCACCGTCTACAGCCCTCGGAAGGGATACTTCGTCTCGATATCGGAGGACATCACCGAACGCAAGCAGGTGGAAACGGAGGTCGCCAGATTGGCTTCCTTCCCCAGGCTCAATCCTCATCCGGTGCTCGAATTTGACATGACCGGAAATCTGCTCTATGCCAATCCCTCTTCCGAAATGATGTTCCCAGGCATATGGAAGGTTGGACTGGCTCACCCATTCTTTTCCGATTGGGAGAACATCGCTGAGACGCTCAAGGAGGAAAAGAGAGGGACCATGGGAAGGGAACTGAACCTCGAGGACAACTGGTTCTATCAACAGTTCGTTCTGGTTCCGGAATTGGGCTCCATAAGGATCTATTCGATCATCATCAATAATCTGAAGGACGTGGAGAATGAGCTGAGGCATTCCAACGCCGAGCTCCAACAATTCGCATATCTCTCCTCCCACGACCTACAGGAACCCCTGCGCATGATGGTCAGCTATATCTCCCTCCTGGAAAAAAGGTATAGGAACGACCTCGACCCCCTGGCCCTTGAGTACATCAACAACGCGTTGGAAGGCGGTACGAGGATGCGGCAGCTCATCGACGATCTGCTGGAATACTCAAGGATAGAGACAAAGGCCAAACCGTTCGCACCTGTGGACATGAAGGATGTGATGGAAAGCACGATCAAAGTGCTCAGGATACCCATCGAAGAGTGCAGGGCAGACCTCTACATAGAGCCGATGCCAACGATAATGGCCGATGGATCTCAGATAGAGCAGGTCATGCAGAACCTCATCTCGAACTCGCTGAAGTTCCGGGGACCGGAGCGGCCGATGGTGCATATTTCGGCCACTGAGGGAAAGGAGGATTATACCTTCTCGGTCAAGGACAACGGCATCGGTCTGAACACCGTGTACGCTGACAAGATATTCCAGATGTTCCAGCGCCTGCACACCAAGGACAAGTATGCCGGGACCGGGGTGGGACTGGCCATCGTGAAGAAGATCGTGGAACGTCACGGCGGACACGTTTGGGTCGTGTCGGAGGAGGGGAAGGGGGCGACGTTCTCCTTCACCATCCCGAAGACGATGAAAGGCGACTGATCCTATTCCCCTTGCGGATGGACATGACTTCCATTCGATCCTAATGACTTGAGCAGGCCATCCATCTCTGAACGGTATCTGCCCATCTGAATCTTGCCCTCCTCCGATATCGAAACAAGAGTGTGCGGTTTCTTGCCGACGAATTCCTTGTCGATCCTGACGTATCCGGCGGACTCCAACTTGGAGAGGTGGGAGGAGAGGTTGCCCCAGGTCATGCCGGTCTGTTCATTAGGAACACATAGTCGGCAAATTCCACCTCCAAGAGTATCGCCATGATATGCATCCTTGAAGGCTCGTGTATGATGCGGTCGATGTTGCCGACGGACGAACAGAGGCGGTCCTTCTTTCCTTGGTCGGTGGGTCGAAGACGTCCATCGTTCATGCCGGGACCTCCCCAGTCAAATGATGTGCTCTGAGAAAGCGTCTCAATAGAACTGCACCGGATATCATTAGCACCGCACCGATCATCCCAAGATCGATCCAGATATCCCCTCCGATCAGTTGGGCAGCGGTGAAGACGGAGAACATGAAGAAAGCGTAGGAATAGAAACGGACCAGTCCGTACGGGAACCAATGGCAACAAATGAGGCCATCAGGACCAGGCCCGCGATCAGTCTCCCGAACGATTGAAATGATGATCTGACCACCATCGGAAAGTCGGGATAAATGACCGCCAGGGTAAATCCGACCATCAAGGTTGCCACGATGATAATGATGAAGAGTAGCGCGCCACTGGTCAAACAATGAAATCTGGCATATCCCGCCCGGGGCGTTATGACCACGTATTTCAGATACAGATAGCCGAAGATCACCATGCCGGAAAATAAGGAATACAAGGTGGTATCGGTCAGGATCGAGATCGACAGCAGGAGGAAGATCGTCCCGAAGGCAAGATCGATCAGACCATCCCGGTGATAGACCGAATGGACGTTGCACCGGTAGTCCGCCAACATCATGCTTTCCGCTACCATTGTGGATGCGGTCTGCGATAATTCACTTTTCGATACAAAGTGCTTTGCATAATACACTAAAATGTCCGCCAATGAACCTTGATCGGATGGTCCGATGAATCAGAACAAAGCGTTTTGAATTCGGGGAACGAAATGGGAAGGGTGTGCTCTGCAATTTGAGGGGACCGGAATGGCGACATTCTGTTCCGTTATCTGATATGACCCCGCCCAAGGCCAAGTAGTCGTTCCCTGGCCCAACGCCGTCATATTCCGTTGCCGGTGGCTCTCATTTATAACGCAATATTCCACCGACCTTTATCTTTGAGGTGAACATCTTGCCAAAGTCCTCCTCCTCACCGATCAAGAGCACGTCGGTATCGTATTGGTCGGCGATATTCTTCAGACCCTCGATCGTTTCGATGTCCAAGGAATCGCTCAGGATCAGGGTCTGCACCTGCCCGAGCTTGAGCCGGCTCAGGGTTTCGGCCATTCCAGACACCTCCAGGCCATCACCTGCGGCCTCCGACCAGAAGCGGTCCAGTACCCTCTTCTCCTGAACATAATGGCAGGTGGTCAGTTGACCTTCTGCCTCGGCCACGGCCTCCTTCAGCCCGATTTCGTCTGTGTGATCGACATCAAAGACCCCTGTCACCATCTTCCTGAGTTCGTGATGAAGATATCCGCCGGCCATGAAATCGTTCTTGGTCATCGCCGGACCGCCGATGATCAATCCCTTGAGCCCTTGTCCCAAGAATGCCTCGGTGCACCTTTCGGAGATCTTCTTGAAGTATTCATTGATGGCGTCATCCCTCAAACGTTCGAATCTCAGGCTGGACATGCCCCCGTGATGGTGCTTGTTCGGCACCCGGGATCTGATCTCAGCGTGGACCTGGATGTTCGATCCCTTGAGATATCCTAATGTCGCCCCGGCCAGGTCCAACACCAGGATTCCATATGTCTCCTGAATGGCTATCATCTCGTAAAGCGGATCAAGGTAGAATCCCCGCTCGCACTTGTAGATGAAGGACTGAACGGGTTGAGGGGGTTCAAGCGCCTGGCGGTGGAGCTTCCCGTTGACCTCCCCGAACAGAAGAACGATCCCGTTTCTCTTCGCTACCTGGTCCATCGTGCTGATGTGTGCAAGGACCGCGGAGATGGAGAGCCTGATCGATCTTGCAGTTTGGTTGGACGATTCATCACTGATCCCCTCATTGAGACCCTGGAGGTATTCGCTGACCGCTTCGATCGGCTTCCCTGGGGGAACATAAAGAGAGATCAGTACCGCATGCGGCGCAATGATTTGGCTGGCCTGGTCCAACTGTTTCCGGAAAAGGCAAAGATTGAAATCCACGCCATTCAATCGAAACTGCCCAGTTAAATAGATAGCGATTGGAATGCCCTTTCAGAAGAGGAAAAATTCAGTCAAGCCTGAGCCAAGCATCCTCCAAACTTTATTCGATCAAGATGGAAAAGATCGTAAAATATTGTTCACCAGGCTATATGGGGTTGAGGCACCGGATGTGATCATTATGCAACTGGCCAAGCAAACGTGTCTTTCACAGGCCGATAAAATGGAACGTTCGTTAGCCGCTGGTGACCGAAGGCTCCCGGAAAAGGACCGGTCTCCTACAGACCTTCAATGCTGACCGTGTTCTTCGCCAGCAGATTCCACTGCCCTTTTTCTTTCGATCTCCGAGCCGAAGGCAATTTTGATAACGTTCATTGGGCTGGAGCGGCGGACGATTGAAAAGGTCAAATCAGATGCGTTCACTATGGTCACCGGATCAGGTTCGGAACAAGGTAATACTGATGACAACAATTGATTTGGTAATCGAGACGAAGGGACTGCGCAAGAACTTCGCCTCCCGGGAGAAGGGAGCCAAGAAAGAGGTTGAGGCGGTCAAGGGCATCGACCTGGCCGTCAGGAGGGGAGAAATCTTCGGCTTCCTCGGCCCGAACGGTGCGGGCAAGTCCACCACCCAGAAAATGCTCTCCACGCTGCTCTCCCCGACCGGCGGGGAGGCGAAGGTGCTTGGTTATGACCTCTCCAAACAGCAGGCGGAGATCCGGCAGAACGTCGGATGCGTCAGCCAGGCGGGTGGGGCCGACCTGACCTCGACCGGCCTGGAGAACCTCGTCCTGCAGGCCCAACTGTATGGCCTGGATGTGCAGACTGCGAAGGAATATGCGGCGGATTTCGTGGAGCGTTTCCAGATGGGGTCATTCATCGGCAGAAAGGCCTCGACCTATTCGGGCGGACAGAAGCGCCGGCTGGACATCGCGCTGGGCATGATCCACCGCCCCCACCTTCTTCTCCTCGATGAGCCGACCTCCGGCCTGGACCCGCAGAGCAGGGCATACCTGTGGGACGAGATCAGGAAACTGAAAGGCGGTGGAGTGACCATATTCCTGACCACCCAGTACATGGACGAGGCGGACAAGCTCTGCGACACGATAGCGATAATCGACAACGGCACGATCATCGTGACCGGAACGCCATCGGAACTGAAGAGCTCGATCGGCGGCGATTCGATCATCTTCACCTTTTCCACGGAAGAAACGGCCGGCAAGGCCATGACCCTGCTCTCCGAGACGATCGGAGCGGAGAGGATCAAGACCATCGACGGTGCGGTCTACCTGAGCATCAAGGACGGCGACAAGATGATGCCCGACCTGTTGAGGCAGCTCGACTCGAAGGACCTGAAGGCGGAGAGCGTGACCCTCTCCAAGCCCAGCCTGGACGATGTTTTCCTAAAGTACACCGGCCGTTCCCTGAGGGAGGATATGATAAAATGAAGCTCCTACACGACACCAGACTGATGTTCGTGCGCAACATGCAGCACACCATCCGGAGCCCGGTCTTCGTATTCGCCAGCATGTTCCAGCCCCTGATGTACCTGGTGCTGTTCATGCCACTCCTGAACGGGCTGGGCGGGGTGCCTGGGCTGCCGGCCGGGAAGACGGTGGATGTCTTCATCCCGGGGCTTCTGGTCCTGGAGGCCATCTTCGGCACGGCGTTCGTCGGCTTCTCCCTGATCGACGATATCCGGGCTGGCGTCATCGAACGATTCCTGGTGACGCCCGTTTCCCGTTCAGCGATCCTCCTGGGCAGGGTCCTGAGGGACGCGGTCGTGCTCATCGCCCAGTGCGTCCTGATAACGCTGGTGGCGATCCCGTTCGGACTGAGCATCAACGGCTACGGATTTCTGCTCTCTCTGGTGCTCTACGCGCTCATCGGGATATCGATGGCATCGATCTCCTACGGATTCGCGCTCCTGTTCAAGATCGAGGACGCCCTCGCCCCCACCCTGAACACCATCACCCTGCCGCTCTCATTGCTGTCGGGCATCATCCTGCCACTGGCGCTGGCGCCGGTCTGGCTCCAGGACCTGTCCAAGATCAACCCGTTCTCGTACGCGGTGGACGCCACCCGGGCACTGTTCGCGGGGGATTTCATGAACATCGGCATAGTGGAAGGTTTCGTGGTCATCGCGGTGCTGGCGGTACTGGTGTTCCTTTGGGGTTTGAGGGCCCTGAACAAAATGGCGGCATGAACGGTGGGAATGCCCGGTCCCGATTCCCAACGTTCGGCAGGATCGGGACCGCACTTAATGGTCAACCTTTCTTGTTCATATTTTTCCGATTGCTCATATCAACATCCAGGCAAATGTGACGATACCAGTCTTCCATTCAACCCAATATGCAAAATATGATGTCGACCCGGTGATCGGCGCAGGACTCCGTCAAGGGAAGTGCCAAAGGAATAAGGATGGAGTTTGAGGATGCCTAGGTGGCCAGTACCTGGATGGTGTACCCTTTCATCTCGGGCGGCATCTCTCCGATGGCCCAGCCGGTGGAAGTGGTCTCGCAGTAGAAATAGTCATTCTGACCGTACTGGACATATGTTCCGGTGTATCCAGTCCCTTGGATCCCGGCCGCCATATGCCCCACCGTCACCCCGGCCTCGGTCAGCTCCAGCAGCACCATGCCGACGTTTATCGCCGTAGACTCCATCAGCGAGACGTAGAGGGTCGAGTGGTCCTTGCAGTCCCCGACGCCGTCCACCAAGGTCTCGTCCGGATACCGAGGAAAGTTGTCGGTGGATGGTCTGGTGGTGTTCTCGTCCGTGCCATATGGTACGTTCTGCACGAACGAGAGGACGAACTGGGCCGTGTCGAGATGGTTGTTAATGGCGTCGGCCTTCAATTCCTTGGCGATCTGGTTGACGATCGGGTCGTCCTTGGTCACGTAGGAGGCGAAGTCATAGGTCTTGGCTGGATCGGTGTAATAACTGTAGGTCGTGGCGGGTATTTCCACACTTATCGTCCATTCCCGGTGAGAACTGTACGGGTAGACCCACGAGTATGTCACGTTGTAGTTGCCGGAATTGAGCTGGGTGCTGTGACTGCTCGAAATGGAGTTCGAATCGCTCTGGAAATGGATAAGACCGGGGGAAAAGGATGCCCATAGGAGGATCGCGGCCATGACCAACGCTATGACGAGGGTGAACTTCGCTCCGTTGGACGATCGACGTCTGGGCGGGGGCGTTTGCGTCTGGCCCCAGGGTTGGCTCCCTTCAAGGACCGACCAATCCGTCGTCTGCACGGCGGGTCCGGCCGAACTAGGGAACGAACCTTCCGGTGAGCGGTCCTCTTCGACAATGCGTGAACCGCAATTATAGCAATACAACGAACCTAGCTGACCATCTGCGCCGCACCGTGTGCATTGGGGCAATCTACTCTTCCTCGCCCTTAGATGATGGAGTTGCATATAATCAATTTATGAATGATACAAGACTATTTTCAGAACCAAGACGCGCGAGCACCGTCTTATTTACGAAACATCGTATCGGTGAACCGGGTGGCTTTTCCGTCGTTCTGGTCGCAAAATCACCGGATTCAGATATCCTAATTGTTGGATTCGGTCCCCCAGTGAGAACAGTTATATAGCGAATGTCCACGTATTATTGAACCGCTGGAAGAACATTTCCGGATGGATATTAATTTTACAGGTGATATAATGGTTGTTATGAAAGATCTCAAACCCATAAAGGGAAGCGAGCGCGCCCCGGTGAACAATGCCAAAGCGATCGGCAAACCCAACCCGGACGAAGTCATAGAGGTCACGGTCGTTCTGCGTTCGAAGGGAGCAATCGCGCAGGTCAGAGAGATAAGCGCCAAGCCCCTGACGGAAAGGAAATACCTGAGCCGCACCGAGTTCGCCTCGGCCAACGCCCTGGACCCGGATGATCTAGCCAAGATCGAGGATTTCGCCCACCAGAATGGGCTGACCATCGTCAAACTGATGCCGGAGAGCAGCAGCATATCCATGTCGGGCACGGTTGCCGAGCTGAGCAAGGCCTTTGGGATCGAGCTCGCCTGCTACCAGGGTCCGAAAGGCAACTACCGGGGACGGGAAGGCCCGGTCCATGTGCCTGCCGACCTGGCCCCCATCATCGTCGGGGTGTTCGGACTGGATGACCGCCAGGTGTTCAGGCCCCACTTGGTACGCCTAAGAAAGAGCGAGGGGATCGTGAAGGCCAGGGCCGCCACCGTTTCCTACACGCCCCCCCAACTGGCCAAGCTCTACAATTTCCCGGCCGGACTGGATGGCAACAAGCAGTGCATCGCGATCATCGAATTAGGAGGGGGGTACCAGGCCAAGGATATCCAGGCCTATTTCAAAGCCCTGAACATCACCCAGCCCAAGGTCACCGCGATCTCGGTGGACGGCGCCAGAAACGCTCCCGGAAGCGACGCCGACGGCGAGGTGGTGCTGGACATCGAGGTGGCAGGGGGGATTGCCAACAAGGCGAAGATCGCGGTCTATTTCGCCCCGAACACCGACAAGGGTTTCATCGACGCGATAAACACCGCCGTTCATGACAAGCACAACAACCCGTCCGTGATCTCCATAAGCTGGGGCGCGGCGGAGAAGGAATGGACCAGCCAGGCCATGCAGGCCATGGACCAGTCCTTCCAGGCCGCCGCCGCCATGGGGGTCACCGTCTTCTGCGCGGCCGGGGATGACGGCTCCAACGATCAGGGGAACGACAACCTGGCGCACGCGGATTTCCCGTCGACCAGTCCGTTCGTCACCGGCTGCGGCGGCACCAAGCTCGACGCCTCCGGGGAGACCACCTGGAACAACGGACCGGGCAGCGCGACCGGCGGTGGTGTCAGTGATTTCTTCCCCCTGCCGAGCTGGCAGTCCAAGGCCGATGTTCCGCCTTCGGCCAATCCTGGCGGAAAGGTGGGAAGGGGCGCCCCGGACATAGCCGGGGACGCGGACCCCAACACCGGGTACGTCGTCATGCTCAATGGACAGAACGATGTCTTCGGCGGCACCAGCGCGGTGGCGCCGCTCTGGGCGGGCCTGATAGCCTTGATCAACCAGAAGCTGGGCAAACCGATCGGCTATCTGAATCCGCTGCTCTACAACCAGCTGGTCAAATCCGGGGCCTTCCGGGACATAACGGTCGGAAACAACGGGGCCTACAAGGCCGGGCCCGGCTGGGATGCCTGCACCGGTTTCGGCACGCCCGATGGGACCAAGCTGCTGGACGCGCTGAGCAAACTATGAACCGAGGCGGTCGAACCGCCGGTTCCTTTTTATAAAACACTAACTGAAAAATACGAAGGACCGAGGACATTCCCCGCAGCCATCCTTGTATTCGGGCTGCGAGGGACCATCCCCGGTCGATGGTCTTACGACGTCCTTACTTCCTGCTCCTCCGCTTGTTGAGGATCACCAATCCGGCGACCATCAGAGCCGAAACGACCGCCAGTCCGACGATGGCGAAGAGCGGCAGCGGGCTGCTGTTCCCGGTGCCCGCATTGTCGGACTTGACCAGGGTGGCCACGATGCTGTGGGTGCTGTGGTGATACGCGAAATACAGGACCCATGAGGAGTTGGTGGACGTGAGCGTGTAGCTCGTGACAGCCCCGTCCAATGTCACCGTGATGTCCGAACCGTTGGCCACGATCTCCTTGCTTATGGCGATCCTCGAATATCCGTACGTGCCAGGCTCGCCGCTGACATTGAAGGTCAGGACCTTGGTGTCGGAATTGAAGGACAGGTCGGAGATGGTCGAGTTCGACTGCACCGTGAAGACGTATTTGTCCGAGGACGTTTCCACGTCCAGGCTGATGACCGAGCTCACCTTTTGATAGACCGCATTGCCGGCCCAGCTTCCCTTCAGCATGTAATCCCCCGTCGCGGCGGGGATCCACTGGGCGGAGAAGTTGCCAGCGGAAGTGGTGTTGATCGAGGACATGTCGATCCAGGTCTTCCCGTTGTTGACGCTGTACGACAGATCGATGTTCAGTCCGGCGATTGGCACACCGCCCATGGCTGTCCTGACGTCACCGGTGACGGTCATCAACGCCCCGATCGAGCTGGAGGACTCGGTCTCGATGTGCAGCAAGATGACGGCGGAAGCGAATATCGGACCGACCTCCGCGCTGGCGTCGGAGCTGCCAAGCTGGTTGACGGCCTTGACGATGTAGAAGTAGTTCGCTCCCAGTACCATCACTTTGTCCGTGTAGGAATCCCCGGAGACGTTGGCCAGCGGGGATTCCGATCCGCTAGCGGTTCCGCGGAGAACCTCATAAGTCAACGGGTAGCCTCCGTTGTCCAGTGGTGGGGCCCACGACAGGACGATACCGCTGTCGATCATCGACGATGAGACGGTCAGCGGCACCGACGGAACGGTCTGGGCGGGTGTGACGTTCACGAATGTTGACGGCCCGACCCCGGCCGATGTGTGCGCGGCCACGGTGAACTCGTAGCTCACTCCGTTGGTGAGCCCGGTCACCACGTACTCCAGGCCGGTCGGCTGATCGGCCAATGCCACACCGTTCTCAGAAACGACGTAGTAATCGATGGCGCTGCCACCATTGCCGGGGGCGTTCCATTTCAGCGTTGCGAAAGTGTTGCCCGGCATGACTGTCAGTCCGCTCGGGGCGTCGGCCAGTGTTCGCGGGGTGGCCTGGACGGCGATGGACTGGGAGCCTATGCCGACGACGTTGTGGTCCGCTATGCTGAACGAGTACGTTTGACCGTTCGTCAGGCCGGTGATGTTCACCGAACTGCCGTTGACATGGCTCACGTCCACGTTGTCCTGGTAGATCACGTAGTAGTCGATCGTTGCCCCGCCGTTGTTATCGGGCAGTGCCCAGGAGAGTGCGACCTGCCTGTCGCCTGGAGTTGCGGTCAGTCCGATCGGGGCGCCTGGGACGGTCAGCGCGGGCTTGGGGGTTGCGGTGACCACCGCGGACTTCGGCCCGATCCCCGCGGCGTTCTGAGCCGAAACGGCGAAGAGGTAGTTCTGGCCGTAGGTCAGGCCGGTGATCTCGGCCGTGAGGCCGGTGACGTGCAGCACATCGACGCCGTTCTGATAGACGACGTAGTCAAGGATGGGCGATCCGCCATTGGACAACGGCACGGTCCAGTTCAGGGTGATCTTGGAGTTGCCCGGCACTGCTGTCAGTCCGCTCGGGGACTGGGCCGAGGCGAAGGGTGTCGCGGTCTTGGCGTTCGACTGTGAACTGATGCCGGCCTGGTTATGCCCGGCGACTGTGAACAAGTACGTCTGGCCGTTGACCAGTCCAGTTATGTTTGCGGACGGCCCAGGCAACTGGTAGGGCAACGCCGTTCCGTCCTGGGAGACGATGTAGTAGTCGACCGCACTGCCGCCGTCGACCTTCGCAGCGGTCCAGTTCAAGGTCACCTGGCCGTTGCCGGCTATGACCCCGAGTCCGGTCGGAGCGTTGGCGGTCGTGTACGGCGTGGCCTGGACAACGCTTGACTGGTCGCCCAGACCGGCAGAGTTGTGAGCGGCCACGGTGTAGGAATAGAGCGTCCCGTCATTCAACCCGGTGATCGTCGCGGAAGTGGCGGTGACATTCTTGACCATGATGCCATTCTGGTAGACCAGGTAATAGTCGACCGACGCCCCGCCATTATTGGCTGGCGCGGACCATGACAACATGACCTGACCATCGCTCGGCACCGCGGTCACACCGGTAGGGACCGTCGCCTTGTCCGGTCTCGGAGTAACCTGGACCCCAGATGAGACCGTGCCGTTACCCATTTGGTTATGGGCGGTGACGGCAAAGTTGTAAGTTATCCCGTTGGCCAGGCCGTTGATGGTGATCGATGTATCGGTGGTGGTGCCAACCTGATCCCCGTTCTCGTCCACGAAGTAGTTGACTGCCGAACCGCCATTGCTTGTCGGGGCCTTCCAGGAAAGTACCGTACCATTGTTGATCGGTGTCGCCACCAGACCGGTGGCCGCTCCCGGGGTGGTCATCGGGATCACCATCATGGAGCGGTTTGCGGGCCAGTTCCGACCTCGTTATGCCAGGCCGCAGAAAAATTGTATGCCTTGCCATTCGCCAAGGGCGCCACCTTTACAGAGTCGGTATTGACGTCGAGGTGCGCAATGTCCACCCCATCCTGATAGATGATGGTGTAATCGATCGTCAATCCGCCCGCGTCAGACCTGGCATCTATGTAGAAATTTATGTAGGCCGATGCATCATCGCCGATTGCGGTGAAAGAATCAACTGGGCCGGGAGTATTGACTGGATTGGCATTTACGGAATTGCTTTGCGGACCAGTCCCTGCAGAATTATGCGCCGCCACGGTCCAAGTATGTACATGCGCCTCTGGCGAGTCTGTCGAATTGGTATTGTACTGATATTACGAATGTTCAACCCGGTGTATTGATTGGAAAGGGCGTTCGCCCGTCCATATAAACAATATAATAGTCAATTGAGCCGCCACCGTTGAAGGCAGGCGCCGACCAGCTGAGGTTCACCTGGTTTATCCACGATACAGCTGTCAGTCCGTTCGGGGCGTCTGGCAATGTCGGGGCCGCGGCCGAGACCGGATTCATTCCGAATATGACAAATGCGCTCGAAAGAAGGAACAGTGCGATGACTGCTGATTTTAGGATCGTCTTGGTTTTCTTCCCCATTATTACCCCGCCTAGACCAATGATGACACAGGTAGCGCTTAATAATTTAGGTTCCTCTTCTACTCTTGATATTGTTCTTGATTCTCACCGTTAGAGGTGTGCCATCACTTTGCATGATGGCGCAGGGAGTTAACAAATTATCAAAATTGGTAATCTGGGTCAATTATTGAAGTCTATTTTTCGAATCGGTGTGTTCACCAAGTGAAAGAACCGGACGATCGACGATGACCGACATGAAAAAACGAACTCAAGAAATGAATCCATCGATTCTCGAGAAAAGGGAAAGGGCCGGATCGGCCCCAAGGTCTGATCAATAGTTCCGATTTCCCGAGGACGGTCTCGACGATTGCCCGGACGGCCGCGGACCAGGCCTGCTGGACCTTGACCGCGGGCTCGAATGCGTCCTTCCCCGGGGAACGTTCTGGACCGGCACGACCTTCTTGACCTCCGGTTCCGGACGGTGCACGACGACGATGTCCAGCGGGTCGATGCGCTTGTGGGTCCGGCGCTCGATGTCCCGGATCATGCCACGCTCTTCCGGCAGGAACAGCGACACGGAGATGCCCTCCTTTCCCGCCCGTCCCGTCCGCCCGATGCGGTGCACGTAGGTGTCCGGGTCGTTCGGGGCGTCGTAGTTGAAGACGTAGTCCACGTCGGCGATGTCCAATCCTCTGGCCGCGACGTCGGTAGCAACGAGTATGCTGACGGAGCCGTCCTTGAAGCTCTGGATGACCCTCTCCCTCTTGTTCTGGGCCACGTCACCGTGGATCGCGCCGGCGGGGTAGTTGTCGGCCAGCAGCTTCTTCGTGAGCTGGTCGGTCTTGCGCTTGGTGGCGCAGAAGACGATGGCCTTGGGGTGGCTGGTGTCGAGGATGGTGCAGAGCACGTCACGCTTCACGTCCTTGTCCGCGATGAAATAGTACTGCTTGGTCAGGTCCAGGACCGGCTCGTCCTTGGAGACCAGTATCTCCTTCGGGTTGACCATGTGGCCCATGGCCAGGCTCTTGATCTCACGAGACATGGTGGCCGAGAACAACAGCGACTGCCTCTTCCTCGGCAGGCAACCCAGGATGAAGTTGAGGTCCCTGGAGAAGCCCATATCGAGCATGCGGTCGGCCTCGTCCAATACCAGGATCGATATCTTCGAGAGGTCGATGTCATTGTGCTCGATGATGTCCCTGATCCTGCCGGGAGTGGCAACGACTATGTCCGTGCCCCTCTTGAGCTTGGCGAGCTGGGGTCCGATGCCCACGCCTCCGTAGATGGGCGTGCTGGTGTGGCCAGTGAACTGGGAGAGCTTGGACAGCTCCTCGTAGACCTGGTTGGCCAACTCTCTCGTAGGAACGAGGACCAGTGCTGACGGTGCCCGTTGGCCATGTTTGATCCTCTGCAGGATTATGGAGCCGTATGTGCCGGTCTTACCCGTCCCGGTCTGGGCCTCGGCGTACATGTCGCTGCCCTTGAGGCCCACCGGTATTGCCGCTATCTGCACCGGTGTCGGTTCGTTCCAGCCCATGCCGTTCATTGCCTTGACGATCTCCGGTGAGATCTGTAAATCTGTGAAAGTTGTCACGATATTCACTCTGTGAGAAAATAAAAACGAACTGTTGGATCACAGACGATTTTGCTTTCACTCAGTGGTTGCTATTCGCGTATTTAAATGTGTGCAATTGACACCCGATTGCGATAGACGACCCAGGAAATGGACGGAAACACGTTATTATGGCCGACGAGACCTGATGGTGCGTGATCTTCGCGCTGAATCGTGCTTGGGTGAGTAGTGCTCCGCGTGGGGGAGTGAACTTTCGACGAGCCAGACATACATTCTTTTTCTTTTATCAAAATCTAAAATTGGAATCTGCCGCCAAAAACCATTTCCCTTTTTTAATATGTTACTGACCTGTTCGAAGACATCTTTCCAAAGATCACCGAGATGTCTTTGGAATAGGATGTTCTAAAATGGGTCAAAAATCACAAAAAGGGGGTGCGTCCATTCTTTTGTTTGGAGACAGATAAGGATGACCGCACCCAGTGGATATGCTGTAAGGTACGAAATTAAAGGTGAGCCTAGGAAATTAACGGAATGGGAGCCAGCAGCTCCAGGACGTCATCCATCGCCTCCGCCGGGAGGCGGTCCTCCTGGCCGAGGAGGACAGAGCCGAGAGGTGGCGGAGAAAATCCGCTGCTGCCGCAGATCGATAAGAACTGGAAAGCCAGATGGAAGAAGGGCGGCTTTGCCGCACTGCGCACAAGAGCCGCCAACCGAAGGAAACACACAATCTGGAACGGGAGAAGGTCGACATGATCCTGGGGATCCGTGACCGCCAGGGTTATGGATGTTCGAAGATCCCGTTTGACGTCAAATGCTCATCCAGCACCGTCCACAAGTATCTCAGGATCCACTCCAGACCGATGAAAATGTTAACAAACGCCGATTCCGTTCGTTCGAACGGAAGCATTCCAACTCGATTTGGCAGATGG